>NZ_CP089924.1:3373256-4709885 GCF_021284765.1 Lysobacter sp. 5GHs7-4 | reverse complement strand
TGCCCGGCGGCGGCGTGGTCTGGGCCACCGAGGATCCCAACCTCGGCCAGCCCATGTTCAACATCTCGGCGCCCTCGCTGCTGGCCTACGACGGCCAGCGCGTGGTCAAGCCGGTGCGGTTCTACGCGTACAACAACTACGCGGCGTTCATCCAGCGTGCCGAGGTGCTGATCTACCGCGCCACCGACGCCGACCTAGTGACGCCGATCGCCCAGGTCGCGCTGCCGGTGGCGGCGGTGTCGGAGGTGGAATGGGACGGCGCGCTGCCGTCGGGCGTGGAACTGCGCGCCGGCGACGAGCTGATCTACATCGTGCGCGCGCACGGCAGCGACGGCGCCTACGACGAAACCTATCCGCGCCGCCTGCAACTGGTGAAGCCGGAAGAGGCCGAGCGCGGGTCGCGCCTGCTGCGCGATTCGGTCGAGAAGCGCGCCGGAACGTCCTTCACCGTGGAGGAGGCCGAACAGCGCAGCCAGATCGACGGTATCTTCGGCGAAAACAGCCTGCGCCGGCAGAACATCGCCATCTACGGTTCGCGCATCCGTATCCAGGGGCGCAGCATTGCCGACGGCTACGCGCTGAAGATCAACGGCCAAAGCCACCCGATCGATCTCGAACGCAAGATGGTGGCCGAGTATCTGGTGCCGGTGGGGCGGCACCGCTTCGACGTCGAGGTTTCGCGCGGCTCGCAAAGCTCGCATCAGGAACTGGATGTCGACGTCACCGGGCGTTACATGTTCGCCGTGGCGCTGGCCGACCTGACCGCGTCCAAGACCAGCGTGTCGGGTTCGATCGAGCCGCTGGCCGCGGACGACCGCTTCGACGACGGCTTCCTGCTGGAAGGCCGGCTGGCGTTCTATCTGAAGGGCAAGATCAAGGGCAAGTACCTGGTTACCGCCCAGGCCGACACGCAGGAGCGCGAAGTGCGCGCCCTGTTCGACGGCTTCTGGGATGCCGACCCGCAGGACGTGTTCCGGCGCCTGGACCCGGACCAGTACTACCCGGTCTACGGCGACGACTCGGTGGCCTACCGCGACGTCGATACCCAGGGCCGGCTGTACCTGCGTGTGGACTGGGACAAGAACCAGGCGCTGTGGGGCAATTTCGACACCGGCATCACCGGCACCGAATACAGCCAGTACAGCCGTTCGCTGTACGGCGGCGCCGTGTCCTGGCGCAGCCGCCGCAGCACCGCGCTGGGCGAGGCGGGCACGGAGCTGCGCGCGTTCGGCTCGCAGGCGCAAAGCGCACCGGGGCACAGCGAGTTCCTGGGCACCGGCGGCAGCTTGTACTACCTCAAGCACACCGACGTGCTGCCGGGTTCGGACAAGGTGGTGCTGGAGATCCGCGACGGCAACACCGGCCGAGTCGAGAACCGCGTCGAACTCAGTCGCGGCGCCGACTACGAGATCGACGAACTGCAGGGCCGCCTGCTGCTGAGCCGCCCGCTGGCGCAGATCACCCGCGAGAACGTGCGCAGCCTGACCCGCGACACGCCGCTGGACGGCTACGCACAGGTCTTGCTGGTGGACTACGAGTTCGTGCCGCAGGGTTTCGACAGCGACGGCCTCACCGCCGGCTTCCGCGGCAAGCACTGGTTCGGCGAACACGTCGCGGTGGGCGCGACCTACGTCGACGAAAACCGCGAAGGCGAGGACTACACGCTCAAGGGCGCCGATCTGACCCTGCAGGCCGGTCGCGGCACCTACCTCAAGCTGGAGCACACCCAGACCGAATCCAGCAGCGCGCCGATCTTCTATTCCGACAACGGCGGCCTGAGCTTCAGCGAGATCAACTCCGGCCTGGGCGCACGCGAGGGCGAAGCCAAGTCGGTGGAAGCGCGCGTCAACTTCAAGGAACTGGGCTGGACCGAGCACGACTGGTCGGCCGGGGCCTGGTGGCGGCGCGTGGGCAAGGGGTACTCGATCGCGCGGCTGGACAGCGGACAGGACATCGAGGAGCGCGGCGCCGAGTTCCAGGGGCAGTTCGGGCCTTCCGTCCTGCTGTACGGCCGTTACTCGGTGGCCGAGCGCGGCGCGGAATCGCTGACCCAGGCCCAGCTCACCGGCGAGTGGCGCATCACCGATGCGGCCACGTTCGGGGTCGAGCTGCGGCGCGTGGACGAGCAGCGCGCCAGCGGCGACGCCGTCGGCACCCTGGCGGCCTTGCAATACAAGCAGCGCATCGGCACCCAGCTGGAGCTGTTCGGCACCGCCCAACTCACCCTGGACGACGACGGTGGCCGCTATGCCGGCAACGATGCGTTCAGCGTGGGCGGCAAGTACCTGTTCGGCAACCTTTCCAGCGTCGGCGCCGAGCTGACCACCGGCGATCGCGGCGACGCGGCCAAGATCGACGCCGAGTACCGCCTCACCCCGGACCATAGCCTCTACGGCGCCTACACCTATTCCACCGACCGCAGCGATTACGACCCGCTGTTCGGCGACCGCATCAACGGCGGCTGGACCTTGGGCCAGCGCTGGCGCCTGTCCAACCAGGTCAACCTGTTCAACGAAAGCCAGTTCCTCAAGCAGCCCAACGAATCCGGGCTGGCCCACACCTTCGGCATGGACTTCTATCCGGGCGAGGGTTGGAACCTGGGCTTCACCTTGCAGAACGCCACCCTGGACCGCAGCAACGGCGATCTCGGCCTGGGCCAGGTCGACCGCCGCGCGGTCAGCCTGAACGGCGGCCGCAGTTCGGTGGACACCCAGTGGCAGAGCAAGCTGGAGTGGCGGCGCGATACCGGCGCCGAGCGCCGTGAGCAATGGGTCACCACCCATCGCTTCCTGCACAAGTTCGACGACAGCTTCCGCGTCGCCGCGCGGCTGAATTACTCGCGCACGAAGGACCGCATCGACGCGCTGGCCGGCGCCAAGTTCATCGAAGCCAACACCGGCTTCGCCTGGCGTCCGTACAACAGCACGCGCTGGGCGCTGTTGGGCAAATTCACCTACCTGTACGACGTGTCGTCGCTGGCGCAGGTCGGCGACCACGTCGCCGACTACGACCAGCGCAGCCAGGTGCTGGCGCTGGAAGGCGTCTACAACCCCGACCACCGCTGGGAATTCGCCGGCAAGCTGGCGCGCCGCGAAGGCAGCGTGCGCTACGGACGCCTGCAGGGCGAGTGGGCCGAATCCTCGGCCACCTTCGGAGCCGTTCAGGTTCGTTACGAACTCGACGAGGTCTGGCACGGCCTGGCCGAGTACCGCTGGCTGGGCGTGAAGGACGGCGGCAACCGGCAGGGCGCATTGTTGGGCGTGGATCGCGATTTGGGCCGTAATTTCCGCGTCGGCGTGGGCTACAACTTCACTGAGTTCAGCGACGACCTCACCGACTTCGACTACGACCACAAGGGCTGGTTCCTCAACCTGGTGGGGAGTTACTGATCGTCCTGCGTTGTAATCGGCAAGACCTCGCCGAATGCGAATGCAGTGTTACAGCGCCCGGGCCGGCAGCGGCCAGCGCGAGTTGGAAAGGGCAGGCAGCCAGGAGGGCGGCCATGTCCGGTGGTCGCGGCCGATAGGTCGCGCTCCATGGGAGCTGTACCCGCGGTAGGCAACACCGATAGGAACCAATAACAACAACAAGGAAAGCTGCAGCGTTTCGACGCGCGACAACTAAAAAGCGAAGGCGCGTCGTTGCTTCATTCGGTAATCAATGTCAATTCGAGGTGCAATATGAAGGAAACCAGACGTAGGATGACGCTGAATCTCGCCGGGACCGAGATGCAGTTCCTGGAGGATCTGTGCGTGCGCAAGGGGGTCAGCAAGACCGCCGCGATCCGCCAGGCCTTGCGCCTGTACCAGGTAGTGGAAGATCGGGTCGATGCGGGTAAGAAGCTCTACTTCGTCGATGGCAGCACCAAGGAACGCTCGGAGCTGATGCTGCTCTAGTCCGTTCGCGCCAGGCTTCGCGAGGCGTGCGATAGGGATGCTCGTCGGTTCCCATCGCACGCCCATCCACGGCCGCGAAGCACGGGCGAAATAGCGACGAGCGCGCTGCGGAACCAAGGCGCGACCGCGTGCCGCGTATATCGGCGATCGCAGGCATGGCAATGGCGGAACCGTGAGCGGGACCGCGGAGTGCACGGCGCCCAACGGGCGCACGGCCGGCGGTTGCCGATGCGTTGCCGCGCCGCCGCCGACGCGAGCCGGCCGCTGCGGCGACCGCGCGAACGCACGATGCGGGCTGCCCGCGTGCCGTATCCTGCGCATCCCGCTACCGCGCACCGACGGGCCGTGATCCAAGTCCTGATCTATCTGCGTTACCTGGCCGTGGCCGGGCAGTGCCTGGCGATCGCGTTCGTGATCCGGCGCCTGGGCCTGGACTTGCCGGTGGCGCCGCTGCTGGGCGTTTCGCTGGGTCTGCTGGTCTTCAATGTGGGCAGCCACCTGTGGCTGCGGCGGCGCGGCGAAGGCGGCGCCCGCGCGCTCGCCCTGCAGCTGGCGGCCGATACCCTCGCGCTCACCGCGCTGCTGTACTGGTCCGGCGGCCCGGCCAACCCCTTCGTATCCCTGTACCTGGTGCCCGTGGCGCTGGCCGCGATCGCGCTGGAAATCGCGCCGATGATCGGCCTGACCGTGATGGCCGCGGCGCTGTACACCTGGCTGCTCGGTCACCACCAACCGCTGCCGCACCTGCACGGCGACGACGGTTTCGGCCTGCACGTGACCGGCATGTGGGTGAACTTCCTGCTCAGCGCCGCGATCATGGCCGTGGTGCTGGGCCGCTTCATGGCGATCGTGCGCGATCAGCGCCGCCGGCTGGCAGCCGCGCGCGAGCGGGCGATGCGCGACGAGTCCTTGCTCGCGCTGGGGTCGCTGGCGGCCGGTACCGCGCACGAGCTCAACACGCCGCTGACCACGATGGGCCTGCTGCTGGACGATTGGGCCGCGCATCCGCACACGCCCAGCGGCGAGGACCTGGCGAGCATGCGCGAACAGCTCGCGCATTGCCGCGAGCACGTGCGCGCCCTGGCCGCGCTGGCGCGGCGCGGCGCCCTGGGCGAGGCCACGGTCGAGGACGCCGACGCCTTCGTCGGCGACGGTCTGGAACGCTGGCTGCTGCTGCGGCCCGGCGTGGACGTGGCGCGCGATCTGAAGGCCGGCGGACGCCGGCTGCGCGTGGATCCCGGCCTGCCGCAGGCCCTGCTCAACCTGCTCAACAACGCCGCCGACGCCAACGAGGCCGCCGGCGCGCCGGCGCGCATCGAACTGGCCACGCAGTGCGACGGTCCCTGGCTGCGCATCGTCATCGCCGATCGCGGCCATGGCCCGGAACGCGCCGCCGACGCGGTCGCGATCGACGGCCATGGGCCGGGGCTGGGTCTGGGCCTGATGATCTCCAACGCCAGCATCGAGCGCAGCCGGGGCCGCGTGCGCCGTTACGCGCGCGCAGGCGGCGGTTGCACGACCGAGATCGAACTGCCCTTGCTGGACCCGGCGGCGGAGCGCGCATGAGCCTGCCCGCGCGCCTGCTGGTGATCGACGACGACGCGGCGTTCTGCCGCATCCTGGTGCGCCATCTGCAGCGCGCCGGCGTGGACACGCACGTCGCGCACAACGCGTCCGACGCGTTGGCGGCGGCCGCGACGTTCGCGCCGGACGGCGTGCTGCTGGATCTCAAGCTCGGCGCGGACAACGGCCTGCTGCTGATCCAGTCGCTGCGCGAGATGCGTCCGCAGGCGCGCATCGTGCTCGCCACCGGCTACGCCAGCATCGCCACCGCAGTGGATGCGATGCGCCGCGGCGCCTGGAACTATCTGCCCAAGCCCTTCGACATCGATGCGCTGGCGCGCGCCTACGAGCAGCCGTCGGACGTCGCGCCCGCGCCCGCCGAGCCGCCTTCGCTGCGCCGCCAGGGCTGGGAGCACATGCAGCGCGTGCTGGCCGAATGCGGCGGCAACGTGTCCGCCGCGGCACGCGTGCTGGGCGTGGACCGGCGCACCTTGCAGCGGCGCCTGGCCAAGAAGCCGGTGCGCGAACGCGCCTAGCGGGCGGCGCGGACCGGCGCGCCGGTGGTCGGCGTAGCGGCGCCGCGTTGAGGCCTCAGTGGGCCTCGTACGCCGTCGCGCCCAGCGCGCGCACCTGGAAGCGCACGGTCGCGGTGCCCGCGTGTTCGAAGCGCAGCGTCGCCGTCACGGTCTGACCTTGCTTGAACGGCCGCGTGGGCGCGATGAACATCAGGTGGTAACCGCCGGGCTGCAGCTTCACCGTCGCGCCCGCCGGCAGCGCCAGGCCGTCGCGCAGCTGGCGCATGCGCATCATGCCGCCTTCGCTGCGCACCTCGTGGATCTCCACGCGGGCGGCGGCGTCGCTGCGCACCTCCAGCAGGCGGTCCTCGCGTTTGCCCAGGTTGATCACGCGCAGGAAACCGCCGGCCACGCCCGCGCCGGGCGGCGTTTCGCGCGACCACGCGTCGGCGACGCGCAGCGTGCCCACCGCCTGGCCCTCGTCGCCGGCCCAGCCGGCGAGCAGGCAGGCGGCCAGCACCGCCGCCAGCGGCGTGCGCCAGCGGCTCACAGCGCCACCTCGATGCGGTCCAGCAGGGTCATGGACTGGGCGGCGCGGTCGTGGCCGCGTGCGATCAGCAGCGAAAGAAAAGCGCCCCACAGAATCAGCCAGGCGCCGACGAAAGCGAGCAATGCGTGCATGCGAGTGTTCCTCGGTCTAGGGTTGCGGCGCCTCACTGCGGGCGCCATTCCAGGCCGACGTAGAACGAGCGGCCGTCGCCGGGCAGGTAGTTGCGCCCGTCCAGGCCGCGCGCGTCGGCGATCACGTTGGCGCTGGCGATCCAGCGCCGGTCCTGCAGGTTGCGGGCGTCCAGAAACCAGCGCCAGGCCTCGTCGATCTGTCCGCCCAGACGCAGGCCCAGCAAGGTGTAGCCCGGCGCGCGCACGCTGTTGGCGTGATCGATGTAGCCGCCGCGCGGCACCCATTCCAGGTTCGGTTCCAGATAGACGCGCTCGTGCGCCGTCCAGCGCAGCTGCGCGCGCAGCTGCTGGCGCGGAACGCCGGCCAGGCGCTTATCGCCATAGACCGCGTCGTGGTCGAAGCGGAAATCGTTGTAGAGGTAGTTGGCCGACAGCCGCCAGGCCGGCGCCATGCGCCAGCCCAGGCCCAGCTCCAGGCCCTGGTGCAAGCTGCGGTCGGCGTTGACCGTGCCCAAAGGGTTGCCGTCGGCATCGTTGAGCGCCAGCAGCTCGCCGTCGATGCGTGCGCGGTACAGGGACGCGTCCAGCGACAGCGTCTCGCGTTGCAGGCGCAGGCCGAGTTCGGCCGAGGTCGCGCGTTGGCGGTCCACCTGACTCACGCCCGGGCCGCCGGTGAGTTCGCCGAAGCTCGGCGGCTCCAGGCTGCGGCTGAGGTTGGCGTAGATCTGTGCTCGCTCGTCGATCAGATAGCGCAGGCCCAGCTTGGGGCTGATGCCTTCGTAGTCGGCGTCGAAGCTCTCGTCGCGGCCGCCGGTGATGTAGCGGTCGCGCGAGCGGCGTTGCGCATCGATCGCCTGCGCGCCCAGCGCGAGCACCCAGCGCGGGTCCAGCCAGGTCTGGTTTTCCAGGTACAGCCGACGGTTGCGGGCGCGCTGATCGAAACGGTTGCTGCGCGCGCCCGCGTGTCCGCCGAGATTGAAGTAGCGATCGTCGTCGGTGTCGCCCCGCGCCCAGCCCAGGCCGGCGACGAACAGGTTGCGGTGTCCGGCGAGCGTACCCTCGGCGCGCCAGCGCAGGTCCAGGCCGTAGTCCTGCGAGCGTTGGCGCAGCACCTGGAAGATCGGATGGTCCAGCGCCTTGTCGGCGTAGTAGGCCGACACGGTCAGGCTGCGCCCCGGCGACGGCGTCCAGGCCAGGCGCGCGCCCAGGCGATCGAGGCGGTAGTCGCGGCGCTGGTCCAGGGCGAGGTTGCCGGGAGCGGCCAGGCGTGGGTCGCGACGCGCCTCGTCCAGGGTCAGGTTGCCGGGCAACTGCGAGCGGGTGTCGATGTGGGTGAGGTAGAGGCGTGCGTCGAGTCGCTCGTTGAAGCGCCAACCCGCGTTGCCGAACAGCCGGTAGTTTTCTTGCTGGGCGTGGTCGCGATAACCGTCCTGACGGCCGCCGCTGAGGCTGAGCATGCCGTCGGCGCGGCCGGACACGCCGGCCAGCGCGACCTGGCCGCGGCGGTAACCGTCGCTGCCGGTTTCGGCGCGCAGCGTCAGCGGCGCGGCGTCGTAACCGGTGGGCGAGACGAAGTTGATCGCGCCGCCGAGGGTGGCGGCGCCGTACTCCAGCGCGTTGGCGCCGCGGTAGACCTCGATGTAGCGCGCCGACAGCGGTTCCACGGCCTGGAAGTCGTAGCCGCCGTCGGCCAGGTTGAGCGGGCTGCCGTCCTGCAGCAACTCCAGGCCGCGGCCGTGGAAAGTGCGTTGCAGGCCCGAGCCGCGGATCGACAGCCGCGCCTCGTCGGCGCCGAAGCGCGGCTGCACGAACACGCCCGGCGCGAACGACAGCGCGTCGGCGAGCGTGCCGGCGCGTCCTTCGCGGTAGCGCTGCGCGTCGACCAGCGCGGTCGCGCCGGGCCGTTCGTCGAGGCGGCGTTTGGCGCGCTCGATATCGTCGACCGTGTCCGGACGCTGGGCGACGCCGTGCACCTCGATCCGCGGCAAGGTCTGTGCGTCGCCGCCGCCGTCTTGCGCATGCAGCGGCAGGGCCAGGCCGATCGCGATGGAGAGCAGGGCGAGGCGGGCGGTGACGACGGGCATGCGGCGGCGTTCCAGCGACGGAGAGGCCGGACATGCTAGTCAGCGTCTGCCGCGCCGCCGATGCGGCAAATCGCCGCACCCCGGCATCGCCGATGGCGGCGCCTCAGCGGAAGTGAGCGCGCAGCACCGCTTCGGCCTCGATCAGGGCCGCGGGTGCGCCGCGCGGCGGCGTCAGCAAGCGGAACGCAACCGCAGGCAAGGGCGGCAGACGCAGCGCACGCGACGCCGGCGCCAACCCGTCGGCGACCGCCGACGCGTTGAGGCAGCCCACGCCCAATCCCGCCGCGATCGCGGCCTGCAGGCCGGCCACGCCGCTGCAGGTGTGGGCGACGCTGTAAGCGATGCCGCGCTGGCCGAGCGCGCGCACGGCATGGCGATGCACCGCGCAACTGTCGGGCAGCAGCACCAGCGGCAGCGGATCGCCGGAGCGGGCGTGGAAATGCGGCGCCGCCACCCAGGACAAGGCCTCGCGCCACAGCGGGCGCGAGCCCGCGCGGCCGGGCTTGAGCTCCATCACCAGCGCCAGGTCGTAGTCGCGGCGCGCATGGCCTTCGGCGATGGCCGCGCTCTGCGCCATCGTCACCTGCAGGCGCAGCTGCGGGCTGGCGCGCGCCATGTGCCGCAGCAGCGCCGACACCTCCGACGGGCGGAAATAGTCGCTGATCGCCAGGCGCACGGTGGTGGCCGGCGCGGTCTGGCGCACGTCGCGCAATGCCAGCTCGCCGATCGCCAGCAGCTGCCGCGCGTGCGCCAGCAGGCGCTCGCCGGCCGGCGTGGTGCGCACGCCGGTGCGCGAGCGCAGCAGCAGCGGCGCCCCGGCCACCGCCTCGAGCTTTTGCAACTGCTCGCTGATCGCCGACTGCGAGCGGTACACCACACCGGCGCCGCCGGAGATGCTGCGCGCATCGACCACGGCGACGAAAGAGCGCAGTTGTTCCAGGTCCAGATTGCGCATGCGAACTGCTCCATCGGAGTTTCCGATAACCACCATCCGATAATCCCGCTATTCCGATGGTAGGTGCGGAGCTAGTGTGAGCCCACACCCCTCACGGAACAAGCTCATGCCGCACATCAACCTGATGATTTCCGGAGCCCCGAACGCCGCCCTCACGCGCTCGGTGGCGGCGGCGGTGGCCGACCTCACCGTCGAGGTGCTGGGCAAGCCGCGCGAGCTGATCGCGCTGACCGTGCAGTACCTGGACCACGCGCAATGGATCATCGACGGCCGCCCGCTCAGCGATTACGGGCGTAATGCCTTCCATCTGGACATCAGCATCACCGACGAGACCAACACCAAGGGCGAGAAGGCGCGCTATCTGGCCCAGGTCCACGAACGTTTGGCGGAGCTGATCGGCGATCTGCATCCGACCTCCTACATCCACGTCATCGACGCGCGTGCCGCCGCCTACGGCTACGGCGGACTCACTCAGGAGCGGCGCTACCAGCTGGCGGCGACGCGTTAACCGGCGCCGGCGACCTGCGCCAGCAGCCAGTCGCGCAGCGCCGCGACTTCCGCGGCGGGCGGGCCGGTGTCGGCGTAGACCAGGTTGTGGCGGTAGCCCTCCAGCGTCGGGCCGATCGGCTGCACCAGCAGGCCGCTGGCCAGGTCGTCGGCGATCAGCGACAGGCTCAGCAGCGCCACGCCCTGGCCGGCGATCGCGGCCTGGATGGCGTGGCTGTCGTCGGTGAAGCGCAAGCCGGCATCGACGGCGACTGCGTCGAGGCCGGCGCGTTCGCACCAGCCGCGCCAGCTGGGCGTGCGCGCCGCGGGGTGACGCCATTCCACGTGCAGCAGCGGCAGCGCGCGCAGGTCCTCGGGTGTGCGCAAATTCAGGCGCGGGCTGCACACCGGCGCGAACCGGTCCTCGATCAAAGGCAGGCAGACCAGGCCGGGATACGGACCCTGGCCGTAGCGGATCGCCGCATCGGCGACCCCGGCCAGCAGATCGACCGGATCGTCGGAGGCGTGCAGGCGCAGGTCGAACTCGGGGTAGGCGGCGCGGAACGCGGCCACCCGCGGCACCAGCCATTTGGCGGTGAACGACACCGTCGCCGACAGGGTGATCGCGCGTCGCGCACGGCTGGCGCCGATCGCCGCGACCGCGGCCGCGAACGCGTCGAAACCTTCGCGCAGTACCGGGTACAGGCGCTGCGCGTGCGCGGTCAGCGCCACTTGGCGCGTGCGGCGCTCGAACAGGCGCACGCCCAACTGATCTTCCAGCAGGCGGATCTGGTGGCTGATCGCAGTCGGGGTGACCGCCAGCTCGTCGGCCGCACGCTTGAAGCTGGACAGACGGGCGGCGGCTTCGAAGGCGCGCAGGGCGCCCAGTGGGGGCAGGCGACGGAGATTCACGGGTGAGTTGAATTCATCTGATGCCTGAGGAATCGGAGTTTGTCGCGGCGCGATATGGTCCGTCAAATAGGCGCAACTGCCGAGAACGTCGCGTCGACCCGCCCAGGAATGGTGAGTCAGGCTAATGCGTTCCGGCGCCATCCAGAGATCGCCGCCATGACCCGATTGCTCCACCTCGATGCCAGCGCCCGTCCGCACGGTTCCGACACCCATGCGCACGGCTCCCACACCCGCCGGCTCAGCGCGCGCTTCGTGCGCGCCTGGCAGGCGCTACGGCCGCAGGACCCGGTCGCCTACCGCGATGTCGGCCGCTCGCCGCCGGCGCCGGTCGGCGGCGACTGGATCCATGCCGCCTTCACCCCGCCGGCCAAGCGCGAGCCGTGGATGCACGAGACGCTGGCCGAAAGCGACGCCCTGATCGACGAGCTGATCGCCGCCGACGTGATCGCGGTCGGGCTGCCGATGTACAACTTCAACGTCCCCGCCCAGTTCAAGGCCTACATCGACAACGTGGTGCGCGTGGGCCGCACCTTCGGCTTCGACCGCAGCCGCGGCGCCGAGCCCTACTGGCCGCTGCTGGCGGACGCGGGCAAGACCCTGGTGCTGCTGGGATCGCGCGGCGACTACGGCTACGACGGGCCGCGCCTGGGCCACCTCAACCACGGCGAAGCCAGCGTGCGCACCGCGTTCGGCTATCTGGGCATCGTCGACGCGCACGGCGTGGCGATCGAATACGACGAGTTCGCCGATGCGCGCCTGGCCGAGTCGATCGCGCAGGCGGAGACGCGCGTGGATGCCCTGGTCGCGGACCTGGCGGCGGCGCGCGGGCTGCGCGAGGCGGCCTGAGCGCGAACCCCGCGGCACGGCCGGCGCTTTGCATTTGCGCGCGCGCCACCTAATGTGGGCGGCCCATGCCGCCCACGCGCGGCGGAACGTAGCGCCGCCTCCTTGAGAACCATCGCCGCCACCCGTTATGTCACGCCGCTGCGCGAAGGCGGTTCGCTGCCGGCCGTGGTCGAAGGCGACGACGACGGCCTGTACGTGCTGAAGTTCCGCGGCGCCGGTCAGGGCCGCAAGGCCCTGATCGCCGAGTTGATCGGCGGCGAACTCGCGCGCGCCCTGGGCCTGCCGATGCCGGAGATCGTACTGGCCGAGCTCGACCCCGAGCTGGCGCGCACCGAGCCCGATCCCGAGATCCAGCACCTGATCCGCGAAAGCGCCGGCCTCAACCTGGCCTTGGATTACCTGCCCGGCGCGGTCAACTACGACCCGCTGGTCGACCAGCCCGATCCGGACCTGGCCTCGCGCGTGGTCTGGTTCGACGCCTACCTGAGCAATGTCGACCGCACCGCGCGCAACACCAACCTGCTGGTCTGGCACCGCCGCCTGCACCTGATCGACCACGGCGCCGCGCTGTATTTCCATCACGACTGGTCCAGCGCGCAGCGCGCCAGCGCCGGCGTGTTCGCGCAGGTGCAGGACCATGTGCTGCTGCCCCTGGCCACGCGCCTACGCGAGGCCGATGCGCAGCTGGCGCCGCTGCTGACGCCGGCCTTGATCGAACGCGTAGTCGGTTTGCTGCCGGACACCTGGCTGACCGACGAGCCGGGCTTCGACGATGCCGAAGCCTTGCGCCGCGGCTACGCCGATTATCTGCAGCGCCGGGTCGTCGAGCGCGCAGGATTCGTGGAGGAGGCCGTCCGTGCCCAATCGCGCTACCTATGACTACGCCGTGGTGCGCGTGGTGCCGCGGGTCGAGCGCGGCGAGTTCGTCAACGTCGGCGTGCTGGTCTCGTGCCCGGGCGCCGGGCGGCTGGAGGCCGGCATCGAACTCTACGAAGCGCGCGTGCTGGCGTTGGACCCGAACCTGGATCTGGACAGCCTGCGCGCGCATCTGGCCGCGATCGAGCGCATTTGTCGCGGCGGCCCGGGCTCCGGCCCGATCGGCGAACTGCCGGCGCGCGCGCGCTTCCATTGGCTGACCGCGCGGCGCAGTTCCATCATCCAGATGTCGCCGGTGCACACCGGACGCTGCCTACGCCCGGAAGCGATCCTCGATCATCTGCTCGCGCGCATGGTGCGTCCTATCGCGCCGCAAGCGCGCTGACGCTCAGCGCGTCCGCGCGTCTGCGCGACCGCCCAGCACCAGGGTGGTGCGGGTGCCGCGGCCGACGTCGGATTCGAAACTCAGCGTCCAGCCCAGGTGCTCGCACAGGCGCGAGATCAGGTCCAGGCCGATGCCACCGCCGTCGCGCTCGCCGCCACCGCGGGCGACGCGTGCGTAGATCGCGCTGATCTCCTCCGGCGTCATGCCGTGGCCGGGGTCGTCGATGGTCACCGTCGCCGGCGCCTGCAGCCGTATCACGATCTCGCCGCGGTCGCTGTGCTCGATCGCGTTGCGCAGCAGGTTGCCGATCGCGGCCTGCACGATCGGCAGCGGCGCGACGATCTCGCAGGCGGGCAGCGCCGCCAGGCTCAGGCGCAGGTCCTTGTCGCGGGTGAGCTGGCGATGGTCTTCGACGATTTCAGGCAGCAACTGGTCCAGGGCGACGCGGTCGCTGGCGCTGGCCAGGCGCGACGGATCCTTGGCCAGGGCCAGCAGCAGCGAGATCAGGCGTTCGACTTCCTGCGAGGTGCGGCGGATGCGGCCGAGCTGATGGCGCGCCGACGCGGGCAGGTCGGCCTGGCCCAGCGCGAGTTCGGTCGCGCCGGCGATCACCGCGATCGGCGTGCGCAGTTCGTGGCTGGCGCTGTCGATGAAGGCGCGCTCGCGTTCGACGAAACGTTCGTTGCGTTGCAGGTAGTCGTTGACGGCATCGGCGATCACCACCAGCTCGGCGCTGGCCGCGTGCGGCACGTCGATGCGCTGGCCCGGCTGGTCGGGCCGCAAGCCGCCGATGCGTTCGGCCAGGGTGCTCAGCGGCCGCATCAACCGGTTCACGCCCAGGGCGATCAGCAGCGACAGCAGCAGCAAGGTGGTGATGGCCGAACCGGCGATGGTCAGCGCCATGTCGAATTCGCGCGTTTCCAGATCGCTGATGTCCAGCGACAGGGTCAGCCGGCGGCCGTCGAGGTCGCGCACCAGGGCGACGTGCTCGATCCCGTCGACCATTACGTCGTCGTGCACGCCGGGCGGCAGCGCGCGCAGAGCGTCGGGGATGCGCGTCGATTGCTGGCTGTCGTAGAGCTTGATGCTGGCCGTGTCGGTCCAGTGGTAGTTCGGATCGATGCGGCTGCGTTCGCTGAAGTGGTCGAGCTCGGATTCCAGCAGGGTCTGCCAGACCAGGTTCTCGACGTGCTCGTTGACGATGAAGCCCTGCGCGATCACCGCCACCGACAGCAGCGCGGTGAAGCCCAGCAGGCCGAGCAGGATGCGCCGTCGCAGGCTGCTCTTAGCCGCCATCGGCGCCCTCCATCATGTCCGGCGCGGTCACCTCCGCCAGGCGGTAGCCGACCCGCGGCAGGGTCTGGATCAGCTTGGCCGGGTAGGGGCCGTCGACGCTGCGGCGCAGTTCGTAGATATGCGAGCGCAGCATGTCGCCGTCGGGCGGACTGTCGCCCCACAGCGCGTGCTCCAGGCGCTCGCGCGTGACCGCGGCCGGGCTGGACTGCATCAGCACTTCCAGCAGCTTGCGGCAGGCCGGGTACAGGTGCAGCGCGCGGCCGCCGCGGCTGACCTCCAGCGTGGTCAGGTCGTAGCGCAGGTCGGCCACCTGCAGCACGCGGCTGCGGCCGCGTCCGCTCGCGCGCGCGACCAGGGCCTCCAGCCGCACTTCCAGTTCCGGTAGCGCGAACGGCTTGGTCAGGTAGTCGTCGGCGCCGGCGCGGAAACCGGCGATCTTGTCGGGCAGCTCGTCGCGTGCGGTCAGCATCAGCACCGGCACTTCGCTGCCGGCGTCGCGCAGTCCGCGCAGCACGCCGTGGCCGTCCAGGCGCGGCAGCATCCAGTCCAGCACGATCGCGTCGTAGCGTTGGGTGACCGCCAGGTGCAGACCGGTGGCGCCATCGGGGGCGGCGTCCAGGGTGTAGCCGCGCGCCTCGAAGTACTCGAACAGGTTCGCGACCAGGCTCCGGTTGTCTTCCACCACCAGCACACGCATACGTCCGGATTCTCCCTGCCCGCGGGCCGCGCATCGCAGCCGACTGGCCAGTGTCGGCACGGTCGTGTCGGAACGATGTCGGAACGTGGGCACGATACTCCCTGGCCGGTGGCCGCGACGAGGTGCTCGCCGCCGCCGCTTCGCAGCCTGCACTTCAGCCGCCGTTTAGCCCCGGCATCCGCCGCGTCCGCGTTTAACGAAGCGCGAATTCCGCTCCGACCGCTCTCCGACACGCGCGCTCCGATCATCGCCGCGGCCTCCACTACGCGCCGGTGTCCGCCGGCCGCCCTCGATGAAATCACCCGCGGCGCCCAAGTACAGCATGAAGAGCGGTCCCCAGCCCGCGCACCATCCCGGGCTGGATCGCATCGCCGCGCCGTCGGCGGCGCGCGAGGAGCGCTTCTACCACGCGCACTTCTGGTTGCCCTTGCTCGCCTTCGCGGCGCTGGCGGTGGGCCTGATGCTGCTGCAGGGCGACGTCTGGATCGCCGACCGTCTGTACGCCTGGCAAGGCCATCGCTGGGCCTTGAAGGATGCCTTCCTGACTCAGACCCTGATTCATATCGGCGGCCGCGATCTCAGCACCGTGGCGTGGCTGGTCGTGGCGGCGATGTGGGGTGTGGCGCGTCTGCGCGCCGACCTGGCGCCGTGGCGCAAGCCGCTGGCCTATCTGGTGCTGTCGACCCTGCTGGGCACCGCGCTGGTGGCCTGGGTGAAGTCCTGGTCGAACATGGACTGCCCTTGGGACTTGCTGCGCTACGGCGGCGACCGCGCCTACATCGGCCTGCTCGGTCTGCGTCCGGTCGGCCTGTCGCGCGGCGTGTGCTTCCCGGCCGGCCATGCCAGCGCCGGATACGCGTGGATGGCCCTGTATTTCTTCTTCCTCGCGGTGCGACCGCGCCTGCGTTGGCTGGGCCTGGCGATCGGCATCGCGGCCGGCCTGTTGTTCGGCATCGCGCAGCAGCTGCGCGGCGCGCACTTCCTCTCGCACGACCTGTGGACGGCGGCGATCTGCTGGATGAGCGCGCTGGGCCTGTACCGTGCGTTCTTCCGGCGCGAATCCGCCGCGCACGAAGCGCATCGGACCGCGCCGATCGCGCCGACGCACGCGGCCGCCAACGGGCGCAGCGCCGCATGAGCGCGATCGCGCGGCCGCAGGCCGCCACCCAGGACCGCACGGTCGCGCTGCTAGGCTATCGGCCCGAGCTGAGCGTGGAAACGCTGGCGCTGCTGGCCAGCGCGTTCTTCACCGTGTTCTGCAACGGCTCGTTCTTCGCCGCGGTGGCCAGGACCGGCGCGCTGCAGGGCCCCAGCGGATGGCTGACCGGCTTCAGCCTGCTGGCGATGATCGCCGCGCTCAACATGCTGCTGCTGTGCCTGGTGCTGTACCGCCCGATCGCCAAGCCGGTGCTGGCGGTGCTGCTGCTGACCACCGCGATGGCGGTGCGCTACATGGGCGAGTACACGGTGTATCTGGACACCGACATGATCCGCAACATCCTGCACACCGACGGCAAGGAGTCGGGCGAGCTGATCTCGTGGCGCCTATTGCCCTCGCTGTTCCTGTACGGCGTGCTGCCCTCGCTGCTGCTGTGGCGCGTGCGCCTGAAGCCGCGTCCGTTCAAGCGCGCGGTACTGATCCGCGTCGCCTGCGTAATCGGTGCGGTCGCGATCGCCTGCGGCGCTGCGCTGCTGTCGTTCCAGAACCTGTCCTCGCTGATGCGCAACCACAAGGAGCTGCGGCACCTGATCACGCCCGGCAACTATGTGATGTCGCTGGCGCGGGTCGGCTTGGAGGATCAGGCCGGCAAGCATCGTGCGCGCGAGCCGATCGGCCAGGACGCCAAGGTCGTCGGCCGGCCCGCGGGCGCCAAGCCGCGCCTGCTGGTGATCGTGGTCGGCGAAACCGTGCGCGCGCAGAACTGGGGCTTGAACGGCTACGCGCGCCAGACCACGCCGGAGCTGGCCCGAATCGGGCCGATCAACTTCCCCGACATGCGCGCCTGCGGCTCGGCCACCGAAATCTCGGTGCCGTGCATGTTTTCGCCCTGGGGACGCGGGCAGTACGACAAGGACCGGATCAAGCATTCGCAATCGCTGCTGCACGTGCTCGAGCACGCCGGTCTGAAGACCTTGTGGCGCGACAACCAGACCGGCTGCAAGGGCGTCTGCGACGGCCTGTCGTTCGAGTCGTTCGAACACGCCAGCCAGGCGCCGTACTGCGATGCGCAGGGCTGCCGCGACGAGGTGATGCTGCAAGGATTGGACGCGGAGCTGGCCAAGCGGCCCGGCGATACGGTGGTGGTGCTGCATCAGCTGGGCAACCACGGCCCGGCCTACTACAAGCGCTATCCGCCTTCGCTTAAGCGTTACACGCCCGCCTGCGAGACCTCCGATCTGGGACAGTGCAGCCTCCCCGAAATCGTCAACGCCTACGACAACGCGGTGCTGGCCACCGACGATTTCCTGGCCCGCACGATCCGCCTGCTGGCGCAGCAGAGCGGCCGCGACACCGCGATGATCTACCTGTCCGACCATGGCGAGTCGCTGGGCGAGAACGGCCTGTTCCTGCACGGCGTGCCGTACGCGATCGCGCCCCAGACCCAACTGCGGGTGCCGATGGTGATGTGGCTGTCGCCCGGCTTCGCCGCCAGCCGCGGCATCGACACCGCCTGCCTGCGGCGCGAGGCCGCGCAGCCGGCCAGCCACGACAACCTGTTCCATTCGGTGCTGGGGCTGATGCAGGTCAGCAGCTCGGTCTACGACCCCAAGCGCGATCTGTTCGGCCGCTGCGGCCGGCCCGGCTGAAGCGCTGCGCCGATCCCGCGGCGGGTGCAGAATCGGGGCCGGACCGCAGAGAGCGAGACCGCGCATGAACACCGCACCGACCTGGTTGTTTTGGGCCTTGGGCTCGGCGGTGTTCGCCGCGCTCACTGCGATCTTCGCCAAGATCGGATTGCGCGGCGTCGATTCCGATTTCGCCACCCTGATCCGCACCGGCGTGATCGCGCTCGCGTTGAGTCTTTTCGTGGCCTACGCCGGCAAGTGGAGCGATCCGCTGCAATTGCCGGCCAGGACCTGGACCTTCCTGATCCTGTCGGGCCTGGCGACCGGCGCGTCCTGGGTCTGCTACTTCCGCGCGCTGCAGATCGGCCAGGCCTCGCAGGTCGCGCCGGTCGACAAGCTCAGCTTGGTGCTGGTGGCGGTGTTCGCGTTCGTGTTCCTGGGCGAGCGGCCCAGTCCGCGCGAGTGGCTGGGCATCGCGATGGTCGGCGCCGGCGTGCTGGTATTGGGATTCCGGCGCTAGCGCAGGAATCCCGGCGACACCAAGGGCCGCGCCCGCTCCGGCACGGCCGAGAATTCGGCCCGGCCCAAGGCAGCCTACGGGCTGGACCGACCAGGCCCACAGACGCGGTTCCCCGCCTGACCGGATTCCCCAAGGGCCCTCGTTTGAGGGTATGAGTCGCCGTCTCGGGTGCTGGAGCGTGGCCGATCTCGCAGGCCTTGCCGCAGGCGGATCGCCATCGTCCTGACTATCCCGGCATGCGACGAGGGAGGCCCGGGGGCTCATGTCGGCGACAGTGCAGGTTGTGCCTGCGTGTGAAACAGCACGCTTCGATCCTGTGCATGGACCGATCGAGCGCTGGGCTGCGAACTCGCCCCACTCGGTCGCCGCGCTCTGCGGCGAACAGTCGCTGGACTACGCCGAACTCAACCGCCGCGCCAATCGCCTGGCGCGGCATCTGCGTGCGCTGGGCGTCGGGGAGGAGGTCTGCGTCGGCGTTCTGATGGAGCGCTCGCTGGACCTGCCCGTGGCGTTGCTGGCGGTACTGAAGGCGGGCGGCGCGTTCGTACCGCTGGATCCCGCGTATCCGGAGGAGCGGTTGGCGTTCATGCTCGCCGACACCGCCGCGCCCGTGGTCCTGACCCAGTCGTGGCTGCGGGAGCGGCTGCCCGGCATCGGCCATCGCGTCGAATGCGTATGCATCGATACGGCGTGGGACGCGCTGGCGGAATTGGCGGCGACCGATCTCGACACCGCGGTCGCAGCCGAGCAACTCGCGTACGTCATCTATACCTCCGGCTCGACCGGCCGGCCAAAGGGCGTGGAGTTGCTGCATGGAGGGCTGGCCAACCATGCGGCATGGTTGCGGGACGCCGTCGCCATCGTGCCCGACGACCGCATCCTGCAGTGCAATTCGATCAGCTTCGACGCCACCCTGGTGGAATTCTTCGCACCCTTGCAGGGCGGCGCCGCGTTGGTGCTGGCCCATCCCGAGCGGCAGTTGGACATGCCGTATCTGGCGGCCTTGATCGAACGCCAGCAAGTGAGCTTGTTGAACTGCGTGCCCTCGTTCCTGCGTGGCCTGCTCTGCGAACCCTCGCTGGTCCCGGCCCGTTTGCGCTATGTGGCCTGCGGCGGCGAAGCGCTGACCGCGGAACTGGCGCGTCGGCTGCACGAGATCGCGCCGGGCGTGCGGCTGGGAAATTTCTACGGGCCCACCGAAACCACCATCGACGCGACGCATTACGAAGTCCCCCCCGAACCGGACTGCGATGCGCCGGTGCCGATCGGTCGGCCGATCTGCAACGTCTGGTGCGAAGTGCTCGATGCGGAACATCGCCATGTGCCGCCGGGCGTGGTGGGCGAGTTGCACATAGGCGGTGCGGGCGTGGCCCGCGGCTACCGCAACCAGCCCTGGCTGACGGCCGAGCGCTTCATCGATCATCCCTCGCGCCCCGGAACGCGCATGTTCCGCACCGGCGACCGGGTGCGCCAGCACGAGGACGGCAATCTCGATTTCATCGGGCGCACCGATACGCAGGTGAAGGTGCGCGGCTATCGGGTCGAGCTGAGCGAGGTGGAGTCGGCGCTGGCGGCGATCGACGGGGTCGAGGCCGGCGCGGTGGTGTTGCGCGAGGATGCGCCGGGCGAGCCGCGGCTTGTCGCCTATGCGTCGGGCGCGGATCTGAAGACCGACGCGCTACGCGAAGCGCTGCGGCAGCGATTGCCCGGACACATGCTGCCCTCCGCCTTCGTGCTGCTGCCGCAGCTGCCGATGCTGACCAGCGGCAAGATCGATCGCGCGCGACTGCCGGCGCCCTCGCGCGAATCGCTCGCCCAGCAAGCCTTCGAGGCGCCGCGCGGCGAGCTAGAGCGGGAGGTCGCCGGAATCTGGCAGTCGTTGCTGGGTCTGGAGCAGCCTGGCCGCGACGACCACTTCTTCGAACTCGGCGGCGATTCGCTGCTGCTGGTGGCGATGCTGCACCGGCTGCGCCAGCGCGGTTGGACGGTGGATGCCCGCATGGTGTTCGCCCACCCCACGCTGGCGGGCCTGTGCGCGGCGATGGCCGCCGCGCAGCCGCCAACCGTAGCTGCCTTGCCTGCGTCGCGCGTGCCCGAAGACGCCGCCGTGCTTGATCCCGGGATGTTTCCGCTACTCGATCTCGATGCGCAGGAACTGGCGCGGATCGCAGCCGAGGTTCCGGGCGGGGCGGGCAACGTCCAGAACATCTATCCACTGCTGCCGCTGCAGGAGGGGATGCTGTTTCATCACCGTCTGCAGCAACAGGGCGATGCCTACCTATCGCGAAGCGTGTTCGCCTTCGACTCCGGCGAGCGCGCGACGCGATTCCTTGCCGCGCTTCAACAGGTCATCGACCGCCACGATGCGTTTCGCACGGCGATATTCTGGCGTGGCCTGTCGCAGCCGGTGCAGGTGGTGTTGCGCCACGCGCGACTGCCGGTGGTCCGGCTTCGCGGCAGGCGCCACGGCCGCGCGCGCCTGCTGGCGCGGACCGATCCGCTGACGCGACGCATGGCGCTCAACGAAGCGCCGCTGTTCTCCGCGGTCATGGTGGACGACGAGAACGGCGACGGTTCCACTCTGGCCTTGCTGTCGCACCACATCGTCAACGACCGCGTCTCCGAAGAGCTGCTATGGGATGAGGTCGCGGCGATCCTGGCGGGCGCGGCGGAAAGCCTGCCCGCGCCGGTGCCGTACCGTACCTTCGTCGGCCAGATCCTGTCCCGCGACCAGGGCGACGCGAAAGCCTATTTCGAGCGCGAGCTCGGCGACCTGTCCGAACCCACGACTCCGTTTGGGTTGGTCGATGTCCGCAACGATGGCCATCAGGCGTCGGAAAGCCGGATCCGGTTGGACCCGGCGATGTACGCGCGGCTGACCGCAGCGGCACGCGCGGCGGGCGTCAGCGCGGCGGTGCTGTTCCATGTGGCTTGGGCGATGGTGCTCGCGCGTTGCGCCGGCACCGACGACGTCGTCTTCGGTACCGTGCTGTCCGGCCGCCTGGCCACGGGCGACGAGACCAGCGGATGCGTGGGTCTGTTGATGAACACGCTGCCGCTGCGCGTCAAGCTGGCGCAACGCAGCGTGCGCCGGACCGTCGCGACGGTGCATGCGCAGTTGGCGGAACTGGTGGAACACGAGCACGCGCCGCTGGTGCTGGCGAAATCCTGCAGTGCCGTGCCGCCGCACTCGCCGCTGTTCAACTCCTTGCTCAACTACCGGCACAGCGCCCGTGGGCGCTTCGAGCCAGGCAGCGGCGTGCCCCGCAATCCGGACCTGTTCGGCCTGACCCTGCTGTCCGACGAGGAGCGCACCAACTATCCGATTTCCCTGACGATAGACCAGTCCAGCGACGGCTTCGCCATCACCGCTCAGTGCATCGCCGGGGCCGATCCGGCGCGTATCGCTGCGTATGCGTCCGCCGCGATCGCGGCGCTGGTGTCGGCCTTGGAAGCCGGCGGCGACGACGACATCGCCACGCTCGACGTGCTGCCTGGCGATGAATATCGGCGGCTCGTAGTCGATTGCAATGCGACCGCTCGCCCGCAGGGGCGGGCCGGTCGCGTAGTGGACCAAGTGGCTGCGCAGATGAGCCGGCATCCCGACGCACCGGCGCTGCGCTTCGGCGACGAGCGCTTGAGCTATCGAGCGCTCTGCACTCGCGTGGAACGGGTGGCGCGCGTGTTGCGCGCGCGCGGGGTGGCGCGCGGCTCCCGGGTCGGCGTGTGTCTGCCGCGCGGCACGGGGATGGTGGTGACGCTGCTGGCGATCCTGCGGGCGGGCGGCGCCTACGTGCCGCTCGATCCCGAGTATCCGTGCTCGCGTCTGGCCTATATGGCCGGCGACGCGGCATTGGACCTGATCGTGGGCGTCTCGGGACGCTGGGGGACGATCGTGCCTCCGGAGCGCATCTTGCTGCTCGCCGACGTGCTCGCGGAGGCGGACGACGGAACCGACATCGCGTGGGCTGCGGATCCGCAACGCGATGCGCGCGAGGAAGATCCGGCTTATGTGATCTACACCTCCGGTTCGACAGGAACGCCCAAGGGAGTGGTCGTGCCGCATCGGGCGCTGGAGAACTTTCTGGCCAGCATGGCGTCCGTGCCCGGACTGGCCGCGTCCGACCGGCTGATGGCGGTAACGACCCTGAGTTTCGACATCGCCGCCCTGGAGTTGCTGCTGCCCTTGTGCGTCGGCGCGGAGGCGGTCATCGCCAGCCGTGAGGTGGCGTTGGACGGCGTCGCGTTGCGCGGCCTATTGGAATCCAGCCAGGCGACCGTCATGCAGGCCACGCCGGCGACCTGGCGCATGCTGGTCGAGGCCGGCTGGCAGGGGGGCGCCCACTTCAAGGCTCTGGTCGGTGGCGAGGCCTTGGCCGAGGATCTGTCCAAACAGCTGCTCGCGCGCAGCGGAGAAACGTGGAACCTCTATGGCCCCACCGAGACCACGGTCTGGTCGACGTGCTGGCGGGTCGGCGCCGACCGCGCCATATCGATCGGCGGTCCCATCGCCAATACCAGCATCCATGTGCTCGACGCCCACCTGCGCCCTTGCCCGCTCGACGTGGCGGGCGAGATCTACATCGGCGGCGCCGGGCTCAGCCTGGGCTATCACGACCGCCCCGAGCTGACCGCGCAACGTTTCGTCGGGGATCCCTTCGACGACCGGCCCGATGCGCGCCTGTATCGAACCGGGGATCGCGGGCGCTGGTGCGCCGACGGCTTGCTCGAGCATCTGGGGCGGCTGGACTTTCAAGTGAAGTTGCGCGGACACCGCATCGAGCCAGGAGAGATCGAAGCCCGCCTGCTCGCCCATCCGCAGGTCGCGCATTCGGTCGTGGTGGTGCGCAATGAAGCCTCGGGGGATGCGCGCCTGGTCGCCTACGTGGTCGCGACGGCGGACGCGCCCGACGCGAACGCGCTGCGCGCGCACCTGCGCGCGGCGCTCCCCGAGTACATGGTGCCCAGCCACATCCAGTTTCTGCCGAGCCTGCCGCTGGCGCCCAACGGCAAGCTGGACCGCGCCGCCCTGCCGGCGCCCGACGCCGCGCAAGCCGGTTCGGACTTCGAGCCGCCCTGCGGCGACATCGAACAGGCGATCGCCGACATCTGGAAGGAGCTGATCGGTGTGGTGCGGGTCGGACGCCACGACAACTTCTTCGAACTGGGCGGCCATTCCTTGTTGGCGATGCGGGCCGTCGCACGAATCGAAGCCCTGACCGGCGCCAGGATCACCATGCTTCAGCTCGCAACCGGCAGCCTGCATGTCCTGGCCAAGCAGGTGGCCGCGAATTCGCGGCCGCCAACGATGCGCTCGCTGGGCGGAATGCTGGAGCGTGGTTGGCGCCGGCTGCGCACGACGCTGCTGCGCATCGGTCGCGCCGCGCGGGATCCCTAGGTCGGTCGCGCCAAGCTCGCGCCGGTCCACGGCTGGTCGCGCCAACCCGGACCGCGCGTGCGCCGTCGGCGCGTCGGCGGCGAGCGCCTAGCCATGCGGGCGCGCCGCCGCCAGGGCGTTGATGTCGCGCGATTCCAGCACCGCTTTGGGCGCGCCGTGACGCGCGGCCTCCAGCATCGCCAGACCGATGCCCTCGGTGCTCAGGATCCGATTCGGAAACAGGGCCCGCAGCGGCGACAGCAGCGGTTTGGTCAAGGCGTAGAACCAACGATACGAACGCGTGCTCGACACCGCGCCGTGCAGCGGTTGGATCACGCCCGGACGGAACAGATACACCGCCTTGAACGGCAGCCGCTGCAGCGCGTTCTCGGTCCGGCCCTTGACCCGCGCCCACATGCTGCGGCCGCGCTCGCTGCTGTCGGTGCTGGCGCCGGACACGTAGACGAAGCTCATGCGCGGATTCAGCCGCGCCAGGGTTTGCGCGGCGGCCAGGGTGTAGTCGTAGGTGATGCGGCTGTAGTCGGCCTCGTTCATGCCGGCCGAGGACACGCCCAGACAGAAGAAGCAGGCGTCGATGTCGCGCAGCCGGTGTTCGATGGCGCGGTAGTCGTTCAAGTCGGCGTGAACGATGTCCTCGAGTTTGGGATCGCTCAGCCCGGTCGCGTTGCGTCCGACGGTGCGCACGCGCGCGACGTCGGCGGCCAGCAGGCATTCGCGCAGCACGCCCTGGCCGACCATGCCGGTGGCGCCGAAGATCAACACGTTCATGCGCAGGCTCCGGGGTCATGCCGACGCCATTGCGTGCCGGTTATTTGGGCGATCGCCGCGCGGCGGTCTCGCGGCGCAGTCGGAGGGTGCGGGATCGAGGTCATGGCCGCGTCCTCAGGCTTGCGGCAGCGAGGGGATCGCCGGCGCGCCATGGTCGATCGACACGCTGAGCTCGCGCCAATGCCGCGCCTGCGCCGCACGCGCGGATTCGGCGGCGTCGACGAAGTGCAGCGCGTCGCTGCCCAGCAGCAGATGCAGCGGCGGGTCTTCGGCGCGCGCGACGGTGAGCACCGCCAGCGCGACCTTGGCCGGGTCGCCGTTCTCGTTGCCGACGTACTGCGCCAGCAAGTCCGCCAGGGCGCCGACCGAGGGACGGTAGTCGGGCCAGATTTCGGGCAGGTCGCGGCCGGCGATTTCGCCCCAGCCGGTGCGCATGCCGCCGGGTTCGAGCACGCTGATGCGGATGCCCAGCGGCGCGACTTCGTGACTCAACGCTTCGCTGAAACCGCCGACCGCCCACTTCGCGGCCTGGTAGGCGGTGAGGCCGGGCGCTCCCATGCGGCCGCCGACCGAGGAGATCTGCAGGATGCGGCCGCCGCGTTGCGAGCGCATCACCGGCAGGGCGGCGCGGGTCAGGTGGACCACGCCGTAGAAGTTGGTGTCGATCTGGGCGCGGAAGGCGGCTTCGTCGGTTTGCTCGAACGGCGCCAACTGACCGTAGCCGGCGTTGTTGACCAGCACGTCGAGGCGGCCGTAGGCGTCGATCGCGGCCTGCACCGCGGAGCGCGCGGCCTTGGCGTCGGTGACGTCGAGCGCGAACGCGCGGACCTGCCCGGGGTAGCGCGCGACCAGGTCGGCGAGGGTGTCGGGATCGCGTGCGGTCGCGACCACGCGTTCGCCGGCGGCGAGCGCGGCTTCGACGATATGGCGGCCAAGGCCGCGGGAACTGCCGGTGACCAACCAGACTTGAGAGGACATGAGCGGGTACCTGATGGGAGTAGGGGAGAAAAACGTATTTGAGTGCTTAATCACTCATTAAATCGGACAAATAAACACGGCGCGTCGGCGCCGATCAGTGCGAGGTGGCGTTCCAGAACGCTTCGAAACCCGAATCGATGTAGCGCTGCGCGTGTTCCGGTTCGCGCGCGGCGAATTCCATGGTGGTGTCGGCCAGGGCCGCCATGATCGCGGACACGAACGGCTGCGGCAGGCCGCGCAGCGTGCCTTCCGCGGTGCTTTCCTGCAGCAGCGCGCCGAGCTGCGCGAACAGCTGCGCCGCCTCGGCGCGGGTCTGCTCGGTCACGCGTTCGCTGGCGCCCAGTTGCGCGATCGCCTTGCGCTTGGCCGGATGGCGCACGCCCCAGCCGACGTAGTTGCAGAACGCATGGCGCATGCGCTCCTTCAACGCCGCCTCGCGCGGATAGGTGGCCAGCATGATGCCGTGCAGTTCGGTCTTGATCTCCAGATACAGCTGGTTGAACAGCTCGTCCTTGGTGCTGAAGTAGGTGAACAAGGTGCCCTCGGCCACGCCCGCGCGCTGGGCGATCTTCGACGTCGGCGCGCTCGCGCCCTGCTCGGCGATCGCCTGGATGGCGGCGGCGAGGATGGCGTTGCGTTTGTCTTCGCTCTTGGGGCGGGCCATGGCGCGGCATGTAATTGAGTGCGTACTCAATCATATTGGGCGATGATGGCCCGACGCAAGACCGGACCGACCAACGGCGCGACCGCCTACCCCTGCCGAAAGAGGGGGCTTGTGCCCGTGCCGGCCGGCCCCAGCTCGCTATAGGGCCCGTTCACGTACCTCGCCGTGCCCGCGGCGGTGTTCACCCTTCGGATACCCCAGGTGTGATTTGATAAGCAGCTGATTTTTATAGTTAATTTTTCATAGTTGGGGCGAGTGTCCAAGGCCCGGTCGATACCGGCGCGGGGTCTGGATTCGTTCTATCCACGCAACACTGCGGAACTTCCGGGGTCTTTAGCAGTCTTAGACCCCGACTGCTAAGATGGCTGCCATGACCCAGATCACTCTCTCCAACGCCCTAGTCGCCAACAACCTGCCTGTGCCCAGCGCGCTCGGTTCGCTGGACGCGTACATCGGCGCGGTGCACCGCATCCCGGTGCTCACCGTCGAGGACGAGCAGACCCTGGCGCGCCGCTTCCGCGACGAAGAAGACCTCGACGCCGCCCGCGAGCTGGTGCATTCGCACCTGCGTTTCGTGGTGCACGTCGCCCGTGGCTATAACGGTTACGGCCTGCAGATCGGCGACCTGATCCAGGAAGGCAACATCGGCCTGATGAAGGCCGTGAAGCGCTTCGACCCGGAGCAGGGCGTGCGCCTGGTTTCGTTCGCGGTGCACTGGATCCGCGCCGAGATGCACGAGTTCATTCTCAAGAACTGGCGCATCGTCAAGGTCGCGACCACCAAGGCGCAGCGCAAGCTGTTCTTCAACCTGCGCAAGAGCAAGAAGCGCCTGGGTTGGATGAACGCCGAGGAAGTCAGCCAGGTCGCCAAGGATCTCAATGTCTCCGAGCGCGAAGTGCTGGAGATGGAATCGCGCCTGTCCGGACGCGACGTCGGTTTCGACGCGCCGTCCGACGAGGACGACGACCACGCGCCGCCGTCGCCGGCCGCGTACCTGCGCGCGCACGACGAAGACCCGTCGCAGAGCTACGAGCGCGAGGACGAGGAAGACAACCAGCTCGCCCTGCTGCGCGAAGGCCTGTCGGGTCTGGACGAGCGCTCGCGCGATATCGTCAAGCGCCGCTGGCTGGACGCCGACAGCAAGATCACGCTGCAGGAGCTGGCCGACGAGTACGGCGTCAGCGCCGAGCGCATCCGCCAGATCGAAGCCAACGCGCTGAAGAAGATGCGGGCGCTGTTCGCGGCCTGATCCGCACGCGCAAGCTGCAAGCATCGAATGGCCCGGGAAACCGGGCCATTCGCGTTGTGGGTCGGGGTTTTCTGCTGTTGTATGGGTTTCGTCGCTGCGCGCCTGAGTCGCCGTCCGCAACTCCATCGTTCGCAGCGCCGTCACTCCCAATGCCGTCATTCGCGGTGACGTTACTCGCAACGCCGTCATTCGCAATGCCGTCATTCCGGCGAAAGCCGGAACCCATCTTGATCTTGCTCCGGCTGACGCCACGCGCCGTGGCGTTGCGGAACGTCAAAATGGGTTCCGGCTTTCGCCGGAATGACGGGTAAGGGGGTTGCGGGGCATGCGCGGCAGCGCATGGCGCTAACGTCGCGCACGCGATCGGGCGCACGAAGACGCCGCGATGGCGAGCACCGAATGCGCCCGCCATCGCGCGCCGCGCTAGTCCTCGCGATCGCCGAGGATGATGCGCGCGTGGCGCTGGTAGCTCCAGTACGCCCAGGCCCAGTTGATCAGCACGATCACGCGGTTGCGGAAGCCGATCAGGAAGAACACGTGCGCGGCCAGCCAGAACCACCAGGCGAGCAGGCCGGACAGCTTGAAGCCGTGCACGTCGACCACCGCGGCCATGCGGCCGATGGTGGCTAGGTTGCCGTAGTCCTTGTAGCGGAACGGCGCGGTGGCGCGGCCCTGGAGGCGGTCGCGGATCGCACGCGCGACGTGCGCGCCCATCTGCTTGGCCGCGGGCGCCACGCCGGGCACGGGCTTGCCGTCCTGCTGCACGCTGGCCAGGTCGCCGGCGATGAAGATCTCCGGATGGCCGGGCACGCTGAGGTCGGGCAGCACCTGCACGCGGCCGGCGCGGTCGCGCGGCGCATCCAGCAACGCGCCCAGCTTGGACGCGGCCACGCCCGCGGCCCAGACCACGGTGCGCGCGGGCACGAAGGTCGTGCCCAGGGTGTAGCCGCGCTCGTCGATCGCGTTGACCGGCGTGCCGGTGACCACTTCCACGCCGAGCTTCTGCAGTTGCTTGCGGGCCTTCTCCGACAGTTCCTCGGGAAAACTCGACAGCACACGCGGGCCGGCTTCGATCAAGCGCACCTTGGCTTGGGCCGGATCGATGTGGCGGAACTCGCGGCGCAGGGTCTTGCGTGCGATCTCGGCCAGGGTGCCGGCCAGTTCGACGCCGGTGGGGCCGCCGCCGACCACGGCGAAGCTGAGCCAGGCCGCGCGTTCGGCCTCGTCCTGCGCGGCCTCGGCGCGTTCGAACGCGAGCAGCAGGCGGCGGCGGATGTGCAGGGCGTCGTCCAGGGTCTTCAGCCCCGGCGCATCCGGCGCCCAGTCGTCGTGGCCGAAGTAGGCGTGGGTGGCGCCGCTGGCCAGCAACAGCTGGTCGTAGCCGATGCGTTCGCCGTCGGCGAGTTCGACTTCGCGCGCGTCGGCGTCCAGTCCGACCACTTCGCCCAGCCGCACCTCGACGTTGCGCTGGTCGCGCAGGATGTGGCGGAGCGGTGCGGCGATGTCAGGAGAGGACAGGCCGGCGGTGGCGACCTGGTATAGCAGGGGCTGGAACAGATGGTGGTTGCGGCGATCGATCAGGGTGATGCGCACGTCGGCCGAGGCCAGGGCGCGCGTCGCCCACAGACCGCCGAAACCGCCGCCGACGACGACGACGTGCGGTACTCGTGGAGGTTCGTGTGTCATGCGCGCGCCCTCAGCCGTCCAGCCGTTCGCGCAGCAGGTCTTCCAGGGTGTGCTGGTCGGCGGCGAAGCGGCGGATGCCGTCGGCGAGCTTGTCGGTCGCCATCGCGTCCTGGTTGTGCAGCCAGCGGAACTCGGCCTCGCTCATCGGGCGCGGCGCTTCGTAGCGCTCGCCGTCGTCGATCAGCGCCGGCGCGACCTCGCCCTGGCTGGATTCCAATGCGCCCAGCAGGTCCGGCGAGATCGTCAGGCGGTCGCAGCCGGCCAGCGCCAGCACCTGGCCGACGTTGCGGAAGCTCGCGCCCATGACCACCGTCTTGTAGCCGAAGGCCTTGTAGTAGCGCCAGATCTGCGTCACCGACTGCACGCCCGGATCGTCCTGCGGCGTGGCCGGCGGGCTCATGCCGTTGGCCAGGTGCCAGTCGAGGATGCGGCCGACGAAGGGCGAGATCAGGAACACTTCGGCCTCGGCGCAGGCGACGGCCTGGGCGAAGGAGAACAGCAGGGTCAGATTGCAGTGGATGCCTTCGCGCTCGAGCTGTTGGGCGGCGCGGATGCCTTCCCAGGTCGCGGCGATCTTGATCAGCAGGCGGTCGCGGCCGATGCCGGCCTCGGCGTACAGCTGCACCAGGCGGCGCGCCTTGGCCAGGGTGGCCTCGGTGTCGAAGCTCAGGCGCGCGTCGACCTCGGTCGAGACCCGGCCGGGGATCAGCTTGAGGATCTGCGCGCCGATCGCCACGGCCAGACGGTCGCTGGCGTCGGCGACGCGGTCCTGGGTGCTCGCCCATCGGGTTCGCTCGAGCGCGGCGTCGATCAGCGGCGCGTAGGCCGGCAACGCGGCCGCCTTCAGCAGCAACGAGGGATTGGTGGTGGCGTCGAGCGGGCGGAAGCGCGCGATCGCCTCGATGTCGCCGGTGTCGGCGACCACCGCGGACAGGGCCCGCAGTCGTTCGAGTTGGCTGGTCATGGCAGGGTCGTCTTCGTCGTTGGATTCGACGCCATTCTCGCCGATCGCGACGGGCGGGTGATGAAGCCGGCCTATCTTCTGACACGCGCCGCGCAGACGGTTGCGCTAGGCTGGCGCCGACAGGGCCGGCCGCGGCCCGGGAGCGCGCGCATGGCCGCCAACGAAGAAAAACGCATCGCGCTGCTGATCGACGCCGACAACGCGCCGGCGGCCAAGATCGACGTGATCCTGACCGAGGTCGCGCGCTACGGCGTAGCCAACGTGCGCCGCGCCTACGGCAACTGGAAAAGCGCCAGCCTCAAGAGCTGGGAGGCGGTGTTGCACGAGTACGCGATCCGGCCGATCCAGCAGTTCGCCTACAGCAAGGGCAAGAACGCGTCCGACATGGCGATGGTGATCGACGCCATGGACCTGCTGTACGCGCGCAACCTCGACGGCTTCGCGATCGTGTCCAGCGACGCCGATTTCACCCCGCTGGTGATGCGCCTGCTCACCGACGGCGTCAAGGTCTATGGCTTCGGCGAGAAGAAAACGCCGGAGCCTTTCGTCAACGCCTGCTCCAAGTTCACCTATGTCGAAGCCTTGGGCCAACCGGCCAGTGCCGACGTGCCCGCGGAGGAGCGCGCGACCACGCCGCAGCGCAGCGCCAAGGATCTGCGCGGCGACACCAAGTTGGTGCTGATGTTGCGCAGCGCGGTCGATGCGGTCAGCGGCGACGACGGCTGGTCGCACCTGGGCGCGGTCGGCCATCAGATCGGCAACCAGGCCTCGTTCGATTCGCGCAACTACGGTTATCGCAAGCTCAGCGATCTGATCGAGGCCACCGGCTTGTTCGAGGTGCGGCGCGACAACCAGATCGTGTGGATCCGCGATCAGCCCAAGGGCAAGGCCGGCGGCAAAAGCGGCGGCGGCAAGGCCGCCAAGGGCTAGCGCGGGCGGCCGCGCGAACGCATAGGATGGGGGCGCCGGCCGATCGGCGGCGGCGCGTTGCGACAGGGGACGGAACCGGATGAACACTGCGACGATCGCCATCGCGCGCGTGGCGCCCTTGCCGTCGCGGCGGCAGGCGTTGGTGTTCGCGTGCAAGGCCTGGGGCCTGCGCGGTCTGCGCTGGCTGCGCGACGCTTTCGATCCCGCGCGCCCGCGCCGGCATGCGCGTGCGCAGGCGCTGCGCGAGGCGCCGGTGCTGGCCGAGTTCGAAAGCCCGCTGTGGCCGCAGGACGAAGTCGATCCGCTGCTGGTCGCCGGCAAGTTGCAGAACCTGCGCCAGGCCTTGAAGCGCCTGCACGGAATCGAGGTGGCGGCCGGCGCGAGCTTCGGGTTCTGGAAGCAGATCGGGCGCGCGACGCGCGGACGCGGCTATGCGGTCGGCCGCGAGCTGCGCGAGGGCTGCGTGATTCCCGCCGTGGGCGGCGGCTTGTGCCAGCTCAGCAATGCGCTCTACGACGGCGCGGTGCGCGCCGGCCTGGAAGTGACCGAACGCCATCGCCATTCGCGCGTACTGCCGGGTTCGCTGGCCGAGCAGGACCGCGACGCGACGGTGTTCTGGAATTACCTGGATCTGCGCCTGCGCGCGCCGTTCGCCTGGCGCCTGGAAGCGACGATGGACGCGCAGCGCCTGTGGCTGCGCATCCGCGGCCATCGCAGCCAGGCGCCGTCGAACTGGCCGCTGGCGGTGTCGCCGCGGCGGCCGCCGGAGGCCAGCAACGATTGCGGCAGCTGCGAGCAGCACGAATGCCATCGCCACACCGGTCCCAGCACGCAGGTCCTGCGGCGGCTGTGGTGGATGGAGGATGCGTGGCCCGAGTTCCGTGCCGCGCTGCAAGCTGAGCGCCGCGACGAAGATCGGGTGTTCGGCCCGGGCGGTCGCCGTTTCCCCGCGCAGGCGCCGCTGCGCCGCGTGGCGCAGTCGCTGGCCTGGCGGTATGGGCGCTGGCGCGGCCACGCCCTGCCGCAGGTGCGGCTGGCGCAGCTGCGCGCGCACGCGCGCGATCTGGCGCGGCAGTTGCGGCCGAACGATCTGGATCTGGTGCTGCCGCAAAGCCTGCTGCCGTTCCTGTGGCGCGAGGGCGAGCTGGCCGGACGCCGCTACGCGGTGATGATGAGCGCGCTGCCGATGCGCGCCTTGCAGGCGCAGCTGGACCGTGCCTCGCAACGCCATCCGCAGGTGCTGTCGCTGCGCGATTTCCGCGCCGACCCCGGCCTGATCGAGGCGGAGTGGAACGGGCTGCTCGCGGCAGAAGCCTGGTGGAGTCCGCATGCGCAGATCCTCGCCCTGGCCGGCGCGCGCGCACGCCGGCTGGAGTGGCAGCTGCCGGAGGCCTTGCCGGCGCAGGCGCGCGTGGCCGCGGGCGAGCGGGGGCGGGTGTTTTTCCCCGCCTCGCCGTTGGCGCGCAAGGGCATCCTCGAAATGCTGGAAGCGCTGGGCGACCAAGACGTCGAGATCCTGCTGCCGCCCGGCGACAGCGAGCGCGGCTTGAATTCCGGCCGCGCGACTCTGCGCCGCGTCGCGTCCTATCGCCAGGGCCTGGCGGAGGCCGATGCGGTGGCGCTGCCGGCCTGGGTCGAGCATCAGCCGCGCGCCTTGCTGGCCGCGATCGCCAGCGGCGTGCCGGTGATCGCCAGCGCGGCCTGCGGGCTGGATCCGACTCGCGGCGGCTGGCGCGAGGTCGGCGCCGGCGACGTCGATGCGCTGCGCGAGGCGCTGCTGTCGGTGCTGCCACGGCGTTGAACGCTGCGCCCGGGGTCGGCGCGTCCGCGTCGCCGCCGCGTCGGGCAGCGGCTACACTGCCGCCACCTTTCCGTCCGCTTGCGCGCGAGAGAGCATGCAGCCGCAACCCATCGATCTGAGCACGGTGCTGATCGTCGAGGACGAGGCCGCCGCGCGTGCGCGCATGCTCGACCTGATGCGCGCGCTGGCGGGGCCGCAGGCGCGCATCGATGCCGTCGCCGATCTGGCCGCGGCGCGCGCGCAATTGCAGCGCGCGCCGTACGACCTGGCGCTGGTGGACGTGCAACTGCCCGACGGCAGCGGCATCGAGCTGATCGCCTGGATGACGGCGCGGTTGCCGCGCGTCGCGTCGGTGATCGTATCGGCCTATGCCGAGGAAGACACCATCCTGGCGGCGGTACGGGCCGGCGCGATCGGTTATCTGCTCAAGGATCGCGACGACGACGAGTTGCGCCTGTCCTTGCAGAGCCTGCAGCGCGGCGGCGCGCCGATCGATCCGCTGATCGCGCGCCGCATCCTGGCCTTGGTGCCGGCCGCGCCGGCGCCGTTGCCGGCGCGCGAGCCCGAGCCCGCGGCGCAGTTGTCCGAACGCGAGCGCGAGATCCTGCGCCTGGTCGCGCAAGGCTTCAGCAACCGCGAAATCGCCGAGTTGGTGGCCTTGTCCAAGCTCACCATCGAATGCCATACCAAGAACATCTACCGCAAGCTCGCCGTGGGCTCGCGCACGGCGGCCGTGTTCGAGGCGCGCGCGCTGGGGCTGCTCAACTGAGCCCGCGTCGGTCCGGCGCGGCGCTGCGGCCGCTGTGGGCGTTGTGGCTGCTGGCCTTGCTCGCCTGCTCCGGGCTGGCGCAGGCCGCACCGCCGGCCGAACCCGGCGTCGTGCTGCTCGACCGCGCCGAGGCGGCGCGCTCGGACTGGAACGCCGCCGTGCCGCCTGCCGCGGGCTGGACGCCGGTGACCCTGCTGGACGTGTGGAACAAGCGCTGGCCCGGCCACGACGGCGTGGTCTGGTATCGGCTGCACTGGCATCAGGACGATCCGCGCCGGCCGACCGCGCTGCTGGCCGATTACATGAGCCTGAGCGGCGCGATCTACGTCAACGGCGAGGCGGTGGCGCGCGATCCGCAACTGGTCGAACCGCTGTCGCGCACCTGGAACGCGCCGCACTACGTGCTGCTGCCGCCGTCGCTGCTGCGCGCCGGCGACAACAGCGTATGGCTGCGCGTGTCGGGACTGTCGGACTACCTGCCCGGCGCCGGACCGGTGCGGGTGGGCGATCCGCAGGCGCTGCAACAGCGCTACCGCAGCGAGCGCTTCGTGCGCTACGACATCAAGCTGATCAATCTGGCCATGGCGGTGGTGTTGGGCGGCGTGTTCCTGCTGATGTGGCTGCTGCGGCGCAAGGACAGCGTCTACGGCTGGTTCGCGCTGACCGAGCTGATCGGTTCGTTGTACGGCTACAACCACATCGCCACCGAAATCTGGCCGCTGCGAAGCACCGATGCCTGGCAGGCGTTCAACGCCGCGTTCTATGTGACCGCCGGCGTCTGCTACGTGCTGTTCCTGCTGCGTTACTGCGAGCGGCGCTATCCGCGCCTGGAGCGCGTGCTGGCGGCGTTGGCGGCGGCCGCGCTGTTGACGGCCGCGCTGGCGCCGGTCTGGATGGGCCATCAGCGCAACCTCTGGTTCGCGCTCGGCGGCCTGATCTACTACATCGGCATCGGCTGGTTCCTGATCCAGGCCTGGCGCATTCGCCGTGCCGATACGCTGGTGTTGGCGGCGTGTCTGTTGCTGCCGGTGCTGGTCTCGTTCCGCGACTTCGCCGTGTTCTTCGGCTGGGCCGGCGGCACGACGTACTGGCTCAGCCTGACGTCGGTGCTGACCCTGATCGGGATCGGCTTCGTGCTGTCGTACCGGTTCGTTGCCGCGATGCGGCGCGTGGAAGGCTTCAACCTGGAGCTTAAGCGCGAAGTCGAGCACGCGACCTCAGAACTCGCCGCGACCCTCTCGCGCCAGCACGCGCTGGAGCTGGCGCACAGCCGCGCCGGCGAGCGCCTGCAGCTGGTGCGCGATCTGCACGACGGTTTCGGCGGCACCCTGGTGGCGACGATCGCGCAGTTGGAGCGGGCGCCCGGCGACACGTCCAAGGCGGCGGTGGTGGCGACCTTGAAGGAACTGCGCGACGACCTACGCCTGGTGATCGACAGCACCGCGCGCGAACACGCCGACCTGGCCGCGCAGCTGGCGCCGTTGCGGCACCGGCTGGGGCGCTTGCTGGAGACGGCCGACATCGACAGCCGCTGGCAGTTGCAGGGACTGGACGGCGTTGCGCTGGACAGCGCGCGCAGCCTGGATTTGCTGCGTCTGTTGCAGGAGGCGCTGACCAACGTGTTCAAGCACAGCCGCGCGCGCCGCGTGGACGTGCGCATCGCGCGTGTGGACGAGCGCCTGCACTTGCGGGTGGACGACGACGGCGAGGGCATGGCGGCGGTATCGGGCGATGTCGGCGGCGGCGCGGGCCTGGCCAGCATGCGCTTGCGCGCGCAGCGTTTGGGTGGGGAATTGCGGGTCGAGTCCGGGCCGCAGGGCACGGGGCTGTTCGTGGAGTTTCCGCTGTCGGTGTGAGAGGCGCTTGCGTCGCAAGCGCCGTGCGAGCAAGAGCAAATCCCCCTCAATCCCCCTTTTTCAAAGGGGGAGGCGCATGTCGGGGATTTCGCGACGCCTCAATACAAATCCGCCGGATCCACATCCAGCGACCAGCGCACCTTGCGCGCTTCGGGCATGGCGTGGATCGCCGGCAGGGCGCGGTCCAGCGCGGCATGCAGCGCGCGCCGCTCCGGCGCCGACAGGATCAGCTGCGCGCGCTGGTAGCCGGCGCGGCGCGGCATCGGCGCCGGCACCGGGCCGTTGAGTTCCAGCGTGGCCTCGCCGACCTCGCGCAGCGCCGCGCGCGCGGCCTGCAGGAAGGCGTTGGCGTGGTCGGCTTCCTTGGCCTCGGCGCGCAGCAGGGCCATGTGCGCGTACGGCGGAAAACCGGCCAGCTCGCGCTGCGCCAGTTCCAGCTCGGCGAAGGCGGCGTAGCCGCCGGCCAGCAGGGTGCTCAGCAGCGGGTGTTCGGGATGATGGGTCTGCAGCACCACTTCGCCGGGCTTGTGTGCGCGACCGGCGCGGCCGGCGACCTGGATCAGCAACTGCGCGAGCTTTTCCGGCGCGCGGAAGTCGGCGCTGAACAAGCCCTCGTCGATGCCGACCACCGCCACCAGGGTCAGGTGCGGCAGGTCGTGACCCTTGGCCAGCATCTGCGTGCCGACCAGGATGCCGCGCGCGGTGCCGAACTCGGCCAGATGTTTTTCCAGCGCGTCGCGGCGCTGGGTGGTGCCGCGGTCGATGCGCAGCACCGGCACGTCGAGAAAGCGCGCCGCCAGCGCTTCCTCGATGCGCTCGGTGCCCGCGCCCTGCGATTGCAGCGCCAGGCCGCCGCAGTCGGGACAGGCGTTGGGCGCGGGGCGGCGCGCGCCGCAGTGGTGGCATTGCAGGCGCCGGCCGCCGGCGTGCACGGTCATCGGCGTGGGCGAGGTCGGGGTGCTGCAGCGATGGCAGTGCGCGCTCCAGCCGCAGTCGTGGCAGATCAGCACCGGCGCGTAGCCGCGACGGTTCTTGAACACCAGCACCTGGCCGTCGGCGTCCAGCGCGCGTGCGATGGTTTCGATCAGTTCCGGCGACAGGCCGGCGTCGAGCGGGCGCTTGCGCACGTCGACCACGCGCACGCGCGGCGGCTGCGCCGCGCCGGCGCGCCGCAGCAGGCGCAGGTGCGCGTAGCGGCCGGCCTGGGCGTTGCGCAGCGACTCCAGCGACGGCGTCGCGCTGCCCAGCAGCACCGGCACGTTCAGCGCCTTGGCGCGCACCAGGGCGAAGTCTCGCGCGTGGTAGCGGATGCCGTCGAGCTGCTTGAAGCTGCCGTCGTGCTCCTCGTCGACCACGATCAGGCCGGCCTCGGGCAGCGGCAGGAAGATCGCCGAGCGCGTGCCCACGATCACGCGCGCCTCGCCGCGCAGGCAGGCGGCCCAGGTGCGCGCGCGCTCGCCGTCGCCCAGGCCCGAATGCAGCGCGTGCACCGGCACGCCCAGGCGGGCGCGGAAGCGCGCCAGGGTCTGCGGGGTCAGGCCGATTTCGGGCACCAGCACCAGCGCCTGACGCCCGCGCGCCAGGCAGTCGGCGATCGCGCGCAGGTAGACCTCGGTCTTGCCGCTGCCGGTGACGCCGTCCAGCAGCAAGGGCGCGAAGCCGTCGCGCGCCGCCAGCACCGCGTCGATGGCCGCCTGTTGTTCGTCGTTGAGCATCGGGCCCGGTTGCGGCGCGGCGGCGACGGCGCTGGCCGGCACCGCGATGCGCTCGGCCAGGCCGCGCTTGGCCAGCGCGCGCGCGGCCGCGCGCCAGTCGGGATCGTGCGCGTCGTCGGTGAGGTCCAGCGCATCCTCGTCGCAGGCGCCGTCCTGCAGGCGGTCGGCGAGGCGGCGCGGGCGGCCCGCGCGCAGCCCCGGCCGCGCGGTCAGGCCGGCTTCGGTCAGCCGCCAGGCCCAGGCATGGGTGTCGGCCAGCGCCTCGCCATGGCGCAGCGGCGCGGGCAGGGCGGTGGCGAACACCTCGCCCAGCGGGGCATGGGTGTAGCGCGCCAGCCAGCGCAGCGAGTCGAGCAGCTCGCCGTGGAACAGCGGCTGCGCATCGAGGCGGCTCAGCGCCGGCTTGGGGTCCGGCGCGCCGGCGTCGGCGGGGCCGGTGTCGGCGACCACACCGACCAGCTCGCGGCTGCCGAACGGCACGCGCACGCGCGCGCCCACGTCCGCCGACGCCGCCGCGGCACCGTCGGCGGGGCGGTAATCGAACAGGCGCGGCAGCGGCACGGGCAGGGCGACCCGCCAGACCGATGTAAGTGACTGAGTGGAGCCGTCGGACATGCGCTCAGTCTAGCGAGCGCGCTCGCGCGCCGGCTGCTACGCAGTTGCGCATCATTGCTGCCCCCATCGTGACAAAGCGCACGCAAGTAGCGGTGCTTAAAGAAAATTCACCCTTATCCACACGAGCTGTGGATAAATCTGTGCATGCCGTGTCGGCAGGGCTGCGCGACGACGCTGGAATAAGCCCTGCAGCCAGGTTGGTGAAAAAATCGCCAACGCGTATATTTCTTTAGGAATCAAGGGCTTGATCGTGAAACATCGCTGTAATGCAGGCTTTTTGGGGGTTCTTCCCCAGGCCGATGACGCTTCTGTTACCGCTGTGCACAACCGTTTTTTCCTGCAGGCCGCGTCCTGCTTCACGGAGCAGGATTTGGCGCGGTGTCAAGCGGTTTTATGCGACCGGCGCCTCGCTATGATGCGGCCATGCTGATGCGTACGCGATGAGCCCCGTAGGCACGGGTTCCACTCCCTCCGGCAGCGCCGGGCACAAGAACGATGCGCCGGCCGCCTTGTCGGCGTTTCTGCGCGGCGTCGAGCGTCGCGGCGCGGTCCTGGCCGAGCTGCAGGCGGGCGATGCCGGCACCGGCGACGCCGCCCTGGCGGCGGCCATGCACGCGTTCCGCGACGGCATCGAGGCCGCGCCCCTGGCCGACTGGCCGCGCCGCTTCTGGTCGCAGTTGTTGGCCCAGCCCGGCCTGCACCAGCGCACCCGGGTCGCGATTCCATTGGACGCCACCGACCGTCTGGGCGAACTCGGGCACGGCCCGCGCGCGGCGCTGCTGCTGCGTCTGGCCGCCGGCCTGTCCGAGCCCGATGCCGCGGCCGCGCTGGGCGTGGCCCAGCCGACCTACCGTCTGGCCCTGCAGCGCGCGCTGCCGCACCACGCCGACGGCCGCGCCGACCCGGCGGCGTGGCAGCAGTTGCGCGAGCAGATCCACCGCCGCATCAAGACGCTGCCGCCGGAGCGGTTGGCGCGCCTGACCGCCGCGCGCGAGGCCGCTTTGCGCGGCGACGCCACCGCCTCCGCCGGCACGCGCGACGCGGCGCCGGTCGCCGTACGGCGCCGGCCGCGCTGGCTGCTGGCCGCGCTGTGGCTGCTGCTGGCCCTGTGCGTGCTGGCCTTCGCCGCGACCTGGTGGTGGCCGTTCGGCGGCGTGCCGGCATGGCTGGGCGGTGCGCCGATCCGGGTGGAGCCCTTGCCTGCGGCCGAGGCGCCGGCCGAGCGCTATGGTCACGACGCCGGCGTCATCGGCGACCGCGATTTCGCCCTGCTCGCCGATCCGGCGGGCGAGGCGGCGGCGCGCGATCTGGCGTTCCACAGCTGGCTGGCCGCGCGCGATCGCGCCGGCCCGCAGGGCCTGCCCGGCGAGAGCGCCGAACCGCCGCCGGCCGACGCGCCCGGCGCCGCCGCGGCCGGCGCCGAGACCTCGACCGAAGCCGAGACCGAGAGCGCCGATGCGCCGGCTTGAGTCCCCGCGACGCGCCTGGGTCCGCCTGACCGCGCTGCTGGCGCTGGCCTTGCTGCTGGGTACCGTTGCCGCGCAAACCCTGCCGCCGGAGTACCAGCGCATCACCCAGCGCCTGCCCGCCGACGCGCGTGCGCGCCTGCAGGCCAACGCCGCGCAGTGGTCGGCCTGGAGCGCCGAGCAGCGCGCCGCCTACACGACCCGCGCCGCGCGCTGGAATGCGCTGCCCGCGAGCGAACGCGCGCGCCTGCGCGAACGCTATGCCGCCTGGCAGGCGCTGCCGGCCGACGAGCGCGCCGCGGCGCAGGGCGCGGCCGCGCGCTATGCCGCGCTGCCGCTGGAGCAACAGCAGGCCCTGCGCGCGCGTTACGACGCGCTGGACGGCAGCCTGCAGCGCGGCTGGTTGCTGGGGCCGACCCTGGGCCTGGACTACGCTGCCTTGCAGCCGCTGCTGGCGCAGCTGCCGCCGGAGCAGCACGAGCCGATGCTGCGGGTGCTGCGCGAACTCAGCCCGCAGCGGCGCAAGGATCTGGCGGCGCTGGTGCAGCGCACGCCGCCGCAAGACCGCGACGCCCTGCGCCGCGAGCTGTTGGCCACGCGCTGGGACGAACGCGACGGCTGGTTCTGGCACAAGCTGGGGCAGTAGCGCGGTCGCCCGACTGCGCCGAAGCCGCCGGATGCGGCGAGCCGGCGGCGAACCGCATCGTCGCGCCGATCGCGCGAAGGAGTTTGCGACGAGGACGCTGTCGCGTTCTCTCGCCATGCCCCACCCAGATCGCGAATGTTTCGTTCCAGCTCGTCAGCCGGGACGGCGCACCGCGCTCACTCCTCGCGCAGCACCCGCCGCGTGGCGCTGAAGCGCTCGCCGAAGCGCGCGACCGCGTCGGCGCGCAGGCGCGGCGCGTGCTCGCGCACATAGGCCTCCAGCGAGGCCAGGCTGTCGACGCGGTAGCGCACGCTCAGGCGCACGCGGCCGGCCGCGGCCGGCGGTTCCAGTTGGGTGTGGATGCGCACGTCGACGAAGCCGGGCAGGGCCAGGATCTCGCGCGTGTGCGGGCCCAGCCAGGCGCGGTAGTCGTCGGCGATGGCCGCGTCCACGTCGACGTCGACTTCGTAGATCACGCCGGCGGCCGACGATGGCGCGCTCACATCCGCACCAGGCTGGCCAGCATCAGGAAGCCCACCGCGAACATCAGCATGAAGAAGTAGAAGTTGCCGACGATCAGATAGCGCAGCAGAGTCACCATCCAGCCGTTGCCGTACACGCGCTTCTGCATCAGCAGCAGGTAGATCGGCATCCACAGCCACAGCGCGGCCTCGACGAAACCCGCTATCCAGCCGAACCCGGCCCAGTGCGGCGAGATCGCGGCGTCCAGGCCGAACATCAGGAACATCGCCAGCAGGCTCAGGCACAGGTAGGCATGGCTGTACAGCGCCACCACCAAATGCTCCAGATAGCCGCGGCCCGAACCCAGGTAGGTCAGCTTCAGCAGCAGCGCGAACATCGGCACCAGCAGGAACAGCGCCGACGGCACCGCGCTCAGCGCGGCGTGCTCGTACAGCGAAGGGTCCTGGGTGGCGCGCTTGAAGTTGGCGTAGCCACGGCCGATCTGCTTGTTGAGCCAGCGGTTGAAGAACTCCGGCGCGCCGGCCATCACCACCGGATTGGTTTCCGCGTCCCAGGGCGCGTTGCCGAAGAAGGTCAGGCCCTCGTCGCATTCGCCGTCGCCGTAGGTCTCCACGTCGACCGCGGGCTTGCGCTTGAGCGTGCCCTCGGTGTCCAAGGCATGTTCCAACTGCAGCTGCGCGGCGCGGCAGCCGGCGCGCCGGTTGAGCTCGCGGATCGCCTGCGCGTTGCGCGCCAGGCCGGTCGCATCCTTGGCGGCGATGGTCGCGCGCTCGGCCTGCAGCGGCTTGAGCCGCTCGTCGCGCAGGCGTTCCAGCTCGGCCAGCGTGGCGGCGTTCTCGATGGTGGCCGGGATCGCCGCGTTGTCGTCCTCGACGGCGGGCGCGACGATGCCGGCGGCTTCGGCGGCGGCGTCGGGACGCGCCTTTTCGCGCAGTTGGGCCACGCGCTTGTCGGCGATCGCGTTGACTTCCTTGATGGCTTTGTCGATGCCGTCGCGCGCGCCGCCGGGCAGGCCGACGGGGATCGCCGCGCGCGCCTCTTCAAGATCCTTCAGCGCCTGCGCGCGCTCGCTCTCGACCGCCGCGACACTGCGCGCATCCTCGATGCGGTCGCCGGTGCGCCCCAGTCGCACCTTCATGCCGTCGACGACCAGCGCGCCGCTGGCGTCGCGATCGCCGGCCTTGCCCTCGTCCTCGCCGAAATGCACGGTGAACTGGGCGACGAAGAAGGTCAGCACGCTGAGAATCACGAACAGCCGCAGCGGCGGCACGTAACGCACGCGGTGACCGGCGAGGTAATTGACCGCCGTCCGGCCCGGCGACAGCAGGTCGCGCACGGTGCGGAAGATGCGGCCGTCCAGATGCCAGAACGACTCGAACACTTCCTCCAGCGCGTGGCCGGCGTGGCGCAGCGGGTTGACCACCGACTGCCCGCAGTCGTGGCAATAGTGGCCCTGCAGCGGCGCCTTGCAGTTCTCGCAATGGGTCGGCGTGGCTTCGTCGTTGGCTGCGCTCATAGGTCCGGTCGCTTGCGGCTCCCCGGCCGTTCATGGGCGAGCGGGTAAGATAGCGAGTTGCTATGGCCCGGCGCCAGCGCCCTTTGCGGTTGCGCGGCCGAAGTCGTGGTTCTGGTTCCGCGTCATGTCGTCTAATTCTGTTTCCGTCCGCCCCGGATTGTCGGGCGAAGTCCGCACCACCGCCCTGCTCGCCGCGCCCCTGGTCGCCGGCCACGTGTCCACCGGCCTGATCGGCTTCATCGACAACGTCCTGGCCGGGCACCACAGCACCACCACCCTGGCCTCGGTCACCATCGGCACCGCCTTGTGGTGGCTGCCGATGATGGTTCCGATCGGCACCCTGCTGTCGGTGCCGCCGTCGGTGTCGCAGCTCGACGGCGCCGGCCGCCGCGGCGAGATCGGCGCGTTGTTCCGCCAGGCGTTGTGGCTGGCGCTGGGCCTGGGCGTGCTGCTGTTCGCGTTCCTCACCTTCATCCCGCACGCGCTGGCGCCGATGGGCATGGCGCCGGAGATCATTCCCGGCGCGCGCGACTTCCTGCACGGCATCCGCTGGGGCGTGTTCGCGCTGACCCTGTTCTTCTGCATGCGCTATCTGGCCGAGGGCCTGCACTGGACCCTGCCGACCATGCTGATCAGCGCCGGCAGCCTGCTGGTGCTGTTGCCGATCGGCTACGTGCTGACCTTCGGCAAGCTCGGCTTTCCCGAAATGGGCGCCGGCGGCCTGGGCATCGCCTCGGCGATCATGCTGTGGATCGAGGCGATCGCGTTCGCGGTGGTGCTGTGGAACGCCAAGCGCTTCGCCGACCTCAAACTGTTCGCGCGTTTCGACGCGCCGCATTGGCCGACCATCCGCGGCCTGCTCGCCACCGGCCTGCCGATCGGCGTGACCGTGCTGATGGAAGGCAGCTTGTTCATCGTCACCGCGCTGCTGATCGGGCGGCTGGGCGAAGTGCCGGCGGCCGCGCACCAGATCGCGATCAACCTGTCGGCGCTGTGCTTCATGATCCCGATGGGCCTGGCCGAGGCGACCACGGTGCGGGTCGGCCATGCGCTGGGCCGCAACGACCTGCACGGCGTGCGCCGCGCGGCCGCGGCCGGCTACGCGATCGTGCTGGGCACCCAGCTGATCTCAGGCATCGTGCTGTTCGGCGCCAGCGACTTCCTGGTCCGCTTCTACACCGCCGATGTCGCCGTCGCGACTCTGGCCGCCTCGCTGCTGGTGTACGCGGCCGCGTTCCAGTTCCCGGACGGCATCCAGGTGCTGTCGGCCGGCGCCCTGCGCGGTCTCAAGGACACCAAGGTGCCGATGCTGCTGGCCGCGCTGGCCTACTGGGGCATAGGCATGCCGCTGGGCGCGGGCCTGGGCTTGGGCCTGGGTTGGGGGCCCAAGGGCATGTGGATCGGCCTGATCGCCGGCCTGACCGTGGCCTCGGTCCTGCTGTGCACCCGCTTCGTGCGCTCCAGCCACCCGCGCCGGATCGCCGAGCGGGCGGCAGCGCAGGGCCCCGTGGACCCGGCTCTGGCCCCGGCCGAATCCTGAACCCCGGCCATTGTTGTCCCTATGCGAAAAATCCGCGTTACGAATGGCGGATGAAGAAAATACCCCGGTCGCGGTACGCTGCGGGCGTCTAATGGAGTGTGCGCAATGAACGATACCTCGCGTCGCGGCCCGGTGGCCCGGATTTTCGTCGGCCTCTGGGACACGATGAACTTCACCCGCCGGCTGATCTTCAACCTGGTGTTCTTCTTCCTGCTGTTCGTGTTCCTGATCGCGATGGTCACCGCCGACCGGACCCGGCCGCTGCTGGACGACACCACCCTGGTGATCGCGCCGGAAGCGACCCTGGTGGAGCAGTACAGCAGCGATCCGGCTTCGCGCGCGCTGGGCCGCGCGCTGGGCGAGAAGAGCGGCGAAGTGCAGCTGCGCGACCTGTTGCGCGCGCTGGACGCGGCCAAGGACGACAAGCGCATCAACCGCGTGGTGCTGCGCCTGGATCAGCTGCAGGCCAGCGGCATGGCCTCGATGCGCGACGTCGCCGCCGCGATCGCGCGCGTGCGCGCCTCCGGCAAGCAGGTCGTCGCCTTCAGCGAGGCGATGGACCAGCGGCAGTACCTGCTGGCCGCGCAGGCCAACGAGGTCTATCTGGATCCGATGGGCGGCCTGATGCTAGAGGGCCTGGGCCGCTACCGCCTGTACTACCGCCAGGGCCTGCAGGAGAAGCTCGGCGTCGACGTGCACCTGTTCAAGGTCGGCGAGTACAAGTCCGCGGCCGAACCTTATGTGCTCGACGCCGCGTCGCCGGAAGCCAAGGAAGCCGACCTGTACTGGATGAACGACGTGTGGCAGCGCTACCTGGCCGACGTGGCCAAGGCGCGCAAGCTCGACGCCGCCAAGATCGCCGCCGACATCGACCAGATGCCGGCGCAGATCGAGGCCGCGCAGGGCGATCTGGCCAAGTACGCGCTGCAGCAGAAGCTGGTCGACGGCCTCAAGACGCGCGAACAGGTCGACGACCTGCTGATCGAGCGCGGCATGGCCGACGAGGACGCCGAAGGCGGCTTCCGCCAGATTTCGCTGGACGGCTACCTGGCCCAGCTCAACAACGCCTCGCTGCCGGCCGCGGCCGACACCCGCCCGCAGATCGCGGTGGTGGTGGCCGAGGGCGAGATCAGCGGCGGCGAGCAGCCGCCGGGCACCGTCGGCGGCGTGTCCACCGCGGCGCTGCTGCGCGAGGCGCGCGACGACGAGAACGTCAAGGCGCTGGTGCTGCGCGTGGATTCGCCGGGCGGCGAAGTGTTCGCCTCCGAGCAGATCCGCCGCGAGATCGTCGCGCTCAAGGCCGCCGGCAAGCCGGTCGTGGTCTCGATGGGCGATCTGGCCGCATCGGGTGGCTATTGGATCTCGATGAACGCCGACAAGATCTACGCCGATCCCTCGACCATCACCGGTTCGATCGGCATCTTCGGCATGATCCCGACCATTCCGCGCACTCTGGAAAAGGTCGGCGTGCGCGCCGACGGCGTCGGCACCACGCGTTTCGCCGGCGCCTTCGACATGACCCGTCCGCTGGCGCCGGAAGTGGGCCAGGTGATCCAGTCGGTGATCGATAAGGGCTACCGCGATTTCACCGGCAAGGTCGCCACCGCGCGCAAGCGTCCGGTGGAGCAGATCGACGGCATCGCCCGCGGCCGCGTGTGGAGCGGTGCGCAGGCCAAGGAGCGCGGCCTGGTCGACGATTTCGGCGGCCTGCAGACCGCGATCGAGGACGTGGCCAAGCGCGCCAAGCTGGGCAAGGACGCGTACCAGCTGCGTTATGTGGAGAAGAGCGCGACCCCGTTCGAGCGCTTCTTCGCCGGCTTCGCCGAAAGCCGCATCGGCGCGGCCTGGCTGCGCAGCGATTCCGATCTGGCGCGCGGCCTGATCGGCAAGGCCATGCCGCAGGCCGCGGCCGATCTGCGCTTCCTGCAGAGCTCGGTGCAGCCCACCCGCGGCGTGCCGGTGAAGTCGCTGGCGTATTGCTTCTGCGGGCTCTGAGGGGCCGCGGTACCGCAAGAAAAACCCCGCTACGGCGGGGTTTTTCGTTTGCGCCAACGATCACGATCGACGCGCTGGCTTCGTGGTAGGAGTGACGTGAGCCGCGATCACGCAGCCGTCGAAAGATTCGAATCGCGGCTCACGCCGCTCCTGCGCCAAGGCGGTGTTCGCGCCTAGTTCGCCTGCGCCTCGATCGAGTCGCGCTGCTTGTCCGCGGCCTCCAGCACATCGGCTTCCACCGCCTGCGCTTTCTGGATCGGTTGCTGGATGCTGTCGCGCAGCTGCGTGGCCTGCGGATCGACCGGACGCTCCTTCTCCGGCGGCTTGGGCCGGGCGCAGCCCGCGGAGGCGGCCAGAGCCAGCGCGACGGTGGCCCACAGGGCGGTGCGGAACGACGGTGAGCGCATCGCGGCATCCTCGGTCGGTGACGCGGCTATGCTACCCCGGTGGCCGCGCGCGGCAAGCGCGGGCCGCCGCAGAACCGCGACGGCGATCACCGCATGCGGCCGCGCGGCGCCCAAGGCGGAACACGGACAACGGAACAGCGGAGACAGGCATGGACCCCAAGCGTTGGCGATTGGACGGGCAACTGGCCCTGGTGACCGGCGGCAGCGCCGGCATCGGACGCGCGATCGCGCGCGAGCTGCTGGGCTTCGGCGCCGACGTGTTGCTGGCCGCGCGCGACATCGCCGCGCTCGATGCGGCGCGCGCCGAGTTGCTGGAGGATTTTCCCGAGCGCGAGGTCCAGGCCTTCGTGGCCGATGTCGCCGACGAGGAACAGCGTCGCGAGCTGCTGGACTGGGTCGAGGATTTCGGCGAGGGCCTGCACATCCTGGTCAATAACGCCGGCGGCAACCTGGTCAAGGCCAGCACCGACTACACCGAGGACGAATGGCGGCAGGTGTTCGAGATCAACCTGTTCTCGGCGTTCGAACTGTCGCGCTATGCGCACCCGTTGCTGACCCGCCACGCGGCGTCCAGCATCGTCAACGTCGGCAGCGTGTCCGGCGCCACCCACGTGCGCACCGGCGCGCCCTACGGCATGAGCAAGGCGGCGATGCACCAGATGACCCGCAACCTCGCCGTCGAATGGGCCGAGGACGGCGTGCGCGTCAACGCGGTCGCGCCCTGGTACATCCGCACCCGTCGCACCTCCGACAAGCTCGCCGATCCGGATTATCTGGACGAAGTGCTGCTGCGCACGCCGCTGGGCCGTATCGGCGAGGCCGAGGAAGTGGCCGCCGCGGTCGCCTTCCTGTGCCTGCCCGCGGCCGGCTACATCACCGGCGAATGCATCGCGGTGGACGGCGGTTTTCTGCGCTACGGGTTTTGAAGGCGCGCCGCGGGTATCCCCGTGGCGCGAATCCGATCCACGTAGCGCGAATCGCCGATGCGCGCTACGTGCATGCCGCCTCCGATCTCCCGCACCGTCATTCCGGCGAAAGCCGGAACCCATCTTGATCTTCGTTACGCCGACGCGGAACTCACACGCCGCCATCGACCGCTACGCGGCCTTGAGCCGATCGGTGGCCAAACGGGCGATGCCCCAGAACACCGACGCATCGCCCAACGCGCGCGCGGACAGCATCGCGCCGTGTATCGACGCCATGAACATCGCCGCTTCCGCCGCCGGCGTTTCGGTCAGGCGTATCGCGCCCTGCGCGGCGCCTTCTTCCAGGGTCGCGGCTAGCCACGCCTGCAGATCGGCGAAATGGCCCATGACCTCGTCGGCGACCTCGGCGGGAATGGCCGGCAGTTCCGCCGCCAGCAGCGCGCAGATGCAGATCGGCGGGTTCGAGGCGCGGATGCAGTCGGCCCAGTAACTGCCGTAGGCGACCAGCCGCGCATGCGGGTCGGGAACCGACTGTTGCAAGGACTGCAGTCCCCTCAGCGTGGCCTCGCGGTGCAGGGCCACCGTGGCCTTGACCAGATCGGCCTTGGCCGGGAAGTGGTGATGGATGCTGGCCTTGCGCACCTGCACCCGCTCGGCGATGTCGGCGTAGCTGAAACCGTTGTAGCCGCCCGCGGCCAACAACTGGTTCGCGCACCGGATGATCTCCAGCGCCTTGGGCGAGTACGACGGCGGCGATGGCGTGACTGAAGACATCAATGGGCGGCCTGGTCCGGGGCGGTGTTGCGCTTGTACAACGCCCGCGCCTGCAGCGGAATGCCGACGAGCAGCGCCAGCAACAGCGCGCCCTGCACGCCCAGCAGCAGGGGATCCTTCAAGTCCGTCACCAGCGGGTCGCCGACGGGGAGTCTGCGCAGGCTTTCGGTCGCGGTGGGCACCATCAGCAGGAACACGCTGAGGCTGAGCGCGACGGTTTGCGCATACGCCCACGCGCGCCGTGCCGGCTTCCACACCGCGATGCCGTAGCCCAGCAGCAGCGCCGCCAGCGTGACCGTGGCGATGACCAGGCCCACCGGCTGATGCGCGATCGGGTACACGGTGAGCACGCCGAGCAGCATGAACCAGAAGTAGGCGCGTCCGGCTTTGCTCTCGGGGACGATGCGTCCGTGTTTGAACAGCAGGTACGCGGCGAGCGGGATCGCGGGAAGGCTGCCCAGGGTGTGCAGCCAGCCGATCGGGGAGATGCTCATGTGGGGTGTCTTGAGGGAGGTGTGCGCAATCTACCTACTGGTAGGTAGATTGTCCAGCGGGTCGAATTGTCGCGGCCCACCCGGGGTTTAGTGTCCGCTTCGGATGGGGAGGTGTTTGCTACTTGCGCGCATGAAGACCGGAGTTGTCTGCATTTTTGATGATCTTAGGCGTCAAATCCTGCCCGCTGCTCGACGGGGGCAGAGGCAAGATGGGTTCCGCCTTGCGCTGGAATGACGGGATGGCGAGATCGTGTGGGGTAGGCGAAGGGCGTAGAGCATCCGAGCCGCTTAGCTGCCGCCGAGCCACCGAATCGACGGAGCTACGGCAGAGGCTGACGGCCGCTGACGGATGCCAGGCCGCGCAGCCGCGGTGTTCCCGTCTCGAAGCGCCGGAGTTCCAAAGGCCCGAAACGCATGGTCTCCCGACTCAGCGCCGATGCAGCCCCGCCGATGCCGGCGCGGCTACTGCCCGCAAGCGCTCTCGCGCACGATCCGGGTCATGCGCTCCACGTCGGCCTGCGCGGTCGCGCGCTGGTCGCCGGGGCCGAAGCGCAGTTGCGATTCGGCCTGGCGCAGGCGCTGCTTCCAGCTCTCGCACAGCGCGCCGTCGGCGATGCGCTGGCATTGGTCGGTGACCATCTGGCAGGCGGCGCCGGCGCCGGGCCCGCCGTTGACGTCGACCGTCTGCAGCGGCGCGCAGCGTTCGGGCTGGTCGCCCTTGTCGCTGAGGTAGCGGTCGTTGTCGAAGGTGCGGCATTCGAACAGCACCGGCGGCGGCAGGCGGTCGCTGGCTGCCGCCGTGGCGGCCGGCACGGCTTGCGCCGCAGGCGGAGCGGGCGCGGCGGCCGGCGTGGCCGGCGGCAATGCAGGCGCGGCCGGCGGCGGCGCGGACGCGGGCTGCGCGATCGGCGTGACGAACGACGGCGGCGTCGCCGAGGTCGGCGCGGCGCCGATCACGCGCTTGTCCTGTTTGCTGCCCTTGGGGCAGGGCACGTCGTTCTGCACCGTGAGGGCGCCGCTGGCATCGGTGCAACGGTAGATGGTGACCTGCTGCGCCTGCGCGGCGTCGGCCAGGGACAGCAACGCCAAACTCAACAGCCACCGCATCTTTACGCTTTGCATCGCTACCTTCCGCAATCGTCGGCCAGGCGCGCATCGATGCCGCGCTGTTCGGTCTGGATGCGCACGCGGTCGCTCTGCAACGCGCTGTTGTAGCGGCGGTCGAGTTCGTAGCGGCGATCGCTCAGCCGTGCGCAGACTTCGCTCTGCGGCAGGGCGTGGCATTCGTCGCGCACCCAGGTGCCGGCAGGGTACGCGAAAGCCGCGCCGGGCGGCAGCGGGCGCGGCGCGCCGGGACGGAACTCGGACGGCGGCGGCCGTCGCCCGCCGACGTTGTCGCCCAGCGGATTGCGGGTGGCGATCACCGGCATCAGCGTCCACAGCGGCACCCAGCGCGGATTGCCTTCGCTGGTTTCGCTGGTATAGCGCTCGCCGTCGGGCGTCACGCATTCGTACATCGGGCGTGGCGTGTTGACCACGATCACCTGCGGCCGCGGCGCCGGCGGCGCGACCGGCCTGGGTTCGGTGCGCGCGACAGGATCGGCCGCGCGCGGCGGCGGATCGCGCGGCACCGGCATCGCCCGGGTCTGCTGCTGCTCGCCGCGCGCGCAGGGCGTGTCGCGCAGGCTCAGCCGGCCCTGCGCATCGGTGCAGCGGTAGATGGTGACCTCGGCCGCCTGCGCGCCGCCGGCCAGGGCCAGCAGCGCGAACAGCAGGCAGGGGCGCGGATGCGGGAACATGCGCGCATCTTGCGCCCGCGCCGTCTAGGGCGGAAGCGCCGGCGCGCGCGGCGGCCAGCGTCGTTGACCGCCGTTCAGGCGCGCAGCACCGCGCCGCTGCGGGCGTCGCGGATCTGCGTGGGCGTGAGCAGGCCGCCGGTCTCGCCGACGCTGAGGCCGTCGGCCAGCGCCAGCACGGCCGGGTCCAGTGCGTCGCGCGCGGGCGTGGGCGGCGCGCCGGCGAGGTTGGCGCTGGTCGACACCAGCGGCCCGCCGAACGCGGCGCACAAGGCGACCACGTCGGGGTGCGCGCTCACGCGCACGGCGACGCCGTCGTGCGCGCCGGTGATCCAGCGCGGCACGCGCGCGGTGGTGGGCACGATCCAGGTGTGCGGGCCGGGCCAACTCGCCAGCACGGCACCGCGGCGGTCGATGGGCAGCGCGTCCCAGTCGAGCAGGCCGTCGAACTGCGCCAAGGCGCCGGCGATCAGGATCACGCCCTTGTCGACCGGGCGTTGTTTGATCGCGAGCAGGCGCAGCAGCGCGGCCTCGTCGAAGGGATCGCAGCCGATGCCCCAGACGGCCTCGGTGGGATAGAGCAGCACGCCGCCCCGGCGCAGCAGCGCGGCGGCGTCGGCGATGGGAAGGGGCGTGGGGGGCATGCGGCTATTGTGGCATTACGAAGGGATGTGAGCCGGGATGTGGAGCCGGCGGGTCGCGTTGGTTGCGTCGTCGTTGCGGATTCGCGGTCGCGGCTGACGCCGCTCCTACCCCAAAGCGCCGCATGCGTGTGGCGCACGACTCCGACTGCAGGAGCGGCGTGAGCCGCGACACGGAACTCGGGGGGGCGCATTGGTTTCGTCGTCGTTGCGGATTCGTGGTCGCGGCTTGCGCCGCTCATACCCCAACACATTTTGCCGCCCGATGCGGCGGCAGGGGCCGGAGCCCCTGCCGCGCAGCGGTTCAGTAGGCGATCCAGGCGTCGCGCCAGGCCCAGCCGGTGCCGGGGCGGTAGGCGTCGGCGTTGATGTTGCACCAGGAGCCTTCGGGGAAGGGCTTGCAGGCATAGAGCTTGCCGTCGCTGGCCTTGACCACGGTCTGGCCGGGCACGTACTGGCCGATGCCGTTGGGATACACGTAGTCGTACTCGGGTGTGGGGCCCGGCGGTTCCGGCGGCTGCGGCGGTTCGGGCAGGCGCACGTCGATCTGGTGCGTGCGTCCGCTGCCGTTGAGGTAGACGCGGTTGCCGGTGGCGGCGGGCACCGGCGTGATCGCGCCGTTCTGCAGCACGCCGATGCGCACGGTGCTGGCCTGCGCGTTGACGTTCTGCGCCACGCGCAGCGGCCAGGCGGCGGCCGTGGTCTGGCCGGCCATGAGCACGGTGTCGATGCGTTCGGCGTCGCTGCCGTTGGCGTTGAACACGCGCACGCTGACGGTGGTGCCGATCGGATGGTCGTTCTGCGCGGTCAGCGGGCCGGCATCGCGCCATTGCGGCAGCGGCGGATTGCCGCCGCCGGCGAACTTCACGTCCATGCAGGTGTAGAACGCTTCGGTCGAATCCGAACGCTGCCAGGTGTTGTAGATCACATGCCGGCCCGTGCGTTGCGGGATCGTGCACTGCAGCCGATAGATGCCGCCGACCACCGGCGTGTTGCCGATGCTGCAGAAATGTTCGAGGTCGTTCCAGCGCAGCGGCGTGTTCGGATCCCAGCCTTCGCGGGTGATGTAGAAGGCCCATTCGCGCGTCGCATGCGGCGCGGTGCCGCGGAACTGGAACTCGTAGCTGCCGGCGGCGATGTCGGTGGCCTGCCAGTCGTCGCGCGGCAGGTCCAGGCCGCGGAAGGTCGCGTTGTTGCCGCTGCACAGCTTGCCGTCGGGCACCACCGCGCGGTGGTTGTCGTTGGCGTTGGCCTGGTTGATGCTCATCCAGTCGTAGAACGCCTGGGTGCCGCCGACCTGGGTCGCGGCGCGACAGGCCGGATCGGTCGGATTTTCGATGTTGCCCTGCGCGCAGTAATACACGCGGCTGTAAGGATGGATCATGGTGCCGTGCGCCTGCGCGGCGCCGTGCGGCCACAAGGCGGCGACGGCGAGCGCGGCCGCGCATACGGCCTGCGTACGCGTGTTGAGGATGGTCATGTCGACTCCCGACTAGAGTGGAAGGGTGGATGGAGCCCCTCGGTCAGGAAGTCCTGCGGCGTGCGTGTCGCGGGACATGGCCGCGATCTGTTCTAGCCGTCGATAGTAGGGCGCGTGGACGCGCGAATCTGTGGCGCAGTTCGCTATGCGCTCATGCCCATTCGCATCGGAACGCGCCGATGCGGCCGCGATATGCAGCGCGCGCCATACCGCCGCGCATGTTGCGCGGATGCGTCGCGCGCATACGAAAAACCCCGGACGGGCCGGGGTTTTCGTTTGCCACGTGTCGGATCGCGCGCGATCAGGAAGCTTTCTTGACCAGCTTCTTGGCCGCGCTGATCGGCTTCTTGGGCGTCGCCACGGTCTCGACCGCCTTCACCGTCGCGGTCTTGGTCGCGGTCTTCTTGGTCGCTTTCTTCGCGGTCTTCTTCGCGGCCTTCTTGGCCACCTTCTTCGCCGCCGGCTTCTTCTCCGCGGTCTTCTTGGCGGCCGCCTTCTTGGCCGGCGCATCCTTCTTGGCCGCGGTCTTCTTGCCGAAGCGGCCGCGCATCGGCTTGCCGGTTTCCTCCATCAGCTTGACCACTTCCTCCAGCGTCAGCGACGCCGGTTCGCGGTCCTTGGGGATGCGGCCGTTGAGCTTGCCGTCGCTGATGTAGGGACCGAAGCGGCCGTTGAGCACCTGGATGTCGCTGCCGTCGAACTCCTTGATGATGCGGTTGCGCGCGATCTCTTCCTTCTCCTCGATCAGGAACACCGCGCGCGCCAGGTCGATCGTGTACGGATCGTCCTCCTTCTTCAGCGAGGCGTAGGTGCTGCCGCGCTTGGCGAAGGGGCCGAAGCGGCCGATGCCGACGCTGACTTCCTCGTCCTTGTCCTGGCCCAGCTTGCGCGGCAGCTTGAACAGCTCCAGCGCATCCTCCAGGCCGATGGTGTGCATGCTCTGGCCGGGGCGCAGCGACGCGAAGGTCGGCTTGTCCTCGTCCTCGGCGGTGCCGATCTGCGCGTACGGCCCGTAGCGGCCCAGGCGCACGCTGACCGGCTTGCCGCTCTTGGGATCGGTGCCCAGCTCGCGCGCGCCGGTGGCCTCGCTGCGATCGACCGATTCCTTCTTTTCCTCGACCAGCTTCTTGAACGGTTCCCAGAACCGTTCCATCAGCGGCACCCATTCCTCCTCGCCGCGCGACACCGCGTCCAGCTCGTCTTCGAGCTTGGCGGTGAAGTCGTAGTCGACGTACTGGGTGAAGTGGCCGGACAGGAACTTCGACACCGCGCGGCCGACGTCGCTGGGACGGAAGCTGCGGCTTTCCAGTTCGACGTACTTGCGGAACAGCAGGGTCTGGATGATCGAGGCGTAGGTCGAGGGACGGCCGATGCCGTATTCCTCCAGCGCCTTGACCAGCGCCGCTTCGGTGTAGCGCGCCGGCGGCTGGGTGAAGTGCTGGTCGGTGTGGATGCGGTCCAGCGGCACGCGGTCGCCGGTCTTCATCGCCGGCAGCTTGCGGCCTTCGTCCTCGTCCTCGGCGGCCTTGCTGTCCTTGCCCTCCTCGTACACGGCCAGGAAGCCCGGGTCGACCACGGTGGTGCCGCTGGCGCGGAAGCTGTGTTCGCTGCCCGCGGCCAGATCCACCGACACGGTGTTGAGCGTGGCCGGCACCATCTGCGAGGCGACGGTGCGCTTCCAGATCAGCTCGTACAGGCGGCGCGCGTCGTCGTCGAGGAAGCGCGACACCTGCGCGGGCGTGCGCAGCGCGGACGTCGGGCGCACCGCTTCGTGCGCTTCCTGGGCGTTCTTGGACTTGGTCTTGTAGACGTTGGGCTGGTCGGGCAGGGCGCGGGTGCCGTAGTCGCGCGCGATCACGTCGCGCAGTTCGACCAGGGCATCGGCCGACAGCGCGACCGAGTCGGTACGCATGTAGCTGATCAGGCCGACGGTGCCTTCGTCGCCGATCGCCACGCCTTCGTACAGCTTCTGCGCGACCTGCATGGTGCGCTTGGTGGTGAAGCCGAGCTTGCGCGCGGCTTCCTGCTGCAGCGTGGAGGTGGTGAACGGCGGCGCCGGACGGCGCTTGCGCTCCTTGCTGGCCACGTCGGTGACGTGCAACGCGCCGTTGGCGGCCGCGACCAGGCGCTTGCGCGCGGCCTCGGCGGTATCGCCCTCGGTGATGGTGAACTGCTCGAACTTCTTGCCGTCCAGCTTGACCAGCTTGGCGGTGAAGGTCTGGGTCGGGTGCGCGCACTCGGCCTCGATGGTCCAGTACTCGCGCGCGACGAAGGCTTCGATCTCCTCCTCGCGCTCGACGATCATGCGCAGCGCGGGCGACTGCACGCGGCCGGCGGACAGGCCGCGCTGGACCTTGCGCCACAACACCGGCGACAGATTGAAGCCGACCAGGTAGTCCAGCGCGCGGCGCGCCTGCTGGGCGTCGACCAGGGGCGCGGCGATCTGGCGCGGCGCGTTCATCGCCTCCTTGATCGCGCGCGGGGTGATCTCGGTGAACACCACGCGCTGCAGCGGCTTGCCGTCGAGCAGGCCGCGCTCGCGCAGGATCTCGCCGATGTGCCAGCTGATCGCCTCGCCTTCGCGGTCCGGGTCGGTCGCCAGAAACAGGTTGTCGGCGCTCTTGGCGGCCTTGGCGATGGCGTCGACGTGTTTTTCGTTCTTCTCGATGACCGCGTAGTCCATCGCGAAGTGGTTGTCCGGATCGACCGCGCCTTCCTTGGGCACCAGATCGCGGACGTGGCCGTAGGAGGCCAGGACGGTGAAGTCCTTGCCGAGGTACTTGTTGATCGTCTTGGCCTTGGCGGGCGACTCGACGATGAGGAGGTTCTTGGCCATTGGAGCTCCGCAGGGGCCGTTCCGGCCCGCTGCCTGTGACTAACGCAAAGAAGGCTACGCCCGCGGCAATGAAGACGCGGGCGTTCAGGGTTTCCTTTTTTATTGGGACCATGCGGCGGCCCCGGCTGTCAAGCACGGGCCGCCGCGAGTGCGACCGGGAGCCGCTTAGGACCGGGCTCCCATTCAGCTTCGCGCGTTCAGGTTCAGCGGCTCGCCAGGCCCATCGCGGCCACCATGAACAGCAGGAAGACCAGGTACAGGGCGATCAGCACGCCGAAGATCACCAGGATCACGGTCGCGACCGTGCCCAGCTCGCGGCGCTGGCGTTCCGGGTAGGCGGTGAAGGCCCAGCGGTCGACCACCAGGGTGCTGGCCATCATGTCGTGCAGGCCGCGCTTGCGGTCGGTGAAGGCGGCCATCAGCAGGCCGATGCCCAGGATCAGGCTGCTGACCATGTAGGCGAAGTAGCGGCCGACGCCGCGCGCGGTCGAGATGCGGCCGCCGTTGTCGTCGGTGACCTTGATGCCGATCGCCATCTTGCCCAGCGTGGCCTGCTTGGCCGAGGCGTGGAACATGGCGAAGTACACCACCTGCATGATCAGCGGGATCAGGTAGACCGCCACGATCATCGCGATCGCGCCGCTGCTGGCGAACAGGTTTTCCGGGCTGCCGCTCATGCCGATGCCGACGCCGAACAGCACCATCATCAGGATCATCTGAATGACCATGCCGGCCACGCCGACCACGAAGCCGTCGATCATGCTGGCGGCCACGCGCTTCCAGAAGCCGGCGTAGACGATCTCGCCGCCGTGCACGACCTGCTCGGTCTCGGCCAGCGCGGCGCGCGGCGGCGAGTACGGCGAGGCCGGTTCGGCGATGGCGTAGGGATTGGCGTCGGCGTCCGGCGCGGAATCGGCGGTGGCGGTGGCGAACGTGGCCGCGGCGACGGCGGGACGGCCGGCGCCGGGCACGATCTCGCCGATCATCTCGCGCCAGGGGCGCCAGCTTTCCATGCCTTCGCGCCAGACCAGGGTCTCGGGCGAGAGCTGGCCGTGGCTGTGCAGCTCGGCCAGGTCTTCGGCGCGCACCGGGCCGTGACGGTTGCGGTCGCTGTCGCTGTAGTACCAATCGGTCATGTCGGTTCAGCCGTTGCTGATGGAGGTGCCCGGACGGCAGGTGCCGGGGCGGTAGATCGCGGGCAGGTCGCCGCCGCTGCAATCCCAGGTGAGGATATCGCCCTGCGGAATCGCCTCGAACCAGACGGTCTTGCCGTCGACGCGCGGGCCGATGCCGCGCAGCTCGATTTCCAGCGCGCAATGCCCGTTCTGCATCGTGCCGATCTTGATCTGCGCGGTGGTGGCGGTGGCGTAGTCGCTGGGGTCGCCGAAATCCTCGTCGCCGTTGCTGGGGCAGCGGCCGTTGGCGGCGTAGTACTCGGCCACGGCCAGCTTGACGCTGTTGGCTTCGTTGAAGCTCTGCATGGTCTTGGCGCGCAAGGTGTAGTCCTGATAGGCCGGCAGCGCGATCGCCGCCAGAATGCCCACCGTCGGCACGGCCAACACCGCCAGCACGATCACCGCGATCAGGCAGCCGGACATGCCGCGCTTGGCCGGCGAGGCGGGACGCATGCCGGCGCCGTTGCCCGCGCCGGACGCGCTGCCGGCGTAGGCGCCCGCGCCCGCATAGGCGGTGCCGGCGCTGACGCCGATCGGGCCGCCCGGCGGCAACGGCGGCGGCTTGGCGGTGTCCTGCTGGATGCCGTCCAGGCCGAGTTCCTCGGAGACGCGGTCCAGCGGCTGCCATTCGCGCAGGCCGTCGCGCCACACCAGCGTGTCGCGCTGGATGCGGCGTTCGCGATAGCGGGTCTGCAGGTCTTGTTCGCTCAAAGGTCCGACGCGGCCTTGCGCCGCATCGTGGTAGTACCAATCCGCCATCTCGCTCCCCCCGGAGTCGTCCTTGATGAGGCGCTGCCGCGGGGACGGCGCCGGCACGGCGCCTCCCCAGGCGCCGCGCGCTTGATTCGTGCGAGCTTAATGTACCGGTTCGGGCTCGTCTTCGAACATCTGCGTTTCCATCCAGGCGTAGGCCGCTTCCGACCCCGGCTGGTTGAACAGCACCATCAGCACGACCCACTTCAGGTCGTCCAGATCGAGCTCGTCCTGATCCAGCGCCATCGCCCGATCCAGCACCAACTCGCGCTGGTCGGCGTCGAGGATGCCGTGCTGTTCCAGGAACATCAGGAAACCGCGGCACTCGACGTCGAGCTTGTCCAGCTCGGGGCCGAAGTAGATGCGGGTGGGGCCGTTGGCGCGCGGCGTGCTGACGCCGGGCCGTTGCTGGGCCAGCGCATCGAGCCACTCGAAGGCTTTGTTGATTTCGGCGGGGCTGAAACCGGCCTGGCCCAGTTCGTCGAACAGGGGGCCGCTGCGGAGCGAATCGCGGTCGCGGACCAGGTCCGCATCGTCGGTGAAGTAATGCTCGAACAGGTACAGCAGGACGTCCAGGATGCTCTCTTTCATTTCCCTCGGCCTGCGCCGCATGCGGCGCGGTGGGTCCGGAGTGGCTGACGACCGCTGGGCCCCTGCGCAGGGAGTACTCAGCGGTTGCGGAAGTAACGGCCGTGTTGCGCCGCTACGCGACCCTCAAGCTCCATGAGCAGCAGCATGGAGGACAGTACGGCAGGCGTCAATCCGGTTCGTTCGACCAGGCCATCCATACCGGTGGGGTCGTGGCCGAGCGCGTTCCACAAGGACTGGTAGTCGCGATCGTCGAGGCGCTCATCCTGAACGGGCCTCGTGACCGCCGTGTGGCTGCAAGGTATGGGGGCGTCCAGACGCAGTCGCAAGCTGTCGGCCAGCTCCTGCGCCAGCGGCGCCAGGGCGTCGGTCAGCTCCTGTGCGGTTTCGACCAGGGCGGCGCCGTCGCGGATCAGGCGGTGGCAGCCGCGCGCGAGCGGGTTGTGGATCGAGCCGGGCAGGGCGAACACCTCTCGCCCGGCCTCGGCCGCCAGGCGCGCGGTGATCAGCGCCCCGGAGCGCTGCGCCGCCTCGACCACCAGGGTGCCCAGGCTGAGGCCGGCGATGATGCGGTTGCGCGAGGGGAAGTGCGAGGGCCGCCCCTGCGTGCCGGGCAGGTGTTCGCTGACCACCGCGCCTTCCGCGGCCAGGCGCGCGTGCAGGGCCGCGTTGGCGCGCGGGTAGGGCACGTCCGGGCCGGTGCCCAGCACGGCCACGCTGAGCCCGCCCGCGGCCAGCGCGGCCTGATGCGCGGCGGTGTCGATGCCGGCGGCCAGGCCGCTGGTCACGCCCAGGCCGGCGCCGGCCAGCGCGCGGGCGAAGTCGGCGGCGTTGTCGCGCCCGCCCGGCGTGGGCGCGCGGCTGCCGACCACGGCCACAGCCGGGTGCCACAGCCGGACCGGATCGCCGGCCACGAACAACGCCAGCGGCGGGTTGGGCGCGCGCCGCAGCAAGGCCGGGTAGTCGGGGTGGCGCCAGTCGATGAGGTGATGGCCGGGCCGGTCCAGCCAGGCCTGCGCGTGCACCAGCTCGGCCGCGTCCGGCGCCTGCAGGGCGGCGATCTGGGCCGGGTCCAGTCCGGCCTCGCGCCAGGCCGCCGGACCGGCCGCGCGCGCGGCAGCGGCGCCTGCATGGCGTTCCAGCAGGCTGCGGCGCGGTGCGCACGGTCCGTCGGCGGCGATCAGGGCGAGCAGGGCGTGGCGGTCGGCGGCGGTGTCGGTCATGGACACAGCCTGGGCCTGAAACGACGACGGCGCCCTAGGGCGCCGTCGCATGCTGCGGTAGGAAAACCCCGGCCTGCGGCCTAGGGCAACGCCGATCAGTACGGCGCGTCCGGATGCTTGAGCTCGTAACCCACGCGGGTCGGGCGCACGCCTTCCATGACCAGGCCGTAGCTGACCTTGTCGAAGGTGCGGAAGATCATCACGTGACCGGCGTATTCGTCGGGCGCGCGGACCTTGCTGGCGCGGCCGACGGTGTCGTCGCTGCGCTCGGCGCCGACCTTGACCCGGTCGACCACGTTGCGGCCGACGCGCCAGGTCGACAGCACGGTACCGTTGTCGATGCCGTCCAGACGGCCCACCGACAGGGCAACCACGTCGCGCGCGCCGCCGCTGGTGAGCTGGTCGGCCACCGCCAGGACGCGGGCGTGTCCGTACTGGAACTCCTGCTTCGGCGGATGCGGGAAGAACTGCAGGTCGTAGGGCTGGGCTTCGACCGGGATCAGGCGGTCGCCCACCCGGACTTCGCGGCCGGCATCGTCGATCAGCAGGGTGCTGGCGCCGACGCCGCCGACTTCGCCGCGGCTCACGGTGCCGGTGGTCAGCTGCATCAGCTCGTAGCCGATGATGTCGCCACGGCCCTGGGGCAGGGTGGCGTCGGTCCACAGCGCCTGGAAGCCGGCCGGGTTACGGCCGTTGAAGTCCAGCTCGTGGCTGCGCAGGGTGGTGGCGCGGCCGGTGACGTCGCAGCACTTCTCGTTCTTGAGGCGGCTGTAGCGCTGGGTCGGGCGGACCACGGCGTAGCGCTGGCCGGCCTGGGCGCCTTGCAGGCCCTTGATGTAGGCGACCTGGCCCTGGGCGCCGCGCAGGCGGTCCTCTTCGAGGCTGACCACGTAGGGCAGGTGCTCGAAGCTGTCGACCACGCGCAGGTTCTTCAGGAACGGCTCGACCTGCTCCAGCGGGATGCCGGTGATCGGGGCTTCCTGACGCGGACCGGGCTGCACGCCCAGGCGGTCCAGGTAGGCCAGCGAGATCACGTCGCCCGGGTAGATCAGGTGCGGATTCTTGATCTGCGGGTTGGCCTGCCAGATTTCCGGCCACAGCCACGGACGCTTCAGGAAACGCCCGGCGATGTCCCACAGGGTATCGCCCCGCTTGACCACGTAGGTGTCGGGGTGACCGCCTTGCATCTCCGCCGCGAGGGCGTAGGTGGCGATCGTCAGCAACGCGGCGGTTGCAACCGCGCGGAATGGTTTAAACATGGCGGCCATCTACCTGATTCCCCTTGCAGGTTTGCCCATTGCGGGCCTCGGAACTATAGCCCAGAAGAACCCCGTGCTTGCAAGCTTTCAGGGCCCAAAACGGGGTTACAATCCCCTTCTTGCTTGTGTATGTGACCGACGCCCCCATTTTTTTCGACGCCATGTCTCTGTTGCCGATCCTCGAATTTCCCGACCCCCGCCTGCGCACCAAAGCCGTGCCGGTCGACCCTGCCCGCGTCACCGAGCCGGCGTTCCAGACGCTGCTCGACGACATGTTCGAGACCATGTACGACGCCCCGGGCATCGGTCTGGCCGCCAGTCAGGTCGACGTGCACCAGCGCTTCATGGTGATAGACGTGTCGGAGGAGCACGACCGGCCGTTGGTCTTCATCAACCCCGAAATCGTGGCCAAGGCCGGCGAGCAGGTCTACCAGGAAGGCTGTCTGTCGGTGCCAGGCATCTTCGCCGACGTGACCCGCGCCAACGAGATCACGGTGCGCGCGATCGGCCGCGACGGCCAGCCCTTCGAGCTGCAGATCGACGGCCTGCTGGCGGTGTGCATCCAGCACGAGATGGACCACCTGGACGGCAAGCTGTTCGTCGACTACCTCTCGCCGCTCAAGCGCGAGATGGTGCGCAAGAAGCTGGCCAAGCAGCGCAAGCTCGCCGGCGACGCGGCCTGAGCGCGGCGCCGCTGGCGCCGGTGCAGGCCTGGTTCGGCGCCGCCTTCGCCGCGCCCTGCCTGGCGATGCTGGCCGCCCACGGCGGCCGCTTGCTCGGCGATCGCGTGCGCCTGTACGCGCCCGACGAACTGATCGAGCGCAACCTCACCTACGAAACCCGCGAATACTGCCCCGGCTATCTCGCCATCGGCGACGACAGCGGCGGGCGCGCGATAATGATCGATCCCTGCCTGCCCGATCCGCCGGTGTACTGCGTGGATCACGGCGCGATGACGGCCGACGCGTTCGAGCGCCTGGCGCCGGGCTTGTCGGGCTGGCTGCAACGCGGCGGTCCGCTGTCGCGCGACGCCTGACGGCCGCGCGCGTCGCATCCGCCGACGCAACGCCGCCGCCGGCCTGGCACCCTTGAAGGAGTTCGCAACGTGAGAATCGTTTTCGCCGGCACCCCCGATTTCGCCGTGCCCAGCCTGCGCGCGGCCGCGCAGTACAACGAAGTCGTCGCCGTCTACACCCAGCCCGATCGTCCCGCCGGCCGCGGCCGCGAACTCACGCCCTCGCCGGTCAAGCGCGAGGCGCTGCTGCGCGGCATTCCGGTGCTGCAGCCGGAGAACTTCAAGGCCGCGATCTCGCGCAAGGCGCTGCGCGCGCTGCAGCCGGACCTGATGATCGTGGTCGCCTACGGCCTGATCCTGCCGCAGTCGGTGCTCGACATTCCCGTCCACGGCTGCTGGAACGTGCACGCGTCCTTGCTGCCGCGCTGGCGCGGCGCCGCGCCGATCCAGCGCGCTATCGAGGCCGGCGACCGCGAGACCGGCGTGTGCCTGATGCAGATGGAGAAGGGCCTGGACACCGGTCCGGTGCTGCTGGCGCAGACCACCGACATCGACGCCAACGAAACCGGCGGACAACTGCACGACCGCCTGGCCGATATCGGCGCGCAGGTGCTGCGCGACGGTCTGGGCCTGCTGCGCGCCGACCTGCGTCCGCGGCCGTGGGTGCAACCGGAGGATGGCGTGACCTACGCCCACAAGCTCGACAAGGCCGAGGCGCGGCTGGACTGGCAGCAGCCCGCGACCGCGCTGGCGGCCAAGGTGCGCGCGTTCAATCCCTGGCCGATGGCCGAGGCGGTGCTGGCCGGCGAGCGCCTGCGCCTGCACGGCGCGATCGCGCTGCCGCTGGATCACGGCGCCGCGCCGGGCACCGTGCTGCAGGCCGGCCGCGACGGCATCGACGTGGCCTGCGGCGAAGGCGCGCTGCGCATCCGCGTGCTGCAACGCGACGGCGGCAAGGCCATCACCGCGGCCGATTACCTCAACGGCCGCCGCGACCTGGCGGTCGGCGCGTGAACGCGTCCAGCGGCGCCGAAAGCCGCGCGGTCGCCGCGCGCGTGCTCGATGCGGTGCTGCACCGCGGCCGCTCGCTCAAGCCCGAACTCGGCAGCGCCTTGCCGGCGCTGAAAGATCCGCGCGATCGCGCGCTGGTGGAGGCGATCTGCTTCGCTGTGCTACGCCAGCCCGCGCGTTACGAGGCCGCGCTCAAGGCCTGGATGCCGCGCCCGTTGGGCAAGCGCGACAGCGACCTGCGCGCGCTGCTCTACGTCGGTTTCGCCCAGCTCGATCTGGCCCTGCCCGCGCACGCCGCGGTCGCGGCCACCGTCGATGCCGCGCGCAGCATCGGCCGCAGCCATCAGGCCGGTCTGGTCAACGCCCTGCTGCGGCGCGCGCTGCGCGACGGCCTGCCGGCGGTGGACGCGCATGCGCATTGGCCGGCCTGGCTGCGGACGCGTATCGCCGGCGACTGGCCGCAAGACGAGATCGCGATCCTCGACGCCAGCACCCGCGCGCCGCCGCTGTGGCTGCGCGTGAACCGGTTGCAGGGCACGCGCGACGGCTATCGCGCGCGTTTGCACGAAGCCGGCATCGACGCCGCCGTCGACGACGCGCTGCCCGACGCCCTGCGCTTGGACGAAGCGCTCGCCATCGCCTCGCTGCCGGGCTTCGCCGACGGTGCGGTCTCGGTGCAGGACGGCGCCGCGCAACGCGTCGCCGATGCGCTGGCGCCGCCGCCCGGCGCACGCGTGCTCGATGCCTGCGCCGCGCCCGGCGGCAAGGCCGCGCATCTGCTCGAACGCGACCCCGGCCTGCGCCTGACCGCGCTGGACATCGACGCGGCGCGCTTGAACACGGTGCGCAGCGGGCTGACGCGGTTGCGTCTGGACACGCATGCGCGCCTGCTCTCGGCCGACGCGTCCGACACGGCGGCCTGGTGGGACGGCACGCCTTTCGACGCGGTGTTGCTGGACGCGCCGTGCTCGGCCACGGGCATCGTGCGCCGCCAGCCCGATGTGCTGATGCACCGGCGCGAGAACGACGTGAGCGCGGTGAGTGCGTTGCAGGCGCGCCTGCTGGATGCGTTGTGGCGCACGGTGGCGCCGGGCGGGGTGCTGCTGTACGCGACGTGTTCGATCCTCAAGCAGGAGAACGAGGATCAGGTGCGCGGGTTCCTTGCGCGCGCGTCGGATGCGCGGGTCGAGGATTTGGGCGAGGGGTTCGGTCGCGATCGCGAGGTGGGTCGGCAGCGGTTGCCGGGGGAGTTGGGTTACGATGGGTTTTTCTATTCGCGCTTGCGTAAAGCGGCGTAGTTTCGCGATCCACCGGTTGCTCCGCAGTCCTCTGTAGGAGCGGCGTCCCACAGGGATTTCCTTCGGTCATGAGCCGCGACCGCGAATCCCGGCGACCGCGTCTGTCCGGTTCCGATGACGTCCAGATTCCGGCGTCGCGCTTTTTAGCTCCCTCCTTTGGCAAAGGAGGGTTGGGGAGGATTTGCTGTTGTTTCGCTTCTTCTGACCGAAGGTCAACGGCTTCCGCCTGCTGCGCATGCGGGTCACTTTCTCTTGCTCGCGCTCTCTTTAGGAGAGGCGTGAGCCGCGACCGCGAATCCCGGTTATTGCGCCTATCCGGCTCCGATGGTCTCCAGATCCCGGCGTCACGCTTTTAGCTCCCTCCTTTGACAAAGGGTGAAGCCGTGCGTTTAGGAACCGCAGGTTCGTGCACGGGTGAACGACAACAGGCTGTGCCTGTTGGCCGGGCGGGTTGGGGAGGATTTGCTTTTGTTCTTGCTCTGTTGCTTCTGACCGAAGGTCAAAGGCTTCCGCCCGCTGCGCATGCGGGTCACTTTCTCTTGCCGGTGCTCCCTGTAGGAGCGGCGTGAGCCGCGACCGCGAATCCCGGTTATTGCGCCTATCCGGCTCCGATGGTCTCCAGATCCCGGCGTCCCGCTTTTAGCTCCCTCCTTTAACAAAGGAGGGTTGGGGAGGATTTGCTTTTGCTGTTGTTTCGCTTCTTCTGACCGAAGGTCAAAGGCTTCCGCCTGCTGCGCATGCGGGTCACTTTCTCTTGCTGACCCAAGAGAAAGTAACCAAAGAGAAGGGTCTGAGCCCAGAGCTCCCGTGTGGCTTCGGTTCTGGCGCGGGGATTTTTCGATAAGACATCCTTGTCTTATCGAAAAACGGCGCGCGTCCTGCGCGCCGCCCTTCGGGTCTGGGAATGGTCGTGTGGCTTCGGTTCTATGGACTTCAATGCCGGAGCAAACTCAGCGGCAACGGCAACGGCAACGGCAACGGCAACGGCAACGGCAACGGCAACAGCAACGGCAACGGCAACGCCATCGCCATCGCCATCGCCATCGCCATCGCCATCGCCATCGCCATCGCCATCGCCATCGCCAAGGCGGCATTGGCGGGGTCGTGGCGGTGATAGGTCGGGTGGCTTATGCGTACGGCTTTCCTTTGGTTCGCGCCTTAGCGCCCGCCTGCCCGCAGCCGGGTCGGATCGGACAGTCCGGCCCGCCTGAACATTTCTCCGACATTCCCGCTCGCCTTCGCGGCTATCATCGCGCGCATGCTCAATTCGACCCGCTCCCGCGACACCTGGCTGTTCTGGATCATCGCCCTGCTGGTGCTGGGCGCAGGTTTGGGGCTGCGCGATCCTTGGCCGGCCGACGAGCCGCGGTTCGCGCTGGTCGCCCGGCAGATGGTCGAGAGCGGGGACTGGTTGTTCCCGCATCGCGGGATCGAGTTGTATTCGGACAAGCCGCCGTTGTTCATGTGGCTGCAGGCCGCGGCTTACACCGTGTTTCGCGACTGGCGGGTGGCGTTTCTGCTGCCTTCGCTGCTGGCCGCGTTGGGCACGCTGTGGTGCGTGGTCGATCTGGGCCGGCGCCTGTGGACGCGCAAGGTCGGGCTGTATGCGGGTTGGGCGCTGCTGTTCGCGTTCCAGTTCACCTGGCAGTCGAAGAAGGCGCAGATCGATCCGTTGGTGGTGTTCTGGATCACCTTGGCCAACTACGGCCTGTTGCGGCACGTGCTGAGCTGGCGCAAGGACGGCTGTGGCGATTGGAAGATGTGGACGCTGGGCTGGGCGGCCGCGGGACTGGGCACGATCAGCAAGGGCGTCGGCGCGATCGCGTTGTTGATGCTGCTGCCGGCCGGCATCGCCGCGCTGCGCGGTTGGCGCGTGCGCGTGCAGGTCGCGAATCCGAAGTTCTGGCTGGGTCCGCTCGCGTTCGTGGCCGCGGCCTGCGTGTGGCTGGTGCCGATGGTGATCGCCGCGACGGGCAACGGTTCGCCCGAGTACCGCGCCTACATGGACGACATCCTGCTGCGCCAGACCGCCAAGCGCTACGGCGCGTCGTGGGACCACGGGCAGCCGCCGTGGTACTTCGTCGAGGTCGTGCTGACCATGTGGTTGCCGACCATGCTGGCGCTGCCCTGGGCGATTCCGGCCTGGCGCCGCCGCCTGCGCCGCCGCGATCCGCGTTATCTGCTGCCGTTGGCGTGGTGGGCGCTGGTGCTGGTGTTCTTCAGCCTGCCCAACGGCAAGCGCGACATGTACATCCTGCCGGCGCTGCCGATGGTGTGCCTGGCCTTGGCGCCGCTGCTGCCGGGCATCGTGCGCAAGCTGTGGGCGCGGCGCATCGCGGCCGGTTTCAGCTGGCTGTTCGCGCTGGGCGTGTTGGGCCTGGGCGCGGCGATGTGGTTCGGCGATCCAGGCTTCGAGCGCAAGCTGGTCGCTGAGCGCGGCATCGCCGAAGGCGCGCGCGCGATGGCGGCCAGCCTGATGGCGGTCGGTGTGTGGGGATTGGCGAGCCTGTTGTGGTTCGGTCCACGGCGTCCGCTGGCGGCGATGGCGTCGCTGTTGACCGGCCTGTGGGTGGGGTTCGGATTGCTGATGGCGCCGCTGATCAACGACTCCTCGTCCGCGCGTGGACTGATGGCCCAGGTCGGCCGCGAGATCGGCCCGCAGGCGGAGCTGGCGCTGGTCGCCTGGCGCGAGCAGAACCTGCTGATGGCCGACCGTCCGGCGACGACCTTCGGCTTCAAGCTCGACTTCAAGGAGCAGATGCGCCGCGGTCTGGTCTGGCAGGCGCAGAACCCCGGCAATCGTTGGCTGCTGGTGCAGGACGTGGCGCTGGCCGATTGCATCGACGCGCGGCACAGCATCCATATGGGCAATGCGAACCGCCGCGGCTGGACGCTGGTGCCGGGTGCGGCGGCCGCGGCGTGCGGGTCGGGGCCGGTGCGGATAGAGGCTGCCGGCGATGAGGTGCAGCAGGACGAGTAGGGCGGAGAGCAAATTCCCCTTAATCCCATTTTTCAAAGGGGGAGATGCAACGCTGGCAAGGGCGGATTCGTGAGCGTGTCGGCCGCTCTATAGCCCCCTTTGAAAAAGGGGGGGCGGGCGCCTGCGCAGCAGGCGACGGGGGATTTGCTTTTTGCTCTTGCTGCCGCCTCAGCCGCGCAAATCAGGCAGCGGCCGCGCGGCGAACTCGGCCAAGTGCGGCTCCAACCCGACCAGCGCGCGCACCCGTCCGCTGGCCTTGGCCTCCGCCAGCAGCGCGTCGTTGGGGCTGTCGCCGTCGTCGTGGCGCTCGCGGTGGTACAGATGCGTGGCCAGGCCGGCGAAGCGCAGCGAGCGCCGTTCCAGGCCGGCATGGAAGGCGCGCACGGCCAGGTCCTTGTCTTCGCGGCCCCAGCCTTCGTAGCGCTCGTCGAAACCGTTCAGCGCGACCAGGTCGTCGCGCCACCAGCCCTGGTTGCAGGTCTTGATCGCGGCGGTGCTTTGCCCGCGCGTGCCGCGTAGCGACAACGCCGCCAGCGCGGGAATGCGCAGGGTGTGGCGGCGGCGGGTCAGGCCGCGGTCGAAGAAGCCCAGCGCCTGGGTTTCGCCGGACAGCAGACGGTCGCGGCCGACTTCGTCGGTGAGCACGCGCTGGCCCTGCACGAAACTGCCGCGCTGGGCCGCGTGCAGATGGTCGGCGACGAAGCGCGGGTGCGCGACCATGTCGCCGTCCAGCAGCAGCACGTAGTCGCCGGAGGTGGCGGCGATCGCGCGGTTGCGCGCCAGGGCGACACGGAAGCCGAGGTCTTCCTGCCAGCTGTGGCGCAGCGGCACCGGATAGTCGCGCGCGATCCGCGCGATCAACGCGCGCGTGGGCTCGCGCGAGCCGTCGTCGGCCACCACCACCTCGAACGGCAGCCGGCGCTGGCGCGCGAGCGCGCGCAAGGCCAGGTCCAGGGCCTCGGGCCAGTTGTAAGTGGTGATGACCACGCTCGCGCGTGGGGCAATGGAGGCGTTCATGGTTCGGACGTGGTGACGCGCTGACCGTTCTGCAACATCCACAGCATGATGGTTTTCTGACGTACGTAGTTGGCGCGCACGTAGGCGTAGACCAGGCCGTGCCAGCCGTCGAGGAAGCCGCCGCGCAGCACGTAGCCGCGCCAGAAGCGCCAGGCCGGCGCCAGCACCAGCTTGCCCAGGGTGGCGCGCTTGCCGCGCGCGTGGTCGTGTTCGGCCATCATGCGCGCGTAGCGCTGGGTCTTGGCCAGTTGCTGTTCCAGCGAACGGTAAGGGTAGTGGATCAGGTCGCCCGGCAGGGTACGCACGGGGCCGTCGACGCTGGCGGCCTCGTGCACCTCGCGCTGGCCGCGCCAGCCGCCGCGGCGGCGGTCGAACAGGCGCAGCACGCGGTCGGGATAGGCGTTGCCGTGGCGCAGGAACTTGCCGAAGTACTCCGACAGGCGGGCGAAGCGGTAGCCGGCCGCGGCGTCGAAACCGGCCGCCTGCTCGGCCTGGATCGCCACACGCAGCGCCTCGTCGACGCGTTCGTCGGCGTCCAGGCACAGCACCCAGTCGTGCGCGGCCTGTTCGATCGCGAACTGCTTCTGGCTGCGGAAGCCGTCGAACGGCCGTTGCAGCACGCGCGCGCCGGCCGCGCGCGCGATCTCGACGGTGGCGTCGGTGGAATAGGAGTCCACCACCACGATCTCGTCGCAAAACGCCAGCGAGGCCACGCAGTCGCCGATGCGGTCGGCCTCGTTGAAGGCGATGATGCAGGCCGAAAGCTGGCAAGATGCCTGCGCCGCGCGCGCTTGCGCGCCCGCGGCGGCCACGTTCGATTCAGTCCGGGATGCGTTGATGGCGGATTACCTGTTGTTCGCGAGCGAGCGCTATGCGCTGCCCATCCTGCAACCGCTGGCCGATGCGCTGCAAGCGCAGGGGCACGCGGTGCACGCCTGGTTGGTCGACGGCGCGGCCGGCGCGCGCCTGCCGGCGCCGGTGCGCAGCGTCGGCCTGCACGAGGCGGTGGCGCTGAAGCCGCGCGCCGTGTTCAGCGCCGCCAACTGGGTGCCGCCCTTCGTCGCCGGGGCCAAGGTGCAGCTGTTCCACGGCTTCAACGTCGAAAAGCGCGAAGACGCGCGCGGCCATTTCCGCGTGCGCGGCCTGTTCGACCTGTACTGCACGCAGGGGCCGGCCACCACCGCGCCGTTCCGTACCCTGGCCGCCGAAGCCGGCCATTTCGCCGTGGTCGAGACCGGTTGGCCCAAGCTGGACCCGCTGTTCCGCGACGACGACGGCAGCGCCGCGCGCCTGCGCCGGCGCGCCGGCCGGCGGCCGGTGGTGCTGTTCGCCTCGACCTTCACCGAGCGCCTGAGCGCGGCCCCGCACCTGTACGAGGCGATCGCGCAGGAGATCCGCCGCGGCGAGCGCTACTGGCTGCTGACCCTGCACCCGAAATGCCCGCCGGACCTGTTCGAGCGTTACCGCAAGCTGGCCGGTCCCAATGCCGACTTCGTCGAGACCGAGCAACTGATCGCGGCCCAGCGCGCGGCCGAGGTGCTGGTCGCCGACACCACCTCGGTGGTCTCGGAGTTCGTGGTCCAGCGCAAACCGGTGGTGACGTTCCGCAACCGCGCGCCGAAGGCGCACATGATCGACTTCCATGAGCCGGCCGAGCTGCCGGCGATGCTGGAACAGGCCTTCACGCCCACGCCGGAGCTACAGGCTTCGCTGGATGCCTACGCCGATGCGATCCATCCGTACCGCGACGGGCGTTCGTCGGAACGCGTGATCGCGGCCACCGAGGACTTGATCGAAGGCCGCCTGGGCCGGCTTGGGCCCAAGCCGTTCTCGGCGCGTCTGCGCGCGCTGCAGATTCGCCGCGAGTTGGGATATTGGGGGCGTGGCTGAGCGATTCAGCCGCTGCGATATGCGGTGCCTCATCGCGGCTTACGCCGCTCCCACAGAGGGCCAGATAGTCAGAAAGCCCGAGAGTCAGTAAGCAGGGCCGCGCTTCGCGCTACCAGCGCAGCTTGCGCGTCGCCAGCGTCGCCGACAGGCTGCGGTACAAGGCTTCGGCCTCGGCCAGCGGCAGGTAGCGGATGCGCAGCGGCGGCGCCAGCGCGCCGGCGCCGGCAGTGTCCAGCCATAGCGTCGCGGTGCCGCAGCGGCGGTCGACCGGATTGCGCACCAGCTGCAAGGCCTGCAGCTTGTCGACCTCGGCGAAGCGCCAGTAGCGCTTCCACCAACCTTCGCGCACGGCGATCAGCTCCGGGTTGAGCGCATAGCCCATGCGGTGCGCGCGCTGGCGCGCCTTGTACGCCGCCCACGGCAGCCACAGCAGCGCCAGCAGGCCCCAGGCGCCGAAACGGAAGCACAACAGGCCGACGATCGCGGCCAGCCACGGCAGGCCCGGCACGAACAGCCGCCACCAGCTCGCCATCGGCAGCGCGCGCCAGTCCAGCCGCGACCAGCCGGCCCGCGGCAGCAGATGCTCGATCAGCGACTCGCACTGCGCGGGCGTCGCCAGCGGCGCCAGCTCGCGCAATGCGCGTTCCTGTTCCTGCTCGTTGCCGACCGCGGTTTCGATCTCCAGCGTGCGCCGGCGCAGCAGCCGGTGCATCGGGCCTTCGCGCAGCGTCCAGGCCTGGATGCGGCGGCGCGAGGCGCTGGTGCGCCAGCGCGCCAGCAGGCCGCGCTCCACCGTCAGCCGGCGTCCGTGTTCGGTCAGGCGGAAGCCGTAGTACTGCAGCAGGGCCAGCAGCATCGACAGCAGCCGCACCAGGCCCACGAACACGCCGACCAGCACCAGCGCGCCCAGCAGGTACTGGACGACGCCGAAGTGGTGTTCGCTGGTCCAGCCGAACAGCGACAGCACCAGCGCGCGCAGTTGTCCGGCCATGCCGTCGGGCACCAGCTCGCGGCTGTAGGGCATGAATGCGGCGACGCCGGCGCCGACCACGAACATGCCGCGGTTGTTGACCACGCCCAGGCGCAGCACCTCGCCCAGCGACATGCTCAGCAGCGGCGCCGCGGCGGCGTCCTCGGCGGCCTGGCCGGTGGTTTCGGCCGCGCCGCGGCGACGCACCAGCGCCTCCAGCGCCAGCGCGTCGGACAGCTTGAGCACGCGCATCTCGGCTTCGGGCTTGTTGCCGCCGGCCGATTCCAGCCGCACCTCGGCCACGCCGAACACGCGGTGCAGCGCCGACTGGCGCAGCGCGACGTTGTGGATGCGCGCGAACGGAATCACCCGCAGGCTGCGCTCGAACAGGCCGCTGCGCACCACCAGACTGTCGTCGGTGGCGCCGTAGCGATAGGTGAAGTACTGCCACAGCGACAGCACCACCAGCGCGCCGACCGCGAGCAGCGACCACAGCTCGTTGCGGTCGCCGCGCCCGGCCACCACCAGGATGATCAGCGGAAAGATGAACTGGCGCAGCTGCGCCAGCAGCACGAACAGCCACGACATCGGATGCAGGCGGCGTTCGGCGCTGGCCGCCTCGCTGGCGGTCGGCGCGGCGCTCGGCGCCTCGTCGCCGGCGCCGCCGGTCGGGTCAGGATTCGTCATCGACGTCGATCTGCCGGCCCAGACGGTCGCGCAGGCGCTGCGCGTCCTGCGCATCCAGGTGCGGCACGTTGACCGAGCTGTGGCGGGTGCCGGCGGTGTGCACCACCAGGGTCGCCAGCTGGCGACGGCGCTGCCAGGGGCCGTGCTTGAGGTCCAGGTGCTGCACGCGCGTGATCGGCACGCGCGTCTCGCGCTGCCACAGACGACCGCGGCGCACCGCCAGCCCGTGCGCGTCCAGGCGCCAGTAGCAATGCTTGAACTGCTTGCTGCCGATCCAGATGCCCAACGCCACGCCGAGCAGCGCGCCGGTCGCGCCGGCCGCGATGCCCGCGGCCACGCCCAGCCACACCGTCACCGACACCACGGCCACCAGGCCGAACAGCACGCCCAGCGAGATCGCGGTGTCGAGCACGAACAAGGGGCGTGCGCGCGGCGGCAGCGCCTGCCACGGTGTTTCGGCGGCGGGCGTCGGCTCCGCGTCTGAGGTGGCTACGGGCTCGTGCGGGCTGGCGTTCATTCGATCGGCAACTCCAGGGCGTTGTAGTCCTGAACCCAGTCGCGACGCGCGCTGTAAGCCTTCAGGCGCGTGCGTGCGCGCTGCGAGGTTTGCGCTGCGCCGTCGGCGTCGAACTTGGCGATCGCACGCTTCTGGAAGTCGACCGCTTCGTCGAACTTGCCGTTGGCCGCGTAGACCGCCGCGACGGTATCCAGCTCGGAGCCGGACAGCGTGTCGGCTTGCTCGATCATGCGCTGAGCCAGCGCCAGCGCGCGCGCCGGATCGCGCTGCTCCGGGATCGGGCACACCGCCAGGTTCCATATCCGATTGTTGCGTGCCTTCGCGGCGCCGGCGTCCTCGGCGCGCGCGACCCATTCGTCGGCCTGGCGGCAGTCGCGCTTCAGACCGGCCGCGCCGTTGAAGTACAGATCGGACAGCATGCCCATCGCCGGGGCCTGGCCGCTTTCGGCCGAACGCCGAATGTGCGGCAAGGCCTTGATCAGACGTTCGGCTGGAATCGGCTTGCCTTTGGTCATGTGGCTGCGGTCCAGCAATTCGCCGAGCACCACGAACGCCGCGGTCGCGTTGCCGCCTTCGCTGGCCTGCTCCAGCAGCTTCATGCCGCGCACCTTGTCCTGCACCACCCATGCCGACGGCTGCCCGGAATAGAGCATCGCGCCCAGCCCCAGCTGCGCCAGCGAGTCGCCGTCCTCGGCCTTGCGCTCCAGCGCCAGCTGACGGGTCTTGTAGGGGGCCAGGTAGTTGGGCCAGCGATCGTTGAGGCTGGCGCGCAAACCCGAATCGTCCTGCAGCGGCTGTCCCAGGCTGGCCAGCGCCGGCGCCTCGGTGTCGTCGCCGAGCAATTGCGCCAGGATGGCCTGCGCCATGTCTTCCTCGCTCATGCCCGCCTGCGTGGCGGCCTCCAGCACTCCCGCCGATTCGTCGGGGACCAGGGACTCCGGCATCACTTTCCAGTCGCCGTCCGCGCGTACGAATTCAGGGCCGAACTGATAGTTCGCGCCGGTCGGCGGCCCCAGTTCGCCCACCGCGCGGTCGGTGCCGATCAGGGTGACGTGGCTCAGGGCCGGCAGCGACTCGCCTTTGTCCGGCGCCACCACGCCGCACCAGCCGCGGCTGAAGCACAGCCGCGCTATGCCTGGGCCGTCCAGCGCGGTCAGTTGCGCGTCGGTCTGGCTCGCGCGCAGCGCATAGACCAGCGTGCGGTCGGCGATCGGAATGCGCCGCATCTGGTCGGCGGACGCGGCGCGCGCCGCATCGCGCAGGAACAGGTAATGGCGCAGCGTCGACGGCGCGACCAGCGTCGCGCTGACGGGGTCGTCCTTGCTGCTGGTCTGCGCGTACCGGTCCCAGGCCTGGCTCACCGCGTTCATCTCGGCCAGCTCGTCGGCCGCCATTGCCGGCGCGGCCAACAGCGCCAAACACAACACCCAACCACGCATCCATCGTCCCCTTAGATTTGATTCGGCCGTGCGCGGCGGCATCGCGCACGTCGGCGTGCGCGCGCGTCGCGATCGTCGGCTCAGCGGTTCCAGTACGGGTTTTCCTCGCCCGAACCCGGCGGTCGCAGCGTATAGCGTTTGTAGGTCCACTGGTATTGCGCCGGATCGCGCCGCGCGATGCGTTCGACGCTGGCGTTGAGCGCGGCGGTGGCCACCGCCAGATCCTCGTCGCCGATGTCCGCCGGCGCCGGTTCGATGTGCAGCGCGAAGCCCGGCGCACCGTCGTGGCTGTCGATGCGTTCGCAGTACGCGAACAGCACCGTCGCGCCGGTGCGGCCGGCCAGGCGGCTCAGCAGGGTCATGGTCAGCGCCGGCACGCCGAAGAACGGCGCGAACTCGCCGTCGCCGGCCTTGGGCTGCTGGTCGGGCAGGATGCCGGTCACGCCGCCGGCGTTGAGCAGCTTCCACAGCTGGCGCACCGCCGGCCCTTCGGCGCGGATCTGGGTGACCCGGTCGGGCGCGTCGGCGCGGACCAGGTTCAAGAAGGCCTCGCCGATCTTCGACTCCGGCGGCCGGTACAGGATCGCCAGCGGCGTGCGCGCGGCCAGCCACTGGTTCAGCAGCTCCCAGTTGCCGTAGTGCGGCGCGGCCACGATCACCCCGCGCCCGGCCGCGATCGCGGCATCGAACAGCTCGGTGCCGTGGGTCTCGCGCAGCAGGGCCAGGTTCTCCTGGTGCGGACGCGTCCACAGGCGCAGGGTTTCCAGGATCTGGCGGCCGGTGGTACGCAGGATCGCCCGGTGCCACTGCTCGCGCTGCGCCGGCAGCAGCTCCGGGTAGGCCAGGGCCAGGTTGATCCGGGTCACCCGGCTCTCGCGCCCGTCGCGCCAGCGCCAGGCGGCGGCGACCGCATCGCCCAGGCGCAGCAGCCAGGACCAGGGCAGGCGCGCGAGCGCGGAGGCGAGCAGGTAGAGCAGGCGGGCGACGAAACGGGTCATCGCATCAGTCTAGCCGGCGCGGGCGGACCGCCCGGTGCGCGGTCTGGCCGCACGCGACGGGCCGGGTGCGCCGGCCGGCCCGCGCCCGTCGGCCACGCTAGTGAAACCGCCGCCCTCGGGCGACACTGTCCGGCCCGTCGCCGGACCCCCACCCGTGCTCAGCCTGATCCAGCGTGTGACCCAAGCCGCCGTCACCGTCGACGGCCAGACCGTGGGCGCGATCGGCCCCGGCCTGCTGGCCCTGGTCGGGGTCGAACCCGGCGACGGCGAGGCACAAATCGTGCGCATGACCGAACGCCTGTTGGGCTACCGGGTGTTCGCCGACGAGGCCGGGCGCATGAACCGCGGCCTGGCCGACACCGGCGGCGGCCTGCTGCTGGTCAGCCAGTTCACCCTGGCCGCCGATACCCGCAGCGGCATGCGCCCGGGCTTCAGCACCGCGGCCGCGCCGGATCTGGCTGAACCGATATTCAACCGGCTGGTCGCGGCCTGTCGCGCCGGCCACGCCGGGGGGGTGGAAACCGGGCGCTTCGGTGCCCATATGGTGATCAGCCTGGTCAACGATGGCCCGGTCACCTTCCTGCTCCGGTCCTAGACCGGGCCCTAGCCGGCCCGGCCTGCTATACTGGAACGTTCCCTAGACCTACAAGCGCGGGTGGCGCAGCCCATGGCCAACGAACGACAGCCCCCTCCGTCCGATATCAAGCTCCTGATCAGCAAGGGTTTGGAGCAGGGCTATCTGACCTATGCCGAGGTCAACGATCACCTGCCGGACGACCTGGTCGACGCCGAGCAGATCGAAGACATCATCGGCATGATCAACGGCATGGGCATCGAGGTGCACGAAGTTGCGCCCGACGCCGAGACCCTGCTGCTTGCCGACGGCAACACCGGTAACCGCGAAGTCGACGACACCGCCGCCGAAGAAGCTGCGGCCGCGCTGACCGCGCTCGACGGCGAAGGCGGCCGCACCACCGACCCCGTGCGCATGTACATGCGCGAGATGGGCACGGTCGAGCTGCTGACCCGCGAGGGCGAAATCGCGATCGCCAAGCGCATCGAGGAGGGCCTGAACCAGGTCCAGGCCTCGCTCGCTTCGTTCCCGGCGACGATCCAGCTGATCCTGGAAGATTACGAACTGCACAAGGCCGGCAAGAAGCGCCTGGCCGAGATCGTGGTCGGCTTCAACGACCACCTCGACGAAGAGCCCGAGCCGCCGGCGCCGCCGGTGGTGGCCGCCGAGGTCGAGGAAGGCGACGAGGACGAGGAAGAGACCAGCGAGGAAGAGGCCGAGGAGACCGTCAGCGGTCCCGATCCGGTCGAGGTCGCCAACCGCATGGAGGCCATGGCCGCCGACTACGCCAAGTTCCAGAAGGCGTACGCCAAGAACGGCGTGGGCCACAAGACCGTGCTGAAGGCGCGCGAGGACATGGCGGCGGTGTTCGTCACCCTCAAGCTGCCGCTGGCCCTGACCGATTCGCTGGTGCGCAACCTGCGCGACGTGGTCGGCAAGATCAAGGACCACGAGCGCAAGATCCTCGACCTGTCCACGCGCGTGGCCAAGATGCCGCGCAAGGACTTCATCCGCGCCTGGGAAGGCAACCAGACCAATCTGGAGTGGGTGGACGAGCTGCTCAAGCGCAAGCAGAAGTGGTCCTCGGGCCTGCGCGACGTCAAGGATCAGGTCATCGCCGAGCAGGAGGCGACCATCGCCATCGAGCAGGCCTCGTTCCTGACCCTGGCCGACATCAAGGAAATCAGCCGTGCGATGGCCTATGGCGAAGCCAAGGCGCGCAAGGCCAAGAAGGAGATGGTCGAGGCCAACCTGCGCCTGGTGATCTCCATCGCCAAGAAGTACACCAACCGCGGTCTGCAGTTCCTGGATCTGATCCAGGAAGGCAACATCGGTTTGATGAAGGCGGTCGACAAGTTCGAGTTCCGCCGCGGCTTCAAGTTCTCGACCTACGCCACCTGGTGGATCCGTCAGGCCATCACCCGTTCGATCGCCGATCAGGCCCGCACCATCCGTATCCCGGTGCACATGATCGAAACGATCAACAAGCTCAACCGCATCAGCCGCCAGATGCTGCAGCAGTACGGCCGCGAAGCGACTCCGGAAGAGCTGGCGAAGGAAATGGACATGCCGGAGGACAAGATCCGGAAGGTCATGAAGATCGCCAAGGAGCCCATCTCGATGGAGACTCCGATCGGCGACGACGAGGACTCGCATCTGGGCGATTTCATCGAGGACACCAACGTGGAGTCCCCGGTCGAAGCCACCACCAACATCAACCTCTCCGAGACGGTCCGCGACGTGCTCGCCGGCCTGACCCCGAGGGAGGCCAAGGTGCTGCGCATGCGTTTCGGCATCGACATGAACACCGACCACACCCTTGAGGAAGTCGGCAAGCAGTTCGATGTCACCCGCGAGCGCATCCGTCAGATCGAAGCCAAGGCGCTGCGCAAGCTGCGTCACCCGAGCCGTTCGGAACAGCTGCGCAGCTTCCTCGACATCGATTGAGGTCTGCCGCCGGCAGCGTGACGAAAAAGCCCCGCGAATGCGGGGCTTTTTCTTTTGCGCGTCGCCTGCGTCGTAGATGTGGGTTCGCTATCGCGGCTTACGCCGCTCCCGCAGACAGCAACGTGGTGCGCCTCGGCTTTCTGTGGGAGCGGCGTGAGCCGCGATTTCCCCCAGCCGCTCGCGCTCAACCCACGTCGTAGAAGAACTGCTCGTGCACGATCTTGCCGTCCTTGACCCGGTAGACGCAGATCTCCTTCATGTCGATGCGGCCCATGCCCTTCATGGTCACGTCCAGGCCCATGGACACGCTGAACCAGTTCTCGGCGATCAGCGGGTCGCTGACGCTGACGCCGTGGTAGGCCTCGATGCTTTCGGCAAACCTGCGGCCCTTCTCGCGGATCGCGTCCATGCCGTGCGCGTCGCCCATGCCGTCCGGCGCGCCCGCGGGCTCGACGCTGACGGCGTTGTCGGCGTACAACTCGTTCTGGGCCTGATCGAACTCGCCCTTGCGGCACAGCTCGACCAGGCGTTGCGCGACTTGCTCGGTGTTCATGCGGTCTCTCCTTGGTGGGAACCGGCAGCCTACTCCTGCGCTGCTGACAGCGTGTTGTCAGGGGTGGTGCCTGCGGTTCACCGCGGACGCAGCAACTCCAGCGTGTCGTAGCACGCGCCCATGGTGTGGTAGTCGGTCTTGCCGGCCGGGCTTTTCTCGTCGCCGTACTTGCGGTTCTGGCGGTCGAGGATGCGGAACCAGGCGCCGTGCCGGTGATCGACGAAGTGCTCCCAGCTGTAGACCCACAGGCGCTGGTACCAGTCCCAGTAACGCGCCTCGCCGGTGCGCTGCGCCAGCCGCGCGGCGGCGGCCAGCGATTCGGCCTGGACCCAGAAGTACTTGTCGTCGTCGCAGACCGCGCCGTCCGGGCCGAAGCCGTAGCTCAAGCCGCCATGGGTCTCGTCCCAGGCGTGGGCGACGGCGGCGTCGAACAGCTGCTGCGCCACCGGCAGCAGCCAGTCCACCGGCGCGCCGCGTTCCTGCGCGTGCTGGTCCAGGATCAGCAGCAGCTTGGCCCATTCGGTCTGGTGCCCGGGCTGGAAGCCCCAGGGCCGGAACAGGTGCTTGGGGTCGTCGCGGTGGTAGTCCCAGTCGATGTTCCAGTCGCGATCGTAGTGCTCCCACACCAGACCGTCGGCCAGCGCCGCCTGGCGCCGCGTCATCTGGCTGGCCAGGGTGCGCGCCCGGTAGTAGTAGCGCGACTCGCCGGTGGCCTCGTAGGCCGCGATCAGCGCCTCGCACAGGTGCATGTTGCTGTTCTGGCCGCGGTAGTCGGAAAAGCGCCAGCTCGCGTCGGCCTCGTCGCGGTACAGCCCGGCGTCTTCGTCCCAGAACCAGGTTTCCAGCAGCTGCCAGGTCTCGTCCAGCCAAGGCGCGGCTTCCTCGATGCCGCCCTTGAGCGCGCTGGCGTAGGCCAGCATCACGAAGGCGACGCCGTAGGCGTGGTTCGTGCGGTCCTCGGCCACGCCGTCGCGCAGGGTCCAGGCGTAGCCGCCGCTGACCGGATCGCGATGGACCTGGCGCAGGTAGCGCAGGCCATGGCGCGCAGCCTCGCGGTACTCGTCCAGGTCGAACTCGCGCGCGGCCATGGCGTAGTTGAAGACGAAGCGCGTGCTGCTGACCAGGTGCCGGTGCGAGCGGTCGTAGACGCTGCCGTCGTCGCGGAAGTAGTGGAAGTAGCCGCCGGCCGGATCGATCGCGCGCGGGTGGTAAAACGCCATGGTGTCGGCGATGTGCGCGCGCAGGAAGGCCGGGTCGCGGAAGTCCGGCGGGGCGACTTCGGGCAGCGGTGCGTCGTCACGACTCATGGGGTGGCTCCGTCAGGGCTGCTCGTCCATGAGCGACTCTACTTCCGAACGCGGCGGCATGGCAGCGAATGCGCCGTGGCGCGTGGTCGCCAGCGCGCCGGTCGCGGCGGCGTAACGCAACGCGTCCAGAAACGCCTCGTCGTGCTCCAGGAAGGTCGCGAAGTCGGCGGCCTGCACGTCCAGCGTCGCCAGACGGTGCAGCCAACCGCCAACGAAGGCATCGCCGGCCGCCGTGGTGTCGGTGGGCAGCACCTCGAAGGTCGGCAGACGGCCCTGGCGCGTGCGCGTGTACCAGCGGATCGGCTCGGCGCCGTCGGTGACCAGCACGCAGGTCGCGTAGCCGTGCCACAGGCGCTGCAGGGCCGCGGTTTCGCCGCCCAGCGGTTCGGCCAGGAAGTCGAACTCCGAGCGGCTGAGCTTGATCGTGTCGGCTTCCAGCAGCGCGCGCCACACCGTCGGCTGCGGGTCGAAGGCGTCGGCCCACAGCGCCGGTCGCAGGTTGAGGTCCATGCTGACCAGCGCGCCTGCGTGGCGCGCGCGCTGCATGCCCGACAGGGTGGCGTTGGCGATGCCGGCCTCGGTCAGGCTGTTGGAGCAGACGTGGAAGGCCAGTGCGTCGGTGAAGCAATGTTCGTGGTAGTGCTCGGCGCGGAACAGCAGGTCCGCCGCGGGCGGGCGGTAGAAACTGAAACTGCGCTCGCCGTGCGCGTCCAGCGACACGAACGCCAGCGCGGTCTTGGCGCCGGCGGTGCGCACGGTATGGCGCACGTCCACGCCGGCGTCGCGCAGCTGCTCGTAGAGGAAGTCGCCGAACATGTCCTCGCCCAGCATGCCGACGAAGCGTGCCTGTCCGCCTAGGCGCGCGATCGCCGCGGCGACGTTGGCCGGCGCGCCGCCCGCGTATTCGACGAACCGGCGCGGCTCGCCCGGCCGCTGCGGCGGACGCGCGAGGAAATCGATCAGCGCCTCGCCGAAACACACGATGGCCTGGCGTTGCATCCGTGCCATCAGCGCGTGGCCCTCGCGGGCGATACCGCGTTGAACGCGTCGTGGCGCAGGCTGCGGGCGTTCATGCGGCGTCTCCGGGTGGTGCCGATACGGTATCGCTGCTGGCGCGCACTTGCAGGCGCACCGGCGCGACGGTGCGTTCGGGTGCCGCGTCGGTGTTGTGCAAGCGCTGCAGGATCAGTTCGGCGGCCTGGCGGCCGCGCGCGCGCGGGTCCACCGCGATCGTGCTCAGCGGCGGCGCGCTGACCTGCGCTTCGGGGATGTCGTCGAACCCGACCACCGCGAAATCGTGGCCGGCACGGCGGCCGCGCGCGCTCAAGCCGTTGATCAGGCCCAGCGCGACCGCGTCGTTGTAGCAGACCGCCGCGGTCGGCGCGGGATCGCGCGCGAACAGCGCGCCGGTCTGGCCGGCCGCCTCCAGGCGCGTGGGCGCGCACTCGATCAGCCATTGCGGTTCCGGCGTCAGCCCCGCGGCGGTCATCGCCAGGCGATAGCCTTCGCGGCGTTCCCGGCAGGAGCTGGAATCGCGATGACCGCCGAAGAACGCGATACGGCGATGGCCGCGTTCGAGCAGGTGTTCGGTGGCCAGCTGCGCGCCGCGCCGGTTGTCCAGCGACAGGAAGTCCCAATCGGTGTCCAGCTCGCGGTTGAACACCAGCACCGGCGTGCGCGTGCCGACCAGCGCATGCAGGCGCGCGCCGTCGCTGCCTTCGGCCGGCGACAGGATGATGCCGGCGGGGTCGTGTTCCAGCAGCGAGTTCAGCACCGCCTGCTGGCGCTCCACCGATTCGCCGGTGCTGCCCAGCAAGGTCACGTAACCGGCGGTCGCCAGCGACTCGTCGACGCCGGCGGCGAATTCGGCGAAGAAGGGGTTGGACAGATCGTTTATCACCAGCGCCACGCCCGAGGACACCTTGCGCCGCAGATTGGCCGCGCCGCGGTGATAGACGTAGTTTTGTCGCTTGAGTTCGGCTTCCACGCGCTCGCGCGTGCGCACGTTCACCAGCGGGCTGCCGCGCAGCACCAGCGACACGGTCGCGCGCGAAACGCCGCAACCTTTGGCGATATCGGTTAGGGTCACTCGGCCTGGAGCGGCGCGGGTGGGCTTCATCGGATGGCGACCGGATCGGGCAGGGCGGGGTGCATTAGTTTAGATCGTTCTAAATGTGATGCATGCTGCGCTTCCGGCCACATCCTTGCATTCTGCGGTGCAGCATGCGGCCATCAAAACTGCGTGTTAGTTTGCCGACAATTTAGAACGATCTAAATCAACAGCGCCGTCCGGCCGGAGTCGTCCGCCCGGTCCGCCACCGGAGCCGTCCATGCCTGCCGATCCCTCGTTCCCGCATCGCTCGTTCAAGCGCCATCTGCGCTGGCCTCTGCTGCTGGCCTGGGCGATCAGCGGCCTCGCCACCGCACAGTCGCCCTCGATTGCCGACGCCGCCGCGCGCCGCGCCTACGACGCGGTCGACCCCTTCATCGGCACCGGCGGCGAAGGTCACACCTTCCCCGGCGCGGTGGTGCCGTTCGGCATGGTCCAGCTCAGCCCGGATACCCAGATCAAGCCGCGCAAGGAGGCCTACGGCTGGGCCGCGGGCTATCGCTACGACGACACCAGCATCGTCGGCTTCTCGCACACGCATTTCTCCGGCACCGGCCACTCCGACCTGGGCGACGTGCTGCTGATGCCGATCGCCGGCGAGGTGCGCCTGGAGCGCGGCGAGGACGGCAAGCCCGGCAGCGGCTACCGCTCGCGTTTCCGTCACGACGATGAAGTCGCGCAGCCCGGTTACTACGCCGTGACCCTGGACGACTACCAGGTGCGCGCCGAACTCACCGCCACCGAGCGCGTCGGCGTGCACCGCTACACCTTCCCCAAGGGCAAGCCGGCGCACGTGCTGATCGATCTGCGCACCAGCATGTACGACTATCCCGGCAAGGTGCTGTGGTCGCGGCTGCGCCTGCGTCCGGACGGCACCGTCACCGGCTTTCGCGAAACCCGCGGCTGGGCGCCCGGCCGCCAGCTCTACTTCGCGATGCGCTTCTCGCGCCCGCTCAGCGGCCACCAGTTCCACGACACCGAACAGGACGTGATCTACAAGGGCTTCCCGCCCCCGGCCGAAAAGACGCCGACCCTGCGCGCGCAGATCGAAGGCCGGCAACTGGTCGGCGCCTTCGATTTCGCCGACGCATCGGGGCAGTCGCTGGTGGTGAAAGTCGCGATCTCGCCGGTCAGCGAAGAGGGAGCGATCGCCAACCTCGACGCCGAAGTCCCCGGCTACGATTTCGACGGCGTGCGCGCCCAGGCGCGCGCACGTTGGACCGAGGCCCTGTCGGCGGTCGATCTGGACGCACCCGAACCCGCGCGCAAAAGCTTCTACACCGCGCTCTACCACACGCTGATGGGCCCCAGCCTGTTCATGGACAGCGACGGCCGTTACCGCGGCCCCGACAACGCCGTGCACCAGGCCAAGGGCTATCGCCACCACTCCACGTTCTCGCTGTGGGATACCTACCGCGCGCTGCATCCGCTGCTGACCTTGGTACAGCCCGAACAGCGCAACAGCGACTTCGTCAATTCGCTGCTGGCCTCACGCCGCGAAAGCCCCTACGGCGTGCTGCCGGTGTGGTCGTTCCACGGCCAGGAGACCTGGTGCATGATCGGCTACCACGCCGTGCCGGTGATCGCCGACGCCTACATGAAGGGCATCCGCGGGTTCGATGCCGATCAAGCCCTGCAGGCCATGGTCGCCAGCGCCAGTTACGGGCCTTACGACGGCATCGCCCAATACATGGAACTGGGCTACGTGCCGATCGACGAAGAAGGCGAGGCCGCGTCCAAGACCCTGGAATACGCCTACGACGACTGGACCATCGCACGCATGGCCCAGGCCATGGGCCGCAAGGACATCGCCGCCAAGTTCAACGAGCGCGCCGGCAACTGGAAGCACGCCTTCGACGCCAAGACCGGCTTCATGCGCGCGCGCAAGCGCGACGGCAGCTTCCGCGAACCCTTCGACGCCACCGTCAGCGGCTACGGCAGCGACTACACCGAAGGCAACGCCTGGCAGTACTCCTGGTACGTCCCGCAGGACGTCGCCGGCCTGGCCCGCGCGCACGGCGGCGACGACCAGCTGATCGGCAAGCTCGATGAGGTGTTCGACGCCAAGGTCGATCCCAAGATCTTCGCGCACATGGAAGACATCACCGGCCTGATCGGCTGGTACGCGCACGGCAACGAACCCAGCCACCACGTCGCCTACCTGTACGCGTACGCCGGCCAACCCTGGCGCACCCAGGAACGCCTCAAGCAGATCATGGCCACCCAGTACGCCCCGCGCCCCGACGGCCTGGCCGGCAACGACGACCTCGGCCAGATGTCGGCCTGGTACGTGTTCACCGCCCTGGGCTTCTATCCGGTGGCGCCGGGCAGCAACGAGTACGTGATCGGCCGCCCCTTCCTGCCGCGCGCCACCCTCAACCTGCCCAACGGCAAACGCTTCAGCGTGATCGCCGACGGCCTGGACGACGCCCACACCTACATCGGCCGCGCCACCCTCAACGGCAAACCGCTGGACCGCGCCTACCTGCGCCATGAGGAAATCCTCGCCGGCGGCGAACTGCGCTTCACCATGCAGGCCCAGCCGGACAAGGCCTGGGCGACGGATCCGAAGCAGCGGCCGTACTCGATGTCGCGGCCCTGAGCGCTAACGGCCGCCCGGCGTCTGCCGGCGCGGCCGCCTGCGGCACATCCCGCACGGCTTATGCCGCGCCGCCCGCTCCCGTAGAATTCCCCGGCGCGCGGGCCTATAGCTCAACGGTTAGAGCAGAGGACTCATAATCCTTTGGTTCCAGGTTCGAATCCTGGTGGGCCCACCAGTGAAATCAATTGGTTGCGCGCGTCGTCAGTTAGTACCTCAGTTCTCGTGTCCGCCAAGTGTCCGCAACCTCTTCGCCACGGTTCCTGGTCTGCTATGGAGCGAACTTGGTGACTTTAGGTAGCGCGCGTGGCGGCGGCGCGACACCCATTCAGCAGGGGTCGAAATCCTATTGCTAGTGGAAGGGAGCGCCCTGGCTGGCTCTGAGGCCAGTCACCACTTCAGGCTTGCAGTGCATCCAGGCGGCCGACGTCACCTGCCCATAGCCCCGTTCGTTGCCGACGAACGGTAGTTATCCACAGTCCAGCTAGCCCATGGCGCCGCTGAAATGGACCGTGAGTTAGGACACACTTCGGCGTAGGGGTGTGACGATCCGCCTACATGGCACTTATACAGAGAGTGGTATAGTCCGCTTGCCGAGGAGCAATTCGCCCATGAAGGGAATCGCGTGGTCTTGCGGGGCAAAAAAGGAATTGCTGGATTTCCCAGAGCAGTCACGCAGTGATGCTGGCCATGCGTTGTTTGTTGCTCAACAGGGCGCGAAGCACCCATCAGCGAAGCCATTGAAAGGCTTCGAGGGCGCGTCAGTTCTTGAGATCGTCCTCGATGAGGACGGGGACACCTATAGGGCCGTGTATACCGTGCAATTCAAAGATGTAGTAGTCGTCCTTCACGCTTTTCAGAAGAAGTCACACAAGCAAAAGGAAACACCGAAACGACACATCGATCTGATCGAGCGACGCTTGACCCAAGCCAGGAAGGACTTTGGAGGCAAATGATGAAGCGCAAGGACACTGTGAGCGATGATAGCTTCGTTCTAGGAAGCGACAACGTTTTTGCGGATTTGGGTCTACCCAATCCGGAGGAGCACCTCACTAAGGCGAGCCTCGCATATCGGTTAAATGAGCGCATCGACTCACTCGGCAGTTCGCAACAGGAAATTGCTGGGCGTCTTGAGATCAGTCAGCCTAATGTTTCGCTTTTGCGGAATTACAAGCTCCAAGGATTTTCTGTGGAGCGATTGCTGCAGTTCCTCGTCAAGCTAGGTCTGCAGGTGACTATCAGCGTGGGAGAAAAGCCCACTGCCAATGCCTGCCTACGCGTCGTTTGTCGGGTCGATGAGTACCTGCTTCCCAAGAGCTCAATTCCAAAAACTGGCACGTACAGTGCATGGATGTTGGGCGCCGAAGGCTCAAGTCGTGTAGGCGACCGCACGCACCACACAACGGTTCCTACCTTCAGCGTCCCTCCAGCAGACGCTGAATCCATTCGAGTGCATTCATCCTTCGGCCTCACCAGTGGGCGGCAACTTCAATGAGCAAGGTGCGCGCCAAGAAGGGAGGGGCGGCCTCCGTACCATCGGTTAATTGGGCGATCCTAGCTAAGGAAATGCTCAAAGACGGGCAAACGGGAGCGCCTTCCGCAATCAACATCGTGGAGGAGATCTACATTCCTCGATCGATCTTGGAGTCGAGGGACGGCCTTACACAAGTGGAGGCTGCTGCCCCTCTCGTGCTGTATTTCACCGTTGATTGGCGCTGGCCTAATGAATGCAACTCGACAGAACCAGTAAGGTTCGATTTGAATTGGGTTCTACCTGATGGCAGAGGTTTCTTGGCGACTGATGTTGAACCCAGCATCATCTTGAGACCAGATGTGGGAAATCGCTGTCACGTTGAGGCCTCGGTCAACGGAATGCCGTTCGATGGTGAGGGCGTCTATCATTTTCAGATCATGCTTAACGGAATTGGCACGTTCCGATATCCGATCCGCGTAATCGCGGCTCCTGATGAACCAGCCCGCGCCCGTAAGCCGCGAAAGGCCCGGGCGCCGAGCAAAGCATCGAAGAAGTTGAAGTAGAGAGCAGCTCCTCCAGGTCTCGGGCCACTATAGGAGCTCCGCATCCTCTCTAGCTGATCCCGTCACGAATGCACTCGCGTGTTCGATCTACACTGCAGAGTACGGTCTGGGCATCACCTTTCGCGGTGGATGCCGGATTTAGCGCGGCCGCCCACGTCGTACGCCGCATCAATGCGGAGCTGAGCGAAGAGGTCAAGCGGGCGGAAGCGGTGTGCGTACAGAGTTGATCGACTCGTTGGTGCCGTTGATTCAGCGTCTTGGTCCACGAGACTTTGAGGTCCTGGTCGAACTCATCTTCGGATCCAGCGGTTGGCGTCGGATCGATTCGACCGGTGGCACCAGGAAGCTGCTGGATCTCGACCTTGAGCTGCCCTCCACGGGAGAACGCGCTTTCGTGCAGGTGAAGGCGAAGACGACTCAGTCCGAGTTCGAAGCCTACGCTCAGCAAGGAAAGGACGGGGTTTTCAATCGTATGTTTTACGCCTACCACACCGGCGCCGTCACGACGGATGACGAGGCCATTACCGTGATCGAGGCGTCGAGGCTCGCACGCATGACGCTGGATGCCGGGCTCACGGATTGGGTCATCCGAAAAGCGGATTAGCAGGCGTCAGCCCTGCTTGATGAGCTTGCGTTGGCCAATCGAGCTGCTTTTGCGCGCGGTTGGTTTTGCGAGGCCGGGGATAAGAAAATCGGTGGCGCTACGGCCATGCTTGGTCTTTTGCGCCAGCCATCGTGGCATCCGTCCGCGACCCGACCAGGTATTGCGCTTGTTCTCCGGGTCGCGGTATTTGGCGGCGACCTTGCCGGTTTTCCGCCGCGGCGCCCGCTTCTTGCCGGCGGCCTCGGCTGCCGGCTGGTCCCCGTAGAGTTCCTCGATCGTGTAGCCGAGTTGAGCGGCTAGCGCGATCGCTTTCCGACGGACTACGGCAATGGGGCGACGGCTGGAAACCAGCTGCTTCCGCCGCTCCGCGGCGATCAGTAGGGAGTTCAGTTCCGGCAGGCTGAGCGCTTCGAGATCGAAATTCATGCCGCCGAGGGTCCAACCACACGTATCGGCCTGTCAAGTGACAACGCCTGTATTCCGTGCGCGGTTGGCAGATTTTGCCCGCCAGCAGCTCTGTGGCCGAGAGTGATGGCAAGGATCCGGCCTTGCCCCGGTCGGTTGGCATCGCCTTGCCCGGCCTCAGTTGCCTGCCCCAAAACTGACCGTGAGCACCGCCCGTATCGTGCGCGGCGAAACTGGAGACAGCAGCCCCGAGCGCGCGACGGTATAGCCTTCCTCGCCGGTCAGATTCGACGCCACGATGCGCAGCTCGGCAGGACGGTCGGCGAGCGTGAAGCGGTGGCGCGTACCCAGGTTGAGCGTGGTGATGGCCGGCGCCTGGATCGTATTGGCGGTGTTGGCCCAGCGTTCGCCGGTGTGGCTGAGGCTGGCGTCGAAGGACCAGTCGTCGCGCAGGCGGTACTCGATGCTGGCGGCGGCGACGAACTGGGCGACGCCCACGCCGTGCGAGCCGACCAGGCCCGCGTCCACCAACGGGCCGCTTACTTCGGAGTCGAAGCGGACGACGCCGGCGACGAGGTTGGTGCGGTCGTTGAGTTTGCCGGCGATCGAGGCTTCGATGCCGCGGTGGCGTACTTCGCCGATCAGGCCGAAGGCGCCGTCCTGGCGCAGGCCCTGGCTGGGCTTGGAGACGTCGAAGACGGCGCCGATGAAGTTCAGGCGTGGCGTCAGCGCATGACGCAGGCCCAACTCCTTTTGCACGGCCTCGCCCGGCGGCAGCACTTCGTCGCGGTTGGTCGCCGATCCGGGCGCGGCGCCGCTCTCCTCCAGGCCGGTGACCCAGCTGCCGAACAGCGCGGTGCGGTCGCTCAGATTGAACACCGCCGAGGCGTTGTGATGAGTGCTCAGGCTGACGCGTTGGGTGCGGTTACCGGAGAGCGCCTGCGAGGCCTTGTCGTAACGCACGCGGTGGAGGCCCAGACGCAGCTGAAAGCGATCGCGCCAGCTCAGGGCGTAGCTCGCCGACGCGGTGAGTTGTTCGGTCTGATCTTCGCCGCGCCGTCCCGACCACGGCAGCTCCGCCACCTCGGGCGGATCGCCGGACAGGTGGAAGGCGCCCAAGGGAATGGCTTGGCTGGAGGTGAATTCGTTGCGGGTGCGCGCGCCGCGCAGCGACAGGCTGGCGCGGTGGTCGAGCGCGCCCATGGCGAACGAGCGCGCGATCCTGGCTTCGGCCGAGGTCGCATGCTTCTCGCGCCTGGGCGTGCGCAGCGTGGTGGCGGTGGCGTTGCCGGCGGCGTCGGCCGAGATCAGGGTGAAATCGTTCTTGTCGATATCGAACGTGGAGCGGAACGCCGACAGATCGATATCGAAGCCGCCGAATCGCCCGTCGAAGAGCAGGCCGGTGTTGGTGCTCAGGCCCACGGTTTCCGCCCACGAAGGCGAGTACTGATGCAGCGCTCGCAACGGCGGCGGCAGCGCGGCGCTGGACGGGGCGACGGCATAGTCGCCGTCGTAGTGGCGGCGATAGAGCGAGGTGAAGGCGCGCAGCCGCCGGTCGCCTGCGAGCTTCCAGGTGGCGACGCCACCGGCGTTGACGCCCGAACCTCGGTAGCCCTGGTAGTGCACCTGCAGCGGGCGCCAGAGCAGGCCGCCCGCGAGACTGAAGCGCCCGACCTGCGCCGAACCGTCGGCCTGGACCACGCGCGTGCCGAAATCGCGAAAGCCCAGGCCCAGGCGAAGTTCGTTTTTCGTACCGGCCTCGCGCAATCGATAGTTCACCACGCCCGACGGCGCGGGATAGTCCAGGCGCGCCGCATTCACGCCCACACGCACGCCCACGCTGGACAGCACGGTGTCGTCCATGGCCGCGGCGCGGCCGAAGTAGGCGCCGTCGATGCGGTAGGCGCCGCTGTCGTTGAGGTCGAAGCCGCGCACCTGGCTTTCGGTGTAGAGGCCGGACTGTTCGATGCCCGCACGCTCGCCGAAGGCGTCGACCGCCGAGGTGAGCGCGTTATCTTGCGCGATCGCGGGCGTCGCGACGGCGCAGCTGATGGCAAGGCTGGTAAGGCGAAACGCGTTGCGGCGCATAGAAAGAACCCGGGCTGGAGGGGAGGCCCGGAAATTCTGTGGTTCGCGATACAAGGCGCGCGCTGACGCAAAGGCCTATCCGATTGCATTTCCTGCCACCTGGCGTAATGTGCGCGAATGCGCAATCGCACCCGTGAAGTCTGGTTCGTGGTGTTTCCGGGATCGGAGCTGCTCGATCTCAGCGGTCCCTGGTCGGTGCTGGGCTATGCGAACGAAGTGCTGGGCTGGCCCGCTTATGCGGCCAAGATCGTCGCGCCCACGCGCGGCGCGGTACCGACCCGCCACGGTGTGGTGTTGGGTGGCGCTAGCTCTCTGGAAGAGGCGGCGCGCAACGGTTTTCCCAATACCGTGGTGATCGCCGGCGCCACGCCGGCCAACGGCCGCTCCGCCGGCGAGATGCGGGTAGCGCGGTGGCTGCGCGAGCACGCGCGCCGCATTTCCCGGATCGTGTCCATCTGCACCGGTGCGTTCGTGCTCGGCGAAGCGGGCTTGCTCGATCGCCGCTCGGCGACTACGCACTGGGTCTATCGCGACGAATTGCGCGCCCGCTTTACGCGTGCGCGCGTCGACAGCGACAACCTGTTCCTACGCGACGGTCGGATCTGGACTTCGGCCGGCATCACCGCCGGGCTCGATCTGATGCTGGCGATCATCGAGGAAGATCACGGACACCGGGCGGCGCTGACGGTGGCCAAGAGCCTGGTGCTGTACCTGCGGCGCTCCGATCAGCAGGCCATGTTCTTCGACGAAAGCATCGTGCCGGTGCGCGAGCTGGACAGCAGCGTTCATATCCTGACCGCGTTGATCCAGGGGCACCTGGCCAAGCCGCTGCCGATCGCCAAGCTGGCCAAGCTCGCCGGCATGAGCACGCGTACGCTGGCGCGCGTGTGCGAGCGGGATTTCGGCCAGACGCCGTCGTCGGTGATACGCCGCATGCGCCTGGAGCAGGCGCAGCGCATGTTGGAGCACACCTCGCTGCCGCTGAAGACCATCGCGACGCGCACCGGCGTCGGCGACGAGGGCACCTTGTGGCGTTTGTTCCGTCGCCAGCTCGGGATCGCGCCGATGGAATACCGACGGCGGTTCAAACCCAACCGAGCAGATTGAACGCACGATCCGCGTACCCGTCTAGATGCCCCACAGCGACTTCGCCTCTTCGGCGATCACGTCCGGCCGCTCCTCCGGCCAGAACAGCTTGCCGCCTTCCACCAACCGCACGCCGCGCGAGCCGGGCAGGGTCCGGTCCAACCAGTTGGCCCAGGCGACGGGGAAGAGTACGTCGCCGGTGCCCCACACCATGCGCGTGGGCGTGCTCAGACGGCGCAGATCGGGTTCGATCGCGAGCAGTGGATTGGCCAGCAGCGCCGCCAGATAGCGGTTCAATTGCGATCTGCGTTTGGCCGACGCGACCAGCGGCCTGAAGTAGTACTCGATGGTGGCGTCGGCGACCGCGTCCGGCTCCATGTAGGTGGCGCCGATGATGCCTTTGTCGGAACGGGCGTAGGCCGGATCGTCCAGATGCCGCTGCATCTTCGGGTGGTAGGCGCCAGCGACGCCGGCCTGGATGGAATTCAACATCTGCGGCGGCGGACAGTTCTCGTGCACGTCGCAATTGGTGAGCAGCAGGGTGCGCACGCGCTCGGGGTGCTGCACGGCGAACAGCTGCGCGATCGCGCCGCCGCTGTCGTTGGCGACGATGTCGGCGGACGCGATACCGAGGCGATCGAGGAACGCCGCCAGCATGTCGGTCTGCGCTTGCGGCGACAGGTCCTGGCGCTCGGGCGAGTCGGTGTAGCCCATGCCCATGAAGTCCGGCGCGATGCAGCGGCGATGCGGTGAGAGCCGCTGCAACGAATCGCGCCAATGGAATCCGTTCAACGGCAGGCCATGGAGGAACAAAGCGGCCGGCCCGCTGCCGCGCTGCACATAAGCGATGCGGCCGAAGGCGGTGGGGGCATAGCGGCGAAGCGCGGCGAACGCGTTGGTCTCCGTTGTGGCGGCTTGCTTGCCGGAAGCCACACCGCAGGCGGCGAGCGCGGCGGCGCCGGCGATCGATGCGCAGGAACCCAGGAAGTCTCGTCGGTCCATGTCAGGTCCACGTGTGCCGGCCGGTCGGCAGGCGGTGCAGGCATTGATGCAGGCGTACTCCCGCCCAGGCAATGCGTCTGGGACGAACGACGAAAATCGGCCGGCGAACGTCGGCTACGTGCGGTCCGCGCATCCGCGCCAACCCGCCTGGCGCCGCTTAGCGTCTCCCCCTTTGGAAAAGGGGGATTAAGGGGGATTTGCTTTTGCTCTCCGCGACTGAACGGCTCTCTCAACTCTCAGGAGAAAGAGCACAGGCCCTCAGCTACCGCCCGCAGCCCCCAAGCCCGCCATGCCCAGCGCCTTGCGCAAATCATCGCGATAGCGACGCCCACCCGACAGCTTCTGCCCGTTGCGCAAGCGCAGCAGGTACTGCCCGGAAGGCAGCAGTTCGACATCGTGCACGGCGCCGATGCGCACCATGCGCGAGCGGTGTATGCGCACGAACTGGGTCGGGTCTAGTCTGGCCTCGATGGCGCTGAGGGTATCGCGCGCCAGGTGCCGCTCTTGCCCACAGTGGACCTCGACGTAGTTCGCGCTCGCAATCAGCGCATCGATGGTCTGCACCGGTACCAGGCGCTGTCGCGCGCCCGCCTGCAACAACAGGCGTTCGGGAAACGCGGAGCCGCGCGCCGCCACGCGCGCGCGCAGGCGTTCGAGCGTGGCATGCAGGCGTCGGGTCGTGAACGGCTTGAGCAGGTAATCGACCGCGTCGGTCTCGAACGCGTGCACCGCATGTTTGGAGTGGGCGGTGACATAGACGATGCAAGTGCCGCCCGCGGCGACATCGGCCGACACCTGCAGCCCGCTCATGCCCGGCATATGGATGTCGAGGAACGCGGCGTCCGCTGCATGCGCGCGCAGCGCCGCCAGTGCGGACGCGCCGTCCGTGCATTCGGCCAAGACCTCGACGCCGTTCTCGCGCAGCAGGCGCGCCAGGCGCGCCAGCGCCATGGGCTCGTCGTCGACCACGATCGTGCGCAGGGGCCGGTTCATGCGGCCGCCATCGAACGCAGGGGCAGGTCGATGCGGACGCAGGTGCCGCCGCCGGGTAAGGCCAACACGTCGAAGGTGAAGTCCTCGCCATACAGGTACTGCAGCCGCGCGCGCGCGCCGGCCAGGCCCACGCCTTGTCCTGGGGCCGCGGCGGCTGCGCCGTCGCCGTCGTCGCAAACTTCCAGCAGCAGCCGATGCTCCCGGCTATGGGCGGCCACCCGGATGCTGCCGGGCTGTACGCGCGGGGCCACCGCGTAGCGGATCGCGTTTTCCACCAAGGGCTGCAGCAACAGCCGCGGCACCATCGCCGAGGCCAGCGATTCGTCTACGTCGAGCTGGAAGCGCAGCCGCGGTCCCAGGCGGACCTGCTCGATGCCCACGTAGTCCTCGATCAACTCGATCTGATCGCCCAAGGTGGCCTGCTGGTCGCTTGCGCCTTCGATGCTTTGCCGCAGCAGGCCGCCCAGGCCCACCACCATGCGGTCGGCGGCCGCCACGTCGCGGTGCATCACCTCGCTGATGGAGTGCAGCGCATTGAACAGGAAGTGCGGATCGAGTCGCGCGGCGAGCGCTTCGTAGCGCGCTTGCGACAGTTGCGACTGCAACTCGGCCTGCTGTCGCTGGCGCAGCCGGTCGCGTCTTGCGAACAGCAGCGCGTGCGCTACGCCGACGATCATCCAGGCGGTAAGCAGGTTGCCCAGAAAGCTGGTGCGCAGCAGCGCGGTCCATCCAGGCAACTGCGCGTACCAGCCCACCCAGGGGTTGAGCGCGGCGGTGCATGCGGCGCGCGCCGCGATAATTGCGGCCACGCTCAGGCTCAGCCAGCCGATGGAGCGAAGCAGGGCGCCGCGCTCGATCGGGTGGCGGTCGACGCAGCGGAAAAGCAGCAGCGTGAACGGGATCCACAGCAGCGCCTTGGCCATCTCGGTGCGGAACAGATGCGGCCAGCCGACCTGACCGGAAAAGGCCTCGTGCATCTGTCCCGTCCAGATCAGCCCGGTGAGCAGCCACCAGGCACTCACCCAGGTCCAAGTCAGCAGCGTTTGCCGTTGCATCGGAGACGGCTCCTGGCGGGGCTAATGGGCCGATGAGCGGCCGGTGCTCGTGTCGCGAACCGCCGTCAGTAGAACATGTCGGCCGGGCGCCGCCATCTGCCGACAGTCGCCGGTCAGCCGCGGTCGGTGCCCGGCGCGGCCGGCGATGCCGCGGATGGATCGGCAGCGGTCAGCGCCCGCTTGAGCGCGGCCGTATCGATCAGCAGTTGTCCCAGCCGCGCGGCCTCGCTGCGGCGCCCATGCCGCAGTGCGGCAGCTTGATACGCCAGCAGGCGGGTGGCTAGCGTTCGCAGAGCATCGTTGCTCAATTTGTAGCCGTCCTCATTGGCGGCTTCGGCCCATCGCGAAGGCCATTGGCGCAAAGGCGGTGCTGGAAGCGGCTTATGCATGTTGGCGTCGGGCCTGGCGGTCGAGGGGAGCGGGCGCAAGGCGATCGGTCCAGGCCGCGGCCCTGCGGCCGATGAGCTGAAGTTTGGCTGGCCTGGGCGTGGCGGAACGCACGGTGCGGATTCCCATGACGAATCCTATCGACACCCTGACGCACGGCTTGAGACTGGGTGGGTTACCCAGAAAAAAAGCTGCTTATCGTCCCGCCCGTAGTTTCCGATGGCGCGCCGCGATCTCATGGAAAGCACAGCGCCCAGGCGCCCTGCCACCGGTGCCGACCGCTACCCATCATGCCGAGCGGCAATCGCCAGGTTCAGAAAGCCACTTCGTCTCCGGCCAATGGAAACTCCAGTGCCCGGGTGCTCCAGTGGCCCTCGGCATCCTTGGCGCGGAAGCGATCGATCGCGAACGGCAGGCCTTCGCTGGCCATGATGTCCGGGCCCGTGCTCACCTGAAAATGCAGGTGCGGCCATCGTGCGTCGCCGGAATTGCCGATGCGTGCCAACGGCTCGCCGCGCCGAACGCGCTGGCCGGCCTTTACGACGACGCTGCCGGGTTGCAGGTGCGCGTAATGCGCGAACTGACCGTCGCCCAGATCGAGTACGACGGTATTGCCCGCCAGCGTCTTCATGCTCAGCGGCACGGCGGGAGTAAAGCCGGCGGCCGTGCGCGGCACGTTGTCGGGAAGGCCGTCTATGGCCTGAATCACGGTGGCGTCCGCGACGGCGAACACCGGCTGCGCATACGCGTGATAGGTGCGCACATCCAATGGATCGCCGGCCTGGAAGTCGCCGCCGATGCGCCGCTTCCAGTCGATCGCGTATCGGCGCGAAATCTGCGCGGTGCCGCCGGCGACGAACAGGCCCGGGCGATGATGGCGGTCTAGGGCCAGGCCGTTATCCGCCAACCAATGGTCGCCCCGCACGGGGCTGGCAAGCACCCCGACGGAGCCGTGATGAACGCCGACTACAGGGCCTTCTGCGATCGCGTCCCCCAGGATCACGCGATGGCGAAGTTGGCTGGGTACCGGCGTATCGCGCTCGAATGCCAGGCACAGATAGGCGATGGCCGCGCGACCCGTTTGCAACGGGTGCGCAGCGTCGATCGCGCCGTCGCCGATCAGCCGCAATGGCGCATAGAGTGCGGCGCCGGAAAGCGACAGCAGCAGCTTATCGCTATCGGCGGTAGCGGCCATGATGTCCACGCCGGTGATGGGCATGGCTTCGTCGGACAGATTCAGCAGCCGCAGCTCGTACACCAGGTAGCGGTAGCCGCCCGCATTGAATACGGCGGGTTCGAACGGGGTGCGTACGTCCAGTTGAGGGGGCGGGAACGACGTCCCCGCGCCGTCGCTGGAGGCCTTGCTCGTGGGCGCGCGATCGGCCAGGGCGCAACCCGTCGGCAGCGGTAGTGCGTCCTTGGTCGCGGCCAGCGCGCTGGGTGTGGATGCCAGCCCGCAACACAGGGCGAGACAAAGCGACGCGTGCTTGATCACGTGGATTCCGCGGCCAGTCGATACGGTCGCCAAGTCTAGGGGCTGAGCAGGTGCGCGTAGCGCGGATGCGACGAGCGTGCGCCGAGACGAGGGGCGTCGGTGGCGTGCGTTCGGGAAATATGCCGGCGCCGATACGCGGCGTACGAACCCATGCGAGTGCTTGCGGCGAGCGTGATCGGCCGTTGTCGCTCTTCGGCGAGAACCTGCGTACGGATCGCCCCCAGCGGACCGTCCCGGCCCATGCTGCGCGGCAGCATGCATGCCGCAAAACTCTGTGCTATCTATTCCGTCGCCAAATTAGAACGATCTAAAAGCGAGGCGGTCGTTCGCCACAGGGGCAAGGCAGTTCAGGGCGGCAGAGGACGCTACCAAGGCATACGACAGATTCCGTCTGTCGGAACGGGGGTTCGTGCCTTGAGAATTTAGATCGATCTAAATTCGCTCGCGTCAGCAGCCGATTCAATCTTGGGAGAGGGTGATTGAAATGACACGCACGCCAAACGCACGCATACGCAATTCGTTGTCCGCCGCCATCGCCGTCGCGCTGGTCGCCGTGGTGGCCGCGCCGGGCAGCGCGTTCGCCCAGGAGGCGCCCGCGGCGCAGGGCGCCGACGCCGCGACCGATCTGGACAAGGTGGTGGTCACCGGCTACCGCTACTCGATCGAGAAGAGCCTGGACCAGAAGCGCAACGCCAACGCGGTGGTGGAGGTGGTCACCGCCGAGGACGTGGGCAAGTTCCCCGACAAGAACGTCGCCGACGCGCTGCAGCGCGTACCGGGCGTGGTCATCACCCGCAACGGCGGCGAAGGCAAGAACGTCAGCGTGCGCGGTCTGGCCGCCGATCTCACCCTGACGCAGTTGAACGGCAACTACATCGCCACCTCGGAGAGCAACAACGAGGCCACGCGTTCGTTCAATTACACGCTGCTGCCGTCGAACATGCTGTCCAGCGCCGAGCTGTTCAAGACGCCGGAGGCGCGCATCGACGAAGGCGGCATCGGCGGCACGGTGATCCTGCGCACGCGCCGGCCGCTGGACATGGAGTCGAACTCGGGCTTCGTCACCCTCGAGGGCACCTCGTCGGACACCAGCAGCGGCGTCGACGCGCAGGCCTCGACGCTGTATTCCTGGCACAGCCAGGACAATCGCTTTGGCGTGCTGGTCGGCGCGACTCAGCAAAAGCGCAACAACCGCACCATGGACGTCACCACCGAAGACTGGCAGTGGTACAGCGACCGCGTCGACGCCAACGGCAACATCATCAACGACTACGTCTGGAACGTTCCCGGCCGCACCCGCAATCCACCGGTCGATGCGCATGGCAATCCGCTGCCCAACGCCTCCAGCTTCTGGGGCCGCTCGGGCATCTACAACCAGAACGGCGGGCATTACTCGGGCTTCTTCATGCCGACCTCGGTCAACTTCGCGGTGCGCGACGAAGAGCGCGAGCGCAAGGGCGGGCAGCTGACGTTCCAGTTCAAGCCGATCGACAACCTGACCCTGACCGCCAACTACTTCCGCTTCGAGCTGGAGGGCGATTACACCCAGAACATGCTCAAGATTCCGGAGTGGAATCTGGCGCGCGTCGCCGGCGACGGCAATTGGACCGGCGGGCGACTGTTGAACGGGTTCACCTTCGATCCCAGCGGCACCATCGTCACCGGCGCGCAGTACGAGCGTAAGGACGGCAAGGCCTATTACTGCAGCGAGGACGAAGCCGCCGCCGCCGGCCTGCCGCCCGGCGGCTGGGGGCCGGACGACTGCACCATTCCCACGCCCCAGCTCACCGGCGGCTACAGCCGCGAGAAGGCGCTGTCGCAGAGCTTCGACCTGAGCGCGGATTGGGACATCAGCCCGTTGTGGAAGGCCTCGTTCGGCGGTGGCCGCACCTGGTCGGAAGGCGGGCCGTCGATGAACTTCCGCATGTCGGCCAAGCCGCGCCGCCAGGTCAACGGCGTGTGGCAGCCCGGCAACACCTTCAGCTCCTGGGATCTGAGCGGGACGCCGACGGCGACTTTCTCGCCGAACCTGCAGGACCAGCTGATGGCCGGCATCGCCGAGATCGACACTGGCTCGACCGATTCGTCGTGGATGGAAACCACGATCAAGCAGCGCCACTTCCAGGCCGATTTCACCAAGCTGTTCGAAACCGGCTGGCTGGATTCGATCCAGTTCGGCGCCAAATACAGCGACGGCGAGGTCCACCGCAACACCGGCAACACCTACTGGGTGTGTCAGGGCGCCGATCCCAGCGACTACAGCAAGCGCTACCAGGCCGGCTGCGATTCCACCGCGGGCGTCGCGCAGCCGGGCTTCTTCCTGTCCAAGCCGGTGGGCGACATCGCCGGCGGCTTCAACGCCAATGTGTTTCCGGGCATCGATTTCCCGGCTTACATCGACTATTTGAACAACCGCTACGGCGGCGTGCAGAACCGTCGCGAGGAGGACTTCGTCTACAACGTCGACGAGAAGGTGTCCGCCGGCTACTTCCAGGCCAACTTCCGTACCGAGCGCGTGCGCGGCAACATCGGTTTCCGCGTCGCCCGCACCAAGCAGCATGCCGAGTCCAGCGATTCGGTCGAACGCTTCACCGACTATTTCGCCGACAACGCCGGCGGCGCGCCGATGTCCTGCACCGATCCGGCCGCCGGCGCGCTGCTGAACTCCAACACCGGCTACAGCTGCGAAAGCGGCTTCGTGCGGCTGCCCAATGCGATGGCGCAGCAGAAGACCTACGAGCTGGCCTCGCTGGACAAGACCTATACCGACATCCTGCCCAGCTTCAACATCGCCTGGGACATCACCGACAACCTGGTGCTGCGCGGCGCGGCGTCGAAGGTCATCGCGCGGCCCAGCTACACCAGCATCGCCTACCCGGGCGGCCTGAGCTATTACTCCGACGAGTACAGCAACGATCGTCGCGTCGCCGGCGGCACGACCAATCCCGGCTGGTACGGTTCGGGCAGCAACAAGGGCCTGGAGCCGTTCGAGGCCAATCAGTACGACATCGGTCTGGAGTGGTACTTCAAGCCGGGCGCGGTGGCGGGCGTGGGCCTGTTCCGCAAGGACGTGAAGAACTTCACCGTGCCGGTGGTGCGCGACCTGCAGATGTCGGTCGGCGGGCAGACGGTGACGGTGCAGGACTACTCCACCCAGGCCAACGGCCAGGACGGCGTGTCGCAGGGCGTGGAGCTGTACGGCCAATACACCTTCGATTTCGGCCTGGGCATCCAGGCCAACTACACTTACAACGACACCAACCTGGCCTCGATCGTGCTCGACGGCGAGACCATCGGCGAGTCGCCGCTGGTGGGCAGCGCGAAGAACCAGGCCAACGTCACCGTGTTCTACGAGAACGACAAGTTCCTGGCGCGCGCCTCGTTCAACCGCCGCGGCGAGGTGGTCGGCGGCTTGAACAACGGCTTCACGATCTACACCGAGCCCTACCAGCAGCTGGACCTCAACGCGTCCTACAACATCAACGACAATCTCACGATCACCGGCTCGGTGCTCAACGCCACGCGCGAGGAACAGCGCACGCACCTGGGCAACGACACCAAGGCCCGGTTCTACTCCAACGGCTATTCCGGCCGCCAGTTGTATCTGGGCGTGACCTACAAGTTCTGATGGCCCGGCCCTCGTGCCGCACCGGCACGAGGGCGCCATGGCGACTGGGCGACGCCATCGTCCGGCCTCGGCCCGCCCCTTGCGCGCGGATGTTTTCCGCCGGGGCCCGCGGGACGCACTTCGATATTGCACATGCAGGCATCGTCGCGTGGGTAGGGAGACCGCGGCGGCCTCCCGTTCTCACAGTGCGGCGGCTTGCGAACAAGGACGTGTCTGTCCCGCGTTGGCGATGTCGTGGCGCATAGGGGAAAGGCGCCAGCGGAGCGGGGATTCGCTACCGGCATGGCAATCAAGGACTTCACAGGAGGTGACTCATGATCGTGCGTATGGCAATGGCGGCGGTACTGGTGGCGGGTCTGTTCGGGGTGGTGCCGGAGGCGAGCGCCCAGCGGTTCGAGGAAATCTGCCCGATCGATACCGAGTGCGGCGGCGACGGCGAAGGGGGCGGCACGGGTGGCGGCGGAACGGCGCCGACCTATGTGCTGCAGGGCGTGATCCAGAACCAGGGCTATGAGACCGGCCCCGGCGGCGGCAAGCGGGTCAAGATCCGCGGCTACTCGCGCTTCGCCGACGTCAACAACAACCGCGTCGATGCCGACTTCATCAGCGTGCGCTGCAATGCCTACGATGCCTTGGGCGGCTACACCACCGAGTACGACGACGAGAGCAACGGCGCGCTGGTCGACGTGCACTTCGCGTCCAACTTCGTCTACGGCGTGAGCAACTACCGCCGCATCACCGTGGTCTGCGTGCACAACGCCACCAACGGCGTGAACAACTACAGCGCCACCAGCACGGCCGAGATCGACATTCCGTAAGCGGCAACGCAAAGCGGCGCCCGGCAAGAGTGGCCGGGCGCCGCTGTCGCATCCGCGAGCGCGATGGCTCGCCGGCGCGGATTCGGCCAGCGACCGCGCGGTCTCGTGGATCCGGATGCCGCCGCGCTCGGTTTCCAGTGCCTGCAGCAGCAGTCCCTTGAGTTGGGTCTGGCCGTAACCGGCTTGCTTGGCCATGGCCTGACCGCTCCGTTGACGGTGAGGCTCCGAGTGGAAACCGATGGTCCGCCGCTTACGGCAAGGGCCGGATTGCGTGGCATCGGGTGAGTCCGACGTCGAATTCCTGTTGTGCGCTTCACTACAAAGATGAACCGTTCGAGTGGTCGGATCTGAACGGCGTATCACGGGCGCTGGAAACGACATCCGCTTGATGCCGCTAGGCGTATGCAGAAGTCACACGTCACAGACGCCGACCCGATGTCCATCGAATCCGCCCTGCAACTAGCGAAGCGAAACTACTATCCGCCGGTGCCGGAACTGTTGCTGCTCGCCGGGCTGGAGGCCAGGCAGCGGCCGCCGTGCATTCGGCCGGAGCGGTCGGAGCTGGACGCGCTGGCGGCCCTGCAGGCCGACATACTCGACCAGGTGTCCGCCTGCTTCTGCGATGCGGCGCACGATCATTGCCGACCCAACGAGGAGCGCGATGAGCCGCTGGCCGCCGCGGCGGGTCTGGACCGCCGTGCGGCGGCCCGCGCGGTCGAGCGCTGCTTGCGATGCTTCCTGGCCCTGCATCCTGATGAACTCTTGTCCGCCGTGCCCTTGCGCGCGTGGGCCGACTATCTGACCTGCGCGGCCCTGGCGCGCAGCGTGGTGCTGATCGGCTCGGCGTCCTACGGCGCCCACGCCGACACGGGCGGCGCGGACCGACTGCGCGCGCTGCATACGGTCACCGGCTGCTTCTGGGATACCGGTGGCGAGGATCCGGTCATCGGCATCGCCGGCTGGGTCGCGCCGCATGCGGACGATCCGGGCTTCCTGGTGTCGGCCCTGGTCGTCGGCGAACAGCCGCTGTTGAACGAGTTGCGCCTGTCCGCGATGCACGATTTCGCCCCGCTGGCGGTGGCGGGCGTGCGCGAACCCTACCGCCTGGCCCATCCTTTTCGGATCGAGGCCGCGGCGTGATCGCGACCGAGCCCGGCGCGCAAACACCGCGCATTCGGCTTGCTGCAGGACGCGTTGCGGGGCGATACGCGGTCTGCGGCATGGATCGCAAAGCGAGAGCTGAATGGGCTTTAGGCCCCGTTCGAAGGGGCGGCTCGCCAGCGCCAGGCTCATACGTACGCACGCAAGGCGCGGCCTCACGACAAGCCCACCCTCTGCGCCTATGCTGCGGACGTGGACAAAACCCGAGCCGAGCTGGCTACCGAACTGGTCGTGCTGGAAGCCGATCTCGGCGACCTGCGCCATGGCCAGGTCTACTTCGGCGATATCGAAAGCCGCATCGACGCGCTGTTGCTCGAGGCCTTGCCCGAAGACGCGGATTGGTTCCTCGATGAGTTCAGGGCGCTCATGGACCGGCGCGTGATCAAGTAGCGGTTGAATGCGCCAAAGGCGCCGCGCCGACTCGCGGCAGCATGCGTTTTCAGGGCCGTCAGCCCGAGCGTTCTTCGCTGCCGGTCGATCCGCTTAGTTCGTTCGGCGACGGCGCGCGCACCTGCGCGGGCGGGCGCGATGCTATCGTGCCCGCGCCCTGATCTTGGAGATCTGTCCGCATGCAACTGTCGCGTTCGCTATCCGTCGCATACGCGGTGTTCCTGCTGTTAGCCGGGATCACGGCAGGGCCATCACACGCGGCCGGTGCGCTCCCCAAGCTGGCCGGCACCTGGCGTGTTGAGCGCATCACGGACACCGACATCGCAACGGGCAAGGTCGTGTATCCGTATGGCGAGCAGCCCAAGGGCTACATCGTCTACGACCCGACTGGGCACCTGAGCGTGCAGATCATGCGCACGCCCGCGGTGCGGCCCTTCGCCTCCGGAGACGACGCGGCGGGCAGCGATGCCGAGGTGCGCGCCGCCTACGACGGCTATGTCGCCTACTTCGGCACCTACGAAGTCGATGCGGAGCGGGGCGTCGTCGTGCACAAGGTGGAAGGCAGTCTGATGCCCAGCTACACCGGCACCGATCAGCCGCGTCCGTTCCGTATCGAAGGCGATGTGCTCACCATCGAGGGTGACAGCGACGGCGTGCATTTCCTGCGTAGGTTGAAACGGGTGCGCTAAGTCTGGCGTTGCGGGCATCGCCGCGGCGGGATTTCAGTGCAGCGACGACGCCCTATCCGCCGCGATGCGTCGCAGCTTGTGCGGATTGCGCTGCACGTACACGCGCAGGATGCGTTCGCCGTCGGTTTCGTAGGTCTGAGCGGATTCCAGGGTGTCGCCGAAGTAGCGCAGCAGGCCCAGGTGGCCGTTGATTGAGGTCAGTTCCAGGCGCAGTTCGTGTTTGCGGCGCAGGGTGCAGGCGAACAGCAGTTGGGCGATGCGTTGGCCGCCAAGTACCGGCTTGGGCAGGCTGGTGGCGATGCCGCCGCCGTCGCCGACCAGCACGGCGGACTCGGCCATCATGTCCTTCATCGCCCTGAAGTCGGCGTTGGTCCAGGCTTCGGCGAAGCGGCGCATGAGCTGTTGGTGCGCCTGCGCGGAGACCAGGTAACGCGGGCGTTCTTCGCGCAGCTGGCTCTTGGCGCGGTGCACGATCTGGCGGCAGGCGGCCTCGCTTTTGTCCAGCGTGCTGGCGATGTCGGCGTAGTCGGCGTCGAACACTTCGCGCAGCAGAAAGGCGGCGCGCGCTTCGGGCGCCAGCCGTTCCAGCACGGTGAGGAAGGCGATGGACAGGTCGCTGGAGGCTTCCTGCAGTTCCTCGGGTGTGGTCGGGCTGTCGCTGAGGATGGGCTCGGGCAGCCAGATGCCGACGTAGTGCTCGCGGTTGCGCGCACGGCGCAGGCGATCGATCGAGCGCCGGGTGGTGGCGGTCACCAGCCAGGCCTCGGGGTCGCCGATCTGCTCCGGGACGGTGTCGTTCCAGCTCAGCCAGACGTCCTGCACGACGTCTTCCGCCTCGGCCAAGGAGCCGAGCATGCGGTAGGCCACGCCGATCAGGCGCGGCTGGAGCCGGGTAAAGGTGTGGGTTGCGCCTTCCATAAGACTCAGGTCGCAGCAGGAGGCGGGATTGTGACGGATGCAACGCCAGGCCGGGGTGCGGCCGGCCTGGCGCGGTCGTTCAGGGCGGCAACAGCGCCGGCTTGCCGGCGTCCTTCAATAGCAGGACCAGGAACTTGGCCGGACGCTCGCGGCTGGCGTTGCGGCCGACCGTGTGCAGGTCGCCCGGGCCCTCGTAGAAGCTCTGCCCGGGCGTGAGCGTGACTTCCTTGCCGCCTTCCACGCCCATCACGATCGAACCTTCGAGCACGTAGACGAAGGCGTAGGCGTCGTGGCGGTGGACCGGATCGGCGCCGCCGGGCGGGTACTCGACGGTGATCATCAGCGCTTCCTTGCCCGGGTAGTCGGCCAGCGCCTGGCTCATGACCTGGCTGACGACGGGGGGAGGGGCGTCGCTGCCGGTCTGGCCGTGGGCCGCCGCCACGCCCGAACACAGCAGGGCGAGCAGGCTCCAGGAACGGTGGATACGCATGGGGAACTCCTGTGTTGGGCGGGCGAGGGCTGGGAACGGCCGCGTTCCGCGGCCGCCGCGTCTTACGAAAGCTGCGCCTTGTCCAAGCCGAAGGCCTGGTCGTAGGTACCCGGTACGGTGCGGAAGCCGACGTTGACGCGGTTCCAGGCATTGATCGCCATCACGTCGAAGGTCAGGTCGGAGATCTCCTGTTCCGACAGTTGGCCGCGCACGCGCTCGTACAGATCGTCGGGCACGCCCAGCGGCGAGATCTGGGTGAGCGCTTCGGTCCAGGCCAGGGCGGCGCGCTCGCGCGGCGCGAACAGCTGCGATTCGCGCCAGGAGGCGACGTGGTGCAGGCGCAGCGGGCGTTCGCCGCGGATCGTGGCTTCCTTGACGTGCATGTCGAGACAGAAGGTGCAGCCGTTCAATTGCGAGGCGCGGATGCGGATCAGGTCGCGGATCGACTGTTCGATCGAGGATTTCTGCGTGGCCATGCTGAAATCGACCAGCTTCTTGAACAGCTCCGGGGATTGGCGTTGGTAATCGAGGCGTTGGCTCATGAGGGGTGCTCCATTCGGTGACGTGGGGGCGCCGGCGGTCGCCGGGCCGGCTGGCGGCCAATCTAGGCAGCGCGCGCCGGCGCCGGTAGGCCGCCGCACGGACGCGCGGTGTTGAGCCAGGCGCACCAATGCACGCGGGCTGTAACAAGCAGGGCCGCTCGCGCGTCCTTGGGTTATGAACCCTCAAAAACACGAGCGCGCCGCCGCCGCATCCGGCGCCGACCGCGTGTGGTCGGAATTCATGGCGGCGTTGAACGGCTTGGCGCCGGACATGCGCGCGGCCTTCGTGCTGCATGAGATCTTCGAGACCGGCTACGACGACATCGCGCGCTTGATCGGGCTGCCGGCGGAGACCTGCCGGCGCCATGTCGAACAGGCGCGCGGCTACACGCTGGATCGCATGCGGCCGCTGTGCCACAAGGCCGAGGGCGCCGCGTCATGAGCGCCGTGATCGCCTTGCCGTCCGCCTGTCAGGACACGTTGCCGTCGAGCTTCTCGGCCAGTTACGCGGGGGTGGTGGCGTTCATCGCGGTGGCCACCGAGGGCAGCTTCGCGCGCGCGGCCGATCGCCTGGGCGTGGGCCGCTCGGCAGTGAGCCGCAGCGTGCAGAAACTGGAGGGTCAGGTGGGCGCACGCCTGTTCTCGCGCACCACGCGATCGACCTCGCTGACCAGCGAGGGCGAGCTGTTCTTCGAGAACTGCCGGCCGGGCGTGGAACGCATCCTGCAGGCGCTGGAAGACATGCGCGATCTGCGCGAGGGCCCGCCGCGCGGGCGGCTGCGCATCGGCGCTGCCCATGGCTTCGGGCGCAGAGTGCTGGCGCCGTTGTTGCGCGAGTTCCGGTCGCGCTATCCAGGCATCGGCATCGAGTTGGCGCTGGACGAACGCGAGGCCGATCTGGCGGTGGACCGCATCGACGTGGCCTTCCGCGAGGGCCGGCTGGACGACAGCCAGGTGATCGCCAAGCAGCTGGTTCCGATGCAGATGTTCGTGTGCGCGTCGACCGAGTATGCGCGTCGCCATGGTTTGCCGACGTCGCTCGACGCACTGCAGTCGCACGCCTGCATCGGTCGCCGGCTGGCGAACGGACGGTTGCAGACCTGGGATTTCAAGGTCGAGGGCCGGCTGCAACGGGTCTCGCCGACGGGCGATCTGGTGTTCAACGACGACGAGCTGATGCTGGAGGCGGTGCTGGACGGGCAGGGCTTGGCGCAGTTGCCTGGCTACCTGGCTTGCGAGGCGCTGCGCCGAGGGGCGCTGGTGACCTGTCTGGCGCCGTACGCGCCGGACGATCGCGGGCACTACCTGTGCTATCTGAGCCGGCGCCAGTTGCCCCAGCGCATTCGGGTGTTCATCGATTTCGCGACCGCGCGGATACGCGCCTTGAACCTGGATTGTGCGGGAGCGGTGGGGCGGTCGAGTTATGGCGCGGCGAAAGCGAATGGGGTATTGGCCGTGGCTGTGGGGTAGGAGCAGCACCAGCCGCGACACGAAAGGACGCACGCCGACGCAAACACGATGGTTCAGGCCGGATCACCGTCGCGGCTCACGCCGCTCCTACCCCAAGGTTGCGCCGCGGATCGCATACAGCGTCCGACCGATTGGTGCAGGTCAGGAAACACGGTGCAGCCGGCTGCAGGTCTACTGTGGACAGAGCGCGGCTTCTAGCATCGACGGAGCACGACCGACGTCCTGTAGAGCGGGCACCGGTACCCCAGCAACTCCTGAGAGGTGGACCATGAAATTCGTCGTGATCGGTGGCACCGGCCTGATCGGCAGCAAGGTGGTGGCGCGCTTGCGCGACCAGGGCCACGAAGCGGTGGCGGCGGCGCCGTCCACGGGCGTCGACATCCTGACCGGCGCGGGGCTGGATGCGGCGATGGCGGGCGCGGAGGTGGTGGTGGACCTGGCCAACTCGCCTTCGTTCGAGGATGTCGCGGTGATGGAGTTCTTCCAGACCGCCGGGCGCCAAGTGCTGGCGGCGGAAGCGCGCGCCGGCGTGACGCATCATCTGGCGCTGTCGGTGGTCGGTACCGAGAAGCTGGGCGCAAGCGGCTACTTCCGCGCCAAGAGCGCGCAAGAGGCGCTGATCCGTGCGTCCGGCATTCCCTACACCATCGTCCACTCCACCCAGTTCTTCGAATTCCTGCCGGGCATCATCCAGTCCGGCAGCGAAGGTGAGACGGTGCGGCTGCCCACCGCGTTGGTGCAGCCGATCGCGTCGGAGGACGTGGCCGCGGCGGTCGCGCGCCTGGCCCTGCAGCCGCCTGCCAACGGCATCGTCGAGATCGCCGGACCGGTGCGCGAGCCGCTGGCGGACCTCGCGCAGCGCTTTATGAACATCGTGCAGGATCCGCGCGAAGTCGTCGGCGATGCGCATGCGCGCTACTTCGGCGCCGAGTTGCAACACGACACCCTGGTGCCCGCGCAGGCGGCCTGGCAAGGCGAGCTGAACTTCGAGCGTTGGCTGGAACAGTCCCAGTACGCGCGCTACCTGCCGCGCGCGTGAGTGCGCGGTGCGGGCTCGGCTCGCAGCATGCCGGCGCTGTCCGATGCACGTGAGCGAGGGGCGAGGTGAGCGCGTTGTCGTAGCCGCCTTGCGGCTTGTCGAATGAATGCGTCGGCGAAGAGGCGCTTGCGCTCTGCATCGGGCGTGTGGGCGAGGCCTGGTGTCCGTCGCAGGCCAGAGGTGGCCGCCGTCGCTCGGCCTGGCGCGGGTGAGCCGGCTTTGCGGAAGCGGTCGGCTCGCCGCGATCCAGCCGCGTGCGTCGCGTCATCCGGGACATAAAGGGTCGGAACAACGCAAGGCACATGAGAATCATTTGCATTTAAGGATTGCGGTTCGCATAATCCCGGCCCTGTTTCGCCGCCCGGGAATGACCGATGTTCCGTTTCGCGCCGCACCGCCGTACCGCCCTGATGCTGTCCTTGCTGGTTCCCTCCGCGCTGTCCTCGGCGATCGCGCAGGCCCAGTCCAGCGACGAAGCCCACGCGCTGGACGCGGTGACGGTGGTGGCCGAGCGCGCCACCACGGCGACCAAGACCGACACCGCGCTGACCGAAACGCCGCAGGCGATCAGTGTGGTGACTTCGGCGCTGTTCACCGATCGCGGCGCGCAGAACCTGCAGGAAACCCTGCGTTACAGCGCCGGCGTGGCTGCCGATGCCTGGGGCCTGGACACGCGCGGCGACGCCAGCACCATCCGCGGCCTGGACCCGGTGCAATACCTGGACGGCATGCGCAAGCTCTACAACTTCAGCCCGATGGCACGGCCGGAGGTCTACGGACTGGAGCGCGTGGAAGTGCTGCGCGGCCCGTCCTCGGTGCTGTACGGCGCCGGCGCTACCGGCGGCATCATCAACGCGATGAGCAAGCGCCCCAGCTTCCGCAAGGCGGGCGAGATCGGCCTGCAGCTGGGCAGCTTCGACCGCAAGCAGCTGCAGGGCGATATCACCGGCGCCTTGGGAGGCTCGGAGCAGTGGGCCGGCCGCCTGGTCGGCGTGGTGCGCGACTCGGGCATGCAGACCGATGAGATCGACGATGACCGCATCTATATCGCGCCCTCGCTGACTTGGCGCGGCGAGCGCAGCAATCTCACGCTGATGGCCAGCTACCAGCGCGACCGGACCGCCTCCAGCCAGCAGTTCCTGCCGGTCGCTGCGACCCTGAAGGCGCCGCCGGGCCGCAAGCTGGACCCGTCGACCTTCCTGGGCGACAAGGACTTCGACAAGCTCGACGCGCGCGCGGTCAGCGCCACGGTCTTGTTCGACCACAGCTTCAACGACGCCGTGAGCTGGCGCTCCAACCTGCGCTACATCGATTCCAAGACCGAGTTCCGCGAGATTTTTCCGGATACCTACTCCAATCCGACCCATCCCTTCATCGACGCCGACGGCCGCGTGCTCAATCGCCTGACCTATGGCGTGAAGCCGCACGACCGTGTGCTGACCAGCGACAACTCGCTGCAATTCTCTTTCGCCACCGGCGCGTTCCAGCACGTGCTGCTGGCGGGCGTGGACTACACCGATTTCCGCGAGGCATCGTCCAGCTTTTCCGGCGTCACCACGCCGATCGACGTCTACAACCCGGTCTCCACCGGCGTGACCGTGCCCGCCTACCAGGCGCTGCCGGATCAGCGCACCACCCAGACCGGCCTGTACGTGCAAGACCAGATCCGCTATGCCGATCGCGTCTCGCTGGTGTTGGGCGCGCGCCGCGACCATGCGGTGTCCGAAACCCAGGGACTGCCGGACCGCACCGACAACGCAACGACGTACCGCGTGGGCCTGATCGGCGACGTCGGCGCCAATGTCTCGCCTTACGTCAGCTACACCGAATCCTTCCTGCCCGTGCCGGGCCAGGACCTGTACGGCAATGCGTTCGAGCCGATGCGCGGCCATCAGGTCGAGGTGGGCGTGAAGTGGCAGCCAGTGCGCAATGCGCTGTTGACCGCCTCGGCCTACCGCATCACCGAGACCAACCGCCAGACCAACGACCCGGACAACGTGCTCAACACGGTGCAGACCGGCGAGATCCAGTCCAAGGGCATCGAGCTGGAAGGCGCCTACGTGTTCGACGGCGACTTCACCGTCACCGCCAGCTACAGCCACAACGAGGCCGAGGTCTCCAAGAGCAACTTCGCGCCCGAGGTCGGTCAGCGCTTGAACGACACCCCGCAGGACCTGGCCTCGGTCTGGGCGGCCAAGGGCTTCGCCGTCGGCGACGACAAGCGCCTGCGCGTGGGCCTGGGCGGCCGCTACGTCGGCGGCACCGTGTCGGTGGGCGCGTCCAATACCGTGCGTACGCCCAGCTACACGCTGGTCGACGCTTTGCTGGAGCTGGAACTGCCGTCGTGGACCTTCGCGGTCAACGTCAACAACCTGCTCGACAAGGAATATTTCGCGCCCTGCCGCAACTTCGGCGACTGCTTCAGCGGCAATCCGCGCAGCGTGGTCGGCACCGTGACCTACCGCTTCTGAGGGCGCCGTGCAGCGCCGCACGCTCAAGGCTTGGTTCCTGGTCCACAAGTGGACCAGCCTGGTGTGCACGCTGTTCCTGCTGCTGCTGTGCCTGACCGGACTGCCGCTGGTGTTCTGGGAGGAAATCAGCCACCTCACCGGCGCCGATCCCGAGGTCGCGCCGGCCGCGCAAGGCGCGCAGCCGGCGAACATCGACGGGCTGGTGCGCAAGGCATTGGCCCAATACCCGGGCGACGTGCCGCTGTTCTTCGGCTGGGACGATCATTCGCCCAGCGTCTACGTCAACACCGGCGCGCGGCCGGACACGCCGCCGCCGCAGATGCGCACCGCGGTGCTGCATCAGTACAGCGGCGAGCTGCTGCCGGCCGCGCAGTTCAACGAAGGCGTGATGTACTTCGTGTACCGGCTGCATACCGATCTGTTCGCCGGTCTGCCGGGCATGCTGTTCCTGGGCGCGATGGCGCTACTGTTCGCGCTGGCGATCGTGTCGGGTCTGGTCCTGTACGGGCCTTTCATGCGCAAGCTGCCGTTCGGCACGCTGCGCGCCGGGCGCAGCCGTCGCCTGGCCTGGCTGGACCTGCACAACGTGCTGGGCATCGTGACGTTGGGCTGGGCCTTGGTGGTCGGCATCACCGGCGCGATCAACACGCTGGCGCAGCCGCTGGAACAGGCGTGGCAGAGCGAACAGCTTGGCCAGTTCGCGGCGCGCTACGAAGGTCGCCCGCGCCCGCAACGGCTGGCCTCGCTGGACGCGGCGGTCGCCACCGCGCGCAAGGCCGAGCCGGACATGACGCCGGCGTTCGTGAGTTTCCCGGGCACAGGCTACAGCGGCGATCATCACTACGGCGTGTTCATGCACGGCGACACGCCGCTGACCGAGCGCCTGTACCGGCCGGTACTGATCGACGCGGAAACCGGAGAGCTGACCGCACGGCCGCAGCTGCCCGGCTACATGACCGTGTTGCTGCTATCGCAACCGCTGCACTTCGGCGACTACGGCAGCATGCCGTTGAAGCTGCTGTGGGCCTTGCTGGACCTGTTGACCATCCTGGTGCTGATCAGCGGCCTGTACCTGTGGTTCAAGCGCGGCAGCACCGAGGCGCGCGTGGCCGAGATCGAACGCGCGGGCCTGAACGGCGATGCCGCCGCGGATACTGCCGCATGAGCCGTCCCGCCCGATCCATGCGCAGTCCTTACCTGGTGCCGGCGTGGATCGCGCTGGCCAGCGTGGTCGGCCTGGTCAGCGCGTTGATCGGAGACGGCCTGTTCGACGCCGTCTCCTGGATCGTGCTCGCTGGCCTGGTCGTGCTGGCGCTGCGTGCGTGGTGGCGGCGCGACCGCAGGCGTTGAAGGGGCGGAGAGCGCTACTACGCGTTCACTTCGTATGCGGTGCGACGACGGCCGCCGGCTCTTGGGCGAGGAAGGTATAGGTCCGCTGGCCATCGGCCAGAACCAGCGCGCGGGCGCCGTGCTTCTGAGTCGGGGTGAATTGGAATCCCGCCACGCCGGGCGAGATGGATTCGAGCACCGTGCCGGCCTCCGAATCGGCTAGCGCGACTTCGGTGCGCCACAGGCCGAAGTCGAACCAGGTCTTTGCGCCATCGCGCCGCACCCGCACGGTGCCCAGCGTCGGGTGCGCATAAAGGGGCGCAAGCGTCGCCAGGGTGGTCGCGTCCAATGGCATCCGCAGCCCGGCGCGATGCTGCTGCTGTTCCTTATGCAACGAAGGCGGCAGCGCTTTCAGCGTCGCCGCAGTCTTGCGATCGACGTCGAACAGCACCTCGATGAAGCGATCGGCCATCAACCCGCGCAACTGCGCGCCCGCATCGGCATTCATCATCAGCACGTAACCCGCGCCGGCTTCCGGCAGCCAGCGCACTTCGGTCTGGTAGCCGGCCATGCTGCCGCCGTGGAACACCTGCAGGACGCCGAGCTGGCGGTCGGTCTTCAGGCCCATGCCGTACCACTGGTCCAGCCCGCCGCGCGCGACCTGGTTCTTCCAGCGTTCCTTCAAGGCGGCCGCGCCGATGTAGCGCGAGCCGTCCGGCAGCAGGCCCGACGCGAGTTCCATGCGCAGATAAGCGGCCATGTCGCGGATGTCGCTCCAGGCGCCGCCGTCGGGGCGCATCGGAATCGACGCACGGTTGTAGCCCATCGCCGCCAAGGCGACTTCGCCGTCGATGGTGGTCGCGTGCGGAGACGCGACGTTGCCGCGCAGGGCCAGATCGAAATCGAAGGTGGTCGAGCGCATGCCCAGGGGATCGAACACCCGTTCCTGCATGCTGCGATCGTAGGCCGCGCCCAACGGAAGTTCGGGGTGCGCGATATGAGCACCGAGATAGCCGGCTGCGGCGCCCATCAGGTTGGAGTACTGGTACAGCTCGCCGATATCGGCGGTGGCCTGCACGCCCGACAGCACGCGCAGCACATCCTCCGGCCCCATCTCGTCGCCGGAGAATTCCCATTCCTTGTCCTGCGGGGGGATGCCCGTGCAGGCGCATAGCAGGTTGCGTACCTGGATCCGGCGGCTCAGTGCCGGGTCGGCGAGTTTGAACGCCGGAAACAGCTGCGCCGGCGACGCATCCCAATCCAGCTTCTTCTCGTCCACCAGCTTGGCCAGCATCAGCGAAGTGAGCGGTTTGGTGGCCGATGCGGTGAGAAAGCGCGTCGACGCATCCACTTTGGCGTTGCTGCCGACTTGCCTCACCCCCAGGCCGCCGACGTACTTCACTTCGCCGTTCTGCACGATGCCGATCGCCAGGCCCGGAATGCCCAGGCCGGTGCGCGCCTCTTCCAGGAACCGCAGCAGGGCGTCGATGCGGCCGGCGTCCAGGTCGCGCGGCGCAATGCCTGCCAGCGTCTGCGGCGTATAGGTCTTGGCGCGCAGACTGGACAGCACGCGCGTGATCTGGGCTTCGCGACGGTCCATCGCGGTCTCGGGCAGGTCCATGATCGCGACGATCCAACTGCGGCCTTCGTGCAGCACCTGTGCGCGCAGGATCCGGTCCGGTCCGGCGGTTTCGTACTGATAGCTGCGCACGGAGGACCAGCCGCCGCGCAGCGGCCGATCCCCGGCGCCGCGCAGTTTCGGTGCGTTGCCGGGCGCGTACTGTTCCCATGCCGATGCGAGGGCGGCCTCGGCGCTGTCGGCGTCCACGTCGAGGATCGCAATGCGCGCGTCTTCAGCCGGCTTGGCGATGACGATCCCGGTGCCACGGCTTTCCGCCTTCCAGCCATAGGGCACGAGATAGGCGATGCCGCTGCGCGTGCGACGCCATTCGTCGCTCTGCTGCGTTGACGCCGCTTCGCTCATTGTGGGGCCGTCGGCGGCGAGCGCATGGCCGTTTTGCAGCAACAGCAACCCCATGGCGGCCGCAGGCCACCAGTCGCGTGGTTTCATCGATGTATCCCCGTGGCGGGCCGGTCGGCCTTCAGGTGGGTCCGCGTTCGCGGCGGTTCGTGCGGTGAGTGGGTCTGTTTACGGGTAACCCAGCGACGCTTGCGTTGCGAGGTAACGGCTTTCCGCTGCCTTTGTTACGGCGAGATAGTCCGATTCAGCCTTGGAGGTGGCCTGGTCGTAACGCCGGTTCACGTCGGCGATGCGTTGTTCGTAGTGGCCGGACTGCCAGTCGCGCTCGATCGCTTCCAGGCCCCGTGTGTGGGCGGACTCGATGGATTGCAGCGTGTTCGTATAACGATCCTGGGCCAGTTGGACGGCACGCGAGTATTCGTCCTGCGCGGCGGCAAGCGCCTCTTGCGCGGACTGCGACAGCGCGGTCTCGGCGCCGGATGCGGCGGCCGTTGGATGCGACGGTGCGGTCTCGCGCATCAGCTCCATGCGCGGCGCCGCCATGCCGGCCGCGAGCCACGCGGTGGCCAGGGCGCCTGCGACGAGCGCGGGCGCGGCGGCGATCCGGATCGAGGCGGGAGGCTGGCTCACGATCGCGTCGATGCGCTGTTCCAATGTGCTCAGCGAGGCCGCCGCGCACAGCCGCTGCGCGCGATCGGGACGCGGCGCAGGCGGCAGGCGCTCGATCGAGTCGAGCAGCGCGTCGGCATAATCGATACCACAGCCGTAGGCGCGCGATGCGCCCACGTCGCAGGCGATCTCGCGCGCCATGTCGAGCGCGGCGCCCATCCGGCGCAGGACCGGATTCCACCAGAACAGCGCCTCGGCGGTCCTTTGCAGCAGCAGGACCGCGAGGTCTCCGCGGCGGATGTGGCTGGCTTCGTGCAGCAGCACGGCGCGTAGCGATGGGGCCGGCAGCGCGGCGAGCATCGACGCGGGCAGTACGATCGCCGGCCGCACGAGGCCGATCGCGGCGGGTCCGAATGCGGGCGACAGGCGCACTTCGACGCCGGCTGGAATCGCATCGCGGTGCGCGCGCTCGATCGCGGGCGCGCGCTGCGATACGGCGACGATGCGCCGGGCGGCGCGGTGCGCGGCGGTCAGCCGCGCGAGCCGCCAGACCGCACCGCCCAGCCACAGCGCGATCAGCAACGCGGCCAGTTCGGGCGCTATTGTCCATGCGGCCCGGTGCGCGCCGGCGGGCGCGAGCGCAGGGGTCTGGTGGGGCGGCGTGTCCGCGCTCAGGCCCGTAGTCGCGGACATCGATGCGGCCGCGCGGATCGAATCCGGCCATGCATCGGTCGGCGTCGGAACGATGGGCCCGACAACGGCGAGGGCGAATGCCGCCAGTAGCAGACCGGCGCGCTTCTCCGGCGCGATCGCGCGCAGGCGCAGGGCGACGAACAGAATCGAGGCGACGACCAGGCTGATCAGCAGGTGCTCGATCGCGTAATCCAGCAGCCAGCGCGTCGACTCTGTCATCACGCGTTCCCCTTGTTCCTGGCGGCGCGCACCTTGGCGCGCAAGGCGTCGATCTTGCCGGGGTCGACGTTGTGATTCTCCAGCAGGTGCAGCGCCAGCGCTTCTGGCGAGCCGTCGAACAGCTGGGTCATCAACTGGCCCAGGGCGCGGTCGCGGACTTCGGCCTTGCTCAGCGCCGCGCGATAGATGAAAGCGCGGCCCTGCTGCCGGAACTCGACCAGTTCCTTCTTGTGCAAGACGCCGAGCATGGTCAGCACGGTGGTGTAGGCGACCGGCTTATGCGGTTCCAGGGCCTGCGTGACCTCGCGCACCGAGGCCTCGCCGAGTTCCCACAACACTTCGAGGATGGCTTGCTCGGCTTCGGTCACCGAGGAGGAGGGGGGCCTGGCCATGGACTGTTGCCACTAATTCTTTAGTTGATCCCAGCCTAGGCGCCGTTCCCGAAGTTGTCAACTATGGAATTAGTCGTGACCGTGGGCCGGTGGATCCCGGGGCCGGACGCCGCGGCGATCGTCCGCAAGACCGGCGACGGCAAACAAAAACTAGCGACTGAACATAGCGCGCTGCGACGCCTGAGCGCGGATGGCGCCACTAGCATGGATCGATCCGGATCCGGTGTGGCCGCAGGAGCTTCGATGAGCGAACGCGCTACGAAACCCGCCCCGCAGCGTCGCCATCTGCTGCGTGCGTGGACGCTGCTGGCCTGCCTGTGGCTGTGCGCCTGCTCCGATCCGCCGCCGCGCACCGTGGTCGTGATCGGCGGCGTCGCCAGCGAAGGTCCGGGCAAACACGACTACCCGCAAGGCGTGCGTCGTTTGCAGGCGCTGATCGAAACCTCGCCGGACGCGCGCAAGGCCTTGCGCGTGATCGCCTATCCGGACGGCTGGCCGCAGGATCCGGGCGCGCTGGACCAGGCCGACACCGTGGTCTGGTACTTCGACGGCATGGACCGGCATCCGCTGCGCGATCGGCAACGGCGTGCGCGCTTCGAGGCGCTGATGCGGCGCGGCGTCGGCCTGGTCGCCTTGCATCAGGCGTCGACGGCGCCGGCCGACGACGATCTGGGCCTGCCGCGTTGGTTGGGCGGCGTGCGCGTGGGCATGTTCGACCGCAGCACCGAATGGGCGCAGTTGGCGCCGGCGATGGGTTCGGGTCCGGTCGGCCACGGCCTGTCGTCCTTCGACTACCGCGACGAGTTCTATCCGAGCTTTCGCCTGGCCGTCGGCGGCGGCGTGCGCACGCCGGTGCTGACGACCACGCTGCATCCGCAGTTCCGCGCGGGGCGCCGTTTGATCGAGGATCGCGCCGAAGCGGCCACCGTGGCGTGGACGTTCGAGCGCGACGGCGGCGGTCGCGGTTTCGTCTACAGCGGAGCGCATTTCCTGTCCGCCTTCGAGCAACCGAAGCTGGCCGGCTTGTTGCTCAACGCGATCGTCTGGAGCGCGGGCGCCGACGTGCCGCGCGAGGGCATGCGCGTGGCCGGCGCGCGCGAGGCGCCGACGGTGGCGGCCGCGGCCCCGCCATCGCCACGGCCCGCGCGCGCGACGTTTCATGTCGATGCGGCGCGCTCGGGTTGGCGCCGCGACGAGACGGTGCTGAGCCCGGTCGCGCTGGACGCCGCCGCATTCGGCGAGGTCTGGCAGTCGTTGCCGTTGGACGGCGCCGATGGCCAGCCCGCGCGCCTGTATGCATCGCCGCTGTACCTGGATGGCGTGACCCTGAGTGCGGGGCCGCTGCGCGGCGAAACCTATTCGGTGGTGTTCGCCGCCAGCAACGCCGGCTACGTCTATGCGATCGCCGCGGCGCCGCGTGGCGACGTCGCCGCCGGACGCGTCCTGTGGCGCACGCGCCTGGGCGAGCCCTGCCGTCTGCAACCGGCGCCGCTGGACGGCGTGGCCACGGGCATCCTCAGCACGCCGGTCATCGACGCTGTGCGTGGGCGTCTGTACGTGACCCACTGCGATCCGGTGTCGCGCTGGCAGGCCTATGCGCTGGATATCGGCAGCGGCGCGTTGCTGCCGGGCTGGCCGGTGCGGTTGGACGAGGAGCGCTTCAACGCGGTGAATGCGAACGCCGGCCCGCGGCGGGTGCCGCCGAAGCGGCGTTTCGATTTCCGCGTGCAGCGCGGCGCGTTGAACTTGTCGCCGGACGGCGGGCAGTTGTACGTGGCGTTCGGCGAAAGCGAAACCGGCTGGCTGGCGGCGGTGGACACCCAGCGGGCGCGGGTCGGCAGCGCCTTTGCCGCGGTGGCGATGCCGCATCGCGGCAGTGGTGGTATCTGGGGCGCGGGCGGGCCGGCGGTCGACACCGACGGCCATGTCTATGTGGTCACCGGCAGCGGCTTCGAAGGCCATCAGGACGCCGCGCACGATTGGACGCAGTCCTTGTTGAAGCTGGCGCCGCCGGACGGGCACGGTTTCGTGTTGCGCGGCACCTACACGCCGTTCAACTACTGCCAGACGGCGCAGGCGGATATCGATCTGGGCTCCGGCGGCGCGGTGCTGCTGCCGCAGGCGTCGGCGGGCGGTTCGCGCTTGCTGGCGGTGGGCGGCAAGCAGGGCAATGTCTATCTGCTCGATCGCGATCGCCTGCCGGGTCGGTTGGACCGGCGCTCGGCTTGTTCGGAAGACGCCGCCAGCGACGGCTCGCTGCTGCCGCCGCAGCCGCAGCCGCAGTTCGGCAGGCGCGGCCCGCTCAACGTGTTCGGTCCGTACTCGGAACACGATGCCGCGCTGGATCTGGCGCGCTCGCGTTCGGTGCCGGCGACGTTCCGCGATCGGCAGGGTCTTGAGTATCTGTACGTCACCGGCAACAACAAACGCGCGCCCGGATCGGCGCAAAGCGTGCCGCCATCGCTGGTGCGGCTGCGCGTGGTGCGCGACGAGGGCGATGCGCCGTTCCTGCGGATCGACCGTCGCGAGACCACGCTGACGCTGGGTAATCCCGGTTCGCCCGTGGTCACCAGCCAAGGCGCCGAGCGCGCGGTCGTTTGGGTGTTGGACGAGAATGCGCCGCGCTCAGCGTTGTTGAGCGGCGACGACGCGCCGCGCCCGGTGCTGTATGCGTTCGACGCCGCGAGCCTGAAACCGCTGTGGCGCAGCGCCGCCGGCGAGCTGTACACCAGCGGCAAGTACAACGAGCCGGCCTTCGGCGGCGGGCGCGTGTACGTCGGCACCGATCGCGTCCAGGCCTTCGGCCTCGGCGGCCGCCGGCGCGCCGAACCGATTTCCTCCAAGAGCGCAGTGCCGATACGGGCGGCGCCAGTGGATCCCACCCTGGCCGGTATGGACGGCGCGGCGCTCTATCGTTTGCGGTGCGCGGCGTGTCACGACCACGCGCAGGGCAATATTCCGCCACGCGCGCGGATCGCGGCCTTGAAGCGCGAGCGCATCGTGCACGCATTGAGCGAAGGCCTGATGCGGCCGCAGGCCACCGGCCTGAGCGCGGAACAGGTCGGACGGCTGGCGGACTATCTGCGCCAGGGCGAACGCTAGCGGGGCGGCGCGCTACTCGCGGCGCTTGCGCGGCTTGGCGCGGGTGCGCGGTTTGCCGGTCTCGCGCGCGGGCGCGTCGCCACTTTCGAGTATGCCGCCGGTCTGCATCTGCTCCAGCCAGGACAGCGCGTCGACGTAGGCCAGCAGCTGCTGCAGATAGCCGGGCGACAGCTCGCGCATCAGGCTGAGCGCGCGGTGCACCAGGCGGCTGGAATTCAAGGGGCCGGTGTCTTCGGATGAGGGCTGCAGCGAACGCCGCAGCTGGCTGTCGCTGCGCACGTCCGACCAGATCTGGCGGAACTCGTCCAGCGCGCCGAGCTCCATCGGCGCGGCGGCCGAGGCTTCGCTATGCGTCGCGGTATCGCTACGCGCCGGCGTCGCGCGCTGCGTGAGTTGTTCGGCCAGCTCGCGCAAGGCCCCGCGTGCCGCGTTCGTGGGAGCGGTCGCGGGCGGGGTGCGTTCGAGCCGCGCGGCATACGCCAGGATGCGTTCGGACAAGCGCTGTTCCAGCCGCCGCCGCGTGTCACCGTGCTGTTCCGTCGCGCGCCGGCGCAACGCCGCCATGTAGTGGTAAGCGAACGGATCGACACGATCGGCGCCTTGCTCGCGCCAGGCGTCGAGCAGGGCGTGATCGGGCGGCGCCTTACTGCGCATCGGCGGCCACGGCGCTGCGTTGCAGGCGCGGCACCGGCGCCATTTCCACGCGACGGTTGCTCGCGCGTCCGGCCTCGTCGGTGTTCGGGCTCACCGGTTGCTGCGCGCCGAACGCGGCGGCGAACACCGAATCGGCGGGCAGGCCGGCGGCGATCAGCGCGCGGGTCACGGTGAGCGCGCGTTGCGCCGACAGTTCCCAGTTGTCGGCGAACTCGCGGTTGCTGCCGCTGACCAGGCGGTCGTCGGTGAAGCCGCTGACCATCAGGGCTTCGTTGCGCGTGCGCAGGTACTTCGCCAGCGGCGTTGCCAGGGTCTTGAGCAGTTCGCGTCCCTCCGGTTGCAGCTGGTCGGAGTTGAGCGCGAACAGTACGTTGCCGCGGATGCCGATGCGGCCGTCGACCAGGGTGATGCGGCCGGTGGCCAGCGGCACGGCCAGCGCCTGTTCCAGGGTCTGGCGGCGCTGGGTTTCCAGCTTGCGCTGCGCGATTTCCTGATTGAGCTTGATCTCCAACTGCAGTTGCACCGCGATCACGCCGACCAGGATCAGCACGAACGCGCCCAGCAGCACCGACATCAAGTCGCCGAACGCGGCCCACACCGACACCGATGCGTCGGCGTCGCCGTCGACCTCGGCGTGCAGGTCCGCGCTCATGCGGCCTGCGCGCCCGCGGCGCGGGCGCCGGACAGCTGCTGCAGATCCTCGATGATTTGCTTCTGCGTGAGCAGGCTCAGATCGACCACCTCACGCGCCTGCGCGACGTAGTAGGCCAGCTGCTCGTCGCTGCGCGCGAGCGACTTCTCCAATGCGTTCTCGATGCCTTGCAGGCGCGTGGCGAGCTGATCGTTGCTGTCGCCGAACACCTGCGCGGCGGCGGCGAAGGCCTCGCCCAGGCTGGCGACTTCGATCGCGCCGGTGCTGACCTGTTGAGCGACCGCGTCCAGCTTGCCGGTTTCGGATTCGATGTGGCCCATGAACTGCGTGCCGACGCGCTCCAGCAGTTCCGCCGAGGTCGCGACCAGCGCGTCGATGGCGCCGCGCTGTTCGGTGGAGGCGTGATTGACCGCCGTCAGCAGGGTTTCCAGTGTGCCCAGCAGTTGCACGCGCTCCTCCAGCATCGCGGTGTCGCGCACCATGCTGTCGGACAGCTGCTGGCGCAGTTCGGCGATGACGTCGGCGGCGGCCTTGGGCGCCTGCGAGGCGGTGTCGACCAGGCGCGAAATCTCGGCGATGGTGTCGCCGGCGTGCGCCTGCGTGCGCGCGCCGATCTCGTCGGCGGTGCGCGCCAGAGTGTCGCAGATGGCTTGCTGGCGGTCGGCGCTGTCCGCGCCGGCTTGCGCCCAGTCTTCGCGCAGCGCCGCGCTCATCGCCGCCAGCGACTCGGTCCAGGCGGTGAGGCGTTGCTGATCCTGCGCGGCCAGGGCGGTCCTGAGTTCGCCGTGCGATTGATCGACCGTGCGCAGCAGGGCCGCAGCCTGCTGCTCGAACGCGGCGCCGGCCGCGACCAGCGCTTCCTGGTTCCGATCGGCCAGGGCCGTGTGCTGGTCCTGCTGTTGCGCCAGCGCCTGGGTCCAGGCGTCGGCGACGTGGACGGCGGTGGCGTCCAGGCGCGCGGACACGCCGTCCAGCAGTTCGCCGGAGCGTTGCGCGAAGCCGTCGCCGAAGCCGTCCATGGTCTTGCGCAAGTCCTGCGCCAAGGCCTCGTTGGCCTGTTGCTGCTGGGCCAGGGATTGGGTCCAGATTGCGGCGACGGCGGCGGTGCTGGTTTCGAAGCCACCGGAGAGTTCGCGCAGCTGGCGTTCGATCGCCTGGTGCACGGTGTCGCGCAGTGCGGTGGTTTCGCGCGCCATCGTCGCCATGGTGGTCTGCATCACCGGTTGCAGGGCTTCGCTGGCCAGACGCACGCTGTCGGTGACGGAGCGCTGCAGGGACTGTTCCACCGACGCCGCCAGTTGCGCGTAGACGGCTTCGGTGCGGACGTGGAACGCGTCCTGCTGGGCGAGCTGGCGCTCGCCGCTGGTCAGGCTCTGGCGTTCCAGATTCGCCATCATCGTTCGCAGGCCGTCGATCAGCGCCGGCATCAGTTCGGTCTGGCGTTGCAGCAGGGCGTAGGTTTCCTCGCGCTGGTGCGCGGGCGTGTGCACGCGCAGCGGGCCGGCGATCTTGGCGTCCAGCCGCTGCACCACGTGCAGACGGTCGCGCCGGCACAGTGCCGACAGCAGGCCCAGCATCGCCGAGGTGGCGACGCCGGCGATCGAGGTGCCGAAGGCGAAGCCCAGGCCCTTCACCGGCGCGGCCAGCGAATCGCGGATCGCCTGCAGATCGGTCGCGGTTTCCAGCGCCAGGCCGGTGCCGCGCAGCATCGCCATCATGCCCAGCAGGGTGCCCAGCATGCCCAGCAGCACCAGCAGGCCGACCAGATAGGGCGTCAGCGCCGGGCCCGGCAGCGCCGTGCGTTGGCCTTCGATGCGTTGGCGCGTGGCGTTGCGCAGCGAGGCATCCAGCGGGGCCAGCCAGTCGTCCAGGCGCGCGGGCGGCGCGCTCAGTTCGGCCAGGCCGCGTTGCAGCGTGGCGGTGGCCTGCCGATAGCGCCACAGCTCCCAGGCGCCGGCCAGGTAACCCGCGCCGATCAGCAGGGTGACGGCCAGGCCCATGGGATTCGAGAGCAGGTAGCCGGAGCCGACCCAGCACACGGCGACCAGGCCGAGCAGGAACACGAAGAGATCAAGCGGATGTCTGAACATGGGTACCCAATGCGTGACTGCGCAGGGCCGCGAGCAGCCCTTCCAACGGTAGAAAACGGACATCCAGCTCGGCCAACAGCACGCCGTGCATGTCCTTGCGAAACACCTCGAGCCAGGCGCCCGGCGTCGCGCCGTCGCTCGCCTGCGCGGCCAAGCGCAGGCGTTCGAAATGCGTGCCCAGCAGCTGCGGCACCTGCGCCAACAAGGCGTGCTCGCGCGGGCTCAGCACGCCCTCCATCAGCGCGTCCAATTCGGCCAGGCGGGCCAGCGGCGGCGTCGTGCCGGCGAGCATGTCGCGCAAACGTCCGCGCCAGCGGCCGGTGGCCGTCAGCATCGCCCGCTGCATGGCGAGGTAGTGCTGGCGAAACGCGGCGTAGTCGGGCGGTGCACCGTCGGCGGACGGCCCGCAAGCGGCCGAGGCCAGGCCCGCCGCGATCGCGCCGGTCAGGGACGCGCGTGCGCCGGTGCAGGCCGCTTCCTCGGTGCCGTCGAAGACCGGCGCGCCGAATTCCGGCGCCGGCGCCCTGCGATCCAGCACCCGCGACAGCGCGACCGCGCGCGTCCAGTCGATCCATTCGCTCAAGCGATCGGATAGCGAGGCGGGTTGCGGCGGAACGTCGGCGTCGCTGAGGCGTGCGAGCAGGCGTATGAACGTCGGGCCTCGGACCAGGGCCCGTTGTGTAGCTTCCAAAATAACGAATGGCCAAAAAACGACCAGTTTACAGGCTGCCGGCGGCCCCTGGGCGCCGCAGGTGGGCCCGGCGCGAACCTAAACGGCTGTTCAGCTCGCGCCGGCGGCGGCGTAGTGGGCGCGCATGAATTCGCTGTAGGCGCGGACTTTGGGTGCCAACTGGCGCGCATTCGGGTAAAGCGCGAAATAACGGCGGCGGCCGGCGCGGTACTGCGGCAGCACCCGGATCAGGCGCCCGGCCGCGAGGTCTTCGCGCACGGTGAACTCGGTGAAGGCGCCGATGCCCAGCGAGGCCAGGACCGCCGCGTGCAAGCTAAGAATGGAGTCCAGGCGCAGGCGGCCATCGCATTCGACGCGGTCTTCTTCCGGTTGTGGCGTGCCCGCGTCCAGCCTGCTCAATGCCAGCGCGGTGCCGTCGCCCGAGTAAGCGAGCAGGCGGTGTTGGCGCAGATCGTCGGGGGTGCGCGGCAAGCCCCGCTGGGCGAGGTAGTGCGGCGCGGCCACCAGCACGCGGTCGGACACCGCCAGCTCGCGCGCGACCAGGTCGCTGTCGGGCAGCGCGGCGGAGATGCGGATCGCCATGTCGTAGCCGCCCTTGACCAGATCGACGCGGCGGTCGTCGCAGCACAGGTCCAGGTCGATGTGCGGGTAGCGTTGCTCGAACGCGGGCAGCCAGGCCTTGAGTTCGAGCGCGCCGATCGCATGCGGCAGGCTGAGCCGCAGCGTGCCCGAGGGCTGGCGCGGGTTGGCGCTGGCGCGTTGTTCGGCGGCTTGCGTGCGTTCGAGGATGTCGACGCAGTCGCGGTAATAGCGCGCGCCGGCTTCGGTGAGGCTGAGGTTGCGGCTGTCGCGGTGGAGCAGGCGCGCGCCCAGGTGGGTTTCCAGTTGCCGCAGCAGGCGCGACACCGTGCTGTGGCTGGTGCCCAGGCGTTCGGCGGCGCGGGTGAAACTGCCCGATTCGACGATCGCGCGATAGGCGCGCATGGCGGACCACTGATCCATGAAAACTCTCCTGCCGACGGCATCCGCGTTGCGCGGATGCCGTGCGTGCAGGGTATCAGCGCACCGGCAGGGCCAGTATCTGCGCGCTGGTCATGACGTCGCCGAAGGTGTCCTCGATTTCGGCCAGCGCCGCGGCGTGCAGCGGCCGGTGTCCGATGCGGCTGCCGTCGCGCAGGCTCAGATCGCGGGTGGCGCTGGCGTCGGAGGCGACGAGCACCCGATAGCCGCGCGCGGCCGCGTCGCGCGCGGCGCCGGCGACGCAGGCGTGGGTCTGCAAACCGGCGACGATCACGGTGTCGGCGCCGGCGTCCTTCAGCACGCGGTCGATGGTGGCGGCGGAGCGGCCGGCGAAGACGCTGACCGCATCCTTCTGCACCACCGTGTCCGAGGCGCGCGGCTGCAGATCGGGGTGGAACTTCACCGTGTCGCCGCCTTCGGCGAACAAGGGCGCGCCCGCCGGCAGCACATGCTGGACATGGACCACGCGGATGCGGTGGCGGTCGGCGAAGTCCAGCAGCCGGCGCGCGTTGCGCAGTGCCGCGTCGCCGTCGGGGATGGGCATGCGGCCGCCGGCGTAGTACTCGTTCTGGAAGTCGATCATCAGCACGACGGTCTTGTCGGCTTGCAGCGACGACAGCGGTTCGGCGCCGGCCATGCTGCGGATGGTGGGGTGGGCAGCGGGCGGTGTGGCGGCGGCGTCGAGCGGGCCGGCGCCGGCCATGCCGAATGCGGCGATTCCGATCAGGGTGGCGATACGCATCTGTGTGCCTCGGTGTGGGAGGGCGCCATGATGCGAGCTGCGAAACGCGTATCCGAGAGGCCTGGGCGAACAGCGGCTGTGCGCAAATTGCACAGGTCCGGCTGGGCCGTGGCGCGGCCGCCTCAGGTCAGCCGTTCGGAACCGACGACATGGCGCCCGGGCACGGCATCGATGGTCGCGTCCAACAGCGCCTGGGCGATGCGCTCGGCGGGGTTGATGCGCCAGCGTCGCGGCAGCAGCGGCGCCAGCAGGCCCAAACCCACGGTGGCGACGCGTTCGCCGAAGCGGTGCTCGTCGCGCTGGCCGCCGATCAATCCGGGCCGGACCAGCGTCAGCGAACGAAAGCCCAGCTCGCCCAGATCGCGTTCGAGTTCGCCTTTCACCCGGTTGTAGAACAAGCGCGAGTCCGGATCGGCGCCCAGCGCCGAGTTCAGCGCGTAGGTTGGCACCCCGTGCTCGCGCGCGAGCCGCGCCACCGCCAGCGGGTAGTCGTGGTCGACACGGCGGAACGCCGGCTGCGAACCGGCCACGCGTATCGTCGTGCCCAAGGTGCAGATCACGGCGTCGGCCCGCCACCAGGACGCCTGCGCCGGCAGCGCGTCGAAGTCGACGACCGGCGCCAGCAGCTTGGGTTGCGCGTCCAGCGCACGGCGCGCGGGCGCGGTCACGGCTTCGACGGCCGGATGCGCCAAGGCCAGGGCGAGGACGTGACGGCCGACCAAGCCGGTCGCTCCGACGAGTAGCAGTTTCATGCGCGGCGGCTCACGGTTGGCGGGCGGTGTCGGGAGAAGATCGTCGGAGTGTCGCATGCGCGCGATCCGGTGCCGCAGATGGCACCCGGTCAGCATTAAACCGTCGAGCGCCTGCTGCATCTAAGCACTGCGCGGGTCATGGGGCCGTGCGCACTGGCGGCGGTTGCGCCGGACATCGACACTCGGCCGTAGCGCCCGCCATGCGGGCCGCGATCATAAGGAGCGATACCTTGCTTAGGACATTGGCGGTATTGGGATTGTGCTGGGGCATGGCGGGCACGGCCGCGGCGCAGGTGGATCTGTCGACGCTGGACCAGGGCATGAAGGGGCCGCGCACGCAGCTGTTGGTGTTGGGCACGGTGCACCTGAGCCAGATGCCGGCGGACTTCGACCGCGATTCGTTGGCGCCGGTGCTGGACCGGCTGGCCGCGTTCAAGCCGGACATCATCACCATCGAGGCCCTGTCGGGCGAGCAATGCGACCTGATCGCGCGGCATCCGGTGGTCTACGGCGGCAGCAGCGGTCCGGGTTCGTACTGCCCGAACCTGGAGGCGGTCCAGGCCGCGACCGGCCTGAGCGTGCCGGCGGCGATCGGCGAGGTGCGCAAGACGCTGCGGCAATGGCCGTCGGCGCCCACGCCCGCGCAACGGCGGCGCCTGGCTTCGTTGTTCATGGCCGCCAACGACGGCACCTCGGCGCTGGTGCAATGGTGGCAACTCCCCGAACCGGAGCGGCGCGCGGGCGACGGCCTGACCGAGGCGCTGGTGGCGCTGCTGGAGAAGGCGACCACGCGCAACAACGAGAACGCGTCGATCGCCGCGCGACTGGCGGCGCGATTGGGCCTGCAGCGCGTGTATGCGGTCGACGACCACACCGGCGACAACATCGAAGTCGCCGACGAAGCGGCCTACGGCAAGGCGGTGCAGGCGGCCTGGGACGCCGCCGCGCCCGCGGCCAAGCCGATGCGCGATCGCGAGGACGCGATCAGCCGATCGGGCGACATGCTGGCGCTGTACCGCTACATCAACGATCCCGGCGTGCTGCGCATCGCGATCGACAGCGATTTCGCCGCCGCCCTGAAGGATCCCTCGCCCCAGCACTACGGACAGCTCTACTTCGCCGGCTGGGAAACCCGCAACCTGCGCATGGTCGCCAACATCCGCGAGGTCTTTCGCGAGCGCCCGGGCGCGCGCGTGCTGTCGGTGGTCGGCGCCTCGCACAAGCCGTGGTTCGATAGCTACCTCGGCCAGATGGGCGGCGTGGAGCTGGTCGACGTGCAGCAGGTGCTGAAGTAAGTCCGATCCCGTCCACGCGTGGGCCCATCCCACGCGTGGATACGCGGCGCGCTCAGCGGAAGTGCGCCTCGATCTGCTCCAGCGACTTGCCCTTGGTTTCCGGCAGCAGGAAGGCCGCGACCAGGAAATACACCACGGTGCAGCCGGCCCAGAAGAAGAACATGCTGGCGTAGCCGTAATGGCCGACGGTGGGCAGGAAGATGGCCGCGATCACCGTCGACACGAACTGGTTGATCAGCAGGGCGATGCTCATGCCGTTGGAGCGAATGCGCGTGGGCATCAGCTCCGACAGCGCCAGCCACACGCATACGCCCGGGCCTACCGCGAAGAAGGCCACGAACACCAGGATGCACACCGCCACCGCCCAGCCATGCGCGGGCGACGGCACCGGGCCCAGGCTGGCGCGTTCGATGGTCAGCGGCGCCTGCGCGGCGGCGGCCGGATCGGGGAAGGGGTTGAGGTGCAGGCGGCGGAAGAACGCGCCGATCACGCTGTCGGCCTGCACGCTGTCCTGGCGGCGCAGGACGAGTTCGGCATCGCCCAGGGCATCGCTGCGCAGCGAGCGCACGTTGCTGAAACCGCCGTAGGCGTAGGCCACGGTCAGCTGCTGCGGCTGCGCGGCCGGGTCTACGCCCAGGCGGCGCCATTGTTCGCCGTCGAAGCGCAGCGACAGCGCATCGCCGGCGATCTGCTGTTGCAAGGGCTGGCGCACGTCCTGCAGATCGCGTTCGGCACGCACGAACAGCAGCGCCGCCGCCAGCAGGGCCACCGCGATGCCGCCGCTGCCGAGCATGAGCAGGAACTTGCGGCCCTTGCGGTCGACCAGCACCAGCGCCACCACGGTCATCACCGCATTGAGCAGCTTGATCGAGACGTCCGCCCAGTTGGCCGCCGCGCCGGGCAGGCCGGCCTGATTGAGGATGTTGACCGCATAGGCCAGCACCGAGTTGATGCCGGTGGCCTGGGTGAAGGCGAGCACGGCGCAGGCCAGCAGGAACGGCCACACGTAGCGCCGGCTCAGCAGCCGGTCACGCGCCTGTGTCGGATCGGCGGTGGCGGCCATCGGCGCCTGCATGCTGCGCAGGGTGGTTTCGACCTCGGCCGCCGGCACCGTGCGCTGCAGGGCTACGCGCGCGCGGTCGATGCGGCCGCGCCGCACCAGCCAGCGCGGCGATTCGTTCAACAGCAGCACGCCCGCGCTGAAGATCAGGCCCGGTAGCAGGCAGCTCCAGAAGATCGTGCGCCAGGCGTGGTCCTTGACCGCGAACAGTACGCGCTGCTGTTCGGCGGCGGCCAGCGACTGCACCGATGCAGTTGCCGCATCGACGGCGTGCGCGTGGTACAGCCCGATCACCGCCGCCAGCACCAGGCCGACGGTCAGCAGCAGCTGGAACATCGCCGCGCCGCGGCCGCGGCGTTCCGGGCTCAGCACCTCGGCCAGATACAGGGGCACGACCACGCCGATCAAGCCGCCGCTGATGCCTTGCAGCAGGCGCCCCAGCAGCAGCGGCACGTAGCCCGAGGCCAGGGCCATCACCGGAATGCTGACGGTGAACAGCACGCCGCTGAGCAGCATCGCGCCGCGCCGGCCGATCAGGTCGGCGACGGCGCCGGCGAACAGCGAGGACAGCACGCTGCCCAACAGCACCGCGGCGACCACGAAGCCCAGCTGCTGGCTGCTCAGGTGCCAGCTGGCGGTGGCGGTGGCCTCCAGATACGGCAGCGCGCCGGCGATGATGCCGATGTCGATGCCGTAGAGCAGGCCGCCCATGCCGGCGATGAACAGCAGGTAGCGGATGCGCCAGCGCGGCGTGTCGGCGCGCGCGGGCAGGGGCGTGGCGGCGGTAGCGTCGTTCATCGTGCCGATCCTGTGTGCGAAGGGTGGCCGTGCGGTGCGCGGGTGCGCGATTCGAACGGTGGTGCGTGCGGCGGCCTTGCCGCGAAGCGGGCGGAACTCAGTCCAGCGCGATCTGATCGCCTTCGACGAAGACCTGGCGCAGCTGCAGTTGCGGATCCATCACCACCAAGTCGGCCCAGGCGTCTTCCTGCAGGCGGCCGCGGTCGTGCAGCGCGAGGTACTCGGCCGGGTACAGCGACAGGCGATGCGAGGCGTCGGCCAGGTCCAGGCCCAGCGCCACCAGATTGCGCAGGGCCTGGTCCATGGTCAGCGCGCTGCCGGCCAGCGAACCGGTCGACAGGCGCACGCAGCCCAGGCATTTGTGCACGCGCTGCGAACCCAGCGCGTATTCGCCGTCGGGCATGCCGGTGGCGGCGGTGGCGTCGGTCACGCAGTACAGGCGCGGGATCGCGCGCAGCGCGGTGCGGATCGCACCCGGATGCACGTGCTGCAGGTCGGGGATCAGTTCGGCGTATTGCGCATGGGCGAGCGCGGCGGCGGCGATGCCGGGGCGGTAGTGGTCCAGGCCGGTCATGCCGTTGAACAGATGGGTGAAGCCGGCCGCGCCGGCTTCCAGCGCGGCCACGCCATCCTCGTAGCTGCCGGCGCTGTGACCGAGCTGGACGCGGATGCCCAGCGCCGCGAGCTGCGGGATCAGCTGCCGGTGTTCGCCGACCTCCGGCGCCAGCGTGAGCACGCGGATCGGCGCCAGCGCGTGCAGGCGTCGGACCTGCGCCAGGGTCGCCTCGACCACCAGCGGCGGCTGCGCGCCCAAACGCTCCAGGCTGATGTAGGGGCCTTCCAGATGCACGCCCAGCACCCGCGCCATGTCCGGCGTGCGCGCGTCGATCGCCGACGCCAGGCCGTGCAGGGCGTGGACGATCTCGTCCTCATGCGCGGTCATGGTGGTGCCCAGCAGGGCGGTGGTGCCGTGGCGGGCGTGGGTGCGCGCCACCGTGCGCGCCGCGTCGCCGCCTTGCATGATGTCGACGCCTGCGCCGCCGTGCACGTGCAGGTCGATGAAGCCGGGCAGGATCAGCGGCGCGTCGTCGCTGCCGCCGTCCTCTTGCGTGGCGCGGATGCGGCGCACGCGTCGGTCGAATTCGATGGTGCCCCGCACCCATCCCGTCGCGGTGAGGATGCGGCCGTGCAATACGCGTGGCGTGGTCAAGGCGGTGGCTCGGCGATGATCACCTCGATGCCCAGCCGCTGCAGTCCCTCGCGGTACTCGCTGCTGATGCCGTCGTCGGTGATGACGGTGTGGATCTGGTCGAGGCGGGCGATGCGGTGCAGGCTCACGCGTCCGAACTTGGAGGCGTCGGTCAGCACCACGACGCGGCGCGCGTGGTCGACCATGCGGTGGTTGAGGCTGGCCTCGGCTTCGTGATGGGTGGTCAGCCCGAACTGCAGGTCCAGACCGTCCACGCCCAGGTACACGGCGTCGAAGCTGTAGGGATTGAGGCTGGCCTCGGCCTGGCTGCCTTGCAGCGACAGCGACTGCTTGCGCAGCAGGCCGCCGGTGAGCAGCAGCTCCACGCCGGGCGCGTTGGCCAGCTCCCAGGCGATGTTGAGGCCGTTGGTCATCACCGTGACGTCGCGGTGCTGGCGCAGGTGGCGCGCCAGGGTCATCGTGGTCGAGCCCGAGTCGATGATGATGTTGTCGCCGGGCTTGACCAGCCGCGCCGCGTGCGCGCCGATGGATTCCTTCAGCGGCAGGTTCAGGGTGTCCTTCTCATGGATGTCCTGCTCCTGCGGCGGCGTGCGCACCAGGGTGGCGCCGCCGTGGTTGCGCGTGGCCAGGCCCTGCGATTCGATATGGGTCAGGTCGGCGCGGATCGTCACCGAGGACACGCCGTAGCGTTCCACCAGGTCCGCGACCTGCACGTTGCCGTGCTGGACCAGCAGCTGCAGGATCTGTTGCCGGCGTTGGCGGGTGTTTCGCATGACGGGCCTGATGAGGTCGGAACGGAACCGAAAGCTTAGCCTTACGAAAGGGACTTGGCTGCGGAGGTTTCGTTTTCGCTGCCGATGCCGTTGCGGGCGCAGGCGCGGGCGTACTCGGCCAGGCGGCCGTGGATGCGGTGGCGGATCAGCGCCAGCGGCTCGGCCTGCAGGCGGCCGGCTTCTACGTCGCGTTGCTGTTCGGGCATGAACTGGCTGAGCAGGATCGTCGGCGGCGGCGTGCGCCGCAGGTTGTCGATCAGGCGCTGCAACGCGGCCTGCACCTCCGGCTCGCCCCAGTAGTAGCGGCTGCGGTCGCTGAGCGCGTAGGCGCGCAGCAGGCGCAACTGACGTTCGTCGCCGTGGTAGTGCTTGTTCCAGTACGCGGGGCGCTCGCGCATGCAGCGGTCCAGCACCTCGACCAGGTCCGAGCATTGCTCGGCGGGCAACAGCTCGCGTTCGATCGCCGCCAGCGCGAACACGGCCTCGCGGTAGGCGTAGGTCGCGGCTGGGCCGACCTTGAGGATGGCGTAGTGGTCGCGCACCAGCGCGTGCAGCGCGTCCTCGCTCTGGTAATCGGTGGAGTGCGCCTCGAAGACGATGCGCGGCTGGCCTTCGACGAAGGCCGACAAGGCGCGCGCGGCCTGTGGGTCGTAACGCTGCACCAGGCTGTGGTCGAAGTCGACGCCGGGCTGCACCACCATCGCGATCACGCGCTCCCAGGCCGGCGCCAGGTCCGGGGCCAGGAAGGCCAGGCGATGAATTTCCAGCGTGTGCGCGGCCGCGTCGGGTGCGGTGACCGCGACGCCGCCGCCCAGCGAGGCTTCGCCGCCCGGCACGGGCACTTCGGTGCCGATCACGTACACCGGCGGCGGCAGGCCGGCATCGGCGGCGGCGCGTTCGGCCACGCGCGCCAGCTCAGCCGAGCGTGCGGCCACGATCTCGTCGGGCAGCGGCGTGGGGTCGTCGGCGCAGGCCATGCTGCAGTCGAGGTGGATCTTGTGGAAGCCGGCGGCGACGTAGGCGGCGATCAGCTCGCGCGCCAGCGCCATGGCTTCGGCGGCCGGGCGCTGCTGCCAGGCATTGGGGCCGAGATGGTCGCCGCCCAGGATCAGGCGCTCGCGCGGAAAGTCCTGTTCGCGCGCCAGCTGCAGCACGAAATCGCGGTACTGCGCCGGCGTCATGCCGGTGTAGCCGCCGAACTGGTCGACCTGGTTGGACGTCGCCTCGATCAGCAGCACGGTGTCGTAGCGTTGCGCGACCTGCATCGCCGCGCACAGCACCTGTTCGTTGCTGCAGCACACGCTGTAGAGACCGACGCGTTCGCCGCGGCGATGGGCGGCGATCAGGCTTTGCACCAGGGACATGGAGATTCTCGTCAGGGTCGGGCGGCCTGATGGCGCTGACGCGCCAGCAGGGCGGCGCCGCGTGCGCCGCCGGCGTCGCCGAACAGCGGCGGCAGGATCGGCGGCACGCGCGGGCCGCGGAACAGATGCGCGGCGACCGCCGCGGGCAGGTCTCGGTAGAGGGCGTCGAGCTTGGACAGTCCGCCGCCGAGCACGATCACGTGCGGGTCCAGCGTGAGCACCAGCCCGGCCAGGCCGTAGCCGAGCAGGTCGCGGTGGATGCGCATGGCCTGCGAGGCCTGCGCGTCGCCCTGTTCGGCGCGCTGCGCGATGGCGCTGGCGTCGAGGACGTCGCCGCCGACGTGTTGGTGGATCAAGGCCAGGCCGCTGCCGGAGACGTAGCGCTCCATGCAGCCGCGCAGGCCGCAGGCGCAGTCCAGCACCGGCAGGCCGTGGCGCTGCAGCAGCGCGGCCGGCACGCTCCAATGGCCCCACTCGCCGGCGATGCCGTTGTGGCCGGCGATCAGGCGACCGTCGAGGCAGTAGCCGCCGCCGGCGCCGGTGCCGAGGATCGCGCCGAACATGCTGGCGTAGCCCTCCGCCGCGCCGCCCTGTGCTTCCGACAGGGCGAAACATTGGCAGTCGTTGCCCAGATACCAGGGGCGCGACAGGCGCGCCTGCAGATCCGGTCCCACGCGCTGTCCGGTCAGCGCCGGCACGTTGGAGCTGAGCTGGCGTCCGCTGTCGCGATCGACCACGCCGGGCACGCCCAGGCCGACGGCGAGGCCGGCGCTGCCGATGTCGGCGTCCGCGTGGGTGACCAGATCGATCACCGCCTGCAGAAACGCGTCGTAGTCGTGGGTGGGCGTGGCCACGCGGCGCCGGTAGCGCACCTGCATGTTCTGGTCGCAGGCGACCAGCTCGATCTTGGTCCCGCCGATGTCCAGGCCGTAGTAGGTCTGCGCGCTGGCGACGGACTCAGCCATGGCGGTGGATGGTCACGCCCTGCACGACACGGTTGACGGTGCCGTCGGGGAAGGGGTTGTCGGGGGTCAGGCCGAGCGCGGCCGAGCGCTGCAACGCGTAGCGCTGGGCCATGCTCAGCCACAACGGCGCCAGCCACGGATCGGGCAGGGCGGGCGCATCCAGGGCGAAATCGTCGTCGGCCTGATCGCGCGCGCGCGGCCCCACCGACAGCACGCGGCCGGCGATGCCGTCGCGGCGCAATTCGTCCAGCAGGTCCTGATCGTAACGGCGCGCGACCGCGTCGGCGCTGCGCAGCAGCACCACCAGGGTGTCGCCGTCGACGGTGGACTTGGGGCCGTGGCGGAAGCCCAGCGGTGTGTTGGCCAGCGCCAGCACGCGGCCGGCGGTGAGTTCCAGCAGCTTGAGCGCGGCTTCGCGCGCCAGCGATTCCAGCGGGCCGCTGCCCAGGTAGATCACGCGGCGGTAAGGCTGCTGCGCCAGCGCGGTCACGTCCGCGTCCCATTCGGTCAGCGCGCGCTGCGCGTGCGCGGCCAGCACGTGCAGGCGTTGCAGCCGCTGCGGCCACGGCGCGGCGTCGAACACCGCCAGCGCGGCCAGCAGCATGCAGCTCAGGCTGCTGGTCATGGCGAAGGCGCGGTCGCAACTGGCCGGCGGCATCAGCAGGGTCAGGGTGTCGGCGCGGTCGCGGCCGCGGCGCGCGAGTTCGCCTTCGCCGTTGCAGGTGATGTCGAGGAAGCGCGCGTGCTCGACCAGGTCGCGCACCAGCTCCACCGCCGCCATGCTTTCGGGGCTGGAACCGCTGCGCGCGAACGACACCAGCAGGGTCGGGCGGTCGTGTTGCAGATACAGCGAGGGATGGGTGAGCAGGCTGGTGGTGTGCAAGGCGCGCACGTCCGCCGGCCACTGCGCATTGATCTGGTCGGCGACCATTTCGGCGATGAAGCCCGAGCTGCCGGCGCCGGTGAAGATCACCCGGTGCCCGGGCTGGCGCAGCCAATCGCCGAGGAAGGCGTCGATGCGCTCGCGCGACTGCTCCAGCACCTGCGCCAGTTCGCCCCACAGCGCGGGCTGCTGGGCGATCTCTTCGGCGGTGTGGGCCCCGCCCAGGCGCTGCCAGGCGGACAAATCGGGTAGCAGGGGAGCGTCCATTCACGGTTCCTGTTGGGCGCGCTCACGATCTGCGTTTTCTTTCGAAATGTCAAACATCGAAAGCTAATAGAAAGATTATGGCCGTTTCGTCGATTCGCCACGGAGTTCCTGCCCGGACGTGCCGCAGTGCAGCAAATACGCGGTTTGAGCGAAAGATCCAGGCCCGTGCCATTTCGAACAGTAAGTTGTGCTTTGCACAATCTTTCGATATTCAGAAAATATCCTTCTTTTTACTTTGCAATTTGTTGACATATTTCGACACGCTGCCCTAGAGTCGGTCGCAAGCGTTTCGGATCCCCGCATCGGCGGGCTTGGGGGCAAGGTGGACACCAGCGCACGAGGCCTCGGCCGTCTGCTGATCGCAGCGCTCTTCGCGCTGTGCGCGGCCAGCGCGTCGCTGTCGGCCGCGCCCGTGGGCAATCTGCGCGCGGTCTCGCCGAGCGCGGCCGCGTCGGGCCAGGGCCGCGCGCCGGTGTGGGAGCTGAGCACCGACAGCGGCGCGCGCCTGCGCATCGAACTGTTGCGCGCCGATCTGCTGCGCGTGCAGGCCGCGCGCGGCGGCAAGTTCGCCGCCAGCGGCGACAAGGCCACGCCGATCGTGCTCGCGCAGCCGGCGGCCGAGGTGAAGTACAGCGTCGAAGAAGACGCCAGCGAAGTGCGCATCCGCACCGATGCCCTGGTGCTGCACATCCAGCGCCAACCGTTGCGGCTGGCGCTGGAGCGCATCGAAGCCGGTCGCGCGATTCCGCTGTGGCGCGAACTGCAACCGCTGGACCTGGACGCCAAACAGAGCGTGCAAGTGCTGTCCAGCGACGCCGGCGAACACTATTACGGCGGCGGCCAGCAGAACGGCCGCTACGAGTTCAAGGGCCGTGAGCTGGAGATTTCCTATTCCGGCGGCTGGGAAGACGGCGACCGCCCGAGCCCGGCGCCGATGCTGCTCAGCTCGCGCGGCTGGGGCATGCTGCGCAACACCTGGAGCGACGGCAGCTACGACCTGCGCGAACCCGAGGCGGCGACCTTGCTGCATCGCGAGGACCGCTTCGACGCCTACTACTTCGTCGGCGCCGGCCTGCCGCAGCTGCTGGACCGCTACACCGCGCTCACTGGCCGTGCCGGCCTGCTGCCGCGCTGGGCGCTGTCCTACGGCGACGCCGATTGCTACAACGACGGCGACAACGTCAAGAAGCCGGGCACCGTGCCCGAAGGTTGGAGCGACGGCCCCAGCGGACACACGCCGGACGTGGTCGACAGCGTCGCGCGGCAGTACCGCGAACACGACATGCCCGGCGGCTGGATCCTGCCCAACGACGGTTACGGTTGCGGCTACAAGGAGCTGCCCAACGTGGTGCAGGGGCTGGCGCGTTACGGCTTCCGCACCGGCCTGTGGACCGAGGACGGCGTCGACAAGATCGCCTGGGAAGTCGGCAGCGCCGGCAGCCGCGTGCAGAAGCTGGACGTGGCCTGGACCGGCAAGGGCTACCAGTTCGCGATGGACGCCAACCATGCCGCCTACGACGGCATCTTGAATAACGCCGACTCGCGCCCGTTCCTGTGGACGGTGATGGGCTGGGCCGGCATCCAGCGCTATGCGGTGGCCTGGACCGGCGACCAGAGCGGCAGCTGGGACTACATCCGCTGGCATATCCCGACACTGATCGGTTCGGGCCTGTCGGGCATGGCCTACGCCACCGGCGACGTCGACGGCATTTTCGGCGGCAGCGCCGAAACCTACACCCGCGACCTGCAATGGAAGGCCTTCACCCCGGTGCTGATGGGCATGTCGGGCTGGTCCTCGGGTGGGCGCAAGCATCCGTGGTGGTACGACGAGCCCTACCGCAGCATCAACCGCGACTACTTGAAGCTGAAGATGCGTCTGACGCCGTACATGTACGGCCTGACCCGCGAAGCCGAGCTTAGCGGCGCGCCGCCGTTGCGCGCGCTGATGTGGGACTACCCGCAGGATCCGCAGGCCTACACCGAGGCGCACAAGTACCAGTTCCTGCTCGGTCGCGAGCTGCTGGTGGCGCCGGTGTATCGCAGCCAGGCCGCGAGCCGCGGCTGGCGGCGCGACATTCACCTGCCGCCGGGCCGCTGGATCGACTATTGGGACGGCCGCCAGCTGCAGGCCGGCGCGCAGGGCCGCCAGCTCGATCGCCAGGTCGAACTGGCCACGCTGCCGGTGTTCGTGCGCGCCGGCGCGATCCTGCCGATGTATCCGGCGATGCTGTACGACGGCGAGAAGCCGTTGGACGAGCTGACGCTGGATCTGTATCCGCAGGGCGAGTCCAGCTACACCCTGTACGAGGACGACGGCAATACGCGCCGCTATCAGAAGGGCGAGTTCAGCGAACAGACGATCGCGGTGCAGGCGCCCGCGCAGGGCGGCGGCGAAGTGCGCGTGCGCATCGAGGCGCAACGCGGCCAGTACGCCGGCCAGCTGCCGCAGCGCCGCTATGCCTTGCGCGTGCTCAGCCGCGAGCGTCCGCGCGCGGTCGAGCTGGACGGACGCCCGCTGCCGGCCGTCGCCGACGCCGCGGCGCTGCAGACGGCCGCCGAAGGCTGGTACTTCGACGCCGCCGAACGTCGCGGCACCTTGCATGTGCGCACCGCGGCGATCGACATCCGCCGCGCCGTCGCGTTCCGCCTGGATCTTCCCGTCAGTGGCGTGGTCGCCGACGACGCATTCCCGGCCGCGCCCGCACAGGGCCGCGCGTTGCCGCCCGACAGCCTGCTGGTGGTCAACCGTCCGGCCGAGGAGCCCGGCCATGCGCTGGAGAACGCGTTCGACGACGATCCGGCCACCTGGTTCCGCAGCGTGCGCAACCAGGCCGTGCGCACCGGCGCGCACGAATGGACGATCGGCTTCGGCGAACGCAGCCTGATCGACGGCATCGAGATCGCGCCGCGCAACGATCAGCACTGGAAGCACGGCCAGGTCCGCGATTACGAAATCTATCTGGCCGACAGCAACGGCGAGTGGGGCGAGCCGATCGCGCGCGGGCATCTGAAGTTGCAGCAGGAACTGCAGCGCATCGACTTCGCGCCGCGTGCCGGCCGCTTGCTGCGCTTCCGCGTGCTCAGCACCCAGAATCCCGACGGCGACGCCGCCAGCGGCAGCGATCCGATGGTGTCGGCGGCGCAGGGCGGCGCGGCGCGCGCGGTGGATGCGCTGCGCCCGCGCGACGTCGGCCCGATCGCGCTGTCGACCTTCCGCGTGCTGGAACATCGCGTGCCGGAGCGGCCCGCGCAGCATCGCTATCTGTCCGAACTGCCGTTGGCGACCGACATCGCGCGCGACAAAGCGCACGGCGGCCAGAACGAGATGCGCATGAACGGCCTGCTGTTCCGCCGCGGGCTGGGCGTGGGCGCCGACAGCCGCATCGACCTGCAACTGCAGGGCGACTGGCGCCTGTTGCGCGCCGACCTGGGCATCGACGACAGCTGCCGCGATGCCGGCGGCCTGCAATTCCAGGTTTGGGGCGACCAGCGGCTGCTGTTCGACAGCGGCCTGGTGCGCGCGCCGGGCGTGGTCAAACCCGAACTGGACATCCGCGGCCTCAAGCATCTGAGCCTGCGCACCCTGGGTGCGCAGGGCGCCCGGCCGGCGCAGGTCTGCGCCAACTGGGCCAATGCCGTGCTGATCGGACAGGAGGGCGACACCGCCGCCATCGCCAGACCCTAGCCAGCGTCACCCCAGCTCTCGCCTTCCGACTGCGGCCGCCGGCCGCGGCACCGGAGCTTTGTTGCCCAACGCAAGCCAACCCGCCCGCGCAGCGCCGAGCGCTGCCGATCGATCTGGAGCCGAAGATGTTGCATTCAAGCCAACGCTGTCGCCATCGCCGCTTTCCCGTTTCCGCGCTGTCCATGGCGCTGGTCGCCGCGCTGGCCGCCGGTCCCGTCTACGCGCAGACCGCCGACGCCGCCGCGCCCGACGAAGGCGCCAAGGAAAAGGCCACCGAACTGGAGCGCATCCAGGTCACCGGCTCCAACATCAAGCGCAGCGATGTGGAAACCGCATCGCCGGTGCAGGTGATCAGCAAGCAGGATATCGAAAACATGGGTGCCCGCACTTTGCTGCAGGTGCTCGATAACTTGCCCGCGGCCCGCCCGGCGCAGGTGGATTCCAAGTCGCTGTTCACCGGTTCCGACGGCGCCTCGCAGGCCAACCTGCGCGGCCTGGGCGCGCAAGGCACGCTGGTGCTATTGAACGGCCGCCGGTTGTCCTACTACGGCGCGCCGGCCGGCTTCCAGACCCAGTTCGTCAACATCGACGCGATTCCCGCCGCGGCGATCGAGCGCATGGAAGTGCTGACCGACGGCGCCTCGGCCGTGTACGGCACCGACGCGGTCGCCGGCGTGATCAACGTGATCACCAAGCGCGAGTACCAGGGCGCCGAGATCAACCTCACCACCGATTTCGCGCCGCGCTTCGACTCCTACGGCGAGCACCAGCTCAGCCTGACCGGCGGCTTCGGCGATCTCGACGAGGATCGCTACAACGTCTACGCCTCGGTCAATCTGTACCGTCGCGACCCGATTCCGCTGTCGGAGTGGTACGACAAGAAGCCCGAGCAGTTCTACGTCAACAACCCGAACTACATCAACAATCTGCGCCTGGGCACCGGCAGCGCGCCGGGCGCGTTCAATCCCGGCAGCTACTTCGCGATCAACCCGGTCACCGGCCGGCGCACGCAGGAAGCCGCGCCGGGTTGCCAGAACGTCGTCGTCGAAGCGGCCGGTCCGCGCTGCATCTGGCAGACCTGGCTGAACAACGAGATCGACGGCGGCGCCCAGTCCGAGCGCGCCACCGCCTACGTCAGCGCGCGCTTCCTGCTGGGCGACACCACCGAAGCCTTCGCCGAAGCCACCTACACCGACATCGACCTGCGCGCCAACGGCGGCACGCCGCGCAGCTACGGCACCACCACCGGCAACCCGACCAGCTGGTTCTCGCGCAACACCGGCAACACCGTCAACCAATTCCTGTATCCGTATCTCGGCCCCAACAACGTCTACAACAAGGCCAGCCCGGCGTTGCGCGCGATCAACGGCGGCGTGGTCGGCCTGCAGTACCTGTTGCAGGACGTGGGCGGCGACTACTTCGGCCAGCGCAACACCGACAAGAGCTACCGCGGCATGTTCGGCCTGCGCGGCGCCTGGGGCGACTGGAGCTGGGAAAGCGCCTTCACCACCGCCGGCTCGCATTCGGTCACCTACCAGACGGTCAACGTCAACCTGGAGGGCTTCGAGCGCGCCTTCGGTCCGTTCACGGTCGACCCGGGCACGGGCCGGGTGATCATCTCCGACAATCCGGCCTACAAGTTCGGCGAGATCAGCGAGGCCAACGCCAAGCTGCTGCGCGAGGCCTATCCGACCTTCGACATCGAGTCGTGGACGCGCCTGCACACGCTGGACGGCAAGATCGAGGGGCCGCTGTTCTCGCTGCCCGCGGGCGAGGTGCGCGCGGCGTTCGGCTTCAACCTCAGCCGCGAGACCTTCTTCACGCCCGGCAACGCGGATGCGGCCAACGGCCTGATCACCCAGCAGGGCGGCTCCTGGTTCGACGGCAAGCGCACCACCTACGCGCTGTTCGGCGAGGCGGTGGCCCCGATCACCGACAAGCTGGAGCTGGAACTGGCCGCGCGCGTGGACAAGTACCCGAACTTCAACGCCAACTTCGCGCCCAAGATCGGCCTGAAGTACCAGGCGTTCGAGCAACTGATGTTGCGCGGCACCTATTCGGAAGGCTTCCGCGCGCCCAGCCTGGCCGAGGCCGGCGAAGGCGGCGTGTTCGCGCAGATCGGCGGCTATCGCGACGAGGTGCGCTGCAACGAGACCAACGCCATCGCCAATCTGCTGCTGCAGTCCGCGCGTCCCGGCGACGTGGACCTGGGCCGCACGCTGCGCAACTCCGACTGCAGTCGCAACGTCGCGCGCCTGACCCAGCCCAACCAGAGCCTGGAGCCGGAGAAGGCCAAGATCGCCACGCTGGGCTTCGTCTACGAGCCGACCAACTGGCTGTCGGTGTCGGCCGATTACTGGTTCATCTACCGCCGCAACGAGATCGTCGCCCCGGACTACAGCAAGCCCGAGGACATCCTGGCGATGACGCGTTTCGGCATCACCGACGCCGACCGCGCCAACCTGGCCGCGCTGGCGGCGATGTGCGCCGATCCGGCCAGCGGCGTGACCTGTCCGGGCACGCTGCCGGGCTACAGCATCGGCAACATTTCCAGCGTCATCGGCCAGTACCGCAACCGCGGCCGTACCCTGGTCGACGGCTTCGACATCGACGCGCGCAGCCGCTTCGACCTGGGCGAATGGGGTCGCCTGAACGTCGGCGTGGCCGCAACCATCGCGCGCCGCAACATGTACCACGCCGGCGACGATTCGGGCTGGCTGTACGGCAACACCGTGGGCTACTACAACAACCCGCGTCTGCGCGCGACCTTCAACGTCGACTGGAACTACGGCGACTGGAACACCAGCTTCTACGTCAACTACGTCGGCAAGACCAAGTGGGCCTACGACCGCATCGACGCGCAGGACAACAACGAAGAGACCTGCACCGGCAGCTTCGTCTCGGTGCAGCCCAGCAAGTGCGACGGCGCGCCGGCCTGGTGGACGGCCAACCTGGGCGTGACCTGGAAGCCGACCGACAAGCTCACCGTCGGCGCCACCGTCAAGAACCTGTTCGACCGCCATCCGTTCTACGACCCCAACGACTGGATGACCTTCCCGGGCTACACCAACAACTTCGGCCGGGTCTTCAGCTTCTCGGTCGGCTACAAGTTCTGATCGCAGCGCACCGCGGCCGCTCCTGACCGGGGCGGCCGCCGTGCGCGACCACGTCACGACGACACGTCTTTACCAGGAGGGTTCCATGCGCGCCATCCGCCATGCCGTGCTGTTGCTGTGTCTTTCGCTGTCGTCCAACGCCTACGCCCTGGTCGCCGGCGGCATGGTCGCCATCGACCGCCAGTGGCCCGCCACCGATGTGGGCTATCTGCACATGAACTTCCCCACCACCGTCACCGACGAGCCCGGCAAGGACGGCTACACCTACTGGGCGCACCAGTTCTGGTTCAAGGGCGGCGACGGCGGCTACGTCGGCCTGCAACAGCGCGACGGCCACAACAAGGCGCTGAACTTCTCGATCTGGAAGGCCACCGGCTGGACCGCCGAGCCCGGCACCCAATGCGCCTACTTCGATCACGAGGGCAGCGGCGTGCAGTGCTGGGTCGCCTACGACTGGCGGCAGCGCGCGACTTACGACATCCGCATCGTCGCTGAGGCGCCCGCGCGCTGGGCGGCCTACATCGTCGACACCGGCAGCGGCGGCCAGCGCAAGGTCGCGACCATCCAGGTGCCGGCGGCCTGGGGCGGGCTGACCAACCGCACCAACACCTTTCTTGAGGACTACGCGCAAGGCAGCCAGGAACGCGCGAGCTGCGCGGCCGTGCCGGCCAGCAGCGCGGTGTTGCATGCGCCCAGCGCGGAGCAGGGCAGCGTGGCGCCGGTGACCAGCACCGCCACCACCTACGGCATCTGCGCCACCATCGCCCGCGCCGCCTGCACGGCCGAGCAGGACTGCACCGCCGCGGCCAACGTCTACGGCACCCTCGGCAGTCCGCAGCGGCTGCTCAACGAACACAGCGGCTACTGCCTGGACACCTTATCCGGCAGCGCCCGGGCCGGCCTGTGGGACTGCGCGGCCAACGCCAACCAGCAGATCGAACGCGACGACAACTTCCGCCTGCTGATGCGTTCGCGCAGCAAGTGCCTGCAGGCCGACACCGACGGCAAGGTGCGGCTGGCCGACTGCGGCAACGGCTCGCGCCAGCGCTGGCTGCCGATCCCTGGCTCCAACGAGGTCTACAACGTCGGCACGCGGCAGTGCCTGGACCCGATGAACGGCGCGGTGCGCGGCGCGTACCTGCGTACTTACGCCTGCCTGGCCAACGGCTATCAGCGTTGGCGCCTGAAACCTTGACCTATTTCGGCGGATCGGACGGTTTCGCGCCGTCCGCCCGCTTTCATTCGAACCGCGCGTGGCAAGCTGATGGCAGAGCCGGCCGCGGATGCACAGGAGCACAGCATGAACCGTAGAGATTTCATCATCGCCAGCGCCGCGATCGGCGCCAGCGCCCTGCTGCCGAACACGCCGGCCTGGGCCGCGAACCGGCGCATCCGCCTGGGCCTGATCGGCACCGGCATGCGCGGTCAGGTGCTGCTGAAAGAACTGCTGCGGCGCGACGACGTCGAGGTGGCGGCGCTGTGCGACATAGAGCCGATCATGCTGCAGCGTGCGCTGGACATGGCCGCCAAGGCCGGCAAGCCCGCGCCCAAGGCCTACGGCCAGGACCGCGACACGCACGCCTACCGTCGCCTGCTGCAGCAGCGCGGGCTGGACGCGGTGATCATCGCTACGCCCTGGGAATGGCATGCGCCGATGGCGATCGATGCGATGGAGGCCAAGATCGCGGTGGGCTGCGAGGTGGTGGCCGGTGTGACCCTGGACGATCACTGGCAGGTGCTGCGCACGCAGCTGCGCACCGGCACGCCCTACATGCTGTTGGAGAACGTGTGCTACCGCCGCGACGTGATGGCGGCGCTGCAGATGGTGCGCGCGGGCCTGTTCGGCGAGCTGGTGCACCTGCAGGGCGGCTACCAGCACGACCTGCGCGCGGTGAAGTTCAACTCCGGCGATCCCGACCAACCCTACGGCAGCGGCGTGGAGTTCGGCGCCAAAGGCTGGTCGGAGGCGCGTTGGCGCACCGAGCATTCGGTGCAGCGCAACGGCGAGCTCTATCCCAGCCACGGCATCGGTCCCTGCGCCATGTACACCGGCATCAACCGCGGCAACCGCTTCACCCACATCAACAGCTTCGCCACCAAGGCGCGCGGCCTGCACGAATACACCGTGGCCAAAAGCGGCGGCACCACGCACCCCAGCACGCAGGCCAAGTTCAAGCTCGGCGACGTGGTCACCACCACCCTGGCCTGCGAAAACGGCGAAACCATCCTGCTGCAGCACGACACCTCGCTGCCGCGCCCGTACTCGCTGGGCTTCCGCGTGCAGGGCACCAAGGGTTTGTGGATGGACCTGAACCACTCGATCCATATCGAAGGCCGCAGCCCCGCGCACAAGTGGGAAGACTTCCAGGCCTACCAGGACCAGTACGACCATCCGCTGTGGCGCAAATACGCCAAGGACGCCGAGGGCGCCGGCCACGGCGGCATGGACTACTTCGTCATCCATGCCTTTGTCGAGGCGGTGAAGGCGCAGGCGCCGATGCCGATCGACATCTACGACGCGGTGGCCTGGAGCGCGATCACGCCGCTGTCGGAGCAGTCGATCGCCGAGAGCTACAAGACCCTGGAGTTCCCCGACTTCACCCAGGGCCTGTGGAAGACGCGCAAGCCGATCTTCGCGTTCGACGCGACGTACTGAGGCGGGCCGAGTTCGATCGCATCGCGGCCCGCCGCGATGCGATGCGATGCCCGAGCCTCGAGCTCAGGGTCCGTTCGTGGAACGGCAGACGGACCCTGATGCCATTTCTGAGTCTCACTCAAAAGCTCGTCAACCAGGGCGCAGGCTCACGGGCGTTGGTGCAGGCGCTTGGCCACTGGCGACGATACTCATATCCGGCGACAAAATTCAGTGTGCAGTCGTGCGCCAATGGTCGCCGTGCGGCGCTGCGCCTGCGTCGATTTCACGCCTTTGCGCGCCAGTAAATACTTACTAAATAGGTTGTTTATGCGCCTACTTCGTGCTGAATAAGCGCACTAAAAAAGCCAGCTTCGACGCGCTATTTCGCGCCGCTTGACGCCGTTCAAGCCAGCGTAGAAACATGCCCGTGCACTGCGTTTGGAATGTTACAGACGCGGGATTGCGAAGGACACGCTGCAGCCACTCGGAGCACGGCAGTGAGGCACAAAGGAAGTGAGTCGGTCCGCGCCAGTTCGCCGATCTCTTGCAGGTATCCGTCGCGCGCCATTGTCGGCGCCGCCCGAATTTGCATTCGCGATGACCGTTGCATCAGGGCCGCCAGCTCAGAAATCGTCTTCGGGTCTTTGGGGCCCACGCGCGCTGCTCTTGGATTGCTTGTGCCACTAAGCGGAAGCGCGACCGCCATGGCGCCAGGCGCCACAACTAGAGAAGGGGTGGTATGGGTCACGATGAAATGAACCGCCAGCGCGCCAACGCCATACGGCTGCGCGCACCGACGATCCTCTTGTGGTCGCTGTTCTGGTTTAGCGGCGCCGCCACCGCGCAGGAAATCGGCTCGGTCTGGGCCAGCGAGTGGGCCTTCAACGGTCCGCACTACACCGAACGCGCCGTGCAGCAGGATATGGAAAGCCTCCATTCGGCTTCGTTGCCTCATGGCCCCTTCAGTTTCGAAATCACCAAGCAGACCGTGCTGGACGATCGCACGATCTATCAATACGAGTTCGAGCGCGTGCCACCCGTGGTAGGGGAGTGGAGCCACAAAAGCCTGCTCGACCCTCCGCAGCCGAATGCGACCCTGCAGACGGTGATGAATCAGATCAAGCAGCGCCTGGACGGGCAAAGCACGGGGCAAGGGTGCCCGGCCTCGACGGTGGTGACCGTCTCGCCCAATTGGCAGGTGGATAGCAGCTGGGACAACGGCCAAAGCATCAACGAATCGACCAGCTACACGGCCACTTACTCGGTCGGCTCGCCCGGCAACTGCAGCAGCACCAGCGAAAACAGCTCGATCCTCCGCAATCGCTCGATCCAGTGCCCCAACGTCACGGTGCACGCCTGGAGCAACGCCAAGCAAGCCTGTGCGGGCGTGCCGGGATCGGAGATGACCTACTTCAGCGCGCCGGCGCGCGCTTGTCCTTCGGAGGAAGGTTGCCAGCCCAGCAGTGGCGCCAAGAACGAAGCCACGCTCGATTTCGACCTGGGCTGGGTCTCCTTTCAGCGCAGCTATCATTCGGGTGGCTCCGCTGCCGGCGGCGGCTTCGGCGGCGGCTGGACGCATTCGCATAACATCCGTCTGGCCATCGGCACACATCCGGCTAGCGGCAACGCGACGCTGCACTACGGCCTGATCGAGGGCAGCGGTGCCCACATCGCCTTCAAGCCCGCGGGCGCGGTCTACGAGGCCGCAGATGGCAGCGGCGATCGCCTGGTCGCCAACGGTACGCAATGGACGCTCTATCGCGGCGATCGCGTACTGGCCTTCGACAGCGAGGGCAGGTTGCTGTCGCAGCGCTACGACGACGGCACTGCCTTGAGCTACGGCTACGACACGCTCAAGCGGCTGGCGACGATCACGCATAGCAACGGGCGAGCCCTCGATTTCGCCTACGCCTCCGGCAAGGGCGCGGCCCCCGTGGCTTCGATCAGCTCCGGCGGCACGGTGCTGGCCAGCTACGGTTACACCTCGCTGGGACAGGTGCAAACGGCGACTTACGCCGGCGGCGCGCAGTTGGTTTACCACTACGGCATGAACAACGCGCCGATGCTGCTGACCGGCGTGACCGCTGAGGACGGTCGCCGCCACAGCACCTACACCTACGACGCCAAGGGCCGCGTGGAATACAGCGAGCTGCAAGGCGCCGGCGCGGGCTTGCTGCTGGAATACACGCCCACCGGCACGGCCAAGGCCACCAATGCGCTAGGCCGGCTGAATACCTATGCGCTCACGTCCACGCCGGCCAGCGGCGCCCCGCGCAAGGTCGCGTCGGTGGCTAACAGCGCCGGCACGCTCAGCTACACCTACTACCCCGAGAGCACGGACTTCCGTCGCCGCCTCGACACCGTCACCGACCGCAACGGCACGGTCACCAAACACACTTACCTGGACACCACCGATACCGCCAGCGGCTTGCTGGTGCGCGTGCAGACCACGGTCGAGGCGCAGGGCACGGCGCAGGCACGCACGACCGAGCAGCGCTACGAGCGCGATGCCAACCGTCTGATCATGGCCCGGGTCGGCAGCCGCGAAACCCGCATCGCCCGTAACAGCCGTCAGCAGCCCACCAGCGTGACCGAGCGCGATGCCGTCACCAACGCCACCCGCATCACGACCTACGCTTACTGCGAAGCCGCCGACGTGGCCGTCAGCAACAGCACCTGCCCGTTGCTGGGCCTGCCTAAATCGGTGAATGGCCCGCGCACGGATGTCAGCGACGTCACCACCTACACCTACTACTCCGGCAACGCCGCCGGCTGCGCCAGTTCGCCCAGCACGTGTACCTATCGTAAAGGCGACTTGTGGAAGACCAGCAATGCCTTGGGGCAGGTGACCGAGGTGCTGGCTTACGACGCCCAAGGCCGCGCGCTGTCGGTGAAGGACGCCAACGGCGTGGTCACCGACTATGAGTACCACCCGCGCGGCTGGCTGACCGCCACCAAGGTGCGTGGAACCAACAACGCGGTCGAAACCGACGATCTGATCACCCGCGTCGACTACTTCCCCACCGGCCTCGTCCAGAAGATCACGCAGCCCGACGGCAACTGGACGGGTTATGAGTACGACGCGGCGCAGCGGCTAACCGTGGTCACGGACCGCTCGGGTTGGAACATCCGCTACACCCTGGACGCGGCCGGCAACCGCACCGTAGAGGATTACAAGAAGAGCGACGGCGTGATGTACGCCACGCGCTCGCGGGTTTACAACGCCTTGGGCCAGTTGCAAACCGACAAGGACGGCCTGAACAACGCCACCGGCTATGTCTACGATGCAGACGGGCGTGCGGACACCGTGACCGATGCGCTCGGCCGCGTGACCGACCCGCAGTACGACCCGCTGGGCCGCCTGGCCAGGACGATCGAGGATGTCGGCGCGGGCCGCATCAATGCCGACACCCACTACCTGCACAACGACCTGGATCTGGTCACCCAGGTTATCGACCCGAAGGGCCTGAACACCGTCTACGCCTACAACGGCTTTGGCGACCTGACGCAGCTGACCAGTCCGGATACCGGCATCACCAGCTATACCTATGACAGCGCCGGCAACCGCGCCAGTCAGACCGACGCCCGCAGCATCACCGCGACCTACAGCTACGATGCCTTGGGGCGGATCACCCAGCAGAGCTATCCCACCGCGGCCCTGGGCAGCACTTATACCTACGACACCACCGCAACCGGTTGTCCGGCCGGCGAGACCTTCGCCCAGGGCCGGCTAAGCCAGACCAGCGGCACCGGAGGCACCACCCGTTATTGCTACGACCGCTTCGGCCGCATGGTGCGCAAGACGGTGCAGACCACCGGCCCCGCGCTGGTCTCGCTGTACGCCTACACCCCGGCCGGTGCCTTGAAGTCCGTCACTTACCCCGACGGCACCCTGGTCGACTACGTGCGTAGCACCCACGGCCAGATCACCCAGGTGGGCGTGACCCGCCCAGGCCAGGCCCGCGAAATCCTGGTCACCGCGGTCGGCTACTTCCCCTACAGCCCGCCGGCCGGCTGGGTCTACGGCAACGGCCGGCCGATGACCCGCAACATTAATCGCAACTACGACACCTACCGCTTGCAAGGCGATGCGCAGGATGGAATTTCCCTGTTCCTGCACCGCGATGCGGTCGGCAATGTAATCCGTCAGAGCACAGGCGACCAAGCCACCGTGTTCGCCCGCTACCAATACGACGCCCTGAACCGACTGTTGCAGACCCAGGACGGCCCCAGCGCGGTGCCGATCGAAACCTACGGCTACGATGCCACCGGCAACCGCACCAGCCTGCTGCACGCGGGCGTGACCACGAACTACACCTATCCGGCGGGCAACCATCGCCTGGCCGCGGTCGGCACGGTGGCTCGCACCTATGACGCCGCGGGCAACACCACCGCCATCGGCGGCGTCGCCAAAGAGCTCGTCTACAACGACTTGAACCGCCTAAGCCAGGTCAAGGCCAATGGCGTGGCGCAGATGAACTACGCCTACAACGGCCAGGGCCAGCAGGTGCGCCGCTACAACGGCAGCGTCATCCGCCATGCGATGTATTTGGAGGACGGGCGCTGGCTGGGCGAGTACGACAACGCCGGTGTCGCGCTACAGCAGGTGGTCTGGCTGGACGACCTGCCGGTGGGTCTGCTCAACGGCGCGGGCACGTCGCAGAAACTGCTGTACATCGAGCCCGATCATTTGGGCAGCCCGCGCATCGTCATCGATCCGTCGCGCAACAAGGCGATCTGGAAGTGGCAGCTCAAGGGTGAAGCGTTCGGCAATAGCCCGCCGGAGCAAGACCCGGACCAGGACGGCGTCGCCTTCGTGTTCGATATGCGGTTCCCCGGGCAGCGCTACGACAGCGCCAGCGGGCTGAACTACAACTACTTCCGGGATTACGATGCGGGGAGTGGGCGGTATGTGCAGAGTGATCCGATTGGATTGGCTGGTGGTATAGGCACTTATATTTATGTTGACGGAAGCCCGAATTCTTGGGTCGACCCGTTGGGGCTTCAGGGTGTTCTCGTTCGCCCTTCGGTTGGGAGGCTCGGAAGGCTTGGTCGCGGTGTGGGGTATATGTCTGATGCGACCAGAGTACCGTGGTCTCAACAGCCACAAGTTCGCGTTCCCGTTCGTGGATCTAAACCAAAGAACGACGTTCCGTCTTGGGCAAGAGGCAGTGTTCCAAGAAATGGCGAAAAGCCATCGCAATTTGCGCGACGGGTCTGCGAAGAGGCCGGGCAGAGTACGAAGGAAGGGCCAGGAACTCCATTCAACCAGATAAAGAAGTACGCAGAAACGCATTTCCGGCCGGATGGGAAGCCGCCTAGCTTGATTGGTGAAATATTATTTGGAGAGGGGGTGGAGTATTACATCATTGACGACCCAACCTAGTAACGAAATTTTTCCAGTGGGTTTCGTCTTTCAGTCGCACAGCGTCTGGATCGGCTGGATATCGACTGACGAAGCGGGAGCAGCCGTCGTCAAAAGCGATGGGTTGATCTTATGGGGCGCGACTCAAGACGATTTGGTGATAAGTTGCACGGAAATCTATAGTGATGCCGTGATCGAAAGCGCGACAGTTTTTGATTTGGATAAGATATTAGAAAGCTTGTGCAATAGAGGTGATATCTCCAGCAATGACTTAATCAATTGTTGGAATATGTTAAAGGACGTGAGGCTAGCGCTTGGAGCGCGTGGTGCTGTCTATAAGTTCGAAGGTGTTGCGGAGGATCAAGCGTACATGACGTTTTTCTCGACAGCATCGGGAGGTGGATTGTTGGATCTGGTGGAAAGCTATCCTGTTGATCGAGATTTCGAAGTGGCTCGAGAGGTGGTTAGCACAGGAATTTTGATGCTTTTGGATGCAACGGCGAATGTGAGTAAGCGTGAGAGAGAAGAGAACTAGGACACCCACAGTTCCGTAGTTCTCTCACCCCAGCATCAGAAGTCTCTGGCTGTGCGCAGAGAGCCCTGGCGCGATGCTGGGGCCATGCCCAAGCACGTGCACCGCCGATTCCACCCGGCCAAGCCGGAACGTTCTATTTCGATATGCGGTTCCCGGGGCAGCGGCATGACGCGGCGACGAGGCTGAATTACAACTACTTCCGGGATTACGATGCGGGGAGTGGGTGGTATGTGCAGTCGGATCCGATTGGGCTAAGTGGCGGCATCAGCACCTATTCTTACGTTGACGGAAGTCCATTGGGTTCGGTTGATCCAAGTGGCCTTGCGGGCTTCGGGGTAACGGCTGGCGCCTCCGCCGAAATATGCAATTGACGATTACCGGCGGTAGCGAGGGCGAGCCTCAGCACTCGGGCAAGAATCACCCCGGGGATACGGCATGCGATTTCGGGTGCAATTCAAATCGAAAGCCTATGTCGGAGGCCGAATCAGACGGTTAAGGATTGCGCAGCAGGTTGTGGATTTACGAACGGACTTCGTCATGCGCCGGATCATTGGCATCTTTCAACGAACCCTGGTGATGGGGCCCCTCATTGAGGCGATAGGTATGTTTAGGAAAAATGTACTGGCCGTCCCGCTTGTGCTGACTGCGCTTGTTGCCGTGGGTGCGCATGCAAGCGGGAATGAGGGGCTCTCCTCGCAATCAATTCTGAGGAACGATTTTAGCGAGCAGAAGTACTGGCCAAAATATGAAGTGCCCCGAAGTATCGAGTTCTGCGGCGGAGATTGGTGCCAAGAAGTGACTGTCAAGACGAAGCGGACTACGGCAGCTTGGGATGCCGTTTTTCTGATGTTCTACTATTTCGACGCGAATGATCAGTATAGAGAGCGCAGAGATGAGTGGGCGACCGTTCTACTGAGCAAGCATGGAAAGAAGTGTGTTGGTACGTCTGAGGCCAAAGCGGCGTGTGCGTTGGGTAAATTAAAAGAGCTTCACGGCTTTGAGTACAGAAGGGTGCAGTACGATGTTGGGAGTCGCTGTTCCAGCAACTTTGAGGTAAAGCTTCCGTACTTTGGAAATAAGGGCAGCTGCGTTCGCCTCAGGAAGTAGCGGAAAGCGAGGACACCCTGGAGCGAACCGGGTCTTTCGGGCAGTGGGCCTAGGGCACATACCCTGCGCAGATGAACTACGCCTACAACCGTCCGGGGCAGCAGGTGCGACGCTACAACGGCTGCCTCATCCGCCATGCGAAATAGGAGCCAGGTTACTTTTCCGCTGCCGATACGACGGACGCAGGAGTGCCTGGAGCAGGTTCGGAATTCGCAGGAGCCGGAAATACGTGGCTACCTAGATCACTTAAAAGCTGGTGGTGGCTTGTACAACGCTCTAAGGGGCCTGATGAGAGGGGCGTCGCCAGGTATTCTTTTGTGTGCGATGTGCATTCCACCGACGATGGAAGTTAATGATGGCCCGACCTGATGCATACGGACGACTTTGATTTTGTGCAGTCTATTTATAACGGCGGCTTAGCTCAAAAGGCAGGTGAGCTGGGCGTCGCAGCATTGTCTACGCCAGAGCGTAGCGTTGTGCTTGCTTTGTGGGCGAAGGGGATCTTGGACAACGGCGGTTTCGCTTATCTCCACGAGGCTGGAGCGGACATACGTGTCATTCGTGATGCGTTTGCTGAAGTGGGTTTAGATGAGGCATCCCGGGCGTGTGACCTTTCAGTGATAGCGCTGGAAGCACCAAGGCGCGAGCAATTGCCTGCTAATGTCACGCGCATTGATCGTATTGATGACGGTGAAGAAAGATGGAGCGAGTGCGACAAAATGATATGGAGGCTGGGCGACAGATTTGACTCTGCCGTCGCCAGCTACATTAGACGAAATAAAGCGATCTTCGGGGTCTAGTGCCATATGGTGCCAATCGATAAGGCAAGCGTCGTGAAACTTGATGAAGCGCTGGCGACGCTAGTGGGTCTATCCGAGGACGAGGTCGTCTTTGCACGACCTCCTTTCTCCCTTGGTTCAACAGCAATAATTGGGTTCCTGGGTTCTGAATTTCAGGTGCCCACTGAAGTTAAGGCGGACGGATTTGAGTATTTCCTCGACGCCGCTACGTCATCGATCCGGCGCGTAACAAGGCGATCTGGAAGTGGCAGCTCAAGGGTGAAGCGTTCGGCAACAGCCCGCCGGAACAAGACCCGGACCAGGACGGCGTGGCTTTCGTGTTCGATATGCGGTTCCCGGGGCAGCGGTATGACGCGGCGACGGGGCTGAATTACAACTACTTCCGGGATTACGATTCGGGGAGTGGGCGGTATGTGCAGAGTGATCCTGCAGGGCTGCAGGGGGGATTGGTTCATTTTTGTATGCGGACGGCGATCCCTTAAGTGCATTCGATACGAAGGGTTTCTTCACTATTAGGGCGATGCATCGTAGCGACTTGACGCGATCCGTAGTGTGGAAATTCGCATTCGAATTTAATCCAATAACCGCCAAAAACATCCCTGGTTGGGATGGCAAGGTTAGGAAGGTTGTTGAAAAGTGGAATCTGCTATAGACGCGATGAAGCCTGACTCAGTTGGTCCAAAGCGCCCGTATACCGACTACCTTGAGTGTGGGCTACTTGACTCGAAGTTATTAAGGGGCTATGAGGCTGCCGCTTTCGTCGGAGAGAATTGACCTATGGTCAAGCTCTAAAATATTTGAATGAAATGTACCTTAAATACTCAGAGATGCGATCGCTCTATCATCTGCCTAACGTAATGCTTGATGGGGCTATATTGGAAGCGCAAAGTCACCTTTTTAACGGGGTTAGGGAGTACATACATGGACCAGCAGGTAGAGAGCGGCAGTTACCTTGCCAGATTCGTTCGGGCCGCCAGTATAACTTGGCTCATACTGGCTTTTTACAGTCTATCCATGAGGGCGGTTGGCAGGCTTGACGCGGAGTTGGCTTTAATAATCGTGGGTATAGCTTTGTTAGCGGCGCTAGTGTCTGGTGCGATTGCGGCGGCGTTTATTCGGCAGCGCCCAGTTGCTTTGGTGGTTGTTAGTCAATTAATAGGTATGACTATAGTTGCTGTCGCTGCGGCGCGTTGAATGGTGGATCATGGTTGTCGACAGATCGACGGGTTTAAACCGCTGGTCGAAGGCGAATGCGATGTCAGGCCGGCCTCTCGGCCGTCGGGAATGACCCAGTTGGACAGTACAACTGGGCGCTGATCTACATGGATCCATCTAAAGACAAGCATGCACCCGCTCGTGCGAAGTTCTGGCTTGAGAAGGCAGCTAGTCGAGGACATGCACTGGCGCAGAGGCGACTTAGCGCGAGGGCGGCGGGGCAATAAATCTGGGACTACGATGGCTCTGCTAACAGCACCGTCATCGGGGCGCCGCCAAGCGGTCGTCTGCAACGACTTGAACCGCCTAAACCAGGTCAAGGCGCTGAGATATTTTCCAGGTTCCTCCGAAGGTCGGAGGTCGAGCTTGCGCGCACCGTTCGAAGATTGAAGGCGCAGGAACCTCATCGCGACGGGTTCTTTGGAAAACGATGGAAGGGCAAGCGGGAGACTAAGGCCGCTTGCTTCAACAACCAGTCGCGAAACGCGACGATGCGCGGATCGTCGCGGCTGCGCAGCGGATAGACCAGGTGGTAGGCGTAATCCGCTGCCGCCGGCACGCCGATGTCGAACAGCCGTACCAGGCGGCCTTGGGCGAGGTCGCTGCCTATCATCTCCAGGTCGGCTAGGCCAATGCCGTCGCCGTCGATCACCGCCTGGACGACGTGGCTGGAATCCGGGAAGCCGACGCAGCGGCTGTCGTCGAAATCCTCGACACCGGCCGCGGCCATCCACATACGCCAGTTCGGCCAGACCATGCCGTCGGTCTTCCAGTCGACGTAGTAGAGCGTGTGCGCCGACAGGTCGCGCGGCTGCAGCGACGTCGCGCTGGCGGTCAGCAGCCGCGGGCTGCACACGGGCACGATGACGGTATCGAACAGGCGGTCGGCGCAGGCGTCGGCGACGCGGCCGGTGCCGAAGCGGATTGCCAGGTCGATGTCGTCGCTGTCGAAATCGCGCAGCTCGTCGCTGATGTCGAAGCTCAACGTCAGCTGCGGATGCGCGGCCTGGAACGAGGGCAGCCGCGGCAGCAGCCAGTTGGTGGCGAAGCGCGCGCTCAGCGACAGGCGCAGTTGGCTGGCGCCGCGCGCCATGCCGCGTGCGCGCGCCAGCGCCTGCTGCAGCGATTGCAGGGCGGCCTGTGCGGCCTCGAACATCACCATGCCAGCCGGGGTCAGCTGCAGATGGCGGCCGCCGCGCGCGAACAGCACCAGATCCAGCTGGTCCTCCAGCTCCTTGATCTGGTGGCTGACCGCGGCCGGCGTGAGCCCCAGTTCCTCGGCGGCGCGGGTGAAGTTCAGATGTCGGGCGGCCGCGGCGAAGGTTCGCAATGCGCGCGTGCCCGGCAGCATGCGGTTCATCGGTGAGGCGCCCGCGTCGGAGAGGGGGCGAGGATTGCGCGTTCGGTCGCCGCCGGTCAACGCCGGACGGGCCGCCGCGCGCCTGCGCACGGCGCTCCGGCCCGGTCCTGCACAGCGCGTCGCCCCGGGTTCGGGGCGTTTGCGGGATAATCGCGGCTGCCGGTGACTCCCGGCCTCGGCATCGCCGCCTTCCTGGCCATCGTCTGCCCGCATGCGGCGGGTCCGGGTTTGCGCGCCGCGCCGGCGCCCGTGAGCACCGTCCCACGCCCCCCGCATCGAAGCCAGCCGCCAGCCATGAACACTGAATACCGCAAGCCGCTACCGGGCACCGCACTCGACTACTACGACGCGCGTGCCGCGGTCGAGGCCATCGCGCCCGGCGCCTACGACCGTCTGCCCTACACCTCGCGCGTGCATGCGGAGAACCTGGTGCGGCGCGCCGAGCCGGCGATGCTGGCGGCGTACCTGACCCAGCTGGTGGAGCGCCGCAGCGACCTGGACTTCCCCTGGTTCCCGGCGCGCGTGGTCTGCCACGACATCCTGGGCCAGACCGCGCTGGTCGACCTGGCCGGCCTGCGCGACGCCATCGCCGAGCGCGGCGGCGACCCGTCGCAGATCAATCCGGTGGTGCCGACCCAGCTGATCGTGGACCACTCGCTGGCGGTGGAGCACGGCGGTTTCGAGAAGGACGCGTTCGCCAAGAACCGCGCCGTCGAGGACCGCCGCAACGAGGACCGCTTCCACTTCATCAACTGGACCAAGCGCGCGTTCCGCAACGTCGATGTGATCCCGCCGGGCAACGGCATCATGCATCAGATCAATCTGGAGCGGATGTCGCCGGTGGTGCACGCGCGCGACGGCGTGGCGTTTCCCGACACCCTGGTCGGCACCGACAGCCACACCCCGCACGTGGACGCGCTGGGCGTGATCGCGATCGGCGTCGGCGGCCTGGAAGCCGAAAGCGTGATGCTGGGCCGCGCCTCGTGGATGCGCCTGCCGGAAATCGTCGGCGTGCACCTCACCGGCAAGCCGCAGCCGGGCATCACCGCCACCGACATCGTGCTGGCGCTGACCGAGTTCCTGCGTCAGTCCAAGGTGGTCGGCGCGTATCTGGAGTTCTACGGCGAGGGCGCGTCGGCGCTGACTCTGGGCGATCGCGCCACGATCTCCAACATGGCGCCCGAGTACGGCGCCACCGCGGCGATGTTCTACATCGACGACAAGACCATCGACTACCTGCGTCTGACCGGCCGCGAGGATGCCCAGGTCAAACTGGTGGAAACCTACGCGCGGCAGACCGGCCTGTGGGCCGATGCGCTGGTCGATGCGCGGTACGAGCGCGTGCTCACGTTCGATCTGTCGTCGGTGGTGCGCAACATGGCCGGCCCGTCCAACCCGCACAAGCGCCTGCCGACCTCCGAACTGGCCGCGCGCGGCATCGCCGGCGAATGGCAGGACGTGCCCGGGCAGATGCCCGACGGCGCGGTGATCATCGCCGCCATCACCAGCTGCACCAACACCAGCAACCCGCGCAACGTGATCGCCGCCGGCCTGCTGGCGCGCAACGCCAACGCGCGCGGCCTGGTGCGCCGGCCGTGGGTGAAGAGTTCGCTGGCGCCCGGTTCCAAGGCGGTGCAGCTGTACCTGCAGGATTCCGGCCTGCTGCCGGAGCTGGAAAAACTGGGCTTCGGCATCGTCGCCTTCGCCTGCACCACCTGCAACGGCATGAGCGGCGCGCTGGACCCGGCGATCCAGCAGGAAGTGATCGAGCGCGACCTGTACGCGACCGCGGTGCTGTCGGGCAACCGCAACTTCGACGGCCGCATCCATCCCTACGCCAAGCAGGCGTTCCTGGCTTCGCCGCCGCTGGTGGTGGCCTACGCCATCGCCGGCACGGTGCGCTTCGACATCGAGAAGGACGCGCTGGGCTTCGATGCCGACGGCCAGCCGATCACGCTCAAGGACATCTGGCCCAGCGACGAGGAGATCGACGCGATCGTCGCCCAGAGCGTGAAGCCCGAGCAGTTCCGCCAGGTCTACGAGCCGATGTTCCGCTTCGACGGCGCCGGCGGCGGCAGTATCGATCCGCTGTACGCGTGGCGCCCGCAGAGCACCTACATCCGCCGTCCGCCGTACTGGGAAGGCGCGCTGGCCGGCGAGCGCACGCTGACCGGCATGCGTCCGCTGGCGGTGCTGGGCGACAACATCACCACCGACCATCTCTCGCCGTCCAACGCGATCATGCTGGACAGCGCGGCCGGCGAGTACCTGGCCAAGATGGGCGTGCCGGAAGAGGACTTCAATTCCTACGCCACCCACCGCGGCGATCACCTCACCGCGCAGCGCGCGACCTTCGCCAATCCCAAGCTGCTCAACGAAATGGTCCGCGACGAGGCCGGTAAGGTGCGCCAGGGTTCGCTGGCGCGGATCGAGCCGGAGGGCCAGGTCACGCGCATGTGGGAGGCGATCGAAACCTACATGGAGCGTCGCCAGCCGCTGATCATCGTGGCCGGCGCCGACTACGGCCAGGGTTCCTCGCGCGACTGGGCGGCCAAGGGCGTGCGCCTGGCGGGCGTGGAGGCGATCGCGGCCGAGGGCTTCGAGCGCATCCACCGCACCAACCTGATCGGCATGGGCGTGCTGCCGCTGGAATTCCAGGCCGGCACCGACCGCAACACCCTGGGCCTGGACGGCACCGAAACCTACGACGTGGTCGGCGCACGCACGCCGCGCGCGACGCTGACGCTGGTGATCCACCGTCGCAACGGCGAGTGCGTCGAGGTGCCGGTGACCTGCCGCCTGGATACTGCCGAGGAAGTGTCGATCTACGAGGCCGGTGGCGTGCTGCAGCGGTTCGCCAACGACTTCTTGGAATCGGCGCAGGCGGCGTGAACTTGAACGCCGAGGCGGCCCGGATCGTCATCCCCGCGAAGGCGGGGATGCAGGGCTGCAGCCAGGTATGACGCTGAAGTCACTGGATTCCCGCTTTCGCGGGAATGACGAGCTAAAGCGATCGAGCATGACGCTGAAGTCACTGGATTCCCGCTTTCGCGGGAATGACGAGCTAGAGCGACCAAGCATGACGCTGAAGTCACTGGATTCCCGCTTTCGCGGGAATGACGGGCTAGAGCGACCAGGCATGACGCTTAAGTCACTGGGTTCCCGCCTTCGCGGGAACGACGAGCCAAAGCGAACGCGGGCATGACGAGCCAAAAGCACTACCGCACCCGCCAGCTTCCCAATCCCTAACCGAGCCCGACCCCCATGGCCCATCTCCCGCAAATCCGCATCCCCGCCACCTACATGCGCGGCGGCACCAGCAAGGGCGTGTTCTTCCGCCTGCAGGATCTGCCGCCGTCGGCGCAGACGCCCGGCGCGGCGCGCGACGCCCTGCTGATGCGGGTGATCGGTTCGCCCGATCCCTACGGCAAGCACACCGACGGCATGGGCGGCGCCACCTCCAGCACCAGCAAGTGCGTGATCATCGCCAAGTCCGAGGTGCCCGATCACGACGTCGACTATCTGTACGGCCAGGTCGCGATCGCCCAGGCCTTCGTCGACTGGAGCGGCAACTGCGGCAATCTCAGCTCCGCGGTCGGTCCCTTCGCGATCGCCGCGGGCCTGATCGACCCCGCGCGCGTGCCGCACGACGGCGTTGCGACCGTGCGCATCTGGCAGGCCAACATCGGCAAGACCATCATCGCCCGCGTGCCGGTCAGCAACGGTCAGGTGCAGGAAACCGGCGACTTCGAACTCGACGGCGTGACCTTCCCCGCGGCCGAGATCGAGCTGGAGTTCCTCGACCCGGCCGACGAAGGCGAGGGCGGCGGCGCGATGTTCCCCACCGGCAACATCGTCGACGAGCTGGACGTGCCCGGCGTGGGCCGCCTGCGCGCGACCATGATCAACGCCGGCGTGCCGACGATCTTCCTCGACGCCGCCGACCTGGGCTACACCGGCGCCGAGCTGCAGGATGCGATCAACGGCGACCCGGCCGCACTGGCGAAGTTCGAGACCATCCGCGCCCACGGCGCGGTGCGCATGGGCCTGATCGCCGACGTCGAGGCCGCCGCGCAGCGCCAGCACACGCCCAAGGTCGCGTTCGTCGCGCCGCCGCGCGACTACACCGCCTCCGGCGGCAAGCCTATCGCCGCCGGCGACATCGACCTGCTCGCGCGTGCGCTGTCGATGGGCAAGCTGCACCACGCGATGATGGGCACCGCCGCGGTCGCGATCGCCACCGCCGCGTCGGTGCCGGGCACCCTGGTCAATCGGGCCGCGGGCGGCGGCAACGACCGCTCGGCGGTGCGCTTCGGCCACCCCTCCGGCACCCTGCGCGTGGGCGTGGAAGCGCGTCAGATCGACGGCGAATGGACCGTGACCAAGGCGGCGATGAGCCGCAGCGCGCGCGTGCTGATGGAAGGCTGGGTGCGGGTGCCGGCCGACGCGTTCTAAGAACGCCGCCGCGGTGCCGGAGCCGGCGCCGTATCCAGCGCCGTGGCCGCCTGCGGCCGCGCGCGCCGTTTGACTCGCGGCCGTAGCAGGCCGCACGGCCGCGCCCCAGTTGCACCCGCCGGGGCGCGACGAGCTGCGACCCAGTTGCACCCGCCGGGGCGCGACGAGCTGCGACCGTCCGTCGTCTGCTGCCACCTAATATGTGTACTAAAAGTGTCGCAAGGGTGCCGGGTAGCGGTATCCTCGCGGCCGTGCCCGCCTTGAGCTTCGCTCGGCCGGGCCGGACCGGCGCCCCGCGGTGGGCGTTCGTCGCAGCCCGATTACAAGGAAGTCGAAGCGTCATCGCCAGGGAGGTGCGGTTATGGGCTACGAATTCGAGAAACAGACCTTCGCCAGCGGCCAGCAGGTGACTCTGGTCAGCTGGGAGGACGAATCGCCGACCCAGCACGGCGCGAAACTGCAGAACAAGCCCTGGAAAGCCACCGACGCGCGCGCTAGCGTCGGTTTCTACGATTCCACCGTCGAGTACATGCGCAACGACTGGGCCGCCAAGCACATGGCGCCGAAACCGGTCGTGACCGCGCATGGCAACGTGATGCTGTATCACAACGCATCCACCAACACCTGGCATTCCACCGACGCCCTCGACATCGATCACGTCGTGCCGTGGAAGCAGCACTTCGCCAACAAGGGCGTGCGCAGCCATGCCGAGGCGCACATGGCCTACAACGACGTGGCCAACCTGCGCATGCTGCCGGCGGTGGTGAACCGCGCGCGCGACAGTGCCGACAATGTGCTCAGCACCTACGGCAAGGACTCCAAGCAATGGAAGGAGTGGGTGGACGAGCGCTTCGGGTTCGACGCCAAGGCCAGCCCTTCGGCATTCGATCCGGACAAGGATCTCGCGCGCCGCACCGTCGCCACCACCAGCAAGGACTGGGCGCCGGACGACGGCCGCAAGGGCCTGAGTTTCGACGCGGCGGTGGTCGGGAAATGGTATGAGGCGCAGCTGCACAAGCAGTACGCGACCACGGTGGAGATGAGCCATCCGACCACGGGCGCGAAACAGAACGTACCGCTGTTCTATTGCGCCGCCTCCAAGCAACTGTGCACCCGCGACGCCCTGGATATCGATCACGAACTGCCGTTCGAGATCCTGGCCAAGGAAATGATGAAGCACACCGCCGGCGGCACCGCCACCAAGGCCAATGCGCTGGACGCCTACAACGAGACCAGCAACCTGCGCCTGGTCAGTCGCGGCGCCAACAGTTCGCACGAGTGGGAACTCAATGCGGAAATGACCTACCGCGACGACGATGGCCCGGCCCGTCCCGGCGATCGCGCGTACGCGTCGGCGACGCTGTCCAGCAGCATCCGCGACCAGGTCCGCGAGGCGATGGGTCACGGCCGCGGCACCATCTTCGGCATGCAGGACTACTCGTTCCCCTCGGCCCCGCAGGCCAGCCCCGCGCTGCCGACCTTCTCCTCCTCTGCGCTGGCCAGCCCCGCCGTGGCGACGGTTCCGTCGGCCACGCCGGCCAGTCCCTTCATGCCGATGTTCCAGTCGGCCCCGTCGGCCGGGCCTTCCCCGCTCGCGCCTCCATCGGCTCCTACCGCCAGCGCCGCCGTGTCGATGGGCAGTTCTTTCATGCCGATGTTCCAGTCGGCGCCGCCGACCGGTCCGTCCCCGCTTGCGCCGCGGCCGGTTCCCAACGCCAGCACCGCGGCGTCGATGGGCGGCCCGTTCATGCCGATGTTCCCATCGGCCCCGCAGGCCAGTCCTTCCGCGCCTACGTTTGCGTCGACGCCGGCGGCCAGTGCGGCGGTGGCGACGCAAGCACCGGCCAAGCAGGCCGGCACCGGTGCGCCCACGCCATCGTCGGTGGCGCCCAGTCAGAGCAGTCCTATCCTGCTCAACGACGCGCGGCATCCGGACAACAAGCTCTACCTCAGCGCGCTGGCCGGCGTGCAGAAGGAATACGCCGACAAGTTGTCGACGCCGCAGCGCGAGAGCGTCGCTTCGTCCGTGACCCTGATCGCCAAGTCCAACCAGATGCCGACCGTCAGCCGGGTGGTGAGCAACGAAGGCACGCTCTACACGGTGTGCGATTTCGGACCGTTCAATCGCAAGGTCATTCCGGTCGAGGAAAGTCAACTGAAGGGCCGGACCATGGAGCAGAACACCCGCGATGTCGCCGCTCTGCCGGCTGCGACGCAAGCCGCCACCCCGCCCGCGCAGACGCGCAGCCCGACCATCGGCCATTGAAGCGCGCGCCAACCGATCACTCAGCGACGGTTCCACCCGCCGCACCCCCACACAGGACGCCGATGCGTCGCCGCCAAGGAGTTCAGCCATGCATTTCGACGACGTAACCCTGCAGGGCGGACACCACGTCACCCTGGTCAGCACGGACGATCTGGCGCCGCCCCAGCACGGCGCCCGACTGCAAAACACGCGCTGGACCAGCAACGACACGCGCGATTCGCTGGCCTTCTACGACTCCACCATCGAGTACATGCGCAACGATTGGGCGTTCAAGAACATGCACGGGCAGAACATCGACACGCCGCACGGGCGGGTCGCGCTGTTCCACAACGCCACCACCGACACCTGGCACAGCACCGACGCGCTGGACATCGACCACGCCACGCCGTGGAAGCAGCACTGCGTCAACAAGGGCGTGACCAACCAGGCCGACGCCATGCGCGCCTACAACGACGTCGGCAACCTGCGCATGCTGCCGGCGGTGGTCAATCGCGCGCGCGACAGCGCCGACTTGGTCTACAACACGCACGGGCCCAACTCGCCGCAATGGCAGAAATGGGTCGACGATCGCCTGGGTTTCGATCCCAGCGTCAACCGCCCCGGCTTCGACGAGGACCGCGACCTGGCGCGCCGCCACAAGACCACCATGGAAACGCCGTGGTCGCCGGACGAAGGCCGCAAGGGCCTGAGCTTCGATGCGCGCGTCGCCGGCAAGTGGTACGAAGCGCAGCTGGAGCAGGCCTATGCCTGCTCGGTGCAGGTCAAGAGCCCCACCACCGGCAAGATCAGCGAGGTGCCGCTGTTCAAATGCGACGCCTCCGGCCAGTTGCTCACGCGCGACGCCCTGGACATCGATCATCGCGTGCCGTTCGAGATCCTGTCCAAGGAGATGATGCAGTACGCGCCCGACAGCGGCGCCACCAAGGCCCATGCGCTGGACGCCTACAACGAAACCACCAACCTGCGCCTGGTCGGCCGCAGCGCGAACAGCGGTCACGAGTGGGAGCTCAACCGCGAGGGCCAGTTCCGCGACGACGTAGTGCTCAAGCCCTTGCCCGGCGACTACCGCGAGGACCAACTGGTGGCGTCCAGCAGCATCAGCGCCCAGGTCCGCGCGACCATGCAGCAGACCTACGGCCGCACCGCCACCATGGTCGAGGGCGGCTTCGGCGGGCTGCCACCGTTCGTGCCGCCGCAGCAGCCGCAGCAACAGGCGCCGTTGCTCAACGACGCGCGCCATCCCGACCATCCGCTGTACTGCAACGCGCTCAAGTGCGTGCAGGACGAGTACACGCGTCTGCCGCAGCAGCAACAGGAGGTGCTGGCCTCGTCGGTGGCGCTGTTGGCCAAGCAGAACCATATGCCGGACATCTCGCGCGTGGTCAGCCACGAAGGCAGCCTGTACGCGGTGCGCGACCATGGCTTCAGCGGCGCGCGCGACGTGGTCCACCATCCCGAGCAGGCGCTGCTCAACCGCACCGTGCAGCAGAACACGCAGGACATCGCCAGCGTGGCCACGCCGACCCAGCAGAGCTGGCAGCAGGCGCAGCAGCAACATCGCGGTCTGGTGCAGTGATCCGCGCCGCCCGGTCGCGGTCGCCACGATCGCGATACCGGGACGGCCAGCCATCGGATCGGTTCGACGCACGCGGCCGGACGTCATCGACAAGGAGAGGCGGTAATGGGACATAGCTTCGAAAAGGAAACGCTGGGCAGCGGCAAGCAGGTCACCCTGGTGACCTGGGAAGACGAGTCGCCGACCGAGCACGGCGCCAAGCTGCAGCGCAAGCCGTGGAAGGATTCGGACACCCGCGCCAGCGTGGGTTTCTACGATTCCACGGTCGAGTACATGCGCAACGACTGGGCGGCCAAGTTCATGCGCCCGCAGGGTTTCGAAACCCCGCAGGGCAACGTGCTGCTGTACCACAACAAAAGCAGCAACACCTGGCACAGCACCGACGCGCTGGACATCGACCACGTCACGCCGTGGAAGGAGCACTTCAACGCGCTGGGCGTGAAGACCCATGCCGAGGCGCACATGGCCTACAACGACGTCAGCAACCTGCGCATGCTGCCGGCGGTGGTGAACCGCGCGCGCGACAGCGCCGACAATGTCCTGACCACCTACGGCGTCAACTCCCCGCAGTGGCAGGAGTGGGTGGGCGAGCGTTTCGGCTTCGACGCCAAGGCCGACCATCCCAAGTTCGACGACGAACGCGATCTGGCCCGGCGCACCAAGACCACGATGGAAAAGGAGTGGTCGCCGGACGAGGGCCGAAAGGGCCTGAGCTTCGACGCGGGCGTGGTCGGCAAATGGTACGAATCGCAGCTGCAGAAGCAGTACGCCTGCACCGTGGAGGCGTCCAATCCGGACACCGGCCAGAAGCAGCAGGTGCACCTGTTCCGCTGCGCCGCGTCCGGCCAGCTGTGCACGCGCGACGCCCTGGACATCGACCACGAGCTGCCGTTCGAAATCCTGGCCAAGGAAATGATGAAGCACACCCAGGACGGCACGGCCACCAAGGCCAATGCGCTGGACGCCTACAACGAAACCAGCAACCTGCGGCTGGTCGGTCGCAGCGTCAACAGCTCGCACGAGTTCGAGCTCAACGCCGAGATGGAGTTCCGCGACAAGGAAAAGCCGATGAAGCGCGGCGAGTTCGACGGCTGGCTGGTCGACGACGGCGGCCAGCTCAGCCCGGAAATGCGCAAGCAGATCCGCGAGCTGGCGCGCAGCTACGAGCCCGGCCGGCCGATGCTGATCAAGGACGCCGAGCATCCGGACCACAACCTGTACAAGCTGTCCATGACCGGCCTGTCCAACACCGACATCGGCAAGCGCATGAACGGCCAGGAGCTGGAGAACGCGGCCGGCGCGCTGGCGGTGTCGGCCAAGGCCGCCAAGCTGACCTCGATCGACGTGATCGCGCGCAGCGGCGACGGCAGCTCGCTGTTCGCGATCCAGGGCGATCCGCGCGGCGTGCACAGCTTCGGCCAGGTGTCCACGCAGGTCGCGGTGAAGCAGTCGATCGCCGACAGCACCCAGGAAGCGGCGCGGCTCAGCCATGTGCAGCAGCAGGGCCAGCAACAGGGGCAGCAGCAGGTCAAGCATCCGTTTACGCACTGATTGCATCGGTCACTTCGTTGAACGACTCCGCGCCAGGCCCTCACCGGCCTGGCGCATTCGTTTGCGCCGGATCGAATCGCACCTAACCGCCGCGTCGCTGCCGCGTCCAATCCCTTAGGTCGACGATCCGATCGACGCAGGGTCAGCAATGCAAACGCGAGTCATCAAAACGCATGCGCGCGCATGCGGCGGGATAGTGTTGTCGCTGGGTTTGTGCGCGAGCGCGCAGGCGGCGATCGTGGTCGACGGCAAGCTCGACGAGCCCGAGTGGGAGCAGGCGCGCCGTTACCGCGACTTCAAGGTCACCGAGCCGTTCCGTCTGGACGCGCCGGCGCCGGGTTCCTCCACCCAGGCGCGGCTGCTGTCCACGCCCGACGGCATCGCGGTGGCGTTCGAGCTGGAGCAGTCGGCGGCGTTCGCGCGGGTCAAGCCGCGCCTGGAACGCGACCAGAACCGCGTCGCCGACCGCGTCAACGTGAGCATCGATTTCGACGGCGACGGCCGCGGCGCCTACAGCTTCAGCGTCGACCTGTCCGGCTCGGTGCAGGATGGCGTGATCGCCAACGAGAATCTGACCAACCTGGACTGGGACACCGACTGGTCCTGGGCGGTCAGCGAAAGCGCGGACGGTTGGCAGGCCGAACTGCTGATCCCGTGGTCGGTGGCGACCATGCGCGGCACCGACACCGCCACGCGCAAGGTCAACGTCTATTTCAGCCGCACCCTGGGCAGCAACGGCGAGCGTCAGGCTTATCCGGCGCTGTCGCCCTCGCGCGGGCGCTTCGTGTCCGGCTTCGAGACCATCGAGATTCCGCAGTACCGCAAATCGCTGCTGCATATCTGGCCTTACCTGACCGCCAACCACGACCTGATCGGCCAGCGCACACGCTACAACGCCGGCGTCGACGTGTTCTGGAAGCCGTCGCCGGGTTTCCAGCTCAGCGCCACGGTCAATCCGGATTTCGGCCAGGTCGAATCCGACGATCTGGTGATCAACTTCGACGCGGTGGAAACCTTCTACAGCGACCGCCGCCCGTTCTTCACCGAGAACCAGAGCATCTTCGACCTGACCACGCCCGACTCGGGCCGCTTGATCCACACCCGCCGCATCGGCGCGGAGGCCGACGACGGTTCCGGCGCCAGCGACATCGACGTCGCGCTCAAGCTCAACGGCTCCGTCGGCGCATTGGGTTACGGACTGCTCGCCGCCAGCGAGGATGGCGAAGCCGGCCGCGACTTCTACGCCGCGCGCCTGCAGTATCCGCTGCGGCCCGGCCTCAACCTGGGCTGGCTGGGCAGCCTGGTGCAGCGGCCTTATCGCGATCGCGAGGCGCAGGTGCAGGCGCTGGACCTGAGCTGGAAACCCAACCCGCGCCTGATCGTCAACGCGCAGGCGTTGGGCAGTTTCATCGAGCAGGCCGGCCGGCGCAGCGACGACAGCGGCGCCTGGCTGCGCGTCAACTGGACGCCGTCGGACCGCTGGCGCTACGAACTGGAGGCCACCCATTTCGGCCGCCGCCTGGACTTCAACGACCTGGGCTTCCAGCGCCGCGCCAGCCTCAACGAACTGGAACTGACCGCGGTCTACCTGCACCGCATCCAGGACGCGGCCTCGCGCCTGGGCAGCACGCGCTGGACGGCCGAGCTGCAGGCGCGCGGCAACGACAGCGGCGACCGCCTGCCGACCTACCTGCTGCTGGGCGCCGACCTCAACTTCCGCAGCGGCGACCTGGTGTACCTGGAAGCCAGCCTGATCGGCGCCGGCTGGGACGATCTAATCTCGCGCGGCAACGGCCTGTGGCGGCGGTCGGGCCGTTACGATGCCGAGGCTGGCTACGTCAGCCGCCGCTACGGCGACTGGTCGCTGACCGCATCGGCGTCGTTGGTGCCGCGCGGGCTGAGCGCGCGGCCGACGCAGGAGTGGGTGCTGGGCGCGAACTGGTATCCCGACGAGGCCTTCAACGCCTCGTTCGAATTCGGTCCCGACCGCGGCGAGGACTGGCTGATCTGGGAGGGCGGGCGCGACTTCGGCCGCTACGCCCGGCGCGGCGACTTCGCCAGCCTGGGCCTGAGCTGGTTCCCGGGCCGTCGCCACGAGCTGCGCCTGAAGTCGGAATGGGTGGCGGTGCGCGGCAGCCGCGGCCAGCGCTACCGCCTGCAGCCCAATGGGCAGCTGAGCGCCAGCGGCGAGGCGCGGCCGGATTTCGACGTCAACAACTTCGGCCTGCAGCTGCGCTACCGCTACCTGCTGGGGCCGCAGTCGGACGTGTTCCTGGCGTACTCGCGCGGTGGCTACCGGCGCCAGGAACGCGACGGCGTCGGCGGCGGCGAGCTGTTCGACGACGCCCTGGGCCTGCGCGACGCCGACCAGCTGCTGGCCAAGATCCGCTACCGGTTCTAGGCCGTCGCCGCTGGCGGCAAAATCGCGGCTAACCGAATCCGGGCAGCGTGCATCCTATGGGGATGGACGGCGGCGACCCACCTTTGGACAGTGCAGCGCAATCGGCGGTGGCCAGGGCGCGCGCGGGCGACGAGCGCGCGTTCCGCGGGCTGGTCGAGGCGCATGCGCGGCCGCTGTTCCAGCTGTGTTTCCGCATCACCCGCGACGCCGCCCTGGCCGAGGACGCGGTGCAGGAGGCGTTCTACAAGGCCTGGCGCGGGCTGGCCGGCTACGACGGCCGCGCCGCGTTCTCGACCTGGCTGCACCGGATCGCGGTCAACGCCGCGCTGGAGCAACTGCGCCGCGACGCCCGCCACCGCCAGGACGCCAACGCGACCCTGGCGGCCGCCGACGAGGACGAGGGCGCGGATGTGCTGGCGGCGCTGCCCGACGACGCGCCCGATCCTGAAGCGCGCGCGTCCGGCGTGCAGATCGGTCTGCGCATCGACCGCCAGATGCAGCGCCTGAGTCCGTCCGAACGCGCCGCGTTCGTCCTGCGCCACTGGGAGGGCGAGCCGCTGGAGCGGATCGCCGAGACCCTGGGCATGAACACCGGCCAGTGCAAGCAGGCCATCTTCCGCGCCGTGCGCAAGTTGCGCGACGCGCTGGAAACCTTGAGGTAAGCCATGTCCATCCGCGACGACGACCTGATCCTGTACCACTACCGCGACGGCCTGGCGCCGGAGCGCGTGCGCGAGATCGCCGCGGCGCTGGCGGCCACGCCGGCCCTGGCCGCGCGCTATCAGACGCTGCGCCAGATCCTGGCCGCGGCCGATGCCGACGCGCTGCCGCCGTACGATCCCGACCTGGAAAAGCGCCTGTGGCAACGCCTGCAGCCGCGCCTGCACGAAACGCCGGCCGCGGCGACGGCGACAGTCCCGGCCGCGCGCCCGCATGCGCACGCGCGCCCGCGCCGCCGCTGGCGCGCCTGGGGCGCGGGCCTGGCGGCGACCGCGGTGCTGGGCCTGGCGGTGACCTGGTCGCTGCGGCCGCGCGATGCGGTGCAGCCGGCGGCACCGGTCGCGGTGCAGCCCGCGCTGCAACCCGCCGCGCCGGCTCCCGATGCGGCCGCCGATCCGGCCACAGGCAGCGCCGACCGCGTGCTCGACGCCTACGTCGCCGGCCATCTGCGCAGCACCGAAGGCCTGCTGCTGAGCGTGGTCAACAACGACGGCGGCGCGCTGGCGCCGATGGATCCGCAATACGTGCGCGAACTGGTCGACGACAACCGTCTCTACGCCGCCGCGGCCAGCGAACGCGGCGACCGCGCGCTGGCCGGGTTCCTGCACTCGCTGGAACCGACCCTGATCGAACTGGCTAACCGCAGCCCCGCTGCGGGCATCGAAAAAGAAAACGCGTTGCGCGACTACGTCGACGGCAGCGATCTGGTGTTCCAGGTGCGCGCGGTGCAGGCGCGTTTGCAACAGCGCAGCGGCGCCGCCGCGACGCAGGAAGGAGCGACGACATGATCCGGTACACCCCTTTGCGTCCGCGCCTGGCCGCCCTGGTTTTGACGACTTTGCTGTTCGCCACGCCGCTGGCGGCGGCGCCGCTGGATCCGGGCGGCGAAATGAACGCGCTGTACTGGCAGGGCCACAGCGCGCTGGGCGCCGGCGATTGGAAGCTGGCGCAACTGCGCTTCGCCGACTTGGAACGGCGCCTGCGCCAGAACGAGCCCAGCACGGTCGACGCGGCGGTGTACTGGCAGGCCTATGCGCTGATGCGCGGCGGTCGCGACCAGGAGGCGGCGGCGCTGGTCCGGCGCCTGCGCAGCGAATTCCCGCGCAGCCGCTGGAACCGCGATGCGGCGATGCTGTTGCACGGCAAGGGCAGGCCCGCGGCGGTGGACGGCGAAGATTCGCTGACCGGCATGCTGCAGGAGCCGCCGGCGCAGGCGATCCCGAAACTGGTCGGCATCCTCAACGGTTCCGGCGCACCGCGCCTGAAGCAGCGCGCGCTGTTCCTGCTCAGCCAGATGGACGATGCCGGCGCGCTGGCCCAGGTGGCGGCGGTCGCGCGCGGCAAGGACCGCGCCCTGTCCGAACGCGCGGTGCGCATGCTGGCCGTGGCCAACGCCGGCGACGAGCTGCGCCAGGTTTATGCCGCCGTGCCCGAGCCGCAGCGCAAGCTGCTGGTGCTCAAGGCCATGGGCGTGGCCGGCAGCTACGAGGACCTGGCCGAAGTCGCGCGCCACAGCACCGAGCCGCACCTGCGCGCCGGCGCCCTGCAGGCGCTGGGCGTGGCCGGACAGAGCGAGGTGTTGGCCGAGGTCGCCAACAGTTCGGTCGATGCCGGCACCCGCATCGCCGCGATCCAGGCGCTGGGCACCGCCAACGCCACGCGCGATCTGCTGGCGCTGTACCCGAACGTGCGCGGCGCGCCGCTGCTGCGCCAGGAAGTGCTGAAGAGCCTGCTGGTGGCATCCAACGAAGGCGTGGTGATGAAGCTCTATCACCAGGCCACCAGTGCCGACGAGCAGCGCGCGGTGCAGCGCGTGCTGCTGGATGCCGGTTACGACCCCAACCGTCCGCGCCGCTGAGCGCGCAAAGCCACGGAGTTGCCATGAAGATTCGCTATCCGATACGCGCCGGCTTGTACGTGGCGCTGGTCGTGGGTTTGGCCGCGGCGCTGTTGCTCGGCCCCGCCAAGGCGTCCTCCGACGAGGGCGATGCGCTGATCGCCGCGGTCAGGGCCGGCCGCGCCGATACCGTGCGCGACCTGGTCGGCCGCGGCGCCGACATCGACGCAGCGGTGTCCGGCGACGGCACCGCTTTGATCCAGGCCGCGCGCCGTCGCGATGCGGCCCTGGTCGCCGAACTGCTGCGACTGGGCGCCAAGGTCGACCGCAGCGTGCGCGGCGACGGCAACGCCCTGATCGCGGCCGCCGCGCAAGCCGACAATCTGCTCGTGCTGCGGCGCTTGGTCGAGGCCGGCGCCGACGTCGACGCCATCGTCGAGGACGACGAGACGCCGCTGATCAACGCCGCGCGCAGCGGCGACGTGCGCGCGGTCGCGTACCTGGTCGAACGCGGCGCCGACGTGAATCTGGGCGTGTCGGTGCGCGCCCATGCGGGCGCGGCGCCGATGTGGCGTTCGCCCTTGAACCAGGCGCGCACCGCGGCGGTGCGTCAGTACCTGGTCGCGCGCGGCGCGCGCCGCTGATCAGCCCTCGGCCCCGGCGCCGTCCGGGGCCTGGCGCAGGCAGTCGGCGAGAAACTCGACCGTCGCACGCACGCCGGGCAGCAGCCCGCGCCGATGCGGCATCACCAGCGTCGTCGTCACCCGGCCCGCATGCCAGTCCGGCAACACCCGCTGCAGCCGGCCCTCGTCCAGCGCCTGAGCGCAGAACCCCTGCGGCAGGCAGGCGATCCCCAGTCCCGCGCTGGCGGCGTGCAACAGCGCGACCGATTCGTTGGCGCTCATGCGTGCGCGCGGCGCGACCTGTGCCTGCCCGCCGTCGCGATGCTGCAGGGTCCAGACGCCGGCACCGGCGGCGCTGAGCAGGCCGTCGTGTTCGGTCAATCGCGCCGGCGCGTCCGGCGTTCCCTGCGCCTGCAGATAACCCGGCGAGGCGACCAGCACCACGGTTTCCACCGTCAGCACGCGTTGCACCAGACCCGAATCCGGCAGCGGCGCGAAGTGGCTGCGCAGGGCGATGTCGTAGCCCTCCTGCACCAGGTCGACGAAACGGTCGCTGACGTCCAACTGCAGCTGCAGCTTGGGATGGCGTTGCGCCAGCCGCGGCAGTTGCGCGGCCAGGTACAGCTGCGCGGTGGGCACCGAAGCGGTGATGCGCACGCGGCCGCTGGGTTCGGCCACGCGCCGGCGCACGCTGGCCTCGGCGGCTTCGGTTTCGATCAGCGCCGCGCGCGCATGCTCGTAGAAGTCGCGGCCGACGTCGGTGAGGGTGAAGCTGCGTGAGGTGCGATGGATCAGGCGCGCCTGCAGGCCGGCCTCGAGCTCGGCCACGCGCTTGCTCACGGTGGATTTGGGCACGCCCAGGCGGCGGCCGGCGGCGGCGAAACCGCCGTCCTCGACCGCGGCGGCGAACAGGATCAGGTCGTTGAGGTTCAGCACGTAAAGTCCATAGGTGTAGACGATTGGTCCACGATTGGCAGTCTACTCGCTGTGCGTCCACGCCAATAGTCTTTCTCCAGGCCAAGACCGGCCCCCAACCTCACTGGAGAACGCTATGAATCCGCTGCCCATCCTCTACTACGGCGTGCCCTCGGGCTGCTCCTTCGGTTCCATCGTCGCCCTGGAATGGCTGGGCGAGCCCTACGCCCTGAGCCGCATCGAGATGCCGGAGGTCGTGACCAGCGCGCAGTTCCGCCGCATCAATCCGGTCGGCGAAACTCCCGCGCTGATGGACGAACACGGCGCCGTCGTTACCGAAAGCATGGCGATCCTCAACCACATCGCCGCGCGCGGCCGCGAGCGCGGCCTGGGCTACGCCCAGGGCAGCCGCGACTTCGACCGCCTCAACCGCATGCTGGCCTACCTCAACACGAGCTTCTTCAACGCCTTCGCGCCGCTGTGGTACGTGCTGGAGCATGAAGTGACGGACGCCGAGCGCGAGGCGCTGGTGAACTACGGTCGCGCCAAGGTCGAGAAGGTGCACGCCGAACTCGAGGCGATGATCGGCGAGGGCCCGTGGCTGCTGGGCGAGCAGCGCAGCATCGCCGATGCCTACTTCATCGGCATCGCGCGTTGGACCCGCTACCACGACGTGGTCGACCGCAGCGACTACCCCAAGCTGCAGCGGCTGTACGAGGCCCTGGAAGCCGACCCGGCGGTGAAGTTCGCGCACGCCATCGAGGACCAGACGCCGGCGGTGAGCAGCGGCGGCTTCCGCGGCGAGATCGCACTGGCGCAGACGTTGCCGCGGTTGGCGCAAGCGGCCTGAGCCGATGTCGCCTGCGCCAACCCGCGCAGGCGACGCGGCACCGCTCCCACAGAAAGCCGTTGCGGCCGGCACTGGGCCGCAACGGCGCATGCATGCGCGATGCGATGCCCGTCGGATGACATTCGTCAATTACGCGCGCGCCGCCGCGCTGCCAAGGTAAGCCCCATGCCGGCGCCGTCGCGACCGGGACAGGCCGGGAGGACAGGATGAACACCCACAAACGTGCCCTGGTCCTGGGCGCCAGCGGCGGAATCGGCGGCGAGCTCGCGGTGCGGCTGGTGCGGCGCGGCTGGGAAGTGCATGCGCTGCAGCACCGCAGCCGCATGGCCGGCCACCGCGGCAACGGCATCTACTGGTGGCGCGGCGACGCGATGAATCGCGACGACGTGCTGCAGGCGGCCAAGGGCGCCGCGCTGATCGTGCACGCGGTCAGTCCGTCCGTCTATCAGGACGGCGACACGCAGTCGCTGCCGATGCTGCAGCACACGTTGGACGCCGCCGTCGCCGGCCGCGCGCGCGTGCTGCTGCCCGCGGCGGCCTGCAACTACGGTCCCACGGCCGGCGCCGGCGAGGACGCGCCGCAACGACCGCTCACGCGCCGCGGCGCGCTGCGCGCGGACATGGAGCGGCGCTTGCGCGATGCGGTCGCGCAAGGCGCGCGCGCCCTGGTCGTGCGCAGCGGCGATCACTTCGGGCCCCACGCCGGCCACAGCTGGTTCTCGCAGGCGATGGTGGAGCCGGGCCGCGCGGTGAGCGGGGTGCGCTATCCCGGCCGCGCCGGCATCGGCCATCAGTGGTGCTACCTGCCCGACCTGGCCGAGACCATGCTGCGCCTGATCGAAAGCGAGGAACGGCTGGGCGCGTACGAAAGCTTCCATGTCGGCGGTCATTGGGATGCCGACGGCCGCGCCATGACCGCGGCGATCGCGCGCGCGATCGGCAATCCCGATCTGCGCGTGAAGCGCTTCCCCTGGTCGCTGCTGCGCATGAGCACGCCGCTGCTGCCGATGCTGCGCGACATCGCCGAGCAGCGCCGGCTGTGGATGGAGCCGGTGCGCCTGGACAACCGGCGCTTGCTCGATTTCCTCGGCGAGGAGCCGCGCACCGCGCTCGATGTCGCCGTGCGCGACACGCTGTACGCGATGGGCTGCCTGCAATCCGAGCCGATGCCGCTGGCGCCTACGCGCGTAGCCGCGCCGGAGGTCATGCCCAGCGAACTCGCGCTGCTGGAGCGCGTCTGGCTGGACCGCGTGCTGGAAGGCGTGCAAGCGCGGAGCGCGAGAGACGCCGAGCGCGTCTTGCCGATCGCGGCGTGAACACAGCGTCGCACGCGCTGCACAGTGTGCGCGGGACGGCTCGGGTAGAGTGAGCCCGACCAGCCGCGTCGCCGGGTTCCGGCCCGGGCGGCGCGCCCCGATTCCGACGGAGTTGCCATGCAGCCGACCGCGCAAGCGCCCGAGCCCACGTCCGATCCAGCCATCGTCTCCATCGCCGGCCTGACCAAGTCCTACGCCGGCGGTTTCCAGGCCCTCAAGGGCATCGACCTGAACATCCGCCAGGGCGAAATCTTCGCCCTGTTGGGGCCTAACGGCGCCGGCAAGACCACGCTGATCAGCATCGTCTGCGGCATCGTCAATCCCAGTTCGGGCACGGTGCGCGTCGACGGCCACGACATCCTGCGCGACTTCCGCGCCGCGCGCGCCAAGATCGGCCTGGTGCCGCAGGAGCTGGCCACCGACGCCTTCGAAAGCGTCTGGGACACGGTCAAGTTCAGTCGCGGGCTGTTCGGCAAGGCGCCCAATCCTAAGTACCTGGAGCAGGTGCTGCGCGACCTGTCGCTGTGGGACAAGAAGAACGCCAAGATCATGGCCCTGTCCGGCGGCATGAAGCGGCGCGTGCTGATCGCCAAGGCGCTGTCGCACGAGCCCAAGGTGCTGTTCCTGGACGAGCCCACGGCCGGCGTCGACGTCGAGCTGCGGCGCGACATGTGGAACATGGTGTCGGCGCTGCGCGCCAGCGGCGTGACGGTGATCCTGACCACGCACTACATCGAGGAGGCCGAGGAAATGGCCGACCGCATCGGCGTGATCAACCACGGCGAGATCGTGCTGGTCGAGGACAAGGCCGCGCTGATGCGCAAGCTCGGCAAGAAACAGCTGACCCTGCACCTGCAGGCGCCGCTGCAACGGCTGCCCGAGACGCTGGCCGGCCCGGCGCTGGAACTGACCGCCGACGGCAACGAACTGGTCTACACCTTCGACGCCCAGGCCGAGGAAACCGGCATCGCCGACCTGCTGCGCCGCCTGGGCGAGCACGGCATCGACTTCAAGGACTTGCGGACCACGCAGAGTTCGCTGGAGGAGATCTTCGTCAGCCTGGTGCGCTCCGACGCGCGGGGAGCGAAGGCATGAACGTGCATGCCATCCGCGCCATCTACTACTTCGAGATGCACCGCACCTGGCGCACCCTGATGCAGAGCATCGCCTCGCCGGTGCTGTCGACCTCGCTGTACTTCATCGTGTTCGGTTCGGCGATCGGTTCGCGCATGGTCGAGATCGACGGCATCCGCTACGGCGCCTACATCGTGCCGGGCCTGATCATGCTGGCGCTGCTGACCGAGAGCATTTCCAACGCCTCCTTCGGCATCTACATGCCCAAGTTCACCGGCACCATCTTCGAGATCCTGTCGGCGCCGATCTCCTTCGTCGAGGTGGTGCTGGGCTACGTGGGCGCTGCGGCGACCAAGTCGGTGATCCTGGGCCTGATCATGCTGGCCACGGCGCGCCTGTTCGTGCCGTTCGAGATCGCGCATCCGTTCTGGATGGTGGGTTTCCTGGTGTTGACCGCGGTGAGTTTCAGCCTGTTCGGCTTCATCATCGGCGTGTGGGCCGACGGTTTCGAGAAGCTGCAGATCATTCCGATGATGGTGATCACGCCGCTGGCCTTCCTGGGCGGCAGCTTCTATTCGATCCATATGCTGCCGCCGTTGTGGCAGAAGATCTCGCTGTTCAATCCGGTGGTCTACCTGGTCAGCGGTTTCCGCTGGAGCTTTTATGGCGTTTCCGACGTCAGCATCGCGGTCAGCGTGGGCATGACGGCGGCGTTTCTGCTGCTGTGCCTGCTGGCGATCTGGTTGATCTTCCGCACGGGGTACAAGCTCAAGACCTGAGCAGGCGTGGGATCGGGCGCGGTGCGACGATGCGGTTCGCCTGCGGCTCACCGCGTCCTGCGGCGCTGTTATGGCCGCTCGCCGCGGCCTTGCGCCTTGGCGTTGGCGATCACCGCGCGCACCAGCTCGCGTTCGCGGTGGCGCGAGATCGCGACCGCGCCCAGGGCGATCGCGCGCTGGCGCAGCGCCGTGTTGACGTCGTAGTGCGCGCCGCTGGCCTTGTCCTGGAACGCGCGCCGCGGCAGGCCCAGACGCTGCGCGAAGGCGTGCAGCTCGTCCAGGGTATCGGCCATCAGGTGCGCCCAGCGCTCGCCGCGCCAGGGCCAGACGGCATCGTCGACGTAGACGGTCATGCGCGATCCGTGAGGGAAGACCGACAGTATCGGACAAGACCCGGCGCGGGCGTCGGCCGGGCGCTCATTCCGCCAGTTCGACCCGGTCGCGGCCGGCGGCCTTGGCCCGGTACAGGGCGGTGTCGGCCTTGCGGATCCAGGCCCCGGCATCGGGTGTGGACGGTCCGGCCGAGGCCGCGCCGATGCTGATCGAGCAGCGCAGGCCCTGCGCGAACAGGCGTTCGCGCACCTGCTCCAGCGCGCGTTGCGCCACGTGCTGGGCATCGTGCAGGTCCGAGCCGGGCAGCACCACCGCGAATTCGTCGCCGCCGTAGCGGCCGGCGGTGTCGGTCTCGCGCAGACAGCGCTGCAGCAGCGCGGCGAATTCCTCGATCACTTGGTCGCCGACCGTGTGGCCCTGGCTGTCGTTGATCTGCTTGAAGTGATCGATGTCGATCATCATCAGCGTCGCCGGGCGCTGGGTGCGCTGATGGCGCGCGAGTTCGCCGCGCACCACTTCCAGCCAATGCCGGCGATTGGCCAGGCCGGAGGCGAAGTCCACCACCGCGACCTCGCGCAGCAGCTTGTTCTGCACCCGCACCTTGTGGCCGAGTTCCCAGGTGGCGATGCCGATGGTCAGCGGGTAGGCGATCAGCAGCGGCAGCGAGCCCAGGATCTCCAACTGGCCGCTGTGCGGCGCGAACGCGAACCCGTTGAGGGCCGCGGTGGCCGCGCAGGCCGCCATCATCCACAGCAGCGCGCGCGAAGCGAAACGCGGGCCGCCGACGCTGAGCTTGTCCATGGTCAGCATCACCGCCAGCAGCACCGACGGCAGCAGGTTGAACTGCATCAGCGCGATCCACACCCCGCCCATGGCCGAGTCCACGGTCAGGCTGCGGAATTCGATCCGTTCCGGGTGCGCGTGCCGGCGCGCCAGCGCATAGGCCAGGTGCGGCCAGACCAGGCCGTTGAAGGCGAGCAGGGCCCAGACCGCCGGCGGCGCCTGGGCGGCGTACAGGGCCGAGCCCACGCACAGCATGCCGATGCCCAGGCCGATGCTGCGCATGCGGCGGATGCGCCGGATGAAGCGCAGGCGCGATTGCGTCAGGTCGGAGGCGAAGGTGGTGGACGGCATTGCGACAGCCTGTGCGTTGAACCAGGGGCGGTTGAACAGGGTGGGCGTGTCGTGGGGGAAGCGGCTCGTCCTGTGGGAATTGTCTCAGATCGCCGTCCAGGCCATGTCTACGCGGCCGCGCCGCCATTCCGCCCGCGCGGTCGGAACGCCGTGCCGATCGTGGCGTGAAGGCGAAGGCGCGCGCCGGTCCTAGAATGGCGTCTGACGCCGCCGCCCGCCCGCGACCCTCGCCATGCAGCTTTCCGCTCTACACCACGTCGCGCTGATCTGCTCCGACTACACGCGTTCCAAGCGCTTCTATACCCAGGTGCTGGGCCTGCGCGTGATCGCCGAGGCCTACCGCGCCGCGCGCGATTCCTACAAGCTCGACCTGGCCCTGCCCGACGGCAGCCAGCTGGAACTGTTCTCGTTCCCCGAGCCGCCGCCGCGCCCGTCCTACCCCGAAGCCTGCGGCCTGCGTCATCTGGCGTTCGAAGTGCCCGACATCGACGCCGCGGTGAGCGAGTTGCGGACGCATGCGGTGGCGGTGGAACCGGTGCGCATCGACGAATACACCGGCCGCCGCTACACCTTCTTCGCCGATCCCGACGGCTTGCCGCTGGAGCTGTACGAACGCGCGCAGGAGTAAGACGCCTCAGGCGCGCTCGACCGCGTGGCCTTGGGCCGCCCAAGCCGCGAAGCCGCCGGCGAGCGGGCGCACGCGCTTGAAGCCGCGCCGCCGCAGTTCCTGCGCCAACACCGCGGCCGAGGCTTCATTGGGGCAGTCGCAGTACACGATGACTTCGTCGGCCGGCACCAGCGGCGCGTCCGACAGCGTGGCGACGAAGATCGCGCCCGGGATCCAGCCGGACTCGGCGCGGCTTTCGGCGCGGCGGATGTCGAGGATGGTCGGGCCGCTGCCACCTTCGATCATGCCGTAGAGCTCGTCGACCGTGATCCGCGCCATGCGCAGTTGGCGCAGGAACCACTGCCGGCGCAGCCACTTGTAGGCGACCAAAGCCACGATCAGCGCCAGCAGCACCGGCAGGGCGTAATGGCCCAGCGCCTCCAGGCGTTCCAGCACCTCGTTGACCGCGCGATGGAACACCGCGCCCACCGCCACCGCTACCGACGCCCACAGCAGCGCGCCGATCGCATCGAACAGCAGGAAGCGGCGCGCGCTGGTGCCGGTATCGCCGGCCAGGGTGGTCGCCACGGCGGCGAAGCCGGGCACGAACTTGGCCACGATCAGCGACGGCGCGCCCCAGCGCGCGTACACGCCGCGCGTGGTCAGCACGCAGGAGTCCGGCGACAGCGACAGCCGGCACATCAGCCGCAGCAGCGCATCGCCGAAGCGGCGCCCGCCCAGGAACCACAGCCAGTCGGCCAGCACCGCCGCCGCCGAGGCGATCAGCACGATCGCCAGCAGGCTTTCGCCGCGGTCCACCGCGACCGCGGCGGTGACGATGATGGGCGGATAGGCCGGCACCGGCACGCCGCCCTGATCCAGCAGCACGGCGACGAACACCACGAGCAGGCCGTAGCTTTCGATCAGGTGCAGCAGCATGTCCATCGGCGGGGCTCGCAACGGCGCGCCGCGCGGCGCACGGGCGAAGTCGGCAGTGTCGGCCCGGCTACGGCAACGCGCAATCCGCGCCGGTGAGAAGCAGCGTTGCTGCCTTTGCGCCTTTGGGGGCGAGGGCTCGCGGGCCATCGGGCTCGCGCCGGCTGCCGCGATTCGCGCGCCCTCATCCGCCAATCGAGCACCTGCTCCTTTCTGGCCCCCTTCGGGCGCCGCGAGCGGGAGAGCAGACGGGCCAGACGGTGCGGTTTACAGGCGCGCCGCGTTCGCCAGCGCGCGCACCTCGTCGAAGCGCCAATCGCGCAGCAGGCGACCGTTCTCCCAGACCGTGACCATGGCATCGTCGTAGCCGGCCGGGCGCTGCATCTCGTCCAACGTCGCCGCCTCGGCCGGCACCGGCACGGTCTTGAAGTGGCCGTATTCGCGATGGCGCAGCAAGGTCATGCGGCCGCGCTTGCTGGCCTTGCCCTTGTCGGTGACCGGATCCTTGTAGACGTCGATCCATTCGCCGTTCACGCGCGCGGCCGAGCACTTCAGCGCGAACTTCTGGGTGTCGCGGTCCAGCCGTTGCAGCAGCGCGCCGCCCATGCCGAAGGCGAGGTTGTCGGTGGCGTAGCCGTAGCTGGTCGCGCGTTCCAGGATCGCGCGGATGCTGGTCGGATTGATGCCGTCGCCCTGGATCACGCGCACGTGGTTGAGCACCTTGTAGCCCTTGCCGTTGACGGTATGGCCGAAGGCCTCGTCGAGCAGGCTCAGGCACTGATGCACCACGTCGACCGGATCGCCGGAGTCCGGGCGTATCACCACGGTCGCGCCGGAGGCGATCACCTCCTCGCGCAGCGTCTTGCCCCAGTGCTCGTGAATGGCGTGGAAGATGTCGTAGCTGTCCGACACCACGGCCACGATCGCGCCGGGCTTGGCGAACTGGCGCAGCATGTTGCGGTAGGCGTCGACCTCGTGCTCGCGGCCCCAGCTGGTGATGGTGCTGTGCTCGGCGGCCGGGATCGAATACCCGGCCATGGGCTCGTGGTAGTAGGCGCGCGCGGCGAGCAGGCCGGCCACGGTGTCGGTGCCCATGAAGTTGACCAGGTGGGCGACGCCGCCCAGCGCGGCGGATTCGGCGCTGGACACGCCGCGCGCGCCGAAGTCGTGCAGCTTGAACGGCAGCTGGCCTTCCGGGTCGTCGCTGGTGCGTTCCAGGAACTGGCGGATGGTCTGCTTGGCGTGCCAGCTGATCGTGGCCACCGTCACCGGGTACCACAGACGCAGCAGCAGGGTCTCGATGTAGGACGGCACCCAATAGGCCTGCGGGTCGGTGGATTCGATCGTGACCAGCGCCTGATGGGTCGGCACCACCGTGCCTTCGGGGACGGCGCGGATGCGCAGCGGCAGCAGGCCGCCGTGGCGGTCGACGATGTAGCGCCAGCCGTCCTCGTTGAACGGTTCGCCGTGGGCGGCGTAGAGATCGCGCGCCTCGTCGATGTCGGCATGGCTGATCGGCTTGCCCAGGTATTCCTTGAGGATGGCCTGCAGGCCGAAGAACACGGTGCGGTCGTAGACGCCGCCGCGCGATTCCACGTAGAAGAACGTGGCATCGGTGCCGGGCGGGTACTGCAGCCAGTGGCTGGCCTTGTAGCTGTCGGTGTTGAGCAGCAGGTTGTTCAGGCATTGCATGACGGGAAGCTCCTTCGCGTCGGGATGGCCGGCGGTCTGTCCGCCGGCGGGTGCGGCCGGCGGATCAACCGCGGCCGAGGAAGAACTCGAGGATGTGCAGGTGGTCTTCGTACAGTTGCGGGCCCATCTCCAGCGCCACGCTGACCGGTATCCAGCGCGCCTTGTCGGCGTCGTCGCCGCCGCGCACGTGGGGCAGCTCGCCGCTGGGGAAGTCGAAGTGGAAGGCGTGGGTGATGGTGCGCCCGCGCTGGCTGCGGTCGGGGTGATCGAACACGTGCTGGTGACGGATCGAACCCTTCAGCACCGGCAGCGGCAGTTTGAGGCGGGTTTCCTCGCGCAACTCGCGCAGGCAGGCGTCTAGCAGGCTTTCGTCCTGACCGACGAAACCGCCCGGCAGCGCCCACAGGCCCTTGCCGGGCTCGGCGCGGCGCCGCACCAGCAGCACGTGGCCGGAATGCACGACCACCGCGTCGGTGGTGACGAAGGTGGGTGGATACGGCGCGTCGGCCCAGGCCGCGCGGTAGGTATCGATGAACTGGTGCTCGGCGACCAGTTGCTTGAACGCCGGCGAGTTCTTGCGGAAGGCCTCCAGCATGTCGAATACCGGCGCCGGTACGTTGGCGCGGATCAGCATCAGGCCGCCGTGGCTGTCGAGCTGGTTGGCTTCGTACAGATACCGGCGCAGTTCGGTCGCCGACAGGGTGGCGGTGTGCTGCACGTCGACCAGGTCCCACTGCGGAAACTCGCGCAGGTAGTAGCTGGATGCGTCCTTGTCCTGGCCGATCAGGCCGACCCGTGCCTGCGCATCGCCGCCGTCCGCGGCGATGGCCTCGGCCACCGCGCGCTGCACGCCGGCGATCCAGCGGCTCTCGTTGTACAGACGGTCGCGCAACGGCCGCACGATCAGCCGCTCGGCCGCGTCGGCGAGCGCGGACTGGATCATCACCGCGCGTTCGGCCACGGTGAAGGGGTTCTTGGTGGTGCGGGGGGTGTCGGCCGAGCCGACCAGAAAGACGATCTTGCGGGCCTTGCTCAGCGCAAGGCGGGCGACCGCGGCGTGGCCGTTGTGGAACGGCTCGAAACGCCCGATGAAAACCAGGTAGTCGTAGTCCATGAGGCTCCCTCACGGTGAGTAGCGTCGGGTCTGTCCCTGCGCTTGCGACTCATGCTACGCCGTTCGCGCCGCGTCCACAACGAGATCGCGGCGGCGCTCCACGGCCGTTCGCCGCCTGCGCTTCTACGCCTGATCCTCACACGCACAGTCGCACTATCGGCTTGCCGCACGACGTTGCGAACGGACGCGCGGCACGGGAGGCGCGCGGTGCGACTGCAAGGCAGCCAACAGACGTTGTTGATCACCCTGTACGGCAAAGCCATGGACAACCGTTCGGCGCAGCCGCTGCTGCACGACGAGCTGGCCGACGAGATCGTGCGCCGGATCGACTACGACTTCGGTCGCTTTCCGCTCAACCCCGGCCAGATCGCCGGGTTGGCGCTGCGCGCGCGGGTGTTGGACGACTGGGCGCGCGAGTGGTTGGCGCAGCATCCCGACACCATCGTGCTGCACCTGGGCTGCGGGCTGGACACGCGCGTGTTCCGGATCAATCCGCCGGCCGACCTGGATTGGATCGACGTCGATTACCCGGAAGTGATCGAGCTGCGCCGCGAGCTGATGCCCGAGCGCTACGGCAGCTACCGCATGCTCGCCGCCGACGCCTCCGATCCGGACTGGCTGGCGCCGATCGCGGGCGGGCGCGCGGTGCTGGTGATCAGCGAGGGACTGTTGCCGTATCTGCGCGAGGCCGATGCGCGCGCGCTGGTGCAGCGCGTGGTCGATCGCTTTCCGCGCGGGCAATGGCTCTGCGACATCTACAGCCGCTGCGCCGTGCGCCTGCTGGAGCGCTCCTGGGTCGCGCGCCGCACCGGCGCGCGTTTCGGCGACTGGGGCTTCGACGATCCGCGTCAGATGGAAGCCTGGCACCCGCGCCTGAGCTTCGTCGACGAGCCGCGCCTGGCGCAGCGGCCGGAGGTGGCCGCCTTGCCGCCGCGTCAGCAATGGCTGTACCGCACCTACGATCGCTGGACCTGGCTGCGCCGGCTCGGGCGCCTGGCGCGCTATCGCTTCTAGCGCGAGGGCGTCGGCGCGTCAGGCCTGCGCGGCGCGCTTGGCGGGCGGCGCCTTGCGGAACGGAATCGCGAGCCGGTTCCAGGCGTTGATCGCGATCACCGCATAGTTGAGCGCGCCCAGGTCCGGCAAACCGAACGCCGCCAGTGCGCGCTCGTAGACCGCGTCGCTCACCGGCGCGTCGGCCACGCGGGTGACCGCGTCGGTCCAGGCCAGCGCGGCGCGCTCGCGCTCGCTGAAGGGGCCCTCCTCGGGCACCCGCAGCAGTTGCAGGCGCTCCGGCGTCTCGCCATGGGCGATGGCCTCGCGCGTGTGCAGCCACAGACAGTAGCCACAGCCGTTGATCTGCGAGGCGCGCACGTTGATCAGGTGGATCAGTCCTGCTTCCAAGCCGCTGCCGTGGACCGCGGCGTGCAGGCTGCGCAGGGCCTGCAGGCCGCTGGGCAGCAGGGTGTCGGTATCGAGGCGTTGCGACATGGTGGTGCTCCGGATGAAGTAGGGGGGGCGGCCGTGCAGGGCGTCCGGCGTGCAGGTTAGGATGTTCATCCATGAAAGGCATTCCGATACGAATGCAAGCGGTGATTGCATGAATGAACAATCCTTGGCCTGGGACGACTACCGCTTCATCCTCGCCGTAGGCCGCGCGGGCTCGCTCAACGGCGCGGCCAAGCGGCTGCGCGTCAGCCACCCCACGGTGTTCCGGCGCATCAACGCGATCGAGCGCAGCCTGGGCGCACGCTTGTTCGAACGCGCGCGCGAGGGCTACACCGCCACCGCCACCGGCGAAGAGGTGATCGCGGTGGCGGCCGAGATCGAACAGCGCATCGAGGCCACCGAACGCCGGCTGTCGGGACTGGATGCGCAACCGGCCGGCACCCTGCGCGTGACCACGGTGGAGGCGCTGCTGTACGGCCTGATGCCGCCGCTGCTGGCGCGGTTCCGCAAGGCCTATCCGCGCATCGTGCTGGAGCTGGCCGCCGATAACGCCGCGCGCGACCTCAGCCGGCGCGAGGCCGACGTGGCGCTGCGCCCGGGCGGGCAACCGCCGGACACCCTGATCGGCCGCAAGATCGCGACCATCGCGGCGGCGGTGTACCGGCCGCGCGGCCTGAAGCTGCGCGCGAATGCCGCGCTGGACGAGCAGGACTGGGTGGTGCCCGACGACAGCCTGTCGCATATCGCGATGGCGCAGTGGGGTATCAGGCACGGCCATCATCGGCGCGCGGTGCTGCGCAGCAACAGCCTGCTGGCGCTGCGCGACGCGGTCGCGGCCGGCATCGGCATGGCGGTGCTGCCCTGCCATCTGTGCGACGGCGACAAGCGCCTGGTGCGCGTGGGCGAACCGATCCCCGAGCTGCGTTCGGACCTGTGGCTGCTGACCCATCCCGACCTGCGCCGCAGCGCACGCGTCAAAGTGTTTCTGGACGCGATGCGCGAAGGCTACGCGCAGCTGCAGCCGCGGTTGGACGGACGCGGCTGAGGCGCCGGCGCGGCTGTAGGAAAAGTCCTACACGCGATCGAGCGGTCGGATGACGTTATCTGCGTCACGAAAAGCGCACATTGATCGCGTCCCCGACAGCACGGCCTTAGGCACCGGCAGGACGCCGCGCCACGGAGATGGACGCCGAGACAGGGTTATGTCGGAGCTGGGCCGGGGACGCCTCATCACTGAGCAAGGAAGCGCCATGTTTCGCGTCGAACTGAAGCTGCGCGACGGACACGAAGGCAAGGCCCTGACCACCGCGATCGCGGAGTTGGCGCAGGACTACCTCAGCCCCGAGGCCGCGCTGGAAACAGTGCTGCCGCTCGCGCAGCGCTACGCGGAGCAATCGCGCAATGGACTGTGGCTGCGCATCTACGATGCGCGCTCGCAGGCTGTGTTCGGCACGCTGGTCCCCTAGGCCCGCGTGAAGCCCACGCCGCCCGGAACGTTGGACGAGCGCTCCGGGCGGCGCGGGCGCCTCTCAGGCGCTCGCGCCGCCATCCAGCAAGCCCAGCGCGACGGCACGTTCGACGTCGGCTTCCACATCGATGTCCCAGCCCAGCGCGGGATCGTCGACCCAGGCCAGTTCGTGCGGCGGCAGGCGCGCCAGCAACGCACCGAAGCCGCGATCGCCGCGTAAGGCGCGCGCCTGCGTCATCAGTTCGTCCGATACCACCGCCGGAATGCCGGGCGCGCCGTCGTGGCGGGTCGCGGCGCAACCCGAGCGCGAGCGCGCGGCGCCGCTGAGCAATGCCTGCAGGTGCGCCAGCTCCAGTGCCGGCTGATCGCAGGCCAGGATCAGCACCGGCCCCGTGTGCGCGGACAGCGCCGCCGCTCCGGTTTGCAGGCTGCTGGCCAGGCCGCGCTCCCAGTCGTCGTTGATGCGGATGTCCGCGCCCAGGTCGGCGATGCCGTCCCGCAGGGCCTCGGATTGCGCGCCCAACACCACCAGCAGGCGGCTTGGCGCGGTCTGCGCGGCCAGGCGCACGGCGCGGTGCAGCAGCGTTTCGCCGTCGCGGCGCAGGCTCTGCTTGGCGCGGCCCAGGCGGCGGCTGCCGCCGGCGGCCAGGATCAGCGCGGCGTGATTCGCGCCGGCCGCGCTCATACGGCCGCGTAGCGCAGCGTCTGCAACTGCGCGGCGATGCTCAGCGCGATCGCTTCCGGTCCGTCGCCGCCCAGCTTGAGGCCGATCGGCGAATGCAGGCGCGGCGCCAGCGACGCGCGCGCGGCCTCGGGCAGCACCCGGAACAGATCCTCGCGGCGCTGCTGCGGTCCGAGCAGGCCGATGAAACCGATCTCGCTGGCGGCCAGCGCTTCCAGCGCTTCGCGGTCGAGTTCGAAATGGTGGTGCATGACCAGCGCGGCGTCGTGCGCGCGCGCGGTCGCCAACGCTTGCGCGGGCGTGCGCGCGATCGCGTGGTCGGCATGGGTCCCGTGCGCGAGCCAGCGCGGGCGGCGTTCGACCACGCTGACGACCCAGCCCAGCGCGCGCAGCAGCGGCAGCAGGCTGGGCGATTCCGGACCGGCGCCGAACACCAGCACCGACGGCGGCCGCGCGATCTCCAGCTGCCAAGCGCTCGCGCCGCGGCCCAGCCACGACGGCGTCGCCACCGGCAGCGTCCAGGGCTGGCGTTCGTCGCCGACGCGCGCGCGCATGGCGCCGTTGAGTTCGATGTCCAGGCGCAGATCGCCGTGGCCGCGCCGCCATTCGTCGACCAGCGCCGGCAGCTCGCGAAGCGAGGCCAGCGGCAACAGCGCCAGGCGCAGGCGGCCGCGGCAGCCGATCGCCGAACCGTCGAACAGGTCCTCGTCGCTGCGGGTGTCGATGTCCATCCATTCGACGCGGCCGTAGCGCGCGGCGATCGCGGCCTGGGTTTCGATCTCCGGTTCGATGCAGCCGCCGCTGAGCCAGCCGGCCTGGCCTTCGCGTGCGCCGAACAGCGCCAGCGCGCCGGGATGCACGTAGGTGGAGCCTTCGGTTTCCAGCACCACCGCCAGCGCGGCCGGATCGCCGCGCTGCTGCGCGCGCACCGCGGCTTCCAGAATGCCGCGCACGCCGCCGGCGGCGGGCAGGGCGGGAATCGCGGCGGACGGGCTGTCGGGCATGACGGGTTCCCTGGCACGGCGGACAGCCGATCATGCGGCCGCGCCATGACGCGGCGCAACGCGCCGACGGCCGGTCGCAGGTCTGGCGTTTTAGGCATTGGCGGCCGGGCCGGCTGCGGCGTATGTTGGGTCTTCCCCAGCCGCCGCGAGGGACGCATGAAACTGCATGTCAACGGCAGCGAGCACGAGGTGGATGCGCCACCCGACATGCCCCTGCTCTGGGTCCTGCGCGACCTGATGCAACTCACCGGTACCAAGTTCGGCTGCGGCATCGCCCAGTGCGGCGCCTGCACCGTGCACGTGGACGGTGCCCCGCGCCGCGCCTGCGTGACGCCAGTGTCGACGGTGGAAGGCAAGACCATCCTCACCATCGAAGGCCTGTCGCCCGACGGCAGCCATCCGGTCCAGCGCGCCTGGGCCGAGCTGGACGTGGTGCAGTGCGGTTACTGCCAGTCCGGCCAGATCATGTCGGCCGCGGCGTTGCTGGCGAAGGTGCCGGCACCCACCGACACCGATATCGACCAGGCCCTGTCCGGCAACATCTGCCGCTGCGGCACCTACCCGCGCATCCGCGCGGCAGTGAAGCGCGCGGCAGGATTGGGCAAGGCCTGAGGCGGACCGATCCGGCCGTCGCGTGCGACGGCCGCCATGCGAACAACGGAGGTGTGCCGTGAGCGCTGTGCCTCAGCCTTCCCGACGTCGATTCCTCAAGGCCGGTGCCGTGCTCGGCGGCGGCCTGGTGATCGGTTTCATGGTGCCCGGCGCGCGTCGCCAGGCTTTGGCTGCGCAAGCCGCCGCGGCCGCTGCGCCTGCAGCTGCCGCATCGTTCGTGCCCAACGCGTTCCTGCGCATCGGCGAGGACGACAGCGTGACCGTGCTGCTCGCGCATTCGGAGATGGGGCAGGGCGTGTGGACCGGCCTGGCCATGCTGATCGCCGAGGAACTGGACGCGGACTGGTCGAAGATCAAGGTCGAACACGCGCCGGCCGCGCCCGCCTATGCGCACACCGCGTTCGGCGCGCAGATGACCGGCGGTTCCACCAGCACGTGGTCGGAGTTCGACCGCTACCGCCAGGCCGGCGCGACCGCGCGCCAGTTGCTCGTCGCCGCGGCGGCGCAGCGCTTCGGCGTGGCGGCGGCGGATGTGAGCACCGCCAACGGCGTCGCCAGCGCCGGCGGCCAGCGCGCGCGTTATGGCGAGCTCGCGGCCGCCGCGGCCGAGCTGCCCGCGCCCAAGGGCGCGCCGACGCTGAAGGACGCCAAGGATTGGAAGCTGATCGGCAAGCCGACCAAGCGCCTGGATTCGCCGGAGAAGATCACCGGCCGCGCGAAGTTCGGCATGGACGTGCAGTTCGACGGCCTGCTGACCGCGGTGGTGGCGCGCTCGCCGGTGTTCGGCGGCACGGTCAAATCCTTCGATGCCGCCGCGGCCAAGGCCGTGGCCGGCGTACGCGACGTGGTGCAGGTGCCCAGCGGCGTGGCGGTGATCGCCGACCACTACTGGGCGGCCAAGCTGGGCCGCGACGCGCTGAAAGTGGACTGGGACCTGGGCCCGAACGCAGGCCTGGACACAGCCAAGCTGCGCGAGGAATTCCGCAAGCTTGCCGCCACGCCGGGCGCCGTCGCCGCGCAGGCCGGCGATGCGGCCGGCGCGCTGGCTAAGGCCGGCAAGCCCTTCGAGGCCGAGTACAACGTGCCCTATCTGGCGCATGCGCCGATGGAGCCGCTGAACTGCACGGTCAAGATCGACGGCGACGGCTGCGACATCTGGACCGGCACCCAGTTCCAGACCGTCGACCAGCAGGTCGCCGCCGGCATCCTCGGCCTCAAGCCCGAGCAGGTGCGCATCCACACCATGTTCCTGGGCGGCGGCTTCGGCCGGCGCGCCACGCCGACCTCGGACTTCGTGTCCGAAGCGGTGCAGGTGGCCAAGGCCGCGGGCAAGCCGGTCAAGACGGTGTGGTCGCGCGAGGACGACGTGCGCGGCGGCTATTACCGGCCGATGTACCTGCAGCGGGCGCGCGTCGCGCTCGACGCGCAGGGCTATCCGGCGGCCTGGGAGCACCGCATGGTCGGGCAGTCGATCATCACCGGCACGCCGTTCGAGGCGGCGATGGTGAAGAACGGCATCGACGCCACCTCGGTCGAGGGCGTGGCCGATTCGCCGTATCTCAAGGACGTGCCGCACCATCGCGTGGAACTGCATTCGCCCAAGACCGGCATTCCGGTGCTGTGGTGGCGGTCGGTCGGCCACAGCTACAACGCCTTCGTGATGGAGGGCCTGATCGACGAGCTCGCGCACGCGGCGGGCAAGGATCCGGTCGAGTACCGTCGCGCGCTGCTCAAGGCGCATCCGCGCCACCTGGCGGCGCTGAACCTGGCCGCCGAAAAGGCCGCCTGGGGCACGCCCGCCGAAAAAGGGCGCGGGCGCGGCGTGGCCGTGCACGAATCCTTCGGCAGCTACCTGGCGCAGATCGCCGAGGTCTCGGTGGAGAACGGCGCGATCCGCGTGCACAAGGTGGTGTGCGCGATCGATTGCGGCCTGGCGGTGAATCCCGACGGCGTGCGCGCGCAGATGGAGTCGGGCATCGCCTTCGGCCTGGGCGCGGCGTTGCACAGCGCGCTGAGTTTCCAGGACGGGCGCGTGCAGCAGTCCAACTACCACGACTACCAGGTGCTGCGGCTCAGCGAGATGCCGCAGGTCGAGGTGCACATCGTGCCCAGCACCGAGCGCATGGGCGGCGCCGGCGAACCCGGCACCGCGCCGATCGCGCCGGCCGTGGCCAATGCGGTGTTCGCCCTGACCGGCCAGCGCCTGCGCGAACTGCCGCTGCGATTGAAGGCTTGAGGAGGACCGTATGCGCATCGTGCTTATCGGCGGCTTGATCCTCGCGCTCGCGGCCTGCGGACCGCGGCCCAGTCCCGAGCAACGCGAAAAAGCGGTGGCGGCGTTCGCCACCGTGCAGCAGGTGTTCCAGCACCCGCGCTGCCAGAACTGCCACATCCCCGGCGACCAGCCGCTGCAGTTCGATCAGGGCCTGCCGCATGCGATGGGCGTGGTGCGCGGCCCCGACGGCAAGGGCGCGGCCGGCCTGCCGTGCGCGGCCTGCCACGGCGAAAGCAACCTGCCCGCGAGCTACGGTCCGCACGCGCCGCCGGGCGCGCCGCATTGGCAGCTGCCGCCGCCGGAACACAAGATGGCCTGGATCGGCCTGCCGCCGAAACAGCTGTGCGAAATGATCCAGGACAAGAAGAGCAACGGCGGACGCGACTTCGCCGCGCTGCTCAAGCACGTCAGCGAGGACAAGCTGGTGCTGTGGGGCTGGGAACCCGGCGGCGACCGCGCGCCGGTGGCGGTGCCGCACGCGCAGTTCGTCGCCCAGTTCAAGCTGTGGGCGGATGCGGGCGGGCCGTGCCCGGCGTCGTGAGGCAAGTCGCGTCGAGCCGGCAACGTGGGACGCGGCGATAACAGCATCGTCGCCGTTCGCGGCATCCGATGCGGTGCGCCTGCGGCTTACCGCATCCTACGTTCTCGAAATCCGCCGCGTTTCAAAGCCCCTCTCCCGCACGCGGGGCGAGGGGCGGCGTTTGCGAGCCATTGGCTCGCGCCGCACCGAGCGCCCGACCGCTAAGCGGTCGGGCCGGGGTGTGGGTTGGGGCGAGGGCCGCGCGTCGCGGCCGCACCGACATCAAGCAGCCGACGCCCCCTCGCCATCGCGATGCAGCCAGCGGTACAGCACCGGCAGCACCAGCAAGGTCAGCAGCGTCGACGAGACGATGCCGCCTATCACCACCGTCGCCAGCGGGCGCTGCACTTCCGAGCCGGCGCCGACGTTGAACGCCATCGGCAGGAAGCCCAGCGACGCCACCAGCGCGGTCATCAGCACCGGCCGCAGCCGCCCCAGCGCGCCGTCGACGATGGCGTCGTCGAGGCGGTCGCCCTGCTCGCGCAGCTTGCGGATGAAGGCGATCATCACCAGGCCGTTGAGCACCGCCACGCCCGATAGCGCGATGAAGCCGATGCCGGCGGAAATCGACAAGGGAATGCCGCGCAAGGCCAGCGCGATCACGCCGCCGGTCAGCGCCAGCGGCACGCCGCTGAACACGATCGCGGCATCCTTGGCCGAACCGAAGGCCCAGAACAACAGGGCGAAGATGATCGCCAGCGTCACCGGCACCACGATCGCCAAGCGCTGGCTGGCCGAAATCAGTTGCTCGAAGGTACCGCCGTAGTCGATCCAGTAGCCGGGCGGCAGTTCGACCTCGGCCGCGACCCGTTGGCGCAGTTCGCCGACGAAGCCGCCCAGGTCGCGGCCGCGCACGTTGGCGGTGATCACCACACGGCGCTTGCCGTTCTCCCGATTGATCTGATTCGGGCCCAGAGTGGTCTCGATCTTCGCCACCTCCCGCAACGGCACCGTTTGCGGTGCGCCGGACATCCATGCGGCGGCGCGGCTGGACTCGTCGACGTTGTCGCTGCCGCCCAGCGGGATGGGCAGGTCCTGCAAGGCCGCCGGATCCTGGCGCAGGTGCTCTGGCAGGCGCACGACGATGTCGAAGCGGCGGTCGCCTTCGAATAGCTGGCCGGCGACTTCGCCGCCGACCGCCGTCGCCACCGTGTCCTGCACCGCGCCGGGGTTGAGGCCGTAGCGCACCAACGCCTGCCGGTGCGGAATGATGGTCAACAGGGGCAGGCCGGTGGCCTGCTCGATCTTGACGTCGGCTGCGCCGGGGACGGCCTTGGCGACCTCCTCGATCCGCTGACCCGCTTCCACCAATTGATCGAGGTCGTCGCCGTAGAGCTTGATCGCGACGTCGGCGCGCACGCCCGAGATCAGTTCGTTCATGCGCATCTGGATCGGCTGCGTGAACTCGTAGTTGTTGCCCGGCAGCTGTTTGACCGCCGCTTCGATCTCGGCGACCAGCTCGGCCTTGGTCATGCGCGGATCAGGCCATTGCTCGCGCGGCTTGAGCATCACGAAAGTGTCGGCGACCGACGGCGGCATCGGGTCGGTCGCGACCTCGGCGGTGCCGAGCTTGCCGAAGACGCGTTCCACTTGCGGGAACTGCTTGATGCGCGCCTCCAGGGTCGACTGCATCTTGATCGCCTGTTCCAGGCTGGTGCCCGGTATGCGCATCGCGTGCAGGGCGATGTCGCCCTCGTCCAAGCTGGGGATGAACTCCGAGCCCAAACGCGTGGCCAGCAAGCCGGACAAGGCAATTCCGGCCAGCGCGCCGCCGATCACCCAGGCGCGACGGCGCAGGGCCCAGGCCAGCGCGGGCTCGTAGGCCCGGCGCGACCAGCGCATGAGTCGGGTTTCCTTTTCCTCGACGCGACCGCGCAGGAACAAGGCGATGGCCGCCGGCACGAAGGTCAGGCACAGCAGCATCGCGCCGGTGAGCGCCAGCACCACCGTGATCGCCATCGGGTGGAACATTTTTCCTTCGACCCCGGTGAGGGCGAAGATCGGCAGGTACACGGCGGTGATGATGCCCAGGCCGAACAGACTGGGGCGGATGACCTCGGCGGTGGCCGACGCGGTGGCATCCAGGCGCTCCTCGTCGGTCAGCGCGCGCTGCAGGCTGTGCTGCAGATCGCCGAAACGGCGCAGGCAGTTTTCGATGATGATCACCGCGCCGTCCACGATCAGGCCGAAGTCGAGCGCGCCCAGGCTCATCAGGTTGCCGGACACGCCGCCGCGGACCATGCCGGTCATCGTGAACAGCATCGCCAGCGGAATCACCGCAGCGGTTATCAAGGCCGCGCGGAAGTTACCCAGCAAAAGGAACAGCACCACGATCACCAGCAGCGCGCCTTCGATCAGGTTCTTGGCCACGGTCTTGATGGTGCGGTCGACCAGCGCGGTACGGTCGTAGACCGACTCGGCCGTCACGCCGGCCGGCAGGCTCTTGTTGGCCACGGCCAGCTTCTCGGCGGCGGCTTGCGCGACCGCGCGGCTGTTGGCGCCAATCAGCATGAACGCCGTGCCCAGCACGACCTCGCGTCCGTTCTGTGTGGCCGCGCCGGTGCGCAGTTCCGGCCCTTCGCCCACCTCGGCCACATCGCGCACGCGGATCGGCACGCCATCGCGCCGATCCAGCACGATGTCGCGGATCGCCTCCAAGTCGGCAACCTGGCCCGGCGCGCGCACCAGGAACTGCTGGCCGTTGCGTTCGATGTAGCCGGCGCCGACGTTCTGGTTGTTGGCGGCCACGGCCGTGACCACGTCGTGCAACGTGAAACCGAGCGCGACCAGCCGCGCCGGGTCGGGCGTGATGTGGATCTGGCGGGCATAGCCGCCGATGGTGTTGACCTCGGTCACCCCGGGGGTGGTGCGCAACTGCGGCCGCACCACCCAGTCCTGCAGGGTGCGCAGATCGGTGGCGGTCCACGGCGTGCCGTCCTTCTTGCGCGCCCCGGGCTTGGAGTCGACGGTGTACATGAAGATCTCGCCCATGCCGGTGGCGATCGGGCCCATGCCCGGTTCAAGTTCGGCCGGCAGCTGCGATTTCACCTGCTGGATGCGCTCGGCCACCTGCTGGCGGGCGAAGTACAGGTCGGTGCCGTCCTTGAACACCACCGTGACCTGCGACAGACCATAGCGGGAGATCGAGCGCGTGTAGTCCAGTCCCGGCAGGCCGGCCAGCGTGGTTTCGATGGGGAAGGTCACCCGCTGTTCGGATTCCAGCGGCGAGTAGCCCGGCGCCTCGGTGTTGATCTGGACTTGGACGTTGGTGATGTCGGGCGTGGCGTCGATCGGCAGCTTGGTGAAGCTCCATGCGCCCACGCCGATCAGCGCCAAGGTGAGGGCGATCATCAACCATCGATGCGCGATGGCGAAACGTATGATTTTCTCGAGCATAAGTGGTTCCTCGGAATGCGGGGCCGTGCATCGCGGACGACACGACGGCATGCGCCGGACCGCTGGCCAATGGCGCGCTAGCGGACCGCGCTGCGCTTAGTGGTCGTGGGATGCGCCGGACTTCTCGATGTCCGCCTTCACCAGGTAGCTCTGCTCGACCACCACCTGGTCGCCGGCGTTCAGACCCGAGAGCACCTCCACCCGTTGCGCATCGCGCTTCCCCAACTCGATCGGCCGCACCTCATAAATATCGCCGTGGCGCACGAACACCGCGTCCCAGTCGCGGAAGCTCTGCAGCGCCGCGAGCGGTACCACCAACTTGGCCGGCTGCTGCTCCACGGTGATGCGCGCCTTGACCGCCGAACCCGGGCGCCACAGGCCGTCGGCGTTGGCGATGGTGGCGCGCGCCACGGTGCTCTGGCTGGCGGTGGCGGTGCCGGGCAGCACGCGCTCGAGCGTGGTGTCGACGGTGGCGCCGTCGCTCATGCGGGTGACCGTAACCGGTACTCCTGGGCGGATGTGCTGAGCGTCGGCGCCGAACACATGAAGGTCCACCCACAGCGAGGACAGGTCGGCGACTTCGAACAGCGCCGCGCCTTCGCTGGCCACCGTGCCCACCGCGGCTGTACGTGCGAGCACCACGCCGGGAATCGGCGAGGCGACGGTGTAGCTCGTCAGGCTGAGGTTGCTTTCGATGCTGGCCAGCACCTGGCCTGCGCGAACCTGGTCGCCGACGTTCGCGTTCAGTCGCCGCACCGGGCCCGGAAAGCGCGCCGCGACCTTGGCCACACGTCCTTCGACCGGCGTGAGCAGGCCCTGGACCTCGTGTTCGTCGGCGATCACGCCGGCCGCGGCCGGGGCGACGCGGATGCCGGCGTCGTGCGCGACCTTGGCGTCGATCCGGGTGCGGCCTTCGTAGCTGGGATAGGCCCAGCGCAGCGCGGTACCGGCGATCCGGGCCACGACTTCGACGTCGAAGGAATGCGGCTCGCCCACGACGGTCGCGGCCATCAAGCTACCGTCCGTCTGAGGCTTCAGGACGTGGCTTTCGGCGACATTGCCCAGGCGCTTGAGCCGCACCTCGACGGTGCCGGCCGAGGCCGGCAGCGGCTTGCCGTCGCGGTACAGCCAGGCCTGGTACTTCGGTGGCGTTCCGTCCTCGGCGATCGCCAGTTCGACGGAATAGTCGCCTTGTTCGAGCACTCGCCCGCCGTGTTCGCCCTTGCGCGGCGCTTCGGCTTCGGCGTGTTCCTCGCCTTCGCCGTGGGCGTGTTCGGTGGATTCGGTCTGGCTGCCGCCGCACGCGGCCAGCAGCAGGGTCAAGGCCAATGCGGTGCTGAGGTGAGCGATCTTCACGGGGCGGTTCCTTGTGCGGGGGAGGCGGCCGGCGCGGCGACGAAGGCCTCGCCCGTGAGCCTCTGGATTTCGATCAGGGCGCGTTGCGCTTCGAGCGCGGCTTCCAACTGTTGCTTGCGTCCATTGGTGCGTTCGGACTGCAGCTGCGCCCATTCGAGGTGGCTGATGGCGCCCGCGCGGTAGGCGCGTTCGGCCGCGGCTTCGGCGCGCGCGAGCTTGGGCAGCACGTCGTCGTTCAGGCGCCGCACTTCCAGCGAGGCGACCTGGTAGCGACCGTGCGCATCGGCCAGGGTCGAGTACAGCGACAGCCCCTGCGCTTCGCGTTCGATGCCCAGCATCGTCAGCTCGGCTTCGGCGCCGCGAATATCCGGGGCGGCGCGCCGGTTCGCGCCCAGCGGCAAGGCCACGCCGCCCAGCAGCGCCTGGTCGCCGCCATCCTGCAGGCGTCGCACACCTAGCTGCCACTCCAGATCCGGCGTCGCCTGGGCACGCGCGAGCCGCAGTCGCGCCTCGCCGATGCGGGCCTGATCGACGAAGCGGGCGATCTCCGGGCTGCGTTCCAGCAGCGCCGCGAGCGCATCGAAGTCCTCGATCGCCGGCAGCACCAAGGGATCGCCGGCGACGGTGGCGAAGCCCGGGTCGCGTTCGCCCCACAGCGCCGCCAGGTGCCGGCGCGCGGCCAGCTGGCGCTGCGCGGCGCGGTCGCGTTCGAGCTCGGCGCGTGCGAGCGCCGCCTGTGCGGTCAGCACCACCGATTCCGGAGACGCGCCGGCTTGCAGGCGCTGACGCGCGGCGGCGACGGCGCGCTGGCGTTGACCCATGTCGAGCTCGGCGACCGCGTGTTGCCGCTGCGCGGCGACGATGGCCAGATAACGCCGCGCCGCTTCGGCCAGCAGATCCAGGCGCCGGCCTTCGCGGTCGACCGCGAGCGCGTCGATCCGGCTCTGCGCGAGCGCGCGTCGCGCGTCGAGCTTGCCGCCGCGTTCGAACACCGAGGCCAGGGTCAGCGTCAACTCGGCGCCGCGCAGGCCGCTGAGCTGACCGCTGCCGAATGCGTTCTCCAGCGTGGCGCCGGCGGTCAGGGCCGGGCGCTGGCCGGCGCGGTCGAGTTCGGCCGCGAGCGCATCGCGGCGGCTGCCGAACAGGCGCAGGTCGGGGTGGGAGGCATCGATGCGCGCGAGCGCATCGTCAAGGGTGAACACCGCCGGGCGCATGGGCGCGGCGGACGGTTTTGCGACGGGCGCATTGGACGGCGACTGCGCTAGTGCGGGAAAGCACAGCGCAGCCGCCAGGACGGCCGTAGCCGCTGGAAGCAACCGCATGGGACGTACTCCGAATCGGGATCAGGAAGGTGCGGCCGGCGATGCCGGCGTAAGCCTCAGCCCGCGATCGGGGGACGGAACGGTGCCGGCAGCGGTGCCGGCACGAAGGCGAACGCGCGCGGCGGAATCGGTGCGCGCGCTTCGGGTGCGAGCACGCGCAGTTCGTAGCGCGGCAGCATCGCGGCCTGCGGGCCGCAGCAATGGCTCAGGTGCCAACGGTTGTCGCTGTCGCCGGCGGTGCCGGGTTGGCCGGGCGGGTGGTCGTGGCCGTGCTCGCCCAACACCGATTCGGTCTGGGCGGCGTCGATCATCGCGATCTCGCGCGCTTCCTCGGCGAACGCCAGCGCCGGCCGCACCACGGCCATCGCCATGAGCACGCCGAACACCAGGCAGCGCAGGATCGACGACAGGGGCGGCAGACCGGACATGGGCGCTAGGGTACGGGCCAGGCGCGGCGATACACAATTGCGCTAACCGCGCAAAGCGCGTGCCGCACGGCCGTCACATGCCCTGGCCAGACTGCGCGCCTCGTCTACAGGGGGCGTGTCATGAACTGGGTTCGCAGCTGCGCGGCCGTGGCCGTGCTGTCGTCGTTGGCGGCCTGCGGCGAGCCGCCGCCCGCGCGCCCGCAGACCGCTTCCTCGCTGGAGACGGCGCCGGCGCGTCCGGCCTTGTCCAGCCTGGACGCGCAGCGCCTGCGCGGTCTCGCGGCGCAGGCGTTGGCCAGCCAGCGCATGTACGCGCCGGCCGGCGACAACGCGGTCGAGTACTACCTGGCGCTGCGCGACAAGGCGCCCGGCGACGCCACCACCGCCAACGCCCTGCAGGAGTTGCAGCCGTATCTGCTGATCGCGGGCGAGCAAGCGCTGGCCGGCGGCGAACTGAACGAAGCGCAACGGATGCTGGACCTGCTCGCGCGCGCGGACGCGCAGGCACCCGCGCTGCCGCGCCTGCGCGAGGCCCTGCTGGCCGCGCACGCCGCGCAGACCGAACAGGCGCAGCGCCTGGCCGCGCAGCAGGTCGACGAGCTGCGGCTGGCGCAGCAGCGTGCGCTCGCGTCCGCCGCCAAGCCCACGCCACCGCCGGCATCGGCGCCCGCGCCGGCCAGCGCGGGCGCGCCGCCGCCGGTCGCCAGCGCGGCCGCCTCGCAGGCGCCGGTGGCCGAGCCGATTGCGATCGCGCCGCCGCCTGCGCCTGCGCCTGCGCCGCGCACCGCAACGCCGGTATCGCGCCCCTTGCCGCGCCTGATCAGCGATTCGGCGCCGCGCTATCCGCTCAGCGCGCTCAACCGCCGCATCGAGGGCAGCGTGCAGATCGCGTTCGTGATCCAGCCCGACGGCAGCGTGACCGCGGTGCGCCTGCTGTCGTCGACGCCGCCGGGCGTGTTCGACGAGGCCGCGCTGGCCGCGGTGTCGCGCTGGCGCTTCGAGGCCGGCGGCGAGCGCGTGCCGACCAGCCGCACCCTGAGCTTCCGCCTGCCCAAGGGCTGAGGCGGACCCGCGACGCCGATGCTGGCGGCTCGCCGGGGCGGCAGCGCACAATGCGGCGATGACTACCGCCACCACCCCCTTGCTGGACACCGTCGAACACGAAACCGGCCCGTCGCCGACCTGGACCGTGCTGTGGCTGCACGGCCTGGGCGCCGACGGCAACGATTTCGCCCCCATCGTGCCGGAGCTGCTGCGTCCGGATTGGCCGGCGCTGCGCTTCGTGTTCCCGCATGCGCCGGTGCGCGCGGTGACGATCAACAACGGCGTGCGCATGCGCGCCTGGTACGACATCCGCGACTTCAGCGACCTCAACAACCGCGCCGACGAAACCGGCGTCGACGAATCGGTGGCGCAGATCGAGGCGCTGATCGCGCGCGAAGCCGAGCGCGGCGTGCCGGCCTCGCGCATCCTGCTGGCCGGCTTCTCGCAGGGCGGCGCCGTGGCGCTGGCCGCCGGCCTGCGCCGCGACGAGCCGCTGGGCGGTCTGATCGCGCTGTCGACCTATCTGCCGATGCCCGAACGCCTGGCCCGCGAGGCGCGCGAGGGCGCCCGCGCGCAACCGTTGTTCATGGCCCACGGCCGCCACGACCCGGTGGTGCCGTATGCGGCCGGCGAGCTCAGCGCCACGCGCCTGCGCGCGCTGGGCCTGAGCCCAGACTGGCACGCCTATCCCATGGCCCATCAGGTCTGCATCGAGCAGATCCGCGACCTGGGCGACTGGATGTCGCGGCGCTTCGCCGCCTGAGCATGGCCATGGCCGGCAGCGAGCGCGAACCCTGGCTGCCCGACCTGTGCCGGCTGCCGCGGCTGGTGGTGATGCTGAGCATGGCCGAGCTGATCGTCGTCGTGCTGGCGCTGGCGCCCGACGGCGGCGCGCCCTGGGACTGGCAGCGCTTCGTGTCCGGCAGCACCTTCGCCCTGTGGCTGGCACTGACCGTGTCGGTGCTGCTGTGCGTGTCGCGCGAACGCCTGCTGCGCCTGCCGGCCAGCCTGGGCGGGGTGATCGCGACCGCTGCCGCGGCCCTGCTGGGCGCGCTGTTCGCCGCCATCACCCATTCCATCGACCACGCCGTCGGCGCCAGCCTGGTGCCGCCCGGGGTCACCCTGGCGCGCTTCAGCCTCGGCACCGCCGCGGTGACCATGCTGGCGGTGGGCGTGGTGCTGCGCTACCTCTACGTCAACGACGGCTGGAAGGCGCAGGTGCGCGCCAGCGCGCGCGCCGAGGTCGACGCGCTGCAGGCGCGGATCAAGCCGCATTTCCTCTTCAACAGCATGAACACCATCGCCGGCCTGGTGCGCAGCGACCCGGTGGTGGCCGAGCGCGCGGTGCTGGACCTGTCGGACCTGTTCCGCGCCGCGCTGGGCGCCGGCGAATCGGATTCCAGCCTGGCCGAGGAGGTCGAGCTGGCCGAGCGTTACCTGGCGATCGAGCAACTGCGCCTGGGCGAGCGGCTGACGGTGGAATGGCGCAAGCACGAGCCGCTGCCCTGGACCCTGCCGATGCCGCGCCTGGTGCTGCAGCCGCTGGTCGAAAACGCGGTCCTGCACGGTATTTCGCGCCTGTCCGGCGGCGGCACCCTGGAAATCGAGTTGGTGGTGAGCGGCCCCTCGCTGCTGCTGCGGGTGCGCAATCCGGCCCCGCCGCCGCCCGAAGGGCCCGGCCAAGGCACCCGCCACGCCCAGCGCAGCATCGGCCAGCGCCTGCGCTACGCCTACGGCCCACAGGCCCGGATGACCGCGGGCTGGGGGCAGGACTACTATCTGTGCGAACTGCACGTGCCGACCGGGGTGGAGGCGCTGTACCGATGAAGGCCGCAATGCGAGTAGTCATCGCCGACGACGAGCCGCTGGCGCGCGAGCGCCTGCGCACGCTGCTGGCTGAGCAGCACGGGGTGGAGGTCGTCGCCGAAGCCGCCGACGGTCAGCACGCCCTGCACGCCTGCGCCGAACACCAGCCCGACCTGGTGCTGCTGGACATCGCCATGCCCGGCATCGACGGCCTGGAGGCCGCGCGCCACCTGGCCGCGTTCGAGCCGCGCCCGGCGGTGGTGTTCTGCACCGCCTACGACGCCCACGCGCTGTCGGCGTTCGAGGCCGAGGCCATCGATTACCTGGTCAAGCCGGTGCGCGCCGAGCGCCTCAGCGCCGCGCTGGAACGCGTGCGCACCTTCGCCGCCGGCCGCGAGCGCGGTGGCGAGGTCGCGCCGGGCCAGCGCCGCACCCACCTGTGCGCGCGCCTACGCGGCAGCCTGCGGCTGATCCCGATCGAGGACGTGCATTACCTGCACGCCGAAGAGAAGTACGTGATCGTGCACCACGCGCGCGGCGAAGACCTGATCGAGGAATCGCTGAAGTCGCTGGAAGACGAGTTCGGCGAGCGCTTCGTGCGCATCCACCGCAACTGCCTGGTCGCCCGCCACGAAATCGTCGAGCTCAAGCGCAGCCCCGACGGCCACGTCCAGGCGGTGCTGCGCCACGGCAAGCAGCCGCTGGAAGTCAGCCGCCGCTGCGTGTCGGCGCTGCGGGAGACGTTGAAGCACCTGTAGGGCAGGAGCAGGGCAAGAGCAAATCCCCCCTAGCCCCCCTTTTTCAAAGGGGGAAACAGCCAGCGTCCTACCTCCGCGAATGCTGTGCCCCTCTTTTCAAAGGAGGGTAGCCAACGCCCGTGTCTGCGAATGCGGTCTCCCCCTTTTTCAAAGAGGGAACAGCCAACCCTGTGCCCGCGGAGGCAGTCTCCCCCTTCGAAAAAGGGGGATTAAGGGGGATTTGCTTCTAAAATTCCCCCATGACCCGCCTGCGCATCGCCACCCGCAAAAGCCCGCTCGCCCTGTGGCAGACCGAGCACGTCGCCGCCCGCCTGCGCGCCGCCCACCCCGGACTGGAGGTAGAGCTGGTGCCGATGAGCACCCGCGGCGACGAGGTGCTGGACCGCTCGCTGGCCGCGATCGGCGGCAAGGGCCTGTTCCTGAAGGAGCTGGAAGTCGCCATGCAGCGCGGCGAGGCGGACTGCGCCGTGCATTCGCTCAAGGACGTGCCGATGGAGCTGGAGCCGGGCTTCGCCCTGCCCGCGATCCTGGAGCGCGCCGACTACGCCGACGCCTTCGTCAGCCCGCATTACCCGCGCATCGACGCCCTGCCGCAGGGCGCGCGCGTGGGCACCTCGTCGCTGCGGCGCCAGACCCAGCTGCGCGCGCTGCGCCCCGACCTGCAACTGCTGGACCTGCGCGGCAACGTCAACACCCGCCTGGCCAAGCTCGACGCCGGCGAATACGACGCGATCGTGCTCGCGGTGGCCGGCCTGGAGCGCCTGGGCCTGGGCGCACGCGTGCGCGATCGCCTGCAGGCGCCGCAGTGGCTGCCTGCGCCGGCGCAGGGTGCGATCGCGATCGAATGCCACAGCGATCATCTGGACACGCGCGCGCTGTGCGCCGCGTTGGATCACAGCGACACCCGCACCTGCGTCGAGGCCGAGCGCGCCATGAACCGCGCCCTGCACGGCAGCTGCCATGTGCCGGTGGCCGCGCACGCGCGCCTGGACGGCCAGCACCTGCGCCTGGACGGCCTGGTCGGCGCCGCCGACGGTCGCCAAGTGCGCGCCCACGGCGAAGGCCGCGGCGACGCGCCCGAATGCCTGGGCCTGGAAGTCGCGCAAGCGCTGCTGGCGCAAGGCGCCGGTGATTTCATCGCTGCTGCGCTGTAGGCGTTCGAGCTTGACCTATCGGGCTTAGGTGCGCGCGCGCCTGCACCGCGCTGGCATTTCCGAACACCGTCACTCCCAAACACCGTCATTCCGGCTTTCGTCGAAATGACGGCGTGGGGTCGGTTCGCGTTTAAGCCGCAATGACGGTGCGGTATGGGTCCGCGTTTAAGCCGCAGTGGCGGTGCCGGCTGCATCGCACCCAGCGACAGCCGATGCGCGAATGCGGCGACTCAAAACCGCCGCCGCAACTCGATCGAACTTTCCGCCGACTCGCTGCCGCCGCCGCCGTTGGAATCGTGGCGGATCGCGAAATCCGTCTCCAGCGTCCAGTCCGGCCACAGCGCGACATCGAACTGCACGGTCTGCTTGACGAAGGTGTCGCCGCCGCCGCTTTCCACGAACACGCGCTGGGTCCAGCGCGCGCGGTCGCCGATCTTCTGCCCGAAGTTGAGCTCGCCGCGCATCACCGCGCCCGGACGGTTGATGCCGTCGTCGTACAGCGGCGCGAGGCGATAGCCAGCGCCGAATTGCAGACCCAACTGGGTCGGTCCGTCGCGCAGCGCCTGCACGCCGTAGCGGGTGCCGATGCGGAAATCGTTGGAATAGGAACCGCGGCTCTCGCGCGGCGTCGCCGGCGCGCTCAGCCCGATATAACGCTGCGAACCCGGCAGGCGCAGCGGCCGTCGCGACTGCGCCCCGAGCCCGGCCGGCTCGCGCGCCCGCACCGGCGGCGGCGCCAAGGCCAGCCGCCATTCCTCGTCGCCGCAACGCGTCGAGAAACAGTACAGCCGCATCTGCGCCGGATCGCTGGCGAGCGCCATCAGCGTGGGGTCGCCGTAGACCGGCATCGGCAATGTGACGAATGGGCCGCCCAACAGGGCGAGCCCGAGCAAAGCGGACATCGTCGTGGTCAGGGCCAGGGTGTGCCTAAATCATGCCATGGAAGCGATTACAGTCCCAAGACCGGGGCTGAACCGCCCGCGCAGGCGCCGCCAGGGCTCAGTAATACAGCGTCACCAGATGCCGCGCCTGGGCGAAGAACAGCCAGCGTTCGACCAATGCGCCGATCAGCGCCGCGAATGCGGCCAGCGGAAACAGCAGCCAGGCCGCGTTCGGCAGCAGCCAGGCCAGTGCCGCCAGCAGCACCGGCGCCGCGCCGAACAGCAGCAGCGCAATCATGCGCAGCTTGCGCGCGTGCTTGCGCGCGAGCACGTAGCCCATTTCGCGCGTGAGGTAGTTGTCTTCGGTGTGAGGGCGCTCGAACACGCTCAGTTCGCGCCCGGCCATGCCGACCGCGTCGGCGCGGGTGACGGTGAGCGGCGCGGTGTCGATGGCGCGCCAATAGCGCAGCTTCATCGCCGTCACGGCCACCGCCAGCACGGCCAGGGCCAAGGCCAGACAGCGCAGCGCGCCCGCGGATGCGCCGAACCAGGGCGACAGCGCGGCCAGCAGCGTCCCGCCGGTGAGCAGGGCGAAACCCAGGTACACCGGCACCACCAGACGATGGCGCCAGGCCGGAATCGGCGGCAGCGAGGCGTAGATCATCGCCGTGCACACCACCGTTAGCAGCGACAGCAGACACAGTGCGGCGCCCAACCACGGCATCCATGCGAGCAGCCGCGTCACCGCGACCGCATTGCCGCGCCAGGCCAGCCAGGCCAACGCCATCAGCGCCAACGCCGGCACGAAGGTCGCCAGCGACAGCACGCCCTCGCGCGACAGCCACGAGGTACGCCACTGCGAAAACGCGCGCCAGGCACGCAGCGGCTTGCCCAGATGGAAGGTGGAGGCGAGCAGGCCGATCGCGGCCAGAACCAGACCCAGCGCCAGCACCAACAGCATCAGCCCCGTCGTGATGCGGGCATCGTCGGAGATCGCATGCAGCGACGACAGGCGCGAGCTGGCCAGCAGGACGCCCAGCCACGCCAGCAGACCGTAACCGGCACCGGACAACGTGGTGAACAGGATGACCGAGAACGCGGGATGCATCAGCGCACCGGAAGCATAGGGGAGGGCGTTGCGTTGCGGCCCGCACTCATCGCGACAGCACCTTGTCCAACCAGCGCAGCACCGGCGGCAGCGCGGCGGCGTCCAGCGTTTCGGCCGGCGCGGGCGCGGCGGTCGTGGCCTCCCCCGCGCGTCGCGGACGCGGCGGCAAATACTTGTTGGTCGGCCGATAGCCCAACTGCGGCATCAGGTCGACGCCGCCGCGCGCGGCGACCAGTTGCGAGACCTTCGATTCCGGATCGCCCAGGTCGCCGAAGTGGCGCGCGCGCGTCGGACAGGCCTGCACGCAGGCCGGCTGGCGCTCGGCTTCTTCGAGGTGTTCGTTGTAGATGCGGTCGATGCACAGCGTGCATTTCTTCATCACGCCCTCGACCTGGCTGTACTCGCGCGCGCCGTAAGGGCAGGCCCAGGAGCACAGCTTGCAGCCGATGCATTTGTCCTCGTCCACCAGCACGATGCCGTCCTCGGCGCGCTTGTAGCTGGCGCCGGTCGGGCATACGGTCACGCAGGCCGGCGTCTCGCAGTGCAGGCACGAACGCGGAAAGTGCAGCGTCATCGCTGGTTGCGGCGCCGTGGCGTCGGCGGCCGTGCCGCAACCGCCGGATGCCGGCGCCTGCGCGGCGACCTCGTAGCTGTGCACGCGATTGAACCAGACCCCGGACGGATCCTTGCCGTAAGGCTGCTCGTCGGTCAGCGGCGCGGCGAAGCCGCCGGCGTTCCATTCCTTGCAGCTCACCGCGCAGGCATGGCAACCCACGCAGGTGTCCAGGTCGATGACCAGGCCCATCTTCTTGGGGCTGGGCGGCGGCAGGGCGGTCATTTCTTGCGTCCCGTGCTGATCAGCCACACGCCCAATGCGAACAGCGCGATGCCGAAGCTCACGCTGGGCAGCAGGCCCATCAGCACCGGCGTCAGCGAACTGCGGCCGGCGACGCTGCCGACCGGATCGAAGATGCCGGCGCCGATCAGGATCACCAGCGCGAAGCTCAGCGCCACGCAGCACCAGCCGACCAGCATGCGTAGGGATCGTTTCATCGGTTCGCCTTGTCGCGGAAGTTCGCGCCGTAGCGCAGCGGTCGGTTGTCGGCCTCGCCCAGCGGCAGCGGCGGGAATTGCGGCGCGCTTTCCTCGGCCGGTTCGGCGCGGGCGATGCGCACGCGCAGGTCGAACCACGCCGCCTGGCCGGTGACCGGGTCGGCGTTGGCATAGTCGCCGCGCGGGGTGATGTCGGAAATCAGATGGTTGAGCAGGAAGCCCTTGCGGCCTTCCGGCGCGTCCTTGGCCAGGCGCCAAGCGCCCTTGCGCTTGCCGATCGCGTTCCAGGTCCAGACCGTGTCGGGCTGCACGTTGCCGGCGAATTTCGCCTGCACGGTGATGCGGCCGTGGTGCGATTCCACCGTGATCCAGTCCTCGTCGGCGATGCCGTGGCGCGCACCGGTGTCCGGGTGCAGGTACAGATAATTGCGCGCGGTGATCTGCCGCAGCCACGCGTTCTGCGAACCCCAGGCGTGGTACATGAACATCGGCCGCTGGGTCACCGCGCTGAGCGGATAGCGCACGTCGGCGTCGGCCACCTGCGCGCCCTCGAACGGCTCGTACCAGATCGGCAGCGGGTCGAAATAGGTCGCCACGCGCTCGCGATGCTGCGCCGGCGGCTGGTGCTCGCCGTGGCCCTGCGCGGCCAGACGGAACTTCTGCAGCGTTTCCGAATACAGCTGCAGCACGATCGGATCGGCGTGGCCGATGAAGCCCATCTTCTGCGCCCAGTCCAGATAGCCGCGGTTGGCCATCTTGAAATAGCGCGCATGCTCCGGGATGTGGCTGCGCCAGAAGCCGCCGTGCTCGATGTAGCGTTCCAGCTGTTGCGGATTCGGCGGGCCCTTGGCCTCCAGTTCGCCGTGCTCGCCGCGCCAGCCGGCGAGCAGGCCGACGCCGGGCGCGCGCTCGTGGCGCACGATGTAGTCGGCGTAGTCGCGATAGCGCGGGCTGCCGTCCTCGTGCACCAGGCCGGGCAGGCCCAGGCGCGCGCCCAGTTCGATCAGCACCGACTGGAAGCCGCGCACGTCGCGGCCCTCGCGCTGCTCCTTGGCGTCGACCACCGGGTGCCGGATCGCGTCGATCGCGCTGTCGGCGTCGGAGATCGGGCGGTCGAGCATGCTGATGGCGTCGAAGCGCTCCAGATAGGTCGTGTCCGGCAGCACCAGATCGGCGTAGGCGACCATCTCCGAGGCGTAGGCGTCGGCGTAGATGATGCGCGGGATGCGGTATTCGCCGTCCTCGGTCTTGTCGGTCAGCCAGCCGATGGTCTGGGTGGTGTTCATCGACGAGTTCCAGCTCATGTTCGCCATGAACATCATCAGCGTGTCGATCTTGTACGGATCGCCGGCCCAGGCGTTGCGGATCACGCTGTGCATCATGCCGTGCGCCGACAGCGGATAGGCCCAGGAATAGGCGTGGTCGATGCGGCGCGGCTGACCGTCTGCGTCCACCACCAGATCCTCCGGCGCGTGCACGAAACCCAGCGGCGCCGCATCGAGCACGCCGTTGGCCTGGCGCTGCTTGCCGGGCCGGTTGGGCGGCGCGATCGGCTTGGGGAACGGCGGCTGATAGCGGAACGAGCCCGGCGTATCCACCGCGCCCAGCAGCATCTGCAGCAGATGCAGCGCGCGGCAGGTATGGAAACCGTTGCTGTGCGCGCTGATGCCGCGCATGGCGTGCATGCTGACCGGCCGGCCGACCATCTCGCTGTGCTCGCGCCCGTAGGCGTCGGTCCAGGCGATCGGCAGGGTCAGCGGATTATCGAATGCGGCTTCGGCCAACTCGCGCGCGATGCGGCGGATGGTGTCGGCCGGAATGCCGCAGCGTTCGCTGACAGCCTCGGGTGCGTATTGCGGATCGAGATAGCGCTCGGCGATCAGATGGAACACCGGCCGCGTTCGACGGCCGTCGGCGAGGGTGTACTCGCCGACGATGGCGGGCGAGATGCCGATGGCGTCGGCGGGTTGCGCGCTGCCCTCGCTCTGTCCCTCTCCTGCTGGCGGGAGGGGGCTGGGGTCAGGGCCGCGCACCCAGCACAGGGGCCGCCCCTCGCCATCGCGCGCGAACAAGCCATCGTCCGCGCCGCCGGGGTTGTCGATCACCAGCCAATGCGCATTCGCGTAGCGCACCAGATAGTCCAGGTCGATGCGATCGGCCTTGAGCAGTTCGTGGATCAGCGCGAACGCGAACAGGCCGTCGGTGCCGGGACGGATGCCGATCCACTCGTCGGCGATCGCGCCGTAGCCGCTGCGCACCGGGTTGACCGCGACGATCTTGGCGCCGTGCGCCTTCAGCTTGCCCAGGCCCAGCTTGATCGGATTGGAGTCGTGGTCTTCGGCGACGCCCCACAGCATCAGATAGCGCGAGTGCTCCCAGTCGGGCTCGCCGAATTCCCAGAACGAACCGCCCAGCGTGTACAGGCCGCCGGCGGCCATGTTGACCGAACAGAAACCGCCGTGGGCGGCGTAGTTGACCGTGCCGAACTGCTGCGCCCACCAGCCGGTCAGCGCCTGCGACTGGTCGCGGCCGGTGAAGAAGGCCAACTCGTCGGGGTTGCGTGCGCGGATCGGCGCCAGCCAGTCGGTGGCGATGCGCAGCGCCTCGTCCCACTCGATTTCCTTGAACTCGCCGCGTCCGCGCTCGCCCACGCGCAGCAAGGGCTTGTCCAGCCGCGCCGGCGAGTAGTGCTGCATGATGCCGGCCGAGCCTTTGGCGCAGAGTACGCCCTGGTTGACCGGATGCTCGGGGTTGCCCTGGATGTAGCGGATCTTGCCGTCGGCCAGCCACACCTTGATGCCGCAACGGCAGGCGCACATGTAGCAGGTCGTGGTCTTGACCTCGTCTCCAGGCGACGGCGAGAGGTTCAGGGCTGGCTCTTTGGGAGCGGGCGAGGGCATGGCGCGCATTGTGCCTGCGCGCGCCGGCTCCTGGCGAGCCGGTGGACCGCGTCGATCCGTCCGCGTCGCCGCGGCGCGCTCAGGGACGGCAGTAGCGGCGTTCGTAGTCGACCGCGCGCTCCAGCGCGGCGCGATCGCCGGTGGTGGCCAGCGCGGCGATGTCCTTGCGGTTGTCCGGGCACGGCGAGCTGCGCCCGCCGAACAGGCTGCCGACTTTCTCGATCACCGCCGCGGCGCTGATCGGCTCGCGCATCGCCACGCCCAGGGTCGCGCCTTCGCCCGGCAGACGCGGCGCGCGGTTGGCGAACAGGTCGCGCTCCTCGCGCATCCCCGGTGGCGGCCGCTCGCGTTCGCGGCCGGCCTGCTGCACATAGACCGCCGACAGGGGGCGGCCGGACTCGAGTTCTGGCGTTGCGGCGACCGGCGCCGCGACGACGGTCGGCGGCGGCGCGTTTGGGGTGCGAGGTGCGGAAGGCTTCGGCGTTTCGACGCGCGGCGCGGCGGGGGGCGGCGGCGACTCGCGCTGCGTGCGCGGCGGCGGCAGGAACACGACCTGCAAGGGTTCGTCCGCAACCGTCTCGGACGTGGAGGGATCGAAGCGGAGGAAGCGGTTGAGCGCCAGTCCCATCAGCAGGTGCGTAGCGATCACGATCGAGCCGATCAGGGTCTGCTCGCACCACCATTTTCTGGTCCGCATCGTCGGCTTCCGTTCCGGGGCGACGCATCTTGCGTGGGCGGGTGGTTAAACGTCCGTTAGCCGCTACGCAGCACGCAACGGCGTCGACCAGTCGTTGCATCGGCGTTTAGCTACAGGTCGGCGGAACTCGCACCGAGACGGCCGCGGTTCGGTGCACGACGTAGCGGTTGGGCGCCGAGGCGACGGCGCCGATCATGGTCTGACCCTGTCGGACGACGCATACGCGTTGGCCGTCGCATGGGCTGCGATCGCCTTCGCCGCGCATCGGACGTTCGCCGCGGCCGTGCATGCTCGCGCGTTCTCGTACCGACCGGGGCGGTTCGACTGCTGGCGGACACCGGCCCGAGCGGCATCTGCAACAGGCCGGCAGCCAAGCACGGCAAGCTTCTTGCGCACCCGATCACGTTCATGGGCCTTCCGGCAGTAGCGGCCGCGCATCGGGCGATGCCATGCTTAGCTGGGAATCTCCCCCGACTCGCCAGACACGGCCGCCCAATCGCCATGGAACGCATCGAACGCATCCACGCCCTGCACCGCATCCTGACCGCCGCGCGCTACCCGGTGACCGTGCAGCGCCTGCAGGAAGACCTGGAGTGCTCGCGCGCGACGGTCTATCGCGACCTGGCCTATCTGCGCGACTACCTGATGGCGCCGGTGGTCGGCAACGGCGAGGCCGGCTTCCGCTACGACAGCAGCGAGGGCGACCGTTTCGAACTCCCTGGCCTGTGGTTGAGCTCGGAAGAGCTGCATTCCTTGCTGGCCGCGCAGCAGCTGTTACTGCGCAGCGGCGGCGGCGTGCTGTCGAACGCGCTGGCGCCGTTGCAGCACCGCATCGAGAAACTGCTGGACGAACACGCCGGCGGCCGCCGCGTGCCGGTGGAACGCGTGCGGGTGATCCCGCACCGCACCCGCCGCCTGGACGAAACCGCGTTCCGCACCGTCGCCACCGCCGTGCTGGACCGCAAGGCGCTGAGCTTCGAGTACCGCGCCCGTTCCACCGACGAGCGCACCCGCCGCAACGTGTCGCCGCAGCGCCTCACGCATTACCGCGAGAACTGGTACCTCGACGCCTGGGACCACGAGCGCGACGCGCTGCGCAGCTTCTCGGTCGACCGCATCAGCGGCGCGCGCATCGGCGAAACCGAAGCCCGCGACGTGCCCGACGAGGAACTCGACCGCCACCTCGCGTCCAGCTACGGCATCTTCTCCGGCACGCCCAAGGGCTGGGCCACGATCGTGTTCAGTGCCAAGGCCGCGCGCTGGGTCGCCGACGAGCACTGGCATTCGCAGCAGCAGGGCCGCTTCCTGCCCGACGGCCGCTACGAGCTCAAGCTGCCCTACAGCGCCGGCCGCGAACTGCTGATGGACGTGATGCATTACGGCAGCGAAGCCGAGATCGTCGAGCCGACCGTGCTGCGCGAGCAGGCCAAGAGCATGCTGTCGCTGGCGCTGGCCAACTACGACCGCTGATGGCGGCCGCCGACGCTCCGCGCATCCGCAGCGACGAGCCCGTCGCGCTGGTGTTGGGCGCGGGCGGCGCGCGCGGCCTGGCCCAGATCGGCGTGATCGAAGCGCTGCAGGCGCGTTCGCTCAATGTGGTCGCGGTGGCCGGTTCCTCCAGCGGCGCCCTGGTCGGCGGCCTGTACGCGGCCGGCAAGCTCGAGGTGTATCGCGACTGGCTGTACGGCCTCAGCCGCACCGACATGCTGCGGCTGCTGGATCCCGCGTTGGGCCAGGCCTCGCTGTTCCGCGGCGAGCGCCTGATGCACGCCTTGCGCGAGCTGGCCGGCGAACCGCGCATCCAGGATCTGCCGATCGCGTTCACCGCCGTCGCGGTGGACCTGATGCGCCAGCGCGAAGTCTGGCTGCGCGAAGGCGATTTGTGGGATGCGGTGCGCGCTTCGATCGCGATCCCCGGCGTGTTCACCCCGTATGAAGTGCACGGCCGCGAACTGGTCGACGGCGGCCTGCTGGCGCCGCTGCCGATCGCGGCGACGCGTTTGTCCGACGCCCATCGCCTGATCGCGGTCGACATGCACGGTTGGCCCGACCGCCCGCCGGGCACGCCGGCCAAGCGCAACGGCGCGGCGGCGCGAGACGCAGGCGATGAAGCCGGCGACGCGCCCGCGGCGATCGCGCCGCGCGGCGAAGCCGGCATCGTCGTCGCCGGGGCCGGCGACGACACCGATGCGCGCGGCGCCGGCCTGCTGCACTGGTTCGGCGAACGCTGGCGCCGCCGCAATATCGAAGAAGCGAAGGACGCTGGCGAACACGAGCTGGGTTTTAGCGAGCTGATGGCGCGCTCGCTGGACACCATGCAGGCGCAGATCGCGCGCGTGCAGCTGGCGCTGGACCCGCCGGAACTGGTGATCCGCATCCCGCGCGACGCCTGCCAGTTCTACGAATTCTGGCGCGCGCGCGAACTGATCGCGCTGGGCCGCGCCGAAGCCGACAAGGCCTTGGATGCCGCGGGCTATTGAGCCCAACGCCCTGCGACACGCCTCGGGGTAGGAGCGGCGTGAGCCGCGACCGCATCCCCACATTCCCCAAACCGTCGTTCCGGCGTAAGCCGGAACCCAATGATTTCGTGGGTTGATGCGGAGGCCGGGTTAAAAGCGAAGGCAACATGGGTTCCGGCTTTCGCCGGAATGACGGAAAAGGGCACGTTCCGCAGCCCACGTAACCATGGCCGGACCGGTTCGACAGCGGCGTTTGTGCAAGGTCGCAGCCTCTGAGACAAGGCCGGACCAAGGTAGGGCCGTCGGGTCCACGGACCCGTGGCCCAACACTCGGAGTCCTCGCCATGCGCCTGTCCGCCGCCCACCCGAACCGCCCCTCCGCCGACCCGGCCGTCGACCCGCGCGTCGAACAGGCCCTGCGCTACGTCGTCGCGATCGGCGCCGTCCTGGTGCTGCTGCTGCCGGCGGCGCGCGCCTTCAGCGCCCAGATCGGCTGGCTGCCGCTGTGGCTGCTGGTCATGCCGCTGACCGCCTGGTGGGCGCTGCACCGCTTCCGCCTGCCGTGGCGCGCTCAGGACGAGGCGTCGCCCGCGTCCGCGCGCCGCCGCCGCGCGGGCGCGCAAGCCCGGCGCCGCGCACGACCGCTCGCGGCCGGCGTGGCGTCGGCTGCCCGCGCGGCTTGAGCCTGGTCGCCCCGGCCGGCTCGCTCGGAGCCGGAGACCTCCGGGCCGCCCGGCTCAGGCGCGTGCGGTCCGCGGTCATCCGCTCGGGACGATGCGGCTCTGACCGCCCCGTGCCGGGGCTGCGGCGCGCGATGGCGCCGCGGGGCGCGCGCCGCCTTAGAGCCACGCCCCATTCGTTCGTGCCGCCAAAGTAGGCAAAACGTAGCGATATCGGGCACACCGCCGCAGCGCAACGCGCCAGCGCGGCCGACTCCCCCTATGACTTCGGACAGGCGGGCCTCCCCCGGGCCTGTGCTAGCGTTCGGCCTTTCCCTGTATCGCGGAGCGCCGATGTCCACGCTGTCCAAGGCCTGTAAGCCGTTGCTCGTTTCGGTAGGAATGCTGTCCATCGGCATCGCCGGCCTGGTGGCGCCGGTCGCCACCGCCGCCGCTGCCGAGGAGGCCGCCAAAATGACCACCGACGGGTCCGATCCCTACGCCTGGCTGGAAGACGTGCAGGGCGAGCGTCCGCTCGCCTGGGTGCGCGAGCGCAACGCCCAAGCCGAATCCGAACTGGCCGCCACGCCGGCGTTCAAGACCCTGGAAGCCGACATCCGCGCCATCCTCGATTCCGACGCCAAGATTCCCGGCGTGATGAAGATCGGCGACCACTACTACAACTTCTGGAAGGACGCGAACCACCAGCGCGGCCTGTGGCGCCGCACCAGTCTGGCCGAGTACCGCAAGGACAAGCCGGCCTGGGAAACCGTGATCGACCTGGACGCGCTGAACAAGGCCGAGGGCGAGAACTGGGTGTGGCACGGCGCCGACTGCCTCAAGCCGCAGTACCAGCGCTGCCTGATCGCGCTGTCGCGCGGCGGCGCCGACGCCGACGTCACCCGCGAGTTCGACCTGGCCAGCAAGACCTGGGTCAAGGACGGCTACTTCCGTCCCGAAGCCAAGGGCGGCCTGGGCTGGATCGACCAGGACAACGTCTACGTGTTCACCGATTTCGGCGCCGGCAGCATGACCTCGTCGGGCTACCCGCGCATCGTCAAGCAGTGGAAGCGCGGCACGCCGCTCAGCGCCGCCACCGTGGTCTACGAAGGCACGGCGCAGGACATGTACATCGCCGCCGGCCACGACGCCACCGAAGGTTTCGAGCGCGACTTCGTCTCGCGCACCATCGCCTTCTACAACAACGAGCTCTACCTGCGCGGCGCCGACGGCAAGCTGACCAAGATCGACGCGCCTAATTCGGCCGAGAAGGGCGTGCACCGCGAGTGGTTGACCCTGGAGCTGCGCGAGCCGTACACGGCCGGCGGCAAGACCTACAAGCCGGGCAGCCTGATCGTCGCCCGCTTCGACGATTTCATGGCCGGCAAGCGCGATTTCACCGTGCTGTTCGAGCCGACCGAGCGCAGCTCGCTGGCCGGCACCACCTGGACCCGCAACAAGCTGGTGCTCAACGTCATGGAGGACGTGAAGTACAAGCTCAGCGTGCTCACCCCGGGCAGCTGGCAGCGCAGCGAGTTCGTCGGCGCGCCGGCCTTCGGCAGCATCGGCGTGTCGGCGGTGGACGACGACGCCAACGACGACGTCTGGCTGACCGCCACCGACTACCTGACCCCGAGCACGCTGTCGATCGCCACGCTGGGGCAGAAGCCGGAAACGCTCAAAACCATGCCGACCTTCTTCGACGGGTCGAACGACACGATCGAGCAGCACTTCGCGACCAGCAAGGACGGCACCAAGGTGCCTTACTTCATGGTGCGGCCGAAGAACCTCAAGCTGGACGGCAACACCCCGACCCTGCTGTACGGTTACGGCGGCTTCGAGGTCTCGATGACCCCGGGCTACTCCGGCAGCGTCGGCAAGGGCTGGCTGGAGAAGGGCGGCGTGTACGTGGTCGCCAACATCCGCGGCGGCGGCGAGTACGGCCCGCGCTGGCACCAGGCCGCGCTCAAGGCCAACCGCCACAAGGCCTACGAGGACTTCGCCGCGGTCGCGCAGGACCTGATCGCGCGCAAGGTGACCTCGCCCAAGCGCCTGGGCGTGCAGGGCGGCAGCAACGGCGGCCTGCTCACCGGCAACATGCTGACCCAGTACCCGGAGCTGTTCGGCGCGGTGGTGGTGCAGGTGCCGCTGCTGGACATGAAGCGCTACAGCCATCTGTTGGCGGGCGCCTCGTGGATGGCCGAGTACGGCGATCCGGACACGGCCGATTGGGACTTCATCAAGACCTTCTCGCCCTACCACCTGTTCGACGCCAAGCGCGACTATCCGCCGACCCTGTTCACCACCTCGACCCGCGACGACCGCGTCCACCCGGGCCACGCGCGCAAGATGATGGCCAAGATGATGGAGGCCGGCAAGGACGTGCGCTATTACGAGAACATCGAAGGCGGCCACGGCGGCTCGGCCAACAACGCCCAGGCCGCGCACATGAGCGCGCTGGCCTACACCTTCCTCTGGGAAAAGCTGTCCAAGTAAGACGGCCGCGACGGGCGCCGCGAGGCGCCCGTCCTGCTTCGGGCGGGCGCCTTTCGGCGACCCGCGGCCCGCCGGCCATTGCGCTCTCCGCGAACGGACCCTATCTATGAAACCGACCTCCCTCCTGCTGGCCGCCACGCTCCTGATGACCACGACCCCCAACGCCTCCGCCGCCGACGCCCCGCAGCCGCCCGACGTGGCCAAGAAGCCGCACGTGGTCAAGGCGCCGCATGGCGCGCAGCGCGACGACGAGTACTACTGGCTGCGCGACGACAAGCGCGAGAACAAGGAGATGCTGGCCTATCTCGGCGCCGAGAACGCCTACGCCGACGCGCAGATGGCCGCGCTCAAGCCGCTGGAAAACAAGCTCTACGAGGAAATCGTCGGCCGCATCAAGCAGGACGACAGCTCGGTGCCCAGCCGCGAGCGCGGCTATTGGTACTACAGCCGCTTCGAGACCGGCCAGGACTATCCGGTCTACGCGCGCCGCAAGGACGGCCCCGGCCTCGACGCCGCGGCCATTCAGAAGGCCAACGCCGATCGCGACTTCGCCGGCGAGACGGTGATGCTGGACGTCAACGCCCTGGCCAAGGACAAGAAGTACTACCAGGTCGGCGATTACGAGATCAGCCAGGACAACACCCTGCTGGCCTACGCCGACGACACCAACGGCCGCCGCCAGTACACCATCCGCTTCAAGAATCTGGTCACCGGCGAAAGCTATCCCGACGAGATCAAGGGTGTGTCCGCCAACCTGGTCTGGGCCGACGACAACAAGACCCTGTTCTACGTCGAGAACGACCCGGAGACGCTGCTGACCAAGCGCGTCAAGAAGCACGTGCTCGGCACCCCGGTCGCGCAGGACGCGGTGGTGTACGAGGAGAAGGACGACAGCTTCTACATGGGCATCGACCGCAGCCGCGACGACAAGTACATCGTGATCGGCGTCAGCAGCACGGTCTCCGACGAGCTGCGCTACGCGCCCGCCGCCGATCCCGCCGCGTTCACCGTGCTGGCCCCGCGCGCGCGCGACGTCGAGTACGACGCCGACCATTTCGACGGCCGCTGGGTGATCCGCACCAACGCCGACGGCGCCACCAACTTCAAGGTCGTCACCGCGCCCAGCGGCGCCACCTCGCGCAAGGAATGGAAGGACTGGATCGCGCACCGCGACGACGTCTACATCGAGGGCGTGGAGCTGTTCGAGGGCTACACCGCCGTGGCCGAGCGCTCCGACGCGCTGGAGCGCGTGCGCGTGCTCAAGGCCGACGGCAGCTCCGAGTACGTCAAGGCCGACGAGCCTGCGTACTCGATGGGCCTGTCCTCCAACCCCGAAACCGACACCCCGTGGCTGCGCTACAGCTACACCTCGCTGACCACCCCGGCGACCGTGTACGAGCTCAATGTGCTCACCGGCGAGCGCCGCTTGCTCAAGCGTCAGCCGGTGCTGGGCGGCTACGACGCCGATCAGTACGTGACCGAGCGTGTGTGGGTGCCGGCGCGCGACGGCGCGCGCATTCCGGTCTCGCTGGTCTACAAGCGCGGCTTCGAGAAGAACGGCAAGGCCGCCCTGCTGCAGTACGGTTACGGCAGCTACGGCGCCTCGATGGACCCGGGCTTCAGCGTCACCAACGTCAGCCTGCTCGACCGCGGCATGGTCTACGCGATCGCGCACATCCGCGGCGGCGAGGAAATGGGCCGCAAGTGGTACGACGACGGCAAGCTGCTGAAGAAGAAGAACACCTTCACCGACTTCATCGACGTCACCGACTACCTGGTCAAGGCCGGCTATGCCGCACCGGACCGCGTCGCCGCTTACGGCGGCAGCGCCGGCGGCCTGCTGATGGGCGCGATCTCCAACATGGCGCCGGACAAGTATCGCGTGATCCTGTCGCAGGTGCCCTTCGTCGACGTGGTCACCACGATGCTGGACGCCAGCATCCCGCTGACCACCAACGAGTACGACGAGTGGGGCAACCCGGAGCAGAAGAAGTACTACGACTACATGCTGTCGTACTCGCCCTACGACAATCTGTCCAAGCAGGCCTATCCGGCGATGTTCGTCGGCACCGGCCTGTGGGACTCGCAGGTGCAGTACTTCGAACCGGCCAAGTACGTGGCGCGCCTGCGCGATCTGAACACCGGCGCGTATCCGGTGGTGTTCCGCACCAACATGGAAGCCGGCCACGGCGGTAAGTCCGGCCGCTTCCAGCGCTACCGCGAGTCAGCGGAAATGTTCGCCTTCATGCTCGGCCAGCTGGGCCTGGCCGGCGGCGGTGCCGCCACCGCAACGCACTGACGCATCGCCGGTGCGGTCGCGGCACACGCCGCGGCCGCATACTGGTGCCATGACCGAGCCGTCGCCGCCCGAAGATCCCGTTCCGGCTCCTCCGGCTCCGAGCAGCGCGGCTTCGACCGGTCCAGCGTCAACCAGCCCGGCTTCGACCGATCCGTCTGCGCCCAGCCCGGCGCCACGCAGCAGATTCCGCTGGGCCTGGTGGCTGCTGGCCTACGCCAGCCTGGGCCTGGGCATCGTCGGCATCGTGGTGCCCGGCCTGCCCACCGTTCCCTTCGTGTTGCTGTCGGCCTTCGCGGCCGCGCGCGGCTCGCAGCGCCTGCACGCCCGGCTGCTCGCGCACCGTCAGTTCGGGCCGATGATTCGCGACTGGCAGGCGCACGGCGCGGTCAGCCGCCGCGCCAAACGGCTGGCGGTGGGGATGATGTCGGTCTGCGCCGTGATCATGTTCCTGACCGCCCCCAAATGGTGGATGGCCGCCACCGGCACCGGCTTCATGACCGTGGTCGCAATCTGGCTCTGGGCGCGACCTGAACCGCCGCCGCGCTGAGCTTCGTTCGGTCGCGCGCGCGGGCTACACTGCGGCCATGAATGCACGCCTCGTCCTGAGTCTGATCGCGCTGTCGCTGGCCGTCTCGGCCTGCGGCAACAAGGGCCCCCTGGTCCTGCCCACCAAGCCGGTTCCGGTGACCGCGCCGGCCCAGCCCGCGGGCGAGGTGCCGGTGCAGATGGCGCCGGAAGCCACGCCGCCGTCGCTGCCGCAGAAGTCGGCCGAGCCGGCGGCCGCCGATCCCGCCGCGGAACCGGCGACCGACGACGGCCAGGCCGGCGACGGCACCGCCGATCCGACCCCGCCGGCCGACGGCGGCCGATGATCCCCGCCGCGGAGCGAGCGATGCAGCGTTTCAGCAAAATGCACGGCGCCGGCAACGACTTCGTCGTGCTGGACCTGCGCGGCGGCCTTGCGCCGCCCGCGGCCGCGCACTGCCGCCAGCTCGCCGACCGCCACTTCGGCGCCGGCTGTGACCAGATCCTCACCGTCGAAGACCCGCGCGAGCCCGGCTCGGTCGCCAGCTATCGGATCTGGAACGCCGACGGCTCGTCCTCCCAGCAGTGCGGCAACGGCGCGCGCTGCATCGCCGCCTGGCTGGTACGCGACGGCGCCGCGGGCGATGGCGATTTCGCGCTCGACAGCCCGGGCGACACCCACCAGGTCGAACGCCTGTCGCAGGACCACTACCGCATCGGCATGGGCGAGCCGCGCTTCGACCCCGATGCGATTCCGTTGCACGGCTTCCCGGGCCAGCGCGACCAGTACGTGCTCGACATCCACGACACCGTGATCGGTTTCGGTGCGGTGTCGATGGGCAATCCGCACGCGGTGATCGAGGTCGACGACGTGGCCGCCGCGCCGGTCGACAGCATCGCCTCGCTGCTGCAGTCGCACGAGGCGTTTCCGGAGTCGGTCAACGTCGGCTTCGCCCAGGTCGAGTCGCGCACGCGCATCCGCCTGCGCGTGTACGAGCGCGGCGCCGGCGAAACGCTGGCCTGCGGCAGCGGGGCCTGCGCGGCGGCCGCGGTGCTGATGCGGCGCGGCCGCGTCGATCGCGACGTGGCCGTGGCCCTGCCGGGCGGCGAGCTGCGCATCGTCTGGCCGGCCGACGACGCTCCCTTGTCCATGTCGGGGCCGGCCGCTTTCGTCTACGAGGGGGAATGGGCGCAATGAACGAAACTTTGGACAAGTTGGGCGCGCACGAAGTCGCGGCCTGGCTGCGTCGTCACCCGCGTTTCCTGCAGCAGTTTCCCGATCTGGCGCTGAGCCTGGTGGTGCCGCGCGAGGAAGGCTCGGCCGCCTCGCTGGCCAGCTACCAACTGGAAGTGCTGCGCGACAAGAACCGCGAGCTGTCGCGGCGCCTGCAGGAGTTGTTCGGCAACGCCCAGGAAAACGAGCGCCTGTCGGTGCGCACGCACCAGCTGACCCTGGCGCTGATGCGCCAGACCAGCGCCGCCGACACGCTGCGCGCGATGGCCGCCAGCCTGGCCGAGGATTTCAACGGCGACCGCGTGCGTCTGGTGATGTTCCGTGCCGTCGACGGCCTGGGCGACACCGAGTGGCTGCAGACCATCGCCGCCGCCGACGCGCGCCTGCAACCCTTCCGCGACTGTCTGGCCGACGGCGAGCCGCTGTGCGGCCGCCTGCAGCCGGAGAAGCACGCGCTGCTGTACGGCGAGCAGGCCGACGAAGTCCAATCCACCGCGCTGCTGCCGCTGCCCGGCGTCGGCATGATCGCGGTCGGCAGCCGCGATCCCAACCGTTTCTTCCCCGGCATGGGCACGCTGTTCCTGCGCATGATGGGCGAGTCGCTGGCGGTGGCGCTGCAGCGTTTCGCGGCCTGAGGCCGGCCGCATCCACGCCGCGCCTGCCGCTTCGGGCAGGAGCGGCGCAAGCCGCGACCGCGACACCGCGCTTGCCGCGCAAGCGACGCGCTCGACATCGTCTCGACACGCTCGCAAGATGCATGGGCGTCCAGCATCGCCGCTGAACCTCGGAGCGCCCGCCTCGTGTCCGTCGGACCGATCGAAGACTTTCTGGCCCATCTGCACGTCGAGCGGCGCATGTCCGCGCACACGCTGGACGCGTACCGTCGCGACCTGCTCGCTTTGAGCGATTGGGTGCAGGCGCAGGGTTTCGACTTGCTGACCCTGCATGCCGAACAACTGCGCGCCTTCATCGCCGCTGAACACCGCCGCGGCCTCACGCCCAAGAGCCTGCAGCGGCGTCTGTCGGCCTGCCGCAGCTTCTACGGCTGGCTGCTGAAGCAGGGCCGCGTCGACAGCAGCCCGGCCGCCGCGATTCGCGCGCCCAAGGCGCCGCGCAAGCTGCCGCAGGTGCTGGACCCGGACGAGGCCAAGGCCCTGGTCGAAGTGCCCACCGATGCGCCGCTGGGATTGCGCGACCGCGCGCTGCTGGAGCTGTTCTATTCCTCGGGCCTGCGCCTGAGCGAACTATGCGGCTTGCGCTGGCGCGATTTGGATCTGTCCGACGGCCTGGTCAACGTGCTGGGCAAGGGCAACAAGCAACGCAGCGTGCCGCTGGGTTCGCACGCGCGCGTGGCGCTGGCCGAGTGGCGTGCATCCACCGGCGCGGTCAACGAAGCGCCGGTGTTTCCGGGCCGCGGCGGCGCGCCGATCAGTCCGCGCGCGGTGCAGCTGCGGTTGCGCCAGCTCGCGCAACGCCAGGGCCTGTTCAAGCGCGTGCATCCGCACCTGCTGCGTCATTCCTTCGCCAGCCACATCCTGGAATCCTCCGGCGATCTGCGCGGCGTGCAGGAACTGCTGGGCCACGCCGACATCGCCACCACCCAGATCTACACCCATCTGGATTTCCAGCACCTGGCCAAGGTCTACGACGCCGCGCACCCGCGCGCGAGGCGCAAGCCCACGCAGGATTGAGCCGCTTGCGGCGGATCGTCGCGAGCGCATCGCCAGGTCGGCGCATCACGGCCCCGCCATCGATCGGATACAGCCTCCAGCAACGGTGCACGGTTCGGTCGTACCGCGCGCCGCGCCGACGAACGGTCGCTGTCATGCGCCTGTCCGCCATGCCGTACGCGTACGTATCGGCGACGGAATCGCCCGCGACATAGCCACGACATGGTGGTGCCGAGCTGCCGACAAGGCGCACTGAAATCATGCAGAAACGTGCTTGACGAGGCACATTCACGGTGACCATACTCGACGTCGAGTGCAGGTGAAGGATTTCACCGCGATTTGCAGCTCCAGGCGGCGCGGCCGTCGTACAACCCAGCATCAGCACCCGTGATTTCAGGATCGGAGGGCGTGTGTTGAAAGAAGAAGCCTGGTCCGGCTTTCAGCGGGACCCGCTTGGATTTCTGGACCGGGAATTATCCGGCGCCGGCGATATCGTCCAGACCGGACGCAACGAGTACAGCCTCGGCAATGCCGCTGCCGCGCGGCTGGTGCTCAGCAACGCCGACGGCAGTTACGCCGAGCATTCCGATTTCTTCCACACCCGCTACGGTTATTTCGAACCGCGTTCGGCGCAGCTGAAGATGCGCCGCGAAGCGCGCGGTCTGCTGCGCGAATTCCTGCAGTCGCGTGGCCCGGATGCGCTGCGCGATTTCATCGCCCAGCAAGTGCCAGCGACCAGTCGCTGGCCCGACGCCGGCAACTGGCTGAGCTATCGCTACCTGCTGCCGGTGTTGCTGGCGCCCGAGCGTCCGCCGGCGTTGCGCCGTCTGCTCGACCGGATCGTCGAGCGTTCCGTGCTCGCCGGCGCGCGCGCGCGGCAGCCGCGCTGGCGGCGCATGTGGCTGCAGTTCAACACCACGCTGCGCTTGTCCGGCGCGATCGGCGACTGCCAGCGCGCGCCGCGCGATCCGCCGCGGGACATGCTCGACGTGGTGGCGAACTCGGACGGGCCCCAGCGCCGCCAGGACGAACTGACCGAGGTCTACCTGTCGTTCCTGTTCGCCGTGTCGGGTTCGGTGGGCTTCGTGCTGGCGTGGTCGCTGTACTTGTGGGGCACGCATCCGCGCCGCGACGTGCCGGCGGAATGGATCGTGCAGGAAGCGCTGCGGCTGTGGCCGGTGGCCTGGCAGCTGGGGCGCCATCCGACCCAGGCGCACGAACTGTCGGGCGTGCAGGTCGAGGTGTCGGACGAAGTCGTGGTGTGTCCGTATCTGGTGCAGCGCAACGCCGCGCATTGGGCGCAGCCGGCCGAGTTCCGTCCCGAGCGCTGGGCCGATGAGCAGGCCTGGCGCAATCCGGCCTTCATCCCGTTCGGCCATGGCGCGCACCGTTGCGTCGCGGCCGATCTGGCCACGCAACTGGTCGCCGACATGCTGCGCTGCGTGCTCGCGCTGGGCGAGGTCGACGTGGTTGCGCACGGCGACCGTCCGACGGTGGCCGCGGCGATGGCGCCGCCGCCGTTCACGCTGCAGGTCCGACCGTCGCGCTGAGGACGCACACCGATCACGATCCAGCATTCGTGGCGCTCGCCCGGCGAGCGCCGCAGCAAGGGCTCCACGGCGCGCGCGGCAGGAGTGGCCGCGCGGATCGTGGCGTAAACGCAGTCAGTACCCACATATCCACATGGAGTGATTCGATATGAGTAAGGTAATTTGCGCGATGCGGGCCGCCTTCGGTGTGCGCGGTGCTTCCGGCGCCAGCATCGGCATCGGCGGCTGGCGTTGGCTGACCTACCACAACATCTAAGTGGTGGGGCCGGGGGCGGCACCGCCGCCTCCGGCTTAGCGATGCCGCGCCGATGCGAATCGCAGCCGTATCCCCGATCGCCCATCGTCGACATCGCGGCAGTACCGATACCTCCCCATTTCGCGCCGGCCGCAACGCGACCGGTGCAGCAAGGACTCCAAGGCGCGAAGGCCGAGGCAGGGCCCGGCGTCGTGGCGTGACGCGGTAAACCCACATATCAACAAGGAGAAGTGCGATATGAAGAAGGTCATTTGCGCGATGCGGGCCGCCTTCGGCGTGCGCGGTGCTTCCGGTGCCAACGTCGGCATCGGCTTCTGGCGTTGGGTGCATTACCACAACATCTGAGTCGCGATGCCGGAGGCGGCGTTGCCGCCTCCGGCTTAGACCGGGAGGGCATCGGCTCGCGGGCGCGCACGGCGCGACCCCCGGCCTTCGGTTCCTCCGCAGGTGCGATCGGAATTCCGCGGCGGTCCGAAGCGGCCGTCGCAACCAGACTCCACGAGCCGTGGCCGGACATCGCGACGGCGCCGTGGCGTAAACGCAGTCGATACCCACCATCCCAACAAGGAGAGACGAAATGAAGAAGGTCATTTGCGCGATGCGTGCCGCCTTCGGTGTGCGCGGCGCTTCGGGCTGCGGCATCACCATGTGGCGTTGGGTCGCCTACCACAACATCTGATCGGCATTCGCCAGTCCAACAGGAGAGACGACATGAAGAAGGTCATTTGCGCGATGCGAGCCGCTTTCGGCGTGCGCGGCGCCTCGGGCTGCGGCATCACCTCGTGGCGCTGGGTGCAGTACCACAACATCTGAGCGGTAACGCCGAGGGCGGGACGCGCCGCCCTTCGGTTTCCATGCGCTGTAGCTCATCCACCCAGGGACGCGGACGATGCAGGACACGAAGGTATTGGAAATTCCCACCGTGCAGGCGTTCCGTCGGCGCATGGAGGAGGACGGCACAGTGTTCTGGCTCAAGGGCGAGCAGGCCCTGGCCGTGGTCGACGCGGAGACCGCGCAACGCGTCGAGGCGGCGAACTACGCCGACCTGACCATGCTCGACGGCTTCTCCGACGTGATCCGCGGCCGCAGCAGCGAACCGGTGTCCTGGCACCAGGTGCGCGCCGGCTGGTTGGGGCAGATGCGCAACCTCACCAGCGCCGAGGGCTTCAAGCGCCTGAGCCTGCGCATGCAGGAACTGCTGGACGCGGAGGTCGGGCGCGACCAGGACCTGGTCTGGCTGGCCGAGCGCGCCATGCTGGAGCCGTTGGTGCCGGCCATCATCGCCGGCCTGTCGCCGCGCGCGCACAAGCGGGTGGTGCGCGAAGTGATGTCGAAGGTGGCGCTGGTGCTGTCGGACATCGACGAGCACCGCTGTCCGCCGATGCACAAGCCGCGGATGTGGGCGTACCAGTTCCAGGTCGGGATGGTGGTCCGGCGCGAGTTGAAGGGGCGTGCCAACGGCAGCCGCCCGCGCCAGCAGGATCTGACCGATCCGATGGTGGACATGATGCCGGCGTTGGGCCTGGACCGCGCCGCCGACGCGGTGACCGCATTGCTGACCGCGATCACCAGCTCGCCGGGCGCGTCCGCGGCCTGCCTGCTGTACGAATGGCATCGCCAGGATGCATGGCGCGAACGCATGATGGCCGAGTTGTCGGCGCTTTCCCTGGACGCCCTGTGCGAATCGCCGGCACGCCTGGCGCCGACCACCACGCGTTTCATCAAGGAAGTGCTGCGCATCTGGAGTTCGCCGCCTATCGTCACGCGCAACGTGCGCACCGACATCTGCCATGGCGACACCCAGCTCAAGGCCGGTCAGGTCTATGTGTTGAGTTCCTTCTTCACCCATCACGACGGCCGCGAATGGTCGAACCCGGACGTGTTCGATCCCGATCGCTGGCTGTCCGAGAGCCGCGAGCAATGCCCGCACGGCAGCTACGTGCCGTTCGGCTGGGCGCCCAAGTCCTGCATCGGCGCCAACCTCGGCCTGGGCGAGCTGATCCTGATGGCGCACCTGCTCAGCACCCGTTACCGCCTGCAGGTGTCCGAGCCCGAGCGGGCGAAGATGGCGATCGCCTCGGTGATCCGTCCGATGGATTTCACCGGCACCGTGGTGCGTCCGTGACCGCTGCCCGCCGCGGAGGAAGGCCATGCAGGATCTGACCGAAGGCCCGATCGCGCGCCATCTGTTGAAGATGGGCGGCGTGCTGCTGTTGAACGCGCTGGCCTCGACGGTATTCGCGCTGATCAACCTTTATTGGCTGGGGCGGCTGGGACCGACCGCGCAGGCGGCGGTGACCCTGGCGGCGATGCCGATGATGCTGGCGCTGACCTTGATGCCGGTGCTGAGCATGGGCGCCGGCGTGCTGCTGTCGCATGCGGTGGGCGCCAAGGATCACGGCCGCGTCGACCGCATCTTCAACGAGGCGTTCGGCGCGTCGCTGATCGTGTCGGCGCTGGTGGCGCTGGTCGCCTGGAGCTGCCGCGACGCCTTGAGCCACGTCATGACCGCCGACGCCGCCACCGCGGCGACGATCGCCTCGTACTACGGCTGGTTCATTCCTTCCATCGCCGTGCAGATCCCGATGCTGGTGCTGGCCACGATGCTGGAGTTCACCGGCAACGTCAGGGCCGGCGCGCTCGCCCAGGTCGGCACGGTGGCGCTGGGCGCGGTGGCGACGCCGGTGCTGATGTTCGGCTGGCTGGGCATGCCGGCGATGGGTGTGGACGGCAACGGCGCCGGTTCGTTGCTGGCCTGCTCGCTGGTCATGCTGGCTTTGCTGGGTTATCTGGCGCGCAAGGACGCCTACCTGCGCATGCGGCCGCGCCTGTGGTTCGCCTGGCCGCAGGAGCTGTGGTCGGCGATCAAGATCGGCATTCCCGCCGGCATCGGCAGCGGCGTGGTGGCGGTGTCGCTGTTGGCGATCGGCCTGATGCTGCGTCCGTTCGGTCCGGTCGAGCAGGCCGGCTTCGCGGTCGGACAGCGTGCGTTCCAGGCCGGGCTGATGCCGCTGACCGCGCTCACCGGTGCGATCTGCATCATCGTCGGCCAGAACTACGGCGCCGGCTTGCGCGATCGCGTCAACGAAACCTTGCGCACCGGCCTTGTCTTCGCCTGCGTGCTGGTGCCGGTGCTGCTGCTGGTGTTCGAGAGCCTGGCGCCCTGGATCGGCAGTCGCTTCTCCGACGATGCGCAGGTGGTCGCGGCCAGCGCTTCGTTCATGCGCATCACGGCGATCGACTTCATCCCGCTGTGCCTGGCCAACACCGCGTTCGCCGTGCTGTCCGGCATGGGCAATACCCGCGCCGGCCTGATCGCGCAGTTGCTGCATATGGTGCTGCTGGTGTGCGTGGCCGGCAGCTTGTCGATGCTGGCCGGTTTCCGTCCGGTCTGGATCTGGTGGTCGATGGTCGCCGCCGGCTCCACCCAGGCGCTGATGGCCTGGTGGTTCCTGCGGCGCGAGTTCGGCCGTCCGGCGGAACCGGCGCCGTTGGCGGCCGACGACGGTCTGGCGGCCGCAAGCCTGCCGGCGACCCGATAACGACAGGACCGTACGGATGGATGCGACGGCAGCACGATCGAGCTTCGACGCCAGCAGCGCCGCGTCCGCGTCGCCGCCATCGGGCGACGGCGGCGGATGGCAGGCGCATCGGCTGGCCGGCAACGGCATGAACGTGCTGCATCTGCCGATGCGCACCGCGCCGGTGGCGCTGCTGATGCTGACCTACGACGTCGGCAGCCGTCACGAGGCCGACGGCGTGCGCGGTGCCAGCCACATGCTCGAACACATGATGTTCAAAGGCAGCGCGGCCTTCGATCCGCGGCGCGGCAACGGCATCCTCGATCTGCTGCTGCCGCTGGGCGCGCAGGCCAACGCCACCACCTGGTACGACCGCACGCACTATTTCAGTCTGGTGCCGCGCGACAGCCTGGAGTTGGTCGCGCAGATCGAGGCCGACCGCATGAACCATCTGAACCTGGATCCGGCGCAGCTGGAGACCGAGAAGGCGGTGGTGCTCAACGAGTTCGACCGCCATCTCGGCGACCCCGTCGAGCTGCTGCACCAGGCGGTCTGGCGTACCGCGTTCGCGCGGCATGCCTATGGCGTGCCGGTGCTGGGCGTGCGCGAGGACATCGCCGGTTTCCAGCGCGATCATTTGCTGGCGCATTACCGTCGCCACTATCGGCCCGACAACGCCACCCTGACCGTACTGGGCGACGTCGGGCGCGACGAAGCCTGGGCGCTGGCCGAACGCCATTTCGGCGCGCTGCCGGCACGGCCGCAAGCGGCGTTCGCGGAAACGCCCGAACCCGAGCAGGAGAGCGAGCGCCGGACCGTCGTCGAATCCGCCGGCGCGCCGGGCATCGTGATGCTGGCCTACCGCACGCCTGCGGGCGTGGATCCCGACCTGGACGCGCTGGAGGTGCTGGGCCTGGTCCTGGCCGGCGGCCGCGCGTCGCGCCTGCACCGCCGGCTGATCGCGGCGGGTCTGGCCACCGAGGTCTGGCCCAGCCTGGCGCGCCTGCGCTGTCCGGGGCTGCTGCAACTGGGCGCGGTCGTGCATCCGGAGTGCGAACACGCGCAGGTCGAACAGGCCCTGCGCGCCGCGTTGGACGAGTTGCGCCGCGACGGCGTCGGCGACGAGGAAGTCGCGCGCGCGAAGGCGCGCATCCGCGGCAGCCTGCTGACCTCGCGCGACGGACCGCTGGCGGTGGCGATGCAGTTGAACGAGGCCATCGCCTGCGGCGATTGGCGCGGTTACGCGGCGGCGGCCGACCGCATCGCGGCGGTGAGCGCCGCCGATGTCGAGCGGGTCGCGCAGCGCTACCTGAGCGATCGCGGGCTGACCGTGGCCTATCTCGTCGATACGTTCGACGCGCGCGCGCCGCAGGCGGTGTCGGCATGAACGCGCAGCTGCGTTCCGACATGCCGCCGTCGGTCCTCGCCTTGCCGTTGGCGCACGCGGATTACTACGGGCTGCGCGCGGGCACGCCAGCCATCGTCGCCGTCAGCGGGCGCTTGCGCACCGGGCCGGCATCGCAGCCCGGCGAGGTCATGCTGCAGCGCCTGGTCGCGGCTCTGGTGGGTTGCGCCAGCGCGCGCCACGATGGCTGCGAGATCGCCGAGTTGCTGGAAGGCCGCGGCGCCTCGTACGCGGTCGAAGCCGACGCGGACGGCCTGCGCTTCAGCGCGCGCGCCTGCGCCAGCGATCTGGAACCGGTATTGGCCTGGACCCTGGCCTGCCTGCGCGAACCCGAGTTCGATCAGGCCCTGCTCGACGCCGAACGCGCGCGCATGATCGCCGAGTTGCAGTACCGCGCGATCGATCCCGGCCATGCCGCCGCCAGCGCGCTCACGCGTTCGCTGTATCCGCCGGCGCATCCCGCTTACGAGCCCGGCACCGACGAGCAGATCGCACAGCTGGAACGCTACGGCATCGCCGACGTGCGCCGCTGTCATCGCGAGCGCTACGGCGCCAACGAGCTGCGCATCGCGGTGGTCGGCGACGTCGATCCGCACGAGGCCGCGCGTCTGGTCGAACGCGAGCTGGCGCCGTGGACGCCGTGCGCGCTGCCGGCCGAGGAGGATCGGGTGACGCCTGACGCGACGGCGCAGCGGGTGCGCATGCGCTTGCCGGAGCAGGAGAGCTACGGCGTGGCGATGGGCCAGCGCCTGGCCGTCGGTCGCGCGCATCCGGACCATACCGCCCTGCAGTTGGCCAACCGTATCCTCGGCGGCGCCTACGCCTCGCGTCTGGTCGCGCGCGTGCGCGAACAGCGCGGCCTCAGCTACGCGATCCGTTCCACGCTGGTCGACGCGCCGCGTGGCAGCGGTCATTGGCAGGTCGCGCTGTCGGCCAGTCCCGACAAGCTCGACGATGCGGTGGCCGTGACGCGCGAGACCATCGCGGAACTGGCGGCGTCGGGCGTGCAGGCGCCGGAGTTCGAGAGCGCGCGCCGCGCGGCGATCGGCGCCTATCAAATCGGCCTGGCCACGCTGGACGGCTTGAGCGCGGCGATCCTGGCGGAGGCCGAGCGGGGCGAATCACCCGGCGATCTGCGCGGCTACGAGCGGCGCATGGCCGCGCTCACGCTGGAACAACTCAATCGCGCGATCGGCGAGGGCCTGCAGCCGCAGCGCTGGAGCACCTGCATCGCAGGGCCGTACGAGGACGGCTAGCCGTGCCTGCGCTGGCGCGGCTGGCGCGCCCGCTCAGAACCCCATCACCTCGCCGTCCAGCGGCATCTGATCGCGATGCGGTTCGCGCTTGGGACTGAACGTGGATGCCGGGTCGATCGCCTGGGTCAGCGTCCAGTCGCCGGGCGAAGCGTAGCGTTCGAACACGAACGGCAGCCCTTCGGAGCCTTCGAACGTCGCCGCGTTCGACACATGGATATGCAGGTGCGGCCCGTTGGTGTTGCCCGACTGGCCCATGCGACCCAGCGTGGCGCCTTGCTGCACCTTCTGGCCGACTTTCACGCCCACGCTGCCGGGCTGCAGATGCGCGTAATGCACGAACACCTGCGGCGCGATCTCCAGCACCACGTAGTTGCCGTACAGGCCGGCAGCGGTCAGCGATTCGGGTTCCGGCTGCGCCTCCAGCGGCGAGTGGTCCGGCTGGCCGTCGCGCACGTCGCGCACCACGCCGTCGGCGACCGCGAGCACGTCGCTGCCGTATCCGATCCAGTCCTCGCGCTTGCTCTTGCGCAGGTCCAGCGCGCCGTTGCGCAGTGCGCGGCCGTGGTCGTCCAGGCCGAACACGTCCAGCGCGTAGCGCTGCGGAATGGTGACCTGGCCGTTGGCCGCGACCAGGCTGCCCCAATGGTGCGAGCGCGAATTGCCCGGCCCTTCGCTCGCCAGCCACAGCCCCGCGCGCAGCGGCGGGCCCAGCCGCACCGGCGGTGTCGCGTCGACCGCCACGCGCGCGCCGTCGACCAGTTGCAGCGCGCCCTTGGCGTCGACGAACTCCAACCGATGGCGCAGCGTGTGCGGCGCCGCCGTGCCCGCCGGCAGGGTCAGCCATACGAACGCGATCGCGCGCATGCCGGCCGCTACCAGCACGCCATCACTGGCGGCGTCGTCGGCCGGCTGCGCTTGCACGATCTGCGCCAGCGCCTGTCCTTCGAAACTCGCCAGCGGCGCGCTCTGCGCATCGGCGTACACCGCGATGCGGCGCAGGCGCAGCACGCCGGTGTCGCGATAGAAATTGCTCACGTGCAGTTCGTAAGCCAGATGACTGCGGCCATCGCCGCCGACGACCGCCGCAGGCGCCCACGGCGTGCGCACCTCGACCGGTGCCAGCGCGACCTGCGGCGCGACATCGGTCTGCGCAGATGCGCTGTGCGGCCAGAGCAGGTTCAGCGACAGCGCCAAGGCGCAGCCGATCGCGTGCAACGGCAACGGGTGGGCGTCGGAAGGGCGGGGCGTGGCGGGCATCGCGATGTCCTGTGTCCGCGGGGTGGCGCGGCGTGCGGCCATACTAGCCGCCGCGCCGGCCGCACGCGCGTGGCCTCGGGCGCCCCTTGCGCCGGCGCCGGCCGACCCCATCAAGGGAGTTCGTACCCCGGAGGCCGTATGGACCCGAGTCAGAACCCCAACACCTTTCACGCCACCACGATCGTCTCGGTGCGCCGCAACGGCCGCGTCGCGGTCGCCGGCGACGGACAGGTGACCTTGGGGCATACCGTAATGAAGGCCAACGCGCGCAAGGTGCGCCGTCTCGGCCGCGAGGGCCAGGTGCTCGCCGGTTTCGCCGGTGCGGCCGCGGACGCCTTCACCCTGTTCGAATTGTTCGAAGCCAAGCTCGAGAAACACGGCCAGCTCACCCGCGCCGCGGTCGAGCTGGCCAAGGATTGGCGCACCGAGCGCCGCCTGGGCAAGCTCGAGGCGTTGCTCGCGGTCGCCGACCGCGAAACCTCGCTGATCATCAGCGGCACCGGCGATGTGATCGAGCCCGAGGACGGCATCATCGCCATCGGTTCCGGCGGCATGTACGCGCTGTCGGCCGCGCGCGCGCTGATGAAGCACACCGAACTCGACGCCCGCACCCTCGCCACCGAGGCGATCGGCATCGCCGGCGACGTCTGCATCTACACCAATCGGAACGTGGTGGTGGAGGAGTTGTAAGGGCGTCCGCCCTGCAACCATCCGCCATTCGCTCACCCTACTCATTTCTCCCCCCTATGAAACCCGATAACAGCCACGCCACCATGACTCCGCGCGAGATCGTGCAGGAGCTAGACCGTCACATCGTCGGCCAGCACGCGGCCAAGCGCGCGGTCGCGATCGCGCTGCGCAACCGCTGGCGGCGCATGCAGCTCGCGCCGGATCTGCGCAACGAGGTGATGCCCAAGAACATCCTGATGATCGGCCCCACCGGCGTCGGCAAGACCGAGATCGCGCGCCGCCTGGCGACGCTGGCCAACGCGCCCTTCGTCAAGGTCGAGGCCACGCGCTTCACCGAGGTCGGCTACGTCGGCAAGGACGTCGAGCAGATCGTGCGCGATCTGGCCGACACCGCGGTCAAGCTGTACCGCGAGCAGGCCAAGCACCGCGTGCGCACCCAGGCCGAGGACCGCGCCGAGGACCGCATCCTCGACGCGCTGCTGCCCAAGCGCATTCCGGGCGGCTTCGGTTTCGGCGCCGACACGCCGGCGCAGGACCATCAGGCGCCCGACAACGACACCCGCGCCAAGTTGCGCAAACAGCTGCGCGCCGGCGAGCTGGACGAGCGCGAGATCGAGATCGAAACCGCGGTCAACCTGGGCGTGGACATCATGGCGCCGCCCGGCATGGAGGAGATGGGCCAGCAGCTGCGGCAGATGTTCTCGCAGGTGTCGGGCGGCAAGACCCACAAGCGCCAGCTCACCATCAAGGCCGCGCGTCCGCAGCTGATCGAGGAGGAGGCCGGCAAGCTGGTCAACGAGGACGAGGTGCGCGAGGCCGCGATCGAAGCCTGCGAGCAGCACGGCATCGTCTTCATCGACGAAATCGACAAGGTCGCCAAGCGTTCGGAGAACGTCGGCGGCGGCGACGTCAGCCGCGAAGGCGTGCAGCGCGACCTGCTGCCGCTGGTCGAGGGCTCGACCGTGAGCACCAAGTACGGCGCGGTCAAGACCGACCACATCCTGTTCATCGCGTCGGGCGCGTTCCACCTGGCCAAGCCCAGCGACCTGATTCCCGAGTTGCAGGGCCGTTTCCCGATCCGGGTCGAACTGGGCGCGCTGAGCAAGGACGATTTCGTGCGCATCCTGACCGAGCCCAAGGCCGCGCTGACCACCCAATACGTCGAGCTGCTGCGCACCGAGGGCGTGAACCTGAGCTTCAGCGCCGGTGCGGTGGATCGTCTGGCCGAGATCGCCGCCCAGGTCAACGAGCGCCAGGAGAACATCGGCGCGCGCCGCCTGCACACCGTGTTGGAGCGCCTGCTCGATACGCTGAGCTACGAGGCGCCCGACCGCGACGGCCAGGCCGTGGTGATCGACCGCGCCTACGTCGATGCCCATCTGGGCGAGCTGGTGCAGGATCCCGATCTGAGTCGCTACATCCTGTAACGCGCTGCGCGATGGCTGCGTCGCGTTGTCCATTCAACGGATCAGGCACGAAAGTGTCTGATCCGTGGTGGGTCCTCGGGGAGTGATTCAGGTGCCCCACAAAATGTCTCGTAAAACAGATAGATAAGCACGGTCGCGGCCAGGGTGCCTGTGCAGATTTTCTCTGCCTGGCGTCGCTGATTTTGCCGGCCGCGATAATGTTGCTGAGAAATAGCGCTGCCATCAGAATCCAGACGACAGCTTGGGCTGTCCACGCTCGATCTCGTAAATTGCAGCGTCACGAATTCCACGCTACCTATTGCGATCGCCGCTCACTCCTCTAACGACAGTTCGAGCAGGATGTCCGCATAGTTCGTTGTGCCGTCGGAACGAGGCGCCTTCAGTTGATCCAGTACATAGGCCATCTTCACTCTCTTTCCGACCTGAAACAGCGCCAGGTCGTTGGGGTCATTCGCATACCGGCTCGAGATGCGAACTTCGCCATCGTCGGACACGCATTCGAAATCGGGTTCGGAGATGGCATCGCCCGGCATTCCGGGGATGAACAGGCGACGTATCGTCCCTGAAAAGAACATCACCTCAAGATCGCCGTCGATGATCGCGCGCCACCACTCTTTGCTCGCGAACAACCCCTGCGTCCCCGCCAGTCCGAGATAGGGTTTGGAGTCGTCGAGAGTCGTCGCGTGGATACGGTCTGCTCGCGCCGGGTTGTCTTTCAGGTCTTGCAAGAGTGTGTAAACGATCTTCATCGCAATCTCGGAACCTGTCGCATTCTCCAGGCCATCTCTGACCCGCTCCATTCTGAGAATATTATAGTGGACGGATTCGGCGCACGGCCGTCCTCGTCGCCGAGTTACGCGGTAATCTCACCCTGCGATGCAACTAGGGTTCGATTAACTGCGACGCGTGAAATATTGGTGCGAATAGATGATTCGCGCTGGTAACTCGCTCGTGTTGCCGAGGGTGTAGGCTCGGGCCTCGACCGGCGCCGCGGTAGCCTGAGCGGACGTGTCAGGTTTTCCGCGGCCCGGCAGACTATGCAGGCAGGGGAGCCAGGAAGACCGGTATGGACAACACCGCGAAAGCGGTTTCGACGCAGAGTGGCGACGGCGCCGCGCAAGTGCAGGGGCGCGCGGGCGGGGCTGCGACAGCGAATTTCGACGCGGTGCTGCGCGAACACGGACCGATGCTCGGCCGCATCGCCGGCAGCTATCAGGCCGAGCCGGGACGGCGCGAAGACCTGCTGCAGGAAATCAGCCTGGCGCTGTGGCGCGCCTTGCCGAGCTGGCGCGGCGACGCGTCGCTGCGCACCTTCGTGGCGCGGGTCGCGCACAACCGCGCGATCGACTACCTCGCCCGCCACCGCCGGGTGGAGGACGAACTGGACGAAGACCACCCCGATCCAGGCGACGACCCGCTGCGCCACGCCGAGGCCCAGCAGCGTCGCCGCAACCTGCTGGCCGCGGTGCGGCGCCTGCCGCTGGGCCAGCGCCAGGTGGTGGTGCTGGCCCTGGAAGGATTTTCCCTGCGCGAGATCGGCAGTTCGCTGGGGCTGGAAGAAAACACCGTCGCGCAACGCTTGAGCCGCGCACGCCGCGAGCTGCGCGATGGCCTGGGCGCGGACGGTCGGGGAGAGTCGGCATGAGCGACACGAATTTCGATTGGGCCGCACTGGGCGACGAGTGGCGCGCGCAGCCCGACGCCGGCATCGACGTCGAGCGCCTGCGCGCGGACGTGCGCAAGCGCGGGCGCAGCCTGCGGCGCGCCCTGCTGGGCGAGGTCTTGCTGACCCTGGCCATCCTGGCGGCGCTGGTCTGGCTGATAGTCCAGACCGAGACCGGCGATCCGATGAGGACGATCCTGGTGGCGATGATCCCGATCTCGATCGGTTTCCAGCTGTGGTCGCTGTGGCTGCGCCGCCGGCAACTGCGCGACGACGGTCTGGACGTGGCGGCGATGCTGGAGCTGGAGATCGGCCGGGTCAACGCCAGCCTGCGCTATTGGCGTCACGGCACCTGGTCGGCGCTGCTGTTGATGCTGGCGGTCTTCGCGTTCGCCCTGGTGGACGCCCAACCGAAGCAAATCGGCGGCCTGGTCGGCGGTGCGGTCGGCGGCGGGTTGGGCGCGCTGTTCTCCGCGGCGATGGGTTGGTTCAAGCACCGCAGTGGCCGCCGTCGCCTGGCTTACCTGCGCGAGCTGCAGGCGCAGCTGCGCGACGGTTAGCGCGCGGTTCGGCGCATCGTGGAGCTGCGGCCGCGCGCGTTGGGTTAGCCTGTCGCGCATGTCCGCAGCCGACCCGCCTACGCCCGCCGTCCGCACCGTCCTGGTGATCGGCGCCGACGGCTTTCTGGCCGGGTACATCCTCGCCGCGCTGCGGCGTTCGGGTTGGCGCGTACTGCGCGGCGTGCGCCGGCGCGGCGCGTTGGCGCAGGACGAGCGCCACTGCGAGCTCACCCGGCTGCGCGACGAGGCGGATTGGCGGCCTTTGCTGGCCGGCGTGGACGCGGTGGTCAACGCCTCGGGCATCCTGCGCGAAAGCGGGCGCCAGAGCTTCGCCTGCATCCATGTCGATGCGCCGCTTGCGCTGGCGCGCGCCTGCGTGAGCGCGGGCGTGACGCGTTTCGTGCAGTTGTCCGCGCTGGGCCGCCCCGAGGACGGCGAATTCATCGCCTCCAAGCATCGCTTCGACGCGGCGCTGCTGGCCTTGCCGCTGGACGCGGTGGTGCTGCGCCCGTCGGTGGTCTATGCGACGTCCGGCTCCTACGGCGGTACTTCGCTGCTGCGTGCGCTGGCGGCGTTCCCGGGCATGCAGCTGCTGCCGGGCGACGGCCGTTGGCCGATCCAGCCGGTCGCGGCCGAGGACCTGGGCGAATTGGCGGCGCGCGCCCTGAGCGGCGGGGAGCGCGGCCTCTATGAGGTCGGTGGCCCCGAGCCCATGGCCTTGCGCGACTACCAGAGCGCCTGGCGACGTTGGTTGCGGATAGACGGGCAACGCGCCTGGCGCGTGCCCGAGGCGCTGGTGTCCGCGCAGGTGCGGGTCGGCGAGTGGCTGGGGCGCGGTCCGGTCGGCGAGACCATGTGGCGCATGCTCCGGCGCGGCAACGTGACCGCGCCGCAAGCGACTTCGCGATTGCGCGAGAGCTTCGGCTACACGCCGCGCGCGCTGTCCGAGGTGTTGGCCGCGCATCCCAGCCAGGTCCAGGACCGTTGGCAGGCGCAGCTGTATTTTCTCGCGCCGAGCTTGCGCGTGGCTATCGTCGCCTTGTGGCTGTTGTCGGCCTGGGCCGGTTGGGCGACGCCGGCCGCGACGATCGACGCGCTGACCGCGGACTCGGCGTTGGCGCATTGGGCGCCGCTGCCGTTGGCGCGCGCGACGGCGACGCTGGATCTGCTGCTGGCGGTCTGGCTCGCCAGCGGCCGGCGCCCGCGCTGGGTGCTGGGGTTGATGGGGCTCAGCGTAGCGGCCTATACCGTCGTGTTCGGCATCGCGCTGCCGGGGTTGTGGCTGGACCCCTTGGGCGGCTTGGCCAAGAATCTGCTGGTGTTGCCGGCGCTGGCCGTGGCCTGGGTCTTGGCGGAGCGTAGATGAGCATGGCCTATCTGTGGGTGAAGTGGCTGCACATCCTGTCCTCAACCCTGCTGTTCGGCACCGGTCTGGGCATCGCGTTCTTCTTCTGGCTCGCGCATCGGCGTGGCGATGCGCGCGTGATCGCCGAAACCGCGCGCACGGTGGTGATCGCCGATGCCTGTTTCACGGCGCCGGCGGTGCTGGTGCAGTTCTTCAGCGGCCTGTGGTTGGTGCGTCAGCTGGGCCTGCCGTTCGACCTGTTCTGGGTCAAGACCGCGTTGCTGCTGTTCTTCGTGATCGGCGCGTGCTGGTTGCCGGTGCTGTGGCTGCAGTTGCGCGCGCGCGATCTGGCGATGGAGGCCGCTCGCACGAACGCGCCGTTGCCGCCGGCCTATCACCGGGCGATGCGCTGGTGGTTCTGGTTGGGCTGGCCCGCGTTCCTGAGCGTGATCGCGATTTTCTGGCTGATGGTGCTCAAGCCGGTCTAGCCGTTGCAGCGCGCGGGCCGGAGCCCGCGCGCTGCGGATGGATCAGCGCTGCTGCGGCAAGCGCGACCAGCCCTGCGGCGCGGTCAGTGCCGGTTTCAGCGGCAGGCCGGTGTCGAAGCGCAGGTCGCGCACCTCGATGGCGTAGGCGACCGCGCCGTTGCGGTCGCGACCGACCAGCCTGAGCAGGGCACCGGTCTTGTCGTCCACCCACATGCGGAAGCTGTCCGCGCCCAGCTTGTGGCCCAGGTAGTCGCCGTGCTTGCCGGCCACCACGGTGGCGGCGCGGCCGAGCAGGCGCTGGCGGCCGGCGATGCGCACGTCCTCGGTGGACAGCCAGAAGGCGTAGTTCTGCGGCGAGATCACGTTGTCGGCGCCGACCGCGCCGGCGCTGTCGCTGCGGTGCACGAACACCGGCTCGCAGCGCGCGTTGCGATACACGCGCGGACCGCTGGGCGCGGGCAGCTCCGCGAGCGAAGTCGTCCGATACGCCTTGGCTTGCGGGTACAGACTCAGGCTGGTGCCGTCGCGGGTGGCGTGTTCTTCGACATGGTCGTGGCCGCGGGCGATGCGCACGAAGCTGCTGCGCTGCGTGCGCGACACTTCGAAGTCGATGGCTTCGTCCTGGCCGTTGTTGCTGAAGCGCAGGTCCACCGAGCCGGCGACGTCGCGGTAGGCGTCGCCGGCGTCGAGCATGCGCTGCTGCAACGCGGCGATGCGCGGATCGGCCGGCGTGACGGAAGGGCAGCGACCGCCGACGTCGCGATCGGCCTCGGCGATGCGCGGGGCGGTATCGGCCGCGGCCAGGCTGCCGGAGTAGTACAGCTGCACGATGTCGGCGCCGTTGCGGCCGTTGCCGCTGGGGGTGACGGTGAACAGGTAGCCATAGCCGTAACCCGCGTAGTTCCAGCCGCCCGGCGCGGTGTTCTGGTTGATGACGGCGGTCTGGCGGTAGGCGTTGCTGGTGTCGATCACACCGTAGCGCGCGTAGGCGTCGGTGAAGGCGCCGTTGTTGAGCCAGGCGTAGAAGCTGTAGCTGCGCTCGACGCCGGGGAAGAACCAGCCGTACCAGCCGCTGCTGGTGGAGTTCAGACGATCGTCGCCGTTCCAGTCGCCGCTTTGGCCGCTGCGGTAGACGTAGTTGAGGCCGCCCATGTTGTCGCAGGGGTATTGCCCCGCGGCGCGGTCGTTGTCGCACTGCACGCTGCCGGCCCAGGCCGGCGCGGCGAACATACCCGTGACGGCCAGGGCGCAGGACAGCAGCGCCCGCTTACGCATTGCGTTCATTCGATCTCCTTGTGTACCGCTGCATGGATGGACGCACCAATCCATTGATCACCCCTGCATCGGCAGGGTAACACCGCCGGATGACGGTGCGTGTCAGCGCGCACCAATCAGCGTGCACCGAGCAGATCGCGTCGCGTTCAGTCTTCGCCGATGTCTTCGTTCCAGATCTCGGGGTGCTGTGCGATGTAGCCGCCGAGCATCTCGATGCATTCGCCGTCGTTGAGATCGATCACGTTGACGCCGCTCTCGCGCAGCCATTGAATGCCGCCCTGGAACGTCACCGATTCGCCGACCACCACGGTGCCGATGTTGAACTGGCGCACCAGGCCGCTGCAGTACCAGCACGGCGCCAGCGTGGTGACCATGATGGTGTCGCGGTAGCGGCGTTGGCGGCCGGCCTTGCGGAAGGCGTCGGTTTCGCCGTGCACGGACGGGTCGCCTTCCTGCACGCGGCGGTTGTGGCCGCAGCCGAGCAGGCGGCCGTCGTTGTGGTACAGCGCCGCGCCGATCGGGATGCCGCCTTCGGCCAATCCCTGGCGGGCTTCGGCGACGGCGGTGGCGAGCAGGGCGCGGTAATCGGGGGTGGCGAGCATGGGCAACTCCGGAAGACAGAGGCGCAGTCTGGCCTGTGCGCCCGACGCGGTCGAGAGGCGGGCATAATCGTGGCCCCGCCGCCACGCCGACGATCCGCGCCGCATGATCTTCTGGAGCATCGTATTCGCGATCGGTGCGGGCCAGGCCCTGTTGCTGGCGCTGGCGTTGTGGCGAAGGCCGGTGAACGTGCAGGCCAACCGCGTGCTGGCCGCGTGGGTGGCGACGATCGGCGTCGACCTGGCGGTCAAGGCGGTGTGGTTCCACGGCCCGACGCCGGAATGGATCAAGACCTTTCGCCTGGTCGGGCTGTTCCCGTTTTTCTACGGCAGCCTGTTCTATCTCTACGTGCGCACGCTGACGCAGGCGCGCGCGCCGCGTTGGCGCGATCTGCTGCACCTGAGCGGTTTCGCGATCGGGCTGGTGGCCAACATCGGCCTGTTCCTGCAGGACGCGGCGCAGGACCGCGCCTTTCTGGATTACCTGCGCCGCGGCGGCGAGTGGCCGGGACGGCCGTGGCTGGATCTGCTGCTGTTCGGCTACAGCCTGAGCTATGTGCTGGCCGGCCTGCTGCAGGTGCGCGCGTATCGCCGCCGGCTGCGGCAGCGGCGCTCGGACGCCGACCGCATGTCGCTGCACTGGATCGACGCGATGGCGGTGTCGCAGATCGTGATCTGGTGCATCGCGGTGATGCAGTGGCTGACGCGCATCCCGGGGATCGACTATCCGTTGATCTACGGCGCGGTGGTGGCCTGGGTGTTCGTGATCGGTTATCTGAGCCTGCATCAGGTCGCGGTGGCGGCCGAACCCGCGGCCGCCGGCGACGAGGCCGCGCCGACGGAGGCGCCGGCCGCGGACGATCCGCGCTTCCCGGCGGTGGAGGCGCGCCTGGCGCAACTGATGGCGCGCGAGCAGCTGTACCGCGAACCGGCGCTGACCATCGGCCAACTGGCCAAGCGCAGCGGCTACCCCGAGTACCTGGTGTCGGCGGTGATCAACCGCCGCTTCGAGGGTTCGTTTTGGGATTACATCAATCGCCAGCGCGTCGAAGCCGCGCGCGCCTGCCTGGCCGATGGCGGCGACGCGCGCACCATCCTCGACATCGCCTACGCCTGCGGCTACACCTCCAAATCGACCTTCAACGCCGCCTTCAAGCGCCAGCTAGGCCAGACGCCCAGCGCCTATCGCCAGCAGCACGCGGCGGCTTCAGCGGGGCAGGGCGGCTAGCCGGCGCCCGGCCGCGAAACGCGCGCGTATCTGCGGCCAGCGCAGCAACAGTTCGCACACCGCCAGATTGAAGGTCCAGCAGGCCCAGGCGGCGGTGATGTAGACGGTCAGGAATGGCCAATGCATGGCGGCCGCACCCACGCCCAGCATCAGGCGCAGGGTCACCGCCGAGGCGGTCAAGGCGACGCTGCGGCACATCCAGCGCCGATGGCGCTCGTAGTCGCCGATCACCGCGTAACGGATGCCGTGGGCGGTGACGCCCATCCACGCCAGCGCCAGCAGCACGAAGCCGCTGCCGCTGGCCCAGCCGCCTTGCGCGTGGGTGGCCAGCGACAGCGCCGAGAGGCCGCCGATCAGGATGCCGCCCGCGTACAGCCCGCCGCCCAGGCGGTGCAGGCGCGGCCAGCGCCGGCGCGCGCCGGTCAGCAGTTGCAGTGGCGCCAGCAGCAGGGCCAGGCCGGCGCCGAACAGATGGCCGGGTACGTCCCAGCCGGAGACGACGAAGCGGGCATCGAAGGGATTGCCCATCGAGGCGTCGCGGTAATGGAAGAAGGTGAAGGCATACGCCGCCACCGCCACGCAGGACAGGCCGAACGTCAGCGCCGCTCCCCACCGCAACCACACCTTTGCACGCGACATGCCGTACCTCCGTTGGATTCAGGAGGTGCCAGCGTGGCCGCGACGGCGTGCGAGGTCGTCCGAGACGGCGGATTCGTACGTCCGAAGCGCCACGAACAGGGCGGGAACGCCATCGCCCCCGACGATTGCGCCGGGTCGCGCATCCGATCGCCCCTGCGCGGCCTCTAGTCAGGGTCGAAAGCCGATAGCGCCGTTTGGAGATCCGCATGCACTACCCCGAGGAACGTCCCGCCCTGTCCCGCGTCTGGGAGCTGTCGGCCCGCCTGCTTGGCCTGCTCAGCCTGTGGTTCGGGCTGATGCGGCTGTTTCCGTTCGAGATCGCCGCGCTGGAACGGACCTTCGCGCGCTATGCCTGGCTGCCGCCGGCCGAGACCGCCCCGGCGCTGAGCCTGGCGCTGGCGGTGCTGGAGTCGGGCATCGGCTTGGCATTGCTGTTGGCGCCGCGCGGCGCGTGGCGCAAGGGCGCGGCGCTGGCGGCGATGCTGTTCTGGGGCGCGGGGCTGGCGCTGCTGTTCGGCGCCGCGGCCTGGATCCACGACCCGCCCTACGGCGGTTTCCCGGTGATCGGCAGCGGTCAGACCCTGCTCAAGCACCTGGGCATCGCCGGCCTGGCGCTGGGGCTGTACGCGCGCGAACGCGGCTGCCCGCACGGCCGGCGGCGCGCGCTGTACCTGCTGTGGGCGGGCCAGCTGCTGGTGCTGGTGTGGATCGGACTGATGAAGTTCACCCTGGTCGAGGCGCAGGGCGTGGCCGGGCTGATGCGGCCCAGTCCATTGTTCGCCTGGCTGTACGGGCCCTTCGGCGAACAGGGCGCGTCGAACGTGATCGGCGTTATCGAGCTGGCGACCGCGGCGTCGATCGCGCTGTGGCCGTGGCGGCCGGCGCTGGCGCGCTGGGGCCTGTGGCTGGCGATCGGCACCTATGTGCTCACCAACACCTTCCTGTTCACCACGCCCGGCTGGGAGCCCGGCTACGGTTTCCCGTACGTCGGCGGTACCGGCCAGTTCCTGCTCAAGGATCTGCTGTTGTTGGCCGGCGCCGCGGTGCTGCTGCTCAGCGAACCGCCGTCGCGCGCGCCCGCGGCTGCGGTCAGGCGCCCGCGCGCCTGATGAGATCCACGTGCGGGATGCCGTCCTCGACGTAGGGCTCGGACGAAGGTACGAAGCCGTGCTTGCCGTAGTAGCCCTGCAGATGGGCCTGCGCGCCGATCTGGATGTCGGCGCCCGGCCAGTGCGCCTGGATCGCGGCCAGCGCGGCCTCGACCATGGCGTCGCCCAGGCCGCGGCCGCGGAAGGCCGGCGCGGTCAGCACGCGTCCAAAGCTGACCTGCGGATAGCTGAGCCCGGCCGGCAGGATGCGCAGGTAGGCGGCCAGCTCGCCGTTGTCGGCATAGCCGAGCACGTGCAGGGCCTCGGGATGGCGGTCCTTGCCGTCGGGGTCCAGGTAGACGCAGTTCTGCTCGATCACGAACACCTGCGCGCGCAGGCGCAGCAGTTCGTAGAGCTGGTCGCGTTCGAGTTCGGCGTAGGGCTTGATCAGCCAGCGCAGGGCAGGGGAGGCGGACATGGCCGGATCATGCCATGCCGGTACGCGGGCGCCGCGGACGGCCGTGCGATAATGCCGCCATGAGCGAACAGACCCAAAAGCCCGGCACCACCCATTTCGGTTTCCGCGACGTGCCCACGGGCGACAAGCAGAAGCTGGTCGGCGAGGTGTTCTCCTCGGTCGCCGGCAAGTACGACCTGATGAACGACCTGATGAGCCTGGGCGTGCACCGGGTCTGGAAGCGCTATTTCGTCGCCACCGCGCAGGTTAAGCGCGGCGACCGCGTGCTCGACCTGGCCGGCGGCACCGGCGACATCGCCCTGCTGCTGCGCGACCGCGTCGGCGTCAACGGCAGCATCGTGCTGGGCGACATCAACGGCGACATGCTGCGCGTGGGCCGCGACCGCATGACCGACCAGGGCAAGGTCGGCGGCTTCGAGTACGTGCAGATGAATGCCGAGAAGCTGCCGTTCCCGGACGCCAGCTTCGACCTGGTCACCATCGCCTTCGGCCTGCGCAACGTCACCGACAAGGACGCCGCGCTGCGCGAGATGCATCGCGTGCTGAAGGTGGGCGGCCAGGCGCGGGTGCTGGAGTTCTCGGAAGTGAAGGCCGACTGGTTCAAGCCGATCTACGACTTCCACTCCTTCAACATCCTGCCCAAGCTGGGCAAGCTGTTCGCCAACGACAGCGACAGCTATCAGTACCTGGCCGAAAGCATTCGCAAGCACCCGCCGCAGGACGAGCTGAAGCGGATGATGGGCGAGGCGGGGTTCGCGCGCTGCGATTACAAGAACCTGTCGGCCGGCATCGTCGCGATTCATACCGGTTATAAAGTCTAAGCGGGGCCTCTATGGCGCTGTGCCGCCGATGCGAACAGCGCGAGGCCGAGGGCGGCGAGGTGCAGTGGTGGTTATGGCTGCCCTTACTGCTGCTGGGCGCGGTTTCCGGCTCGGGCTATTGCCGCGACTGCGCCGGCGGTTTGAATTTCCTCGGCCTGTTGGCCACCGCCGCCTGGCTGACGATCGGTTTCGTGCTGTGGGTGATCTTCTAGCCGCGTGCATGGCACCGCGGGATTGATTCGACATGCATATACGCGAGTACCGCCACCAGGATTGGCCACGACTGTGCGAAATCCATGACGCCGCGCGCCGCGACGAGTTGCGCGCGAGCGGTTTGATGGAGGCGTTTCTGAGCCTGGAGCAGGCCGCGGCCACCGAGGGCCTGTTCGACGCCCAAGTAGTGGTGGCAGAGGTCGACGGCCGCGTGCTGGGCTTCGCCGCTTACTCGCCACAGGAGCTGACCTGGCTGTACTGCGATCCGTCGGCCTATCGACAAGGCACGGGCCGCGCTTTGCTGCGCCATGTCATCGACGCAAGCGAAGACGAGTTGTACACCGAAGTGCTGGCGGGCAACGCCGCCGCGCTGGCGCTGTATCTGTCGGAAGGCTTCAGCGTGGTGCGCAAGGTCGAAGGCCAACTGGCCGGCAACGAGGCTTACGCCGCCACCGCCTATTACCTGCGGCGCGTCCACGCGGCCTGAGCGGCGCGACCGGGCCGCCTCGATCCGCACCGACTGCGGTTTCGCACCCGCCCTGCCCGGGTCGGCGCATACCGCCCACGTGTGAGCGCACATCGCTGGCGGCGATGCGATTGGCTGCCATAGGCTCGATCGCATCGAAGCGCATGTTTGCCACGTCGAGTCGCCATGAAGTTCCTGCCCGCATCGCTATCGCTGTTTCTGCTGCTGGGCGCTGCCGTCCCGGCGTACGCAGAGGACGGCTGCCCGGACGGCATGCGGCCGAATCCGACGCCCACCGGCACTCCGGGCGCGAACCAATGCGTTCCAGGGTCGTCGGGCGGCGGCTGGCCGCCGGTGGACAGCACGCCGCGCGGGCCCAAGGTCTACAACGGCTACGGCGCGCTCGCGTTCGCGCAGACCTCGGTGGCGGTGGGCGCCAGCGACAAGCAGGATCTGTTCGGCAGCAAGCGTCAGGCCGAACGCTCGGCTTTGAACAGTTGCAAGGCCAACGGCGGCACCGACTGCAAGATCGTGCTGAGCTTCGTCAACGAATGCGCGGTGGCCGTGCTGGGCGCCGATGCCGGCGGCAGCAGGATCGCGATTTACGCCGGCACCGGCAAGGACGTGGCCGACGCGAAGCGCCAGGCCGAAGCGCAGTGCAAATCGAAGGGCTCGCCGATGTGCAAGCCGGCCTATGCCAACTGCGTGGAGCAATGGAACGACTGGTGAGGGCCGCGCGGCGGGACGGCATCAGCGCCGCGCATGCGCGCGCGCGGCCTCAGTGCACCAGCTTCAACCCGATCACGCCGCCCACGATCAGCGCCAGGCACAGCAGCCGCGCCGCGCTCGCGGGCTCGCCGAAAGCGACGATGCCCGCGATCGCGACGCCGACCGTGCCGATGCCGACCCAGACCGCGTAGGCGGTGCCCACCGGCAACCACTTCAGCGCCAACGCCAGCAAGGCGAAGCTGGCGATCGCGGCGCCCAGGCCGATCGCGCTGGGCCACAGGCGCGCGAAACCCTCGCTCTGCTTCAGTGCGATCGCCCAGACGATTTCCAGCAGGCCCGCGCCGACCAGCAGCGCCCAGGCCAGCATCGCCGCGCGCGTCATCGCCGGCTCAGGCCGAGAAGCCGCCGTCGACCGAGATCGCGGCGCCGGTGATGAAGCGTCCGCCCGGGCCGGCCAGGAACGCCACCGCGTCGGCGACCTCGTCGGCTTCGCCGTAGCGTCCCAGCGGCAGGCCCGCGCGCTGGCCGTCGGCGCCTTCGCCGTCGGCGGGGTTCATCTCGGTGTCGATCGGGCCCGGCTGGACCACGTTGGCGGTGATGCCGCGCGCGCCCAGGTCCTGCGCCAGGCCCTTGCTCAGGCCGACCGTGGCGAACTTGGTCAGCGAGTACAGGGTCATGCCCGGCGCGCCCACGCGCTCGCCCAGGCAGCTGCCGATGGTGATGATGCGGCCGCCTTCGCCCATGTGCCTGGACGCGGCCTGGGCGGCGACGAACGGCGCCTGCACGTTGATCGCGATCGCGCGTTCGAAACTTTCGCGCGATTCGTCCTCGAACGGCCCGTACATGAAGATGCCGGCGTTGTTGACCAGGATGTCGAGGCGGCCGAACTCGGCCACGGTGCGCTCGACCGCGGCGATCACCGCCTCCGGGTCGGCGCTGTCGGCCTGGATCGCCAGCGCGCGCCGTCCGCCGGCCTGGATCGCCGCGACCACCGCCTGCGCGCGGTCCGGCGAGGCGGCGTAGGTCAGCACCACATCGGCGCCGTCGCGCGCCAGGCGTTGCGCGGTGGCCGCGCCGATACCGCGGCTGCCGCCGGTGACCAGGGCCACTTTGCCTGCAAGGGAAGTCATCGTGTCGTTCCGAAAGGGGAGAGGCCGCCGATGCTAGGCGCCCGTCCGCACGGGCGCAGCCGGGCGCGCGGGACGGATCGTTGCAGCGTCGCGGGCCGGAAATCAGCGTTGCGGCGCCGGGGCTGACCACGGGCGGGCGAACCGCCATGCTGTGCGGTGCCCCCGGCGCGGATCAGGCGCTAAACTCGAAGGCTCGATCCCTAGTCGTGGGCCTTCCATGCGTTATTCGATCCTTACCGTTTGCCTCGCCGCCGCGCTCGCCCTGGGTTGCTCGCGCGAGACCGCGCCGTCCGCCGACGGCGCCGCCACTCCCGCCGCCAAGACGGAGACCGCCGTGACCCAGACCGCCGCGGTCGACGAGCATTCCTACGCCCAGCCCGGCAAGGTCCGGATCGACGATCTGGCCCTGCAGCTGGCGGTCGACTTCGAGCAGAAGCAGCTCAGCGGCTCGGCCACCTACACCCTCAACTGGGTCGACAAGACCGCCACCCAGCTGGTGCTGGACACGCGCGATCTGACCATCGAGAAGATCGTCGGCGAGCGCAGCGACGGCAAGTGGAACGATCTCAAGTTCGCGCTGGCGCCGGCCGACAAGCTGCTGGGCAGCAAGCTCACCATCGAAACGCCGGAGCGCAACGCGCGCATCCGCGTGACCTACAAGACCTCGCCCAGCGCGTCGGGCCTGCAGTGGCTGACCCCGGCGATGACCGAGGGCAAGAAGACGCCCTTCATGTTCAGCCAGTCGCAGCAGATCCACGCGCGTTCGTGGGTGCCGTTGCAGGATACGCCCAGCGTGCGCTTCACCTACACCGCGCACGTGACCTCGCCCAAGGACGCGATGGTGCTGATGAGCGCCGACAACGATCCCAAGGCGGCGCGCGACGGCGACTACGAATTCAAGATGCCGCAGAAGATCCCGTCCTACCTGCTCGCGATCGCGGCCGGCGACCTGGTGTTCCAGCCGATCTCGCAGCGCAGCGGCGTGTGGGCGGAGCCGGCGATGGCGCCCAAGGCGGTGGCCGAGTTCTCCGACACCGAGAAGATGATGGAGACCGCCGAGAAGCTGTACGGCCCCTACCGCTGGGACCGTTACGACATCCTGGTGCTGCCGCCGTCGTTCCCGTACGGCGGCATGGAGAATCCGCGCCTGACCTTCGCCACTCCGACCGCGATCGTCGGCGACAAGTCGCTGGTGTCGCTGATCGCGCATGAGCTCGCGCACAGCTGGTCCGGCAACCTGGTGACCTTCTCCACGTCGAACGACGCCTGGCTCAACGAAGGCTTCACCAGCTACGTCGAGAACCGCATCGTCGAAGTGCTGTACGGCAAGGAGCGCGCCGACATGGAGAGCCTGATCGGCCGCAACGAGCTCAAGTCCGAGTTCACCGAGGACAACAAGGCGCTGCAGCGCCTGGCGGTGAAGCCGGGCGACCTGACCGATCCGGACGACAACCTCACCGGCACCGTCTATACGAAGGGCGCGTGGTTCCTGCAGTTCCTGGAGCAGCGTTTCGGCCGCGAGAATTTCGACGCCTTCCTGCGCGGTTACTTCGACCACTTCGCGTTCCAGAGCATCTCGACCCAGCAGTTCGTCGACTACGCCAAGGCCAACCTGCTCGACAAGTACCCGGGCAAGGTCACCCAGGCCGAGTTCGACGCCTGGCTGTACGAGCCGGGCGTGCCGGCCAACGCGCCGCAGACGCCGTCGGCGCGCTTCGACGCCATCGACGCCGCGCGCAAGGCCTGGATCGACGCGGGCACTCTGCCGGACAAGGCCGCGACCGCGAAGTGGTCGACCCAGGAATGGGTGCACTTCATCGAAGGCATGCCGGACACGCTCAGCGTCGATCAGCTCAAGGCGCTGGACGCCGCCTACAAGATCACCGGCACGCCCAACGGCGAGATCGCGCAGCGCTGGTATCCGCTGACCGTGCGCAGCGGCTACACGCAGGCCAACGAGGCGATCGCCGCGTTCCTGCAGCGCATCGGCCGCCGCAAGCTGATCATGCCGACCTACAGCGAGCTGGTGAAAACGCCGGCCGGCCTGAAGCTGGCCGAGGACACCTTCGCCAAGGCCAAGCCGGGCTATCACCCGATCACGACCGATTCGGTCGCGGCGGTGATCGCCAAGGCCAAGGCCGCGCCGCAGGCCGCCCAGTAAGACGCCATGCGCTGGCGTCGTGCCCTCTACGCGGCCGCCCTCGTGGCGGCCGCGTCGTTTGCGGTGGTCGCGGTGCTGCTGTGGCGCAATCCCTACGGTCTGGTGCTGGCCGACTTCCATCGTCAGCGCATCGCCGCGGGCCTCTCGCGCGACAGCCTGGTGCTCGATGAGCATCGTTGGGTCTACGCGTACAGCAACGAAGCGCCGGCCGGCGCGCCCACATTGGTGCTGGTGCACGGCTTTACCGGCAGCAAGGAAAACTGGTACCCGCTCGCGCAGCGGCTGCGCGGCCGCTATCGGCTGCTGATCCCGGATCTGCCGGGCTGGGGCGAAAGCCAGCGCCGCGACGGCGGCGATTACGGCTTCGTGGCCCAGAGCGCGCGACTGGCGCGTTTCATCGAACGCGTGGCGCGGCCGCAGGGCGGCGAGGTGGTGCTGATCGGGCACTCCATGGGCGGCGGCATCGCCGCGCTGACCGCGGCGCGCTATCCGCGCGAGGTCGACCGGCTGGGCCTGCTCGACGCGGCCGGCGTGCGTTTTCGCGACAACCGTTTCGGCATCGAGGTGCTGGCCGGCCGCAATCCGTTCGCGGTGCACGACGGCGCCAGCTTGCAGCGCTACCTGGACACGGTGTTCTTCGACGCCGCCGCCAAGCCCACGATTCCCTGGCCCGCCGATGCGATCTACATCGCGCGCCGCAAGCGCGATGCCGCGTTCGAGCAAGCGGTGCTGAACCGCATCGGCCGCGGTCCCGAGCGTTTCCTGCCCGGCGAGGAAGCGCAGCGCATCCGCCAGCCCGCGCTGCTGCTATGGTGCCGGCAGGATGCGGTGATCGACGCCAGCGCGATGGCGTTGTACGCCGCGCGCATGCCGCAGGCGCGGCGGGTGCTGCTGGACGGCTGCGGTCATATGTCGCTGATGGAGCGTCCGGATGCGGTCGCGCAAGCCGTAGCGGCGCTGGCGGGGCCACCGTAAGGCCGTTCCGATTTTAACGACGAACCACGAACCACGAACCACGAACCCTATCGAGACTTGCCGCATGAATTCCAGGACGCCGATGTTGTTGCTCGCCGCCGCGCTCGCGCTGGGCGCCTGCAAACCCGCCGAGGATCCGCAGGTCGCGATCGCCGCCAAGGCCGCCGCGGACGAGAAGGCCGCCGAGGCGATGGCCCAGTCCTTCGAGGCGGCGGTGGCCTTGAACAAATGGGACGTCGCGCGCGCGCACGGCGACGTGCTGACCGCGCAGTACCCCAACAGCAAGGCCGCGGCGCGCATCAAGGCGCAGTACGAGGTCGCCAAGGTCGAAGCGGTGAAGGCGCTGGAGGCGCGCCGTCTGGCCGCGCTGTGGTCGTACCAGACCGAGCCGGTGATCTCCGGCGGCGAGCAGCGCTCGGCCGCGCTCTACGCCAAGGACCATATCGACACCGACGGCGGCGGTGCGCACGAGGTGCGGCTGATCTTCCGCGACCATCCCGCCTGGGGGCGCAGCAGTTACCTGGTGCTGCAGGCCGGCGACTTCGATTGCTACGGCGGCTGCAAGGTCAAGCTCAAGGTCGACGACGCGGCGCCCAAGCCGGTGGCCGCGAGCCGGCCCAAGACCGACGAGGCCACGGCGATGTTCATCGAGGACGAGCGCATGTTGTGGCGTACCGTGCGCGGCGCCAAGACCATCGCGATCGAGTTCCCGGTCAAGGCCGGCGGCACGCGCACGGCGGTGTTCGAGGTCGGCGGCCTGGACGCCAGCCGGCTGCCGGGCTGGAAGTGAGCGCGCGCGGCTGGCGCATCGCCGCCGTCTGCGTCGGTGCGGCCGCGGCCGCGGTGCTGGCCGCGTCGCTGGGCTGGCTGTGGTTCCTGCATTGGCAGCCCGATCGCGCGCGCTATCCCGTGCGCGGCATCGACGTCTCTCACCACCAGGGCGCGATCGACTGGCGCGCGGTGGCGTCCGACGATGTCGCCTTCGCCTACCTCAAGGCCAGCGAAGGCGGCGACCACCGCGACCGCCGCTACGCGCAGAACCGGCGCGATGCGCGCGCGGCCGGGCTGGCGGTCGGCGCCTACCACTTCTTCACCTGGTGCAAGCCGGGCGCCGAGCAGGCGCGCAACTTCATCGACGCCGTGCCGCGCGATGCCGACGCGCTGCCGCCGGCGCTGGATCTGGAGTTCGGCGGCAACTGCGGCCGCAGCCTCAGCGGCGCGGAATTGCGTCGCGAACTCGATGCCTATCTGACGACGGTGGAGGCCGCCTACGGCAAGCCCGTGTTGCTGTACGTCACGCCGGAGTTTCTCGCCGCGCATCGCGGCGATCTGCCGCCGCATGCGCTGTGGCGCCGCTCGATCGTGCGCCTGCCCGACGCGGGCACGCCGTGGGCGTTCTGGCAGTACCACAATCGCGGCCGCGTGCGCGGCATCGCGGGACCGGTGGACTTGAACGTGTTCGAAGGCGACGCCGCGGCATTCGCGCGATGGCGCGAGGCGGCGCCATGAGCGGCGACGAGATCCAGGTCGCGCTGTTGGCCGACCATCCGACGGCGACCGCCGACTTGCGGCGCCTGTTCGAAAGCGAATGGCCCGATTACTACGGTGCCGAAGGCCCCGGCGACGCGGCCGCCGATCTGGCCGCGTTCCGCAGCCGCGATGCGCTGCCGATCGGCGTGGTGGCGCTGCATCAGGGCGCGGCGATCGGCGTGGCGGCGTTGAAGGCGGCCTCGATCGACGAGTGCGCGCAGTACACGCCCTGGGCCGCGGCGGCGCTGGTCGCGCCGGCCTGGCGCCGGCGCGGGGTGGGCGCGCGACTGATCGTCGCCTTGGAGGAACTGGCGCGCCGGCGCGGCGATGCCGCGCTGTACACCGGCACCGCGACCGCCGTCAGCCTGATGCATAGCCTGCGCTGGGAGTATCTGCAAACCGCGCGACAAGGCGGCGAAGAGGTTGCGGTGTTCCGCAAGCGCCTGCGCGACTGATCGCTGCGCGCGCCGTCGCGACGAGGCGACGCCCCGGCCGTGCAAAAGAAAATCCCGGCGCGAGGCCGGGATTTTCGTATCGAACGCCGCGCCTCGCGCTTACAACGCGTAGCCGAACTGCTGGCGGAACTGCTCGGCGAACTCTTCGTAGTCGAAGCGCTGGTTCTGCGTGCCCGGGTGCTCGACCTTGAGCGCGCCCATCAGGTTGCCCATGCGGCCGATGGTCAGCCAGTCGTAGCCCTTCTCGATGCCGAAGATCAGGCCGGCGCGGAACGCGTCGCCGCAGCCGGTCGGGTCGGTCACGCGGCGCTCGTGCGCCGGCGGGATGTCGTAGGTCTTTTCCGGCGTGTGGATCTGCGAGCCGTGCGGGCCGCGCGTGGTGATGTAGGCCTTCACGCGCTTGACGATGTCGTTCTCGCTCCAGCCGGTGCGCTCCTGCAGCAGATTGGACTCGTAATCGTTGACGGTGACGTAGTCGGCCTGCTCGATGAAGTGGCGCAGCTCTTCGCCGTTGAACAGCGGCATCGCCTGGCCCGGATCGAAGATGAAGGGGATGTTGGCTTCGGCGAATTCGGTCGCGTTCTGCAGCATGCCTTCGCGGCCGTCGGGGCTGACGATGCCGAAGGTGACGCCGGCGACGTCGCGCACGTGGTTCTCGTACGAACGCATCATCGCGCCCGGATGGAAGGCGGTGATCTGGTTGTTGTCGTGATCGGTGGTGATGAAGGCCTGCGGGGTGAACAGCTCGTCGATCACCTTGACCTGATCCAGACGGATCGCCTGCTCCTCGAACCACTCGCGGTACGGGCCGAAGTCCTGGCCGACGGTGGCCATCGGAATCGGATCGCCGCCGAGCAGCTTGAGGTTGTAAGCGATGTTGCCGGCGCAGCCGCCGAACTCGCGGCGCATGCGCGGCACCAGGAACGACACATTCAAGATGTGGACCTTGTCCGGCAGGATGTGGTTCTTGAACTGGTCGGGAAACACCATGATGGTGTCGTAAGCCAGAGAACCGCAGATCAGTGCAGACATCGCTGAAACCCCAAGGTTGAGAGCCGCTCGATGCGGCGCCGTACAGGCGCGCGGCGGCCAAAAAAACGGCGGCCCTATGCCGCCCGGCGGCTAGCGTAGCCGCTGTACGTCCGTCCGGCCAGTTTGTGACGCAAATCCGGATTCGGCGGCCGTCGTCGCGGCACCCCCTATTCAGCTTCGGATCGGACCCGGGCCGGGGCGGCGGCGGGACCGTCCCGGCGGATGACCCCCGGCGTCGAAAAGCGTCGGAAAGCGTTGTTTTTCCTTGCTCGCAGGGGGGGCGGTTGTTAGGCTAGCGAACCCCTACGCGGCTCCCTTTTGACGGCCTATCCCCCGATGTTCAAGAAGTTTCGCGGCATGTTCTCCAATGACCTGTCCATCGACCTGGGCACGGCCAACACCCTCATTTACGTGCGTGGACAAGGGATAGTCCTGAACGAGCCTTCGGTGGTCGCGGTGCGCCAGGACCGCCTGATCGGCGGCAACCGTACGGTGGCTGCGGTCGGCGGCGAGGCCAAGCAGATGCTGGGCCGCACCCCGGGCCACATCACCACGATCCGGCCGATGAAGGACGGCGTGATCGCCGACTTCACCTACACGGAAGAAATGCTCAAGCACTTCATCCGCAAGGTGCACAAGTCGCGCTTCCTGCGCCCGAGCCCGCGCGTGCTGGTCTGCGTGCCCTGCGGCTCGACCCAGGTCGAGCGCCGCGCGATCAAGGAATCGGCCGAAGAGGCCGGTGCGCGCGAGGTCTACCTGATCGAGGAACCGATGGCCGCGGCGATCGGTGCCGGCATGCCGGTGACCGAGGCGCGCGGTTCGATGGTGGTCGACGTCGGCGGCGGCACCACCGAGGTCGCGGTGATCGCGCTCAACGGCATCGTCTATTCGGCCTCGGTCCGGATCGGCGGCGACCGTTTCGACGAGTCCATCATCAACTACGTGCGCCGCACCTACGGCACCCTGATCGGCGAAGCCACCGCCGAGCGCATCAAGCTCGAGATCGGCTGCGCCTACCCGCAGCAGAAGGCGGCCTCGATCGAGGTCTCCGGCCGCAACCTCGCCGAGGGCGTGCCGAAGATGATCCTGATCAATTCCAACGAAGTGCTGGAAGCGCTGCGCGAGCCGCTGGCCGGGATCGTCTCGGCGATCAAGCTGGCGCTGGAGCAGACCCCGCCGGAACTGTGCGCCGACGTCGCCGAGCGCGGCATCGTGCTGACCGGCGGCGGCGCGCTGCTGCGCGACCTGGACCGTCTGATCAGCGAGGAAACCGGCCTGCACGTGCAGGTGGCCGACGATCCGCTGACCTGCGTGGCCCGCGGCGGCGGCCGCGCGCTGGAGCTGGTCGACATGCACGGCAACGAGTTCTTCGCGCCGGAATGAGGTCACGCGCGCCCGCGCTGGTCGGAGCGGGTGGGTCAGCAGCGCGACGGCCATCGCAGTGTTTGTTCCATCCGCGAGCCGGCAGCCTGCCTGCCGCTCGCAGCCCGGGACGGCAGGACGCCGTCCCGATGCAGGCGCCGCGTTCGCGGCCTCTTCCGTCCGCCTCTTTCGACTCGTAGACACCGCCCGTGCCGTCTTACGCCGGTCCTCCCACCACCGCCCGCATCGGGGATGTCGCAGGGACCTTGCGCCTGCTCGCCTATCTGGCGCTGGCGGTGGTGCTGATCGTGCTCGACCACCGCGGCGGCTGGCTCAACCAGGCGCGCCGCCAGGTCGGCGTGGCGGTCGCGCCGCTGTGGGCCGTGGCCGGCTGGCCGGGACGGGTGGCCGAACGCATCCACGACGACGCCGGCACCCTGGGCCAGCTCACCGAAGACAACCGCCGCCTGCGCAACGAATTGCTGGTCAACCAGGCGCGGATGGCGCGGCTGCAGACCCTGGCCGCCGACAACGCGCGCCTGCGCGGCCTGCTGGAAGCGGCCGAGCGCGGCAATCTGGACGTGGTGCTGGCGCCCATCCTCGACATCGACCTGGACCCGACCCGGCAGCGCCTGATCCTGGACGCGGGCAGCCGCGACCGCGTGCGCACCGGCCAGAGCGTGATCGATTCCGGCGGCCTGCTCGGCCAGATCATCGGCGTCAATCCGATGCACGCCAGCGTGCTGCTGATCACCGACCCCTCGCACGCGGTGCCGGTGGCGGTGGCGCGCAACGGCGTGCGCCTGGTGGTGTACGGCGACGGCCGCAGCGACACCCTGCGCCTGGCCAGCGTGCCGCTGTCCAGCGACGTCAAGGTCGGCGACCAACTGGTGACCTCGGGCCTGGGCGGGCGTTTTCCGCCGGGGTTCCCGGTCGGCACCATCGCCGCGCTGCGCCCCGACGACAGCCGCGCCTTCCTGATCGGCGACGTCAAGCCGGCCGCGCAGCTGGACCGCGGCCGCGAAGTGCTGGTGCTGCTGTCGATGCCGCCGCCGGTGAATCCGGAGGAGTTCGACACCACGCCGCCGGCGCCGGGCGAACCCGGCGCGCCGACGGCCACCGCGCCGGCTGGCGCGACGCAGAGCGCCGCCGCTGCGACCCCAAGCGCCACCACCGGCGCCACCACCGGCGCCGCGCCGGCCACGAATCCGCCGACATCGCCCGCGCCCGCGCGCGCGACCCCGCCCACCGCTCCAGCTGCCCGCGAGCCGCGCCGATGACCCGCACCCGCCAACATTGGGTGTTGCCGGTGAGCCTGATCGCCGCGCTGCTGCTGGGTTTGCTGCCGCTGCCCACGCTGCTGCAGCCGCTGCGCCCGTACTGGCTGGCGCTGGTGCTGGCCTACTGGGTGATCGAGGACCCCGACCGCGCCGGCCTGGGCTTCGCCTTCGCCATCGGCCTGCTCGGCGACCTGGTGTACGGCGGCCTGTTCGGCGAGCAGGCGCTGCGGCTGGTGGTGATGACCTTCATCCTGCAGCGCTTCCGCGCGCGGCTGCGGTTCTTCCCGCTGTGGCAGCAGGCGCTGTGGGTCGGCGGCCTGATGCTCAACGACCGCATCGTCACCGCCGCGATCCACGTCGCGCTGGGCGAGCCGACGTTGCCGGCGACGTTCTGGCTGGCGCCGCTGTCGGGCCTGCTGCTGTGGCCGCTGATCTTCCTGCTGCTCGACGCATTGCGCCTGGGCACCTGGCGGAGGCGCTGAGCCGTGGGCCCGCGTCGTCGCTGGTTCGGTGCGCACCCGCTCAAGAAGCGGACGCTGAAGAACGCCGCCGCCGAGGCGGACCAGTTCCGCCGCCGCGCCGCGGTCGCGTTCGTGTGCGTGGTGCTGGGCGTGCTCGGCCTGGGCTTCTGGTACTACCGCCTGCAGGTGCTGCAGCACGCCGACTACGTCACCCGCTCGGAAGCCAACCGCATCAAGCTGCGGCCGGTGGTGCCCGGGCGCGGGCTGATCTACGACCGCAAGGGCCGCATCCTCGCCGACAACGTGCCGGCGTTCCGCATCGACGTGACGCCCAGCGAGGCCGGCAAGACCGAAACCTGGCTGCCGGCGCTGGCACAGGTCATCGCGCTGTCGCCCGAGGACATCAAGCGCTACGAGAACGAGCGCAAGGCCACGCGCGGCTTCAAGCCGATCACGCTCAAGCTGCGCGTGAGCGACGAGGAAGCGGCGCGCTTCTCGGTCGATCGCTGGCGCTACCCGGGCGTGGAGCTGGTCTCCTACCTCAACCGCCGTTATCCCTACGGCGAACTGCTGTCGCATGTGATCGGCTACGTCGGCCGCATCGACACCAAGGACCTGGAGACCATGGCCGAGGGCAACGCGGCCCTGACCCATGTCGGCAAGACCGGCCTGGAGCGCTATTACGAGGAAGCGCTGCGCGGCAAGGTCGGTTACGAAAAGATCGAGACCAACGTCGACGGCCGTCCGATGGGCCAGGTCGGGCACGTGCCGGCGCAGCCGGGTGCGGACCTGCGCCTGAGCATCGACCTGGACCTGCAGCGCGCGATGGTGGCCGCGTTCGGCGACTTCGACGGTTCGGCGGTGGCGGTGGACCCGCGCACCGGCGAGGTGCTGGCCATGGTCAGCCTGCCGGGCTACGACACCAACCTGTTCGTCAACGGCATCTCCAGCGCCGACTACCGCGCGCTGATGGACAACCCCTCGCGGCCGATGTTCAACCGCAACGTGCTCGGCGGCGGTCCGCCGGGCTCGACGGTGAAGCCGCTGATCGGCCTGGCCGGCCTGGACAGCGGCCTGCGCACCGCCGACGACAAGGTGTTCTCCACCGGCGAGTTCCACATCCCAGGCCAGAAGCGCGGCTACCGCGACGCGCACGGCGGCGCCGGCTGGACCGATCTGCGCAAGTCGATCTCGCAGTCGGTGAACTACTACTACTACAAGCTCGCCTACGAAATGGGGATCAACCGTTTCGAGCAGTACATGCGCAAGTACGGCTTCGGCGGGCCCACCGGCATCGACCTGGCCGGCGAGAACAGCGGCGTGGTGCCGTCGCAGGCATGGAAGGCCAAGCGCAGCAAGGAAGGCTGGTACCCGGGCGAGACGGTGATCGCCGGCATCGGCCAGGGCTATTGGGTCGCCACCGCCTTGCAACTGGTGCGCGGCACCGCGGCGATCGCCAACGGCGGCGACCTGCGCCGGCTGCACCTGGTGCGCGAGCGCCGCGACGGTTACGAGTCGCCGTGGACCGCGGTCGAGCAGCCGGTGCCGTCGCGCATCACCGACAACGCCGCGCATCTGCGCGCGGTGCAGGAGGGCATGGTCGCGACCATGCTGCCCGGCGGCACCGGCGCCAGCCTGGTGCGCGGCGCGCCGTACCAGAGCGCCGGCAAGACCGGCACCGCGCAGAAGATCAGCCGGCGCGGCAACGTCAGCCTGAACCCGCATTCGCTGCCCTACCACCTGCGCCATCAGGCGCTGTTCGTGGGCTATGCGCCGGCCGACAACCCGACCATCGCGGTCGCGGTGGTGGTTGAGCACGGCGGTTACGGCGCCAGCTCGGCCGGCCCGATCGCGCGCAAGATCTTCGATGCCTGGCTGCTGGGCAAGATGCCGGAGCCCGATCCGGCCGAGAAAAACGCGATTCCGCCGCTGGCCGCGCCGGTGGCGGCGACGACGGCGCAAGTGGTGCAGGTCGCCTTGTCGGCGGCCGACGACGGCGTGGTGGCCAATACGCCGGCGCCGGTGTCGCCTGCGTTCGCGGTCGGCGCGCTGAGCCCGCAGGCGCTGGCGCAGGAGGCCGCGAAGGGCCATGCCAATGCGCCTAATTTGAATGCGCGGCGCAGCGGCGCCACCGCGCCTGCGCAGACGGGAACCAGCACGACGACGCAAGTCGCGCCCACCGCGGCGGCGCCTGCGAGCGCCGGCACCGCGCCGGCGACAACGCAAGGCCAGGCGCCGGTTCAGGGCGGCATGCCCACGCGGCAAAACGGCGCCGCACCGCCGGAGCCGCGCCGGTGAGAGTGATTCTGCGCTGGCTGTTCGACCTGATCGCGCGCGCGCTGCGCACGGTCGATCTGCCGCTGCTGGGCGCCTTGCTGGCGCTGATGGCGATCGGCCTGGCGGTGCTGTACAGCGCCGGCGACCATTCCACGCGCATGGTGTTGGCGCAGGGGTCGCGCTTCGGCGCCGGCCTGGTGGCGATGTGGGCGCTGTCGCGCATGCCGACCTCACAGCTGCGTAACTGGACGCCGCTGATCTACGGCGCGTCCTTGCTGCCGCTGCTGCTGGTGCTGGCGATCGGCACAGGCAAGCACGGCCGCCACTGGATCGATTTGAAGCTGTTCTATTTCCAGCCCGCCGAGCTGCTCAAGCTGAGCCTGCCGATGATGGTGGCCTGGTACCTCAACCGTCAGGCGCTGCCGCCGAAGTTCTCTTCGGTGTTGGTCGCCGGCGTGGTGATCGCGGTGCCGACGGTGCTGATCCTGCTGCAGCCCGACTTCGGCACCGCCATGCTGGTCGGCATCAGCGGCGCGTTCGCGCTGTATCTGGCGGGATTGCCGTGGTGGTGGTTCGGCGCGGCCTTCGGCGGCGTCGCCGCGATCGCGCCGGTGGCCTGGTTCTGGCTGCTGCGGCCCTACCAGAAGGACCGCATCCTGACCTTCCTCAACCCCGAATCCGATCCGTTGGGCACGGGCTGGAACATCATCCAGTCCAAGATCGCGATCGGTGCCGGCGGCATGACCGGCAAGGGCTGGCTGCAGGGCTCGCAGTCGCATCTGAACTATCTGCCCGAACACACCACCGATTTCATCTTCGCCGTGCTCAGCGAGGAGTTCGGCTGGCTGGGCGTGGCGACGGTGCTGAGCCTGTACCTGTTCGTGGTCGGGCGCTGCCTGTGGATCGCGGCGGAGGCGCGCGACGGCTACTCGCGCCTGATCGCCGGCGCGCTGGGCCTGGCGTTCTTCGTCTACGTGATCGTCAACGGCGGCATGATCGCCGGCCTGTTGCCGGTGGTGGGCGTGCCGATGCCGCTGCTCAGCTACGGCGGCACCTCCGCGGTCTCGCTGCTGGCCGGCCTGGGCGTGGTGATGGCGGTGCGCGCGCACCGACCGGTGCATGGCGGGCGCTGAGAGGCTGAAGCGCCAGCGTCGAGCTCCTGATTTTCCTTCTCCCTGTGGGAGAAGGTGCCCGCAGGGCGGATGAGGGTCCGGGATGAGGTTCGAGCGGCGCACTTGCGTCGGACCCTCACCCCAACCCCTCTCCCAGCGGGAGAGGGGCTTCCGCGGCGCGATCGCTTCGTGGCCACATGTAGCCGGAATCCCGCTGCGCCCACTTCGCGCCGATTAAGCAACAAAACCTGACTATCGGCCGCGATCTTCATGAATACACGGTTTTGGCCGCTGTTTTCGCGTGCTAACCTCGCGTCGATGATTCGACGCCCCCATACCGTACGCCGCGCCGCGATCTGCGCGCTCACGCTCGCTCTGGCGGCTTGCGCCACCCAGGCGCCGCCCCCGACCGCCGCACAGCCCAAGGCGCCCGCCGCGACGCCGACGCCGGCCGCGCCGGCCGCCAAGCCCGACCCGCTCGCGCATCTGCCGCCGCCGGTGGTGCCGATGCCGATCGAGCAGGCCCGCGCCGCGTTCGTGCGCGACACCGCGGCCAAGTACGCGATCGACCCGGCCTACATCGAATCCGTGCTGGCCCGCGCGCAGATCCGCGACGGCATCGTCGCGGCGATGTCGCGCCCGGCCGAGGCCAAGCCCTGGCGCGACTACCGCCCGATCTTCATCACCCAAAAGCGCATCGACGGCGGCAAGGCCTTCCTGGCCCAGCATCGCGAAAAGCTCGCGCGCGTCGAGGCGCAGACCGGCGTGCCGGCCGAGATCATCGTCTCGATCCTCGGGGTCGAGACCAGCTTTGGCGGCAACACCGGCAGCTATCCGGTGATCGACGCGCTGTACACGCTGGCCTTCGCCTATCCGCGCACCGGCGATCCGGCCAAGGCCGAACGCGAGAACCGCCGCGAGGCCTTCTTCCGCGACGAGCTCGGCCAGTTGTTCGCGATGGGCAAGGAAAACGGCATGGACGTGGCCACGCTGACCGGCAGCTACGCCGGCGCGATGGGCTGGGGCCAGTTCATGCCCTCCAGCTACCGTCAGTACGCGGTCGACGGCGACGGCGACGGCAAGAAGGATCTGTTCACCGATCTCGACGACGTGTTCGCCTCGGTCGCCAACTACTTCGTCAAGAAGGGCGGCTGGGTGCGCGGCGGTCCGATCGTGCTGCGCGCCAACCGCGACGCCACCGCGCTGGACTTCAAGCCCGACAACCTGGACCCGATCATTCCGCTCAGCGACCTGGCCGCGCGCGGCTATCGTCCCTTGGGCACGGTCGCGCCGACCGAAACGGCGACGCTGTTGAACCTGGAAGGCGTCGCCGGGCCGGAGTACTGGCTCGGTTTCCGCAACTTCTACGCGATCACCCGTTACAACATCTCCGCCCACTACGCGATGGCGGTGTACCAGTTGTCCGAGGCGATCGCCGGACGGGAGAATCCCTTGGCCACGAACAGCACTGGACAGCCTCCGGCATGAAGCGGCTGATCGCCGCGATCCTGCCCCTGGCCCTGGTGGCCTGCGCTAGCGCCCCCAGGAAGCCCGCCTCCGAATCGGTCGCCTTGCCCGACCGCGACGGCGTCCATCGCGCCGGCCTGCCGTCGGCGGGCGGACGCAAGAAATCGCCGTACGCCCCGGCCCAGGAAGATCCGCGCACGCGCGGCAACTACACCGCCGGTGGCCTGTACGCGCCGGGCCAGCGCGACAGCACGCCGGACTACGTGCCCGACGTCGACGCGATCCCCGAGCCCGACATCGTCGCCGAGCCGCGCTCGCGCTTCGGCAACCGCTCGCCGTACACCGTGCTGGGCAAGACCTACCGCGTACTCGACAACCACGACGATTACGTCGAGACCGGCACCGCGTCCTACTACGGCCAGAAATTCCACGGCCGCCGCACCTCCAACCTGGAGGTGTACGACATGTACGCCTTCACCGCCGCGCATAAATCGCTGCCGCTGCCCAGCTTCGCGCGCGTGACCAACCTGGACAACGGCAAGTCGGTGACCGTGCGCGTCAACGACCGCGGCCCCTTCCACGACGGCCGCGTGATCGACCTGAGCTACGCCGCCGCGGTCAAGTTGGGCATCACCCAGCGCGGCACCGGCCGGGTCGAGGTGCGCGCGCTGCATCCGGGCGAGGCGCCGCCGCCGGCGTACGCCAGCGCCGCCAACAATCCGCCGCCGGCCGCGGCCCGGCCGGCCGCGCCCAGCGCCATGGACCGCCTGGTGTCGGCGATGCCGGTGGCCAGCGCCAACGCCGGCGAATTGCCGCCGGGCGCACGCATCGCCACCGGCAAGCCGGCGCCGGTCGTCGCCAAGCCCACAGCGGCGGCGGTCGCCTCCGCCGCCAAACCGGCCTCGGGCGGGGATTACCGCTTCGACATGCTGCAAAACGGCAAGACCATGACCGCCGACGAGTTCGAGGTCTGGATGAAGTCGCGCCAGGTCCGGGTCGCCACCGGCAAGGCGGTGCGCGTGGACAGCGCGCCGCCGCGCAAGCTCAGCCGCGCCGAGCGCCGCGCCCTGGAAAAACGCCAGAAGGCCGAAGCGGTCGCCGCCGCCGCGCTGCCGGCGCCGCCCAAGGCGCCGCCGCCGCCGAGTCCGGCCAAGGCCGCCACCGTGGTCGCCGCCGCGATCGAGCGCAACGACACGCCGCGCGGCGAAGACGTGACCCTGCAAGTGGCCAGCTTCAGCGCGCGCAGCAACGCCGACCGCGCGCTGGGCATGCTGAAAAGCGCCGGCATCGACGACGCGCGCCTGCTCGACGGCAACGCCAACGGGCAGAAGGTTTGGCGCTTGCGCGTGGGTCCGCTGCAGGCCGCCGCCGCGCCGGAACTCGCCGCGCGTATCGTCGGTCTGGGTTTCGGACAACCGCAGCGCGTGCGCGACTGAACGCGCCAGGAGCTACATCTGGCCGCGGATTCGTCCGCGGCGGCGCGGGGCAGGACGTCCCGCCGTCGATCGCGGCCCGGGACGGCCGCGTCGAACGCAAGGGGAGGGCGCAAGCCCGCCCGCCGATCTGGAGCGCCCGGGACGGGCGGCTCCAGCCTAGAATTCCAGCGTAAGCCCAGCCCAGGCCGGCACGAGACCGGCTCCCCGGAGTAGTTGAACGATGAAAGCCCGCTTCACCCCACGCGCCGCCGCGCTCGCAGCGTTCGCCGCCGCCTGCCTGGTCACCACGACCGCCGGCCTGGTCTTCGCGCAGACGCCCGTTCCGAAGCCCGCCGCGGCCCTGCCGCCGGCCAGCGATTCGCTGCCGGTGCCGCCGCCGCCGGCGATCAAGGCCAGCGCCTGGGTGCTGATGGACGCCGCCAGCGGCAACGTGCTCGCCGGCGAAAACATCGACACCCGCGTCGAGCCGGCCAGCATCACCAAGGTCATGACCAGCTACGTGATCGCCGCCGAACTCAAGGGCGGCAAGGTCAAGGACACCGACCAGGTGATGATGACCGAGAACGCCTGGCGCAAGGGCGGCGCGGCCACCGACGGCAGCTACTCCGGCTTCGAGGTCAACAAGACCGCGCCGCTGATCGACATGGAAAAGGGCATGGTGGTGCAGTCCGGCAACGATGCCGCGATCGCCCTGGCCGAGCACGTCGCCGGCAGCGAGGACGCCTTCGCCGCGCTGATGAACCAGTACGCCGCGCGCATCGGCATGAAGAACTCGCACTTCATGAATCCGCACGGCCTGTCGCAGGAAAACCATTACTCCAGCGCACGCGATCTGGCCCTGCTCGGGCGCGCGCTGATCCACGATTTCCCGGTCGCGTACTCGTACAACAAGATCAAGGAACTCAAGGTCGGCCCGATCGAGCAGTTGAACCGCAATCGCCTGCTGTGGCGCGATCCGTCGGTCGACGGCATCAAGACCGGCCACCACTCCGGCGCCGGTTACTGCCTGATGGGTTCGGCCCTGCGTGGCGATCAGCGCTTGATCTCGGTGGTGATGGGCTCGACCTCCGACGACCAGCGCACCGTCGACAGCCAGGCGCTGCTGAACTGGGGCTTCCGCTTCTACGAAACCCACCGCCTCTACGACGCCGGCAAATCCATCGCCAAGCAGAAGGTCTGGAAGGGCACCGCCGACGAAGCCCAGCTCGGCGTCGCCGAGCCGCTGCTGGTGACCGTGCCGCGCGGCAAGTACGCCCAGCTCAAGCCCAGCATGGACGTCAGCAAGACCCTGGTCGCGCCGATCCAGAAGGGTCAGGCCGTGGGCACCGTAAAGGTCGTGCTGGACGGCAAAGTCATCGCCCAGCGCCCGCTGGTCGCGCTCAACGCGATCGAAGAAGGCGGCTTCTTCAAGCGCCTGTGGGACGAGTTCTGGATGTGGTGGGAGTCGGAGTAAGCGGCTTACGCCTAACGATGCGATCAAAAAGGCCGGCGAAAGCCGGCCTTTTTATATCCAGTTACATCGCTAACGAACATCGCGTGCTATGCGGTTCGCTGCGCTCACCACATCCTACTTCGCCCGGAACGTCACCGTAGGATGCGGTGAGCGCAGCGAACCGCATCAGCCCGCGTCACTCGCCAAAATCACGCGTCCCGGCATACGCCGCAACACCCCAGTCTTTCGCATATCGCCCATCGCTCACGTAGCGATGAAAGCTTGAGTAGGGCCACTCCTTCGCTGCCGTCACCAGTCCATGTTTCACGGGGTTGTAGTGCACGTAATCGCAATGCGCCGCCAAATCGGTCGCATCGCGAATCAAATGATCCCAGTATCGTCGCTGCCAGATGCCGCGCTCGCCACGCAACAGGCGGCTGTTCGAACGTTGTTCGCCGTGCGGCAGGCGACGGGCGAAGTCCGCCTTGATCAGTCCCCAGCGCGTTCCGATACGTGAATCGCCGGGAGGCAGCGTCCAAATGGCGTGCAGATGATCGGGCAGCACCACCATGGCGTCGATGCGGAACGGATGTCTGCACCGAACCCGCGCGACCGTTTCGCGCAGTAGTCCGATTTGCTCCACGAGCAGGCGATTGCCGCCGCGCTGGGCGAGGTTGGTGGTGAAGAACCAGGTCGCGCCTGAGGCGTGGGGGCGGCGATAGGCGGTCATCGTTGGAACCCGGAGCACGGAGGGCCCAGGATGAATGTCGCAACGCGGGGGCGCTGTCGGCAGATGGCGCGCTACGGTGTGGGAAAAATCTGGTGATGGGTGGGCGATGCGGCTCGCTACGCTCACCGCATCGTACGGCTGCGGCTACCGCGGCAGTCAGAACCGCAAGAAATACGGCACCGCCGCCAACCCCACGCCGATCAGCACCAGCGCCCAGTTGTTGGAGACGAAGTAGGGGAACGCCATCAGCCCCAGCCCGCATACCAGCGGCACCGGTGCGCGCTGGCGCTTGCCGTACAGGAAATAACCCAGGCCGATCGAGCCGAACAGCAAGCCCCACCACAGCGACGCTGTATTCATCTGACGCGACTCCCGCAACCGGTGCCTGGGCGCATGCTACGCCGGGTTGGGTTCGGGCTCCCGCGGACCCATAATCCGCGTATGGACATCCAATCCGACAACCCCGACCACGGCTTCCAGTTCCCCGGTACCTTCGAGCTCAGCGCCATGGGCGCGGCCGAGGCCGGCCTGGAGCGCGAACTGCCGCGGCTGCTGACCGACGCCGGTATCGAGGTCGAGGCCGAAACCATCCAGTGGAAGCACTCGGCCAGCGGCAAATACGTCTCGGTACGGATCAGCTTCCGCGCCGAAAGCCGCGCCCAGTACGACCTGGCCCACCAGGTGCTGCGCGACCATCCGGAAGTGAAGTGGACACTGTGATCGACGCCGTGGCGGCGGTGCTGGGCGGCGAGCGCGGCCCGCCGCCGGCGCAGCTGCGCGATCTGGGCCGCCAGCCCTACGAGCCGGTCTGGCGCGCCATGCAGGCCTTCACCGACGCCCGCGACGCCGACACGCCGGACGAGCTGTGGCTGGTCGAACACGAGCCGGTGTTCACCCTGGGTCAGGCCGGCAAGGACGAGCACGTGCTGATGCCGGGCGACATTCCGGTGATCCACGTCGACCGCGGCGGCCAGGTGACCTACCACGGGCCCGGCCAGATCGTGCTGTACCCGCTGCTGGATCTGCGCCGGCTCAAGGTCGGGGTGCGCGAGTACGTGGACCGGATCGAGCAGGCGGTGATCGACACCCTGGCCGAGTGGAACCTGGAAGGCGCGCGCCGCGACGGCGCGCCCGGGGTCTACGTGGCCGGGGCCAAGGTCATGGCCCTGGGCATCCGGGTGCGGCGCGGCTGCACCTTCCACGGCCTGGCCTTCAACATCGCCATGGACCTGTCGCCCTACCAGCGCATCAACCCCTGCGGTTATCAGGGGCTGCAGGTGACCTCGGTGGTAGACTTGGGCGGCCCTTCCGGGCTGGATGCGGTCAAGCCGGTGCTGGTCGACCACTTGTCCCGGCAGTTTGGTTTGACGGTGGAAACCGCCGAGCCGTTGAGCTTCTGATTGCTTCTGATTTCCCTTCTCCCGCAAGCGGGGTGAGGAGCGGCGTTTGCGAGCCACCGGCTCGCGCTGCGCCGAACGCCCGACCGCTATGCGGGCGGGCCGGGGAACGCAGTGCCGATTCGCTTCGCGATCGGCCGCTGCGTGGCCCTCACCCCAACCCTCTCCCGCCCGCGGGGGAGGGAGCTAACACACCAGAGTCGACGCACGCATGACCGATCCCGCCTCCAAGACCATCCCGCTCACGGTCGTCAGCGGTGGCGCGCCCGACGCGCCGGCGGTGCTGCAGTCCACCACCATGACGCCGGGCGCCAAGCAGCTCGGCGGCGACAAGATCCAGCGCTCGCCGGTGCAGTTCGTCGATGCGCCGGTGCTGCGCAAGCCGTCCTGGATCCGCGTGCGCATCCCCTCGGGCAATTCGGTCGCCCAGCTCAAGGCGAAACTGCGCGAGAACCGGCTGGTCACCGTCTGCGAAGAGGCCAGCTGCCCGAACATCCACGAGTGCTTCAGTCACGGCACCGCGACCTTCATGATTCTCGGTGAGGTCTGCACGCGCCGTTGCTCGTTCTGCGACGTCGCCCACGGCCGGCCCAAGCCGCCGGACGCCAGCGAGCCGGCCAACCTGGCCCGCACCGTCGCCGACATGGCGCTGAAGTACGTGGTCATCACCAGCGTCGACCGCGACGACCTGCGCGACGGCGGCGCCCAGCATTTCGTCGACTGCATCAAGGCCGTGCGCAACGAAAGCCCGCGCACCAAGATCGAGATCCTCACGCCCGATTTCCGCGGCAAGGGCCGCATGGAGCGCGCGCTGGACATCTTGAACACCAGCCCGCCGGACGTGTTCAACCACAACGTCGAGACCGTGCCGGACCTGTACACCAACGTGCGTCCGGGCGCCGACTACCAGTGGTCGCTGACCCTGCTGCAGAAGTTCAAGGCCCAGCACCCGCAGGTCGCGACCAAGTCCGGCATCATGCTGGGCCTGGGCGAAACCATGGAGCAGGTGCAGGCCACGCTGCGCGACCTGCGCGCGCACGACGTGGACATGATCACCATCGGCCAGTACCTGCAGCCCACGCCGCATCACCATCCGGTGCTGCGCTACTGGACGCCGGACGAGTTCAAGGCGCTGGAGGAGTACGGCATGGCGCTGGGCTTCACCCACGTCGCCTCCGGCCCGCTGGTGCGTTCGTCCTACCACGCCGACCGCCAGGCCATCGAAGCCGGTTTCGCCGCGGCCTGAGCCGCCAATCCGGCGCCGCGCGCCGGGTATGATCGACGGCGACGATGGGACGTCGCCGGGGATATCCAATGACTGTGTTGCGCGCGGGCCTCGCGCTCGCCCTGTGGGGCTGCGCGCTGCAGGCGCCCGCGGCCGATGCCGTGGCCGCCGACGACGTCAAGACGCGCGCCGACACCATCGCCCTGGTCAGCGGCCTGTTCACCGACAAGCGCTACAACTACCGGCCGCGTGCGCTGGACGACGCCTTGTCGGCCGAACTGTTCGACGCCTGGCTGGCGCAGCTGGATCCCGATCGCCTCTACCTCAGCGCCGCCGATATCGGCGAGCTGCAGCGCTATCGCGAGGGCCTGGACGACGCGATCCGCGCACGCGATCTCGCCCCGTTCCTGGCCATGCGCGAACTGGCGCTGACGCGCCTGGACGCGCGCGTGGCGAAGGTGCCGGCGCTGCTCGCGCAGGGCTTCGACTTCGGCGGCCAGGACGACTGGACGCCCGATCGCGCCGCCGCGCCCTGGGCCGCGGACGCCGCCGCGTTGGACGCGTTGTGGCTGCGCCGGATCAAGAGCGAGGCGCTGGACCTGAGCCTGGCCGGCCGCACGCCGGCGCAGGTGCGCGCGACGCTGGAACGCCGCTACGCGCAAATCGCGGGCGCCGCGCATGCGCCGTCGCCGCAGGCGGTGTTCGAAGCGGTCCTGAACACCTATGCGGGCGTCAGCGATTCCGGCGGCGACTATTACTCGTCCGCCGCCGCGCAGCGCCTGCTCGACGCGGTGCCCGACCACGTCGGTGTCGGCATGTCGCTCAAGCGCGGCAACGACGACACGGTATCGCTGGTCTACCTCAGCGCCGACGGCCCCGCCGCGCGCGCCGGCCTGCGCAGCGGCGACCGTCTGCTGGCGACGGGCGAGGGCGAGACCGACGCGCTGGAGGACGTCGCCGGTGCCGATCTGGACGCCTTGGTGACGCGTCTGCGCGGCCGTCCGGGCAGCCGCGTGCGCGTGCAGGTGCAGCCGTTCGGCAGCCTGCCCGGCGAGCCCACGCGCACCGTCGTGCTGGAACGCGCCCGCGCCGGCATGGCCGAGCAGCGCGCCACCCAGCGCGTGCTGGAGGTCGGCGGCAAGCGCATCGGCGTGATCGTGCCGGGCAGCTTCTACGTCGATTTCGCGCGCATGCGCACCGATCCCGATCACCGCTCGGTGTCGCGCGACGTCGCCGAGCTGCTGCGCCAGCTGCAGGCGCAGCGCGTCGACGCGGTGCTGGTGGACCTGCGCGACAACGAGGGCGGCGCCCTCAACCAGTTGCCGGAAGTGTTCGGATTGTTCATGCGGGCGCCGGCGGTGGTGCAGCTGCGCGAGGGCGGTGGCCGCGTCGAACTGATGAACGCCCAGGTCGAGCCGGTGTGGACCGGCCCGATGGCGGTGCTGGTCAACGCACGCTCGGCCGCGGCCTCGGAGATGTTCGCCGCCGCCGTGCAGGACTACGGCCGCGGCCTGGTGGTCGGCCAGCGCACTTACGGCCGCGGCAGCATCCAGAACCTGATCGACCTGGACCGCTGGCCGAACAACCAGGAGCGGCGTTACGGCCAGGTGCGCATGAGCGTCGCCCATGCCTTCCGGGTCAGCGGGCTATCGCTGGAGGGGGTAGGCGTGACACCGGACCTGAGCCTGCTCGCCGATACCGCGGCCGCGCCCAAGCCTGGTCCGCGCATGGTCGCCATGCCGGGCTACAAGGCGCCGGTCGCGCCGGCCGTGCCGCTGGCCGCGCACCAGGCGCGCGCGGCCGCCGACGGCGAGTTGCGCCGCTGGCAGCAACGCCGGCAGGCCCTGGCCGCGCACGCGCGCGGCCAGGTGTCGCTGAACCTGGCGGCGCGCCGCGCCGAACTGGCGCGGCTGGGGCCGCCACCGCAGACCGACGCCGAGCTGGCCGAGGCCGCGGCGGTGCTGGCCGACGCGACGGCGGGCGCCGCGCGCTGAGCTTTAGCCCCGTTGCGGCCGGTCTTGCGTTCACATCCTTAGGCGTCGGGACGACTTTCTAACGTCGTTCTAACGCCTTTACGCGTGCCCAACCCACGAAGCTGAACGCCATCCGCCCCCGGATGCCCGAAACCGTTACCGCCGCGCGTGACAGGCACGGCAACTTTCGGCACTGTGGTCTTGTCCAATCCCGCACCATCCTCGACGCCTAGGCCGCTCCGGCCATGAAGACCCCCGCGATGACCGCCAAGACCACTCTGCTCGCCTTCATGCTGACCGCCCCGCTCGCGCTGCTCGCGCGCGCCGACGCGGGCGGCGCTCCCAACGCGTTGACCAACGCGCCGACCGCCGATCAGGCCACCGCCGCCAAGCTGGTCTACGGCGTGTTGTCCGACAGCCGCTACGCCTACCGTCCGCGCGCGCTCGACGACGCGCTGTCGGCCGACATGCACAAGCGCTATCTGGAATCGCTGGACGCGGGCAAGCAGTACTTCACCGCCCAGGACATCGCCAAGTTCGACGCCTACAAGACCAAGCTGGACGACGCCATCCGCGGCGGCGACCTCAGCCCGGCCTACGCGATCTTCGCCACCTTCAAGCAGCGCGTCGACGAACGCGTCGCCTATGCGCGCGCGCTGCTCAAGCAGGACATCTTCAGCTTCGACGGCAGCGACCGTTTCGAGTACGACCGCGAGAAGGCGCCGTGGGCCGCCGACACCGCCGCGCTGGACACGCTGTGGCGGCAGTCGGTGCGTAACGACTACCTGCGCCTGAAGCTGGCCGGCAAGAAGCCCGAGGACATCCGCAAGACCCTGGACAAGCGTTACCAGAATCTCGCCAAGGGCTTCTCCGAGCTCAAGAGCGAGGACGTGTTCCAGACCTTCGTCAACAGCTACGCCAACGCGATCGATCCGCACACCGACTACTTCACGCCCAAGTCGGCCGACAACTTCAACATGACCATGTCGCTGTCGCTGGAAGGCATCGGCGCGGTGCTGCAGAAGCAGGACGACGTGGTCGCGATCCGCGAGATCGTGCCCGGCGGTCCGGCCGGCAACTCCGGCAAGATCAAGGCCGGCGACCGCGTGGTCGCGGTGGGTCAGGGCGACAGCGGCGCGATGGAAGACGTGATCGGCTGGCGCATCGACGACGTGGTCGCCAAGATCCGCGGCGCCAAGGGCACCAAGGTGCGCCTGGACGTGATCCCGGCCGAAGCCGGCCTGGACAGCAAGCCCAACCGCCTGGTGCTGGTGCGCGACAAGGTGCGCCTGGAAGATCAGGCCGCCAAGTCCGAGATCATCACCATCCCGGCCGCCGGCGGCGTCCCGGCCAAGCGCATCGGCGTGATCAAGCTGCCCGGCTTCTATCAGGACTTCGAAGGCCGTCGCAAGAACAGCGCCGACTACGCCTCGGCCACGCGCGACGTCAGCAAGCTGCTGACCAAGCTGCGCGCCGACAAGGTCGACGGCGTGGTGCTGGACCTGCGCTACAACGGCGGCGGTTCGCTGGACGAGGCGATCGAACTCACCGGTCTGTTCATCGACCGCGGCCCGGTGGTGCAGGTGCGCCAGTCGGGCGGCCGCATCGAGGTCAATGGCGACGACGACTCCGGCATCGCCTGGGAAGGTCCGCTGGCGGTGCTGATCAATCGCGGTTCGGCCTCGGCTTCGGAGATCTTCGCCGGCGCCATCCAGGACTACGGCCGCGGCCTGGTGATCGGCGAGACCACCTTCGGCAAGGGCACCGTGCAGAACATGCTGGACCTGGACCGCTGGCCGGCCAACGAAGGCCCGCGCTTCGGTCAGGTCAAGCTGACCATCGCCCAGTTCTTCCGCGTCAGCGGCGGTTCCACCCAGAACAAGGGCGTGGTGCCCGACCTGTCGTTCCCGGCCTCGGTCGACGCCAGCGAATACGGCGAGAGCACCTACGACAACGCGCTGCCCTGGACCAAGATCGCGCCGGTGCCGCACGTGCGTTACGGCAACTTCGCGCCGCTGCTGCCCAAGCTGTCGGCGCTGCACGACAGCCGCGTCGCCAACGACAAGGAATTCCAGTGGTGGTCGCAGGACGTGACCGAGTTCCGCACCGAGCGCGCCAAGAAGTCGATCACGCTCAACGAGGCCGAGCGCCGCGCCGAGCGCGACCGCGACGACGCCAAGCGCAAGCAGCGCCAGGCCGAGCGCAAGACCATGGGCCTGGACCTGGATCCGCTGGCCGACGACAACGGCGACGACGGCCTGCAGTCCAGCGAGCGCAACCTGGCCCAGGAAGTGGCGCGCGAGAAGGCCGCCGAAAAGCGCCCGGATCCGCTGCTGCGCGAGTCCGCCTCGATCCTGGCCGACGCGGTGCGCCTGCTCAACGACGACCGCCAGCTGTCGGCGCAGGTGCTGCCGACCGCCAACAAGCCGGGCCACTGGGCCGACTGAGTTCCGCGGCGAACGGGTAATCACGAAGGCGCGCACCGCAAGGGCGCGCCTTCGTCGTTTCCGAGCCACGCCTCCCTAACGATTCGACACTCAACGGACCTCACCCAAGCCCCCCCCGCTTTCTGTGGGAGCGGCGTAAGCCGCGATCGCGACACCCGCATGCGACGAAACCCCAGCGCCAACGGATGCCGGGCTGCGACGCAGACCTCCTTTACCCCCAACTGAAGCTCTCCAGCACCGAACCCCCATGGGTGCAAGAATCGGATATCGCGCCCACGCCGCCGGCCGTACCCTGCAGGCCATGAACGCCATGACCCCCATCCGCGATCTCACCCCCGTCGACAAGCTCGATCACGCGCGCGCGCTGCTGGATGCCGGCGAGCCCACCCTGACCGATCTGGCCGCCGCCGTCGGCCTCAGCCCCTCGCACCTGCAGCGCCGTTTCAGCGCGCGCTACGGAATCAGCCCGGCCGAATACCTGGCGCAGCGCAAGCTGGGCACGCTGAAGTCGGCCCTGCGCGAAGGCAGCGACGTCAGCGCCGCGCTGTACGACGCCGGCTACGGCTCGCCCTCGCGCGTGTACGAGGGCGGCGCGGCCCGCCTGGGCATGACGCCCGCGCGCTACCGCGCCGGCGGCGCCGGCGAGCAGATCCGCTGGAGCCTGGCGCGCACCGCCCTGGGCACGGCCCTGGTCGCCACCACCGAACGCGGCGTGTGCATGGTCGAACTGGGCGACGACGGCGCGGCGCTGGAAGCCAAGCTGCGCGCCGAGTTCCCGCAGGCGCAGCTGGAACGCGTCGACGCCGGCCGCGACGAGTTCCTCGCGCCGCGCCTGCAAGCCGTCGCCGACACCCTCGGCGGCCAGGCCCACGCGGTGCCAGTGGACCTGCTGGGCACCGCGTTCCAGAAGAAGGTCTGGGATGCCTTGATGAAGATTCCGGCCGGACAGACGCTCAGCTACGCGCAGGTCGCCGAACGCATCGGCGCACCGGGCAGCGCCCGCGCGGTGGCGCGCGCCTGCGCCGGCAATCGCGTGGCGGTGGTGGTGCCCTGCCACCGAGTGGTGCGCGGCGACGGTTCGCTGGGCGGCTACCGTTGGGGCCTGCCGCTGAAGGAAAAGCTGCTGCAGCGCGAGCGCGCGGCATAACGGCAGGCGCGCCAGTCCGCGCCCGATGCGGAGCCCACGATGCGGTGCGCCTACGGCGTACCGCATCCTACGAATCGCCGGTGGCCCCTGTAGGAGCGGCGTAAGCCGCGACCGCGTCAGTGAAGTTACGAAGCAAGCCCGCCCTCCGTGGGAGCGGCGTAAGCCGCGATCGCGCCAGGAGGTAACGACGCAAGCTTGCCCTCTGTAGGAGCGGCGTAAGCCGCGACCGCGTCAGGAAGCTACGACGCAAGCCCGCCCTCTGTGGGAGCGGCGTGAGCCGCGATCGCGAAACGCGCCTACGACGCAAGCACCGACCTGAGCGTATGCGCTACCAACTGCTACCAACCCGCCGCTTCCAGCCAGGCCACTACTTCCGCCTTCGCGTCGCCTTAGGCGCATCCCGCGTCGGCAATTCCAGCCCGTGCTTGACCACATCGAACACCAGATGCGTCTCGTAGCGCTTGATGTTGCCCTCGTCCAAGAACAGCCGCTCCGCGACCTGCCGGCAGTGGGCGACGCCGGTGGTGGCCAGGATCACCAGGTAATCCCATTGCCCCGCCAACACATAGCACTGCTGCACCTCGGGCGCGGCGCGCATGCGCGCGTAGAACGCGGCATGCCGGCTCGCCGATTCGCGTTCGATCGTCACCCACACCGCGGCCAGGGTGCTGCCCAGCGCGACCGGGTCCAGCACGGCGACTTGACGCAGCAGCCCGTGCGTGCGGTAGCGGGTCAGCCGCCGCTGCACCGCGCTGGGCGACAGCCCCACCGCGTCGCCCAACGCGGTCAGCGTGGCCGAGGCGTCGCGCTGCAGGAGGCCCAGCAGTTTGTGGTCGAGTTCGTCCAACGCGAGGGGGGCACGGGCCATGCAAAAATTTTGCGTTGCGGCGGGCCAATTTTCAATCGCCATTCTTCGCCCCCCGATAGGATCGTCGAGTCGAATACGCCGATGAGCCGCATGCAGCGCCTCGCCCCCACCCCTTCTCCCCTGCGCGCCGGTGCCGAGCGCTACGCCCTGCGCGTGGCCGCGCCCGCCGACATCGCGGCGGTCCATGCGCTGATCCGCGAGCACGGCCCCAGCCCGTGGAACTACCTCGCCGAACCGGCGCTGTCCGAGCACCTGCGCGCGATCGGTCGCGGTGTCGACGCGGTGCTGGCGACGCTGGACGGCGCGCTGGTCGCGGCGACCACGTACGCCGACAGCGACGACTTCGCCTGCTACCAGAGCGCCGGCCGCGAGCGCGCGCGCCACGGCCACATCGGCGAGGTGGTGGTGCACCGCGACCACCGCGGCGCCGGCCTCGGCGCGCGCCTGCTGGGCGAGGCCGTCGCGCGGTTGCGCGCGCGCGGCCTGATCGAGATCTATGCCGAACGGCACGAAGAGAACGCGGGCTCGGCCGGCATGATGCGCAAGGCCGGTTTCGCCCCGATCGACAGCTATCACGACCCCGTGCGTCGCAGCGTCGGCAGCGGGCGCACCGCGGTCTGCGTGCACCGTCCGCCTTGAACCCTGTAGCAGTCACTCCCTCCCTTCCTCCCCCTAGGAAACCCCGCCGTATGAGCGCCGCCTCACCCTCCGCAGCAAGACTGGCCCCCGGCGCGATCGCGGTCGCGCTGGCGCTGGCCTCGGTCTACATCCTGTGGGGCTCGACCTATCTCGCGATCCGCTTTGCCCTGGAGAGCTATCCGCCCTTCCTGCTCGGCGCGCTGCGCATGTTCATCGCCGGCGCGCTGATGTACGGCGTGCTGCGCTGGCGCGGCGCGACGCCGCCGACGCGCAAGCAATGGCGCACGCTGTGGGTGTTGTCGATCTGGATGGTGCTGCTGTCCAACGGCCTGGTGAACCTGGCCGAGACCGAAGTCGGCTCCGGCCTGGCCGCGATCGCGGTGGCGTCGATGCCGCTGTTCGCCGGCGTGTTCGCGATGCTGCGCGGCCGCCATCCCTCGAAGATCGAATGGATCGGTCTGGTGATCGGTTTCCTGGGCGTGATCTGGCTCAACGCCGGCAGCGCCTTGTCGGGTTCGACCCTGGGCCTGGTCTGTTTGATCGTGGCGCCGATCGCCTGGGCCTGGGGTTCGATCTGGAGCCGCGATCAGGACCTGCCGTCGCCGTTCATGGCCGCCAGCGCGCAGATGCTGACCGGCAGCGTGTGGATGCTGGGCGCGGCCGCGGTGACCGGCGAGCGCATCACCGCTTGGCCCAGCGCGGGTGCGACCGGGGCGCTGCTGTACCTGGTCGTGGCCGGTTCGATCTTCGGCTTCACCGCCTACATCTGGCTGCTGCATCACGTGCGCCCGGCGCTGGCGACCAGCTATGCCTACGTCAATCCGCCGATCGCGGTGCTGTTCGGCGCGGTGCTGGCGGGCGAGCGCTTCACCTCGCACGACATCGGCGCGATGGCGGTGATCCTGGTCGGCGTGGTCATCATCACCCTGGCCAAGGCGCGCGCCGCGCGTGCGCCGATGACGCCGGCTCCGGCCGCGCCAACGCCGAGCGAGCCGGCGGCATGAACGCCGCGCAGGCCGAAGGGCGGCGCGGGCTGTGGATTGCCGCCGCCTCGTTCGTACTGTGGGGGCTGATGCCGCTGTACTGGCATCTGCTCAAGGCGGTGCCGTCGCTGCAGATCGTCGGCCATCGCATCGCCTGGAGCGCGGCGATGGTGGCGGCCTGGCTGTGCTGGAAGCAGGGCCTGGCCTGGTTGCGCGAGGTGTTCTCGCAGCCGCGCAAGGCCGCGATGCTGGCCTTGAGCGGCACGCTGATCGCCTTCAACTGGGGCCTGTACATCTGGGCGGTCAACGCCGGCCACGTGGTCGAGACCAGTCTGGGCTACTTCATCAACCCGCTGGTCAACGTGGTGCTGGGCGTGCTGCTGTTGCACGAGCGCATGAACCGCGTGCAGTGGCTGGCGGTGGCGCTGGCCGCGGCCGGCGTGGTCTGGCTGACCTGGCAGTACGGCCAACTGCCTTGGATCGCGATCGCGCTGGCCCTGTCGTTCGCGACCTACGGCCTGATCCGCAAGCTGGTCGCGGTGGAGGCAGTGACCGGGCTGGGCATCGAGAGCCTGTACCTGTTCCTGCCCGCGCTGGCGGTGCTGCTGTGGGGCGAAAGCCACGGTCAGGGCGGGTTTCTGGGCGGCTGGGGCCTGGGCGTCGATCTGCTGCTGATCATGGCCGGCGCGCTCACCGCGCTGCCGTTGATCGGCTTCGCCTACGCGGTACGGCGCGTGCCGCTGTCGGTGGTGGGTCTGATGCAGTACATCGCGCCGACCCTGCAGCTGCTGATCGGCGTGCTGGTGCTGCACGAGCCGTTCGACCGCGCGCGTTTGATCGGCTTCGTGTTCATCTGGGTCGGCTTGCTGATGTTCGCCGGCGACGGCCTGTGGCGGTCGCGCAGGCAGGCGGCGGCCTGACGTCGCTCAGAGGTCGAGCAGGTAAGCGGCGAGCAACGCCGCCAGCACGAACCCGACGATGAGCCAGCTGTCCCTGCGCTGCCGTGTGCGCTCGGCCTCGCGGCGCGTGCGGCTGCGCCGCAACTCGCGCTCGCGCCGCTGGGCTTCGGCCTGGACCTCACGTTCGGCCGATGCCTGCTGAGCGCGCAGGCGGTGCGGGTAGTCGTCGGTGGGTTCCGCCGACGCCTGTGCGGCGCCAAGCGCACCGGCGCGCTCGCGCAGCGCCTCGATCTCGCGCGCGACTTCGGCCATGGTCACGTCCAGTTGCCAGTCGGCGAAGAACGGCGCCGGTTCGGCGCGACGCAGCAGCAGCGCCAATCGATGGATCTGCAGCGGATCGCTGTCGAACAGGTCCAGCGGGAGCGTGTAGCTGCCGTAATCGGCGTGGGCCTTGGTCTGCTTGCGGATCCACAGCGATGCGGAGTAGCGGTGCGGATGGCGCAGGCACAAGTCCAGGTAATGACGGATACGCACGCCGTCCTCGCCGGTATCGCGATCGGTGCGCAGGTGCAGGCCGGCCACGTCCGCCCACGGGATGTCGCCGATCAGCACGGTGCGTAGGCCACGATCGTCCAGGCTCAGGTGCGGGCCGGAGTGCAGCACGGTGATCAGCCAGGGCAGCAGCAAGGCCCACGCTGCTGCCAGCACCAGCAGCGCTAGGCCTGCGGTCCATTCGCCGCCCAGCAACGCGGCCGACAACGAGGTGGAGATCAGCGCCAGCACGGCGGCGCCGATCAGCGCGCTGCCGCGATGCAGGTTCGCGTCCAGGCGGCGCGTGCGCAGCGTCTCGGTGATCTCGCGTCTGCTGTCCACCTGCGGCGGGCTCCCTGTCGGCCGGACCGCGTCAGCCTAGCCGATCCGACCGTCGGCGCGCAGGCCCTGACCCGTGCATGCGTCGCCGCCGTTGATCGCCGCAAAAAAAACGAGGCGCCGCGAACGGCGCCTCGTTAGTTTTCCGCGGTGACTTGTCGTTTAAGCGGCGCGCAGCGCCGTGGTCACCGGCAGGCGCGCCGCGCGCAGCGCCGGGAACAGGCCGCCGACCAGGCCGATGCCCAGCGCCCACTTCAGGCCGCTCCACAGCAGCTCGGGCGAGACCTTGAACTGGAACACCACCTGGCTGAAGTTGCTGCCCAGCGTCGACACCTGGTAGCCGTTGAAGATCAGCCACGCCACCGCCGCGCCGAGCAGGCCGCCCAGCAGCGCCAGCAGCATGGTTTCCAGCATCACCGCCACCACCACCGGCACGCCGCGGAAGCCCAGCGCACGCAGGGTCGCGATCTCGCGCGCGCGTCCGGCGACGGCGGCGTACATGGTGTTGAGCGCGCCGAACACCGCGCCGATCGCCATGATGGTGCCGATCACCGTGCCCAGGATCTTGATCAGCTTGGTCAGGCCTTCGGACTGCTTGGCGTAGTAGTCGTGGGTGGTCTGCACGTCCAGCTTCAACCGCGGGTCGGCGGCCAGCGCGCCCTTGAGCTGCTTGAAGCCGTCCTTGCCGGCCAGCTTCACCGTCACCGACTGGAACGAGCTGCGCTGGTAGGTCGAGGCCAGCACCTCGCCGTCGGCCCACAGCTCCGAATCGTGCGAGTCGCCGGCGGCGAACACGCCGACCACGGTCCAGTTCTGGTTGGCCAGCTCGATCTGCTTGCCCACTTCCAGGCCGCGGAACTGCTTGGCCGCGCCCTGGCCGGCGATCAGCTCGCGCAGGCCCGCGCCGAACTTGCGGCCCTTCACGATCTTGACGTTGGGACGCAGCGACCAGGCTTCGGCGCCGACGCCGCGCAGCTGCGCGTTGGCGTCGCTGCCGTCGCTGACGGTGGGCAGGTTGATCACCTGCGACAGCTCCGGCGAGACCTGGGCACGGTCGCCCGCGTCCTTGGCGATGCCGGCCAGGGACGAGATCAGCGGCACCTGGTCGCGGTTGATGACCGAGTTGGTCTCGGCCTGCGAACCGCCGCGCAGGATGATCGCGGTGTCGTCGCTGCCGGTCTGCTTGAGCGTGTTCTGGAAGCCTTCGCCCATCGCCAGCATCGCCACCAGCACGCCGACCACGCCGGCGATGCCGATCACGATCACCGACGACGCGCCCCAGCGCTGCGGCAGGCTGGAGATGCCGACGCCGGACACGGCCAGGGTCTGCTGGCCGCGCTTGGTCAGGAACAGCCACAGCAGCAGCGCCACGGCGACGCCGACCACCGCGTACCACGGCAACATCACCCACACGGCCAGCGCGGCGAGCAGCAGGACCACGATGCCGACATTGATCAGGAACTTCATCATCGCGATTTCTCCTTAGCGGCCGGCCAGTGCATCGACGATCTTCAGGCGCATGCCGCGCAACGCCGGCATCAAGCCCACCGCCACGCCGATCGCCAGCATCAGGCCCAGACCGGTCAACCAGGTCTGCGGCAGCACGGTCGGCAGCTGGATGATGCCGCCGCTGGCCGCGCTCACGCCCGGCATCAGCAGTGCGGCGATGCCCAGGCCGATGCTGCCGCCCAGCACGATCAGCAGGATCGACTCGGTCAGCACCAACGCCAGCACGCTGCGGTCGCTGAAGCCGATGGTCTTGAGCACCGCCAGTTCCGGGATGCGCTCGCGCACCGCCTGAGCCATGGTGTTGCCGGTCAGCAGCAGCAGGGTGAAGAACACCGCGCCCATGATCGCGGTGACGATCAGGCCGATGTCGGCGAACTGCTTGGCGAAGGACTGGTTGAAGGCCTGTTCGGTCTGGGTCTTGGTCTCGTGGTCGGAGTTCTCCGACAGCGCGTCGATGCCCTTGGCCACGCGCGTGGCCTGGTTCACGTCCGACAGCTTGACCATGTACCAGCCGACCCGGCTCTTGACGTAGTCGTTGGACTCGTCGAAGTACTTCCAGTGGAACAACAGCTGGTTTTCCTCGCCCTTGCGCTTGCTGTCCTTGATCTCGAAGATCGCGCGCAGCTTCAGCGGCCAGTCGTTGCTGCCCTTGGTCGGGAAGATCGTGGCCTGCAGCGGAATGGTGTCGCCGACTTTCCAGCCGTGGCGCTTGGCCAGCGAGGCGCCGACGATGGCGCCCTGGCGGTCGGCCTGCCAGGCTTTGACCTGCTCGGCGGGCACGATGTATTCCGGGTACAGGTCCAGATAGTCCGGGCTGACCGAGAAGTTCGGGAAGAAGTTCTTCGGATCCTGGTAGATGCCGCCGAACCAGGCCGCGTAGGCGACCTTCTTCACGCCCGGCTGCGACTCGATCTGGCTGAGCAGGTTGTAGGGCAGCATCTGCGTGATCGACAGGCGCGAGGCCACCACCAGACGATCGGCGCCGGCGACGCTGCCGCCGGAGTTGAAGGCCACGCGGACCGAGTCGAGCATGCCGAACAGCAGGAACGCCGCCACCACCGACAACAGGGTCAGGAAGGTGCGGGTCTTGCTTCGGAACAGTGCGGCCCAGATCAGGTGCAGGTATTTCATGTCTGCTTTCCTTTAGGTGTTGCCTTCTCCGCGAGGGAGAACAGGCGCAAGCGGCGGGTGAGGATCCGGAGCCCGGCCGACGGCGCGCGATCGCGACGGCGGTGGCTCAGCGCGCTCGTCGGGAGCGCGCGCGTGCGGAACTCAGTGCGCGCCGCCGCCTTCGCCCGCGAGCGTGCCCTTGTCGAGATGGATCGTGCGGCGCGCGTGGTCGGCGGCCTTGGGATCGTGGGTGACCATGACGATGGTCTTGCCGTGGTCGCGGTTGAGCGACTGCAGCAGGGCCAGGATCTCCTCGGCCGACTGGCGGTCCAGGTCGCCGGTGGGCTCGTCGCAGATCAGCAGGGTGGGGTCGGACACGATCGCGCGGGCGATCGCCACGCGCTGCTGCTGGCCGCCGGACAGTTCGTTCGGGCGGTGCTTGCCGCGCTCGGCCAGGCCGACCAGTTGCAGCGCGATCTCGGCGTTGCGCTTGCGCTGGGCGGCGTTGAGCTTGGTCAGCAGCAGCGGCAGCTCGACGTTCTTCTGCGCGGTCAGGGTCGGCATCAGGTTGTAGAACTGGAACACGAAGCCGACATGGTTGCTGCGCCACTGCGACAGCTGGCCGGCGCTCATGCGGTCGATGCGCTGGTTCTCGATCTCGATCTCGCCGTCGCTGGGGTTGTCCAGGCCGCCGATCAGATTGAGCAACGTGGTCTTGCCCGAGCCCGACGGCCCCATCAGCGCGACGAAGTCGCCCTTGGGGATGTCGAGGTTGATGCCGTGCAGCACTTCGACCTTTTCGGGGCCGCGCTGATAGGTCTTCTTGAGGTTGCGGATCGAAACCAGCGTATCCATCGTTGGACTTCCTCTGTAGAGCGCAGATTCGGGATTGGGAGTCGGGTTGCGAGAGTGCGGTCGGATGGCTTCGGCCAGCTCGAACGCTTATTCCCGGATCCCGCCTTGAACGTTATTCGCTGCTGGAACCGGATTCGTCACTGCTGGCATCGTCGCCGCCTTCGGCGGCCACGCGCACGCGCGCGCCGTCCTTCAACTCGTTGCCCGGGTTCAGCACCACGGTCTCGCCGCCGGCCACGCCCTGGGTGACTTCGCGGTCGTCGCCCAGGCTGCGGCCGAGCTTGAGCGCGCGCTGGGCGACCTTGCCGTCGGCGACCACGAAGGCGACATCGGCGCCGTCGCGCTGCGCGATGGCCGCGGTGGGCACCAGCACGCCGGGCTTGGGCTGGTTGGCCGCTACCGGTTTGGCCGCTTCCAGGAAGCTCACCCGCACGCCCATGTCCGGCACGATGCGCGCGTCCTTGGTCTTGAGCGCGATGCGCACCTTGACCGTGGCCTTGCCGCGGTCGGCGGCCGGAATGATCGCGATCACCTCGGCCGGGATCTTCCAGTCCTGGTAGGCGTTGAGCGTGGCCTCCACCGGCATCTTCGGCTGCACGCGGCCGATGAAGGCCTCGCCCACGTCCACTTCGACTTCCAGCGAGTCCATGTCGACGATGGTGCCGATGCCGGTGCGGGTGAAGCCGCCGCCGGCCGACAGCGGCGACACGATCTCGCCCGGCTGCGCCGCCTTGGCCGTGACCACGCCGGCGAACGGCGCGCGCACGATGGTGTTGTCCACGCCCAGGTCGGCGATGTGCAGGCGGTCGCCGGCGACCTTGGCGTTGCGCTGCGAGGTCAGCAGCTGCGCGCGCAGCGAGTCGCGCGTGGCCACGGCCTGATCGTATTGCGAGCGCGACACCAGCTGCTGCTTGACCAGCGTGGCCAGGCGGTTGGCGTTGATCTCGGCTTCCTTGAGCTGGGCCTGCACGCGCGCGGTTTCGCTTTGCGAGGCGCCCAGCTGGGCGTCGGCGAGCGAACGTTCGGCGTTGGCGTCGATCGGGTCCAGCGTGGCCATGATCTGGCCGGCCTCGACGCGCTGGCCTTCCTCGATCATCACCTCGCGCACCTTGCCGGTGATCTTGGCCGAGACCGTGGCCATGCGCCGCGCCACCACGTAGCCGGTCGCGTCCAGCACCGACGCGCTGCCGCCGCCTTGGCCGACCGCGACCGCGGTGGCGGTCTTGACCTCGGGCGCGGCGTTGCGGCCGAACACCGCCCAGCCGACGACGCCGAGCAGGGCGACCACGCCGACCGCGCCCAGCGCGATCCACAGCGTGCGCCCGCCACCGGACGGCGGCGGCGGAGCGCTGCGGTCGATGCGGAGTTCTTTGAGCAGATCGGAAGAAGTCGCCATATCCCAACCGGACGAAAAAGTGTGCCTAGTGTGACCGTAGGCCGTTCAGGCGCCAACCTGCCGGAAGTCAGAATCTGTCAGCAGGCTGCGGCGGCGCTAGGGCGCGCCGCTGCCGGCCGCCGCGATCATCGACTGCAGCGCGCCCAGGTGGCGTTCCAGCGCGCCGCGGCCGCTGTCGGTCATGCGGTACCAGGTCACCGGTTTGCGTTCGACGAAGTCGCGGCGCAAGGCGAGATAGCCCGCCTCCTCCAACCGCCGCAGCTGCGCGCCGAGGTTGCCGTCGGTGAGCTGAAGCTGCTGCTTGAACGCGGCGAAGCTGATCTCGTCGTGGCGCATCAGCAGCACCGCGATCGCCAGGCGCACGCGGTGCTCGAACTCAGGATCGAGAGCCGCCAGCGCCTTCATTGCGACGCTCCGCCCCTGCGACGCTGCGCGGAAATGCCGGCCCAGGTCAGTCCGGCCGCGGTCGCGATACCGGCGAAGGTCCAGGCATACGGCGGCGAGAACAGCATCATCGCGGCGTAGGCGGCATACATGATCAGGCCGCTCCACAGGATCGGACGATCCATGTGCACGCCGGCCAATGCGTAGACGGTGCCGCCGGTCAGCAGAAAGTTGGCGACGGTCTGGATCTCGTAGCGGCCCAGGGCGATCGGCAACGCGGTCAGCCCGAATGCGACGCCGGCCACCAGCCAGTGGAAGCCGTAACGGCGGCTGCGTTCGCGGTCGATCACGCCGTGCACGCGCTCGTCGCGCATCGACAGCCAGACGCTGAGCGCGCCGCCGCCGATGCAGGCGATGAACCAATACAGCCCGGCCGCATGCGGCGCCCAATCCGGCAGGGCGAAGCCGATCAGCACCAGCGGTGCCCACAGGAAGTAGATCGCCGGCACGCCGGGCGGGCGCTCGCGCTTGCGCACGGCGCGGGCCACGTAGTCCAGGTTGCTCTGCAGTTCGTCTCGGGTCATGGCGGCGGGTCGGTGGAAGGTGTTTGCAAAGTACTCTGGATTTCAGAGTAAAGCAAGCGGACCTTACGACCAGGCCCAGGCCGCAGCGAGTGCGGGCCGGGCTTGGCGGGCGGGAAGGCGTCAGTACGCCGCGGGATTGGCGCTGAAGATCACCGGCACCAGCACGTTGACGCAGGCGCCGACCGGCAGGTTCACGCCGGCGATCGCCACCGTGTTGCCGCCGATGCTGCCGCCGCTAGCCGGGCAGGTGCCGCCGCCGGTGCCGCTGCAGGTCCAGGGCGCGGTCAGGGTCACGCCGTTGGGCAGCGAGTCGTTGATGGTGGCGCCGGTGGCGCCGTCCGGACCGGTCTGGTTGCAGGCCTGCAAGGTGTAGGTGGTGGTCGCGCCCGGCGTGTAAGTCGTCGGGTTGCCGCTCTCGCTCTTGGTCATCGTCAGATCGGCGCACAGCGGATCGACCAGGGCGGTGGCGGCGTTGTTGACGCTGCCGCCGGGCACCGGCGTGACGAACCCGGCCTGCGCCGACGCGCCTTCGGCCAGAGGCGTGTTGGTCGCGATCGAGGCGTTGTTGGTGACCGCGGTGCACTGGGTCGCGCCGAGGGTGGCGTTGATGGTGTAAGTGACCGTGCCGCCAGCGACGCCGCCGGTGCCCGCCGGCAGGGTCGCGCTGCCGGCGATCGCGCCGCTGCCGCTGGCCGCCGGGCACACGCCGCCGTTGCTGCCGGCGCAGGTCCAACTGGTGAAGGTGAGCCCCGCCGGCACCGCGTCGGCGATGGTCGCCACCGCATCGTGCGCGGTGGTGTCGCCGACCGTGGGCTTGGCGGTGTTGTTGGTGTAGGCGACGGTGAACTGCGTGGTGCCGCCAGCGGGCGGTGTCGCATTGCCGCTGTTGCTCTTGGTCACGCGCAGGTCGACGTCGTTGTCGAGGATGGTGAGCGTGGCGGTGTTCTGCACCGTCGCGCTGCCGCAGGTGGTGGTGGAGGCCAGCGTGTACGCGGCGGCGTTGGGCAACACCTGCACCAGCACGGTCTCGTTGTCCTCGATCACGTTGTCGTCGGTGATGGTGATCGGTATCGCGAAGCGGTTGTCGTCGTAGGTGCCGGCGGGAATCGCCACGTTGACGTTGGCGCCGGCCGTGTAGTCGCTGCCGGAGGTCGCGGTGCCGCCGGTGACGTTGACCAGCACGGTGATGCCGCCGGCCGGCACGGTGCCGGTGATGCGGATGGTGGGCAGCGAGGGCACGGCCTGGCCTTCGCGGGTGGTGTAGGTGATGGGGTCGAATTCCAGATAAGGGCGCAGCGTGATCTGGATGTCGTCGAGGAAGTTGCCGGAGCCGCCGCCGCCCACGGCCTGGAAGCCGAAGTTGTGGTTGCCGCTGGTGCCGTTCCAGTTGAAGCTGCCCGAGTAATCGGCCCAGCCGTTGCCGCCGGCCCCGACGGTGCAGCTGAGGTTGTCGACGCTGCCGCTGTCCAGGCAGACCGGAGCGCCGCCGGCCACGGTGGTGCTGGACAGCACCGCCACCGTGTTGGTGGTGCTGTCGATGTTGAAGTTCATGACGTCCGGCGTGACGTTGCTGTTGCGGCCGCGGTGGCTGAGCCGCCAGTCCACGCGCTCGCCATTGGTCAGACAGATCGTCTGCGACAGGCGCGATGCGGTGTAGGCGTTGAGTTCGGCGTGCTGATTGCCGGCGCGCGGCGGCACGCTGCTGAAGCTGGGGCCGCGCCAGATCTCGATGGGGCCGTTGATCGCCGCGCCGCCCGGCTGACCGGCCAGGGTGCAGGTGCCGCCGACGACATTGGCGGGGTGGTCGGTGTTCCAGCCCGGCACCACGTCGGCCGAAATGATCAGATAGCAGCTGCTGCCGGTCAGCGCCGGCTGCTCGAACCCCAGATTGACGAAGGTGCGTTGCACCTGTGCGGCGGCGTTGGGCGCGCATATCGCCGCGGCCACGGCTAAGCCCAAGGCGCCGAGCCGGCGCGTCGCGTGATCCCGCATTCCCCTTCCTCCTTGAACCCGGCGCCAGGGCGCTGGCGCTTGCTTGCGTACCCATGGCAGCCGTCGCACCGGCCCCGCGGCGTCCGACGCCTCGGGGATTCACGCGGTGGCGATCACGGTACGGCCATCGGGCGGCCGATCAGTGGCGGGCTACCTCAAGGCAATTTACACATTTCAGGTTTGGAAAAGGTGATAAATCGCGCCCATTCAGCGTGCGAAAAACGTCGGCAGCCGCACGCCGCCGGCGGACCGGTGCGTTCACCGTGACGCGCGCGTCGCTGAGCGGACGCCCGCGATGGCGGTCTGGTTGCGGCACGCGCACGCGCAGGACGGCCAGACACCGTCGCTAGCGTCGGTGTCCACGGCCGCGGGGGCGGTGGCTTAAGGCGTCGAGCCGCTCTGGGATTTCAGCAGCGCGTAGGCCGCGCGCAGGCCTTGCGCCTCGCCGCCGGCGGGACGGCCCGGGCGGTCGGCGTCGTTCCAGCTGTACACGTCCAGGTGCGCCCAGGGCAGGGCGGCCGGCACGAAGCGCTCCAGGTACAGCGCCGCGGTGACCGAACCGGCCATCTTCGACGGCCCACCGTTGGCGATGTCGGCGATGGCGCTGGTGAGATAGCGCAGGTACGGGCGCCACAGCGGCATGCGCCACAGCGGATCGCGCTGCTGCAGGCCGGCGTCGAGCCAGCGCTGGGCCAGCGCCTCGTCGTTGCTGTACAGCGCCGGCAGGTCCGGGCCCAGCGCGATGCGCGCCGCGCCGGTCAGGGTGGCGAAATCCAGCACCAGCGCGGGCGAGAGTTCGCCGGCATAGGTCAGCGCATCACATAGCACCACGCGACCCTCGGCGTCGGTGTTGTCGATCTCCACGCTGATGCCCTGGCGCGTGGCGATGACTTCGCCAGGCCGGAACGCGTCGGGGCCGACCGCGTTCTCCACCGCCGGCACCAGCAGGGTGATGCGCAGCGGCAGCTTGCGCGCCATCGCCAGCTCGGCCAGGGCGATCGCGTGCGCGGCGCCGCCCATGTCCTTCTTCATGTTGCGCATGCCGTCGGCCGGCTTCAGGTCCAGGCCGCCGGTGTCGAAGCACACGCCCTTGCCGACCAGCGCCACGTGCGGATGCGCCTCGTCGCCCCAGCGCAGGCGGATCAGGCGCGGCGCGCGGTGCGAGGCGCGGCCGACGGCGTGGATGGCGGGGAAGTTCTGGCTCAGCAGTTCGTCGCCGGTCACCGCGTCGATCTGCGCGCCGTGGCGTTGCGCGATCTCGCGCGCCACCGCTTCCAGCTGCTCCGGGCCCATGTGTTCGGTCGGCGTGTTGATCAGGTCGCGCACGCGCAGGCAGGCGGCGATCAGGTCGTCGGTTTCGGCGTCGTCGCGTTCGACCAGCAGGCGCGCCGGTGCGCGCGGCGGTTGCTTGTAGCGGCTGAAGCGGTAGCTGCCCAGGCCCCAGCCCAGGCGCAGCGCCGCCAGGGTCGCGGTGTCGTGCGTGCCGGCCACGCGCCAGGTGCGCAGCGGCAGGCCGAACGCGGCATGGCCATAGGAATACGGATCCAGCGCATCGCCGATGCCCAGCACCGCGCCGCCCAGGCCGCCGTCGGCACCGGGCAGGGTCAGCAGCGTGCCGGCCGCGGCCTCGTAGCCCTGCGCCGTCACCCAGGCCGCGCTGGCCGGCGGCAGCGTCGCGTGCCAGGCGGCGAAGTCGGTGCGTGCGACCAGGTGCAGCGGCAGCGCGTCGGTGGCGGAATCGGTAAAGCCCAGGGGCAGGTTCATGCGGCGGCGGTGTCCGGGGTCTGGGCCGCGTCCAGCCAGTCGGCGAGCGCGGCGAGGGTGTCGAATTCGAGGTCGGGGCGCAGGCCGGCGTGCGGCCATTCGCGGCGGCGGCCTGCCTCGTCGAGGCGGTTGATCCAGCAGCTGCGCAGCCCGGCGCGATGCGCGCCGACCACGTCCAGCTCGATGTCGTCGCCCACGTGCAGCACGTGCTGCGGCTCGCAGTCCAAACGCGCGCAGGCGGCGTGGAAGATGCTCGCCGCGGGCTTGGCCTCGCCGTGCTCGCGCGCGCCCAGCTGGAAGCGGAACAGATGCATCAGGCCGATGCGCTGCAGATCGGCGTTGCCGTTGCTCAGCGCGGCCAGCGGCAGACGCGCGGCCATGCGCTCCAGCGCGGCCACGCTGTCGTCGTAGTGGCGGACCTCGCAGCGCGCGTTGAAGAACACCTCGAACGCGGGCGCGACCAGCGCCGTGTCGTCGCCGGCCTCGCGCAGCATGCGCTCCAGGGTGAGCTTGCGCTGGTGGGTGAAGTCGTGCGCCAGGTGCGGATGCTCGGCGGCGATCTGGTCGCGCAGCGTGCGCATGGCCTCGGCCGGCCAGCGCTGCGCGGTGCGCGGCGCGTGTTCGCGCAACCAGTCGCCCAGCGCGCGTTCGGCATGCACGATCACCGGCGCGATCGGCCACAAGGTGTCGTCGAGGTCGAGGGTGATGGCGCGGACGGGGAAAGTCATCGCGCCATTTTAGCGCCTAATGCGCGCACGGCCGCGGTTTTCCCGCGCGAGGCGCGTAGGGGTTTTCACTCACAAGCTGTGTGCCACGCGGCACTCGACGCCTCGGCCTGCGGCCTCACTCCAGCAGCTTGGACCACTTCTCCAGGCCTTCGATGCGCGCCAGCACCAGTTTCACGCACACCAGCATCGGCACCGCCAGCAGCAGGCCGACGATGCCCCACAGCCAGCCGAAGAACATCAGCGCCAGGATCAGCACCAGCGGCGACAGGCGCATGCGCCGGCCCAGCACGATCGGCGTGACGATCTGGCCCTCGATGGTATGCAGCACCAGGTACAGGCCGGCCGGCAGCAGCGCGCGCCAGGCCTCGTCGAAAGCGACGAAACCCATCAGCAGCATGGTCACCATGCCGATCAGCGGGCCCACGTACGGCGCGAAGTTCAGGATCGCCGCCATCGTGCCCCACAGCAGCGCCTCCGGCAGCGGCACGCCCAGCCAGAACAAGGCCCCGGCCAGGGCCAGGCCCAGCGCGGTGTTGATCAGGCTGATGGTGAGCACGTAGCGCGAGATCTCGCGCTCGATCGAATGCAGGATGTCGACGGTGATCTTGCGTTCGCGCAAGCCGGGCAGCAGGCTGATCGCGTTGCGCTGCAGGCTTTCGCCGTAGACCATGAAGAAGAACGTCAGCAGCACCACCGCCAGCACCGAGGCCACGTATTTGGGCGTGGACGTCAGCGACTTGTAAGGGTCGTTGAGCTCGGTCTTGACCACCTGCACCGGCTTGGCCGTGCTCTCGCCGCCGGCCGCGCGCGCGATGTTCTGCGCGGCGCGGTTGGCCTCCTGCATGGGCTTGGTCATCTCGCGCAGCTTGGGCGCGAGTTGCTTCATCTCGCGCGGCACCTGCCGCACCCACTCGCCGGCCGGTTCGATCAACTGGTTGGCCAGCAGCCCGGCCGCGGCCAGACCGCCGATCAGCACCAGCAGCGCCGCGGCGAAACGCGGCAGCCACAGCTTGCGCAGGCCGCGGATGATCGGGTTGCCGATCAGGGCGAAGAACGCCGACAGCAGGATCGGCAGGATCAGCGCCTGCGCCGCCCACAGGGTGGCGCCCACCGCCAGCGTCGCCAGCACCACCATAGAGGCCGGCGCGCGCGGTCGCGGCGGCGCGGGTGCGTGCGGTTCGTCGTCGGCCGGCGCGGGCGCGTCGGCGGCGGGTTCGGGTTCGTGCTCGGCGGACGCGTTCAAAAGTCGATCGGATCGGCGGTGGAACGCACAGCTTGCACCGTCGCCTCGGCGCGCGCCACGGCGGCTTCCTCGCCTTCCTCGACCGCCGCGGCGACGGTTTCGGTGTTGTCGGCCGCGCGTTCGGCCTGGCTGGCCGCCACGCCGGCGCTACCGCCGGCGAACAGGCTGGACAGCATCGAGATCATCTGCATCATGCCGCCGCTCTTGGCCGCCACGCGCAGCGGCTCGGCGCGGCCGACCGCGAAGCCGCTGACCAGCCCGGCGATCACGATGCGTCCCGGCGTCCAGGCTTCGCGCCAGGACTGCTTGATCACGTCCAGATGCGCGACCAGGCGCCGCTCATGCGCTTCGACCACGTCCTCGGCCTGGTGCACCTTGGCGATCAGTTGTTCGAAGCTCATGCGCGTGCGCTCTGTCTGGACGGTGGGTCGGAAACAAACGGCATCAGGGCGGCGTCAGGTCGACGCCGCGGTCGTCCTTGCCGGCACCCGGGCCGGCCGGCGGCCAGCGCCGCGCGGCATCGCGCGCCGATTCCGGCGAGCCCGGCGTCGGCGTGACGTCGGCCAGCTCGCCGATGCCCAGCCGCGCCAACTGCCGGCGCGTGGCCTGCATGCGGGTGTGCTCGAAGTAGCGCACCGCCTGCCAGCCCGCCCACGCCGTCACCGCCAGACTCAGCAGCGCGCTCAGCAGCAGGGCTAGCGACCACGGCATGCCCAGGGTGCGGCTCAGGAACACGATCAGCGTCGCCATCAGCAACAGCCAGGCCGAGCCGCCGAACGCGATCGCCACGCCCATCAGCGCCAGCGCGCGGCCCAATGCGCTGCGCGCCAGCGAAATGTCGGCCGCGACCAGGCTGCGCAGGGCTTTGGCGGTGTCGCCGGCCGCGCCCAATCCGGCGCGGCCGGTATCGCCCAATTCGCGCAGCGATTCCAGCAGGTCCGGTGCGGCCTTCGCGGCGTCCGGTCCGCCGGCATCGGGCTGGTGCGCGTCGGCACCGCCGCTGCCGGGCGGCTGCGGCGGGCGCGGGTCCCCTGTGGCTTGCATGCCTGGGCTTACTTGTCGCTGCCGCGGGCGAGCTTGGCGATGATGAAGCCGGCCGCGAAGGCCACGCCGAACGAGGCCAGCGGACGTTCGCGCACCAGATCGGCCGCGCTTTCGATCAGGTCGCGGCCCTTGTCCATCAGCACGTCGACTTGCTCGCGCGCCGCGCCGCCGGCGTGCTCGGCCGCGGCGATGCCGGCCAGGGCGCCATCGGCCAGGTCGGCCTTGACGTTGGCGCGTCCGATCTTGAGTTCGTCGCCGGCCGCGCCGGCCGCGCCGCGGATCGCTTCGCCGGCATCGGCCGCCGCCTGCTTGAGGTGGGTACCGGCTTCGCCGAGGTTGGCCTTCATGGCGTCGGTCGAGGTAGGGCTCATTGCATTCTCCTGGGAGGGGGCGGGACTTTGTCTGCTTAAGGTCTGCTAGCGCGTCCGGCGATGATCGCTGATCCAGATGACGTCATCGCCCGACCCGCTTCATTGCATCAACAGATTGGCGACCGCGTTGCCGCGCATCACGCGCAGGACCAACTGTGCCGGAGGCCGTGTGAAGCTCGCGCGGAAGCCCGGCAGATCCTCGAAATCGCCCGCGTTGCCCGCCACCACCACGTCGCCCGAACGCAGGCCGTTGCGCTCGGCGCGGCTGCCGCGCGCCACCGACTCGATCAGCACGCCGGCCGCGCCGGACTGGCGCAGGCGCTCGGGCAGCTCGGCGAAGCTGGCGCCGGTCAGGCGCTCGTCCAGTTCGGTGCCGGCGTAGGCCTTGGGCTGCTCGCGCAGGGTCGCGGTCAGCTGCAGCGGCCGGCCGTCGCGGCGCACGTCCAGCGCCACCCGCCCGCCGATCGCCTGCAGGCCCTCGAAGTTGCGCAGCGCGTCGCGGTTGTCGATGCGCTGGTTGTTGGCGCTCAGGATCACGTCGCCGGCCTTCAATCCCGCCGCCGCCGCCGCGCTGCCCGCGAACACCCGCGTGACCACCGCGCCGCGCGGCTCGTCCAGCTTCAGCGCCTGCGCCAGGCGCGCGTCCACGTCCTGGGTTTCCAGGCCCAGCGAACCGCGCCGCACCACGCCGTCGTTGGCGATCAGCTGGTCCTTGATGTAGCGCGCCAGGTTGGCCGGGATCGCGAAGCCCAGGCCGATGTTGCCGGCCATGCTGCCCTGCGGATTGAAGCTGGCGGTGTTGATGCCGACCAGCTCGCCGTTGAGGTTGACCAGCGCGCCGCCGGAGTTGCCGGGATTGATCGAGGCGTCGGTCTGGATGAAGTTCTGGTAGCCCAGCCCACGCAGGCCGCTGCGGCCCACCGCCGAGACGATGCCCGAGGTGACCGTCTGGCCGATGCCGAACGGGTTGCCCACCGCCACCACGAAGTCGCCGACCTTGAGCCCGTCGGAATCGGTCAGGTTCAGCGCGCTGAGGTTTTCGCCCGGGATCTTCATCACCGCGATGTCGGTGTCCGGGTCGGAGCCGACGAACGCGGCCTTGAGCGTGCGCCCGTCGCTGAGCGTCACCGACACCGCGTCGGCCCCCTCGATCACGTGGTGGTTGGTCAGCACGTAGCCGTTCTTGGCGTCGATGATCACGCCCGAGCCCAGCGATTCGTTGATCCGCTCCTGCGGGATGTTCGGGAACATGCGCCGGAACATCGGGTCGTTGGCGAAGGGGTTGCGGATGCGCACGGTCTGCTTGGCGTGCACGCTGACCACCGCCGGGGTCACCCGCGCCAGCATCGGCGCCAGCGACGGCACCGGCTGCCCGCCCACCGCGGTCGGCAGCGCCGACACCGCCGGCAGCGCGGCCGCGGCCGGCGAGGCCTGGGCGGGCGCCTCCAGCCCGTCGCGGATCGCGGTCGCGGCGAAACCGCCGAATGCGGCGGCCAGGGTCAGGGCGAGCAGGGTCGGCAGGGGGCGAGGACGCATCGAGTACCGTTCCGTAAGGACGTTGTAAGGAGGGGCGGCCGCCCGGCGATCCGGCCCGTGCGGGCCCGGCGCCGCGGGCGTGCGCGCAGCTGAACGAAGTGTCGGTCAAGCCCGCTAAATATGCGATGAAGTGTTCCGCCTGAGGGTTTGTACTCATGGCGCACACACAAATTGTGGCCGCATTCTCAGCGCGTTTACGTAAGGCGCGCGTGTGTCGTTTTACTTCATCCCGACACGTGACCGTCATCAAAAAAACCGTTGACACCGTCCAGGGCCGGGCGTAGCTTGAGTCCTCGCTTCGACACTACATGTAGTGGTCCTCGCAGCGACAGGAGCCCAAGCTTAGGGGTTCGGCTTGGGTCGGTTAGGCGCCAACGGGGGGCGGCGCATGACAGGAGCAAGCTCGGCCCGATGCCACACACACCACATCGCACGCGGCGCGTAAGGGCGCGATCGCGCGCGTAGCCGTCGGCGCCCAGGCGTCGCGGCAACGGCAGGCAAGGCGACAGACGGCACCACCGCGGTACCCAAAACAAGACACACCCCGATTACCAGCAATCACAACAAGACTCACCCGGCGGCGGGCGCAACAGCACGGCCCGCCCCAGTTAAGGAGACAGGACAGGCATGAGTACGGTTCGCCTCGAGGCGGTCAAGACGGAAGCGGCTGACAAGGACATCCCGCTGCAGCCCGCATCCCAGGACATCTGGGACAAGAAGTACCGGCTGAAGACCAAGACCGGAGAGGCGGTGGACGCCGATATCGACGCCACCTACCAGCGCGTCGCCAAGGCCCTGGCCGACGCCGAACCCACGTCCGAAAAGCAGCAGTACTGGTACGACCGTTTCGTCTGGGCGCTGCGCCGCGGCGCGATCCCGGCCGGCCGCATCACCTCCAACGCCGGCGCCTTGGAGCACAAGCCCGCCACGTCCACGATCAACTGCACCGTCTCGGGCACCATCGAGGATTCGATGGACGGCATCCTGGAGAAAGTCCACGAAGCCGGCCTGACCCTCAAGGCCGGCTGCGGCATCGGCTACGAATTCAGCACCCTGCGTCCGCGCGGCGCGTTCGTCGCCGGCGCCGGCGCCTACACGTCCGGTCCGATGTCCTTCATGGATATCTACGACAAGATGTGCTTCACCGTGTCCTCGGCCGGCGGCCGCCGCGGCGCCCAGATGGGCACCTTCGACGTCAGCCACCCCGACGTGAAGGACTTCATCCGCGCCAAGCGCGAAGACGGCCGCCTGCGCCAGTTCAACCTGTCGCTGCTGATCACCGACGGCTTCATGGACGCGGTCAAGACCGACGCCGACTGGCCGCTGGTGTTCCCGGTCAACGTCAAGGAGCGCGGCGACCTCGACCTGGAAGACGCCGACAAGGTCGTCTGGCGCGACTGGCCGACCCATAAGAACTACATCTCCCGCGACGACGGCCTGGTCGCCTGCAAGATCTACGGCCACATCCGCGCGCGGCACCTGTGGGACATGATCATGGTCTCGACGTACGACTACGCCGAGCCCGGGTTCATCCTCATCGACCGCGTCAACGAGATGAACAACAACTGGTGGTGCGAAACCATCCGCGCCACCAACCCCTGCGGCGAACAGCCGCTGCCGCCCTACGGCGCCTGCCTGCTGGGTTCGGTCAACCTGACCAAGTTCGTGCGCAACGCCTTCACCGACCAGGCGCAGTTCGACTGGGAGGAATACAAGGAAGTCGTGCGCGTGTTCACCCGCATGCTCGACAACGTGGTCGAGGTCAACGGCCTGCCGCTGGAACAGCAGCGCGCCGAGATCATGCGCAAGCGCCGCCACGGCATGGGCTTCCTCGGCCTGGGCAGCACCGTGACCATGCTGAAGATGAAGTACGGCTCGGCCGAGTCCTGCGAGTTCACCGAGCGCATCGCGCGCGAGATGGCCGTGGCCGGCTGGGAAATGGGTCTGGCGCTGTCCAAGGAGAAGGGCCCGGCCCCGATCATGGAAGAGCGCTTCGCCGTCACCGCCGAGATGCTGCGCAAGCGCCCGGAGATGAAGAAGGACGGCTGGAAGGTCGGCCAGGACATCCCCGGCAAGCTGCTGCACACCCGTTACTCGCGCTACATGCAGCGCGTGGCCGAAGTGGCGCCGGAGCTGGTCGAGGAGCTGGCCGAAGTCGGCGCCCGCTTCACCCACCACAGCTCGATCGCGCCCACCGGCACCATCTCGCTGTCGCTGGCCAACAACGCCTCCAACGGCATCGAGCCGTCCTTCGCCCATCACTACAGCCGCAACGTGATCCGCGAAGGCAAGAAGTCCAAGGAAAAGGTCGACGTCTACTCGTTCGAGCTGCTGGCCTACCGCGAGCTGATCAACGCCAAGGCGATGCCGTTCAGCGACGAAGCCGGCACCCAGCTGCCGGACTACTTCATCGCCGCCGACGACATCACCCCCAAGGAGCACGTCGACGTCCAGGCCGCCGCCCAGAAGTGGGTCGACAGCTCGATCTCCAAGACCGCCAACGTCCCCACGGATTACCCGTACGAGGACTTCAAGGACATCTACCGTTACGCCCACGAGCAGGGCCTCAAGGGCTGCACCACCTTCCGCTTCAACCCGGCCGCCTTCCAGGGCGTGCTGGTGAAGGAAGCCGACCTGGAAAACACCACCTACCGCTTCGAGCTCGAAGACGGCAGCGTGCTGGAGGTCAAGGGCAACGAGCAGATCGAATACGACGGCGAGATGCACACCGCCGCCAATCTGTTCGACGCGCTCAAGGAAGGCTATTACGGCAAGTTCTGATCCCCGCGCCGGCCTGCTCCCGCCGCAGAGCGGGGCAGGCCTCGGGGAATCCCGGCATCACTTTCCGGCGGAGGCACCGTTCAAGCGCCTCACGCACCGCCCTCGGCCGGCGGATGCGCAGCACAGCCAGGCCGAAACGCGCGACCGCGGTCAGTGTTATTGCGTGCGCGCCGGGTATAGCATCGGTCCCGTACCACCCCGATTACACATAGCCAATACGTAACGCCGACGAAAGCGCCCACGAGGAGGGCATATGAGCAACGGAAATGGAGTGACGGCGACCCTGACCCAGGCCGCTGAGAACGTCAAAGAAACCGCGTCCAACATCGGCAGCGCCATCGCCACGCGCGCCGAAGACGCGGTGAAGTCGGTCAAGAAGACCGCCACCAAGGCGCGCAAGGCCGCCAAGAAGGCCGTCGGCACCGCCAAGAAGAAGCTCGCCACCGCCAGCGCCAAGGCCAAGAAGGAAGCGTCCGCGCTGAAGGCCAAGGCCACCGGCAAGAAGCCGGCCAAGAAGGCGGCGAAGAAAGCCGCCAAGAAGGTCGCCAAGAAGCCCGCGGCCAAGAAGGCGGCGAAGAAGATCGCCAAGAAGCCGGCAGCGAAGAAGGCCGCCAAGAAAGTCGCCAAGAAGCCGGCGAAGAAGGCCGCCAAGAAAGCCGTGAAGAAGGCGGCCAAGAAGGTCGCCAAGCAGCCGGCCAAGAAGAAGGCCGCCGCCAAGAAGGTGCCGCGCCAGCCGGCCGTCGCCAAGAAGGCCGCCAAGAAAGCCGCGAAGAAGAAGTAAGCCTTCGATCCTCCCCTCTCCCGCACGCGGGAGAGGGCGGGGTGAGGGCCGCGCCGCACCGGCGCATCCACACCAAAACTAGAAAAGCACCACCGCAACAGGAGCCTGGCCCATGGCCGTCAAGATCGAAAAGAAAATCAAGGGTTACGCCGTCGTCACCCCGGAAGACAAAGCCAAGGAAAGCGCCAAGTCCGAGGCCGCCGCGCGCAAGGTCGAAGAGCTGCCCAGCGCCGACGTCATCCAGATGCACGAGCGCATCGAGCGTCCCGAGATCCTGATCGGCTCCACCTACAAGATCAAATCGCCGCTGTTCGAGCATGCGCTGTACGTGACGATCAACGACATCGTCCTCAACGCCGGCACCGAGCACGAACTGCGCCGCCCCTTCGAGATCTTCATCAACTCGAAGAACATGGACCACTTCCAGTGGATCGTGGCCCTGACCCGCATCATGTCCGCCGTGTTCCGCAAGGGCGGCGACGTCACCTTCCTGGTCGACGAGATGAAGGCCGTGTTCGACCCGCGCGGCGGCTACTTCAAGCCCGGTGGCGTCTACATGCCCTCGCTGGTCGCCGAAATGGGCGCCATCGTCGAGGACCACCTCAAGTCGATCGGCATGATGCACGACCCCGACATGAGCGACGCCCAGCGCGCCCTGATCGCCGAGAAGCGCGCCGCCTACGAGCAGCGCTCAAAAAAAAACTCTGACGTAAGCCCGGCCGCCGCCGTCGTCGTCGCCGACAGCGGCCACGAGGACATCGAAGTCACCGGCGAAGGCGTGTCGTTCCCGCCTTCGGCCACGCTGTGCCACAAGTGCAGCGCCAAGGCGCTGGTGATCATGGACGGCTGCGCGACTTGCTTGAACTGCGGGTACAGCAAGTGCGGGTGAGCGGCTGATCGGGCATGTGGGCGCGAGTCGCTGTGAGAGCACCCATAAGCCGCGATTTGAGCACCGACACGTTGCGGTCGCGGGTACTCATAAGCTGCGACTAGGCCAAATCACGAATCTTGGGGCTCTCCGGAGCCCCTTTTCGTTTCTTGGTGAGCAATAGGGATAGGCCAATACGGGTCGACGCGATTGCCATCGACCCACGCCTTCGCGGCGTCCCCGCTTGCGTGCACCGGGGCCGCATGTTCAGTGAAGCAATGAGGGCTGATCGCGCTGCCAATCCATCGTGATCAGGTCGCCGACACGGCGCGGGCTAGCCGCTCGTTCCGGATTCAGTGCAAACGCATATGGGCGAGCACGGCAATCGCCATGCCCATCAGATCGTTGACGACATGGGTAATCGTGGACGCCCAGACGTTGCGCGTCAGGATGTAAACCCCGGTCAGGATCAAGCGCGCCGAACCGATCACCAGCAACGCCTGCCCGAAGTGCCAGCCGTATGTGGGCAAATGCAGCGCGCCGAACGCGAGCGCGGTGACCACCCATGACACGCCGATCGCCAACTGCGGTTTCGCGCCGGCGCGATGCAGCAGCGTCAGCAGTAGCAGGAACGGCAGGATAGTCACCAACTCCTCGCCGAGCAGTTGCACCGACGCCATGGCCATTGCATTCGCCGCATACGCTGGCGACATCGCGCCGATGGCGAGGATGCCCGGGTTTGTCGCCAGGTTGGGGCTGCCCACCACGAAGAAGGCTATGATGCCCGGGACGATGAGCATCAGCGGCACGCAAGCCAGCGCGATCCAGACGTCACGCAGCGTGGGTCGCCGGAAGATCGCTTTCCACGCCGGCCCGACTGCCAGCGCCAGTCCGGCGAGTTGCAGTGCGACGAACGAGATCGCGCCGATCCAGCCGCCGACCACGCCGGGAATGAAGCGTGGCAGCGCCAACAATGCCGCGAAACCCGCAGCGCAGGCGGCCAGTACGAGCAGGCAGCCGGCGTTGCTCAACGGCGCCGGACGGCCTTGGTAGTAAGGGAAATCCGGCGTCACGCTTTGCATTCTGCGTCCGTTACTTCCCGCGCTTCCGTATCGGGCTCAAGGATTCCACCAGGCCGTCGTTGCGCACCATGCACAAGAAGCGGCCATCGGGGTAGTCGACGATCAACTCGGTCACCTGGTCGTTGACCGGGACGCGGGTGACCAATGCGCCATCTGCCTTTGCCCGCGCATTGCAGGCACCCAACAGCTCGCGGGCCTCGCCCATACCGACAGCTGCGGGCGGACGATAGGAGGAATGCCCGCGGTCGGCGTTGCTGAATACCGCGCGGCAACCATCCTTCACCCATACGGAGTGGTGGTAAAGGCCCCAGGTCTCGTTCTGAACGCATTCGGTGCGGCTCAGCTGACGAACCAAGCGTACGTCGCCGTGCGTGTCCATGTCGCATTCGGTCTGACGGCCGTCGCGGGATTCGCAAGTCACTTCGTGCGGCGCGGTGTCGGCGGTCGGCGCCGCCATGGCGGCAGGGCGCGCCGCGCTTATCGTGCAAACGCCATTGGCGCCGCTCTTGCCCGTATAGGACACCTGCGCTCCGCCGTCGGGCGAGCGGCTGATCGACAGGGTCACGCCGCTGCCGGAATCGCTGGCTTCGTAGTAATCGTCATTGACGCGCTTGAGCCGGGTTTCGCGTCCGTCGGCATAAACCGGGCCACCTTCGTCGGCATGGATTTCAAGGCCGCCAGGGCACGTGCCGTTGAACATCGGGATGGCCGCGTTGGCTCGCGGTGCCACGGACAGTGCGAGAAGTGCGGCGACCGTCAGGAGGCAGGTGGATTTCATCGTGTCGCTTCCGCGAGGCTAGGGAAACGCGCAGCCTAGCATTAGCCAAGGTTGCCGGAGAATGCATTACGCATAGCCACTGCGTGCCTGCGAATGCCCTCATAGTCGTGTTGTCCAATGAGCGTCTGCCATTGGCCGAGCGCGGTCATAGGAACCACAGAATCGAAGCCGCTTGGCCTTGCCGCGAAGGTCATCCTGCCGGAGGCCTGGTCACAGGTCCGATGTGTGGGTCGGGCTTCACCGGTCTACGTTATCGATCCTGTCGGTGTGGATTGCCTCGTTGATGAATGGGGCGCGTCGATGCGGTCTTCGCGCGTCGGTCGGCACAAAAATGGCTCGCTATTCAGGTCTGCTGTTCACATTGAATGCGGATCGTAGGCCGCAAATGTTTTGCGACCGTCGACCAAGTGCAGCGAATTTGTGAAAACGAAAGGATGAACGTCGCAGTTTTCACAAGTGACCCGCGCATCTTCACGATCCATATACGTACTCCAACCTCAGCTGAAGGCGAGTCATAGCTCTGGCGAAAAGCTCGCTATATTCCAAGCTCCCAGACGAAGGAGAGTGGAATGCTTCCTACCAAGCAACATCTGAAGACGGCGCGCATGATCGGTGTGGCGCTGGTCGCTACCTTGGGCCTTGGCGCTTGCGCTACCTACAAGGAAGAGTTCGCAGGGATCAACTCGCGCCTCGATCAACTCGACTCGAAGGTGCAGGGCGCGGCGCAGAGCGCCGAATCGGCCAACCAGTCCGCGCAGCAGGCCAACCAGCGACTGGATCAGATCGAAGGCCGCGTGCAGCAGCTCGAACGGGCGCCGCGTCGCTCGCCGCGCGGCTAATCGCGTTTGCAAGCAACGGTTTGAACCCGGAAACCGGTGGCCTTCGTTGGCCACCGGTTTCTTTTCTTGATCCATCTTCGCAATGAGGAGTCTTCCTATCCGCACGTGCAAACACACCGCGATCCGGTTCGCCAATGGCGCGTTGTTGTGCGCGCTGGCGTTCGCGAGCGTCGGCGTGGCCAGCGCCAAGGACGCCGCTGCCAAGGAAGCCGCCGCGCAAACGGCCGTCGCCGCCGATCAGCTTCCGTCCGGCCAGGAAGTGTCCGATACCGTGATCGAGTTCGCGGGCTGGGTGGTCGCCAGCAAGAACAACCAGGGTTATCCGTTCGCGATCATGGACAAGGCCGCCGCGCAGATCCTGGTGTTCGGCGGCGATGGCCGGCTTCGCGGCGCCGCGCCCGGACTATTCGGTTCGGCGACCGGCGACCATACCGCCCCCGGCATCGCCGGCCTGGCGCTGCGCGAGATTCCCGGCCGCGATCGCACCACGCCTGCCGGCCGCTTCGTGGGCGGTTTCGGCCCGTCGATCGATGCGGGCCGCGTGCTGTGGGTGGACTACGAATCTGCGGTTTCCATCCATCCCACCGCTACTGGCGTGCCGGCCGAAAAGCGCCCCGAGCGTCTGGCATCGCCTTCGCCCGACGACAACCGCGTCACCCACGGTTGCATCAACGTCTCGCCCGAGTTCTACGAGCACATCATCCAGTCGACGTTCGAGCGCGGCGGAATTTTCTACATCCTGCCGGAGACGGCGTCGCTGGCGGAGACTTTCCCGGACTTCGCGCAAAGTCGCTCGACGGCGCAGCGCAAGGGCGGCAAACGCGCGCGAGCCGGACGCAGGTAGCGCCTTCCAAGCGGCGCGCGGTCCGGTCGGGCGCGCGCTACGGCTCGAATCTTTCGCTGGTGTCCATGCGGATGCTGCGCAAGCCCACGGTTTTCAGGTGCGATGCGTAGTTGGATTCCGCGAAGTAGCCGATCAGCGCCGAGCGACGGCGCAGACTGCCTGGATTGAGGCTGCCCGCATGGACGAGATCGGCGTCGAACACGAGGATGTCGCCGGCGCTGCCGGCCAATTGCAGGCTACGGGATTCGTCGTCGGCACTGAGCGCTAGGGCGTGCGGCGTCGGACGATGGCTGCCGGGTACCAGGCGGGTGGCGCCGTTGTCGGGGCCGTAGTCGTCGAAGTAGGCGAGCGCATTGACGGTGTCGCCCGGCCGCTGCGCGGAGAGATCGCGATGCAGTCCCTGATGGCCGCCCCCTGGCAGGGGCTCGCGGCCCTCCACCTGGGACAGGAAGTAGCGTTCGCCGATCAGCGCGCCGACCGCGGCCAGCAGGCGCGGCAGCCGACAGACGGCTTGCACGGTCGGGTCCAGGTCCAGCAAGGCATGGCGCCATCCCGGGCCGCGCGGCACCGGCCAGTGTTCGGACGGCCGCACGCCGGCATCGAAGGCGCGGCGCAGATCGTCCAGCCAGTCCGCCGGGATTTCGCCGCGGAGCAGGACGTATCCGTCGCGATGGAGCCGCTCGCGGTCGATCATGGGTGTCCGGCTTTGGGTGCGTGTGCCGGTTCTTTTACCGGGTCCGTGCGCGGAAGGACAGTCCGGAGGCGAAGCGCGCGCGGCCGACGGCCGACCCGCTGCGAACGTCCGCCCGGCCACGCGGCCGCCCGTCCCGGGGCGGGAGTACGCCGCGCCTGCGCCCCGCTGTCGTCCGCTTGCAAATCGCCTGCGCGTCTTCTACAGTGAACCATATGGTTCACTATCAAGCCCGCCTCGACGCCACCTTCGCCGCGCTTTCCGACGTCACCCGCCGCGGTGTACTGGAGCAGCTGACGGCTTCGGAAGCCTCCATCACCGACCTGGCGCAGAAGTTCGACATGACCCTGACGGGCATGAAGAAGCACGTCAGCGTGCTGGAGCAGGCCGGTCTGGTGACCACCGAAAAACTCGGTCGCGTGCGCACCTGCCGCATCGGCCCCTGCCGTCTCGAGGAGGAGATGGCGTGGCTCACGCGTTACCGCCAGGTATGGGATGCGCGCTTCGCCGCGCTGGACGGCGTCATCGACGAACTCAAACGACAGGAGCAGGCCCGTGGTCGCAAGAAAGGAAAGTGAATCCCCGCGCACGACGGTGCAGAAGACGTCCGACCGCGAAGTCGTCGTCACGCGCAGCTTCGACGCGCCCGCGCGGCTGGTGTTCGAAGCCTGGTCCAGGGCCGAATTGTTCGCCAAGTGGTGGGTGCCGCGCTCGCTGGGCATGACCCTGCGCTCGTGCGAGCTGGACGTGCGCACCGGCGGCGCCTACCGCCTGGTATTCGGCGAGGATGCCGCGAACACGATGGCGTTCTTCGGCAAGTACCTCGACGTGGTGCCCAACCAGCGCATCGTCTGGACCAACGAGGAAAGCGGCGACGCAGCATCCGTCACCACCGCGACGTTCGAGGAACGCGACGGCAGGACCTACCTCGTCCTGACCGAACGCTATCCGACCAAGGAAGCGCTGGACGAAGCGGGCACCGGCGCGCAGGACGCGATGCACGAGACGTTCGCGCAGCTCGACGAGCTGCTGGTCGAACTGGCCGCGGATTGATGCGGTTCGTGTGCCTCGGCAGGGCTGGGGCTGTGTACCCGGCGTAAGTCTGCGTGCTGGAGTCGCTGGTTTGGCGTCCAAAAATTGCCGATACTCGAATGGGGCTCTCCGGGGCCCCATTCCTTTTTCGACAGATCGTTTCCGGGGCCTCCGATGCGTCGTGCCGTCCTTTCGCTGCTGCTGGCCTCGTTCACCGCCGGTGCCGTCGTCATACGCGACGACGTACCCGATCGGCGCTATCGCATGGCGATCTCCGAGTTCCCGGCGCTGGTCGACGTGCCCGGCGAGGGTCATGGAGTCCTCATCGCGCCGCGTTGGGTGCTGACCGCCGCCCATGCCGTGGGCTGGCAGAAAGCCGTGGATGTCGTGGTCGTCGGCGGCACGCCGTATACCGTGAATCGCGTCGTCGTCCATCCCGGCTATAAGAAGCCGCCTCAGGACATGATCGATGCGGCGATCAAGTCGGGCGACTGGGCGGCGTTCCTGGAGTTCATGGCCGCCTCCGACGATATCGCCCTGATCGAGCTCACCGAGCCGGTGCGCGACATCGCGCCCGCACGGATCTACCGCGGATCGGAACAGGGCAAGATCGTTCGGATCATGGGCCGGGGCGCCACCGGCAAAGGATCCGAAGGGCACCACCCGCACGGTCCCAATCGAACCGACCTGCGCCAGGGCTACAACCAGATCAGCAGCGCCGAAGGTCGATGGATCGGATACAGCTTCGACCCACCGCCGGCCGCGCTTGCACTGGAAGCCTCGTCCGGCAATGGCGACAGCGGCGGGCCGATCCTGATCGCCGTGGGCGACGAATGGCAGGTGGCGGGCATCACCTCATGGAAGCGCGTGCAGGGCAACCCGATGGAAACCTGGCCGGGCAAGTACGGGCAGACCAATTACGGGGTGCGGGTGGCGCATTACCGCGGGTGGATCGAGCAGACGATCGCGGCCGATGGCGCGGCGGCGCGCGTCGCTGAGCATGCTCGCGGCCTGAAGCCCTGACCGCTACGGGGCAGCCGTAAGCCGCGCATTGCGCCGCAGGAACTGCGGCGGCTGCCCGAAGGTGCGCAGGAACGCGCGGCGCATGCGCTCCGGGTCGGCGAAGCCGGTTTGCGTCGCGATTTCGTCGATGCTGTGACGGCTCTGCTCGACCATCACACGGGCCGCTTCGACGCGCAGCTGTTCCACCGCCTTGGCCGGCGACTGTCCGGTTTCGGCGCGGAAGGCGCGGCTGAACTGACGCGGGCTCAGGTGCGCGGCCGCGGCCAGTTCCTCCACCGACAAGGGCGCGCCGAGGTTCTGGCGCGCATAGGCCAGGGCACCTTGGATGCGGTCGGACTTGGCGTCGAGTTCCAGCAGGGCCGAGTGTTGGGACTGGCCGCCGGCGCGGCGGTGGTAGACGACCAGTTTCTGCGCCACGGCGCGCGCGAGGTCGGCGCCAAAGTCCTTTTCGATCATGCCCAGTGCCAGGTCGATGCCGGCGCTCATGCCGGCCGAGGTCCAGATCGGGCCGTCGATGATGTAGATGCGGTCGTCCTCCACGCGTGCCTTCGCGAATTGCTTCTGCAACTCGCGCGCATACAGCCAATGCGTGGTGGCGCGCCGGCCGTCCAGTAGGCCCGCCTCACCCAGGATGAAGGCACCGGTGCAGACCGAAGCGGTGCGGCGGCTGGCCGAGGACACTCTGCGCAGCTGCCTGATGAGGCCTGGGCTGGTGGGTATAGGCCGCAGCGCGCCGATCGCGATCAAGGTGTCCAGCTTCTGCCGCGCGAGGGCGCGCGTCTGGATCGGTATGTCGAACGAGTTGGGAATCGCGCCGCCCAGCTCGGACAGGAACCGGATGTCGTAAAGGCGCTCGTCAGCGCTGACGTTGGCTAGTTCGAACGCCGACGCTGCGGCCAGGCCCATGATCTGGAAGCCCGGCGACAGGACGAAACCGATGCTGAGCATGGCCGGGTCTCCTATGTCTTGAAACGAGGTATATACGACATTTACGCCATGAGCAAGGCGGCCTAACGTTGCTCCACACCGTCACTCAACGGAATCTGGAGCCCGCAATGACCGCCTACTCTCAAGGCACCGCGCTGATCACCGGCGCTTCCTCCGGCATCGGCGCCGTCTACGCCGATCGTCTGGCCCGCGCCGGCTACGACCTGATCCTGGTCGCGCGCCGCGCCGACCGCTTGCGCGACCTGGCGCGCGAGCTCACCGACCGCACCGGTCGGTCGGTGGAAACGATCGCTGCCGACCTCACCCGTCCGGCCGACCTGACCGCGGTCGAGGCCGTACTCAAGACCGATGCCAGCATCACCATGCTGGTCAACAATGCCGGTCTCGGCGCGACGGCGCCGCTGTTGCAGTCCGATGCGGCCGACATGGACCGCATGATCGCGCTCAACGTGGGCGTGCTGACGCGACTGGCCTACGCCGCCGCACCGGCCTTCGTCGCCCGCGGCCACGGCACCATCGTCAACATCGCTTCGATCGTGGCCCTGGCGCCGGAACTGCTCAATGGCGTGTACGGCGGCAGCAAGGCCTTCGTGCTTGCGTTCTCGCAGTCGCTGCAACACGAGCTCGCCGACAAGGGCGTGCGCGTGCAGGCGGTGCTGCCCGGCGCCACGGCGACGGATTTCTGGGACGCCGCAGGGTTGCCCATCGCGCACCTGCCCGCGGAGATCGTCATGCCGGTGGAAGCGATGGTCGATGCGGCGCTGTCCGGGCTGGCGCAGGGCGAAAGCGTGACGATCCCGGCGTTGGCCGACCTGAGCGACTGGACCGCGTTCGACCAGGCGCGCAAGGCGCTGAGCCCGAAGCTGTCCCGTTCCGTCCCCGCCGCGCGCTACGCCGCGACGGCGCAATGACTCATCGCGGCGGCGTGCATCGCCACGTGGCCGCGACCCATCCCACACGCACTGCCCTGGAATCCCGTCATGAACACCGTAATGAAACGCAAGATCGCCTTCGCCCTGTCGATGGGCGTAGTGACGACCGGCATCATCTCGCTGGTGCTGATCGTCCTCAATCGCGGCCTGGCCGATGGTTTCGTCCTGGCCTGGCTGCGTTCCTGGGGCGTGGCCTATGTGATCGTGATCCCGGCGATCCTGCTGATCGGTCCGCGCCTGCAGGCCAGGATCGAACGGTTGATCGCCTGAGCACTTAGGCCGACAGGCGCTGCCTCCAGCGCGGCTCGCCGCGTCGGAGTCGACAGGGAAGTGCCGCAGAGTCTGCGTTCTGCGCAGACCCTGCGCGGAACGATTTCAACCGGTATCGCTCTCGAGGCGCTTCACCCGCTTGCGGTACGACTGCACGTTGTTGCCGTCGATTTCCGTCTCCCGCGTGCCCGTGATCTGGCCGATCTTCTGGTCCGAGCCGGTGACCGGCTTGGCGTCCACGACCGTTTCGCGCTCGAACGCGTGCGACTTGTCGGTGTTGCGGTAATACCGGTACAGGCCCCAATACAGGCCGGTGGCGCCGGCCGGGCCCAGTAGGAGCAGCCACAGTCCGCTGTCGTCGCTCACGAAGAAGTCCCCACGATCCAGAGTGCGATGCCTTCGAGGAAGGTACCGACGGTGATGGCGGTCAGCAGCAGCTTCCACTGTTGCACCGGGACGCTGCCCATGGTCTCGCCGGTGCGGCCGTTCACCGCGATGTAGTGCAGCATGCCGCCGTTGCTGCCCGGCTGGTGGTAGGAGTACAGCCATACCGGCAGATACATCGACACCCAGCGTGTGCCGTGCACGTCCAGCCGTTCCTGCTCCCAGCGCACGCCGCGGCCGTAGCGCTCCACCGAGTCCTCGACCTGGGCGCGCGCGATCGACAGCAGTTGATCCTCCATGCGCGGTATCAGGTGCTGCACGTCGGTGTTGCGTTTCTCGGAGCTGAAGCCCGACAGGTAGGACGCGTTCCACTTCACCGCGTTCTTGGTGTCGAACGGCAGGATGGTGTTGATGATGTTGTTGGTGTTGACGCGCGTGTCCAGGTTGCCGCGCTCGGTGGAAGATTCCAGCGGCAGGTCGTCGACGGTGAAATCGACGTGCCGTTCCACGCGGTACACGTCCGCGTCGTAGTAGGTCTTCTTGTCGTCGCCGCTGCCCTTGGTGTAGCGGCGCGTCTGGATCTCGCCCTTGCCGGCGATGTCGGCGCTGGCCTTGCCGTCGACGATCATGTACGGCAGGTACACGCCGACCACGTTCTCGGGCGTGAACTGTTCCTTGAACGCCTTCAACGCGAAGAAGCGGCGCTTGTCCACGAACTGGCGGATGCGGGCGACCGCGTCGTCCTTGCGGATGTGGAAGGGCAATACCGCATCGGGCACCGCGCCGTTGTCCACCTGCTCGTTGACGCCGAACACGTGCCGGCACCAGTGACAGCGCGCGGTCATCGCGTTGTCGGTGTTGACCGTGACCTCGGCGCCGCAGCCGGTGCACTTGAAGGTCATCAGGCTGGCGGCATCGGCGGCGATGTCGCGCGCGCCCGAGGCGATCACGGTGCCGCTGAGCTCGTCCAGGCCTATGCCTAGCCCGAACTCCTCTTCCACCCGCGCGCCGTGCCACTCGTTGCGGCAGTACAGGCAGATCAGCAGGTCGCTGCCCGGCTTGTGACGGATGTCGGACGCGCCGCACTTCGGACAGCGGTTGAGGCCGTCCTTGAGCTCATCGGAGGACGTGTCGATGGCGACCGGATCGGGCGCCAGCAACTCGTCGCGGATCGGTTCGGGCAGCGTGGCCGGATCCAGCGGCGAGCTGCCGGGCAGCGGCGGTACGTCCTGCGGCGACCCCGGGCCGGTGTACGGCGGCAGCGGCGGCGGCGACGAACGGGTGGAGTTCGACATGGTGGCTATGCGGCTCCGGCTTACAGGCCCAGCGTCTTGGTCTTGAGCGCGTCGTAATCGGCCTGCGTGATCAGACCCAGATCGAGCATCTCCTTGGCCTTCTTCAGCTTGGCGATCGGATCGTCGGCGGCGGGCGCGGCCGGCGCCACCGGCTGCTGCAGGCTGCCGATGCCCGCGCCGACCATGCCCGTGGCCATGCCCACGCCCATCAGGCCCGCCGCGCCGCCGTTCTCGCCGGCCGACTGGATGCCGGCCGCGACGCTGGCCTGCAGATTGGAATTGCCGCGCGCGCCCGACAGCGCATCGGCGCGCTGCACGGTCTTGAGCAGTTCGCGCGTGGTGGCGTCGTACTCGATGGAGACGATGGCGGTCTTGACGATGGCCAGGCCGCGGTCGGACTTCCACTGGTAGGCCGATTCCACCGCGTCCGACAGGCTCTTGGCGAAGCCGAGCGAGTCCTGCTGGATCTTGGTGATGCGGTTGCCCTTGTCGGCGTCGTTGGTGTACAGGCTGAAGGCCGGCGCGAGCGAGCCGACGACTTCGTTGAACAGCTGGCTGGCGGCGGCGTTGTCGACGTCGGTGAAGTCGAAGACCTGGCCGGGCCGCAGGTAGGTGGCCGGCACGAAGTTCTTCACGAACAGGATCGGATCGACGATCTTCAGCGTGTAGGAGCCGCGCGTCAGCGCACCGACCTGGGTGTTGAGGAAGCCGTCGTTCCAGTAGATCTCCGACTGCGTGCCGAAACGGTTGTCCGGCAGTTCCTTCAGCGAGACGAAGAACGCCGCCTGCTGCGAACACGGCTGGCCGCCGAACTTGAAACGCTCCCAGCTTTGCTTGATCAGCGAGCTGACCAGGCCGTCGCCGGCGAAGATGGACTGGGAGTTGATGTCGTCCGAGCGCCATTCGTAACCGCCCGGCTCGGCGGCGAAGCCGGTGATCGCGCCGTCCTGGAACAGCAGCAGGCCGTAGCCCTCCGGCACGACGATCTTCGAGCCGTTGCTGATGATGTTGCTGGAGCCGCTGGTGTTGGAACCGCGGCCGGCATTGGTGCCGCGCGGCACCGCGGCGAACAGGGCCGCCGTCGACGGCAGGCCGTCCGGCACCGTGTAGAAGTCCTTCCACTGGTCCGCCAGTACGCCGCCGACCGAACCCACCACCGCTTGCACCAGACCCATGTCATTCCCCGCGATTGTTGGCCGGGCACCGTACCCGCCATGCTCGGCGGCACTATACCTTTCCGCGCGCCGGACAGGAGGCGCGCCGCCGTGGAAAAAACCGCGCCGCGGTTGGCCGTGGCGGGGCGCTATCGAAGTACTTGAATTCAAACGCGAACGCCGCAATTTAACGGCCTTCCTCGCGGCGTCGCCGACGGCCCGCTACGCCTCTTCGCCGGCCGCGGCGGCACGGCTGTCTGCGCCGTGCACCGGCTCCGGCAGCATGCCGTCGTCGCGTCCGGCGTCGCGCACCGCCGTGCCGACGCGGCAGGCCTCCAACCGCGGTTGCTTGCCTACCCTTAGATTGCGCTCGGGCAACCAACGCGCGTGCTGCAGCCAGGGCCGCCAATCGGCCGGCGGCAGAAACACCGGTCCGTCGCGCACCCATGGCGGTTTGTTCGGATTGCCAGCCGGCCTATCGCCTGGGAACTCAGGCGCGCCAGCCGCATGCCTGGTCCGGCGATGCCGGCCGGGACGGCCGCTAAAAGCGCAGCACAGACCTGCCGAAGCGGCGCGAAAGCGCCGCTTCTTCTTGCGTCGGTCTTGCGCATCGCCGCTGTGAGGTCGCTCAGTCGGTCTTGCCGAACACGCGGCTGCAGGGCGGCAGCTCGTACGGGGTTTTCGCACCCTGGGTAACGTAGTCGACGATCGCGCCGTCGCGGAACTCGAAGCGCACCGTGCATACCGACACGCGCTCCCAACTAACGGGGCCGGACATCGGTGCGCACATCAGCGGCTTGTCCATGCCGTTCACCGGTTGCATGGTTTGTCCGGCCGGGCAGCCCTGGGTGGGCGCATAGATCGTATCCACCACCTGCTTGGTGTACGCGACGATGCGCCGATCGCTATGGTCTTCGGATTGGGTCGGCGTACCCCAAACGCGCAGCAGTTCCGCTTCTGGTTGTCCGATCCACGCTTCCAGCCCGCGCCGCACCGCGCCGGCTTCGCGTTTGCGGCGTTTGTCCAGACGCAGCAAGGGCGCCTGCGCCTTGGCGTAGCGCTCGGCCTCGATCTTCTCGTTCTGCACGGTCTGTCCCGCCAGGGCATTGGCCTCGGCCAGCGCCTTTTGCCGACGCGCGCCCAGGTCGGCCATCTCGCGTTCGAGTTCCGCCGCCGAACGCGGCGTGCCGGCGGGCCGCTTGCCGTCGGTCCACACGCTGTTCCAGACCAGATCGCCGACGTCGCCGGTGGTCAGCGGGCCGAGGTACATCCAGCCGCGCTCGCGCTGATCGGCCTTGCGCGCGGCCAGGCGCTTGGCCGCGTCCTTGGGGCCCATATCGCAAGCGAAGGCGATCAGCGCTTCGCCCACGGCGTTCTTGGGCGGCATCGCGGGCTGGTCCGGCGCGGTGGTGAGCTTGCCGCCGCGCGGCGAGACCTGGATGAGCTTCTCCTCCAAGGTGTTGCGGCCGCAGTCGATGATCATGTTGGACGACACCCAGTCCGGCGCCTTCGCGTTCTCCAGGAGGGTGAGGGTCTCCAGCTTGTAGGTCTTCTCGGCGAACGGCACCGCGTCCAGATAGGTCTCGTCGACGACCACGAACAGGCGGCTGGGCTTCTCGCCGCCGGTGTAGACCAGCCAGCGTTCTCCGGCGTAAGCGGGCGACGAAATCGCGGCCGCGACGGCTGCGAGGGCGAGCGTTCGTTTCAGCATGGAGTACTCACGGGCTGCATGGCGATACCGGGCGCGACGCGATCCGTCGAGCTAAGGCCGCTCATGGTAGGTGCGCCGTGGTGGTGCGATGGAGCGGAGCAGTGCGCCGTGCGCCGTTCCGGTAGTTGCGTGCGTCGGCTCGGGGCGAAATCGCCTTGCGACGAATCGTGCCGCCGGCTTGCGCCGACGGCACGTCGAACCCTTAGAGTTCGGACTTGTCGGTGACGAACACCGGCAAGGGCACGTCCACCGATTCGTCGGCGACCGGTCGGCCGGCAAGGAAATCGGCGAGGTTCTCGGCGATGCGCGGATTGCCCAGCCACAGCTCGTTGTCGTGGCTGGCGCCGCGGACCAGCAGCTGCTTGCCCTGGCTGAAGCCGGGCAGCAAGGCCTGCGCGTTGGCCTGCGGTGTGCGCCCATCCAGCGTGCCGCTGACGAATAGCACGGGCACTTCGCTGCGCAGCGGCGCGCGGAATGCATCGCCCAGATCGACCAGCCCCAGGCCGTCGGCCAGTTCGGGGAAGGGGAAGTTCAATGCGTCGCCGAACAGGCTTTCGCGCGCCTGCGCTTCGACCAGCGCGCGGCGCTGCGGACTCTGGCCGGAGGCCACATCCATCGCCAGCGGCATGGCGCGGAACCGGCCCAGCTCCTCGCGCACCATCAGCACGAAGCCGGCCAGCAGGCTGTAGTCGCCGCTTTCGGCTTCACGCAGCATCAGCGGCAGCATGCGCTGCGAAGCGCGCCGGCCGAGCGCAATAGCGATCGCGAGCTTCGCATCGTACTCGCCGATGACGACTTTTCTGCCGTCGTGCATGGGGCTGGCGCCTTGGCCGGGTTGGCGACGCAGCACCTCCAACACGCGCCGGGCCGATCCCTGCAGATCGTCGAAACCGTCCTTCCGGGCGACTACGGCCAGATCCGCCAACAAGCGATCCGCGGCCAGCGGCAACTTGATCGTATCGTCAGGCCCCTCGCTGCCCATCAGCACCACGCGTTCCAGACTCGTGCCGTGTCGGCGGACCGTGGCCAAGGCCAGGTGCGTGCCGTAGCTCATTCCCCACAGGCTGACGCGCTTCAGGCCCATCGCGCGTCTCAGGTCTTCGATGTCGTCGGCGCTTTCGGCCGTGGTATAGGCGGCCAGGTCGACGCCGCTCTTTCGCCATTCGGCGATGCATCCCAGGGCCGTTGCGCGCAGCGCCACCAGCGCGGTGTCGCGCTGCAACGGCTGGGCGTCGTCGAAGCGGTGCGCTTGCGAGCATTCCGGCGGCATTTCCGAAAAGTCCGTGCCGCGCTGATCGAGCAGCAGCACGTCGGTCTCGCGGCGGATGCGGTCGAACACCGGCCAGCGCGGCCCGAGTGCCGTCCCGAAACCGGAGCCGCCCGGCCCGCCGGCCAGATAGACCACGGGTGCGATACGGCCGTTGCCGCCGGTAGCGGGCAGGCGAACTACCCGCAGGCGGATGCGCGGCCCGTCGGGCTCGCTGTGCCGGCGCGGAACCTCCAGAAAGGCTTCCTCGGCCGCGATGGTGCCATTGCCCTTGGTTTCCATGGCATAAGGCGAGAACACCAGCGGTGTGCGCGCGCCGCCGGCCAGCGCCGGTGCCGCACAGGCCAGCGCGATGCACATCGCTGCGAGCCTTCCGGCGCGATGGAAGAATGGACGACGCTGGCCGAGGACGAGAAGCGATTTTCTGGACATGGCGGACTCCGGTGGGCAGAGGATCGGGACGTGGACGAGGCCTGCGCTTCTCTCGAAAAGGTCAGGCGGCCGTCGCCGCGGATGCCAGCATCTCCTTCGATACGCCGTCCGATTTGCGCGCGTCCGCCGAACAGCTCCCACGGACCGTCCAGCGTCTCCATGCAGCCGATAAGATGGATGCATGCAGAACCCGCGCACCTTTGCCGTACTGGCCGTATTGCTCGCCGCCGTCGCCGCGTGGCTGCTCGTTTCGGCGCCCGACATGGCGACGGTGCGGGTGCTGACCGGAGAAATGGCGCCCGCGAAGCTCTCGGCGTCCGGCGACCTGCCGAAGCAGCCGCCGGCCGACGCGGATTGGCGCCCACTCGACCAGCAGGTTCTGGCGGGGTGGCGCGAACCTTACTGGCTGCGCTGGCGGGCCGACGCACCCAAGGCGCGTAACGACGCCGACCGCGCATTGCGCTTCTCGCTGCGCGGAGCCAGCCGGCTCTACTGGAACGGGCAGCCGTTGGCCGGGAACGGCACGGTGGGCCGCGACGCCGCGCAGGAGCGTCCCGGCCGCATCGACATCGTCCGCGTGCTGCCGCCATCCACGTCCGGTGCGGCGGACGAATTGATGGTGCTCGCGTCCAGCCAACACCAGGGCTGGCAGCTGCGTAGCGCGGACGCCTTCGCCGTGGTGGCTCCCGCCGAGCTGCTTTACCGCCAAGCCATGCGGCCGTGGCTGATTGCGGCTTTCGCCACGGGCGCGCTCGCCGCCGCCTATCTTTATTTTCTGGCGGTCCAGTGGCGCCGCCCGCGCATACCGGGCGCCCGTCTCCTGCTCGCGCTGTGCGCCGTCGGATTGGCGTTGCCGGTGGTCGAGGGCTGGCGCCCGCTGCTGGGGTATGCCTATCCATGGCATGGCCCGCGCCTGCTGGTTCTGTTGGCCCTGCACGCGGCGGCGGCATTGCTGCTGCCGGCCTACCTCGCGCGCCATTTCGACGTCGCCGTGCGTCTCGGCGTGCGCATCGCCTATCTGGCGGCAGTCGCCGCGGCCGTGGTGTTCGTGCCCAGCTTCGATGCGCGTTCCGCGGCGGTGCTGCTGCTGAGCCTGCTCGCCTCGGCGGGCTTGTTGTGGCGCGTGCGTGGCGCGCCGGAAGAACGCGGGCCGATCCTGGCGCTGGTGCTTGCCGGCGCGTTGGCGATGGCGTTCGCGCGCAATGCCTTCCTCGATGGCCCGTACTTCCTGATGCTGGCCGTGCTGATGGGCTTCCTGCTATTGCGCCACGCGGCGCAGCTGCGCGCCCTGGACAGCCACAACGCGAGGCTGCGCGAAGAGCGCGCCCAGCTTTCGCTACAGCTGCTGCAGCGGGGCATCCATCCGCACTGGCTGATGAACACCTTGACCTGCCTGCAGGAGTTGATCGAGCAAGCGCCGCCTCGCGCAAGCCGTCTGGTCGAGTCGCTGGCCGAGCAGTTCGACCGCCTGCGCGACAGCAGCACCCGCCAAAGCGTTCCGCTGGAGGACGAACTGGCCTTGTGCCGCAATCACCTGGACATCGTCGGCCTCGCATCGGATCAGTCGATATCGTTCGAGGTCGATGCCCAGGACACCGGATTGTCGCTGCCGCCCGGCATCCTGCACGCCCAGGTCGAGAACGCGCTGACCCACGCCGGCGCAGGCGCCTGTGCGCAGCATCCGTTCCGTCTGCGCGTGCGCCGCGAGAGCGATCGCTGGGTGCTGGAACTGCGCAGCGCCCGCGGTTCGGCGCCGCACCGTGGCCGCGGCACCGGCACGCGCTACATCGAGGCCAGCCTGGCCAGCGCATATCCCGACGCTTGGCGCTTTGTCCAAGGCGTCGATGATTCCGATTGGTGCGGTCGCATCGAGTTCACATGCGTATCCTGATCGTCGAGGACGAACCGCTGGTGCGCCAGCGTCTGCTGCGCCTGAGCGCGGAGCTGGCCGGTGCGCGTGCGCGTTTCGATGCGGTGGCGGACCTGGAGTCGGCCGGCGACCGGCTCCAGCGCAACGTCTACGACGGCCTGTTGCTGGATCTCAACCTGGAAGGCGAAGACGGCTTCGAGCTGCTGCGGCGCGCGGTATCCGGACGCTACCACTGCGTGGTGGTTTCGGCCCATCGCGAACGTGCGCTGCAGGCGTTCGAGTACGGCGTGCTGGATTTCGTTCCCAAACCGTTCTCGCGCGAGCGCCTGGGGCAGGCGCTCGAACGCCTGCTCGACGTCGGCCGCTACTGCGCGGGCCGTGCCCGCTACCTCGGCATATGGCGGGCACAGGGCACGGCGCTGGTCGAGCTGGCCGATGTGGTGTGGATCCGCGCGGACGGCGACTACAGCGAGCTGCGCATGCGCGACGGGCGCAGCGAACTGCACGACAAATCCCTTGCCGCCCTAAGCGGCGTGCTGCCGCCCGATTTCGTGCGCTGCCACCGCTCCTACCTGGTCAACCTGCGCCATGTGCGTACCCTGCATGCCGGTTCGGGCAGTCGCTACTGGTTGGGATTGAGCGACGGCGCGGAGCTGCCCGTGGGTCGCTCCTATGTCGCGGCGCTGCGGCGCGCGCTCGCGCTTGAGTGAGCTCATGATCGGGCCGCATCGCCTGGTCTGAGACCAAGGCCCGTCGCTGTCCCATGCCTGCAGCGGACATAGCCGACGGTCGCCGCGATCCGGCTGCGCTACTGAAACGCCAACGTGAGCACGCGCAAAGCCTCGCGCGTGCGGCGGTCGCTCAGATTGCTGTAGAGCATCACGTCCTGCGAGCGCATCGGCGGCAGCGCCAGCAGGCCACCGACGTCCACCGTGCCCGCTGGCGCCGCGCGTCGCGCCAGCACCGCCACCGCCAGGCCGGCGAGCGCGGCGGCGCCCAGGATCGCGGCGCCCTTGCCGACGAAGACCTCGCGCCACTCGATGCCCGCGCGATCCAGCGCGCGCACCGCATCGGCACGGACGCGGCAGGATTCGCCCTGCGTCGCCAGCGGCAACGGCTGGCCGGTCTGCGGTTCCCAGCCGGCCGCGGCGAACCAGGAAAAGGTCTCGATCCCGACGGCCCTGCCGCGTTTGCCGCGGTCCTCGGGGCGCAGCACCAGCGCGGCATCGAGCGTGCCGTCCTCAAGCTCACGCATCAGCTCGCCGGTACCGGCGATACGCATCTCCACCAACAGGCTCGGGTCATGGTCGCGCACGCGCCGCAGCAGCAGCGGAAGGTCGCTGCCGACCAGCTGCTGATTGATGCCGATCGCCAACCGCCGCTGCTCGGTTTCGAAGGCGGTGGCCGCTCGGTCGTGGGACGACACCAGTTCGCGCGCCACGCCGAGAAACGCCAGCCCCTCGGCCGACAGGCGGACGTGCCGCGGCGTGCGCTCCAGCAAGCGGCGGCCGAGTTGCGTTTCCAGCCGCTGCAGCTTGAGGCTCACCGCCGATTGCGTGGTGCCCAGCACGTCGGCAGCGCGGGTGAAGCTGTGCAAATCGGCCGCCAGCAGGAACGCCCTGACCGCATCCACGTCCATCGCCTTCATGCGCAGAGATTCGATTTTGAAATGGCAGATATCCTTGTAGATCAGTTTTTCGTATCCATCAAGCGGCCTAGCATGAGGTTCCGACCCGACCCATAAGGACCACCGCGATGAACAAGTTGACCGGCGCACTGATCGGCATGCTGGCGGGATTGGCCGCTCGCGATGCGCCGGCGCCCGTGTTCCCCCTGCAAGGCACCTGGACCTTGGTCGCCGCCGACCAGCGCCTGCCGGGCGGCAAGACGGCGCGGGACTACGGCGAGCACCCGAAAGGCCGGCTGGTCATCGATGCGCGGGGGCGTTACTCGCTGCAGATCTTCAAATCCGAACGCCTGTCTTTCGCCCGCGGCAGCAAGGCCGACGGCAGCGCCGACGAGTTCAAGTCCGCGGTCATGGGCAGCAGCACCCACTACGGCACCGTGACCATGGACGAACGCGCGAAGGTGCTGACGTTCGCGATCGAAGGCTCGTCCTTCCCCAATTGGGAAGGCACGACACAACGGCGCCAGTACCAATGGGACGGCGCTACGCTGCGCTACGAGGTGCCGCCGCGGGCGGACGGCAGCGTCCCGATCTCCGTGTGGCGCCGGGTCGAATGAGGTCGCCGGCCGATCTGCGGATCGGCGTATCCGCCGCCGGAAAAGGCTGGCATGCTGACTGTGGAAGCGGCGGTTGCAGTCAATGCGGATCGCCCGGGGCACCTTTCGAAGGGGTGGGGTGGGGCATGCGGGTGTGGTCATGGGGATTGCTGTGGATGGCGCTGGTGCCGATCGCGCCACTGCATGCGGGCGAAGTAACCACGCTGAAGCTCGTCATCGCAGGTGCCAGCCAGGGCATCGTACCCGTGATCTGGGAATCGCCGGGATGCGAGCACGACAAACTAGGCTCGGTGGACATCACCGTAGGCGAGCGCGTCAGCGAGATTACCCAGGATCCGAACGTGCCCACCGTCGAGTACGGCCGCGCCATGGCCAAGCTCGCGCGGGCCGCCGGCGATAGGGGCGCCAACGCCGTCGTGCTGCGCTGGCACCAGGGCGTGTACTTCACCTTTCACGGCAAGAAAAGCCGGAAGCCGGTGTTCATAAGGCTGCGGGGGGCTGCGATCCGTCTCTCGTCGGAGGCGATGGCGCAGTGCGATCTGAAGCCCGTGACGGTGGCCGATCTGGAGGATCGCTCGCGCAGAGGCAAGCCGGTCAATGCCAATGCGCGGGATGTGTTCGCGAAGGATTGAGTGCCGTCCAGGCGGGTACGGCTGGCGCCGATGCCTGCCGGAGGTTGCGGACGGCTAGCTGCGCGCCCATGACGGAGATTGCTGCGGCGCGGCAGAGGCCGGCCGCGCGCAGGCCTACAATCGTGCGCGCGACAGCTGTCCGCTCAGCCGTGGTCTCACGCGTCAGCGCACACCGGAGGCTTCAATGCGACGTCTCGCTCTTGCTGCAGCTCTGCTCCTGTCCTCGACGGCCGCTTGCGCGTCCGAGTGGCTGTTGATCGTTCCCACCGATACCCAGGCCCAACACTTCATTCTGGAAGTAGGCGGCAAGTGGCCCGGTCGTACCGTCGTCAGCAAGCGCGTGGCCGCCAACGGCGCCCGTTATTCGAAGCGCTTCTACGACTGCCTCAACCACACCGTCAAATATCTGGGCACCGGCGATACGCTGATCGCGATGACGCGCTCGAACGCCGAGCCCGACATGACGCCGGTCAAAGCGCGGTCGGTGGCCGACTATCTGGAGCAGGAGGCGTGCAAACGCTAGGAGGCGGCAATGAAACGCACCTGGACCATCATCGGCGTGGCCGACGTCGCGCGCAGCTACGGCTGGTATCAGTCGCTGTTCGGCCAGGCCGCGACGGCGCCCGCGCACGAGTACTTCGGGCAGATCCTCGATGAGGACGGGACGGTGTTGATCTGCCTGCATCGATGGGGATCGCACGAACACCCGACGCTGACCAGTCCCGAACGCGCGCAGCCGGGCAATGGGCTGCTGCTGTTCTTTCGTGTCGACGATTTCGATGCGGCCTTGCGGAGGGCGCGCGCGCTGGTGCCGCAACTGGAAGAAGAGCCGAACGTGAACCCCAACACCGGCACGCAGGAATTCGCGCTGCGCGATCCCGATGGCTACTACGTCATGGTCAGCGCTTTAACGGCGGCCTAAGCGCCGCGCGCCGCATTCAGAAAACGAAATGGGAGGCGCCATGCGCCTCCCACAACCAATTTATACAACGCATGGGGGCTTGCGGCAAGGCCCGGCCCGTGGCGCAGCATCGCCAGCCTGTCGAAACGGCAGGACATCGGAGCGACGCGATGACGGATGCACCCATCTACTACCACGGCACCAAGGCCGACCTGCGCGCGGGCGATCTGATCGCGCCGGGCTATTCCTCCAACTACGGCCGCAGGAAGCAGGCCGCCTTCGTCTATCTGGCCGCCACGCTCGAAGCCGCCATCTGGGGCGCCGAGCTGGCGGTGGGCGAGGGGCCCGGCCGCATCTACATCGTCGAACCCACCGGGCCCATCGAGGACGATCCCAACCTCACCGACAAGCGCTTTCCGGGCAACCCCACCAAGTCGTACCGCTCGCGCGATCCGTTCCGCGTCGTCGGCGAGGTCGCGCAGTGGACGGGGCATACGCCGGAGCAACTCAAGCAGATGCACGATCACCTCGACGAGCTCAAGCGGCGAGGTGTGGAAGCGATCGAGGAATAAGCATGACGCTATTGTTCAGAATCCCCCACAAGCCGGCGCCGATTCGGGCGCCGGTCCCCTACCGCAGAGGCCGCCGCATGCGCACCGGAAATCTCTACGCCGACGCCGACCCACCCGCCGATGGCGAGCGCTTCGAGACCTTGCTTGGCCACCGGAACCTGGTCGTGGAGCGCATCGTCAGCTCCGCCAGGATCGCGCCCTGCGAGTACGTGCAAACCCAGGACGAATGGGTCGCGATGATCCAAGGCGAGGCCACGTTGGACGTCGGCGGCGCATCGGTCGAACTGCGCAGCGGCGACTACGTGTTCCTGCCGGCCGGCACGCCGCATAGTGTGCGACGCGTGTCGGAGGGCGCGCTGTGGCTGGCGATTCATCTGCACTGATGCTGGGAACTGCGTTGTGTTTCCGCCGTGGAGCCGTCGACGTTAGCCGATGCTGCAGCTGCGCTGCGCGGGTCCGGTACGCGCTATCGCAGCGGTGTGGACGATCTTCTTCGCTACTTGAGCGGAAGCGGCGGCCACGTACGGCGCGGACACGCGCGGCGCAGGCGCTTTCGACGGCTCCATCGCGCTGCGGTCAGCGGAGCAGTGTCCGTGACGGGCTTTGCGGCTTAAAATCGGTCCCGGCCCCGCACGCAGACCGACCATGAGCATCGCCACGCTGCAATCTCTGTTCGGCTACAAGGCCTGGGCCAATGCCGAGTTGTTCGCACTGCTGGCCTCGGTGCCGGCGACGCATGCCGACCGCGTGCATGCCTGCATCCGCACGCTCAACCACGTCTACGTCGCCGACTGCATCTTCCGCGCCCATCTCAGCGGCGCGCCGCGACCGTTCGACGCGACCAACACCCAGGACACGCCAAGTCTGCAGCAGTTGCAGGCCGACGTGCAGGCATCGGATGCGTGGTATCTGGATTACGTGTTCGGGCTGAACGAGTCGTCGGCGGCCGAAGTGCTGGATTTCCAGTTCACCGACGGCGATCGCGGCCGCATGTCGCGCGAGGAAATGTTGCTGCACGTGGTGACCCACGGCGGCTACCACCGCGGTAACGTGGGCGAGCGCCTGGACGCGATCGGCATCGCGCCGCCGCGCGACCTGTACACCAAGTTCCTGCATCTGAGCGAGCCAGAACGTCGCGGCGACTGACCGCCGTCACCGTCGCGTCACCGCGGCACACCAGGCGTGCCGCAACGCAGCGCATTCATTCGCTCGAATTGACAACGCGTTCGGCGCCGTGCTGGTATGAATCCGGCGAGCGTCATCGGCTCCCGGCCGAGGGCGATCACCGAACGGATGCGGGCCGGCGAGTTGCGATCGGCCCGATCCTGGTCGCATCGATTCAAGGAGGATCGCGATGACCCAGCCGCCCGAAGTTCGCCTGCCCAGCGACCCGCTGCACCCCGATCACGAGATGTACCAGCGCGTGCTGACCGGCGTGCAGGATCTGCGGCGCTGGACGCCCGAGCAGAACGCCAACCTGGCCGCGGCGCTGTACGCGGACATCCGCAGCGAACAGCCGCATATGCTGGCGCGCGATATCGGCCAGATCGTGGCCGGCGATCCGGCCGCGCCGCAGCCGTCGGTATTCGCCCTGCCCAGGGCGGGCTACCACACGCACAATCCCGATCCGGCGGCGATGCGCTTCAGCGCTTCGGTGGACGCCACCTCACGCCCCGCGCAGGAATCGCTGGCGCCGTTCGGCCGCGAAACCACCATCGGCCGCGACGGCTATCTGACCGATGCCGGCATCACGCGCACCCCGGTGGCGCAGATCGAGCACGGCGTCATGGCCCAAGTGAACGGCATCGTCCTGCACCGCACCGATTCCACCACCGCCGCGAGCACGTTGAACGGTTGGCGCACCGGCGCGGCGGGAACGGGCGCGCATTTCCTGATCGACAAGGACGGCACCATCCACCAAACGGTGAGCGTGGATCGTCAGGCCTGGCATATCGGTCCGATCCGTTCGCGCGGCGAGGTCGAGGGCACGATCACGCCCGAGGACCAGCGCGAGATCACCGCCGCCCGTGGCGGTGTCGCGGAGTGGCGCAGGAGCGCGGTGCAGGCGGTGCACGGCATCGAATCCACGCGCCCCTATCCCGAGCGCTATCCCACCAATGGCGACAGCGTCGGCATCGAGGTGGTGGGCGATTACAACGAGCGCACGCGCACCTGGGATCCGCCGACGGCGGCGCAGACCGCGTCTATCCAGCGGCTGGTGGGCTCCCTGCAGCAGAATTTCGGATTGAACGACCATGATGTGTACCAACACGATGTCATCTCGCGCAAAACCGCGGGCGAGGGCGCGGGCCTGTATACGCCTGCCGCGCCGGCTGTTCCTGCTCCCACTCCCACTGCTCCTGGCCTGCCAGCCGCACCCTCGGGCCCCAGCCGATAGCGCACGGGCCGACCTGACTGTTCTTGACGTATCGGCGCCGGTGTACCAACCGGCCGCCGGCGCGCGCCACACGGCCAGCGAAGCGACCATGTGCAAGGCGTGGGTGCTGGACCAGGCGCAGGCCGAGTCGTTCTTCCGTCTCAGCAAGCCGCTGCGCGAGGGCGAGCGGCACGATTTCGACTGGTTGCCGTGCTCGATCAAGGGACGTCTGCGCGAGAGCGGGCGGGAATGGGCGTTCGAGATCAATGCAGCCGGCACCAGCGCCTGGATCGACGGCGAGGAGACGCGCTCGTTCGGCTGTTCGCAGGCGCAATGCGAACCGCTGGTGATCCTGATGCCCGATCCGGCGGCTCAATAGCGGCGCCGGCAACGCCGTGGCACGCACCGACGTCGTCGAACGCCAAGCCGCGGCCGGGATACTCGAAGCGCTGGAAGGCTCGGGCCTGGAGAAGGTGGTGGACGAATCGACCGGCGGCGCCCAGCCCGGCGACTGGAGCTGGAACAAGGCCTACGCGCGTATGACCGCGGCCGCGGTGGACAGCGGGTTCGACGTAGCGAACGATCCGCTGCGCGGAACGATCACGCTGGACGCGTACGTGCGCGATCTGGTGAATCGCGACCGCTAGCGACTGATCCCTCCGCGTTCCAACGTGTCTAACCTGACGATGCGCTTATGCCGCGCACGGCATTTCAAGGCGTCTTTGGCCGTCGCGAAACAAGGCGAGACGACAGTAATGTGTGCTTCGTCACACGACGCTACGCGTAGTAAACGTTTTTCATGGGCCGCAGCCGCGTCACGCGTCGCGTTGTCCGGCACGCCGCCGCTTCCGCGTTGGTTAGTTGCACAGGGACAGTGCAGCAAGCCATGGAGGCTATCCGCGCAAAGCGACCGCGCCAGTCGTAGTGCCATCGCCGTTCCGGCGATGTCGTCCGCAGTACGTATCGGGTCCACGGACCAATAACCCCCAGTCATGCATGCGCAGCGGGCTTCAAGCCCGTCAGGGCGAAGCCTTGCCGTCCCTATGCCGAATCGTCGCGCAACGACGATGGAACGCCTGTGCCCAGGCAAACCCGAACCATCATGGAGAACAGCATCATGGAGAGCAGGACGAGTATCGAAGTAGGGTGCATAGGAGCCTCACCAAGGCGGCGCGGCCAGCGTATCGCCACCTGGCTCGCAACGGGGCTGGTAGCCGCGTTGCTGCCCTTGGGCGTCAGCCAGGCCCAGACGATGGCGCCGTTGATCAACGAGCACGCGCCCAAGCGCATTCCCGGTCAGTACATCGTGGTCTTCAAGCAAGGCATCGCCGTCAAGTCGGTGCAGACCTCGCAGGACCGCGTGCGCGCGCTGGGCGGCAAGATCGGCCACACCTACACCGCCGCCTTGCGCGGCTTCAGCGCGACGCTGCCGGACAACGCGGTGCGCAGCCTGCGCCAAAACCCGGAGGTCGCCTACATCGAGGTCGACCAGGTCGGCGATCTCAACGTCATCCAGCTCAACCCGCCGGCGGGCCTGGATCGCACCAGCGAACGTCTGTTGCCGCTGGACTCGCGCTACACGTACAGCGAAACCGGCAACAACGTGCACGTGTACGTCATCGACACCGGCATCCGGCCGACCCACAACGAAATGGTCGGGCGCGTGTCGGGCGGCACCAATACCATGAACCTGGCCGCCGGCACCAACGACTGCCACGGTCACGGCACCCACGTCGCCGGCACCATCGGAGGCACCACCTTCGGCATCGCCAAGCAGGCCCTGCTGCATCCGGTGCGCGCGGGCGACTGCGCCAACACCTACCTGGCGCCGGTGATCGCGGCGGTGGACTGGGTCACGGCCAACCGCGTGCTGCCCGCGGTCGCCAACCTGAGTTCGGGTTTCTCGCCCAGTCCTACCCTGGACACGGCGATCGCCAACTCGGTCGCCTCCGGCGTGACCTACTCGGTCGCGGCCGGCAACAACAACGGCGACGCCTGCAACATCTCCCCGGCGCGCGCGCCGTCGGCGATCACCGTGGGCGCGATCACCCCGACCAACGACACCCGTGCCGGCTTCTCCAACTGGGGCACCTGTGTCGATCTGTTCGCACCGGGCGTGAACACGCTGTCGGCCGGCATCGCCAACGACGCTGCGACGGCGGTGATGTCGGGCACGTCGATGGCGGCCCCGCACGTGGCCGGCGTGGCCGCACGCTATCTGCAGATCCATCCGGCATCGACGCCGGCGGCGGTCTGGGCGGCGCTGCATAACGCCAACAACACGGCGGCCACGCCGGGTTGGCCCGGCGTGATCAATCGCGGCGCGGGTTCGCCGAACGAGCAGCTGCACTACGGTTCGCTCAACGACGGCTTCAATGATGGCGACCCACACATCACCACCGTCAACGGCCTGTATTACGACTTCCAGCCCGGCGGCGAGTTCGTCGCCTTGATGGGCGGCATGGGCATGGAAGTGCAGACGCGGCAGACCGTGGTGCCCAGTGCGCCGTGGGTCAGCGTCAACACCGCCATCGCCGCGCGCGTGGGCAGCTACCGCGTCACCTGGGTGCCCAACCTCAGCGGCGTGCCGGACCCCAGCGGCCTGCAACTGCGCGTCAACGGCACCCTGGTCAGCCCCGGTCCCGGCGGCATCGGCCTGGGCGTGGGCGGCCGCGTCAGCAAGTACGGCAGCAACGGCATCCAGATCGACTTCCCCGACGGCACCACGCTGATCGCGACCTCGAACTGGTGGCCCAACCAGAGCCAGTGGTACATCAACGTGCGTGCGTACCACACGCCCGCCACCGAAGGCATCATGGGCGTGCTGACGCAGGGCGAATGGACCCGCCCGGGCTTCGTCGATTCCTGGCGCGTGACCGACAAGACCACGCTGTTCGACTATGCCAAGGAAGACTCGACCGGCAACTACCGCAAGGATCCCTTCCCGGAAGACAAGATCCCGCCGATGAAGCCCGAGAACGTCGAGCTGGCGCGTCGCGTTTGCGAACCGCTGCAGGACCGCAAGATCCGTGGCGACTGCGAGTTCGACGTCGGCACCACCGGCGACGAGATCTTCGCCAAGAGCGCGCAAGAGAGTCAGAGCGTGCAGCGCGGCGGCACCAAGACCTCGCTGGGCGCCAACGGCAAGGGCGACGGCGTGATCCTGACCGCCACCGTCGCGCGTCTGGCGCGCGGCCAGGAAACCCCGGTGGGCGCGGTGCGCCTGATGGCCGACGGCAAGGACATCGCCGAACCGGCCAAGCTGGACAAGACCGGCCGCGCCGACTGGACCGTGTCGGCCGAGTCCATTAAGGGTCTGAGCGTGATCGCCGTGTACGTACCGCCGCGGGACAGCGAGTTCCTGGCCAGCACCAGCGGCGCGTTGGAGTATGGCCGCGAGGCCAAGCGCATCGCGACCGATCCGCTGGCCGATCCGGTTTATCGGCGGCTGTCGAAGTGAGCGCTGTGCGGTATCCCGGCGCTAGTCGCGCTGGATGAGGTAACTCCGCGCAGGCGGGGGCGCCCGGGCATCGTCGAGAGGCGGTGTCCGGGCGTATTCGTATGGGGCCTGAAAACTGAGGGAAAACGCCCGCCTGACCTCGCTCCAAAACCGGGCGTATGATGGCCCGGCCCGCCGCGAATGGAGCCGGGGCAAGCAGGGTCCACCGGCAGGCGCAGTACGCATGAAACGCCGATCCACCCCTTCAGGGAGGAAGTGGGATGTTCAAGCGATTCCTGGATATCTTCCGCGACGATCCGCCGCCGAACCCGCCGCCGGCCCAACAGCCCGCGCCGCAAGCACCGCAACAAGCGCAGCCGCATCACGCCGCCGTTCCGCCGGTGCCCCCGCCCGCCGCCGCGGACGCCGCCGTGCCGCTCGATCCCGCTAACCCGCGCTTCGCGCTCGATGACGCCGGTCAGCAAAAGCTGATGAAACTGAATCAGAACGATCGCCAGGATCTGGTGGCCGCGTTCAAGCAACCGGAGGACTACATCAACGTGCGCGGCATGACGCTGCAGCACCTGATGGACCTGCCCGACCAAGAACGCTCCGGCCTGCTGCGGGCCAGCAAACAGTTCGGCGCGCTCGAACCCGCCGAGCGCACCGGCGTACTGCAAGCGCTGGACGACCCACGCAGCTTCATCAGCCTGGCCGAGATGGACGTGGGCAAGATCGCGGGCCTGTCCCGTCAGCACCGGGACATGCTGCTGAGGCAAAACCAGGATTTCTCAGCGGCCACACAAGGCCACTGGACCGCGGGCCCGCGCACCGACGAACAGGCCCAAGCGCTGGGCAATCAGTTCTTCACCAGGAACATGCTGCACCTGTACGGCACCGTCGGCTTCAGCAACCAAGTCCCGTTGAACGAAACCGCGCGCTACCAGCACGCCTTCGTCAACGCGATGAAACAGGGCTTCGTGGCCCCAAACCTGCCGCCGGGTGTGCCGGAGGGCTTTGATCTATCGACGTTCAAAACCCTGCCCAGTCAACAGGTCGAGGCCATCCGCGACACGCTGCGCAACTGCCCGGCCAAACAGATCGTGATGACCGCGCAGACGGTCGGCACCAATCTGGGGTCGGAGCTGACCATGGTGGGGATGGGAGGGGATATCAAGGAGCAGCGGAAAGCTCAGGCGCCTGGGCATGGGCCTAGTATGTAGCTGGGTGCTTCAAGGCAAGCGCTAACTATGTTGCTGGTCAGACGCAGGGCGGCAGCGACTGATGAGCGAAAGTCCCCCGCCAAGCAGTTTCCGCGGCAGCCGACTGCGGCGCCTAGTCATGGGCCCATCAAGTAACGCGGGACTTCGAAGTTGGAGCTGATAGTCGTGGCGCTTCTAGGGTGATGGTCAACACGAACAGAGGAATAACCTGACTCTATTTACTGGCCGGGCTGCGCACCGATCCGCACGTTGAAGTGCTAGGCCGTTAGTCATTCAGCAGGAACATGCTGCATCTATATAGAACGATCTTTTAGCGCTTCTATGAAAGTGGCTCGGCCCAACTCTCACACCCAACACGATTGACGAACTCTTGTTCTGGATGAAATAGCATTTTCTTGATGAGATTGGGGGGCAAGTTCTGTGTTGAGTAGTGTTCAAAATTGTTATCACAATCTTCTAGTAGTCCGGCAGATATCAAATCGGATCGTGCTATGAAGTCCACAAGCTTGGCTGGTGATGGCAGGAATGCCACTGGTACCTCAGCTTCAACCAATGCAGGCCGCCCAATGCTACGAAGAACTGAGCTAGTTTTCGGGCTATGTGTGTGAGCCCAATACAATGCTTCGCCACCCCAATGTCTAAGTAGGGCTCCAGAAGCGTGTTCGTCGGGGAGCGGTTCGTAGAATCCAAGCCATATCATCCCAGTACGATTTGGCCTGCCGGCTTGGTGAGTGGCCAGCAACTCATTGGCATGGGCGCGACTTAGAAGGCCCTTAGTAACGGCATTCTCAACACGATGATGCAAAAGGTCAGGTGTAGACACTCTGAGTCCATTCAGTCTTATATCTTCTGCCTCCCATTCGAGAAGCCGAGTTAGGTGCCAGCCGTGCAAAGCATATGGCAATAGAGCTTCTGCGATATATTCAGCGGCTGCATCGTAGGCCGAGGCGCGTCTGGAGTTTTCGCTCTTAAACCAAGCGGAAAATGTGGGGCGAGTTGATTCCAGTGCTAGCCGCAGGGCCGAAGGCCAGGAGTGAGGCTTCGCAATGTCAATCAAGTATGTGTGCGAACTGGATTCTAGACGGTTCATGCGGGCTGTCAGTTCAGCGAGATATTGGACGATTCACTGGGGAGGAGTGTGGTGAAAGGTAGCCAACAACTTGTTGAAGGTTCAATGAGCGATCTGCGGCGTCGTGTAGAGAGTGGTGAGATTGCAGGGGTGTCTATCGATACAAGCTATTTCAGAGGCAGCAATTGGGGCTTCGAGCATGGTGTTCTGAAAAGGCTTCGCCAGTTCAGTGGAGCAACTACGAACCTCATTCTTAGCGATATTGTCGTAGGAGAGGTAAGGAAGAACCTGCTTGATGATGCGACCAACAGCTTGGCTAAGCTGAAGAGGGCAATGAAAGAATTGTCTAACGCTTGGAACGTAGATCGAGCGGCTCAAGACCAGTCAATCGAAGGGTTGCTGAAAAAGCAGTCTCCTCAAGAAGCGGTCGAGAGTCGTATGGCGCTATTTCTTGAGGTCACAGAAGCTGTCGTCGTTAAATCAGATGGCTTTTGCGATGTCGCAGAGATAATTAGTCGTTACTTTTCAGCTCACCCGCCGTTTGGGAGTTCGAGCGATAAGAAGAATGAATTTCCAGATGCGTTTGCACTAACATCTCTTGAGGAGTGGGGCAGAAGGTGTGAAAAAAAGATAATTGTAGTGAGCGCTGATGGCGATTGGAGGGCTTACTGTGATCGGTCCAAATGGTTGATTCGGGTTGATGACTTGGCGCAAGCATTGTCATGCTTTCAAGTTGAGTCAGATAGCTATATTTTGAACGAAAAGATGCAGGGCAAAGATTTTCAGGGTGTTTTATCGCTAATTCAGGTGGAGTTGGACAAGAATGCTTCTGTTGTAGATTTTGATATCGAGGCAGATTCACAATTTCATTATGATATTGATATAGATGACGTCTCTTTGAGTCTTGTGGAGGTTAGGGATTTTCGAGGAAAGAAGTATTTTAGTGTTATCGATTCTTCCGAAAGAGAAATCACCGCGCAACTGTACTTGACAGTGTCTGCCGACGTTGAGATAAGCGCGTCATTCGAAAAGTGGGATGGCATCGATAGGGAATACATCTCTATGGGTGGTGGTCAATTCAAAATATCTGAAGAAATTGATGTGGAGGCGATCCTCGTTTTCGATATTGATAGAAGCAGTGGGGTGGCTGAGGTGCAAAGTGTAGAGCTTGTTCCCACGACTCAGTGCATTCGCATGGGAGAGATTGAGCCCGATTGGATGAGTGACGGGCCTGAGGATGAGTATTGATGCCAAGGGCCCTTCAATTTGTGTCAGGCTTGAATTTTCGGCGGGGCGTACTTGATCTACCCCAAAATGGGTTATTCGACTTCATGGTTTAGGCTCGATCCGATCTAACCCCGAAAGGAGTCGGCGATGCCCCGAGCCACCGCTTACAAATCCCATCCGGCCAACGTCAGGCAGGCCGATGCCGCGCTCTACGAAGCTGAGGTGTTGGTGCGGCAGCACGCGCGCAGCCTCGGCGTCTCCGTCGCCTACTTCTACGCCGACAACGACTTGTTGGCCGAGGCGATCCTGGCTTTCGGTTTGCTGGCCGAGCCGGACCGGCGGCAGGCCCTGCGCGACATGAAGGCCAAGCTGGGCTACGGCACGGACGACGAGGGGGACGGACGCAAGCGGGGCCGGGTGGGGAAGGCGCGCTGAGCCAGCGCTTAGCCTTCGTGGCCTTAGCCGAAGGGCTCGCTCAGTTCGCGAAAGCCGCTGCCGGCTTCGCGTAGGTCTTTCCGGTCTTAGCGAAGCCATCGACGGCCTTCCGGAAGGCCGCGCGGGGATTCGCGTAAAGCGCCGTGGGCTAAACGAAGGCCTTCGCCGCATTCCGGAAAGCCGATGAGTCTTTCCCGAAGCCCTCCGACCGATTCGCGAAGGGCGGGATCGCTATGGCGAAAGCGCGCGAGTCCTTCCGGAAGCTATCGGGCGCTATCGGGAAGGATGAGACCTCATTCCGGAAAGCACTGGCCGCCTTCCGGAATGTATTTTTTATTTACCAATGGTGTTTTCTGGCACATGCGAGCTGCGTCCCGTGCCAGCCGGCTTCATCGGACGACTAGGTGGTTTCATTGGGACGCCAGCTTGAGTAGGCCCGCTAACCCCTCCGGCGGTGCTCGGGCGTTGTCGCATACAGGGGCCGCGTTCTTTGGGGCGGTTAAGGCCTGGCGGTCGGGTAGGCTTCGCTCCGGGACGTGGTATGCCCGCGTTGATGGGCGGTGGCTAGGCGCGGCAAGGGTTCGAATCTCATGGGGGTGCAATGAAAGCGTGGGTGCTTGCGGCCGTGGTCGCTTTGGCGGTGTCGCATACGACGGCGCAGGCGCCGTCTGCCCGCGTGGCGACGGCGTCGGTCATTCCGGCGTGCAAGGTGGCGCAGCGCATGGGGTACTCGCCCAGTGCGGAGGAGGTCGCCGCGCACCGCCTATCCGATGCGCCGGCGATCCGTTATCCCTATGGCACGGCGATGCCCCGCGGCTGGTGGGGTTTCGAGCTGACGGTGCGGGTGGATGCGGGCGGCCGCGTCGTTTGCTACGGCGATCAGGACGAGTTCGGCAGGACGCAGACGTTGAGTGCGCCGCGACGGGCGCTGTTGCAAAGCCTGCGCTATCGGCCGTTCCAGCGCGACGGGCAGGCGGTCGATGCGGTGTTGACCGAGGATGTCGCCGAAGAGGAGCGGCCGCAGCAGCGACGCCCGCTGCCGGTGGTGCCGTTGGACCAAGTGCGTATCGTCTTGACGCGTGGCCCCTGCTTCGGCGACTGCCCCAGCTACCGCGTCGAGCTGCGCGGCGACGGGCAAGCCGTTTACGAGGGCAGTGCCTTCGTCGATGTGGAGGGCCGGCATGCCTATCGGGTGCCGCCCGAGCGGGTGGCGGCGCTGGTCGACAGCCTGCGCGCCAAGGATCTGTGGTCGCTGCGCACGGGCTATCGCGCGCGCATCACCGACAACCCGACCTATGTGCTGAGCCTGACCTTGGGCGATCAGACCCACGTCATCGAGGACTACGTCGGTGAGCGCGCGGGGATGCCGCGTGCGGTGTCGGCGTTCGAGCGCGAAGTCGACGAGGCAGCGCGCTCGCAGATGTGGCTGCAGTTGACGCCCGAGGCCGTGCAGCGGTTGAAGTCGGAAGGCTTCGACTTCGCCTCCACGGCCGGCGCCGATCTGCTGGCGCGCGCCGTGGCGAGCGATGGCGACCAAAAGGAAGCGGCCCTGCTGGAACTGATCGCGCTGGGTACGCCCACCGATCCGGCCCGCCGTACGCCCCAAGAGACGGTATGGGGTGCCGGCCCGGCCGAGCCGATCGTGATGACGGCCCTGAAGCGCGGCCACGTGGCGCTGGCGACGGCGCTGATCGCCGACGGCGCGCTGCAAACGCAAGGGCGCACCGACCCGGGCAAGTTGGACGAAGCCTTCGCCGCCGCCGTTGCCGGCGGCCGCTTGGCGGCCGTGCAGCGTGTGTGGGATGCGGCGGGCGGCAGGCCGTATCCCTCGTTGAGCTTTCTCGACACTTCCGCCGATAGCGAAAAGCCGGTTTCTAAGCGGGTGCCGGTGTCTCTGCAATTGCATCAGCAGTACGCCTATCCGAAGCAGTCGATAGACGGAGTGGGTATCGCGCGATGGTTGGCGGAGCGCGGTTGCGATCTCAAGGCCCATGGGGCCAGCGGCGACACGCTGCTGCACAACGCGACCCGGGCCGGCGATGTGGAACTGGTGCGTTACCTGTTGGATCAGGGCGTGGACCCGTCGGCGCCCGGCCGGTTCGGCTTGCCGGCATTGGGTGGTGCGCAGGACGAGGAGGTCGCGCTGACGTTGTTACAGGCAGGCACGGACCCGTCGAAGCTGAGCGACTTTCAAAGGTACGTCGACTACAACCGATGGACTCGGGTCGATGCGTGGCTGAAGGCGCATGGCGGGCGCTAGGCAGGTGCGCGACCTTGCGCCCGGGCTTGCGATCCGTCGGCACACTTAAAGCGGTTCGAAACCTAAAGTTGCGAGGCGGGTGGCGGCACTTGACGCCGCTATCGGCACTGGAGAAGCTGGCTTCGCGTCGCACCCGGGCCCGTCCCGCGCAGCGACACGCAGGAACCGCTGCAGCCCACAGGGGAGCTAGGCAGTGATGCATACGGAGTGTGGAACGGCCCGGCCTACGCCGCAGGCCTTGTCGCAACGGCTAGGCGCACAGTGCGCCCGCGTCGCGCGTTTGTCGCGGCGCTGTCCGAATTCGCCCGCAGGCTGCTGGCTGCCGCGCTCGCGCAGCCCGCGCTGATCGCCCTTTACTGCACCACCATCGACCGCGCGCGGCGCCTTCGCCGCCGTCGATGCGCCGAACCGGTTCACCGCATTTCCCGCAGCACCACCAACGGAAAGGGGATGGTATGGGTTTCGTAGGAATGGGCCACCGCCGCACCATGGCTGCGCGCATGCGCTGGGCCGCGGTCGCGCTAGCGTCGTTGTGCGGGCTGAGCGGCGCCGCCGCCGCGCAGGAGGTCGGGCAGCTGTGGGTCAGTCCGTGGGCGTTCAACGGGCCGCATACCAACGAGCGCGCCGTGCAACAGGACTTGGAGAGCCTGCATGCCGCCTCGCTGCCCTACGGCCCCTTTAGTTTCGAAGTGACCAAGCAGACCGTGCTGAGCGACCGCACGATCTACCAGTACGAGTTCGAACGGGTGCCGCCGGTGGTGGGCGAGTGGAGCCATCACAGCCTGCTCGACCCGCCGCAGCCGAACGCGACGCTGCAGATGGTCGTGGACCAGATCAAGCAGCGCCTGGACGCGGACAGCACGGGGCAGGGGTGTCCTGCGTCCACGGTGGTGACCGTGTCGCCGAACTGGCAGGTGGACAGCAGTTGGGACAACGGGCAGAGCCTGAACGAGAACACCAGCTACACCGCCAGCTACGCGGTTGGCTCGCCCGGCAATTGCACCAGCACGAACGAGAACGGCTCGATCCTGCGCAACCGCTCCATTCAATGCCCCAACATCACCGTGCATGCCTGGAGCGCCGCCAAGCAGGCCTGCGCCGGCGTGCCGGGCTCGGAGATGGTCTATGCCAGCGACCCGCCGCGCGTGTGCCCGTCGGAGGAAGGCTGCCAGACCACCAGCGGCGCCAAGACCGAGGCCACGCGCGATTTCGACCTGGGTTGGGTGAGCTTTCAGCGCAGCTACCACTCGGGCGGTTCGGCGGCCGCCAGCGGCTTCGGCGGCGGTTGGACGCATTCGCACAATATCCGCTTGGCCATCGGCATCGACCCGGCCAGCGGCAATTCGACGCTGCATTATGGGTTGATCGAGGGCAACGGCGCGCACGTCGCCTACAAGCCCGTCGGCGCCGCCTATGAGGCGACCGACGGCAGCGGCGACCGCCTGCTCGCCTCCGGTGCGCAATGGAAACTCTACCGCGCCGACCGCGTGCTGACCTTCGATGCCGAAGGCCGTTTGCTGGAGCAGCGCTACGACGACGGCACGTTCCTGAGTTACAGCTATGACACGCTCAAGCGCCTGGCGACCATCGCGCACAGCAGCGGGCGCGCGCTGGAATTCGCCTATGCCTCGGGCAAGGGCGCCGCGCCGGTGGCGTCGATCAGTTCCGGCGGCACGGTGCTGGCCAGCTACGGCTACACCTCGCTGGGGCAAGTGCAAAGGGCGACGTATCCCGGGGGCGCGCAGCTGGGCTACCACTACAGCCAATCCAATGCGCCCATGTTGCTGACTGGCGTCACCGCCGAGGACGGCCGCCGCTTGAGCAGCTACACCTACGACGCCAAGAGCCGCGTGGAATTCAGCGAGCTGCAAGACGCGGGGGGCGGCCTGCTGATCGACTACAACGCCAACGGCACGGTCAAGGCCACCAACGCGATCGACCGCGAGAACGTCTACGCCCTCACCGCCACGCCGCCCAGCGGCGCGCCGCGCAAAGTCGCCTCCGTCAACAACGGCGTCGGCACGCTCAGCTACACCTACTACCCCGAAACCACCGACTTCCGCCGCCGCATCGACACCGTCACCGACCGCAACGGCACGGTCGCCAAGCACCAGTACGCTGAGCTCACCGACGCCGTCTCCGGCCTGCTGGTCAGCGCGCATACGGTCACCGAGGCCCAAGGCACCGCGCAGGCGCGCACCACCGAGCAGCGCACGGAGCTGGCGACCAACCGCGTGCTGATGACCCTGACCGGCACCCGCGAAACCCGCATCACCCGCAACGCGCGCCAGCAGGCGACCGCGATCACCGTGCGCGACACCGCCACCAACGCCACCCGCACCACGGCCTACGCCTACTGCGAGGCCGCCGACGTGGCCGCCAGCAACAGCACCTGCCCGCTGCTGGGCCTGCTGAAATCGGTGGATGGCCCGCGCACCGACCTCAACGACGTCACCGCCTACGCCTACTACCCCAGCGATGACACCAGCTGCGCATCGGCACCGGCCACCTGCCCGCACCGCAAGGGCGACTTGTGGAAGACGACCAATGCCCTTGGGCAGGTCATCGAGGTGCTGCAGTACGACGCCCAAGGCCGCGTGCTGTCGCTGCAGGACATCAACGGCGTGGTCACCGATTACGAGTACCACCCGCGCGGCTGGTTGATCGCCACCAAGGTGCGCGGCCCCAATGCCGCCAGCGAAGCCGACGACCGCATCACGCGTGCGATCTACGAGGCCACCGGCCTGGTCCAGCGCCTGACCCAGCCCGACGGCAGCTACGTCCAGTTCACCTACAACGCCGCGCAGCGCCTGACCGACGTGACCGACAACGCCGGCAATACCATCCACTACACCTTGGACGAGGCCGGCAACCGCATCAAGGAAGAGACCAAGGACAGCGGCGCGGTGCTGCGCCGGCAGCTGTCGCGTCTCTACAACAGCCTGGGCGAGCAGACCCAGCACAAGGACGCCGGCAACCACATCACCGGCACCACCTACGATGCGGACGGCAACCCCAACCTGGTCACCGACCCGCTCAGCCGCGTGGTCGATCATGATTACGACCCGCTCAACCGGATCTCGCGCACGGTGCAGGACCCGGGCGGCATCGCCGCCGAAACCACGTATCAATACGACGCGCTGGATCAGGTCACCCAGGTCACCGATCCCAAGGGCTTGAACACCGGCTACACCTACAACGGCTTCGGCGACGTGACCCAACTGGTCAGCCCGGACACCGGCACCACCGCGTACACCTACGACAGCGCGGGCAACCTCGGCAGCCGCCTGGACGCCAACGACGCGCAGGCGCATACCTACGCTTACGACGCCCTCAATCGCCTGACTTCGGTGTCGATGCTGGCCACCAGCGGCGGCAACGACATCGTCTACCAGTACGACACCTTCAACACCGGTTGCGGGGACGATCCCGCGTTCGCGTTCGGTCGCATGACCGGCACCAACAAGAACTTCGGCGCCACGATGCGCTACTGCTACGACCGTTTCGGCCAGGTCGAAACCAAGATGCAGATCGTCGGTGGTCGGTTCTTTGTGGTGAACTACACCTACACCGCCGCCGGCGACGTGAAGTCGATCAACTACCCCGACGGCGCGGTGGTCGACTACGTGCGCAATGCCCAGGGCCGCATCACCGAAGTCGGCGTGACCCCGAATGGCGGCAGCCGCATGGTGCTGCTCAACCAAGCCGGCTATGCCCCGTTCGGCCCGGCCGTGGGTTGGGTCTACGGCAACGGCCGCACCCTGGCGCGCCAGCACGATCTGGACTACCGGCCCGCCACGATTCAGGACAACGCCAGCGGTGGCCTGTCGCTGCACTACGGTTACGATGCCGCCGGCCAGCTGACCGAACTCAAGGACGGCCTGCAGAGCGCGTTCCTGGCCCGCTACGACTACGACAACCTGGGCCGCCTGACCATCCTGCGCGACGGTGTCAGTAGTACCCCGATCGAGACCTACACCTACGACGCAACCGGCAACCGAACCAGTCTGTTACACGGCGGCTATACCAAGCCGTTCGCATACGCCAGTAACAGCCATCGGCTCAGCTCGGTGGATGGTGTGGCTCGTACTTACGACGGCGTGGGCAACACCACGGCCATCGGCGGCACGGCCAAACAGTTCAACTACGGCGAAGACGACCGCCTGCGCAGCGTGCAGCAGAGCGGCACGATCGTGCGCAGCTATTCGTACAACGCACTGGGCGAGCGCGTGCTATCGACCATCCCAGCCGTCGCCAGCAATCCCGACGGCAGCGGCGGCACTCCGGCAGTGAACACCTACACCGTCTACGACGAATCCGGCCGTTGGCTGGGCGACTACGACACCAACGGCGTTGTCCTACAGCAAGCGATCTGGCTGGACGACCTGCCGGTCGGCCTGCTGGCCGGCGCCGGCGCCAACCAGAAACTCCACTACATCGAACCCGACCACCTGGGCACTCCGCGCGCCGTCATCGACCGCACCCGCGACGTGGCGATCTGGACCTGGGAACTGAAGGGCGAGGCGTTTGGCAACAGCCCGCCGAATCAAGACCCGGACCTAGACAGCGCGGCGTTCGTGCTGGACATGCGGTTCCCGGGGCAGCGGTATGACGCGGCTAGTGGGCTGAATTACAACTACTTCCGGGATTACGATCCCGGGAGTGGGCAGTATGTGCAGTCTGATCCGATTGGACTGGCGGGCGGAATCAGTACTTATGGTTATGCTAGTGCAACCCCCCTAAGCAGCTCTGATTTTCTTGGCTTAAGAGCGCGCGTGTGCAGAGATGGGAACAAGATCGCAATCTCCCAGCCAATCAACTTTGAAATTGGCCCAGGCGTAACTCCTGAGGCAGCAGCTCGTCCGTTCCGAGAGGCGCAGAAGGACTGGACTGGCGTAGTCGGGGAGTACCACGTAAGACTAAGAATTACAGACGGCAGGGGGGACCCTAACGCCGTACGAGTTCGCATAAATCACTATGTACCTGGGCCTGGAGACGCTATAACCATGAACAGTTGGCACGTGCCAAATCCTGGTGACGGCCGGTCTTGGACAACCTTCGATTGGTCTGTCTACGCTCATGAGGTGGGCCACGATCTCCTTGGGTTTCCCGGAAATGTTGAGGGGCGACCGGGTCGAAACACCGTAATGGCTAGAAGGGACGGCGCTGGTCCGGCCTTTGTGGTGTCGCAGTTAGATGTCGAATTACTTCTTCAAGGTCTAAAAGTAGACCATGGCAAATGGGGGAGCTGCGGATGCGAATGGTAACTTTACTGAATGCTTTTCTAGTCGTTTTTTTTCTTGTTGGGTGCGGCTCGTCTTCGAAAGGGGAACCGTCCAAGGCGGAAATTCCACCTCAGGCTAAGCTTAGCAATTCAGACCTGCTTTCAGTTAATGGGGAGCTTTTCCCATTAAGTTCTTACTTTGGTGTCTGTGTGCGTTACAAAGGTCTCTGGCGAGCTGAGCTTCGTAACGGGATGCTAAGCCCTCATCAGCCAACGAGTGGCGAAGTAACTATGCCTGGAAATATAAAATTGAGCATCCAAGTCGGTAAATTCGATATGTGGCCGGGAACCATCCTCGAGGATGTCCCCACTACCTCGCCACCTCGGCGCATTCGAACCGCAGCCTTGGAAGGGGAGAGGACGATAGTTGTCTCCGACTTTGAGGGCGGAGGGAACAACCTGGTGAGCATTGGTTATGACCAAAAGGACGCTGCCGCGCAAGCTGAGGCCATTCGCCTTGCCAACAATGTGGTGGCCTGCCATATCTCTGCCAACCAGCCTTGAACCGCCCAGGGTTTCATAGGTAGTCGTCAGCTGGCGTCTTCGACGGTCTAAGCAAGGGAGATGTCGGTTGCCCAGCGGGTCGCCGGAAACAGGGGTCAGAGTGGACTTTCTAGAAAGCCCACTCTGACCCCTGTTTCGACGACGCCACCGGCAAACACACCCACCTGCAGCATGGTGTGGCGCACACGCACGACGGCGTCGGCAACACCATCGCCATCGGCGGGGCGACCCAGCAGTTCAACTACGGCGAAGACGACCGCCTGCGCAGCGTGCAGCAGAGCGGCACGATCGTGCGCAGCTATTCGTACAACGCACTGGGCGAGCGCGTGCTATCGACCATCCCAGCCGTCGCCAGCAATCCCGACGGCAGCGGCGGCACTCCGGCAGTGAACACCTACACCGTCTACGACGAATCCGGCCGTTGGCTGGGCGACTACGACACCTACGGCGTTGTCCTACAGCAAGCGATCTGGCTGGACGACCTGCCGGTCGGCCTGCTGGCCGGAAGCGGTGCCAACCAGAAACTCCACTACATCGAACCCGACCACCTGGGCACCCCGCGCGCGGTCATCGACCGCACCCGCGACGTCGCGATCTGGACCTGGGCCCTACAGAACGAAGCCTTCGGCAACAGCCCGCCGAACCAGGACCCGGACCTGGACAGCACGGCGTTCGTGCTGGACATGCGGTTCCCGGGGCAGCGGTATGACGCGGCTAGCGGACTGAATTACAACTATTTCCGGGATTACGATGCCGCTAGTGGGCGGTATGTGCAGAGCGATCCGATCGGGCTGAAGGGTGGCATCAGCTCTTACGCTTACGTTTCTGGAGCTCCCTTGCAGGCATATGATCCATTCGGACTTGAGTTATGCCGCTTCACACTCGGCGACTATGATGGCTACCTAGATACCGAGTTTTCGCCCTATGTCTCTGAATGGCATGCCTTGAACCAACTCTACGGGATCGACACGCCATTCTCGTCGGGATTCAGGCCGACAGAGGCGCAGGCTCGTTTAAATAACAGGAATGCAACCACACCCGCGCCGGCCGGGAATAGCCTGCATGAGGCGGGTTTCGCGATGGACGTCCACTGGAATTCACAGCTTAATGCGGCTGAGCGTAAGATTGTGCTCGCCAATGCGTATGCTGTTGGTCTTGCATGGGGCGGATACTTCAATAACCCGGACAATGTTCATTTTTATCGCGACCCAGGCGATCGCGCTATACGGATTCCTGACGCGCAACGTAGATATCAAGAGGGAACGGCTGATGATTGCACATGCTCGCAAAATTAGTTTTCTTTGCGTGGTTTCAGCTTTGTTTGCTTTGCCGCTAATGGTTATGGCCAAGGGGGGCATTGCTGGAACATATTCCTCTATTAAGTACAACAGTGAGAGCGGCGACCTGTCCGGATACGAAATACAGATCATTCCCGTGGTCAATGGCTACAAGGCAATACTTCAACTCGCCGAGGGAGAGGTTACGGATGTCGTTGTTTCAGATGCGGCGGTTGATAAGGATGGCGTGCTCTCCGCCAGTTTCGTATTACGTTCTGGTGCTGGGTGCAAGCTGCGTGCAAAGGTGATGGCGGGAAAGCTTGTGGGTGTACTTTCGTTTGAGAAGTCAGGTGATGTCGATTTGACGATGCCCCGTTCGATAGGTTACTGGGATGACCAGATATCCAAAGTCAAGCGCTAAGATTCGGTTTTAATTTAGGGCAATATAAGAATCGGAATTGCGGATACGAAATCGCGGGAACTGGGACACCCACAGTTCGGAGATGACTAGGACGCCGCAGTTCCGTAGCTCTCTTGCGCCCAGCATCAGAAATCCCTGGCTGTGCGCCAATGGCACTGGCGCGATGCTGGGTCCGTGACCCAAGCACCCGCATCGCTGATTCCACCCGGCCAAGCGGGAACGTTCCACTGCGTGCGTCGGGCCTTCTTGTGCGGGGTTGATCGCTACACGGGCCGCACCTATGAGCACCGAAAGGATTGGACGCGCCGCTGCAACCGGTCAGCCAACGGGCCATCGCGCACCACTGCATACACTCGGCCGCTCGGTGCGAGCTCAGTCCTGCAATGCCGTCGCGATCCGCACCTCACCCGTCAGCACCTTATGAATCGGGCACGCGTTGGCGATCTGCAGCAGCCGCTCGCGTTGTTCGTCCGTCAGTTCGCCCAGCAGAGTGATCTTGCGCTCGATATCGGTGCCGGCGGCGGGCTTGCCGTCCGGGTTGAAGCGCAGCGCGACTTCGACGCCGGCCAGCGGCCACTGCTTACGCACGGCATACATGCGTACGGTGATGGCGGTGCAGGCGCCCAGGCTGGACAGCAGCAGGTGGTCGGGCGTGGGCGCGGTGTCGCCGCCGCCGAGGTCGGCCGGCTCGTCGGCCTGCCAGGTGTGGCCGCGGTGGTCGAGGAAGGTGACCACATAGGGTGTGGGTTGGGTGGTGGCGTGGACAGTCGCGACGGTCATGGCGTTCCTGGGACTTGCGGCATCGATTCCGCTGTTACAGACCTTAAGCCTAGCCATGCGACGGTGCCAGCCATGGCGGTCGCACGAACCGTTCCAAGGTGCGAACGATGCGGTATGGCCCTGCCGCCCTCGTTATAGCGAGACCTCGTTGCATTCCGTTCGATCTTCCAAGTCGCAGTGATCTGTCATCGAAACCTGAAAACCCCGGTCATCGATACAAGAATAGGAGCCAAATCCTTTCGGAATACCCCATGCGCGCGATGCAGAAGATGCTGCAGCAGCTGAAGAAGAGCCAAGCCTTGGTGGATCTGTATCGAGACGATCTAAGCGGCGAGTCGCTGACCGGTGTCATTACCGACTACTCCGAGGATCTCGTCTACCTCAGCCTTTTCACCGAGGCCGGACTAGCCAATGGCATTGTGGTCTGCTTCCGTAGCGACATCACCCGGATCCGCTGGGAAGGCAACGAACGTCAGGCCATTTCCATGCTTGTAGACGCGGCCGGTTCCAAGCCCACCGCGCCTGCGCTCGCCATCGATTCGTTGCAGTCGGTGTTGGAATCGGTGTGCTCGACGTTCGGCTACGTGAATGTCCTTGCTGAACGGATGAATGGGGCGGAAACCTTCATTGGAAAGATCGCAGAGCTGGATGCGGAGTCGTTGATCCTAGACACCTTCGGAACCTATTCCAGTCGGGATCGCAGCAAGCTATGGTTGCGCCTTTCCGATATCACGCGAGTCGATGCGGATGCTTCGTATGAGCGCAGTGTGGCTTACATAGCGGGACGTTCGAGCTGATTCACGAAGTAGTGCCGCCTACCGATTCCGGCATTAGATGGTTCGATTTCCGTTCAGTGCGGGCGGCGCCCTCCGGCGCCGCCCGCATCGCTATCAGCGACCGGCGGTGCCGGTGCTCCACAACGGCTTACGCTGGTAGTCGTACACCACCACATTGCCGTCGTTCTGCACCATCAGCACCGCGCCGCGATTGCCGCCGGTGTTGCTGGCCCAGCGCACCTGGTTGGCGCTGTCGCGCACGGTCAGGTTGCCGTCGGTCTGCATGTGCAGGGTGTGGCCGCTGCCGTAGACGTGGTTGGCCCAGATCGCGCCGACGTTCTGCTTGTATAGCACCAGGTTGCCGTCGCCCTGGATCGCCAGCGTGAATCGCCGGTCGCAGGAGGTGAGGGTGCCGTTGGTCTCGCGCCAGTCGCGCGGGTTGAGGCGGCCGCAGTTGGGCACGGTGCGTAGCACCAGGTCGTAGGCGTTGAGGATGGGCTGCAGCGGTTGGAAGTAGCTCACCGGCGCCGGATCGCCGCAGTTGTCGTTGCGGCCGTCGAAGAGGTCGCCGCCGGAATGCACGCCCTGAGCCTCGGCGCTGGGCGTGATCACCGCGCCGCCCGAGTCGCCGTAGCCGGAGCAGGCATTGGATTTGGTCAGGTTCTTGACCTTGCCGTACCCCGGACCGTAATCGACCGTCCAGTTCTTGGCCTGCACGGTGCCGCAGCGGTAGCCGGTGTAGTCGCCCGAGCGGCATATCACCGCGCCCACCGGCGCTTCGAAGCCGCCGAGCACGTCGATATCGCCGCCGACATAGTTGTTGACCCAGGGCAGGATGTGCCACAGGTTGGGCTGCGTGTTCTGCACCCAGGCGTGGTCGGCGACGGGGAACGTGGAGAACGCGAAATGGCCGATGGGGGAGTCGTTGGGGCCGCGCACGGGGGTGTTGGCCGGGGCGCAATGGCCCGCCGTCACGAAGCCGGGCGTGTTGCCGCGGAAGGCCGAGAAACCCATCGAGCAGCCGCTGCCGGGCGTAAGGTAAATATCGCCGCCGCGCAGGTCGTGCTGCGGCCGGGGACGCTTGGCGGAGGTGACGATGCGCACCATCTTGGCGTCGATGCCGCTGCGCGCGATCAGGTCGATCGCGGCCTCTTCGGCGCCGGGGTCGATGGTGAGCTCGATGCGGTTGTTGGGCAGGTCCACGCCCCAGGACTGCACGCGCGGGCCGTCGTTGCGCATCGCGCCCGCGGTCGGCTGGCGATGGGCCTGGTTCAATTGCGTTTGCGCCGCGTCCAGCGCGGCCAGGCTGTGGCGCTGCAGGCGCAGTTCGTCGCCGATCTTCGGCATGCGGCTGGCCGACTTGCTATCGGTGGTGCCCACGATCAGGCGGAAGTCGCCCGCGGCATCGCGTTCCAGCCAGGCGCCGGCGTAATGTGCGCCGAGCGCGGCCTTGGCTTCGGCCTGCGCGCGCAACGCGCGGTGTTCGGTGGCCAGGTAGGTCGACACCTGCGTGGGCTTGAGGCCCAGATCCCGCTGCATGGCCTGGCGTATGGCGGCCGATGCCGGATTGGCCGGCAATGCGGCAGCGTCGCCGGTCAGGGGCGCAAGCATCGCGCACAGCGTGGCGGCCAGCGCGGTGACGGTGTGGATGGCATTCATGAGTTCGTTTCCTTCCTTGAGTGATGTGGGACGCGGGCACGTCCGATGGCGGCCGTGCCTATCCCTGTACGAGCGGGCGGGCCGAACCCTGACATCGACTTGGAAGAAATCTAGAAGCGGGTGTTTTCGACCTTCGATCGCCCCATGACCGGATGGCGCCTGGTGCTCAGCGCGGGTTCTGCACTCGCGCCTGGCATTCGGCGACCCAGCGCCGGCTCAGGGGGCCGTGCCAGGCGGTGCGGTTGGGCATCGCCTCCAGTTGGCGCAGCGCGGCGGCGAGTTCCAGGCGGCGGTCCGCGCTGCCGCAGCGCGCACGCTCCAGCGCGACTTGTTCGAAGCGCGGTTGCGATTCGACGATGGCTTCGTCGGCGCGCTGGGCGGCGTTGGCCTGCAGCGCCGCGATGGCTTGCGCGAGCTTGCCGCGCTGCAGCCAGGCGACGGCGCGCAGGCCGTCGATGTCGAGCAACTGGCCGTGACCTTCGGCGTTGCGCTTTGCCGACAGGCGGCGCGCGCGGTCCAGGTCGTGTTCGGCCAGCGCCCATTCGCCGCGCGCCAGGCGCGTTTCGCCACGACCCAGCAGTGCGGAGACCGACGCCGGGTGCTCTTCGCCGTGGAATTCCAGCGAACGCGCGACCATGCGGTCGTAGCGGCGCAGGGCTTCGTCCAGGCGTTGGGTCTGCAAGGCGGCGAACGCCAGGTTGCGGCCGATCAGCAGTTCTTCGTCCGGATTGCGCGGCGTCAGCTGCTGCACCAGCGTGTCGGCCTTGAGCAACAGAGGATAGGCCTTGGCCGCGTCGCCGTCGGTGAGCGCGATGCCGCCGCTGTTGACCAGTGCGCGCACGTGGTCCTTGCGCGTTGCCGCGCCGCCGACTTCCAGCAATGCCAGGCTGCGCTCCAGATAGGTCCAGCCGCGGGGCTTGTCGCCCAGGGCGAAGTGACCGATGCCGATATTGCCGAGCAGGCGCGGATACAAGGGGTCCTGTGTCGCACCGGCGCGCTCGAGCACCTGCGCGGCCTGTTCGCTGTACCGCAGGAAGGGCTTGGGCTGACCCAGCCCGTAGTGCGCGGTGGCCAGACCGCGCAAGGCATCGGCCAGGGCCAGCGGATCGTCCTGGTCGCGCAGCGAGGCGACGGCGCGCGCGTAAGCGTCGCGCGCCTGCGTGGGCATGCCCAGATCGGTATAGACCTGGCCGGAGGCGTGCAACAACGCGGCCAGGGCTTGCGGCGAGTGGGTCTGGTCTTGCTGGTCCTGCAACTGCTTCATGCCGCCGTCGAGCAGTTCGCGTGCGGTGACTTCGCCGCGGGTCGCCGCTTTCGGCGTGGTGCTGCGGAACAGACTGACGAAGTAGTCGGCCACGGCGCGGGCCTTCTCGCGCTCGCGCTCGGTGCGTTCGAGCTGGCGATCCAGGCTGTAAATGTGGAAGACGGCGAAGACCACGCCGGCCGCGACGGCCGCGAACACGGGCCAGCGGCGGCGCAGCAGGCGGCGCAGGCGATAGCCGCGTTCGTGGCCGCGCGCGCGGATCGGCAGGTGCTGCGCCCAGCGCTGCAAGTCGTCGGCCAGCGCTTCGGCGCTGGGGTAGCGCTCGCGAGGGTCCGCCGCGGTGGCGTGGGCGACGATGCGTTCCAGATCGCCATGCAGACGCGTGGCCAGGCGCGAGGGGCTCAGGGCGCGCGCAGCGGCGATGTCGGTCGCGGCAGTGGGCTCGTCGCGCAGCAGGTTGGCCCAGCGCTGGCCCAGGCGCGATGGCGCCTCGGTGTGACGTGCCTGCGAGCCGATCAGCAAGGCCTGCAGCAACAGGCCCAACTGGTACACGTCCGTGGCGGTGGTGACCGCCTCGCCGCGGCGCTGCTCGGGCGCGGCCCAGGCGGGCGTCATCGAGCGCGTCTGGGTCTGGGTCGGGTCGGCCTCGTCCAGCAGTTTGGCGATGCCGAAATCCAGCAGCTTCACTTGACCGGCCGGGTCGACGAGGACGTTGGCGGGTTTGATGTCGCGATGCACGACCAGGTGGCCATGGGCGAACTGCACCGCTGCGCAGACCTGACGGAACAGGGCGATGCGTTGCTCCAGCGTGGCCTTGAGGCGGTCGCACCACTGGGTGATGGTGTCGCCGGGAACGTACTCCATCGCGAACCAGGGATGGCCGCCGTGGGTGAGGCCGCCGTCCAGCAACTGCGCGATATGCGGATGCTGCAGGCGCGCCAATACCTTGCGCTCGCGCAGGAAGCGCTCGGTCAGCGGCGAGAATCCGCCCCAGATCCGCTTCAAGGCCACCTGCCGCTGCCAGGCGCCGTCGGCGCGCTCGGCGAGAAAAACCTCGCCCATGCCGCCTTGGCCGATGCGCCGCAGCAGGCGGTAGGGACCGATTTCCGTTCCGCCGATCTCGTCGGTGCCGGCGTCGCCTTCGTCCAGACGCGATAGCAGCGCGCGAACGCGCTGCGCGAGTTCGGGTTGGGTCGCGCACGCCGCTTCCAGCAATGCTTCGCGCTGGTCGGCGGGGGCGTCCATCAGCCGGCGCAGCAAGGGCAGCGCCGCGGAGTCGAGAGCGTTCATCGGCGCGCGGGTCCGTTCGGTCGGAATGCGGGAGGTTGAAGCGGGTTACGGCTTACGGCCCGCTACCCTGACATCAGGTTTCCAGGCGATCGCGCAGCCAGGCGCGCGCCGCGGCCCAGTCGCGATACACGGTGCGTTCGTCCAGTTCGAGCAGTCGTGCGACCTCGGGCACGCTCAGGCCGACGAAGTAGCGCAGCTCCACCACTTTGGCCATGCGCGCATCGAGCTGTTCCAATGCCACCAGCGCGGCATCGAGGTCCGGCAGATAGGTTTCCTGAGGGATCGGCAGCTGCAGCGCCTCGGTGAAATCGTCGCGTCGCCAGGCGCCGCCGTGTTTCTCGCTGGCCGCCTTGCGCGCGCGATCGACGAGGATCTGGCGCATGATCTTCGCCGCCGCGTTGAACAGATGCGCGACGTTATCGAAGGCGACGCTTTCCTGGCCCAGCAAGCGCACGAACACGTCGTTGACCAGCGCCGTGGGCTGCAAGGTGTCGTGGCCGCGGTGCCCGCGCAACTCGCGCGCGGCGATCGCGCGCAGGTCGGCGTAGATCAGCGGCAGCAGCGATTCCAGCGCGGCCGGGTCGCCGTGGCGCCAACGCTGGATCAGAGGGTGCGGGTCCGTCGCGGGGTCTGACATCGAACTGTCTCCTTAGGCCCGCCATCCTTGTGGCGCCGTCCTCGACAGTCAAGCGGGCGCCCGGCCGCGCTTACTTGATGCGCCGCTTCTCCAGCTTGCGCGCCAGGGTGCGCCGATGCAGGCCCAGCCGGCGCGCGGCCTCGGAGATGTTGAAGTCGCTTTCGGCCAGGACTTCGTGGATGTGCTCCCACTCCAGGGTCTTGATCGAGGTGGTGCGGCCGGTCAGCTCGACCTCGGCGTCGCCGGTGGCGCGCTGGAACGCGGCCTCGATGTCGTCGGTATTCGAAGGCTTGGCCAGGTAGTGGCGCGCGCCCAGCTTGATCGCCTCCACCGCGGTGGCGATGCTGGCGTAGCCGGTCAGCACCACGATCAGCATCTCGGGGTCGAAGGCGTGCAGGTGCTTGACGCAGGACAGGCCCGACGCGTTGGCGGCCAACTTGAGATCGACCACGGCGTGGCTGGGTGCGAACTCCTCCAGCAGCGCCGGCAACCCGGCTTCGCCGGGCAGGTGGCGCACGCTGTAGCCGCGGCGCTCGAACGAGCGCACCAATGTGCGCGCGAAGGTGGTGTCGTCCTCGACGATCAGCAGCCGATGTTCATTCGTCATCGTCGTGCTCCTCGATGGCTATGGCCGACAGCGGCAGGGTCAGGGTGACCACCGCGCCGCCCTGCGGGCGGTTGCGCGCGGTGAGCCTGCCGCCCAGTGTGCGGGCGACGTTGACCGAAAGGAACAAGCCCAGGCCGCCGCCCGGGCGGCCCTTGCTGCTGTTGTAGGGCGTGCCCAGGCGTTCGAGGATCTCGGCGGAGAAGCCCGGGCCGGCATCGCTGACTTCGATCACCAGCTGACCGTCGCGGCAGTCGGCGTCCAGCGCCAGCCACGATGGCGAGGCTTCCAGCGCGTTGTCGAGCACGTTGAACACCATCTGCCGCAGGCCGTCGTCGGAGACGATACGCGGGTCGTCCTCGCAATGGCGCTGGTAGCGGAACGACTCCGGCGCGCGCGCCGCACGCCACTCCGCCGCCAGATCGTCGAGCAACTCGTGCAGCGTGGTTTCGACCGGCGATTCGCCGCGCGTCTCGCCCGCCGACAGCAGGATATGGGTGACGATGGACTTGCAGCGCGCGACCTGGGCCAGCATCTCGGCCACGTCGTGGTGCAGTTCGGTTTCCGAGGCGATGGTGGGCAGGTGCTGCCAGTCGCCTAGGATCACCGACAGCGTGGACAAGGGCGTGCCCAACTCGTGCGCGGCACCGGAGGCGAGCAGGCCCATGCGCACGATGTGCTCTTCCTCGGCGGCGCGCTGGCGCAGCTCGGCCAGGCGCGCGTCGCGCTCGCGCAGAATGCGGCCGATGCGGGTGATGAACACCACCAGCAACGCCGCCACCAACAGGAAGCAGATCAGCAGGCCCTGCACGTAATGGTCGGCCAGGCCGCGGCCGGGTTCGACCGCGATCCGCAGCGGCGTCGGCGACACCGCCAGCGCGGTGAAGCACAGGCCGGCCGCGGCGGCGATGATCCAGTTGGCCGGCGAGCGCAGCAGCACCGTGCCCAGCACCACCTGCAGCAGGTAGAGGAAGACGAAGGGGTTGGTGATGCCGCCGCTGAGGTAGAGCTGGATGCTCAGCGACAGCACGTCCACCAGCAGGCCGACCAGCATGGCGCGGTTGGAGACCTGCGCGCGGCGCTTCCACCACAGCTGGCTGCCGAGATTGAACGCGACCAGTCCCGCCAGCACCGCGCACATCGCCGCCAGCGGCAGGGCGATGCCGATGCCGTAATGGACGACGAAGATGGTGACGACCTGTCCGACCACCGCGATCCAGCGCAGCTGGATCAACTGCTGCATGTTGCGCAGCCCGGTGCGGTCCTGGGAGCCGTTCATGCCGGCGATGCGGGGCGCGTCCGCGGCGGCCTCATGGGCGCTGGATCGGGCTTGCATGACCGTGGGGGCCTCCTCGCTGCGCACGATCTTGCCGCAAACGGCGCTCCGATGCGAACAGGAAGTAGCCCGCCACCAGGGTCAGCGCGGCCAGGCCGAACCAGGTCAGCGCGTAGGACAGGTGATGGTCGCGGAACGCCACCACGGTCATGCCGCCGCGCGGCCAGGCCTGGCTGGGCGGGCCGCGTTCGGCGTCGACGAAGTAGGGCGCGACCGCGTTGGCGGGCAGCTTGCGCGCGCGCGTGATCGCGGCGACGTCGCGCGAGTACCAGCGCGCGTGCGCGGGGTCGTTGCTGCGCAGGAAGCCGCCCTTGGGCTCGCTGATGCGCAGCAGGCCCACGATCTCGACCGGGCCGGTGGGCGCCGCGGACGTGGTGGCCTGTGACGGCACGAAGCCGCGGTTCACCCATACGTAGTCGCCGCCGTCGGTGCGCAGCGGCGTCAGCACCCAGCTGCCGGGGCCCAGCGCGGTCACCGCCTGGGTGCGCGTCTCCAGCGTGGGCAGGAATCGGCCGGACACGCGCACGCGGCGGTAGCCGTCGCGTTCCTCGTCGACCGAAGGCCAGTCCGCGCGCGCGGGCGGCGCAGCGGGAGCGGCATGCACGCGCGCTTCGACGCGCGCGATCAGCGCGTGCTTCCAGCCCATGCGCTGCACTTGCCAAGCGCCCAGCGCCAGGAAGCCCACGAAGGCCACGGCCAGCGCGGCGGCGAACACGGCCAGCAGCACCGGCCGGCGGCCGGGCGCTGCCTGGGTCGCGGGCCGCGTTACGGTCACGGCGCGTTCTTGAGCATGTCCTGCATGTCGTGCAGGCTCGGCATCATGTTGGTATTCATGTGATGCATCACCCACAGCGAACCGGTCAGCACGATCACCACCAGCACCACGGTGAAGATCAGCGCCAGCACGTTCCAACCGCCCTCGGAGCGGGTGTTCATGTGCAGGAAGTAGACCATGTGCACGACCACCTGCACCGCCGCGAACGCCAGCAGCACGATCGCGATCAGGGTGGCGTTGGGAACCACGTTGCCCATCACCAGGCCGAACGGAATCGCGGTCAGCACCACCGACAGCAGGAAACCGGTCAGGTACTCGCGCGCCGAGACGTGCGGGATACCGTCCTCGAGTTGGTCGTCGTGAAGATCGTGCGCGTCGTGCTGGCTCATGGCAGCACTCCCATCAGGTAAACGAAGGTGAAGACGCCGATCCAGACGACGTCGAGGAAGTGCCAGAACATCGAGAGGCAGGCCACGCGCCGGCTGTTGGCGCGGGTCAGGCCGTGGCGCTGCACCTGCACGCACAGCACCGCCAGCCAGATCACGCCGAACAGCACGTGCAGACCGTGGGTGCCGACCAGGGCGAAGAAGGCCGACAGGAAGGCGCTGCGCTGCGGACCCGCACCCAGGTGGATCAGATGCGCGAACTCGTAGATCTCGATGCCCAGGAAGGCCAGGCCCAGTGCGCCGGTCAGCAGCAGCCAGCGGATCATCGCGCGCTTGTTGCGCTTCTGCATCGCGATCATCGCAAAGCCATACGTGATCGACGACAGCAGCAGCACGGCGGTGTTGAGCGCGACCAGCTTCAGGTCGAACAGGTCGGCGCCGGACGGGCCGGCGGCGTAGCTGCGCCCCAGCACGCCGTAGGTGGCGAACAGGCAGGCGAAGATCATCAGGTCGCTGAGCAGGTACAGCCAGAAGCCGAACAGCGTGCCGTTCTGCGGGTGATGGCTGCCGGCCGTGTCCAGGAACACGGGCGAGCCGTCCGCGCGGGTCAGGGCGATGGACTCAGACATAGGTGGCCTTCAACTGTTCGCTGCGCGCGTGCTCGGTCGCGGCGATCTCTTCGGCGGGGATGTGGAAGTCGCGGTCGTAATTGAAGCTGTGATAGATCGCGTAGCCGACGATGCCCAGCAGCGAGACCGCCGCCAGCCACCACACGTGCCAGATCAGGGCGAAGCCGCAGGCCGTGCTCAGCACCGCCAGGACTACGCCGGCGGGGGTGTTGCGCGGCATGTGCACCGGCAGGAAGCCGGTGCTGGGGCGCTGGAAGCCGCGCTGCTTCATGTCCCACCAGGCGTCGTTGTCGTGCACCACCGGGGTGAAGGCGAAGTTGTAGTCCGGCGGCGGCGACGAGGTCGACCATTCCAGGGTGCGGCCGTTCCAGGGATCGCCGCTGACGTCGCGCAGCTGCGCGCGCTTGCGGAAGCTGACGTAGATGCAGATCAGGAACGCGGCGATGCCGATCGCGACCAGCACCGCGCCGAAGGCGGCGATCTGGAACCAGATCTGCAGCGAGGGATCGTCGAAATGGCTCATGCGGCGGGTCACGCCCATCAGGCCCAGCACGTACAGCGGGGTGAACGCGAACCAGTAGCCGGCCAGCCAGAACCAGAACGAGACCTTGCCCCAGAAGTCGTCCAGCTTGAAGCCGAAGGCCTTGGGGAACCAGTGGGTCATGGCCGCGAACAGGCCGAACACCACGCCGCCGATGATCACGTTATGGAAGTGCGCGACCAGGAACAGGCTGTTGTGCAGCACGAAATCCGCCGGCGGCACCGCCAGCAGCACGCCGGTCATGCCGCCGACCACGAAGGTGACCATGAAGCCCATGGTCCACAGCATCGGTACCTCGAAACGGATGCGGCCGCGGTACATGGTGAACAGCCAGTTGAAGATCTTCGCGCCCGTCGGGATCGAGATGATCATGGTGGTGATGCCGAAGAACGAATTGACGCTGGCGCCCGAGCCCATGGTGAAGAAGTGGTGCAGCCACACCAGGTAGGACAGCACGGTGATGCACACCGTGGCGTAGACCATCGACGAGTAACCGAACAGGCGCTTGCCCGAGTAGGTGGACACGATTTCCGAGAACACGCCGAACAGCGGCAGGATCAGGATGTAGACCTCCGGGTGGCCCCAGATCCAGATCAGGTTCACGAACATCATGGCGTTGCCGCCCAGGTCGCTGGTGAAGAAGTTGGTGCCCACGTAGCGGTCCAGGCCCAGCAAGGCCAGCACGGCGGTCAGCACCGGGAACGACACCACGATCAGCACGTTGGTGCACAGCGAGGTCCAGGTGAACACCGGCATCTTCATCAGGCTCATGCCCGGCGCGCGCATCTTGATGATGGTCACCAGCAGGTTCACGCCCGATAGCAAGGTGCCTACGCCGGCTATCTGCAGCGCCCATATGTAGTAGTCCACGCCCACCCATGGACTGAACGCCGCCCCCGACAGCGGCGGATACGCCAGCCAACCGGTGGCGGCGAATTCGCCGAAGAACAGCGACAGCATCACCAGCGCCGCGCCGCTGACGGTCATCCAGAAGCTGAAATTGTTGAGGAACGGGAAGGCGACGTCGCGCGCGCCGATCTGCAGCGGCACCAGGTAGTTCATCAGGCCGGTGACCAGCGGCATGGCCACGAAGAAGATCATGATCACGCCGTGGGCGGTGAAGATCTGGTCGTAGTGGTGCGGCGGCAGATAGCCCGGGTTGTCGCCGAACGCCATCGCCTGCTGCAGGCGCATCATCAGCGCGTCGGCGAAGCCGCGCAGCAGCATCACCAGGCCCAGCACGATGTACATGATGCCGATCTTTTTGTGATCGATGCTGGTGAACCATTCCTTCCACAAGTAGCCCCACAGGCGGTACTTGGTGATCGCCGCCATCAGGGCCAGGCCCAGGATGACGGTGGCGACGAAGGTGGCCGCCACGATGGGTTCGTGCAGCATGGGCACGGCGTCCCATGTCATGCGTCCGAAGATCGGAGAGCTGGGGTAGGTGCCGCTTTCGAGGGACATCGCAGTACTTCCGGAGACGATACGGGGCGTGGCGGGGCGCGCCTTACGGCGCCTTCATGCCGGCCAGCGAGGACGGACGGTTGGCGGGCTCGACGGTGCACACGTCGGCGGACACGTAGGCGCCCAGGCGCGGATCGCCGCGGCGCGGCATGGCCAGCGAGTTCAGGCCGTCCAGGCCCAGGCCGCCGGCGGCGTCCAGCGCCATCATCTGGTCCATGCACAAGCGCTCGGAATCGACGCAGCGGTTGAGGATGGCGTTGTACAGCGTGGCGTCGACGCTGGCGTAGTGGCGCACCGGCTCGCGTTCGCTGGGCTTTTCCAGCTCCAGGTAGGCCGCGCGCGTGAGCGACTGCTTGCTCTGGCGCAGGCCGGCGATCCAGGCCTGGTAGTCGCCGTCGCTAAGGCCGTGGAACTTGAAGCGCATGTGCGAGAAACCGGCGCCGCTGTAGTTGGCGGAGAAGCCCTGGTACTCGCCGGGCGCGTTGATCACCGCGTTGAGCTGCGTCTCCATGCCCGGCATGCCGTAGATCATGCCGGCCAGGTGCGGCACATAGAACGTATTCATCACCGAGGAGGCGGTGATCTTGAAGCGCACCGGGCGGTCGACGGGCACCGCGACTTCGTTGACCGAGGCCACGCCTTCTTCCGGGTACAGGAACAGCCACTTCCAATCCAGCGCGACGACCTGGATTTCCAGCGGTTGCACTTGCGCGGGCACCGGGCGGCCGGCGGCGATGCGATCCAGCGGACGGTAGGGATCGAGCAGATGGGTGCTGATCCAGGTGATCGCGCCCAGCGCGATGATGATCAGCAGCGGCACGCCCCAGATCACCAGCTCCAGCTGCGTGGAGTGGTCCCAGTCCGGCGTGTACTTGGCGTTGCGGTTGGCGGCGCGGTAGCGCCAGGCGAACCAGAACGTCAGCGCGATCACCGGCACGATCACCACCAGCATCAGCGCCGTCGCCACCATGATCAGCTGGCCCTGGCGCGCGGCGACGTCGCCGGCGGGGTCCAGCACCACCAGGTTGCAGCCGGAAAGCAGGCCGACGAGGGCCAGCAGCGCCGCGGTCGGCAGGAGTCTGCGTGCGATGAACATGGGGGGAGGCCGGAACTGAGGCTAGATTGATGGACGCCAATGTAGTGCGCGCGCCCATTCACGAGTATTGGACGTTTTGTCCTATCGCTTCCGGCCCCGGGCTCTGTCAGCCTAGCCTCGCACCTTCCCTGCCCGACGTAGAAAGCTCCCTCCGATGGCTACCGTTCCCGGCCCCACCGCTTCTTCCCACGACCATGGCGTCAAGGCGCATGCCGACGTCGCGCCGGGCGAAATCGCCGTCGGCGTGGTGGTGGGGCGCGCATCGGAATACTTCGACTTCTTCGTCTACGGCATCGCCTCGGCGCTGGTGTTCCCGGCGGTGTTCTTTCCGTTCCTGGACCGTTTGCAGGGCACGCTGTGCGCCTTTGCCGTGTTCGCACTGGCGTTTGTCGCGCGGCCGCTGGGCACTGTGCTGTTCATGTCGATTCAGGCGCGCTGGAGCCGTGGCGTCAAACTGACCGTGGCGCTGTTCCTGCTGGGCACCGCGACCGCGGGCATCGCGTTCCTGCCGGGTTACGGCACGTTGGGCTGGATATCGATCGCGTTGCTGGCGTTTTTCCGGCTGCTGCAGGGCATCGCGCTGGGCGGTTCCTGGGACGGCCTGCCGTCGTTGCTCGCGCTCAATACGCCGAAGGAACGCCGCGGCTGGTACGCGATGCTGGGCCAGCTGGGCGCGCCGGTGGGCTTTATCGTCGCCGCCAGCGTGTTCGCGTTCCTGTACGCCAGCCTGGGCGAGCAGGACCTGCTGAGCTGGGGCTGGCGCTATCCGTTCTTCGTCGCGTTCGCGATCAACGTGGTGGCGCTGTTCGCGCGCCTGCGCCTGGTGGTGGCCGAGGAATACCAGGACAAGATGGGCGAGCTGGAGCTGGAGCCCACGCCGATCCGCGAACTGTTCAGCGCCAAGGGCCAGCACGTGGTGGTCGGCGCGTTCGCGGCGCTGGCCAGCTACGCGCTGTTCCATATCGTGACGATCTTTCCGCTGTCGTGGATCAAGCTGTATTCCGACCAGTCCATCGTCGGCTTCCTGCTGGTGCAGATCCTGGGCGGCTTCATCGCCGCCGGCGCGATCGTGCTGTCGGGCGTGATCGCCGACCGTGTCGGCCGCGCGCGCACGCTGGGCGGCCTGGCGATCGTGATCGCGATGTTCAGCGGTTTTGCGCCAACGCTGATGGCGGCCGGCTCGCTGGGCCAGGACGCCTTCATCCTGATCGGCTTCGCCCTGCTGGGTCTGTCCTACGGCCAGGCGGCGGGCGCGGTCACGGCCAACTTCGGCCGCCGCTACCGTTACTCCGGCGCGGCGTTGACTTCCGATCTGGCCTGGCTGATCGGCGCCGCGTTCGCGCCGCTGGTCGCGCTGGGCCTGTGCTCGCAGTTCGGCCTGGCCTGGCTGGGCGTGTACCTGCTGTCCGGCGCGATCGGCACGCTGGCCGCGCTGGGCATCAACCGCGCGCTGAACTACAAGAGCTGAGTCGCGCGGCCGAGGCCGCGCTCAAGCCGGTATGTCCACGGTGACCGACGCCGCGCTGCGCTTGCCTTCGCCGTGGTACACCGCCTCGATGTTGTTGCCGTCCGGGTCCAGCGCGAACGCCGCGTAGTAGCCCGGGTGATACTTGCGCTCGCCAGGCGCGCCGTTGTCGCGGCCGCCGTGAGCCAGCGCGGCGCGATGGAACGCGTCCACCGCGGCGCGGTCCTTGGCCTGAAAAGCGAAGTGGTGGCGCCCGGTGAGCTTGCCCTGCGCCGCTTCGCTGCCGGCGGTGGAGATGAACAATTCGTCGGCCCAGAAGTAGTCGTCGCCGCTGCCGCTCATCGGTATGTCCAAGGCCTTGAACACGGCTTCGTAGAACCGCTGGCTGGCTTTAAGGTCTTCCACCACCAACTGGATGTGATCGATCAGGCGGCCGCGATGAATCCGCTGCGTGTCCATGCTGCGCTCCCGGATGGATGAGGCGCCGACGCTAGCACCGGTGCGGCCAAGGGCTTGTGTACGCGGATGTGAAAGCGATGTGTCGATCCGCCACCCCGTCTTAACGAGGCCGAATGGCCGTCAACGCTGCGCCGTGGCGCCTGTGGCTTGGCTGGGAAGCGACTGCGCGGTATCGGTCGCGGCGATCCGCAGCGCCTGCAGTCGACGCAGGCGGCGATTGCTGATCGTGAATCCGTCGACGCCGCCGTCGGCATTGCGCACGAACGTGACCAGCCCACGCGAGCCGACGAACCGCTCGCCGCCCACGGCTTCCAGCGCGACCTCGAACTGGCGCGGCCAGGACAGCACCAGCTTGCCGTCGACGGCGCGCACCGTGTAGGTCATGTCGGTGTCCTCGCTGCGGTAGCGTCCCGCGAACGCCGCCAGGGCGGTGGCATCGGGCAGGGCGCTGTCCACGCGTACGAAACTGCGCGCAGTGGGCCAGAAATCCTTGATGTGCAACTGCGCCGGCATGGCGTTGGTGGCGGGCACGAAGCGCCAATGCTGCGCCTGCTCGCCGGGACGGAAATCGTTGCCGCCGATCGGCACGAACGCCGCGGGAACGCCGACCTGGCGCAGGGCCCCGTCCTTGAATTCCAGACGCACCACTTCGTCGGTCTGGCGGCTCCAGTACACGCCGGCCAGGCTGGCCGGATCGGCGTCCGAACGCGCCACCGCGGGCGCCAGCGCGGGCGCGGTCATGCGATCGCCCAGATACAGCTCGGCGATCTTGCGCGTGAGCTGATCCGGCGCGATCGGGCTGCCGTTGCATAGCACCGCGATGGCGACGCGCTGATCCGGAAACAGCAGCATGTCGCTGCGATAACCGCCGTCGGCGCCGTCGTGGCTGATCATGCGCAGCCCGCGGTAGCCGGCCAGACGCAGGCCGGCGCCGTATTGAGTGAGGGTGCCGTCGTCGAGTTTGCCGGAGGTCTGCATCCAGTCGATCAGCGTGCGCCCGCCCACTCGCGCGTCGATCAGGTTCTGCTGCCACTTGAGCAGATCGCCGACGCTGGTATGCAGGCTGGTCGAGCCGTAGTGATCGATGTTGGGCACGCTGATCCGCCAGCCGCCGCCTTCGCGCGGGCTGTAGGCCGACGCGCGTCGCGCCATGACCTGGGTATGGTCGTCGCGGAACTGGGTGTCGGCCATGCCCAGCGGTTGGAAGATGCGCGCATCGGCGAACGCGCGCAGCGACTGGCCCGACACGCGCTGCACCACGATGCCCAACAGGGTGTAGGCGGCATTGCCGTAGACGACCTCGCTGCCGGCGGCGAAGTTGGCCCGCCGTTGCCGGCTCAGCGCCCACAGGATGTCGGCCTCGGTGTAGAGATCGTCGCCGCGCCATCCGGCCAGGTTCAGCAGCTGGCCTTGCTCGCGCAAACCGCCGGTGTGGTGGATCAGGTGCGCGAGGGTGATCGTCTTGCCGTGGTCGGGAATCTCCGGCACGTAGCGGCGGATGTCGTCGTCCAGCGAGAGGCGGCCCTCCTGCGCCAGCAGGCCGATCGCGAACGCGGTGAACTGCTTGGAGATCGAGGCGCTTTGGAACACGCTGTCGGCGGCGATGGGCAGGTCGTATTCGAGGTTGGACATGCCGTAGCCGCGCGCGTAATCGAGCGCACCGTCGCGCGATATGCCCACCGCGCAGCCGGGCGCGCCGGGTTGGCTCCAGGGCGCGAAGATCGCATCGACTTGCCGATGGCGGTCGGCCGGCGCCGGCTGCGCGAGCGCGATGACGGGCGAGGCGGCGGCGATGGACGCGGCCAGGACGAGCGATCGGATGCTGCGCACGAGACGACCCCGACTTGGCGCACGGCGGCGTGAGTGCGGACGCTAGCATGGGCCTAGAGCGCGCGGCATAGGCTGGAAGTCGTGGCCGCATCGAGCCGGTGGCGTCGGGCCAGGCGAAGGCCGGCGGCGAGGTTCTACAATCGGGCGCACGACCATAGACGCGTGAGACGGCGATGATCCAGCGATTGTTCGTATACGGCACCCTCGCGCCGGGGCGCATCAATGCCCATGTGATGGCGGACATTCCTGGGCGTTGGCAGCCGGCCAGCGTCACCGGCACCCTGCTGCAGGAAGGCTGGGGCGCGGCGGTGGGCTTCCCGGGCATCGTGCTGGACGAACACGGCGCGCAGGTGGCGGGCCTGGTGTTCAGTTCGGAGCGGATGGACGAACACTGGCCGCGCCTGGACGAGTTCGAAGGCGACGGCTATCGGCGCGTGCTGACCACGGCCACGCTGGACGACGGCACGCGCGTGCAGGCCTACGTCTACAGCCTGGCCGATCCCGCGCCCGCGTCGGACTGACGGTCGCGGTGGTCAGATCTCTTCGGGCTTGGCTTCGCGCGCGCAGCAGAAGATGGTGAAGCCAGTGTCCATGCCCTTGCTGTAGACCAGGTTGCCGTAGCGCAGGTGGGTTTCGTTCTTGCAGGTGTAGGTGAACTTGGCCAGCACTTCCTTGCCCTCCGCATCCAGCTTGCGGGTCTGATGAAGCTTGTCCAACTGGCAATCCGGATACAGGCGGATCACGTCGGCGGCCACGGTGCCGGAAGTGGGCGCGGAGCAGCCCGTCAGCAGACCGAGGCCGAGCAGCGGCAAGAGAATTCGAGTCACGCCTTCCCCGATGGCCGACGCCTGCGGATGCAGACCGCGGCCAGCATACAGGCGGCGCGCATCGCGGTCCCTACAATCCCAGGCAGGCGCGCAACGCAGGCGGAATCAGCGCGGGTTGGTCGAGTTCGTAGGTATGGCCCTGGTTGAGCGGGCTGGTCGAACCTTCCTGCAGCGTCACCGCGCGCACCACGGTGCCCAATTCGTCCTCGCTCAAGGAACCCAGCGGCGTGTTGCGGGTGTAGGTCTTGCCGGGATTGTCCTTGCGCAGTTCGGCCAGGATCTTGTCGGCGTAGGCGCCCGGATCGTTGCCCTTGTTGAGCGGCGCGCCGTTGTCGGGCGGCGCGTGGGTGGCGGCGAACTGGTAGATGGAGCGGCCGGCGTTGGCGACCAGCCATTGATAGAGCGCGTGCGCGCCGGTCGGCAGGCTGGGGAAGATCGCGAAGCTCTTGCAGGTGCCGTAAGCGCCGTAGTCGGCGCGATCGGCCAGGCAGGTGAGGGCGCCGGGATTGTTGTTGCGCCAGGTCGGCTTGCCGCCGACTTTCAGCACGTCGCCGTACTTGACGTAGTCCTGGCCGTCGCAGCTGCCGACCAGCGGTTCGGGATCGCGCGGCCAGTTGCAGGCCAGGCCGTCGAGCTCTTCGCGGAATTCCTTCAGGCTCCGGTGGCAGGCGCTCTTGTCTGAGACCTTGGGAAAGCGGACGTAGCAGTTGGCGTAGGTGGTCTTGCATACGCCGCTGACGGTTTCGGCCAGTTTGCTGCAGCTGTCCGGACTTTGATGGCAGGGCACGTTGGGGCGGTCCGCGCACCAGGGCAGGTGCGGGTTGCTGTTGTCGGTGGACAGCGCGCAAATGTCCTCGTGCGGCTGTTTGGGCGGCTTGGGCGTGACCGTGGTCTCGCCGGCGCCGGCCATCGACAAGGTCAGCGCGGCCGCCAGGCCGAACCAGAGCTGGATGCGCGGACGCTTGCGGTTCGCGGCGCGGTGTCGATGCATGGCCTGCCCTCCTGGCGTGAGTCTCCTGTTGGCTCGTAACGCAAGGACGCGGGCCTGGAGGACAAGCTTGCCGTGGAGTGCGACGGCCAGGGTGGAGGGCCACCCCGGCCGAAGTCGGCGCGGCGGTCAGCCCGCCTTGCGCGCGCCGCAACCCTTGTTGAGCGTGTTGACCAGTTGCAGGTTGGCGTCGTGCATGCTGTCGGACAGGGACCGATAGGCCTCGTCCTCGCTGCTGTTCCAGTTCATCGATGCGGCCTGGGCGCGGATCACGAACGGTGCGGCGCCGTCGACCTGCACGCTGTACACCGCCACCGGTACTTTGGTGATGGTGTTCTGGCTCAGGTACAGCTGCTTGATCTGCACCGCCACGCGGCGCGCGTCGGCGTCGGCCGGCGCGTCCGCGGCGGTCATGCCCAGGCTCAACAACTGCTTGCGCACCAATGCCGGCGCGTCGTCGAGCAGGAACTGATGCGCGCCCAGGCCGCCGGCGCGATTGCCGGCGGGACGGGCGTCGACCACGTCGGCGAGCTGGTGCGCGCAGGTCAGGCGCGGCGCCTTCTTGCCGGTGGGCGTGGGCTGCAGACGGTCCTCGCGCACCACCACCTTGTGCACCTTGGTGCTGCAGGCGCTCAGCGCGAGCGTCGCGGCGATGCCCAGCGCGATCGCGGCGCGGTTCATCGGCCGCCTGCGCCGGCGTCGGCGGCGGGTGCCGGCGCGGCTTCGGCGGCCGGAGCCGGCTCGGCGGCAGGCGCGGCGGCGGCATCGGCGGGCGCGGCGACAGGCGTTTCGGCGATGCTGGGTGCGGCGACCGGCGCCACCGCGGCGGTCATCTTGCCGGCGTTGAGCGTCGCGTAGCCGGTCACGCTCTGCATCCACTGGTTGCCGCTGCGCACCCACACGTAGTCGGGCGTGCCGCGCAGCGAACGGCCGCGGTAGATGTTGCCGGCGAACGGGATCTTGTCGTTCTTGACCTTGGTCGCCGCTTCGGCGCGGCCGGCGGAGGAAAAGTCGTAGGCCAGCATGTCGGTGACCTGGGCGATGCCCTGATCGATCAGCGCGCCCACGCCGGCCGGGCCCATCGCCAGCCAGCGGCGATCGATCGCGCCTTCTTCGCCGGGATAATCCACGACCGTGTACTGGAAGGTGTAGGGGCGGTTGAAGCGCAGGGTTTCCTTGACCTTGCCGTTGCTCTTGCGCTCGCGATGCACGTAAGCGGCCTGCACGCGCACGGTCAGGCCGCCGAGGTTGTTGCTCATCGAGTAGCGCGGCGTCAGCACCAGCACGTCCTGCGGCAGCTGCGCGCTGTCCTTGGCGCTGGCGGCGTCCCAGGCGGTCGGCATCACCACCACCTGCGGATTGGGCGAGAAGCCTTCGCCGGCCAGCTTGGCGCGCAGCGCCTGTTCCATGCGCTCGTTGAAGCGGTAGTCCAGCAGCAGGTTGCGCATGTCGGCGATGCGCTTCTCGGCGGTCTTGGCCTGCGAGTTCTGCACCGCGCTGCCGATCAGGGCGCCGATCAGGCCGAACTGGGCGCCCATCGCCGAGGCGGTGTTGGGCACATCGACGGCGATTTCCTGCTGGCTCATCACCAGCTCGACCGGCAGATCCTGGGCGATGGGCATGGGCAGCGGCACCGGCTTGGCGGCGACGGCGTTGAACGAAAGGCAAAGCGCGGCGAGGGCCGCCGCGAGACGTGCGAACATGATTTTCCCCTGTATGAGTCCGTGCCGCCCCCCAGGCGGCGGCCACCGTTTCGGTGGCCGAGAGAGTGTTTCACGGGCCGGTTGCGGCCGTAAATGGTGCGCCGCGCGTTCATGCGCCCAGCCGCGGTCCGCTTGCGCCGAGGCGGGCGACGGGCGGCCGTTCCGGGGCTCGCCTCCGGTCGCCAATGAGTGTACAAATGTACACCTATGGACACGCCCGACTCCCTGCCGCCGCAACGTGCCGCCGTGCTGGCCTTCCTGCGCCGCGAACTGGCGGCCGGGCGCGCGCCCAGCCTGGCCGAGATCGCCGCCGCCTTCGGCTTCGCTTCGCGCAACGCCGCCCAGAAGCACGTGCAGGCGCTGGTCGCCGACGGCTGGCTGGCACTGGCGCCGGGCCGCAAGCGCGGGCTGAGCCTGCCGGGCGGCGGCGCCGACGTGCTGCCGCTGGCGGTGCTGGGCCGGGTCGCGGCGGGCGCGCCGATCGGCGCCGACATCGGCCTGGACCAGCAGCTGTGGCTGGACCGCCGGCTGTTTTCGCCGACGCCGGACTATCTGCTGAAGGTGCAGGGCGATTCGATGATCGACGACGGCATCCTCGACGGCGACCTGGTCGGCGTGCACCGCAGCGCCGACGCGCGCGACGGGCAGACCGTGGTCGCGCGCATCGACGGCGAGCTGACGATCAAGCGTTTGCAGCGCACGCGCCGGCAGATCCGCCTGCTGCCGCGCAACAGCGCGCATGCGCCGATCGTGGTGGAGGCGGGGCAGGACTTCGCCATCGAAGGCGTTTACTGCGGCCTGGTGCGGCTGGGCTGAGTGGGCGCCGTGGTCGCCATCGAAAGCCTGCTGGCCGCGCAGACGCTGTGGCATGCCGGGCGCAGCGCCGGCATCGCCGCCGAGGGCGAATCCTCCGGCCATGCCGCGCTGGACGCGTTGTTGCCGCAGCGCGGCTGGCCGCGGCGCGCACTGACCGAACTGCTGCTGCCCGCCGACGGCGTCGGCGAGTTGTCGCTACTCATGCCGACCCTGGTACGCATGACCCGGGCCGGCGGCACGGTGGCGCTGATCGCGCCGCCGTATCTGCCGTACGCGCCGGCGTGGCAGGCGGCCGGCGTGGACCTGGCCTCGCTGCAGATCGTCGACGCCGCGCCACGCGATGCCCTGTGGGCGTTCGAACAATGCCTGCGCAGCGGCGCCTGTGCGGCGGTGATCGGTTGGCCCGCGCAGGCCGATGCGCCGGCGCTGCGCCGGCTGCAGGTGGCCGCCGACAGCGGCGACTGCCTGGGTTTCGCGCTGCGCGACCGCAAGCACGCGGCCAATCCTTCGCCGGCCGCCCTGCGCGTGGAATACGCGCGCGGCGCCTGGCATGTGCGTAAATGCCGCGGCGGTCCCGCGCCGGCGCAATCCTATGTGCCGGGCGCGGCCGTAGCGGACAGCGCTGCATCGCTCACCGCCGTACCGGGCACGGCGTGAGGCGCGCGCATGTTGTGGGCCTGCATACTGCTGCCGCAGCTGGCGCTGGACGCCGTCCTCCGGCGTTTGCCTGATCCCGCCGCGCCGCTGGCGCTGGTGACCGGGCCGGCGCAATTGCGCAGCCTGCATGCGGTCAACGCCAGCGCCGCCGACGCCGGCCTGCGCGCGGGCATGCGCCTGACCGCCGCGCATGCGCTGCTGCCGGAATTTTCGATGGTGGAATACGAGCCGCAGGCCGAAGCGCGCTGGCAGCGCTTCCTGGCGGCGTGGGCGTATCGCCACAGCTCGCTGGTCAGCGCGCAATGGCCGGGCTGCATCGTGCTGGAGGTGCGCGCCAGTTTCCGTCTGCTGGGGCCGTGGCCGCGCATCGAAGCGCGGCTGCGCGAAGAGCTCGCCGCGCTGGGTTTCAGCCACCGCATCGCGCTGGCGCCCACGCCGCGCGCGGCGTATGTGCTGGCCGGGCTGCGCGACGGCCTGGCGCTGCCGTATCCGGGCGCGATGGCCGACTGCCTGGATCGCGTGCCGGTGCGCCGCGCGCGCCTGCCCGAGGGCGACGGCGAGCGCCTGCAACGCATGGGCGTGCGCGACCTGCGCGCGTTGCGCGCGCTGCCGCGCGACGGCCTGCGGCGGCGCTTCGGCCTGCCGCTGCTGGAGCACCTGGACCGGATGTACGGACAGGCCGACGATCCGCTGACGTATTACGCGCCGCCGGACCACTTCGATGCGCGCGTGGAAATGGGCTACGAAGTGGAAAGCCACATGGCGCTGCTGTTTCCGCTGCGGCGTTTGATCGGCGACCTGTGCACCTACCTGTCGATCCGCGACGGCGGCGTGCAGCGTTTCGTGCTGCGCCTGGAGCACGAGGGCGCGCACACCGATGTCGAAGTCGGGCTGCTGGCCGCCGAACGCGAGCCGGCGATGCTGTTCGAACTCACCCGCAATCGCCTGGAGCGCGTGCAGATCGATCAGCCGGTGGTGGCGCTGCGCTTGCTGGCGCGCGAACTACCGCCGTTCGTGCCGGCCTCGCGCGATCTGTTCGATCTGCGCGCGCAGCAGACCCAGCCCTGGCCGCAGCTGCGCGAACGCCTGCGCGCGCGTTTGGGCGACGAGGCGGTGTACCGGGTGGTGCCGGCCGGCGATCCGCGTCCGGAGCGCGCCTGGCGCCGCGTGGAGGGCGACCAGGCGCGCATCGCCGATGCGCCGGCGCGTCCGCCGCGGCCCTTGTGGCTGCTGCCGCAGCCCATGCCGCTGCGCGATGCGCAACCGCGCATCGTGTCCGGCCCCGAGCGCCTGGAAAGCGGCTGGTGGGACGGCGCCGACGCGCGCCGCGACTACTACCTGATCGAGACCGGCCAGGGCCAGCGCGCCTGGGCCTATGCGCCGCCGGGCGAGCGCGAGGGCTGGATGCTGCACGGGTGGTTCGCATGAGCTGGGACGATGCCGTGAACGGGGTCGATCGCGACACGCCCGGCGGCCGCCTGCCGCGCGCCTGGGAGGTCGCGCAGCGATTGCGCCTGCAGGCCGCCAACGACGACGCCGACAGCGGCGACGACCTGCCCGCGTATGCCGAGCTGCATTGCCTGTCCGATTTTTCCTTTCTGCGCGGCGCGTCCAGCGCCGAGGATCTGTTCGCGCGCGCGCTGCATTGCGGCTACGAGGCGCTGGCGATCACCGACGAATGCTCGCTGGCCGGGATCGTGCGTGCGCTGGAGGCCTCGCGCGCGACCGGGCTGCGTCTGGTGGTGGGCAGCGAGTTCGTGCTGGATTGCGGTCTGAAGCTGGTGCTGCTGGTGGAAACCCAGCACGGCTACGCCCAGCTGTGCCGCTTGATTACCCTGGCACGCCGCGCGGCGCCCAAGGGCGCGTACCGCCTGACCCGCGATGATGTACAGCAGGTGCTGGGCGAGGGCGAGGCCGGCGTGTTCGCGCTGTGGTTGCCCGCCTCCATGCCGGACCCGGTGCAGGGGCAGTGGTTGCGCGGCCTGCTCGGCGAGCGCGCCTTCCTGGCCGTGGAACTGCGCCGCGAAGAAGACGACGACCAACGCCTGCGCGTATTGCTGGACCTGGCAGCGCGTCTGGACCTGGTGCCGGTGGCCAGCGGCGACGTGCACATGGACCTGCGCCGGCAGCGCGTGCTGCAGGACACCATGACCGCGATCCGCCACAACACCCCGCTGGCCGACTGCGGCGCGCAGCTGTTCCGCAACGGCGAACGTCACCTGCGCACGCGCCGCGCGCTGGGCAACATCTACCCGCCCGAGCTGCTGGCCGCCGCCGTGCGGCTGGCGCAGCGCTGCCGCTTCCGCATGGACGAGGTGCAATACAAGTACCCGGCCGAGCTGGTGCCCGAGGGGCATACGCCCACCAGTTGGCTGCGCGAACTGACCGAAGCCGGAAAACTCAGGCGCTGGCCCGAGGGCGCGCCGGCCGCCGTGGTGAAACAGATCGACGACGAGTTGGAGCTGATCGCGGAACTCGAGTACGAAGCTTTTTTTCTGACCGTGGAAGACATCGTGCGCTACGCGCGCTCGTTGGACATCCTGTGTCAGGGGCGCGGTTCCTCGGCCAATTCGGCGGTCTGCTTCGCGTTGGGCATCACCGCGGTAAACCCGGCCGAGAGCCGGCTGCTGATGGCGCGCTTCCTGTCCAAAGAGCGCGGCGAGCCGCCCGACATCGACGTCGATTTCGAGCACGAGCGGCGCGAGGAAGTGTTGCAGTACGTGTATGCCAAGTACGGCCGCGAGCGCGCCGCGCTGGCCGCCACCGTGATCCGCTACCGCGGCAAGAGCGCGGTGCGCGACGTGGCCAAGGCCTTCGGCCTGCCGCCGGACCAGATCGCCCTGTTGGCCGAATGCTACGGCTGGGGCAACGGCGAGACGCCGATGGAGCAGCGCCTGCGCGAGTCCGGTTTCGACCCCGACAATCCGCTGATCCGGCGCGTGCTGGCGGTGACTTCGCAATTGCGCGGGCACCCGCGCCACCTCTCGCAGCACGTCGGCGGTTTCGTCATCAACGACACGCCGCTGTACACGGTGGTGCCGGTGGAAAACGCGGCCATGGACGAGCGCACCATCATCCAGTGGGACAAGGACGACCTGGAGACCATGAAGCTGCTCAAGGTCGACTGCCTGGCGCTGGGCATGCTGACCTGCATCCGCAAGGCGGTGGCGCTGATCGAGCGCCATCGCGGTTACACGATCGACATCGCGCAGCTGCCGGCGGGCGATGGGCCGACCTACGAGATGATCCAGGCCGCCGACACCATCGGCGTGTTCCAGATCGAATCGCGCGCGCAGATGAGCATGCTGCCGCGGCTGAAGCCCAAGAACTTCTACGACCTGGTGGTGGAAGTGGCGATCGTGCGGCCCGGGCCGATCCAGGGCGGCATGGTGCATCCGTATCTGCGGCGGCGGCAGGGCAAGGAGCCGGTGGATTATCCGTCCCCGGACATCCAGCACATCCTCGGAAACACTCTGGGTATCCCGTTGTTCCAGGAGCAGGTGATGGAACTGGTGATCCACGCCGGTTACACGCCGTCGGAGGCCGATGGCCTGCGCCGTTCCATGGCGGCCTGGGGGCGCGGCGGCGACATGGAGCCGCATCGCCAGCGCATCCGTCATCTGATGGAGGGAAAAGGGTATTCCTCCGCCTTCATCGATCAGATCTTCGAGCAGATCAAAGGCTTCGGTTCCTACGGTTTCCCGCAAAGCCACGCCGCCTCCTTCGCCAAGCTGGTCTACATCAGCTGCTGGATGAAGCGCCACGAGCCGGCGGCGTTCGCCTGCGCCTTGCTCAACGCGCAACCGATGGGCTTCTATTCGCCCAGCGAAATCGTGCAGGACGCGCGCCGCGGCCGCGGTAACCGCGTCGGTGTGGAAGTGCTGCCGGTGGACGTGAGTTGCAGCGACTGGGACAACACCCTGCAAGGCGGCGCGGTCCGCATCGGCGAGGGCGACGGCGGGCAGGCGGCGATCCGTCTGGGTTTGCGCCAGGTGAGCGGCCTGTCGGAAAACACGGCGCTCGCGCTGGTCGCCGCACGCACGCGCGCCCCGTTCGCCGATGTGCGCGACCTGTGTCTGCGCGCGGGCCTGGACGAGAAGGCCCGTCACGCCCTGGCCGAGGCCGGCGCCTTGCAGAGCCTGGCCGGCCACCGCCACGCCGCGCGCTGGGCGGTGGCCGGCATCGAGCGCCAGCGCCCGCTGCTGCCGGACAGTCCGGACGAGGACGCGATCGAACTGCCCGCACCGACCCAGGGCGAGGACGTGCTGTCCGACTACCGGGCGCTGGGCCTGAGCCTGCGCACGCATCCGCTGGCGCTGTTGCGCAAGCGCCTGCAGCAGCAGCGGGTGCTGGACTCGCGCCAGCTGCGCGAGCAGCCGCACGGGCGCGGCGTGCATGCGGCCGGCATCGTCACCCAGCGCCAGCGTCCGGCCACCGCCGGCGGCACCATCTTCGTCACCCTCGAGGACGAGCACGGCATGGTCAACGTGGTGGTGTGGCAGGACGTCGCTCTGCGCTCGCGCAAAGCCCTGCTCGGCGCGCGCCTGCTGGCGGTGCGCGGCCGCTGGGAGCAGGTCGACGGCGTGCAGCACCTGATCGCGCGCCAGATGCAGGACCTCAGCCATCTGTTGGGTGAGCTGCAGACCAGCTCGCGCGATTTCCACTGAGACCGCGATGAAAGCCTTGTGCGCCCTGGCCGACGATCTGTTCGCGAGCGATTGCCAGACCCTGGTCGACGACGCCGAGGGCGGCGTGCGCTACTGGCCCGGCTTCGCCGACGCCGCGACCGCGCAGGCCTGGTTCGACCTCCTGCACGCGCAGGCCGACTGGACGCACCTGCAGCGGCCGATGTACGACCGCATCGTCGACGTGCCGCGGCTGCTGGCCCATTACGCCTGCGACGAACTGCCCGATACGCTGCCGCTGGCGGACATGCTGCGGCGTGTGCGCGAACGCGCGCCGGCGCCCTACAGCCGCATCGGCATGAACCTCTACCGCGACGGCCGCGACAGCGTGGCCATGCACCACGACAAGCTGCACACCCTGGTGCGCGGCCATCCCATCACCCTGGTCTCGCTGGGCGCGCCGCGACGCATGCTGATCCGCGCTCAGCGCGGCGCGCGCGAGACCCTGGCCGTGGACCTGGCGCCGGGCAGCCTGCTGAGCATGAGCTACGCCTCCCAGCTCAGCCACGAGCACGGCATCCCCAAGACGCGGCGCGCGCAGGGGCCGCGCATCAGCGTGGTGTTCCGGGTGCGCACCGCGGGCTGACGCGTGCCTGCGGCCATGCCGCCCGTGTAGGATCGCGGACGCCGCTCCGCCGCCGGTCGACCGTGTCCCGACTCCAACTGCTAGACCTGCACATCGATCTGCAACGCCAGCGCGTCGAGCGCGCGGGCGCGGCCCTGGACGTGTCGGGTCTGAGCTTCCGCCTGTTCGCCTGCCTGCTCGCGCACGGCGACCGCGTGATGAGCTACGACCGGCTCGCGCAGGAGGTATGGGCGCCGGCGGTGGTCAGCGAGGAAACCATCACCCAGCGCATCAAGCTGCTGCGCCAGGCCCTGGGCGACGACAGCCGCGCGCCGCGCTACATCCGCTCGGTGCGCGGGCAGGGCTACCAGCTGTGCGCAGTGCCGCAGGCGGTGGCCGAGGCCGAGCCTGAGGCGGCCGCAACCGCGCCGCGCTCGCGGCGATGGCGCTGGGCCGGTGCCGCGGCCTTGGTCGCGGCCGCGGTGGTCGCGGCGCTGTGGTGGCGGTACGCGGCGACGCCATCGAAATCGCCGTTGCTGGCGCGTGCGGACTACTACGCCGGCATCGGCCAGGCCGACAACAACGAACGCGCGATCGCGCTGTACCAGCAGGCGCTGGCCGCCAATCCCGACGACGCGGCGGCGCTGATCGGCCTGAGCCGGCTGTCCAGCGCGCGCACCTGTCTTTACAACGGCGGCCGCGACAACGCCGAACGCGGTCTCGCGCTGGCGCGGCAGCTGCTGCGGCGCGACGCCGAAAACGCCAAGGCCTGGTCGGCGCAGGCCTACGCGCACGACTGTCTGGGCGATATCGACGCGGCCGTGAGCGGCTACGAGCGCGCGCTGCGGCTGGACCCGGACGACGACAACACGCGCGCCTCGCTGGCCTATCTGCAGATGGAGCAGGGCCAGGTCGCCGACGCCTTGCGCGGCAACATGCAGCTGCGCGGCGATCCGGCGCGGGTGCGTTTCCGCGATGTACAGGTCGCGCGCGGACTGGAGCTGCTGGGCTTCGCCGAGGCCGCGCGCCGCCGTCATCAGGCCAACTTCCGCCTGTTCCCCGACAACGTGTTCTCCAACATCGCCTGGCCGCGCAGCCTGTTCGGCGCGCGCCGCTACGACGAGGCCACGGCCGCCGTGCGCGAGGCGCTGACGCGCGGCACGCCGCATCCGGATCTGTACCTGCTGCAAGGCGAGCTGGCCTTGCAGCGCGGCGATCGCGCCGGTGCGCGCGCCGCGTTCGCGCAGGCGCTGCGGCTGCGGCCGCAGAGCTCGCTGGGCATCACGGTGAACGCGCTGTACGCCGATACCGCGCCGACGCCGACGTGGATCGCGCAGCGCCTCGCCGAGCTGCGCCCGTCGCCGGCCCAGCCCGCGCCGTGGCCGGGCCTGCATCTGGAACTGGCGATGCTGGAGCTGGCACGGCAGCGACCGGACGCGGCGGTGGCCGCGCTGGATGCGGCGGTCGCGGCCGGCTACCGCGACCGCGCCTACCTGCAAGCCTCGCCCCTGTTCGCCGCGTTGCACGGCGATCCGGCGTTCGCGCGCGTGCTGGCGCGCATCGACACCGACATGGCCCGGCAGCGTGCGCAGGTCGCGTCGGCGGCTTGGAAGCCGGCCGACCTGCCCTGAGTTTCAGCGCAGCGCCGCGAGCAGCTCGCGGAAGATCTCGCGCGAGGCGATATGGCCGTTGCGCTGGTTGTAGGCGGTGCTGGTGATCACCGCTACCAGCTGCCGCTCCGGCACCACCAGCACGTAGTTGCCGCCGTTGCCGGACATGGCCCAGGCGGCGACGTCGCGGCCAGCGACGTCGAAGTGCATGCGCCACCACTGGTAGCCGTATTCGGCCTCGTCGTTTGCCTTGGCTTGCTCGCGGGTCATCGCCGCGATGTAGGACGCCGAGATCACCTGCTTGCCGTGCCAGCGCCCCTGGTCGAGTACCAGCTGGCCGAACTTGGCCAGATCGCGGCTGCGGTAGCGGGTGCCGCCGCCGCCCATGCCGATGCCCTCGGGCGACCGGTTCCACTGACTGCGCACGATCCCCAGCGGGCGTTCCAGCGCGTCGGCGGCGAACTCCGGCAGCGGCTGGCCGACCGCGCGTTCGACCACCGCGCCGGCGACGAAGGAACCGGCCGTGCAGTAAGCGAACGAGCGGCCGTGCGGGCTGTCGGCGGGCTTGCGCATCCACGGCGCATAGCCCTTGACCGGCAGCGCCAGGGCGAAGTCCAGCCAGCGTTCGGTCACGTACATGCGCTCCTCGTTGCCGGTGGAGAACGGGTTTTCGTCGTCGCATTCCCACTGCGAGCTCATGGTCAGCAGGTCGGCCAGGGTGGTGGCGCGCAGGCGCGGGTCGACCGGGTGGCGCGCCAGGAATTCCGGAAACCGGTCGTAGACGCGGTCCTGCACGCCGGGCAGCTTGCCGCGGTCGATCGCCGCGCCGACCAGCAGCGCGGTCACGCTCTTGGTCGCCGAGCGCACGTCGTGCAGGGTGTCGGCGTCGGCGCCGTTGAAGTAGCGCTCGTACACCGGCTGGCCGCGCTGTACCACGAACACGCCGGTTAGCTGTTTGAGGCTGCCGTCGCCCAGGCGCGCGTCCAGGGCGCGCAGCCGCGCTGGGTCGAAGGCGGTATCGCCGGCGCGCGCGGCCGGCCAGCCGTCGTCGGCGGCGTGGGCGGCGGGGCTGAGCAGGGCGAGCAACAGCAGCAGGCGGTGCAGGGCGGGCATGGACGGCGCTCATCGGCGGAAGGAGCCGCGATCACAACCGCAAACCGGATGAAGTGCCTGATCGGCAAGTGAAGAATTATGAAATCGCGCGCCGGGCCGCCCTCGGGACGGTCCCGGCACGCGAATCGGACGGGCCGGCGTCCGGCCGGCCCGTCGAGCTCAGGGCAGGGTGTCGGAGCCGTTGCGCACCCGCAGGCCGTCGCACTGCTGGTCGTAGGTGTTCCATTGGAAGCTGATGTAGGAGTAGGCCGAGACCGACTGCATCATCTTCACCACCTCCTGGCGGTCGCTCCAGCACACGACCGACTCGCCGTCGATGTCGTTGGCGAAGCAGTAGCCGCGCGCATACGGCGTGGCGTTGCCGATGTCGGTGAAGCAGCCGATCGCCTGCATCTTGTCCGCGCTATGGCGGGCGGCGTTCAGCGAGCCGCTGGCCTTGTGCGCATCCATATCCACGACCACTTCCTGTCCGGGCATCACCTTGCCGGCCTGCACCGGGCCCGCCACCGCCAGCGCGGCCAGCACCGCCGCCGCCATCGTCAGACATTGCTTCCTCATCGCGATTCCTCCGTGAAAGTCCGCCCCAAGCCGGGGCGGCGCGATTCTCGGAGCCGCGCCTGCGGAAGGCAACGCGGCGGATGCGGGTTACGGCTACGGGGCCGGAGCCGACCGGGGCCGGCACGGCACGTCGATACGCGCCTCCGCCCTGCGAGGGCGGGTTCGGATCGCATTCGTGGCGCGCTTGGGAGCGCAACGCCGGATGGCGCAAGGCGGCGCGCGCAAATTGCCAGCGGCGGCCCGCGGACTCAGTCGCCGCGCCCGTGCTTGCGCGAGGACACCGTGTCGGCGTCGCCCGGTTCGCGGAACGGCAGCAGGTACATGCGCCACAGACCCGGCTCGCTGGGGCCGATGCCGGTCTGCGCCACCGGGCCCTGGCTGTAGGTGCCGAACAGGCGGTCCCAGACGATGGCGTTGCAGGCGTAGTTGCTGTTGCTTTCGGCGAACACCAACGAGTGATGGCGGCGGTGGTGCTCGCTGCAGGTGATCAGCCAGGACAGGCCGGGCGTGTGCATGCGCAGGTTGGCGTGCGCCAGCACCGCGTTGACCAGCAGCAAGATGCCGGCCGCTTCCACGGCCAGGTCGGAGGCGCCGGTGGCGGCCGCCAGCAGCACCAGCGGCAGGACCAGGAACACCGCCTCGAAGGGATGGTTGGTGCCGACGTTGAGCGCGTGCAGGTTGTGGAAGCCGTGGTGGAAGCCGTGCCCGGTCAAGCGCCACAGCGGGCCCCAGCGGTGGATCGCGCGATGGATCCAGTAATAGATGAGGTCGGAGGCGAAGAACAGCAGCGCCACCTGCAGCGCCAGGGGCCAGCTCTGCGGCCACAGCGCGTCGCCCAGGCCGGCGCGGAATCCGCTCAGGGCGGGGTTGAGCACGGTTTCGTACCCGCCCAGCAACAGCACCGACACGGCCAGCGCCAGGACGTAGACGCCGATCAAGCGCAGTCGCGTGCCCAAGCTTTGCCGCCACTGCGGCATCGCCGGCACGCGCGCTTCCAGCGCCGCGCACAACAGCAGCACCGCGATCAGCGTGATCAGGGTGGCGCCCTCGTCCGGCCGCAACGCCCACCACAGCGCGGTCGCGCCGATCAGGATCGCGGGGTGCGCGTAGCGTTCGACCCAGGCCGCCAGACGCGGTGAAGCAGCGGGAGCGGATGCGGGCATGCAAGACCTCCTGTCGGCGCCAACGGTGCATCGCCGTTTATAGGGGCAGGCGGCCGCGCGGTCCCGTGCCGGAAGGCCCGGATCGGATGCGCGGCCGATCAGGCCGGCCGCGCCGAAGTTCGGGCTCGGCCGCGCATCCGCCGTTGGCCGGGCGCACGCGGCGCCGCCTGGCTTACTCTAGGGCCATGTGCCGCTTCATCACCGCCGCCGTGTCCGCCGAAGCCGATCTGGCCGCGCTGCAGGCGATCGCGCAACGCCATGGGCGCCGCTTGCAGCCCACCTCCAACCCGAGCATCGAGCGCCAACTCGGCCCCGGGCTGCGTTACTGCCTGACCACGCCGGCGCATTGCGACTGCGACACGCCCTTGGGCTGGCGCTTGCGCGATCGCGCCAAGGATCCGGCCGAGGCTGTGCAGCGCATGCGCCGCAAGGGTTGGAGCGAAGCCAAGATCGAGCGCGCGCTGGCGCAACAGCAATCGGCGCGCGAGACGCACGCGCCCTCGCAGGATTCGTGCGCGCCGTGGCTGGAGCTCATCCGCGACCTGTTGGGCCAGCCGCGCAGCACCCGGTTCGGCTTGCTGATGTGCTGGTACAACGGTCAGTTGGACGACGACCTGGTGCTCGCGGATCGTCAAGACGTGCCGCTGGCGTCGTTGGACCTGCAGCTGCTGGCCAGCATGCGCGAGGGCGTGCTTTACGAATTCCGCCGCTGACCCGCGGCGACGATCGCGCGCGACTCGCCTACACTCGCGTCTGCTCCCAGGCTGCGATCGTCATGACCCCGATTGGTTTTCTGTCCGTATTCGCTCCGGTGTTCGCCTTGGGCGGCCCGCTGCTGCTGGGCGCGTACGGCGTTTGGCGCAGCCGCGGCCAGGCGCGGCCGCCGGTCGCGTCCCTGGCCTGGGACTGGACGCTGGTCGTCGCCTCAATGCTGCTGTACGCGCTGTGCTTCAGCCTGATCTTCTTCGTGCAGGAATTGTTCCTGGTGCTGCCCAAGGCGTTCACGCCGGGGCTGCGGCCGACCCTGTTCCACAACAACCACAACTGGGACGGCGACCATCCGCTGGCCAAGCTGTTCCAGGGCACCGGCGCGCTGGCGACGCTGATCGTCGCCGCGGCCTGCGCCTACTGGCTGCGGCGTTGCCCGCCGCGTTCGGCGTTGTGGCGTCTGTTCGCGATCTGGATGGCGTTCCACGGGTGCTATCAGGCGCTGCCGCAGTTCGTGGTGGGTGCGATCTTCCCCGGCAACGACGTCGGCATGGCGATGGAATACCTGCAGTGGAGCGCGCCGACCAAGACGGTCGCCGCGCTGTTGGCGATGGCGGCGATCGTCTGGATCGCCGTACGCCTGCTGCGGCCGCTGCTCACCCTGGCCGCGCAGCCGGAACGGATCGCCTCCGCGGGCCGGCGCAGCGCGTTCGTATTCCAGGTCGCGACGTTGCCGGGCTTGCTGGCGCTGCCGCTGATCATCGCGATGCGCGTGCCAGGCAGCCTGGACCAGGTCGCGATCGTGCCGGTGGCCGAGTACGTGATCGGCCTGTGGTGGATGCAGGCCGCGGCGTGGTTCGCGATCCCCGCGCGCGCGGGCGAGACGACGGCGGTGCGATCGGTCGCCATCCCCTTGCTCGCGTTGATCGCTCTGACCCTGGTCTTCCACCTGCTGCTGCGGCCGGGCATCGCGTTCTATTGAGGCGGCGGCTCACTCAGCCGCCGCCAACGTCCACGTCAGGTCCGGCAGCGCCGACAGAAAGTCGGTGGCGTCGAAGGCCTGGCCCGGTGCGACCACACCCGTCGCATGGCTGCGGCCGTCCAGTATCCGCACCAGCGCCTCGACGATCAGCGGCGCGCTGACCGCATAGATGTCGCGCCCCTGCGCGCTCGCGCTGCGCGTGCGCCCTTGCCGATGCACGCGCACCTCGACCGCGTAGCGTTGCGCCGACAGACCGTCCGCATCCACCGCGCTCGGCACCGGCGTATCGGGATCGCGCACATCCTGCACCGCGGTCAGATTCATGTACGAGTCCGCGCGCGTACAACGCAGGTGGCGCGCGTAACTGGCGATCTCCGAGAACGGCAGGGCCAGGGTCGGTTGCGTGCCGAACGGCGCGGGGAAGGTCCAGTCGCGCGTGGCCGCGGGCAGCGGCAGCAGGGCCAGTTCCGAATTCGCGATCACCAGCCGCGGCCGCTGGTTGCGCTGCCCGGTCAGTCGCGTGCCCATCGTCGGATGCCAGCGGTCCAGCGCCACCGCCGTTTCGATCGCATCGGCCTGCGGCCAATCGCCGAACGCGGCGGTGGCCAGCAGATCGGCCAGGCCGCCGAAGAAGGCCATGGCCGGTATCGCGATCAGGCCCGCGTCGCGCACTTGCCGGTCGTAGCCGGCGACCAGGTCCAGCGCTGCGCCTTGTTCGGCGCACAGGTCCAGGTAGGGCAGGCCGGCGCGCAGGGCCGCTTCCAGCACCGGCGCGGCGGTGTCGAGGAAGGGGCCCGCGCAATTGATCACGGCCGCGCAGCCTTCCAGCATGCGGTCCAGCTGGTGCGGCGCGTCGATCGCGGCCTGCCGGCGATCCAGGTCCGGATAGGCGTCGGCCAGCGTCTGCAGCTTCGCGGCATCGCGGCCGCACAGGCGCGGTGTCAAACCGCGCTTGCGCAACTGCGCGATCACGAAGCGCCCGGTGTGGCCGTAGGCGCCGTAGACGGCGATGGTGGGGCTCATGCCGTGGCCGCCTCGTCCGCGGCCGCGACCGAGTGCGCCTGCCAATGCGCGCGCAGTGCGCGGTTGAATTCCTGCCAACGTTCCTCCGGGAAAAAGATGCGCGCGCCGTCGAACTCGACCCGCCCGGTGGTGCCGGGAATGGTCTGCTGCAGCCAGTGCGACCAGGTCAGCGGGAAATAGACATCGTCGGTGCCCCAGGCGATCAGGGTCGGCGCCTGCAGACGGCGCAGCCCGTCTTCGATTGCCAGCGTGTGGCGGCAGTCGAAGGCGTTGACGAAGCCTTCCAGCGCGCGCAGTCGTTCGGTGTCCAGCAGCGGGCGCAGGTAGGTGTCGATGGTGGCGTCGGCGACCTGCTCGGGACGTTCGTAGGCCGGCGCCAGCGCCTCGCGGAACACCGACTTGTCGGCCAGCATGGCGCGCAGCGTGTCGCCCAGCCCGCCGGCGGCGACCATCGCCACGAACGGCTTGAAGGCTTCCGGCGGCCAATTGTCGTGGGCGTCGCAGTTGCTCAGCACCAGGCTGCGAATGCGCTGCGGGTACAGCGCCGCGAAGATCTGGCAGATGCCGCCGCCGCTGTCGTTGCCGACCAGGTCGACGCGATCGATGCCCAGCGCGTCCAGGAACTGCGCCAGCATGTGCGCGTTCGCGGTCACCGACAGGTCCTGTCCTTCGTTGGCCCGGGTGTAGCCGTGGCCCAGCAGGTCCGGTGCGATGCAACGCCGGGCGTCGCCGAATTCGGCCAGCTGATGACGCCACAGGTAGCCGTTGAGCAGCACGCCGTGCACGAACAGCGCCACCGGGCCCGCGCCGCGTTCGACGTAGCTGATCCGGCCGGCGGGCGTGGCGACGGTGCGCCGGTCGGCGAAATAAGTCTCGCCGTTCATGCGCGCACCTCCGACTCGCGCAGCTTCTGCGCGCATTCTTCGCAGCACACTTCGACGGTGCGGCCGCCCAGGCTGACCGCGATGGCCTGGTCGTCCAGCTCGCAATCGCAAGCGGCGCAGGTGTTCTCGTTCATGACGTTCTCCGTAGTGACCCGTGGATCGGGTGCGCTCAGGAGACCATCGCGGCGGACGCGCCGCTGTCGGAATCTTTAGCGATCCGCGCCGCTCAGGCGCTCTTGGCGTAGGCCGAGCGCCGGAACGCGGTGGGCGTGCGGCCGTAGGCCTGCTTGAACGCGGCGCTGAAATGGCTGTGGCTGGAAAAGCCCAGGTCCAGGGCCAAGGCCGACATGTCCGTTCGATGCGGGATCAGGTCCAGCGCGCGCGCCAGGCGCAGGCGCAGGTGATAGCGGTACAGCGGCAGGCCTTCGACCTGCTGGAAGGCCTGGGTCAGGTACACCGCCGAGCCGCCGATCTCGCCGGCGATCTCCTCCAGGCTCCAGCGCCGGGTCAGGTCCGAGGCCAACAGCACCTTGACCCGGTCGACCAGGCGCCGGCGCGCATGCGTGGCGGCGGTGGCGTGGCTGGTGCGCGGGCCCAGGCTGCGGCAGACCAGGGTCAGGGCCAGGCTTTCGGCTTCCAGCGCTTCGATCCGGCCCAGTTGCAGGCTGTGGCGCAGCAGCGCGACCAGCGCCTGCGCGCGCGCGTCGATGCGCAGCGACTGGCGCCGGAAACCCAGCTCGTCGCGCCGGTGCAGCAGGCTGTTGGGCGCCAGTTCGCGCAGCAGCGGTTGCGAAATCGCCAGCACCAGACTGGCGTCGCCGCCGAGCACGGGATGGCTGACCTGATAACCCTCGCCGGCATTGAACAGCAGCGCGTGGTTGGCATCGGCGACCGATTGGTCCTGGCCGACGTGGCGCAGGTACAGACCGCGATACGGAAAGACCAGGTGAGTCGCCGACGCGCATTCCTCGGCGCTGCGATGACGGCATTGGCCCGAACACAGCACGTCGCGCACCGCCACGGTGCCGCTGTCGAACAAACGGGCGACTGCGAAATCCGACATGGCGTACTGCGGCCTGGAAGCGGGGCGTTCGTCGCGATGATAGGCGCCGGCCTGTCTGCGGGCCATGACCTGCGAGGTCATGCCTGCGAGGTCATACTTACGAAGTCATGGCCCGACGACGCGTCAATCGCCGGTCAGGAACCGCGCCGGCATGCGCTCGTAGTAGGGAAACAGCTGGAAATAGGGCCGTGCCTGCGCCAGCACGCGCCGGTACGAGTCGCGCTGCAGCAGGCGCTCGAAGTAGGCCGACAGCCGCGGATAGGCATCGCCGAACGGGCTCAGGATGCCGGCATAGAACAGGGCCGGCGCGGCCGAGCAGTCGGCCAGGCCGAAGCGGTCGCCGCCGGCCCATTCGCGGTCGGCCAGGCGGCGCTCGATCATGCCGTAGGCGATGCCCAAGCCCGTATAGGCATCGGCCACGCCGCGCGGGTCGCGCTCGTCCTCGCCGCGCAGGCGGTCCAGCACGATCTTCTGCATCGGCACGCTGACGTACAGATCGAAGAAGCGGTCCCACAGCCGCGAGTCGAGATTGGCGTCCGGGTCGACGGGCAGCAACGGCCGCGGCCCCGGGTAGTGACGGTCCAGGTACTCGATGATGATGCTGGTTTCCGGCACCGTGACGTCGCGCGCTTCGTCGCGCAGCACCGGCATCTTGCCGACCGGCCACAGGTCCAGGAAGCGCGCATGTTCGTCGGCCGCGGCGCGTTCGATCAGGCGCGGCTCGAACTCAGTCCCGTTCTCGTACAACGCGATCAGGACCTTGTGGCAGAACGACGCCAGGGGATGCTGGTAGAGCACGAGCGCCATCGTCGCGATCCGTTCCGTGATGGCGACAGCGTAGCGGAACTCGCCCGCGTTCGCGCCTGGACCATGGGCTCAGCCCGCGCAGGTCGCGTCGCCCACCTGCACGAGCGGCACCGCCGCGGCCTGCACCCGCTCCACCTGCGCCGCCAGCACGGCCATGAACGCGTCGCGCAGGGCCTGGATGCGGTCGAACTCGATACAGGAGCGGTCGCCCATGAAGTAGAAGCGGATCTGCCCGTGCAGCGCGTACACCAGCAAGCCCAGCGCGTGTACCGAATGCGAGTGCACGTACAGGCGGAAATCCTCGAGCCGGAACGGCGCCTCGTCGCCGACCAGGTCGATCTGACCCAGGTTGGACAGGGTGATGCGGTTCCAGCTGCCTTTCAGCCCCAGCACATTGCCCAAGCGCACCAGCGCGTTCAACTGCGAGGCCGCAGGCGGCCGGATCAGGTCGCAGAAGTGGTAGCGGCTGGGGATCTCGCGGCTCTCGCGTTCGATCTGGGCCTGCATCGAGTCGTGAGCGCCGCGCACGCGCTCCCAATAATCCCTGCCGTTGTCCTGGCCGGTGCGGAACTTGAGCCCGCCGCCGCCGTAGAACAGGCGGTCGTCGGCCAGTGCCGGCACGCGGCCGCGGCGGCCGTCCATCGGGCTCTCGATCCAGGCCGGCACCTGCTCGCGGCCCAACGCGGTCAGCAACGCCTCGTCCAGCGCGACCAGCAGCGCCGCATGCACCGACACTTGCTCGCGCTTGCAGCGCTGGCGCAATGCGCTGGACAGCACCGGGCCGGCGCTCCATTCCACATGGTGTTCGCGGTTGACCGGCGCGGCCATCGGCGGCAGCAGCCGCAGCAGCAGGCCAATCGCGCGCGCGGTCCAGCGCCGGCGGCGCGGGTGCTCGGGGCGGTAGTCGCCGACGATGTCGCGGGCGGTCAGCGCCGCATACGGCAGCAGCGGCGATGCGTCGTGCAGCGCCTTGAGGGTCTCGCGCGCGACGATCAGCAGGCTCATGCCGTCGCAGATGCGGTGCGAGGCCGCGAACAGCAGTTCGTGGCGGCCCACGCCGTGCAGCCAGACCAGCCGCAATTGCGCGCATCCGCAGGCGAACGGCGTTTCCAGCTCCAGGTCGGCCTCGCGCCGGCTGTCGTCGTCGCCGCGCAGGGGCGCGACGCGCAGCGGAATCGGGCCGGCGCTGTCGTCGACATAGCGCAGCCCCGCGCCGTGCGCCCGCAGGGTGGCGCGCAGGGCCGGATGCTTGGCCTGCACGCGCGCGAGCGCCGCGCGCAGGCGGGTTTCGTCGATCTCGCCCTCCAGCCGGATCGCGTACACGATGCAGCCGTCGATCAGATGCTCGATGGTGGACAGCGGGCGGCTCATGAGGCGTCTCCGGGCAGCGCCTCGGGCTTGACGCCGGACGCGGCGGCGGCGCGCGCCTGGCCGCTGCAATAGGCGTGCAAGCGCGGATGCAATCGCTCGAACCGCCCCAGCCGGCCGCGGCGGCCGTCCCAATAACCGCAAGCGATGGCGAGCAGCTTGCGCCGCTTGTCCGGCTCGAACAGCGCCACGCACAGGCCCTGGTGCAGCGCCAGCGCGGCGCTGAGCCAGTGCAGGCCCCAGTGCGCCTTGTACAGGTGCAGGCAATGCACCGCGTTACGCGCGCCGTAGTAGCGGCGCCAGGCGACGTGGTGGGTGGTGTGGAGTTTGCCGTGACGGCGGATCTGGCCGGTGGTCTGGCGCATGGTCACGTCGGCGTTCACGTATACCGGCACGCCCTGGCTGGATGCGCGCAGGCCGTACTCGATGTCGATGTACTCGATGAAATAGTCCTCGCGAAACGCGCCCAGCCTGCGATAGGCCTGCGCGGAAATCGCCGAGCCGGAAGAGATCACGAACAAGGTGGGGAACAGGCCGCGGTCCGCGTCGGTCATGCGCCTGGGCTTGGGAAAGCGGCGGCCGGGCGGAAACGTCGGCATGTACTTGCCCAGATTGATCTCGTACACGCGCGGGCCCAGCACGAAGCCGTCGCCGTCCAGTCCGGCGCTGGCCTGCATCATCGATTCGAAGAACGAGGCCTCGATCTTGGAATCCTGGTCGAGCAGGAAGATCACCTCGCAGCCGCGCGCCAGCAGCACCTCGGCGCCGCGGTTGTAGGCGCCCGCCAGTCCGCCGCGGTTGCGGTTGACCAGCACGTCGATGCGCTCGGCATGCAGGACGGCGTGCAGGTTCGGGTCGGGATCGGGCGTGTTGTCGACCGCGATCAGATCGCTGCAGATCGCGCGCGCGCGCCGCAGGTTGTCGACGAACTCGGCGTCGGGCTGGTACAGCACGAAGATCAGGCCGTAGCGCTTCATGCGGGGCTCACCGAGGCGGCGGGAACGGAGGGGGCGGCGGTGCCGGGCTGCGGCTGCTCGGCGGTCAGCGCCAGCAGCAGCTCCATGGCGTGCTCGCGGATGCGCTGCGCCTGTGCGCGCGGCAGGGATTCCTCGTCGGAGGCCAGCGCGAAGTCGTAGCGGCCGGCATAGCGCGAGATCACCACCTGGTGCGCGGGCGTGGCGCCGACCACGCCGGAGATGCCGCGCACCGCGCGCAGATGGAAGCCGCGGTAGTCCTGCGCCAGCGACAGCCGGCCCAGGTTGCTCAGCGTGAGCTGGCGACCCTCGCGGCGCGAGCGCGCGTACACGACCATGCGCTCGAACACGTGGTGCAGGCGCTCCAGGCCGAGGAAGTTGCGGTAGACCTTGGGCGGCAGCGCTTCGATCTTGTCCTGCAGGTCGGCCTGCAGCGCGCGTGCGCGTTCCCAGAACGCGGCTGGCGCGGCGGTGCCCGCGTCGGTCTTGCCGGGGCGCAGTTCGACCGTGGGCGCGATGCCGAACAGGTCGCCTTCGCCGATGCCGGTCACCAGGCTGCGCATGTCCACCGGCGCCACGAAGCGCTGGATGCGGCGCGGCCCGCAGACCGATCGGAACGCCAGCACGAAGGCCAGGCTGATGGCGACGTAGGCGCTCACGCGTTGCGCGCGGCACAGCTCGGACAGGCGCCGGGTCGCGGCCTCGTCCAAGGTCCACAGCTCGCGGTAGATCGCGCCGTAGTGCTGCGCCGGCCGGTCGCGCACCAGCCATCGCAGCGCCAGCGACAGCGCCGCGGCGCGCCAGCGGATGCTGCGTTGCAGGCCGGGGTCGGTGCGCACGATCGCCGGCAGCAGTTCGCTGAAGCTGGGCAGGGCGTGACGCGTCTCGACGCTGCGCTCCGGCGCCTCGCACCAATGCAGAAGTTCGCCCAGCAGATGGCTCAGCGCGCGGCCGTCGCAAATCGCGTGATGGCAGACCAGCACCAGTTCGCTGCGCGTCTCGCCGCGCAGCCACAGCAGCCGCGCCAGCGGCTCGCGGCGGCCGTCGAAGCAGCGCTGCAGTTCCTGCGCCGACAGCGCCACCCAATCCTCTTCGCCGCGGCGTTCGAGCACGCGCAGCGGGATCGGCGGCGGCCTGTCCTGCAATTCGAACCACGGCCGCCCCTGGCGTTCCACCACCAGGCAGCGCAGCAGCGGATGGCGCGCCTGCGCCAGCGCCAGCGCGCGCTGCAGGGCCGCGTGCGCGATCGTGCCGTCGATGCAGGCGGTTACGCCGACGTTGCCGGGCCACAGCCCGTCGCCGTACAGCGCGCGCTCGAACAGGGCCAGCGGGCGGCCAGGCGCTACGTTCATGCCACGCTCCACAGCGATCGCGCCCGCGGCCGGACCGGATCGGCGTGCCGGTCGCCGAGCGGCGCCAGCAGGCCCCAGTCCAGCAATTGCGACAGCGCCGCGCCGATGCCGTCTTCGGCGCGCACCGTGCGGCCCAACTGCGCCGCGGCCTCGCGCATCGCCGATGCCTGCGTGGCCACGATGGCGGCGGCCAGGCGCGCGGCATCCAGCGGCTTGCGCGGTACCGCCGGCGGTGCCACACCGCGCGCATGCAGGCAGCGCGCCCAGAACGGCTGGTCGCCGTAGAACGGCACCACCACCGAGGGAATGCCGGCACGCACCGCCGCGGCGGTAGTGCCCGCGCCGCCGTGGTGCACCGCCGCGCACATGTGCGGAAACAAGGCGTCGTGCGGCGCCTGGCGCAACACGTAGCTGCGTTCGTCGCGTTGCCCTTCCTCGCCGTCCAGGCCGCCCCAGCCGGTCGCCAGCACCGCGCGCAAGCCGCTGCGCGCGAGCGCGTCCAGCACGGTGCGGGTGAACGCCGCCGCATCGCCGTTGACCATGCTGCCGAAGCCGACATAGACCGGCTTGTCGCCATCGGCCAGAAAACGGCGCAAGCCCTCGCTGGGCTGCCACGCGCTGGCTTGCGCGAACCAGTAGCCGGTGATCTGCGAACTCGCCGGCCAGTCGGCCGGACGCGGCAGCAGGCTGGGGCTGTAGCCGTTGAGGGTCTTTTCCTGCTGCGCGTTGCGGCCCAGGTGCGGGCCGTGCCAGGGGAAGCGCGCCAGGCCCAGCTGCGGCCGCACCAGATCGTTGATCGCCGGCTTCATCACGTACCAGACCAGCAGATGGATCAGTTTGTACAAGCCCAGGCTGAGCGCGCCTGGCAGCCGCTCGCGCGCGCCGGCCATCACCATCGGCGGCAGGATCCGCGACGGCGTCAGCGGTTGCAGGCGCGCGATCGCGAACGGCAGGCCGCGCGCCTCGGACAAGGCCTTGGCCAACTGGATCGCGTTGCTGACCCCGATCAGCAGGCCGGCGCCGTCGCTGGCGGCCAGGCCTTCGGCGGTCCAGTGGCGGGCCCAGTCGGCATAGCGCGCGCGGAAGGTGCGCGCCATCGCGTACAGGTTGAGGCCGCGGTCGGCGATGCTGCGGTCGGCTTCCAGCATGGCCTGAAAATCCGCGGTCAGCGGGTAATGCTCCAGGCCGGCCTCGCGCACCAGCGGCGCGAAGTTGGCGCTGGTGGCGATGCGCACCGGATAGCCCGCGCGCTGCAGGCCCTGGCCCAGGGCGACGCAGGGCAGTACATCGCCCAGCGTGCCGATGGTGAAGATCGCGATCGGGCGCGTGGCGCTGGAGGCGGCATCAGGCATGTGCGACCGCCCAGCGTTCCAGGTCGTCGTCGGCTGCGCTGACGGACGCGGGCTGCAGCAGGGCCAGGTGCTGTCTGAGCACGCGGCCGATGCGCGCGGCGGGTTGGGCGTCGAGCACTGCCTCGTGATGGCAGTCCAGCGCGTGCAGTTCGAAACGGCCGCCGACGTAGGGTCGCCAGGTTTCGGGATCGTGTTCGATCAGCGCCGAGGGATCGCCCAGGCGCTGGTTGGCGTGGAAATACACCAGGTCCAGGTCCAGCCGCCGCGGCGCGTGCCGGCGCGCGAGCGCGAGGTTGTTGCGCATTACCGCGAAGGCGTGTTCGACGAAGCGCGGATGATCGCGCGCGATTTCGCGCAACAGCGGCATGGAGCGGACGTTGTGGGCGAGCAGCGCCGGCGCGAGTTCGTCCAGGCTGCCCGGCGCCGGGCCGGGGCCGGTGGCGATGCCCAGGAAGTCCAAGGCGGCACGCGCCTCCTGCGCCGGATCGCGGGCGGGCGCTGCGGGCGCGAACAGATAACTGTCGATCATCGCCAGCAGTTCCACGCGTTCGCCCTGCTCGTGCAGCCGCGCGGCGATGGCGTGGCCGATCAGCCCGCCCAGCGAACGCCCGAGCAGGCGGTACGGGCCTTGCGGTTGCAGCCGCCGGATCTGCGCCAGGTAGTCGTCGGCGATGTCGTCGATGCTGTCCGGCAAGCGGTCCAGGCCGCGCAGGCCGCGCGACTGCAGGCCGTACACCGGCAGGGCCGGGTCCAGATGCCGCAGCAGGCCGGAATAGCCCAGGCTGAGTCCGGCGATGGGATGGATGCAAAACAAGGGACGCAGCGGCGCCGCGCGACCGGGCGGCGCCGCGCGAAGGGTCAGCATCGCGCCCAAGGGATCGCCGTGTTCGTGGTCGGTGCGCGCCAGCAGCGCGGCCAGTCCGGCGATGGTCGACGCCTCGAACAGGCTGGCCACCGGCAGGCGCTTGCCGAAGCGTTCGGGCAAACGCGCGATCAGCTGGGCGGCGATCAGGGAATCGCCGCCCAGCTCGAAGAAGTTGTCGTGGACGCCGATGCGCGGCAGCCCCAACAGCTCCTTCCAGATCGCCGCGAGTTTGCGCTCCTCGGCCGTGCGCGGAGCGACGAAACCGTTGCGCTCGCCGCGCTGCGGGGCGGGCAGCGCCTTGCGGTCCAGCTTGCCGCTGGGCGTCAGCGGCAAGGCCGGCAGCGCCATCAGGGCGCTGGGCATCATGTAGTCGGGCAAGGATTGGGCGAGGTGGCGGCGTAGCGCGTCGGTATCGATCGCGGCGCCCGCGCGGGGCACCAGGTAGGCGAGCAGGCGCATGCCGCCCTCGCCGCCGGTCGCCTCGGCGACGACCGCGGCCTCGGCGACCGCCGCGTGCCGCATCAGCTGGCTTTCGATCTCGCCCGGCTCGACGCGGATGCCGCGGATCTTGATCTGCTGATCGTTGCGGCCCAGGTACTCGAGCACGCCGTCCTCGCGCCAGCGCACGCGGTCGCCGCTGCGGTACATGCGGCCGCCCCGTGCGTCGAAGGGGTCGGGCAGGAAGCGCTGCGCGGTGAGCTCGGGCCGGTTGAGATAGCCGCGGGCGACGCCGGCGCCGGCGATGTACAGCTCGCCCGGACAACCGCCGGGCACCAGCCCGCCGCTGTCGTCGAGCACGTACACACGCGTGTTGAGCAGGGGCCGGCCGATCGGCGGCGCCGCCAGGTCCGTCGCCGACAGTTCGATCGCGGTGGAGTAGACGCTGGTCTCGGTGGGGCCGTAGAGATTGCTGACGCGGTCGGCGAGCCCGGCCAGGCGCTGCGCGAGTTCGCCCGGCAAGGCCTCGCCGGCCGCCAGCGCATGCACGCCCGACAGATCGGTGTCGCCGCTGGACAGCAGCATGCGCCATAGCGAGGGCGTGGCCTGCATGTAGCCGATGCCGTGCTCGCGGATCAGCGCGGCCAGGCGCGGCGGATCGCGCACGATGTCGGCGCCGGCGATCACCGTGCGTGCGCCGACGATCAGCGGCAGGAACAGTTCCAGCGCCGCGACGTCGAAGATCACCGTGCTGACCGCGAGGAAGCGGTCGGCGGCCAACGGCCGCAGCTGGCGGCGCATCGCCTCCAGCAGATTGCTCAGGTTGTCGTGACCGACCTCCACGCCCTTGGGCCGTCCGGTGGAACCGGAGGTGTAGAGCACGTACGCGCGCGCCTGCAACGTGGACAAGTCGAAGGCGCGCGGCGCGCTGATCGCATAGGCGCGCGCATCCGGCGCCAGCGTCGTCACCGGCGTGCCCAGTCGCGCCAGGCGCGGTGCCAGTGTGGGCGAGGTCAGCAGCAGGGTCGGCGCGGCGTCCTCCAGCATCTGCGCGATGCGCTCGTCGGGCGCGTCCGGATCCAGGGGCAGGTAGGCCGCGCCCGCGAATCCGATCGCCAGCATCGCCACCAGCAGGTTCTCGTCGCGCGGCAGCGCCATCGCGACGATGCCGCCCGGGGTGACGCCGCACTCGATCAGTCGGTTGGCCTCGTGCAGGCTGCGCACGTGCAGCTCGCGATAGCTCAGGCGGCGTTCGCCGTGGCAGACCGCGATCGCCTCCGGGCTGCGCCAGGCCTGCTCGGCGAACAAGGCCGGCACGGTCGCGGTCGGCAGCGGCGCCGCGGTGCCGTTGCCTTGCCGCAGCAGGCGCCCGCGTTCGTCCTCGCCCAGTACGTCGATGGCGCACAGCCTGGCGGCCGGATCGTCGAGGGCGGCATCGATCAGCCGCTGCAGGCGGCGACAGTGCTCGGCCAGTTCGGCGTCGTCGTACAAGGCCGGGTTGGCATCGAAGTCGAAGCGCAGGCCGCTGTCGTCGCCGCGGTCGTAGACGAACACGGTCAGGTCTTCGGCGGTTCCGTTGGACAGGTTGCGCGGCTCGCCGCTGGCGCCGCCGAAATCCAGCGCGTAGTCGAAGGGTTCGATGTTCACGCCCAGCCAGGCCACGCGCTGGCCCTGGCCGACCAGGCCGAGTTCGCGGCGCAGATCCTCGTAGCGGTAGCGTTGGTGGCGCAGGGCCTGCGCGACCACGCGCGCGACCTGGGCGATGAGTTCGGCAACGGTCTGCGTGGGCGACATGCGCAAACGCAGCAGCACGGCGTTGGCGAGCATGCCCGGCGTATGCCGCAGCTGATGATTGACGCGGCCGCTGACCGGCATGCCTAGCACCAGGTCGGCGGCGCCGGTGGCGCGGTAGTAATAAGCGGCGACCAGCGCGATCAACACCTGCGGCAGACTGGCCGCGCACTGCCTGCCCAGCTCGCGCAGGCGCCGGCTGCTGTCGGCGCTCAGGAATCCGGTGGCGCGCCGCAGGCCGCCGTCGCCGCGCGCGCTGCGCCGCGACAGCGTTACCGGTTCGGGCAGCTCGGCCAGTTGTTCGTGCCAGTACTCGCGGTCGCGCCGGCAGCGGTCGGAGGCGCGGTAGCCGTCCTCGGCTTCCAGCAACGAGGCCAGCGTATGGAAGCCGGCGGGCTCGGGTTCGCGGTTGAGCGCGTAGGCGGAGTAGATCTCGGCCACGCGTCGCGCGATCAGGCCGCCCGCGTAGCCGTCCAGCACGATGTGGTGCGCGCGGTGGTACCAGACGTGGCGTTCGTCGGCGAGCTTGAACAGCGCGCACACCCACAGCGGGCTGTCGTCCAGGTCGGCCTGCGCGCGCAACTCGCTGCGCATCCAGGCCTCGGCGGCGGCGGCGGGATCGGCCTGGTCGCTGTAGTCGAAGTAGGGGAAGGCGTCGATGCGCGTGCCGACCACGCGCTGGCGCGGAACGCCGTCGATGTCGATCAGGCGCACGCGCACCGCATCGGCCTCGGACGACACCTGGCGCAGCGCACGCAGGAACAGGCCCGGGTCGATCCAGCCGTTGATCTCGATGGCTTCGGCGAGATTGAAGTTAGCGCCCGGCCCGGCGATCTTCTGGCTGAACCACAGTCCGAGCTGGGCCACGGACAGCGGCAACGAGACTGCACGCGCATCGTTCATCGCACTGCTCCTTGTGCGCATAGCCGGAGTGGCTGCGGCTGCCTGCCGCCTCCGGTGCAATGGTGTCGTCCGTGTCGGTGAGTTCGCTGCGAACTCGCGCTCAGGTTGCCATCACCGCGAAATTCGAACTGTGATTCCGATTGTGGATTCGTCGTGCATTCGTTTTCGCATCACGCGCTCGTAACGTACGGCTTGCGAAAACCAAGCGCACACGGCGCATGCGAACTACTCCGCCTATCGGTTGCGAAATGCGGAGCGCGTTGTGTCGCCCGCGTTTTACGCTTGAGAATATTCCGAAGTGTCGGCGCAAGGCTTACGCCGGCCGGTGCGGCGTCAGCGGCGCAACGACAACGCCAGGGTGTGCAGCGCGTCGCGTATCGCCTGCGTTTCGATGCCGCCGATGCCGAACACCAGGCCCAGGCCGGGATCGGGGCGCAGCGCGAATTCGCCGATGCCGCAGCTGCCGGGCGCGTGCTGGCGCGCCTTGCTGAGCAGCCAGCCGCCCTGATCCGGATCGCGGAAGCGCGCCGACAGGTGGATGCCGGCCTCCGACGGGATCGGCGCCAGCCACGGCCGCAACTCGCCGGCGAACGCGTCCAGCATGGCGCGCCGGCGTTCGCCATAACGTTTGCGCATGCGCCGCACGTGGCGCACCAGATGGCCGTCCAGGATGAACTGCGCCAGCGCGTCCTGCAGCTGCGCGTTGACCGCGGTGTCCACGCATTGCTTGGCCGCGGCCAGGGCTTCGCGCGCCCAGGGCGGCGCGACGATGTAGCCGATGCGCAGCGCCGGGAACAGGCTCTTGGAGAAGGTGCCCACGTACAGCACGCTGGCATCGCGGTCCAGGGTTTGCAATGCATTGAGCGGCCGCGGACCGTAGCGGAATTCGCCGTCGTAGTCGTCCTCGACGATGGTCGCGCCGTGCCGGCGCGCGTGCGCCAGCAGGGCCGCGCGGCGCGCCATCGACATCGCCACGCCGGTCGGGAACTGGTGCGACGGCGTCACGCAGATCAGCTTCGCGTCCGTGGGCAAGCGGTCCACGCACAGGCCTTCCTCGTCCACCGGCACCGCCGCCAGCTGCGCGCCCGCGGCGAGCAGCGCGGCGCGCAGCGGCGGATAGCCCGGGTCTTCCACCGCGACGCGGGTCTTGCCGGGTGTGACCAGCACGCGCGCGATCAGGTCGAAGGCCTGTTGCGCGCCGGAGGTCACCAGCACGTCGTCGGGCGCGCAGGCCACCGCGCGCGCGAACGACACGTGCTGCGCGATCGCGGCGCGCAGGCGCGGCCGGCCGTAGGGGGCGTGGTAATCGAAGGCGCCGATGTGGCGCGGGTGATAGGCCCGCGACAGCAACCGGCGCCAGATCTCGAACGGAAACTCGCGATGCTCGGGCGTGCCCAGGTGAAAGCCGGGCAGCCAGGTTTCATCGGCATTGCGCGCGCGTGCCGGCGTTTGCCGCCACAGCGGATTGAGGCGGTCCTGGGCGGCGCGCGCCGTCTTGCGCGCGGGCTGGGCGCCGTGAGCGCGATAGTCAGCGACCACCGCCTTGGCGCCGCCGCGCGTGCGCACATAGCCTTCGGCCACCAGCAGGTCGTAGGCGGCAATCACGGTGTTGCGCGCCAGCCCGTAGGCGGCGGCGACGCGCCGGGTCGAGGGCAGTTCCACGCCGGCGCGCAGGCGCTGGTCGAGGATCGCCGCGCGCAGTTGCTCGTGCAGCTGGCGCAGGCGCCCGCCGTCGCCGTCGAGTTCGATCTGGAACTCGAAAACTGGTTCCACTAGGCTCATGGAAACTGGATCGTCGAAGGAACCAGCGCCAGCCTAAGCTATCGGCCGGCGACGCACCAAGCCGGTCCGGCCCGGCGCGGGCTCCCCTTCCCACCACACGAGCGAATCACATGACCGCGATGCAATGGCGACTGGACTGCGAGCTTACCGATTGGGAGGTCTTGTCCGAGCTGTACCGGATCGCGCCACTGGGCGAGAAGCCCGCGCGCGACCTGGCGATCGTGTTCGGCAACAGCCGCTACGTCTGTTTCGTCTACGACGGCGAGCGCCTGGTCGGCGCCGGCCGCGCGCTCGCCGACGGGCTGGACTGCTCCTATCTGTGCGACATCGCCGTGCACCCCGACTATCAGGGCAGCGGGCTGGGCAAGGCCATCATCGAGCGCCTGAAGACGCTGTCGGCCGGCCATCGCAAGATCATCCTGTACGCCAATCCGGGCAAGGAAGGCTTCTACCGCAAGCTCGGTTTCCTGCGCATGCGCACCGCGATGGCGATCTTCCTCAACCGCGAGCGCGCCTTGCAGACGGGGCTGGTCGGGGAGGACTGAGCGGGCCGCGGAAAATTTTTTCGTCGGGCCTGTCGATTCGCGCCGCCCCGGTTCGTCGCTCCAGTGAGACCTAGACTCCGGCGCCACTCCGGCGCCGGACCTCACCGGAGACCGAGCATGAAACTGTTCCATCTGGGCCTGTGGGCCTGCACCGCCGCCGCCGTGCTGCTGCCGCCCGTCGCCACGGCGGCGCAGACCCGTCCCGCCGTCAACATCAACGCCGCCGTCAGCAAGGGCCGGCAGGAGATCAACGGCGTCGACTATTACTACGAGATCCACGGCAAGGGCGAGCCGGTGCTGCTGCTGCACGGCGGCCTGGGTTCGATCGACATGTTCGGCCCGGTGCTGTCGCAACTGGCGGCGCACCGCCAGGTGATCGCGGTCGACTACCAGGGCCACGGCCGCACCCCGCTGGGCAGCCGGCCCTTCAGCTGCCAGGCCAACGGCGACGACATGGCCGCGCTGGTCGCCAAGCTGGGGCATCCGCAGGTCGATGTGGTCGGCTATTCGCTGGGCAGCTGCGTGGGCCTGCGCATGGCGATCCAGAAGCCGGCCAGCGTGCGCCGCCTGGTGCTGGTGTCGGGCTCGTTCTCCGATGCGGGCTATTACTCCGGCATCCGCGAACAACAGAACGGCCTGACCGCGGCGATGGCGCCGATGATGAAGGACACGCCGATGTACCGCAGCTACGCGGCGGTGGCGCCCAACGTGGACGAGTTTCCGCGCCTGCTCGACATGCTGGGCGACTTCATGCGCGGCCACTTCGACTGGTCGGCCGAGGTCAAGCAGATCAAGCTGCCGGTGATGCTGGTCTACGGCGACGGCGACATGCTGCGTCCCGAGCACGTGATCCAGTTCTACCAACTGCTCGGCGGCGGCCTGCAGGACGCCGGCTGGGGCCGCGAGAACCTGTCCAAGAACCGCCTCGCGATCCTGCCCGACCTGACCCATTACGAGATCTTCGCCTCGCCGCGCCTGGTGCCGACGGTGCTGCCGTTCCTGGACGGCACCAGCGATGTGAAGAGTTGGGCGGAGCAGGTGCCGGCTCAGTCACAGTGAGGATAGCGGCCGCCGCTCTCGATGAGGGCTGGCGGCCGCTGGGATTGCGCTATGAACCGCGCTACCCTGCTGCCAGGGGAGGGGAGCGCAGGGACGAGGCGTATGCAGGGCGAGGCGAAAGAGGGCTTCAGCTACGCGGAGTTGGAACGGCGGTTGAGGGCGCTACCCGACGGGCCGGCGAGTGTGCTTGATACGCCGCGGCCGTTCGCCATCGCCAGCATTATCGGCAATTTCGGAATCATCCTCGGCCTGCTGCCGTCGTTGCTGATTACCTTCATGGCCCCGCAAATGTGGATGGTCACGATGGCCAAGATCGGCTTGATGGTGGCGATCATCGGCTCTGCGCCGGAGTTCATCCGCTGCTTATGGGTCATTCCGCGCAGTTTGTGGCGCTGGCGCAACGAGCAAGTGGTCCAACTCGATCACGACATCGTTCAGTTCCGCAAAGTGGTCGTTTGGGTGAGCCGCTATCCGGAGCAAACGCTAAGGGAGTACTTGCACTTTGTGCGACGCACGCAGGCGCGGCTGGCATCCAAGATGGGGCTTCTGGCCGGTGGCGTGGACAAGCTCGGTGTCGCGCCGCTGCTCATAGCGTTGGGCATACAGCTCAAAGCGTTCTTGGAATTGGGGCAAACGCCTTACTGGCAGTTGCTGATCGGCCTGTTTCTGGCGATCGCTTATCTGATCGCCTTCGTAGCTCAGCTGATGCGCTTGCGGATGCAGCTGTACGAATACGTGTTGGATGAAGCGTTGGAAGCAAGCGCCGCCCCGAGTGGATTGCCTAACCCCACGGCCGGCCTGCAGTCCTAAAGCACAGCGCGTGGTTGGGTGCTCCAAGAGCCCCCCAATCCCCCTTTGCCAAAGGGAGAGGCGAAAGCCGAGGCCCCGCAACGCGGCCCGCCCTGCTGTATCGTTCCTCCTTCGTCCGCAGCAGCCGAAGTCCCGATGAACCAGACCGCCCTGTCCGTCTCCGCCGCCGAAACGCCACAAGGCGCTGCGATGAAACCGCGGCAGCTGGTGATGATGGGGCTGGGCAGCGCGATCGGCGCCGGTCTGTTCCTGGGCTCGGGCGTGGGCATCCAGGCGGCCGGTCCGGCGGTGCTGTTGTCCTACCTGATCGCGGGCGTGCTGGTGATCATCGTGATGCGCGCGCTGGGCGAGATGGCCGCGGCCAAGCCGGCCAGCGGCGCGTTTTCGGTCTACGCCGCCGACGCCATGGGCGCGACCGCCGGCGCCACCCTGGGCTGGTTGTGGTGGGCGCAGCTGGTGATCGTGATCGCGGCCGAATCGGTGGGCGCGGCCGGCTTGCTGGCGACGGTGTGGCCGGGTTTGCCGGTGGCGATGATGTCGCTGTTGTTCATGATCGTCTTCACCGCGATCAACCTGCTGGGCGTGCGCAATTTCGGCGCCTTCGAATTCTGGTTCGCGATCCTCAAGGTTGCCGCCATTCTGGCCTTCATCGCGATCGGCGCGGCGCTGCTGTTGGGCTGGCTGCCGGAGGTGAAATCTCCGGGCCTGTCGAACTTCGTCGACCACGGCGGCTTCGCGCCCAAGGGCTGGGCCGGCGTGGGCGCGGCGCTGCTGGTGGTGATCTTCGCCTTCGGCGGCACCGAGATCGTCGCCGTCGCCGCGGCCGAGACCCAGGACCCGGTGCGCAGCATCACCCGCGCCATCCGCACCGTGGCCTGGCGCATCCTGGTGTTCTACATCGGCTCGGTCAGCGTGATCATCGCGGTGGTGCCCTGGACCAGCGACGCGCTGAAGTCGCCGTTCGCGGCGGTGCTGCAGGTCGCCAACATTCCCGGCGCGGCCGCCGCGATCACCCTGGTGGCGGTGATCGCCCTGTTGTCCGCGCTCAACGCCAACCTTTACGGCGCTTCGCGCATGATCCATTCGCTGGCCGAGCGCGGCGAAGCGCCGCGCGTGCTGGCCGGCCTCGACCGCCGCCAGGTGCCGATGGCCGCGGTGCTGGCCAGCGTGGCGTTCGGCTTCTTCGCCGCCCTGCTGGAGCTGTGGTACCCCGAACGCGTGCTGCCGGCGCTGTTGAACGTGGTCGGCTCCACCTGCCTGCTGGTGTGGGGCATGTCGCTGGTCTCGCAGCTGATCCTGCGCCGCCGCGCCGACCGCGCCGGCACCCCGCTGCCGTTCCGGATGAGCGCCTTCCCCTACCTGACCTGGCTGGGCCTGGCCCTGCTGGGCGGCGTGATCGCGCTGGCCCTGCTCACCGAGGGCCCGCGCATGCAGCTGCTGTCCACGATCGCGCTGACCCTGGTCATTGCCGCGATCAGCGAGGTCACGCGGCGCGCGCGCGCCTGATCAAGGCGCCGGCTGCGCGCGCGCGGCTTCGGCCTGCCGCGTCTGGATGCGCTGCGACAGCGCCTGCATCGCCTGATCCGATTCGGCCAGCATCGCCTCGATCCGCGCCGCCGGCAGCCAGCGGCCCTGCACGAACACGCCGTCGATGCGCGCGACGTTGCGGATGTCGGCCAAGGGGTCGGCGTTCAACAGCACCAGATCGGCGCGTTCGCCGCTGCGCACCGCGCCGCTGCCGCCCTGGCGGTCGAACAGGCGGTGCGCGTTGACGGACGCGGCGCGCAGCACTTCCAGCGGCGACAGGCCGACCTCGCGCAGCTCGATCATCTCCTGGTGCACCGATACGCCGAAGGCCAGGCCCGGCAGCGGGGCGTCGGTGCCCACGGTCAGCGGCACGCCGCGCTTCCACAGTTCGCGCGTGAGCAGGCGCGAGAAGTCGTAGCCGGCGGAGAAGGTGTCGGCGCCTTCCTGATTGCGGAAGCGGTCGCTGAGGTAATTGTTGCCGGCCGGCGCCCAATCCAGGCGCGTCACCGGATCGACCAACGCGTCCCAGCCCGCGGGCGTCGGCGGGACTTCGCGCTGCACGTACATGTGCACGATCTGCTTGAGAGTGATCAGGGTCGGGGTGACGCCGATCTTGCGGTCTACGACCAGGTCGGCAAGCGCGTCGATATCGCGCGGCGCCAGATTGCTCTCGCGGCCGTAGCGTCCCAGCTCCTCGCTGTGGGCGATGTTGTCCATCGGATGGGCGAACGCGAACGCGCGGTCGGCGCACACGCCGCAGCCCAGTTCGGGCAGGTGGCCGGACGTCGCCATGCCCAGGCGCCGGCTCTCGTCGATCACGGCCCGATAGGTCTCGCGGTTGAGGAACTGGTAGGGCTTGATGAAGTCGTAGCCGCGCTCGTGCGCGGCGCGCACCGCGGCGATGCCGTCGGCGGCGGTGGTGGGCGCGGCGGGTTTGGACGCCGGCACCTCCGCCGGCCGCGGCGAGGCGACGCCGGCGCGCGGGCCGTTGATGCGCTTGGCCACGTACAGGCGCGGCCCGACGATGCGGCCGGCGGCGATCTCGTCGCGCAGCCACAGCAGGTCCTCGTCGCTTTGCACGCCGCCGCCCAGGTTGGCCGCGCCGGTCACTCCGGCCTTGAGGAAGCTCAGCAGCACGCGCCGGTCGTAGACGTGGTCCGGCCCGGGGTCCAGGCCCGACAGCAGCGGGTTCTTGCTGTCGCGCAACGCGCCTTCGGTGGCGATGTGGACATGGGCGTCGACCAGGCCGGGGATCAGGAACTTGCCGCTGCCGTCGATCACCGCCGTATCGCGCGGGGTCCGCGTCTTGCCGTGCGCGGAGATGGCCGCGATGCGACCGTCGCGCACCAGCACGTCGCGATGGGCGAGCACTTCGTCGTTGTCGGCCGGGATGACGGTCACGTCGCGGATCAGCCAGGCGCCGCGATCGTTACGCTGCGCCGTCGGTTCCGCCGCGATCGCGGGAACCATGGATGCGGCGCTCAGCACCGCCGCCCACCACCAAAGCTTCATTCGCTGCTCCACGCAGGGTCGAGATCATGATACGGCGCGCTGCCGATGCCGGCGCGCGTCCGCAGTCATGCGATGCGTGGATGCGTTGCAGGGTTTAGCCGGCGCGCCCCACGCCGTCCGTGCGGGCGTGGGACGCGCCGCCTGCCGTCACGCCCTGCGGCCCCCCGACCGCGCGGCGTCACTCGAGGCCGGGCTCAGGCGTGAACCCAGAACGCGCTTTCGGCGAAGCGCTCGTCCTTCCACCAGTTCGCGGTGCTGGTGCCATAGCGGAAGTTGCTGGCGCCGGCCTGGCTCTGCAGCGGCCGATCGACCTCGCCCGAGGCGGTGCGGTGCGCGCGCTCGGTCTCGGTCTCCGGCACCACCGGCAGGATGTGGCCGGATTTACCTTCGATCTTGCGCCGCGCCACGATCAGGGCGACGGCACCCTGGTTGGCCTCCTCCTGCAGCCGGGTCGGCGAGGCGATCTGGCGCCAGCCGAACTCGGGACCGAAGTCGCGCAGCCAGCGGAACAGATCGTTGGCGCGCATCTCGAAAATGGTGTTGCCGATCAGCGCCTCCACGGTCTGACCGGCGCGCAGCCGCTCGATCGCGCGCGCGTTCCACCACACCCGCGGCAGGTAGACGCCGGCCAGGTGGCAGTAGTCGTGCGCATAGATGTTGCAGAACGTCAGGCCCGAATGCGGTTGATAACGTTTGTGCGTGGGCTTGTCGACCGCCAGCCAGTCGATGATGCGGCCCAGATCCTCGCGCAGTTCCGGCGCGTTGGCGCCGGAGCGTTCGGGCTGGCCGTCCTCGTTGAGCGAATGCGCGCCGGCGGCGTCGCGGCGCCGCGTCACCGTGCCCGGCCGGCGCGGCATCAACACGGCGACCACACCGGTGCGCGGCGGCGTGCGCGCCGGTTCGATCACCGGGATATCGTCGATGCCGTTGTCGCGCACCAGGAAGTCGGTGGAACAGAAGCCGCGCAGCAGGGCGCCGAACAGGCTGGTCTCCACTTCCATGAAGCCGTTGACGGCGCGGCCGGTGACCGCGCGCACCGGATGGCCGTCGGGCAGTTCGCCCTTGACGTTGGCGGTGGAGGGCCGGCTGATGCGCGGCTCGCTGCGCAGGCGCAGCGTCGATACGCGGGTGTCGACGCGGAAGAACGGCCCGGTGGCGGTCACCGGACTGGGCGGCGGCACCGCGGCCTCGCCGGGTTGCGGCGTCGGCAACGGCGCCGGTGCGTCCGGCGCGGCCACGGTCTGGGCCTGGCGGATGAAGTCGAAGATCGCCTGGCCATAGAAACGCTGGCCGTCGAAATGGCCCTGTCGCAGTCCGCGTTCGGGCTTGAAGCCGCCGGTGTTGTAGACGATGGCGACCGCGGCCAGCTCCATCGTGGTCAGCGACGGGCGGTCCTGCAGGCGCAGCTTGCGCAGTCCGCGCTTGAGCTCGTCCACGCACAGGGCCAGGGTCTGCTCGAATTGTTCGTAGCGGCGTTCGAGGAAGTAGTCCGGATCGTCGCGGAAGAACTGCAGGTCGCGCTGGAACATGCCGAAGCCGTGGCAGAACTTGTTCGGCCGCGATGCCGCGCCCTGGTAGGCCTCGATGTGCGCGGCCATGTCGACCAGCGCCTTGCGCGCGATCGCGAACATCGCTTCGCCGCGCGCCACGCCCAGCAGGTCGGTCTTGGTCTTGGGGAAGGCGCTGCGCCCGGCGTTCGCGTCCAGCGTGTCGCCCACGCACAGAGCGAGTATGCGCTCCTCGCTCATCGACTTGCGCCGCAGGATCGGCCAGACCTCGCCGGTCTCCTGGCAGGCCAGGGCGGTGATCAGGTCCAGGGTGAGCGGGGTGCCGGCCAGCGCGGGCGCGATGCGCGCGGCGAAGCGGGTCTTGAACCACAGCATGTCCGCGGTGCTGGGCATGGCCAACCTCCTTGTCGGGCGACGATCCGATCGATACGAGTCCGTTCGTAGCCGGCGCTCCAGCGGCCGGTACTCATCAGCCAACGACGCGGGGAGGCGCGATCGGCCACGCCACCGACGAACGGTCGGTCGTGCGCACGAATTCTCCGGCGCGGATGCGACGCCCGCGCGCGATCAGGCCAGCAGCTGTTGCGGCAGGGTGCTCAGCATGCGGCGGAACGGCTCCGGATCGTCCAGGCCGCGCGAGAGGATCAGCGCGCCCTGGATGCGCAGCACCGCGTCCTCGGCGCGCCGCTGCGCCTCGCGCGCGGACACGCCCTTCTCGCGCGCGAGGCGCGCAAAGCCGTCGATCAGGCTGCGAAAGGACGCGCCGAGGCGGTCTTGGAACAGCGACTGCGCGTCGCCGACCACCAGGTTGCCGAGCAGGCAGGCCTCGGCGCCGCCGCCGTAAAAGCCGTCCAGCGCGGATGCCACCTTGGCCAGGCGGCGTTCCGGCGTGCCGGCGCCTTGCAGCGGCGCCAGGATCGCCTCGTGCACCCAGGCATCGACGCTGTCCAACACCGCGCGCGCCATTTCTTCCTTACCGCCGGGGAAGTAGTGGTACAGGCTGGACTTGCCCAGTCCGGTGGCCTGCGACAACTGGCCCAGCGATGCGGCGTCGTAGCCGTAGCGGCGGAACGCGCCCAGCAGGCGTTCGATCACGGCATCGCGGGAGAGCAGGGGGGCGGGCATGACGGTCGGGTCGGTTGGAACGATCGGTCCAATATCGTCTCAGAGCGGCGGCCGGTCAATGAACGCATGCGTGCAACGCTGCGTCCGCATCGGCGGCGTTGACGGGTCGGGACGGCGTTTCTATTGTACCGATCGCTCGGTACAAAAACGAACCCACCCTTTACAGGAGCCCGCCATGTCCGCCTCATCCGTCCCCACCTCGCGCTTCCTGCGCGCCGGCGCCTCGCTGCTGCTGGCCGCGACGGCCGCGTTCGCCAGCCCGGCCGTGCTTGCGCAAGACCCGCCTGTCACCGTCGCGACGCATTCGGACGCGACCGCCGTCCACTACCGCAGCGTGCGCGTCGACGGCGTGGACATCTTCTATCGCGAGGCCGGCCGCCGCGATGCGCCCGTGCTGTTGCTGCTGCACGGCTTCCCGACCTCCAGCCAGATGTACCGCGACCTGATCCCGCGCCTGGCCGACCGTTACCGGGTGATCGCGCCGGACTACCCCGGCTTCGGCCAGAGCGCCGCGCCTGCACCCGATCGCTTCGAGTACAGCTTCGATCACTACGCCGCGCTGATGGACCAGTTCGCGCGCCAGCTGGAGCTGCGCCGCTATGCGCTGTACCTGATGGACTACGGCGCGCCGGTCGGCTTCCGGTTGGCCTCGCAGCACCCCGAACGCGTGAGCGCGCTGATCGTGCAGAACGGCAATGCCTACGAGGAAGGCATCGGCAAGTTCTGGGACCCGATCAAGGCCTACTGGAACGACCACAGCGCCGCCAACGGCGAGCATCTGCGCCAGGCCGCGATGACGCTGGAGGGGACGCGCTGGCAGTATCTGCACGGCGAGCCCGACCCCAGCCTGGTCAGCCCTGATGCGTACATGCTCGATCAGGCTTACCTGGACCGCCCCGGCAACACCGACATACAACTGGCGATGATCTACGACTACCGCAACAACCTGCCCAAGTACCCGCAATGGCAGGCCTACTTCCGCAAGCACCGGCCGCCGACCCTGGTGATCTGGGGCAAGAACGACCAGATCTTCCTGGCCGCCGGCGCCGAGCCCTACCGCCGCGACAATCCGGACGCGCAAGTGCACCTGCTCGACGCCGGCCACTTCGCGCTGGAGACCCACGGCGCGCAGATCGCGCAGCTGATCCGCGACTTCCTGGCCAAGCATTGATTCGTCTTGCGGCGCTGCGACGATCCGCAGCGCCGCCTTATCCGCTCTCGAGAGACCTCCTATGGACACCCACGAAACACGCCCGCCGTTGCCGCCCTTCACCCTGGACAGCGCCATCGCCAAAGTGCGCGCCGCCGAGGACGCCTGGAACAGCCGCGACCCGGCCCGCATCGCCCTGGCCTATAGCGAGGACAGCGCGTGGCGCAATCGTTCCGAGTTCTTCAGCGGGCGGCCGGCGATCGTCGATTTCCTGACCCGCAAGTGGGCCAAGGAACTCGACTACCGGCTGATCAAGGAGCTGTGGGCCTACGGCGAGGACCGCATCGCGGTGCGTTTCGCCTACGAATGGCGCGACGAGGGCGACCGCTGGTATCGCGCCTACGGCAACGAGAACTGGGAATTCGACGCGCGCGGATTGATGCGCCAGCGCCATGCCTCGATCAACGATGTGGCGATCGAGGAACGCGATCGCAAGTTCCACTGGGATGCGTCGGCGCGGCGTCCGCTCGATCATCCGGGGCTCAGCGCTTTGGGGCTGTAGGCGTATCGCGATGAAAACGCGCCCGCCCGACCACGGCGGGCGCGATAGCAAGCCTCTGGCATCAGGGGATGTACACCAGCGTGGCCTCGGCGATGGACGGGCACGGCGCCTCGTTGTTGTACAGCGTGTCCAGGCTGGGCGCCGGCGCGGTGGCCAGGGCGGTGGCGATGCAGCCGACTTCCTTGATCACCCGCGAGTTCTCCAGCCAGTCGCACGAGGTGGGTTTGACCGCGCCGAAGCCGTGCTTCTTCCAGATCACGCGCACGCCGCCGCACTGGGTGGCGGCGGGGAAGGAGTACCACTTGCCGCCGCTGTCCTGTTTGACGTTGAAGCCGGTGCCCGTGCAGGCCAGATCGCCGCGACGGCAGACGCGCGAACACTGGTGCAACTGCAAAGGCGGCAGGTTGGACGGACAGCCCTTGCCGCCGTTTTCCAGGTTGCACTCGCAGTAGTCGTTCGGCGGGTCTTCGATGCGGGTGACGTCGTAGCGGATCGCCAACGCCTTGGACTTGGTCTGGCCGGACACCGCGACCTTGAAGGCTTTCTCGTCGGCGCCGTTGGCCTCCTGGATCGAGATCAACGGCCGTCCCGCGGCATCGACCTGGATCGTCGGCCAGGACTGGATCCGATAGACGTGAATGGTTTCGCAGGGGCTGGCGCCCGGGCACGCCGCCTCGGCGCGCGCGCTCCATCCCGCCGCCGCCAGTCCCGCCAGCCAGAACACGGCGGCCAGCGCCGCGTGAGCGTACCGGTGTGTTGCGTTGCTCATCTCGCATCTCCGCGCGTGCAGGGTAGGGTCGGCGGACGCGCACGCACGCCCGCCTGTCGATACCAACGCGGTGGAGCCGCGGCTGTGAGTTCAGGGCTGCGTTTGCCGGGGCCGGCGATGTCACGCCGGCGCGGGCCGGATCGTCGTCCCTGTGTAGTCCGGCCCGCGCGGCGCGCTCGAACGCGTGCTCGCGGTCGCCATACCGGGCCACACCTCCCCACCTCACAGGATGTTCCATGACCACGTTCCGCCAGACTTCGGTACTCACGCTTTCCAATCCCACCGGCCTGTACGACCCCGCACCCAACGGCTATTCGCACCTCGCTCGCGTCGAAGGCGCGGCGCGTTGGCTGCTGGTCGCGGGGCAGGGCGGCGAAACCGCGGACGGCCGCCTGTCGCCGGACTTCCGCGAGCAGGTGCGCCAGGCGCTGAGCAATCTGAAGACCGTACTGGCCTCGGCCGGCGCCGGCACCGTCGACGTGGCCAAGCTCACGGTGTTGATCGTCGATCACGACGAGGCGCGGCTGCAGGTGTTCGGCGCCGAACTCGCGGCCGCATTCGGCGACGGCGCCAAGCCCGCCTGCACGCTGATTCCGGTGCCGCGCCTGGCCCTGGACGGCATGCTGTTCGAAGTCGAGGCGATCGCGGTGCTGGCGGCCTGAGGCCGGCGCGGCGCCGTTAGCCGGCGACGCCGTCGTCCTCCAGCACCCAGCCGCGCGCGGCCAGCATGCCCTGGACGCGGTCCAGCGCGTGTGCGTAATCGTCGGCCGCGGCGGCTTCGAGAATGGGATTGGCGGACTGCGCGAAGCGCGACAGCACGTCGTGACGGTCGGCCTCGTGCTCGATGTCGCGCAGGCGCAGCTCGAGCGCGGCCAGTTCGGCGTCGAGTCGTTCGCGAGTCCAGGGCATACGCGCCTCCCCGTGATGGGCGCGAGCCGATGGAGGCTCGCGCCTGCGCATCATAGCGACGGGCCGTGTAGGCGCCGTCATCCCGCGACCGGCGGCGCCGTTCGGCGCGCTACCATGACCGCCATGGACCGCACCCGACGCGAGTTCGTATCGATCGCCGGCGCGGTGTTGGCCGGCGCCGCCTTCGCGCCGCTGCGCGCGAGTCCTGCAGGAGCGCCGACGATGTACGGATTGATAGGCAAGATGACCGCCACCGCCGGCAAGCGCGACGAGCTGGTCGCGATTCTGCTGGAAGGCGTGCACGACATGCCCGGCTGCCTGAGCTACATCGTCGCCCACGACGCGGGCGACCAGGACACGGTCTGGATCACCGAAGTCTGGGACAGCCAGGCCAGCCATGCCGGCTCCCTGCAATTGCCGGCAGTGCGCGCGGCGATCGCGCGCGCCATGCCGTTGATCGCCGGTTTCGATGCCGGCACGGTCACCGCGCCGGTGGGCGGGCACGGCCTCTAGGGCCGCGCCGCCGAGATCACCACAGGTTCTTGCCGTCGATCACGGTCACCGGCACCGCATCGAGGTCGAACTCGTCGAGCAGGCGGGCGTTGATGCTGATCTTGGGGTTGTCGAAATCGGGCTTGAAGTCCACCCAGCTCGGGCTTTCGCCGTAGGTGGTGCAGCCGCAGGTGGCGCAGAAGTGGTGGGCGACCATGCCGGTGTTCCAGCGGTAGGTGGCCACGTCCTCGATCGGCGTGAGCAGGCGGAACTGGTCGGGCGTGTAATAGGCCCACAAGCCGCCGCGCTTGCTGCAGATCGAACAGGTGCAGCGGACGACCTCGGCCGGGGCCTCGGCGACTTCGAAACGGGTCTTGCCGCAGTGACAGCTGCCTTGCACGGGCATGGGAAGGTCCTTGGTGGGCGTGGGATCATCATCGCGCGGGCGTGCGTCAGTTCCTGTCAGCAGCGGCCGCGCAACGCAGCGGTGCGTGAGGACGGTGTTGCGGGCCCGCCCGGCCGGCCCCATACACTGCGGCAACACTAACACCGGGAGCGCGCGATGGATCTGGGTATGGTCGGTCTGGGCCGGATGGGCGCGAACATGGCGCAGCGCCTGGTGCGCGGCGGGCATCGCGTGACGGGCTACGACCCGGGCGCCGCGGCGCGCGAACAAGCGGCCACGCACGGCATCGGCGCGGCGGCCTCGCTGGCCGAACTGGTGGCCGCCCTGCCGGCACCGCGCGCGGTCTGGCTGATGGTGCCGGCCGGCGCCATCGTCGATCAGACCCTGGCCGAGCTGCTGCCGCTGCTGGCGCCGGGCGACACCGTGATCGACGGCGGCAACTCCAACTACAAGGACACCCAGCGGCGCGCGGCCGAACTGGCCGAACGCGGCCTGCACTACGTCGACTCCGGCACCAGCGGCGGCATCTGGGGCCTGGCCGAGGGCTACAGCCTGATGATCGGCGGCGACGAGGACGCGGTGGAGCGCCTGCGTCCGATCTTCGAGATCCTGGCGCCGGCGCCGGAGCGCGGCTGGGGCCGGGTCGGACCCAGCGGCGCGGGGCACTTCACCAAGATGGTCCACAACGGCATCGAGTACGGTCTGATGCAGGCTTACGCCGAGGGCTTCGCGATCATGCAGCGCAAGCCCGGCTTCGACCTGGACCTGCACCAGATCGCGCAGATCTGGCGCCACGGCAGCGTGGTGCGTTCCTGGCTGCTGGACCTGGGTGCCGATGCACTGGGCAAGAACCCGGCGCTGGACGGCATCGCGCCCTATGTCGAGGACTCCGGCGAGGGCCGCTGGACCGTGGCCGAGGCCATCGACCTGGACGTGGCGGCCCCCGTGATCACCGCGTCCCTGCTGGAGCGCCTGCGCTCGCGCGAGAGCGATTCCTTCGCCGACAAGCTGCTGGCGGCGATGCGCAACGAGTTCGGCGGGCACAAGATCAAGGCCGGCTGAGCGCGTCCGCGGACGCGGTGCCCGCGAGAAAGTGACCTACGGCACCTGACGCCGACGGGCCCGCGGGCGCTAAGGTGCGGCATCGCCGGGAGTGCCGCCATGCAACTGACTTTGCCCGCCCTGACGCCGATCCTCGCCACCGCGGGCGTCGGCTTCATCCTGTACCGTCGTATCCGCCGCCTGTTCGGCCGCCAGCCTTATCGCCCCAAGCGCGCGCTGGCGCGCCTGATCCTGCTGGGCGTGGTGATGCTGGCTCTGATCGTGGCCGCGGTGATGCTGCCGCACGTCTGGCCGGGCATCGCCGCCGGTATCGTGGCCGGCACCGCGATCGGCGTGTTCGCGTTGCGTCATACGCACGTCGAACCCTGTCTGCGCGAGGCCTACTACACACCCAATCCCTGGATCGGCGGCGCGCTGTCGCTGCTGCTGGTCGGGCGGCTGGCCTGGCGTTGGGCCGGCGGCGCGTTCTCCGGCGGCGTGCCGACCGCGCAGGCCAGCCCGCTGACGATGGCGATCGCCGCGACCTTGATCGCGTATTACCTGACCTACGGCATCGGCCTGCGCCGGCAGCTGCGGCGACCGGCATCGCAGGCGGACGCGCCCGCGGGCGAATGAGGCGCGATCGCGCGACGGGTGGCGGTCTCCGGCCCGCCCGCCGCGCGTCCTGGCCGTAGGCCGCGACGGATCGGTGCCGAAGACCGCCGTAGTCGTGAACACCTGCGCGCTCGCCTGTGCGGCCGCCGCATGCGACGATCCGAGGCGACGCGGCTGAAGTCGCGATGCTGCGATGGTGCGATCGATGTCCGGTGGTGAAGTGTCCGCTTGCGGAGCGTGCAGTCACGATGCGCGCGGTTCGGATGCGTTCGACCCTGAAAACGTCGTGCGCGCGCGTGCTGTGAATGCGCTGCGCACGCTGTTCGCCGCTGCGCTGCTGCTGGGGCTGAGCGCATGCGCGAGCCTGCCAGCGCCGACGCCAGTGCCAGCGCCCGTGCCCGTGCCCGTCCCGGAGCCGAAGCCTGAGCGCAATCCGCTGGCGCAGTGGTACGGCTCGCCCAACTACAGCCCGCGGCGGCCGGTGCTGATCGTGCTGCACCACACCGAGATGGACAGCGCCGACGGCGCCTTGTACGTCCTCAGCCGGCCCGCGCCCGAGCGCCAGGTGAGCGCGCACTACCTGATCCACGACGACGGCCGGCTTTATCAGCTGGTGTCCGAGCAGGACCGCGCCTGGCATGCGGGCCTCGCGCGCTGGGGCGGCATCGAGGATCTCAACTCGGCCTCGATCGGCATCGAGCTGGACAACGACGGCAGCGAGCCGTTTTCCGAGGCGCAGATCCAGACCCTGCTGCGCTTGTTGCAGGACATCACCCAACGGCTGTCGATCCCGCCGCAGTTGGTGATCGGCCATGGCGACATCGCGCCCACGCGCAAGCACGATCCCAGCGCGCTGTTTCCCTGGCAGCGTCTGGCCCAGGCCGGATTCGGCCTGTGGCCGCGCGAACAGCGCCTGCCGCCGCCGCCTGGCTTCGATCCCTGGGCAGCGTTGCGCACGATCGGCTACGACCTGCGCGACCCGGCCGCAGCGCAGCGCGCGTTCCACCGTCATTACCGCGGCCAGGAAGCCGAAGGCTGGCTGCCGGGCGACGACGAGCTGCTGTTCGACCTGCAGCAGCAGCTGATGGAGTTGCCGGCCGCTGCGTTGGACGCGCCGACGGAGGACGCGCCCTAAGCTTGCCCGGCCGCAGGCGCGAATCGTCGCGCCGCAGTGGTGCTGCCATGCCGCCGCCCGCGCTCACTCCAGGTGTGCGGCGAACCCCACCCGCTCCGGCGCGATCTCCGGCTTCAGCGTCAGCGCCGGAATCTCGTAGGCGCCGCCGTTCTGGCGACGGAACGGAATCGGCGGCGTGGTCCACAGCGCGTCCAGGCGTTCGCCCAGCGCATCGCGTACCGTCTCGTAGCGGCGCTCGTCCACGCGGCTGGTGCGGTAGACCACGAACGGCGGCAGCACCTCGAAGCCGGGGTAATACAGCACGCCGTGCTGGATCGGGAACAGCACGTCGTCGATCGGTCCGTTGACGCCGCGCGCGCTGTAATGCGATTCCCAGCCGCCGGTGGTGACCACCAGCATCGCGCGCTTGCCGGCCAGCGTGCCTTCGCCGTAGCGGTCGCCCCAGCGCACGTCCGAGTGCTCGCCCACGCCGTAGCCGAAGCCATAGGCGTAGACGCGGTCGATCCAGCCCTTGAGGATCGCCGGCATGGTGAACCACCACAGCGGGAACTGCAGGATCACCGCGTCCGCCCAGCGCAGCTTGTCCTGCTCGGCGGCGATGTCGGCGCTCTGGCTGCCGCCGGCGTAGGCGCGCTTGGAATCCAGCACCGGATCGAAACGCGCGTCGGCCGGCCGGTCCAGTTGGTCGTCGCCGTCGAACGCCGCCTTCCAGCGCATCGCGTACAGGTCCGAGACCTGGACCGTGTGGCCGGCGTCCTGCAGGCGCCGCACCGAAAAATCCTTGAGCGAGCCGTTCAAGGAGCGCGGTTCGGGGTGGGCATAGACGATCAGCACGTTCATGGCGGGCTCTGCGTGAGGGAGATGCGCAGCCTAGGGCGGTACGCGGTATATTTGAAATGAATTCTCGATATTCCAGGTATATCGATGCTTAATTTAAGGCGTCTCGACCTCAACCTGCTGGTGACCCTGGACGCGTTGCTCGCCGAGCACAACGTGACGCGCGCGGCGCAGCGTCTGAATTTCTCCCAGCCCGCGGTCAGCGTGCATCTGGCCAAGTTGCGCGAAGTCTTCGGCGACCCGCTGCTGCTGCCCGGCCCGCGCGGCATGCGCCCGACCGCGCGCGCCGACGCACTGCGCGAACCGCTGCGGCAGGCCCTGGAAGCGGTGCAGCGCGCGGTGTCCTCGCCGCAGCCGTTCGATCCCGCGCGCGCCCAGCGCACCTGGCGCGTGGCCGCGGCCGACTACAGCGAATCGGCGGTGCTGTTGCCGGCCCTGGCCGGCCTGCGCGCGCAAGCGCCGGGCTGCCGTCTGGCGGTGCTGCAGATGCTGCCGCCGCGTATCGTGCGCCAGGCCGAGCAGGGCGATATCGATCTGGCCCTGCACATCACCGAAGGCGCGCCCGAGGAACTGCACCGACGCGCCTTGTTCAAGGAACGCTACGTGCTGGTCGGGCGCGCCGATCACCCGCGTCTGAAACGCCGGCCGACGCTGGCGCAGTTCTGCGCGCTGGACCATGTGCTGGTATCGCCCGACGGTGGCGGTTTCCACGGCGCCACCGATCAGGTGCTGGCGCAGGCCGGCCTGGCGCGCCGCGTGGTGCTGTCGGTGCCGCATTTCCTGTTCGTGAAATCGGTGCTGGCCGGTACCGACCTGGTGGCGATGCTGCCCTCGCGCCTGGTGCGCGGCGCCAGCGGCTTGCGCGTGCACGAAGCGCCGCTGGACATCCCCGGCTTCGAGCTGTCGATGCTGTGGCACGAGCGCTCGCACCGCGATCCCGCGCATCGCTGGCTGCGCGAGCACATCGCCGCTTCGGTGTAAGCGGCGCGGCGGTTTGGGATAATGATTCCCAGAACGCCGAATTCTCGCGAAACCTAAGCGTGGCGCCGCTTGGCGGCGATTGATCCGCTGCTGGAACGCAGACGCCGCGCCGTTCGCGTTTATCGGTACTGCGTCGCCGACTAGATTGCATCCCTGTCCCGCGGATCGCTGCGCGATCCGGTCGCCGCCACTCCCTCCCGATCATCGATCCCGTCCCGGTCGACGGCGTTCGCTGTCGTGCCTTTGTCTGCCCACTTCGGAGCCACACGTGCCGCTCTTGCCCATCTTTCTCCTGTCGGCCGCCGGTTTCACCGTGCTGACCACCGAGTTCATCCTGGTCGGCCTGCTGCCGCCGCTGGCGCGCGACCTGGGCGTCAGCATCCCGCAGGCCGGCCTGCTGGTGACGCTGTTCGCGTTCGCGGTCGCCGCCAGCGGTCCGTTCCTGACCGCCTATTTCTCGCGCTTCGAGCGCAAGCGCTTGTTCGTGATCGTGCTGCTGCTGTTCGGCCTGTCCAACCTGGTCGCCGCATTCGCGCCCAACATCGGCGTGATGGCGTTCGCGCGCCTGATCCCGGCGCTGGGCGTGCCGGTGTTCTGGGCGTTGGCCAGCGAGACCGCGGTCGATCTGGTCGGTCAGGAGCGCGCCGGCCGCGCGATCTCGGTGATTTCCTTCGGCGTGATCTGCGCGACGGTGCTGGGCGTGCCGATCGGAACCCTGGTGTCGGATGCGTTCGGCTGGCGCGTCGCGTTCGGCGCCTTGTCCGCGGTCGCGTTCGGCAAGGCCGCGCTGCTGTACTTTTTCCTGCCCGCCAGCCGCCTGGAGCGGCCGCACGCGCCGCTGGGCGAGCAGTTCCGCGTGCTGCGCGATCCGCTGTTGCTGGGCCACGTGCTGCTGTCGACGCTGCTGTTCACCGGCATGTTCACCGCCTACACCTACTTGGCCGATCTGCTGGAACGGCTGGCCGGCTTCGACGGCAGCTGGATCGGCTGGACCCTGATGGCGTTCGGTGCGGTCGGTCTGATCGGCAACAGCATCGGCGGGCGCTTGGTCGACCGCAATCCGATCGGCGCCTCGCTGTTGTTCAGTGCGCCGATGGCGCTGGGCCTGCTGGCGGTGGTGCCGGCGATCGGTTCGACCTGGGGCCTGGCCCTGGCGCTGACGCTGTGGGGCGTGACCCAGGCGGCGCTGTTCATCGTCAGCCACGTGCGGGTGATGAAGGCGGCGCCGGATGCGTCGGCGTTCGCCGCGTCCTTGAACATCTCCGGCGCCAATCTCGGCATCGGCGTGGGCGCGCTGGTCGGCGGCGGCGTGATCGATGCGATCGGCGTGGGCGCGCTGGGCTACGCGGCGGCGGCGATCGTCGCCGTGGCCATCGCCTTGTCGCTGTGGCTGATGGCGGCGCAGGCGCGTGCGGCGGCCGACAACGCCACCGCCGACGAAGCCGTCTGAGCGACTTGTCCGAATTTGGCGGAATCGCGCGCCGCCGTTTGTGCGCCGGCGCGCTCACTTAGGATCGACCGTGCCGCTGCGTTCATGCGCAGCGGCGCGGGCGACCGGGGACGCGCGCGCCCGCCTAGACACGAGACGGGCGCGACCGGTCGTCCGGCCTCTTTGCAGGCAAGGAAACCATGCGCGTACTAAGTTTGAGTTCGATATTGATCGCGGCTCTGGCCGTGGCCTCGATAGCCTCGGCCCAGGAGGCGACGGCCTTCGACGCCGCCACGACGTTGCAGCAGCAGCGTCAGATCCGCAGCGAGGTCGACGCCGGCAGCGGCCGTTACGGACGCCTGCCGACCGACGTGAAGCGCGAGCTCGTCAAGCGTCAGGACGGCGTGTTCAAAGCCTTGGAAGGGCAGGGCTACGACGGCCTGGACGAGAGCCAGCGCGCGCGGCTCGATGCCGACCTGGCCTGGATCGCCGCCGTGCCCGAGCAGGTGGCCGGCGAACGTCTGGTCTGCGAGCGGGTCAGGTCGATGGGCAGCAACCGCGTCGAGCGGGTCTGCAGGACCGCCGCGCAGCGCCAAGCCGAGCGCGAGTCGGTACGCAACAAGGCCGGCGTGGACCGCACGCTGGAACAGCGCAACGTCTGCGCCAACGATCTGTGCAGTTCGCGTTGATCGGATCGCAACAAGAAAAACCCCGGCACAGGCCGGGGTTTTTTTATGGCCGCGACCCGGCGATCGCTCAGGGCGTCGCGTCCAGCGTCTTCTTGGCGTCGATGATGCCCGTGCCGATCGGTTGCGCCGGCGCGGCGCCGAAGGGTTTGACGTTGGCCTTGAGCAGCGCCTCGACCTGCGCCGGCGTCGGATCGGTGCCGGGCTTGGACAGCATCATCGCCACCAGACCGGCCACGTGCGGCGTCGCCATCGAGGTGCCGCTGTAGGACGCATAACCGGCCGTGGTCGGCCCCTTGGTGCCCAGGTTGACCGTCGACAGGATGCTCACGCCGGGGCCGGACACGTCCACGCCAGCGCCGTAGCTGGAGAAGCTGGCCTTGGCGCCGGCCGAATCGGTCGCGCCCACCACCACGGTGTTGTTGCAGCTGGCCGGCGTCGCGCCCGACACGTTGGCGTTGCTGTTGCCGGCCGCCACCACCACGGTGGTGCCGCGCGAGACCGCGCCGTCGATCGCCGACTGCATCGCCGCGCTGCAGGCGCCGCTGCCGCCCAGGCTCATGTTGATCACGTTGGCCTTGTTGGCGCCGACCGCCGGCACGCCGGTGACCGTGCCGCCCGAAGACCAGACGATGCCGTCGATGATGTCGGCCAGGGTGCCGCCGCAGCGGCCGAGCACGCGCACCGGCAGGATCTTGGTCTGATGCGCCATGCCGGCCACGCCGGTGGCGTTGTTGGTCACCGCCGCGACCGTGCCGGCGACGTGGGTGCCGTGCCAGCTGGAGTTGGTCGGCAACGGATTGGCGAAGCCGCACTGCAGGAAGGTGGTGTAGTCGCCCGGGTCGGAAGGATCGGCGTCGCGGCCGTTGCCGTCGCCGGCGGTGCTGGAACTGCTGATGAAGTCGTAGCCGCCGGCCAGCACGTTGGCGTTGAGGTCGGGGTGCGAGGTGATGCCGGTATCCACCACCGCCACGATCTTGCCCTGGCCCAGGTAGCCGCTGTCCCAGGCGGTGGTGGCGTTGCTGCCGCCGGCGCCGGTGCCGAACCCGTATTGCGTGGAGAACTGCGGATCGTTGGGCGTGAGCACCGGGTACAGGCGGATGTTGGGCTCGATGTATTCCACGTCCGGATTGGTCGCGATCTGGCGCATCAGCGTCGCCGCCTCGACCGCGTCCAGCGCGGTGCTCACGCGCACGAGTTCGGCGCCGATGCCCAGGCTGCGCTCGCGCTGCAGGCTCAGCGGCTTGGCGCGGCCGAACACGGTCGCGGCGTTGTTGAGGCCGCGCTGCAGCGCGCCGGCGTCGGTGCGGCTGGCGCTGCCCTTGCGATAGCCGACGATGAAGCCGTCGACCGGGCCGTTCGATGCCAGGGCGCCGAGGTTCACGCGCTCGGCCGACCAGGCCGGCGCCGACAGGCAGGCGGCGGACAGGGCCAGGGCGAGGGCGGCATAACGGAAGGTGGGTTGCTGCGGGCGCATGGGTCTCTCCTGAGTGCGGAAGCGGAAGCCCGCCGGCGCCGGTGGCGCGCTCGGGCTTCGCAGACGTGGGCGCGCGTGGCGCCCGACGACCGACAGTGCCGGGCGTCGAGAAACAGGGTCAATCGGGGGAAATCCCTATGCCCGCACACGTTCCAACTGCGATTCGCGCATCGGCCGGCGCGGGGCCGCCTACGCCGCCTCGCCAAGCCTCAGGGCGCGGCCTCGGGCTTGCGCCGCAGCAGATAGACCAGCGCGCCCACCGCCAGCGCGATCGCCGCCGCGATCAGGTTCTGCACACTGGCGCTGGCCAGCAGGCCCAACGACAGCAGCGTCGCCAGAATCGGAATCAGCGGGCCGCCGGGCAGCTGCAGCGCCTGCGCGCGGTCGCCGTGGCGGCGCCGCAGCACCAGCACCGACACCGCCGTGCCCAGGTAGGTGCACAGCCGCGACACCACCGACAGCAAGGCCAGCTGCACGAACGAGCCCGACAGCGCCAACACCAGCGACACCGCGCCGATCGCCAGGATCGCGACCGCGGGCGTGCGGAAGCGCGGATGGATCGCGGCCAGCGCGCGCGGGCCGTAGCCGTCCGCGGCCAGCGCCAGCAGGTAGCGCGGCGCCATCATCACGGTGTTGTTGTTGGTGCCCAGGATCGAGACGCTGGCGCCCACGGTGAGGATCAGCGCCAACCACCAGCCGCCGAAGCGCGCCGCGGCCTCGGCCAGCGGCGCCTTGGATTCGGCCAGTCCCGGCAGCGTGCTCAGCGCGACCCATTGCACCGCGACATAGATCGCGGTGACGGTAGCGATCATGGTCAACAACGCGAACGGCACGTCGCGGCGCGGGTTGCGGTACTCGCCCGCGGCCGCGGGCAGGTTCTCGAACCCGGCGTAGGCGAACAGCAGCAGCAAGGCCGCTTCGCCGAGATTGCGCACCGGCAGTTCGCCGCCGGGCAGCGCGCCGGCGCTGTCGGCCAAGCCGGCGTCGAAATGGCCGGCGCCGATCAGCACGAACAGGAACAGCGGCAGCAGCTTGGCGATCGCCAGCACCACGCCCGCGCGCGCCGCGGTGCGCACGCCGACCAGATTGATCGCGACCAGCAGCGCCAGCGAACCCACCACCACCGCGATGCGGCCGGCGCCGTCGGCCGCGGCCGGCCAGAAGTGCGCGACCGCCGCGGCCAAACCGTTGCTGAGCGCGGCGGCGGTGGCGATGCGGGTGAGCAGCAGCATCCAGCCGACCTCGAAACCGATGAACGATCCGAAGGCTTCGCGTGCATACAGATAGCCGCCGCCGGGCTGGTCGAAATAGCTCGCCGCCTGCGCATAGCACAGCACCAGCAGGCTTACCGCGAAACCGGCCAGCAGCACCGCCCACAGGCTGGCCGGGCCCAGCAGCGCGGCTGCGGTCGCCGGCAGCAGGTAGATGCCGCTGCCGACCACGTCGTTGATCGACAGGCCCAGCAGTTGCCAACGGCTGACCGCGCGCAGGGTGGACGGGGCGGTGTCGGCGGACGGCGCGCCGCCGCGGTCGGGCGTGGACGGTTCCAAGGCATCACCGGGCGGGAGCGTGAGCGCCAGAGTGCCCCAGCCGGCGCCCGCGAATCCAGCGGCGGCGTGCCGAACCGCGACCGCCGCGGCGGTCCGGCGTCCGTTAGGCCGCCGATCACGGCGGCGGCGCTACTATCCGCACGCTCCGGCCGCCGCTGCATGGCCGACCCCAAGGAGATCGACCGAATGAGAGCGCTGATCCTGACCGCCGCCGTCGTGGCCGTGCTGGCCGCCTGCAAGCCCGCGCCCGGCGATACCGCGGCGCCCGCAGCCGCGCCGGCAAGCACGGCGGCGCCCGCCAACGCGTCCGAATCGGCGGCGCCCGCACCGGCCAGCGAAACCGCCGCGCCTGCGCAAGCGAGCCCCGCAGTGCCGGCGCCCGCGACCAACGACGAAGGCCGTGCCCAGGTCAACCAATCGATCGAGGAGGTGCTGGGCGATCCGGCCGTGTTCGAACCGGCGATCCTCGCGTTCCAGCAAGCAGTCGCCGCGCACGACGCCGAGGCGGTCGCGCGCATGGCCGCGTATCCCTTCAGCGCCACCATCGACGGCAAGCCGCGCAAGATCCAGGACGCGTCCGCGTTCGCCGCCGCCTACGACCAGATCGTGACCCCGGCGATCGCCAAGATCGTCACTGGGCAGAAATACGCCGAGCTGTTCGTCAACGGCAAGGGCGTGATGTTCGGCAACGGCGAGGTCTGGCTCAACGGCATCTGCCAGGACAAGGCCTGCAAGCAGATGGACGTGCGCGTGATCGCCGTGCAGGCCACCGAAGCGGCGGCCGCCCATTAACACCCGCCTGCCGCTGCCGTGGACGACGCTGCTGATCGCCGCCCTGGCGCTGGGTGCGGCCGGCGACGCGCAGGCGCGCAAGGTCTACCGCTGCGTCGGCCGCGACGGCACGGTGAGTTTGGCGACCGCGCCGGAACCGGGCTCGCGTTGCGAGGCGCGCGAGTTCGACGACAACGTCGCCAAGGTGCCCAACCTGTGGGGCTCGATGGGCGTGATCAACGGCACCCTCTACGAACGCCAGCAGGACGGCCAGACCGTCTACAGCACGCGCAATCTGCCCGGCTCGACCAAGGTGCTGTCGTTCACCGTCGAGACGCCGCCGGGCGAACCCGCGCACACCGGCCTGGGCCAGGTCGGCAAGCCGCAACTGGACAAGTACGCGGCGCAGTTCCGTTCCGCGGCCAAGGCCACCGGCGTCGACGACGCCTGGCTGCGCGCGATCGCCCACGCCGAGAGCGGCTTCAACGCCGCCGCGGTTTCGCCCAAGGGCGCGCAAGGCGTGATGCAGCTGATGCCGGCCACGGCGAAGGAATACGGCGTCGCCGATCCGTTCTCGGCCGAGGATTCGATCAACGGCGGCGCGCGTCATCTCAAGCAGCTGATCCGCCGCTACAAGGGCGACCTGACCCTGGTCGCGGCCGCGTACAACGCCGGCATCGGCGTGGTCACGCGCTACGGCGGCGTGCCGCCCTACCGCGAGACGCAGGCCTACATCGCCAAGGTCCAGGCGCTGCACGAGAACTATCGCGCCGCGCTCGCGCCCAAGCCCAAGCGCGCCGCCAAGAAACGCTGAGCGCGCTCAGGCCACCGCGGCCTTGTGCGCTTCGAACGGCAGCGGCGTGGCGCCGCTTTGGGCGACGATGCGCGGTTCGGCCGCGCTCAGCAGCTCCTTGCTGCCGTCCACCACCACCAGGATGCGGCCGGCCTCGATCTCGTCGTGGAACTTGCGCCGGATCGGATCCGGCAGCGACGAACCCACCAGCGCCGACGCCCAGCAACCGACCATCGCCCCGGCCATGGTCGCCGCCGCTGCGCCGGCCAGGGTCAGCGCGATCGGCGTGGCCGCGACCACCGCCAGGCCCGCGGCCAGTCCGGCCGCGCCGCCGATGCCCGCGCCGCGCAACGCTGCCGGCATCAGGTCGGTGTCGGCTTCCTTGCGTTCGTTGGGGATCGATTCCAGCTCGATGTCCGAGCGTGCGATCAACAGGATGTCGTCGTCGTGCACGCCGGCGTCGCGCGCGGCCGCCATCGCGGCCTGGGCGCTGTCGAGATCGGGCGTGCTGAACACGTGTCGGATTTTCATGCGGCCTCCTGACGAGGGCTCGTCCTGGAGCGGCGCGACGCGCATGGGTCCGGCGCGCGCGATGCGAGTGGCGGTCCGAACACGCGCCGCTAGCGGCGCTGCCCGGCCGTCGCGGCGAGCTTGGGCGCGCCCGGGTTACCGCGACGTGAGGGTGCGCGCCTGCGCCCGCGCTTAACGTCGCGGTGCTACTGTCTGCGCCATTCGATACCGCATTCACGGAGACCGCTATGCGCCGCAGTTCCGCTCATCTGTATCTGTTCGCCGCCGCCGCAGCGCTGAGTCTGGCCGCGTGCAAGCCGGCACCCGCGCCCGCGCCGGACGCGCAGGCGCCCGCGGCCACCACGCCCGCCGCGCCGGCGCCCGAGCAAGCGGCACCGGCCGAAGCGCCCGCCGCCGTCACGCCCGCGCAGTTCGCCGGCAAGGTCTGGGAGGTCAAGGACTCGTCCTCGGTCGAGAAGGGCACCACCTATGCCTTCCTCGACGGCGGCACGCTGATCATCGACGGCCCCGGCGGCACGCCGCTGCAGGCGCAATGGACCTTCGACGCCGGTCAGCTGACGATGATCGAGGAAGGCCAGAAATATCCCACCGACATCCTCAAGCTCGACGCCAACGAGTTCCGCATCCGCAGCCACAACCCCGGCGAACCGGTCGAGGTGCTGCTGGTGCCCGCCGCCGATCAGACCCTGCCCAAGGCGCAACCGTGAGCGAAGCCGCGAGCAACGCAGGCGCACGCCGCCGCGTGCTGCTGGTCGGCGCCGGCGGCGTGATCGGACGCGCGGTGGCGGCGGCGCTGGCCGAACGCCATGAAGTGATCGCGGCCGGGCGCAACTCCGGCGCGCTGCGCATCGACCTTAGCGATCCGGCCAGCATCGAAGCCGCGCTGGACCAGGCGGGGCCGCTGGACGCGGTGGTCTGCGCCGCCGGCAACGTCGCCTTCGTGCCCTTGAGCCAGATCGCGCCGGCGACGATCGAGACCTCGCCGTTCGGCATCGGCCTGCGCGACAAGCTGATGGGGCAGGTCAACCTGGCGCTGGCCGCGCAGACGCGCCTGCGCGACGGCGGTTCGATCACCCTGGTCACCGGCGTGCTCAGCGAGCATCCGATCGCCTCCGGCGCCTGCGCCAGCCTGGTCAACGGCGCGCTGGAAGCCTTCGTGCGTGCGGCCGCGATCGAACTGCCGCGCGGCCTGCGCATCAACGCGGTCAATCCGACCGTGATCGAGGAAGCCATGCCCGACTACGCGCCGTACTTCCGCGGCTTCGAGCCGGTGTCGGCGGCGCGCGCCGCGCTGGCCTTCGTGCGCAGCGTGGAAGGCCTGCAGACCGGCCAGGTCTACCGGGCCGGCTGGTAGCGCAGTCATGCAGCCCTTCGTCGACGTGTCCTGCCCCTACTGCGGGGAAACCATCGGCCTGATGCTGGACGCATCGGCGGGCGAGCAGACCTATATCGAGGACTGCCATGTCTGTTGCCGGCCTATCGTGGTGTCGGTGGGCTTCGACGAGGACGGCGAGCCGCAGGTGTCGGTCCACGCCGAAGACGAGGCCTGAACGCCAGCGGCAAGCGCGCCCGCGGTCCATCGTCCCGCGACCCATCACGGCGCTGCCGGCATCGCATCGTCGGCGCGCGCATCCGAGCCGCCGATCCGGCTATCGTTCGCGCAACGTCTTCCGATCGGCCGCCGATGCCCGCCAGTCAATCTTCCGCCGCCGACCCCTTGAGCAACCGCGCGCTCAACCGCGCGCTGTTGCAGCGGCAGGCGCTGCTGCAGCCGCTGCCGGATTCCGCGCTGGCGATGATCGAACGCCTGGGCGGCCTGCAGGCGCAGGCGCCGAATCCGCCGTACCTGGGGTTGTGGTCGCGCTTGTCGGGCTTCCGTCCCGAGCAGCTCACCGAACTGATGCAAGCGCGTCAGGTGGTGCGCGCGACCATGATGCGCGGCACCTTGCACCTGGTCACTGCGCGCGATTATCTGGCCTGGCGCGCCACCCTGCAGCCGATGCTGCGGCGCTTGTTCCTGCAAAGCGATCAGGGCCGTGCGGTCAAGGACATGGACCTGGACGCATTGAGCGCGGCCGGACGCGAGCTGCTGAGCGCGCAGCCGCTCAACGCCACCGATCTGGGCGCGGCCTTGCAGGCGCACTGGCCGCAACGCGACGCCGGCGCCATGGGGCGCTGGGTGCGCGGTGTCGAGCCCTTGATCCATGTGCCGCCGGCCGGCGTCTGGGATTCGCACCGCGCCGCGAGCTTCGCGCCGGCCGCGCAATGGCTGGGCGCGCCGCTGGCCGGCGACGACGCGTCCGAGGCGATGGTGCTGCGCTATCTGGCCGCGTTCGGACCGGCCTCGGTGCAGGACATCGCCGCGTGGTCGGGCCTGCAGGGCGTGCGCGCGATCGTCGAGCGCCTGCGTCCGCGTCTGCGCAGCTACCGCGATCCCAGCGGCACCGTGCTGTTCGATCCGCTCGACGCACCGTCGCCCGAGCCCGAACGGCCGGCGCCGCCGCGCCTGCTCGCCGATTTCGACAACGTGTTGCTCGCGCACGCCGACCGCAGCCGCATCCTCGACGAACGCCACAAAGCGGCGGTGTTCACGCGTAACGGCATCGTGCGCGCGACGGTGCTGATCGACGGCTTCGTGGCCGGCACCTGGAGCCTGGAGCGCGGCAAGGAGGCGGCGACGCTGACGATCGCGACCTTCGCGCGCGTGTCCAAGGCCGACCGCGTCGCGTTGGAGACCTTGGCGCAGGACTGCCTGGCCACGTTCGCGCCCGGACTGGCCCCCGCGGTGCGTTTCGACATCGCCTGAAACAGCGCGCCCGATCGCGGCGCGACCATCGCGCACTGGCGCATCGCGTGCGCGAACGCACACGTATGCGGCCGGACCACACGCGATTTCGTAAAGGTTGTGTTTTGTTCAGCCAATCCACGCACAGTGCGATCGGCTCGAATGCCGCCGCAGGTCACGTTTTGACGTGTTTTGCGCCTGCGCGGCCGACGCCGCCTAACGTCATTCGCCACGAGTGTGGTTAAGCGAACGTAGCTTTAACGCTTCGCGCGCGCGATCGGTTCAGACGCGCGCCGGCAAGGTGCAGTCGTGCGGTGTCCCCCAGCTTCCACCCTCCGCGCAACACACAATCTCCAGGAGAGAACCCGAATGAATACCCTGTCCCGCAAGTCCCTGATCGGTGCCTTCGCCCTCGTCGCCAGCCTGTCGGCTCCGCTCGCGTTCGCGCAGCAGGCCGAGCAGGCGCCGCCGGCCGAGCAGACCGCTCAGAGCACCGATGCCGCGGCCGCCGCCGCCACCGATGCGACCACGGCCCAGGCCAGCGAGCCGGCAGCCACCGCCGCCGCGCCGCAGAAGAAGAGCTGGAGCGACGTCGACGTGGACAAGGACGGCAACCTCAGCAAGACCGAGGCCTCGTCCGTGCCCGCGCTGGGCCAGGTCTTCGACAAGGCCGACAGCAATGCCGACGGTTCGCTGACCGCCGACGAGTACAAGGCCTATGTGGCCAAGGCCCAGAGCAGCAAGCCGGCCAAGCACGGCGGCTGAGCCCGGCCTTAGTGTGAGTTGAAGAACCCAGGGGTGTGGACTCCCCTGCGGAGGAAGGGCGGCTAGGGCCGCCCTTCCTGTTTATGCGCCGCGCGCGCGGCATAATGCGCGCATGAATCGCACGCACGCGGCCGGCATCCGGCTGGTCGGCTTCGACGCCGACGACACGCTCTGGCGCAGCCAGGATTATTTCGACCAGGCCCAGCTCGATTTCGAGCGCATCGTCGGCGCCTACGTCGACCTGCACGATGCCGGCGTGCACCAGCACCTGTACGAAGTCGAGAAGCGCAACATCGCGCTGTTCGGCTACGGCGTGAAGGGCATGGTGCTGTCGATGATCGAAGCGGCGGTCGAGATCACCGGCGAGCGCATCAGCGCCGCCGACCTGCACCGCATCGTCGCGCTGGGCAAGGATCTGCTGCGGCATCCGGTGGAATTGCTGCCGGGCATCCCCGAAGCCGTGCGCGCGATCGCCGCCGAGTACGACGTGGTGCTGATCACCAAGGGCGACCTGTTCCACCAGGAAGCCAAGGTGCGCCAATGCGGCCTGGCCGACCTGTTCCGCCGCATCGAGATCGTCAGCGAGAAGGATACGGCGACGTATGCGCGCCTGTTCGACGAATTCGGTCTGGCCGCTTCGCAGTTCGTGATGATCGGCAATTCGCTGCGCTCGGACATCGCGCCGATCCTGGAGCTGGGCGGCTGGGGCATCCACATGCCGTACCACGTGACCTGGGCGCACGAGAACGAGGCGCAGGTCGCCGCCGACGCGCCGCGCCTGCGCCGTGTCGACGGCGCGGCCGCGCTGCCGGCCACGGTGCGCGAATTGGCGCTCGCCGCGCTCAGCTGAACGCGCGACGACGGCAGCCCAACGGCGGCTGAGCGGTTCCCGGCCCGGGCAGCGAAATTGCGCGATCGTTCACCGTCGCGGTCGCATCGTCGCAGCGTGCTTGCAATGGTGCAGGCGATGAGGAGAACCGATATGACCGCACTGTCCCGATGGCTCGCCCCGGCGGTAATGACCGCCGGCTTCGGCGTGGTCGCGATGGCGCCGGCTCCGGCGATGGCGCAGAGCGACGACGATCTGGCCCGCGTGATCGTGAACGTGGCCGACGTGATCATGCGCGGCAACACGCCGTATTACCGCTACGGCAACTACGGCTACAACGATCGCCTGATCGTGGTGCGCGACCGCTACGGCCGCCCCACCTACTACCGCAACGTGCCGCGCCACGTTTATTCGCAGCCGCCTTACGGCAACGCCTACGGTTACCGCAACCAGTACAACCGTCCGGGCTACGCCAACTGCAACAAGCACGGCAAGTGCAAGAGCCAGTACTACGATCCGCGTTACGACCGTCGCTACGACGCGCGTTACGACAACCGCTACGACAACCGCTACTACGACGGCCGTTACGACCGCCGCTACGACCGCTGGCGCAACGACGACTAACGCGTCCTCCGACGGCACCGCCCCGCGCGGTGCCGTCGCCGTGTCTGCTGCCGGCCGGCGCGTTCGGTGCTAGCCTGCGGCCCTGTCCGCAAGGAGTCGTTCTCTCATGAAGTCGCTACTGCTGTGCGCCAGCCTCGCCGTCGCCGGTCTTGCCGCCACCTGGGCGCCCTCCGCGCAGGCCGCGGGCAACGTCGATTGCAAGCTGCATTTCAACCTGTCGGGCTGGTCGGTGTTCTACAAGACCTCCTCCGGCAGCGGCACCGTCACCTGCAGCAACGGCCAGAGCATGGCGGTCAAGATCAGCGCCAAGGGCGGCGGCCTGACCGTCGGCAAGTCGAAGATCGAGAACGGCATCGGCGAATTCTCCGGCGTGCACAACATCTCCGAGGTTCTGGGCACCTACGCCACGGCCGAGGCCCATGCCGGCGCGGTCAAGTCCAGCAAGGCCCAGGTGATGACCAAGGGCGAGGTGTCGCTGGCGCTGGCCGGTAAAGGCCAGGGCTGGGACCTGGGCGTGGCCTTCGGCAAGTTCGTGATCTCGCGCTGAGGCCGCGATGGACCGTAGCGCGCTACCGTCGAACCTGCCGACCCGCTCGCGACTGCGCGTGCGGGTGCTGACCCTGCTGGCTTCGGTCGCGGCCATGCTCGGCATCGGTCAAAGCTGGGCGCAGGAGTTCGCATTCGGCTGGGATCCGCGCAGCGGCGACGCCTGGGTCGATACCTGGCTGGACGACATGAACCGCTACGGCGCGCGCTATCGCGAGCCGTTCGTGGACGAGATGGTGCGCAACTACGGCGCTCCGCGCGACCTGGTGTCCGAGCTGCTGGGCGCGCGGCGCTGGGCGCCCGGCGACGTGTATTACGCCTGTGCGATGGCGCAGGTGCTGGGCCGCCCCTGCCGTTACGTGGTCGACGAATGGGAGCGCAGCCACGGCGAGGGCTGGGGCGCGGTCGCGCAGCGTCTGGGCGTGAAGCCCGGCTCGCCCGAGTTCCACCGCCTCAAGCGCGGCTTCATCCCCACCTACGACCGCTGGGGCCGCCCGATCGCGATCGATGCCGAGCTGCGCCGCGATTTCCCGAACCGCCCCAGCGTCAAGAGCAAGCGCCCGGCGCCCACGCCGGCGCAGGTGCGCGCGGCGGGCAAGGGGCATGAGGCCGGCAAGGGGGCCGAGAAGGCCAAGGGCGGCGACAGAGCCAAGGGCGCGGACAAAGGCAAAGGCCCGGGCAAGCACTGATACGCAGCCGCGCCGGCGCCGGCCTATGATGGCCGCATGAGCGAACGCGTCACCCCCGACATCCGCATCGTCGACTTCGCGCCGCGATGGCGCGCCGACTTCGCCCGCCTCAACCTGGAATGGCTGGAACGCTGGTTCGTGGTCGAGCCGATCGACCGCGAAGTGCTGGGCGATCCGGAAACCCACCTGATCGCCAGCGGCGGCCGGGTGCTGTTCGCCGTCGACGGCGACGACCGCGCCGTCGGCACGGTCGCGCTGAAGCACGAAGGCGACGGCGTCTACGAACTGACCAAGATGGCGGTGGACAGCACGCAACGCGGCGGCGGCATCGGCCGACTGCTGATGCTGGGCGTGCTGGAGCGTTTTCAGGCGCTGGGCGGGCGCGAACTGTTCCTGGAATCCAGCACCAAACTGACCCCGGCGCTCACGCTGTACGAAAGCGTCGGCTTCCGCCATTACCCCGCGCCGCGGCCGGGCTCGCACTACGCCCGCGCCGACGTCTACATGGTCTGGCATCCGCCGCAGTAAACGCCGGCGCGATCGGACGGAGCGGGCTCAGTCCTTCTTCTTGTTGTCCATCGGCCGCTCGTTGGGCGGCGCATCGTCGGCATTGGCCTTCGGCGTCGCATTGGCGCTCATCGCCTTGTGCGCGGCATCCATCTCGGCGGCGGTGACCTTGCCGTCGTGGTTGACGTCCATGCGCTCGAACATCACGCGCGCGCCAGTGGCGTGCTCCTCGGCGGTGACGATGCCGTCCTGATTGGTGTCGATCACGGCGATCTTTTCGGCCGAGGTCATCGCCTTGGGCTTGGTGGTCTCCTGCGCCAGTGCCGGCACGGCAGCCAGCGCGGCGGTGAGGCTCAGGGCATAGGCATAGGCTTGCGGTTTCATGGCGGCTTCCTGTGGGGCGGTCCCCTGCAAGCGCCAGCCTCCGCCGCGCGTGGTGATGCGATCGTGGACGCCACCGCATTCAGATGGCCGGGCGGATATTGGTTCAGCCGCGGGCCGGACACCGGTCGGGTCGGGCCGTGGGCAGACCGCGAACGACGCTGCTGCCGGGAGTAGGCTGTGCGCTGAATCCGCATACCAACAACCAACCAGGGGGCTGCAGTGGACGATTCGGACCTGAAGTTTTTGCGCATGGAAATGCACAACATGATCGCGAGCGTGCGCAAGGATTTGGACCACACGACCGGAGAGTTGCTGGCTACCCAGATGGTGCTGCACGCCGTTATCGCGAATCACCCGGACCGGCATCGGCTGTACGACGTCATAGCGAGGTCCGACATGAGGTTCGAAGACCGCGCGGCCAAAAAATCGGACGACTGCAAACGCGCCTTCAGCAGTGCCTGGTACGCGTTCAGAGATTCCTTGATAGCGGCGCCGCGCGAAAGCTGATGGACGGTATCGTCGAAGGCGTAAGGCGAGTCAGGGTTCCAGCGGCGGCGCCAGCGCACGCAGCACCAGCCGGGTCATCGGCACCAGTTGCGACAGCAACAGCAGCGCGCCGGTCCCCAGGGTCCAGTAAGGCCCGTGATTGCTGGGCATCATGTGACTGTTCCAATAGATGCCGGCCGCGCCGATTACGACCAGGATCGCGCCGAAGCCGATGAAGCCCACGCCCAGCAATACCGCCAGCCACACCGGCAAGCGCATGACGGCGAGACCCCAGGCGGCGATTACCAGCACTGCGTAGGCCATGACCGCTCCCCGTCGTGGACGATCAAAGGTATCAGTGCCGTGGCTCGCCAATAGTGCGACTCTTTGGGTCGGTGCCCGTGTCCGCACAACAGCTGACAAGCGCCCCTTCAGGGGCGCCTGCGCCGAAGCCCGCGCCAAGGCTCCGGGCTCAGTTGCCGTCTCAGCAGTTCCCGCGACCGTCCCTACCCCGCCGGCCAACTATACGTGTCTGTCGTCTCGATGATGGATTGGAGATAATTCCTTAATTTTCATGCACTTAAAATGTGTTGGAGACCTGCATGGTGCGTGTGAAGTCCGTAAGTCGCCGATAAACGGGGCGAAAAAGTGCGCTGCAGGCAGTTACGCGTACCCAAGTAGCTTGCTAGGCTGCGCTTGTGGATGAAGCTTGTCCCCCTTCGGAAGGGGAGCTAGGTCGACTTTCACGCTGTCGAAAGCTGTAGGGACGTAAACAGGCTGCACGCGTGGGTTGTCCGGAGTTGAACTGACCATACGTGTGCATAGGAGAAGCCACACAAGCATGGTTGCTTGCACAGCTGTTGGAGCGAACATATGAAGACCGGTGCCGAAGACTAAACTTGGATGAGCAAACGAAGGGCCCTTCCACGAGGGCCCTTCTGCTTTTGGGCAGGGGGCAAAATGGAATTTGTTTTCAAGGATCTGAAGGCATCCCAGTCTTGGGCGTGGCTTTCTCTCATCTTGGCTGGTGTCTTAGTTACGTTCCTTATCTCGTCATCCGCTCTATCTGATGCGGGGCAGGGTGGCATAGCCATAGCCGCTTACGCCGCACTTGCGGTGTACTTTTGGCCTTGCCTTTTGAAGGCCGCTCATGAAGATCACCGTCATCTACTGACCGTGATCATCTGGTCTTTCGTGCTCGTGATCCTCGGGATCGCGCTCTCCTTCTATGCTTTCTTCGCAATCGCGGGCGAAGATCATGTCAAGTACGACAAGTTACTCAACGTCGTCCCCGTCTTTGTCGCGATCTGGGCCGCTGCTGTCGGCTGGCTAATCCATTTCAAGTTGACGACGAAGGCGCATCGCACTAACAATGCCTTCGTGATCATCATGGAAACGCGGAAGAGCGCAGAGTTTCTGAAGCGTGTAGAGACGGTCAGCAGGCACTTCCCGCCTGGCAGCAAATCCATTCCGCCGGAGTACGAGAAATTCTTTAGCAGCCAAGCGGTGAAGGCGATTCTTAACGATCCCACCACAACGGAGGGCGATAAGCTAAAGGCGGAGGCTGTTGTTTCACTGAGATATGTTCTGAACTACTACGAATTCATGGCCGTCGGGATCAAAGCAGGTGATCTTGATGAGACTCTGATCTACGACACGATCCATCCCGCGGTGTGTGCACTCTTCGATCGATCCAAAATTCTGGTGGATTTCATTAGTAATCCAGACAATCCTGGCGGCGATAGAACCCATTTTTGCGAACTGAAGCTCCTCGTGGCGGAGTGGAAGCGGAGGCGTACGGCCGCTGACGCAAGCGCGTTGGCCGCAACCCAATAATGAGTGCAGCCAGGGGCAACATATGTTCATGCTGCTGGCAGTGGCTGGCGACGATGCAGTTGCTTGGAGCTGGGGATGGGACGCGCTCGCGGCTTTGGGAACATTAGGCGCTGTGCTGGTCGCGCTCGGCTTCCCGCTAATCGAATGGGTGCGGAACTTAAGAGAGAGAGACGTCGGCGTCGACAAGTTTTAGCATGTGCGCTAATGCATGCCACGCAGCTAACTCAGAACCACCTGCGCGCTGTGGCGACTCTCCTCAGTGACTTGCGTGCGGCGCGTGGCAGGGCTCGAGAACTGGGGCGCGCAATTGCTATGCAGCACGCAGTTCCGTTTGAGCGCCATGCCTCTCATGTTGCGGCATTACCCGCAAAGGTCGCGGCAAATTTCGCATACTGCCTGTCTTTGAGCGAGGCAATCGGCCACTTCGCGACGTGGCTGCAATCATTGGACGTGGAGCCAGACGACCGTCAATGGAAAGTTATCGACGAGAACGCGACGTTCATGGCGGAGGCTGCACGACAAGCGGCTGAGTCGTTTGCAGCTTTCGAGATTGAGCTAAAGAGGCATCTTCCGGAGGAAATTGCCGCACGCCGCTTCGCTGACTACGCGAAGTCCTCTGGGGGCGCCTAGAGGGCACCGGGTTCAAGGAAGCGCCGGCTGCGCCATAGGGCTTTAAAAGCGCGTTTGCCGCTCCCTTTGCTGCAGAGTAGGAGATGGTGGCTTCGCTCTATGAGCTTCGTAAGTATTCAGGATTCTTCGCTATCGCTTCGGCATAGCGCGCCGCCAAGCCCGCCTTAATAACTCAGACTTTTTTTGTCGACGGAATTTGTGGCAGGGAGCGGCTACCGCGTCGCGCTGCTCCGTATTCGTTCGCGGCTTACGAGCCGACAGAAGGAGCGGCACCTACGACTGCGCACATCGTAGGAGCCGTTCAGCTCTTCTGTTACTTCTTGAACGCGCCGTCGAGGAAGGCGTTCAAGTCATCGCGCTTCCATGGCGCGCGACCGTTGTACGTCTCGAGTTTGGCGCCGACAATGCGACGGTTGCTGTCCGTCACGTCGTAGCTTCGCGTCCTGAGATACGCATCGATGAAGTAACTCATTTCGTACGACTCAGTCGTCGAGACGAACACCCGGTCAATCGGGCCGCGATAGTGCTTGTTGTCATTCTGGTTCCAGCTCACGGGACATTTCTCCTTTCGTTGAGAGCGGTCGACTGACCGCCCACGACGGAAGCTACGCCCACTTTCATCGCAGCGTTGCAGATAAACCTGTGACAAAGCTGTGGATAAGCGATGTATAAAATGCCGAGTTTTCCTTGAATTTCGGAGCTTTCCGGCCGGAACCCCTCTTTTGGCTATTTTTTCACCACCCAGGCTGGCTAGCTCATTCAAGGACTTGCCGTAAGACGGATACCTTTGTAGCTCAGCGTTTCACCTTGTCGCCCAGGTTGCCTAGATCTGGTCCGGGTGGACCAGGGCAATGGTCGTATTCGCCGATCTATGCCGCCTGCGAGCGCTGCCTGTCCCACCAATCTGCTACGCCCCTGGTGTCGAACACCTCACCCGTGCGCGTAGGCTGCTGGCGCGAGGCCAGCTTGTTGCGCATGGTCTTCATGGTGGCGCTGGGATGGAAATGGGGTCAGGTTCGTAATTTTGCGCCGGATCGCTAGACCGCATTTCGCACGCCAAGTGACGAAGCGCCTCGACCCGGCGCTCAGCCCCCACCCCGTACAATGCCCGCCATGACCGCCGCACCGCCCATCCCCGCCGCGCAGCTGCGCCTGTCCGTCGCCCCGATGATGGACTGGACCGATTCCCAGTGCCGGGTCTTCCACCGCGCCCTGGCGCCGCACGCGCGGCTGTACACCGAGATGGTCCACGCCAACGCGGTGATCCACGGCGATCGCGACCGTCTGTTGCAGATGGACCCGGTCGAGCATCCGGTGGCGCTGCAGCTGGGCGGCAGCGAGCCGACGCTGTTGGCGCAGGCGGCGCGGATCGGCGCGGAGCACGGCTTCGACGAGATCAATCTCAACTGCGGCTGCCCCTCCGATCGGGTCCAGGCCGGGCGCTTCGGTGCCTGCCTGATGCGCGAGCCGGGGTTGGTGGCCGATTCGGTGGCGGCGATGGTCGCGGCCTGCGACGTGCCGGTGACGGTGAAGTGCCGGCTGGGCGTGGACGACGATCAGCATTACGAGGTGTTCCTGGCCTTCATCGAGCGGGTGGCCGCGGCCGGTTGCGGGATGTTCGTGGTGCATGCGCGCAACGCCTGGCTCAAGGGGCTGTCGCCGAAGGAGAACCGCGAGGTGCCGCCGCTGCGCTACGACTGGGCCTATCGCCTGAAGCAGGACCGGCCGGACCTGCAGGTGATCGTCAACGGCGGCATCGCCAGCCTGGAAGACGCGACCGCGCACCTGGCCCACGGCGACGGCGCCATGCTCGGCCGCGCCGCGTATCACGATCCTTATCTGCTGCACCGCCTGGACGTGGCCTGGTTCGGCGGCGAGTTGCGCGGCCGCGCGGAGCTGCTGCGTAGCCTGCGACCCTATGTCGAAGGCCAGCTCGCGCGTGGGGTTTACCTCAAGCACATCACCCGCCATCTGCTCGGCCTGTTCCATGGCGAGCGCGGCGGGCGCGCGTTCCGGCAGGTGCTCAGCGAGGGCGCGCACCGGCCAGGCGCGGACTGGTCGCTGATCGAGCGCGCGCTGGCGCTGACCGAGACGCGGGCCGACGCGGCGGACGCGGCATGATCGGGCGCGACTGCGAGGCCTTCCTGGCCTATGCGCGCGGCTGCGCGCCGGATTTCGGCGCGGCCACCGCGCGCGCCGCGTTCCTGGTCGCGCCGGACGGGTTCGCGCGCGCCGAACAGTCGGCCGGCGACAACCGCTACATGGCCGACGCCGAGGGCTTCGACCCCGGCCTGGCCAGCGCCCAGCATCGCGAACTGCAGCGCGCCTTGTCGGCGCTGCTGCCGACGGTCTGCTTCGCCGGCGACCCGGCCACCCCCGACGCGCTGTTCCCCAACAACGTCTACGCGACCGCGCCCGGTCGCACCCTGATCGGACGCATGCGCCATCCGGTGCGCCAGCGCGAGGCCGAGCGCGCCGACATCCGCGGCTTCTTCCGCGACGTGCTGGGCTACGACGAAATCGACCTGTCGACCCAGCCGCATCCCTGCGAGCTCACCGGTGCGCTGGTGATCGACCGCGCCCACGGCTTGGGCTACTGCGGCCTGTCGGAGCGCTGCGACGAGCAAGGCGCGCGCCTGATGCACGAGGCCCTGGGCCTGCGCGCGACCCTGCTGTTCGACCTGGCGCCGGGCGAGTACCACACCAACGTGGTGCTGGCGGTGCTGGCCGGCCGCGCGGCCCTGATCTGTCCGGGCGGCTTCGCCGATCCGGCCGCGGCCGCCGCCATCGCCGCGGTCTACGCACCGCACGCGATCGCGCTGGGGCCGGCCGAGCACGCCGCCTTCGCCGGCAACGCCATCGCGCTGTCGCCGGACCGGGTCTGGATGAGTGCGCGCGCCGCCGCGGCGCTGAGCCCGGCCAGCCGCGAGGGGCTGGAGCGGGCCGGCTTCGCCGTGGCGCAGGTCGCGCTGGACGCCATCGAGGCCGGCGGCGGCTCGCTGCGCTGCTGCGTGGGCGAGATCTATTGAGCCATTGACCACGGTGTCATACGGGCCGTTGCGGGCTGCCATAGGGGTAAGCCCCTACGCCGGCGGCGGGCTTGGGCACGTTCGCGGACGCTCCCTGGCCGTTGGCCGAGGTTGCCGTCCTGAATGGCGGCTGGAAGGTAAAGAAAAAGTTCAGACCGGATTCACCGCTCCATTTCGAGAATGCCACCTCATCCAGCGCCCGTGCGCTATTGTTCCGTCACGTTGTCCCGCCGAGACCCCATGAAGATCCTGTCCGTCCGCCTCATGGCTCCGTTGCTGCTCGCCGCGCTCGCGGTCTGGGCCGGCGATGCCTGGGCGCAGCAGGACCGGGGCGGCCGCGGCCAGGGCCAGGAGCGTCGCGACCGCGACGACGGCCATGACCGCCACGAGGGCCATCGCGCGTTGTCCGATGCTGTGCGCCGTGTCGAACGCGAGAGCGGCGGCGGCCAGGTCCTGAGCGCCGAGCGCGTGCCGTTCGACGGCCGCGACGTCAATCGGGTCAAGGTGGTCGATCCCAGCGGCCGGGTCCGTATCTACATGGACGACCCGCAGCAGGGCCGCGACCGCCGCAACGACGACGGCCGTACACGCCGCGACGACAACGACAACGACTAACCTCTGGCGTAGAGGTCGCGCCGTCCGGCGCGGTCGACTGATAAGGGAGTGCCCATGCGAATTCTGTTGGTCGAAGACGAAGCCCCGTTGCGCGAGACCCTGGCTGCGCGCCTGAAGCGGGAAGGCTTCGCCGTGGACGCCGCCCAGGACGGCGAGGAAGGCCTGTACATGGGCCGCGAAGTCCCGTTCGACCTGGGCATCATCGATCTCGGCCTGCCCAAGATGTCGGGCATGGAGCTGATCAAGGCGCTGCGCGACGAGGGCAAGAAATTCCCGGTGCTGATCCTGACCGCGCGTTCGAGCTGGCAGGACAAGGTCGAGGGCCTCAAGCAGGGCGCCGACGACTACCTGGTCAAGCCCTTCCACGTCGAGGAACTGCTGGCGCGCCTCAACGCGCTGGTGCGCCGCGCCGCCGGCTGGAGCAAGCCGACGCTGGAGTGCGGGCCGGTCATGCTGGACCTGGCCGCGCAGACCGTCAGCGTCGCCGGCACCAACGTCGATCTGACCAGCTACGAGTACAAGGTGCTGGAGTACCTGATGATGCACGCCGGCGAGCTGGTCTCGAAGGCCGACCTCACCGAGCACATCTACCAGCAGGATTTCGACCGCGATTCCAACGTGCTCGAAGTCTTCATCGGTCGCCTGCGCAAGAAGCTGGACCCGGACGGCGCGATGAAGCCGATCGAGACCGTGCGCGGCCGCGGCTACCGCTTCGCCATTCCGCGCAGCGGGGAGTAAGACGGACCTCGTCCGGCCGTGGCCGGGCGGGTACGTCGGGCCGGGCATGCGGGCGGACGGATACGACAACCAACATCAGCGACCGGGCGCGAACGCGATTCGCGCCCGGTTTTCGTTCGTGCGCCCGAGCCGGCCGCGATGAGCTGGGGCCAGCCGCGTTCGCTGCGCGCGCGCCAGCTGCTGGCGGCCAGCCTGGGCCTGCTGGCGTTCCTGGCCCTGGCCGGTTACGCGCTGGACCGCGCCTTCCTCGACACCGCCGAGAACAATCTGCGCGAACGCCTGCACGGTTACGCGCTGGCCTACGCAGCCAAGGGCGATTTCGACCGCAGCGGCGAGTTCGTCGAGCCCTACGAGCCGATCGACCCGCGCTTCGACCAGCCCGGCAGCGGCCTGTACGCCGAACTGGTGCTGCCCAACGGGCATTGGGACTCGCCCTCGGCGCAGGGCCCGCTGCTGCCGGCCGCGTCCATGCTCAAGCCCAGCGAGCGCCGCTTCGAGGGGCCGCTGCCGATCACCGAGATCAACGGCGACGTCGGCGAGGCCTACCGCTACGGCATCGGCCTGACCTGGGCCGCGGGCGGCGATCCGCGCGCGGAGTTCCCGTACACGATCTACATCCTCGAAAACACGACCTCGCTGAGCGGCCAGGTCGCGGTGTTCCGCGGCGCGCTGTGGCGCTACCTCGGCGGCGCCGGTTTCATTTTGCTGCTGCTGCAGGCCTTGATCATGCAGTGGAGCCTGCGCCCGCTGCAGCGCGTGATCGACGAGCTCAAGCGCGTGCAGCGTGGCCTGGCCTCGCGCATGAGCGAGCGCCATCCGCGCGAACTGGAGCCGCTGACCGAAAGCATCAACGCCTTCATCGAAAGCGAGCGCGAGAACCTGGACCGCCAGCGCAACACCCTGGCCGATCTCGCCCACAGCCTGAAGACGCCGCTGGCGGTGCTGCGCGCGCGCCTGGACGACAACGCGCCGGACACCGAGCTGCGCGAGGACGTGGACCTGCAGCTGCGGCGCATGAACGATCTGGTGTCCTACCAGCTCGCGCGCGCGGCTTCGGGCGGCCACGCGCTGTTCGCCGCGCCGGTGGCGATCGAGCCGCATGCCGAGCAGATCGTGCGCGGCCTGGAAAAGGTCTACGCCGCCAAGGGCGTGCTGTGCGAGTTCGACGTGACGCCGGGCGTGCAGTTCCATGGCGAGCCGGGCGATCTGCAGGAGTTGCTGGGCAACCTGCTGGAGAACGCGTTCAAGTGGGCGCATTCGCGCGTGCTGCTGACGGTGACGCCGGGCGAGATCGCGCCCAACCGCCGCCCCGGCCTGCTGCTGGCGGTGGACGACGACGGCCCGGGCATTCCGGCCGAGAAGGTGGCGCTGATCCTGCAGCGCGGCGTGCGCGGCGACGAGCGCGTGCACGGCCACGGCATCGGCCTGGCGATCGTGCAGGATCTGGTGCGCGGCTATCGCGGCACCTTGGACGTGGTGGCCTCGGACGAGTTGGGCGGGGCCCGGTTCGAGGTGAAGCTGCCGCCGGGGTTGTAGGCGCGGCGGCGGCTCGATCTGCTCGCTCTGAGGGGCGGCGCGAAAAGCAAATCCCCCTCAATCCCCCTTTTTCAAAGGGGGAAGACCAGCAGGGGCGTTGATGTTTCCCTTGCGTCCGTTCGAGCCATTCGAGACGGTTCCCCCCTTTGAAAAAGGGGGGCTAGGGGGGATTTGCTTTTGCCTGTCTCAAGCAAACGGCGAAGACCCATAAAAACGCCGCAACTGCGCCGCCACCGCCGGCATCTGCGCCTGCAGCAGTTCCGGATCGCTGAAGTGGTACTCGGTGGCGACCGCGAAGAATTCCTCTGGCGCCTCGGCCGCGTACGGATCGATCGCGGTGTCGTGCCCCGCGTCGACCTGCGCGCAGAAATCGTCGTAGGCCTGCTGGAATTCGCGCGCCCACTCGCGCTGCCATGGGCGCGGCAACGCCGGCGTGCCGTCCAGCAGTCCGTCCAGCGCGTCGAGCTTGTGCGCCATCTCGTGCGCGGCCACGCAGAACCCGGCGCGCGGCTGTTCGCAATCGGCGAGCACGTCGGCCCAGGACAGGATCATCGGTCCGGCCTCCCAGGCTTCGCCGATCAGCTCGTCCTGCCATTCGTGCAGCACGCCGGCCGCGTCGGTGTGGCTGCGGTTCACCCGGAACGCGTCGGGGTAGACGATCAGCTGCGACCAGCCGCGCAGGCCTTCGGCGCCGAACTCCAGCAGCGGCAGGCAACACAGCATGGCGAGCATGCAGCGCTGGCGCGGGTCGAGCGCGAGTTCGCCGATCGGGCTGATGGCCTTCTCGTGCAGGAAGCGCGCGACCAGCTCGCGCAGGCGCGCCTCGCGCGCCGCGTCCAAGGCGCGCGCCCACGGCACCGCGTCGCGCGCGTCGCGCCACAGCGGGTCGGGAATCGGCGGCGGGCGCCGCAGTCGGCGCAGGAATTCGAACACGGTGGGCGAGGGGCGGCGGGTGGTGCGACAGGCTAACCGCTGGATCGCGCACGCGCACGAACCCGCACGATGCGTGCACAGGAAGGCAGTGGAGATCGAAACCGATGCGCGCCCGAACCGCGCGCGTCGTACCGCTCAGCTCAGCGGAACATGCCCGGCAGGAAGCTGTGCCAGCGCGGCGACTGCAAACGGCCGTTGTTGGCGTCGCTGTGCACCGTGGGCTTGGCCTTGGGATCGGTGCGCGCGGGCGCGACCGCGGGACGGTTGCTGGCGCGCACCGTGTCCTTCTTCTGCGAGGCGCTTTCCGGGCAGCTTTCGTTCGGGCTCAGCTTGACCTCGCGCGCGGCGACGCTCGCGCTGGCGAGTGCGATCAGCAGGCAGAAGCAGATCCGTAGCATGGCGGAATCCTCGTGATGCCCAGCCGTGTACCGCCACCGGGCAGATTCGGACTATAGCGCGAATCCGGGCGTGCCGCGGGGGCAAGCCGTGCTGCGCCGCAGCAGCTGCGCCAGGACGGTTCGGGCAGACTCCGCGCATGAGCCCGCCGCGCCCGCCCCTGACCGCTCCGGCCCTGCGCCGGGCCCTGATCGCGGGCGCCCGCCGGGTCATCGCCGGGCGCGACACTTTGAACAAGATCAACGTGTTCCCGGTCGCCGACGGCGACACCGGCAACAATCTGGCGCACACCCTGGGCAGCTTGCTGAATGGGGCTTTGAGCCGGCGCAGCCGTCATATCGGCGAACTGCTGCTGCGCATCGGCAACGACGCCATCGACGGCGCGCGCGGCAATTCCGGGGCGATCCTGGCCCAGTTCCTGCACGGCGTGGCCGAGCACGCGCGCGGCCAGCCGGTGCTGGACGCGGCCGCGCTGGCGGCCTCGGTGCGGCACGGCGCCGACAGCGCGCGCGCGGCGCTGGCGCACCCGGTCGAGGGCACCATCCTGAGCGTGATCGGCGCCTTCGCCGACGCCCTGGACGAGGCCGCGCGCGGCACCCTGGGCGAGGGCGACCCGCGCCCCGGCTTCACCGCCGCCCTGGCCCGCGCGCGCGTCGCCCTGGCGCGCACGCCGCAACAGATGGCGTTGCTGCAGCGCGCGGGCGTGGTCGACGCCGGTGCGCAGGGCTTCGTCGATTTGCTGGAAGGCATCGCCGAGTTCGTCGACGGCGGCCCGCGCGCGCTGCGCATGCACGGCGCGGCCGCGGCCGCCAACGAGGCGCCCAGCGCCAACGAAGGCCACGCGCCGCACGAGGACGTCGATCCGCAACGCCGCTGGTGCGGCGAATGTTTGTTGCTGGGCGAGGGCATCGAGCGCGAGCGTCTGCGCGCTGCGCTGGAGGCGATCGGCGCCGACTCGCTGGTGCTGGCCGGCGGCGCCACGCGCATGCGCGTGCATGCGCATGTGGGCGCGCCGCAACGCCTGTTCGATGCCTGCGCCGCGTTCGGCGCGGTCGAGGGCATGAAGGCCGACGACATGCTGCTGCAGCAGCGCAGCGCCGAATCCGCGCAGCGCGTGGCGGTGGTGACCGACAGCGCCGCCGATCTGCCCGAGGCCGTGCTCGAACGTCACGCGATCCACGTGGTGCCGGTGCGCGTGAGCGTCGACGGGCGCGACTATCTGGACAAGGTCGGCCTGGCCACGGGCGAGTTCTACCGCCGCATGGCCGCGGCCGCCGACCTGCCCAAGACCAGCCAGCCGCCGCCGGGCGATTTCCGCCGGCCCTTCGATTTCTTGCTCGCGCACCACCCCGAGGTGGTCTACGTAGGCTTGTCGCGCGCGGTCTCGGGCACGCTGCAATCCGGCGAGCAGGCCGCCACGCGCGCCGATCCGTTGCGGGTGCGCGTATTCGACAGCGTCAACGCGGCCGGCGGGCAGGGCCTGCTGGCCTGGCGCGCGGCGGAGCTGGCCGAGGCCGGCGCCGACGTGGGCGAAATCGTGGCCGAACTGGAGCGCCTGCGTCCGCTGACCCTGACCTGGGCGATGGCGCGCGACATCTCGCACGCGGTGCGCGGCGGACGCATCCCGGCCTGGGCCGGCCCGGCGGTGCGCTACAGCGGGCTGACGCCGGTGGCGCGCATCAAGGCCGACGGCCGCCTGGGCGTGAGCGGCGGCCTGCTGGCCAGGCGCAGCGCGCCGGAGAAGTTCGCGCGCTATGTCGCGCGCCGCCTGCCGCACGGCGCGCGCTGGCGCGCCATCGTCGGCCACTGCGACGCGCACGACGACGGCGCGCGCCTGCTGGAATGCCTGCGCCGCCGCGTCGATCTGAGCGAAGCGCACCTGGTCGAAACCGGGCCGGCGATCGGCGCGCATGCCGGCCGCGGCGCGCTGCTGGTGTCGGTGCAGCCGGCGCCGGACGGCTGAGCGCGGGTCTGGGTGCGGCAACCGTCTTGCCCGCGTCGCGTTCCGTCCCTGCTTTCTGTGGGAGCGGCGTAAGCCGCGATTTCTCCACTCACGGGTAGGCGCTGCGATACGCGGTGCTGCATCGCGGCTTGCGCCGCGCCCACAGAAGGCGGGCGCGGTCGCGGAGGGCCGGGTCCGGTCGTCGCGCGGGCGGCGCTCGCGCATAATCCGCGCATGTCGCTTCCGTCCCTGTCCGCGATCGCGCCGCTGAGCTATGCGCTGATCCTCGCCGCCTATCTGCTGGGCTCGCTGTCGGGCAGCCTGTTGCTGGGGCGTCTGCGCGGCGTCGATATCCGCCAGCAGGGCAGCGGCAACGCCGGTGGCACCAACGCGTTTCGCACCCAGGGCTGGCGCTTCGCGCTGGGCGTGGTGGCGATCGACATCGGCAAGGGCGCGCTGGCGACCTGGCTGGCGCTGCGCTACGCGCCGGTGGGGACCGGCCTGAGCGTGACCGCGCACGGCTACCTGGCCGCGATGGCGGCGGTGATCGGACATGTTTGGCCGCTGTGGCACGGCTTCCGCGGCGGCAAGGGCGCGGCGACCGCGGTCGGCGGCCTGCTGGTGCTGTGGCCGTTCTGCCTGCCGCTGCTGCTGGCGGTGTGGCTGCTGGTGCTGGTGATCACCGGCTATGTCGGCCTGGCCACGGTCGTCACCGCGATCTGCCTGCCGCTGCTGGCCTGGATGGTCGAGGCCGGTGCGCAGCGGCAGTGGTTCGCGCTGGCGGCGGCGCTGCTGATCGTGTTCACCCATCGCGGCAATCTGCAGCGCCTGCGCGCGGGCACCGAATCGCGCTTCGCGCGCGCGCGCCTACTGCATCGACTGCGCGGCCGCTCGTGATGGACGAGCGCGCCTTGCTGCAACGGCTGATCGACGGGCCCGCTTCGGGCGATGCGCTCGCGCGCGCCTGCGGCCAGACCCGCACGGCGGTGTGGAAACGCATTGAGGCCTTGCGCGAGGCCGGGGTGGCGATCGAGGCCAAGCCCGGACGCGGCTATGCCCTGGCGCAGCCGCTGGATCTGCTGGACGCGCAGGCGATCCGGGCGGCCTTGCCCGCCAGCGAACGCGCGCGCCTGGCGGAACTGGACGTCGCCTGGAGCATCGATTCCACCAACAGCGAACTGCTGCGCCGCGCGACGCCGTCGCACGGCGCGTCGGTGCTGCTGGCCGAGCGTCAGACCGGCGGCCGCGGCCGCCGCGGGCGCGAATGGGCCTCGCCGCTGGCCGCGCATCTGTATCTGTCCCTGTCGCGCCATTTCAGCGGCGGGCTCGCACGCCTGGGTGGCTTGAGCCTGGTCGCCGGCATCGCCGCGGTCGAGGCCCTGCGCGAGCTGGGCTATGACGGCGTCGGCCTGAAATGGCCGAACGATCTGGTCGTGGCCGACGCGCGCGGGCTGCGCAAGCTGGGCGGTCTGCTGGTCGAGGGCGGCGGCGAGCACGCCGGCCCGGCGCGCGCGGTGATCGGACTGGGTCTCAACGTGCGCATGCCGGCCGCGGCCGCGGCGACGATCGACCAACCCTGGTGCGATCTGAGCGCGCTGAGCGACGGTGCGGCGCCCGCGCGCGACGCGGTCGCCGCCGCACTGCTGCGGCGCTTGCTGCCGGCACTGGACGAGTTCGACGCGCAGGGCCTGGCGCCGTTCCTGCCGCGCTACGCGGCGCTGGACGCGCTGGCGGGTGCAGCGATCGCGGTCCACGGCGGCGACGGCCGTCGCCAGGACGGCGTGGCCCTGGGCCTGGCCGAAGACGGCGCGTTGCGCGTGCGCCTGGACGACGGCCGCGAGCAGCGTTTCCATGCCGGCGAAGTCAGCGTGCGACGCGCGCCGGGAGCGCGCGCATGAGCGTCTGGCTGTTCGACCTCGGCAATACCCGTCTCAAGTGCGCGCCCTTGCGGGCCGACGGCCGCGCCGGTGCGACCATGTCCCTGCCGCACCGCGAAGAGGACGTCGCGGAAGCGCTCGCGCAGGCCCTGCCCGAGCGCATCGAGGTCGCCTACCTGGCCAGCGTGGCCGCGCCCGGCCTGCGCCTGGCGGTGCTGGACGCGCTCACCCGGCGCTGCGCGCGGATCGCGATCGCGCGCACCCAGGCGCGCCTGGGCGCGGTGCGCATCGCCTACGCCGATCCGCGCAAGCTCGGCGTGGATCGGTTCCTGGCCCTGCTCGGCGCGCATGCCCGCGGCGAGGGCGCGAGCCTGATCTGCGGCGTCGGCACGGCCCTGACCGTGGACCTGATCGACGCCGACGGCCGCCACCTGGGCGGACGCATCGCGCCGTCGCCGACCCTGATGCGCGAAGCGCTGCACTGGCGCGCCGCACAACTGCCCGAGGAGGGCGGCGACTACGTGGATTTCGCCGTCGACACCGAGGATGCGCTCGCGTCCGGCTGCGACGGCGCCGCGCTGGCACTCATCGAACGCAGCCTCGACGCCGCCGAGCGGCGCCTGGGCCGGCGTCCGCAGCTGCTGCTGCACGGCGGCGGCGCGAACGCGCTGCGGCCGTGGCTGGCCCAGGCCGTATCCGCGCCGAAGCTGGTGCTGGACGGGCTGGCGATCTGGGCGGCGGTCGAGCGCGCGGTGCCCGGCGCCGCCTGACCCCCGCGACGCGCCGTCTGGCGGTCCGGAACGTGTCGAGCAGCACACTTCCTGCCTAGAATCGGTGCGTAATCCGCCCGGAACCCGGCCCATGCTGCTGCGCGCCCTGATCGTCCTGCTGTTGGTGCTGAACCTCGGCGTCGCCGCATGGTGGTGGCAGCGCGATCCCGCGCCGGCCGCCACGCGCGCGGCCGTCGCGCCCGGCGTGGCGCCGTTGCGCCTGCTCGGCGAGGCGCAGCCGCGCACGGCGGTCAAGCCGGCGCTCGCGCAGGCCGCGGCCGCTGCGGTCCCCGCGGCGGCGGATACGACGGCCAGCGTCGCGGCGAACTGAGAGTCGTCGCTCGTCAGCGTGCTGCACCCGATGTGCCGAATCCTCAACTGCGGCGCACTCGTCCGCATGACGGGCGTCACCGCGACGGCGGGCCGCACGCGACGAATATGACGCGCGTCGCAACGCGCGCCTCCAAGTCCGGCCTGCGCTGGGAGCGCGCGCGGCGCAGGGCATAGAATCGCGCCATGCTGGTCCGCGCTTCGCTAGTCCTGTTGTTGATGCTCAACCTCGGCGTGACCGCGTGGTGGGGCTGGCGCACGCCGCCGCCGTCGCCGGCGACCGAATCGCAGCCGTTGGGCATCGCGCGTCTTCAGTTGCTCGAAGAACGCGATGCGCCGCCAGCGCGCGTGCGCGCCGCAGCGGGCGCACCGACTGCCGCGTTGCGCGATGCCACCGTCGCCGCGCCCGCTGTAGCCACGCCAGCCGTGACCGCACCGGTTCCGGCAACGCCCGCACCGACTGTTGCGGTCGCTGAGAAACCCGCACCGGAGCCCGCCGTCGACACCACTGCCGCTGCGCCGACCAAGGGCGAGCGTTGCTACAGCTTCGGCCCGTTCGAGAACGCCAGCCTGGCCGCGTCCGCGCGCCAGTACCTGCAGCCGCTGGCGCAGCGCCTGGCCGTGCGCGAACAGCGCACCGCGCCCGCGCGCGGCTGGCGCGTGCTGCTGCCGCAGCAGCCTTCGCGCGAGCAGGCGCAGGCGGTGGCCCAGCGCATCGCCGCGGCCGGCTTCAACGACTATTTCGTGGTCGCCGACGGCGCCGAGGCCAACGCGATCGCGTTGGGCCGCTATCGCACCGAGGATGCCGCGCGCAAGCGCGCACAAGCGCTGAACGCCGCCGGCTTCGCCGCACAGGCCGAGCCGCTGGGCGACGTTCGCGCCACCACCTGGCTGGACGTGGCCGCGGGCGAAGGCTTCGACCCCGATGCCGCGCAGGCCGCGATCGCGGTCCAGCGGCGCAGCCTGGACTGCGCGAAATGGCGCTGACCGGCGCCGCGCTCGACGTCGTCGCCGTGTCCGGCCGCTCGCGAGGCCCGCGCGCGGGCTAGAATATCCGTCTTCGCCGGCATAGCTCAGTTGGTAGAGCAACCGCCTTGTAAGCGGTAGGTCGTCAGTTCGATTCTGACTGCCGGCACCATCGTCCCGTCGATTCCGCCTGTCGTTGACGCCGCGCCACAGGCCGCAGCCCGATCCCGCGCTTACAAGGCCTGCTCGGGCGCGGTGGACTCGTCGCTCAACTCCAACTCGTCCAGGCTGCCGCGCACTTCGCTCAGCGCCTTGAGCTCGTCGCGGGCCTCGGCGATCTGCGCGTCGATCGCGGCCAGACTCTGCTTGGGACGTTCGATGGTGCCCTGCGGGGTGCTGAACTTCAGCATCCGCACGTTCACCACCAGGTCCAGCGCGGCGGCGTCCTTGAGCGGAAACTGCGCCTGCTTCCAAAGCGGCTGGCTGTGCCGGCGCGCTTCGCCGGGCATGGGATCGCTGGTGCGGTAGTCCTGGCCGGGTGCGATCACGTAATCGTCGGAGAAGGTGCCGCCGATCTGGTTGGAGGACAGCAGTTCGCCGGTGGACTTGGCGGTGATGTCCACGCTGTAGAGATGTTCGCCGACGATGCCGGCCTTGCCGGTATTGCGGAAGGCGATCTCCAGGAACGGAATGTCCTCGCCCATGAAGTCGTCCATGACGATGTCGATGCCGACGGGTTGGAAGGCGGCGAGTTGCCGGTCGATCGCGGCGGTCTGCGCGCGGTCCCGCGCCAGTTCGGCGATCTTGTCGCGCACGCGCGCTTGGTCCTTGCGGTTGGCTGCCTTCAGGTAGTCCTCGGCGATTTCGACGATGTCGTCGTAGCTCTGGCCATCGACCAGTTTCAGCGAGATCGCATTGAACGATTGCTGCCGGTAGCGCTCGGGCTGTTCCATCTTGTCGCTCATCGCCTTGAGCACGACCACACGCAGCGCCTTCTCCAGATCGATCTTCTGCGCCGGCGTGAGCGTGGCTTCCATCTCGGTCTTGGAGGCGTCGAAGGCCTGTTCGTTGGCGCCCGACAGTCGCGGCCCGCACGCGGTCAGCAGGGCGGTGCAGAGCAGGGCGGCAAGCAGAGTAACGGGGGCGGGACGGGCTGGGCTCACGTGTCGGTTCCGGTCTGGGGCGGGTGCGTGCGGCGTTGCACTATAGCCCCGGCCGGTGCCGGCGATGCGGTGCCGAAACCGGCCGCGCGCGGTAAGGATTAGAATGCCCGCATCGTCGGCGGCCGCAGCGGCCCTGTTGCGGCGATCGCGCGGTGCCGCGGGCATCGTCCGCGTTCACCTATCGATGCCGCGCGCTCACCGTCAGCCAGCGCGGCCAGAGGATCTCCTATGAGTCGTAGCTATCCCCCGGTTTCGCTGATCGGCGCCCCCACCGACGTAGGCGCGGGTCATCGCGGCGCGCGCCTTGGGCCGGAAGCGCTGCGCATCGCCGGTCTGGGCGAGGCGCTGGAAAAGCGCGGCGTCGACGTGATCGATCGCGGCAACCTCGACGGTCCGCGCAATCCCTGGCAGAAGCCGGTCGACGGCTACCGCCACCTGCCCGAAGTGGTGGCCTGGAACCGCCTGGTGATGGACGCGGTGGCGGCGGAGCTGCGCGAGGGCCGCATGCCGATCCTGCTGGGCGGCGACCACTGCCTGGGCCTGGGTTCGATCACCGCCGTCGCGCGCCATTGCCGCGAGACCGGCAAGCAGCTGCGCGTGCTGTGGCTGGACGCGCACGCCGATTTCAACACCAGCCGGGTCACGCCCTCGGGCAACGTGCACGGCATGCCGGTCGCCTGCCTGTGCGGCATCGGCCCGGAAGCGCTGACCACGCTGGGCGGCGACGCGCCGGCGATGCGCGCCGAGGACATCCGCCAGATCGGCATCCGCTCGGTCGATCCGGGCGAGAAACAGCTGATCAAGGAGCACGGGCTGGACGTGTACGACATGCGCTATATCGACGAGATCGGCATGAAGCGGGTGATGGAAGAAGCGCTGGAGGGCATGGACGACAACACCCACCTGCACGTGAGCTTCGACGTCGACTTCCTCGACCCCAGCATCGCGCCGGGGGTGGGCACCACCGTGCCGGGCGGTCCGAACTACCGCGAAGCGCAGCTGGTGATGGAAATGATCGCCGACAGCGGCCGTCTGGCGTCGCTGGATATCGTCGAACTCAATCCCGTGCTCGACAAGCGCAACCGCACCGCCAAGCTGTCGGTGGACCTGGTCGAGAGCCTGTTCGGCAAGTCCACGTTGATGCGCGACTGAACGTGGCGTTCATGCCGCAGATGAACCGCGGCGGGGCGAAAGGCAGCGATTCCACACCGGCTTCACATCCGCTCAAGTCTCATTTCTCCAAGGTCGCGCCGCCGGACGACGCGTCCGAACGTCATCAGCGACCGGTTCTACCGACCAAGGAGAATTCAATGAAGCGTCTGACTGCCCTGCTGCTGCTCGCCCTGTTCTCGATGGGCACCCTGACCGCCTGCAACACCGTTGCCGGCGCCGGCAAGGACGTGCAGAAGGCCGGCGAAAAGGTCGAAGAGAAGGCCGAGGAAGTGCGCGACGGCAAGTAATCGCGCCGCGGTTTTCGCCAGGGAAAAAGGCCGGAGCGATCCGGCCTTTTTCTTTTGCCTGCCATTCGTGTCGAATGAATCCGCATGCGTCCGCCGCGTCGTGCATTCAGCGAAACGCGGACGCCGTGCGCTGAAGCGTTCATCGCGTTCACGCACATCAATTCGCAGATAACGCTATCGCGACCTCGCGCGAATGCCGCGTTTGCGAAGCTGCACGGGCGGTACAGACCTCAGCGTGCCGCGCTCCCCCAACGAAATCGAGGACAGACTGATGAACAAAGACATCATCGCGGGCAAGTGGACCCAGCTTAAGGGCAAGGCCCAGGCCAAGTGGGGCGATCTCACCGACGACGTGTTCGACGTGGCGTCGGGCGACTCCAAGTACCTCGCCGGCAAGCTGCAAGAGCGCTACGGCTGGGAACGCGAGCGCGCCGAGAAGGAAGTGCGCGATTTCGAGAAGACCCTGAACTGACGGTCTGATCCCCTTTCGTCCGGGGCACCCTCGGCGCACGATCCGCAAGGAGTCGAGCGCAGGACGATCATGCCAAGGGCCGGGTGCGAACCCGGCCCTTCGCTTTGCCTGCAGCGCCCGCGATCACCAGCGCGGCGGATCGGCGACGAAGCCGTTGGGGAACGCCCGCGGTTCGTTGTTGCGGTAGTCGGGATAGCGCGGGTAGCGCGGCAGCACGCCGCGCGCGACCAGGGTCTGGTAGTCGTCGTAGCGCAGCTGGGTGACCTGCGTCGGCGCGCGCGAGGCGCGGTTGAAACCGGTCTGCGAGACCGGCGACCACTCGCGTTGGCCGTGGCCGGTGCCGATCGATTGCGCGGCCATGTCGGCGGCCCGCGATTCGGCGGCCGCCGGCGCAGCGGCCTTGGCGGCATCGTTGCCGCCGCGGTAGCGGCCGTCGGCCTCGCGTTCGCCGCGCGCGATCGGCGCCGGATAGTCGTAGCGGTAGACCGGTCGCGATTCCTCGAACACCGCCACGCCGATCACGCCGACGTTGTCGGGGCGGCCGGTGCGCGCGGCGTAGCTGTCGGGCAGGTCGGTGAACACGAACTGGGCCACGTCCTCCATCGACTTGCGCCAGCCGTTGATCTCGGTGCTCTGCCAGGGCTCGAGCACGTAGCCGGCCTGCGAGGGATGCGCGTTCTGGCCGGTCACGGCGTTGACGCCGTCCACCGACAGCACCACCAGCACGCGCTGGGCGCTGGTGTTGGTCAGGCGCACGGCGTAGCGATGGCCGGGCGTGCCGGCGATCCATTGCTGGCCGCGGTGCGGGTAGCTGGGCAGCCAGTCGCCGGCGTCGCGATCGATCACCGCGACATCGACCAGGGGACGCGCCGACAGCGGCGCGCAGGCGGTGGAGGCGATCAGGGCGCCGGCCAGCAGTACGAGGGAGCGGAACATGGCGGTTCTCCGGGGTGGGCACTGCTGCGAACGCACCGGCGGCGGCGGCGGGGTTAAGCGCCGGCGCCGGCCGCGGCCTTGTTGGCGGGCGCTCAGCTTCGGCGGCCCGCCACGGGCTCCGGGGTCAACGGGTAAACTGGCCGGCCATGCTCCAGCCTGACCCGCAATGACCTCGACCCGCGTCCTGACCGGCATCACCACCTCCGGCACTCCCCATCTGGGCAACTACGTCGGCGCGATCCGGCCGGCGGTGGCCGCCAGCCGCACGCCGGGCGTGGAGAGCTTCTATTTCCTCGCCGATCTGCACGCGCTGATCAAGGTGCAGGAGCCCGAGCGCGTGCAGCGCTCGACGCTGGAGATCGCCGCGGCCTGGCTGGCCTGCGGGCTGGAGCCGGACAAGGTCTGGTTCTACCGCCAGAGCGAGATCGTCGAGATTCCGGAGCTGGCCTGGTTCCTGACCTGCGTGGCCAGCAAGGGCATCCTCAATCGCGCCCACGCCTACAAGGCGGCGGTCGACCGCAACCGCGCCGACGGCGAGGACGACGATGCGGCGATCACGGCCGGATTGTTCATGTACCCGGTGCTGATGGCCGCCGACATCCTGGTGTTCAACGCCAACAAGGTGCCGGTGGGCCGCGACCAGGTGCAGCACATCGAAATGGCGCGCGATTTCGCCCAGCGCTTCAATCATCTGTACGGCGAGCATTTCGCCCTGCCGGAGGCCGCGATCGAGGAAAACGTGGCGACGCTGCCGGGCCTGGACGGCCGCAAGATGAGCAAGAGCTACGACAACACCATTCCCTTGTTCGCGCCGCGCGAGACGCTGAAGAAGCTGATCTATTCCATCGTCACCGACTCGCGCGCGCCCGGCGAGCCCAAGGACGCCGACGCGTCCAACGTGTTCCAGCTCTATCAGGCCTTCGCCAGCGGCGCGGAGACCGAGCAGATGCGCGCGGCGTTCGCCGACGGTATCGCCTGGGGCGAGGCCAAGCAGGCGCTGTTCGAGCGCATCGACGCCGAGGTGACGCCGCTGCGCGAGAAGTACGAGGCGCTGATGGCCAAGCCGGCCGAGATCGAAGCGATCCTGCGCGACGGCGCGCAGCGCGTGCGCGCGACCCACGGCGTGCCCTTCATGCAATCGCTGCGTGCGGCGGTGGGCCTGCGCGATCTGTCGCAGGCGAGCGCGGGCGAGCGCAAGAAGACGGTCAAGGCCGCCGCGCCCAGCTTCAAGCAGTACCGCGAAGGCGACGGCAAGTTCTACTTCAAGCTGGTCGACGGCGACCGCGTGCTGTTGCAGAGCGTGGGCCACGAGTCGGCGCGCACCGCCGGGCAGCTGATCGGCCGCCTCAAGCTCGAAGGCGGCGCGGCATTGCACCGCGCCGAGCTGGCGGCGGTGCACGCGGGTGAGGAGTTGATCGGGCACCTGCACGAGGGCGTGGAGCTGGCCGAGGTGGTGGAGGCGCTGGCGCAGTTCGCGGTCGAGGAAGGCTGAGACGGCTTCGCTTTGCATAGCACTGACTGCTGTATCGGCGAGTCGGCGCGGTTTGCGCCGCGACTTTCCGCTTCGCGTGCCCTCACCCCAAGCCACACCTCGGCCCGACCGCACAGCGGTCGGGCGTTCGGCGCAGCGCGAGCCAATGGCTCGCAAGCGCTGCCCCTCACCCCGCAAGCGGGAGAGGGGTTGCGGTGAGGGATGAGCGCAAAGCGCGAATGCTCTTGATCCTCGCGTCCTAGCCACGGTCCTACCCCGAGGCGGTGACGTAGACTGCCGAGAACGCAGCGCAAGCCACGCCCATGACCGATCACGGCATCACCACCATCGATACCGGCTTCCACCGGCCGGCGTTCGATGCCGCTTATCTCATCGTCGAGCAAGGGCGCGCCGCGTTCGTCGACTGCGGCACCCAGCATTCCGTGCCGGCGCTGTTGGCGGCGCTGCACGCGCAGGGCCTGGCGCCTGAGCACGTGGACTGGTTGATCCTCACGCATGTGCACCTCGATCACGCCGGGGGCGCCGGCGCCCTGATGCGGCGCCTGCCGAGCGCGCGCCTGGCGGTGCATCCGCGCGGGGCGCCGCACATGATCGATCCTTCGCGCCTGGTCGCCGGCGCGACCGCGGTCTACGGCGCCGAAGAAATCGAGCGCAGCTACGGCGAGATCCTGCCGGTCGATGCGCAGCGCGTGGTGAGCGCGGGCGACGGCCACCGCATCGATCTGGCCGGTCGCATTCTGGAATGCATGGACACGCCCGGACATGCGCGCCATCACCTGTGCCTGTGGGATCCGCGCAGCCGCAGCTGGTTCACCGGCGACACCTTCGGTCTGTCGTACCGCGAATTCGATAGCGCGCGCGGTGCGTTCGCGCTGCCGACCAGCACGCCGGTGCAGTTCGAACCCGAGGCGCTGCAGGACTCGATCCGCAGGCTGCTCGCACGCGACCCCGAGACGATGCGGCTGACCCATTACGGGCCGGTCGGCGACGTCGCGCGGCTGGCCGACGACCTGATCGCGCAGATCGACGCGATGGTGGCGCTGGCGCGCGCGGCCGACGGTCATGCCGACCGCCACGCGCGACTGGTCGCGTCCCTGGGCGAGCTGTACGCGGCGCGCGCCGCCGCGCACGGCAGCGCGCTGGACACCGCACAGACGCTGGACCTGCTGGCCGTGGACATCGAGCTCAACGCCCAGGGTTTGGAGGTTTGGCTGGACCGGGGACGGCCGACTTGACCGGATTTGGCGTCAGTTCATCGGGCTGAGCGCGCCCAGGCTTAACCGGTCCGCTACCGCCCCGGCAGCTGTGAGGTCGGTCACAAGACGGGGCTGCGGCTGGCGGTAGCCTGCAAGGGTCACTCCGGTACCCCCACATGTCTCTCGCCCGCCTGCGCGCCATTCCGGCGCCCACCGACGAGGCCCAGCGCCAGGACGCGCTCGACGCCTACGCGGTGGTAGATACCGTTTCCGAACAAGCCTACGACGACCTCGTGCGGCTGGCGGCGACGCTGTGCGACGCGCCGGCGGCGGCGATTTCGTTGATCGATCGCGACCGCCAATGGTTCAAGGCGCGCATCGGCCTGGACCAGGCGCAGACGCCGCGCGCGCTGGCGATCTGCGATCACGCCATCCGCACGCCGGAACAGACCCTGATCGTGCGCGACGTCGCCGACGATCCGCGCTTCAGCACGCGCGTGGTCAGCATCGAGGGGCGTCCGCTGCGCTTCTACGCCGGCGTGCCGCTGCAAAGTCCGGACGGGCATGCGCTGGGTACGCTGTGCGTGCTCGACAGCCAGCCGCGCGAGTTGCGTCCGGCCCAGCGCGATGGTTTGGAAGTGCTGGCGCGGCAGACCCAGCACCTGCTGGAGCTGCGCCGGTACGCGATGGAACAGCGGCGCCTGCTCAACGAGCGCGAGGCGTTCGCGCGGCGTCTCGAGGATGCGCAGGCCGATCTGCAGCGTCGCCACGACGAACTGCAGTACAGCGCCAGCCACGACGCTTTGACCGGCCTGCTCAACCGCGCCGCGCTGGCGCAGCTGCGCGAAAGCCCGCAGGCCATGCGGCGCCTGGAAAGCGCGCCCTATGCCTTGCTGCTGCTGGACGTGGATCACTTCAAGCAGGTCAACGATCGTTTCGGTCACTTGCTCGGCGATCGCGCATTGCGCGCGGTGGCCGACGCGGTCGCGTCCTCGGTGCGGCAGGGCGACATCGCCGTGCGCTACGGCGGCGAGGAGTTCCTGATCGTGCTGCCGGACGCGCGCCTGGCGCAGTCCTACGAAATCGCCGAACGCATCCGCGGCCGGGTCGCGCGTTCCTCTCTGCCGTTCGCCTTGTCGGTGTCGGTGGGCGTGGCCGCGGGCGAACCGGGCCGGGACACGCCCGAGCGCGTGTTCGATCGCGCCGACCAGGCCCTGTACCGGGCCAAGAACCTGGGCCGCGACCGCGTGGTCGCCGACGACACGCCGCTGCGCGAGTGAGGCTTGCCGGCCTGTGAGAGCGGGCGCAGACTGGGTTTGCGCACAGGCGCAGGCGGCGGCAGGCGGAGCCCGACCGCGATCTCAGTCCGCGTAGCCGGACAACGGACGTCGAGCACGCACTTGCGAGGGCGTGTCATGCCCAGATACATCATCGAACGCGAACTGGCCGGCGCTGGCTCGCTCAGGGGCGCCGAGCTGCAATCGATCGCGCGCAAATCCTGCGAGGTGCTGGATGGCCTGGGGCCGAAAGTGCAGTGGCAGGAATCGTTCGTGACCGACGACAAGATCTACTGCGTCTACATCGCGCCCGACGAGGCCAGCATCCGCCGCCACGGTGAGCTCGGCGGCTTTCCGGTCACGCGTGTGGCACAGGTGAAACAGGTGATCGGTCCGACCACGGCGGAGAGCGCTGCGGCTTGAAGCCGTGCGGTCCGATCTCGCCGCCGGCCTGCGCCGGAGGGGCGATTGCGGCCGTCGATCAGTCCCATACCTTGGGCGGTGCGCCGCGCTCGGGGTGCCTCATGCGCACGACGCAGAAGCGGTGGCCGGTGGGGGCTTCCATCACCCACCAGCGTTTGACGAACTTGATCCGTTTGGCGCCCAGGCGCTCCAGGCGCGTGGCCTCGGCGTCGATGTCGTCGGACTCGATGTCCAGATGCACGCGCGAAGGGTGGTTCACCTTCTGCACTTCCACATTCAGTTCGCCGGGGGCGTTGCGCAGGTCGACGTAGCTGGCGCCGTCCTCGTCGTAGGACTCGCCCAGAGGCAGGCCCAGGGCATTGCTCCAGAAGCCGGCGGCGCGGTCGATGTCGCCGGTTTCGCAGTCGATGATGAAGCCGGCCAGGCGGCTGCGGTGGGTCATGGCGGGTTCCTAGACGGGGTCGAAGGCGGCGATCGGCTGACCGAACTGCAGCAGATAGCCGTTGTTGTCGTAGATGGCGAACTCGCGCATGCCGTAGGCGAAGTCCTCGATCGGGTAGCACACGCGCGCGCGTTCGCGCAGGCGATGCCACCAGCCGTCGACATCGTCGGTGCGCAGGTACAACGAACCGGTGAACGCCGGCGCAACATCGCCCTCGTGCGCGTTGAGGCCGCTGAGCATGAGTTCGACGCCGTCGCGCGCGAGCGAAACCCAGCCGCCGGCGACGTCGCCGGCGCTAAGGCGGAAGTCCAGCGCCTGGGTGTAGAAGGCGACGCTGGCCGCCAGATCCGGCGTGCGCAGCATCGGCGTCAGCGCGCGCAGGCTCACAGCGCGCCCGCGTCCCTGCGTCCGATGCGCGCCGTGGCCGCGATCACATCGGCCGCGCCAGATCGTCCAGCATCGCCTTGAGGAAGCGCGCGACCTCGCCGCCGGTGCAGGCGCGGTGGTCGAAGGTCAGCGACAGCGGGATCACCTTGTGCGATTCGAAGCCGCCCATCACCGGCGTCATCTGGTGGCGGCCCTTGCCGGCGGCGACGATGGCCACGGTCGGCGGCACGATCACCGGAGTCGCATAGCGGCCGGCGAACATGCCGAAGTTGGACAGCGAGATGGTGTAGCCGCTGAGCTCGGAGGCCGGAATGCTGCGGTCCTCGACCTGCGCGCGCAGGCGGTTGACCGCCTCGCGCACGCCGCGCGCGTCCAGCACGTCGGCGTTGCGCAACGCCGGCACGAACAGGCCGTCGTCGGTGTCCACGGCGATGCCGATGTCGACGTGCGGGTGCAGGGTGCGGGTGAGCTTGTCGCCGTCGAACCAGGCGTTGAGCGCGGGCACGGCCTTGCAGCCGGCGACGATGGCGCGCACCAGGCGGCCGGTGATGTCGTTGCCCGGCGCCCAGGCGTGGATGTCGGCGTCGTCGCTGAGCGTGGTCGGCACGACCTTGGCGTGCGCGTCGGCCATCACCCGCGCCATGTTGCGGCGCACGCCCTTGAGCTGCTCCGGCTGGCCGCTGACGCTGACGCCCGGCGGCTGGGTGCGCATCGGCCGGCCGCTGGCCGACAGGGCGCTGCGCGCGGGCGCGGCGGCGGCTGCGGGGGCCGCGACCGGCGCGCGATCTACCGCGCGCGGCGCGGGCTCGGCGCCCGCGACGGCGCTGCCGTCGGCGGCGGCGCGCTTGACGTCGTCGCTGGTGACCACGCCTTCGGCGCCGGTCGCGCGCACGCGCGCCAGGTCGACGCCCAGCTTGCGCGCCAGCGCGCGCACCGCCGGCATCGCCTTGATGCCGCCCACCGCGACCGCCTGCTCGCTGCGCACGGCGTCGGAGGACTGCATGGCGCCGACCACGGTGCCGCTGTCGGCGCGTTCGGTTTCGGCGCTGGCGGCCGCTGCGGGCGCGGGTGCGGGCGCGGCGGCCGCCGGTGCGGCGTGGCCGCCGCCGTGATGATGGCCGGTGTCCTGGCCGTCGGCGCGCTGCGGCTGGCTGGGGTCGATCTCAAACTCGGCCAGCATGGTGCCGGTGATCACGATGTCGCCGGCGGCGCCGGCCAGCTTGAGCACCTTGCCCGAGACCGGCGAGGGCACTTCGACCACGGCTTTGGCGGTTTCCATCGACACCAGGGTGTCGTCGAGGCGGATCGTGTCGCCCACCTTCACCGCCCATTCGACGATGGTCGCGTCGGGCAGTCCTTCGCCGAGGTCGGGGAGCAGGAAGGTTTTGGTGTCGGTCATGGTTCGATCGTCTCGTTGGTTATGCGGTCGCCACCGGACTTGGCCGGCGGCGGTAAAGGTTCAGACCCACACGTCGTTCTTCGCGGTCAGGTCGCCGCCGGCTTCGCCGGTGTTGACCACGCCGCGCGGTTCGATGATCAGGGCATGGCATTCGTGTTCGGCGCGGGTGATGTGCTCGACACCGCGCGGGATCACATACAGCTCGCCGGGGCCCAGCTCGACGTCGCAGTCGCGGAAGCCGATCTGCATGCGGCCCTGCACGACCATGAACACCTCGTCGGTGTGTTCGTGGCTGTGCCAGACGAACTCGCCCTGCAGCTTGACCAGCTTGAACTGGTAGTCGTTCATTTCGGCGATCACGCGCGGCGACCAGTGCTCGCTGAAACGAGCGAGCTTGTCGGCGAGGTTGATCGCTACGGACGCGTGCTGGTTTTCGGCGCTTGCGGTCATGGCGATGCCTCGTCGAAGATCTCCAGCGCGCGCGCCGGAATCCAGCCTTGCTCGCCGCGCGCGTTCTCGGCCCACCACCACTGCGCCAGTTCGTAGTGCAGGGTGAGGATCTCGTCGGCCTGCGCGGCCAGTTCCTGGGTGTCGTAGTCGCTCAGCGCGGTGGCCGGGCCGTGCTCGCTGTCGAACAGCGCGGCCGGCACCCAGCCGTCGTGGCCTTCGGCCAGCACGGTCCAGACGAATTGCGGCCAGTCGCGGTCGCGGTCGCCCAGGGTCACGCGCTGGCCGCGCGCGACCCGGATCGGCGGCCGATCCGGCACGCGGTGGCCGACCACGACGCGGGCGCGGCGCATCGGCCCGCGCTCAGCCCGCCGCCATCGCGCGCTTGGCCGCGGCGACGATGCGCTCCACGCTGGGCAGGTACTTCATTTCCAGGCGGAACAGCGGGATGTGGGTGTCGTAGCCGGTCACGCGTTCGACCGGCGCGAGCAGGTCGTACATCGACTCCTCGGCCAGGCGCGCGGCGATCTCGGCGCCGAAGCCGGCGGTCTTGGGCGCTTCGTGCACGATCACGCAGCGGCCGGTCTTGCCCACCGATTCGGCGATGGTGGCGAAGTCCAGCGGACGCAGCGTGGCGACGTCGATGACCTCGGCGCTGATGCCTTCGCCGGCGAGCTTGTCGGCCGCCTCCAGCGCTTCCTTGACCTGCGCGCCCCAGCTGACCAGGGTCACGTCGCTGCCGTCGCGCAGCACGTAGCACACGTCCAGCGGCAGCGCCTCGCCGTCGTCGGCGACTACTTCCTTATACTGGCGGTAGATGCGCTTGGGCTCCATGAAGATCACCGGATCCGGCTCGCGGATCGCGGCCAGCAGCAGGCCGTAGGCGCGCGCGGGCGAGGACGGCATGACCACGCGCAGGCCGGGCACGTTGGTGAAGATGGCTTCGTTGGCCTCGCTGTGATGCTCGGGCGCGCGGATGCCGCCGCCCCACGGCACGCGCAGCACCATCGGGCAGTGCAGACGGCCGCGCGTGCGGTAACGGAAGCGCGCGGCGTGGCAGATGATGTGGTCCACCATCGGATAGACGAAGCCGTCGAACTGCGATTCGGCGACCGGCTTCATGCCCTGCGCGGCCAGGCCCACGGTGAGGCCGGCGATGGTGGTTTCGTCCAGCGGCGTGTCCAACACGCGCTCGGGGCCGAACTGCTGCTGCAGGCCGGCGGTGGCGCGGAACACGCCGCCGTTCACGCCCACGTCCTCGCCCAGCACCAACACGGTCTGGTCGGCGCGCATCTCGTAGGCCAGGGCCTGGGTGATGGCTTCGATCAGGGTGATGGCCACGGGCGCGGCCGCGGCATTGGCGGTCTCGAGCTTGGCTTTGGTATCGACGTTCATCGGCGACCCTCCAGGGCCAGCGCGGCGGCGCGTTGCGCGAGCAGATCCGGCGGCGGATCGGCGTACAGGTAATCGAACATCGCCTCCACCGGTTGCACCGGCGTTTCCAGATAGGCGTTGATCTCGATGTCGACCTTCTTGCCGCATTCCTCGGCCCAGGCCTTTTCCTCCTCCTCGTTCCACAGGCCCTGCGCGGTCAGGTAGGCGCGCAGGCGCGGCACCGGGTCGCGGGTCCAGGCGTCCTTGACCTCGGCCTCGCCGCGGTAGCGGCGCGCGTCGTCGGCGGTGGTGTGGTCGTGCAGGCGGTAGGTCATGAACTCGATCACGCTGCCGCCTTCGCCGTTGCGCGCGCGCTCGGCGGCGCGGCGCATGCCTTCCATCACCGCGATCAGGTCGTTGCCGTCCACCTGCAGGCAGTGCAGGCCGCCGGCCAGGCCCTTCTGGGCCAGGGTCTTGGCGCCTGTCTGCGCCGAACGCGGCACCGAGATCGCCCAGCCGTTATTGATCACGCACAGGATCAGCGGCAGCTGGTAGGCGCCGGCCGAGTTCAGCGCGGCGTAGAAGTCGGTCTTGGACGAACCGCCGTCGCCGCAGCAGGCCACGGCCAGGTTCTTTTCCTTGCGCAGTTTGAACGCGAGCGCGGCGCCGGCGGCGTGCAGGCACTGGGTCGAGATCGGCACGCACCAGGAGAAATCCTTCTTGGGGCCGGAGAAGTCGTTGCCGCGCTCGTCGCCGCCCCAGTACAGCAGCACTTCGCGTGGCAGCACGCCGCGCATGAACTGCGCGCCGTATTCGCGGTAGCTGGGCGCGAACACGTCGTCCGGCTGCATCGAGGCGCCGATGCCGACGTGGGTGGCCTCGTGGCCCAGGCAGGCGGCGTAGGTGCCGAGCTTGCCGGTGCGCTGCAGGGCGATGGCCTTGGTGTCGAACACGCGCACGAACAGCATCTGCTTGAACAGCGGCAGCAGTTGGCTGGCGTCGCGGAAGGCGGGCGGCAGTTCGGCGACGGGCGTGCCGTCGGGGCCGAGGTATTGCAGGTATTCGATTTCGAACGTCGCGGCGACGGTCATCGCGGGGCAGTCCTGAAGTGGGATGGGGGGATACCCGAACCTCCCCGCCCCGGATCCAGTGCCGGCGCGCGGACCGTTCAGACTGGCTGGACCCGCGGCGGGAATCGCTGGCCGCGGGTCTGGCGCTGTCGCAGCGGCCGTTGCGCTGGCCGTTGCGTGGTGCGGTCGATGATACCGAAACGGGTGTTAAGCGCCGTTGCGCGCTGCGGCATGCAAAAAATCGCGGAAGCGGCTATGCGCGCAGCGGACGCGGGCGTATGGAGGCGGCGGCTCGGATGCGCTTCGGCCTTCTGTGGGAGCGGCGTGAGCCGCGATTAACCCACGCCGGGAGAACGCCGCGAGTGCGCAGCGAATCGCGGCTCACGCCGCTCCCACAGAAAGCGAGACGGGGGCGGCGAGACCACCGCAAACAAAAAGGGCGCGGCTTGCGCCGCGCCCTTTCGTGAACCGTGTTGCCGAGATCAGCGGCGGATCTGCACGCTGATCGTGTCGCTGTTGTTGCCGGCAACCGGGTCCGGGGTCTGCGCGCTGATGTTCGCGTCGAACACCAGGTTGCTGCCCACGGCCGGGCGTTCCGGCACGACCACCGCCAGCGCGAACCACTGGGTACCGCGGTTCAGGTTGCCGTTGCGGCTGCATTCGGCGCGGAAACCGGTCGGCACCGAGGTGCGGGCGCAGGTCCAGCCGGACGGTGCGGCGACCGCCGCGGCCGAGACCGCGACGTTGCCGGTCAGCACCAGCTTGGGCTGGGCCGCGGCGTCCGGGCCGGCGTTGGTCACCGGCACCAGGAAGGTCGCGATCGCGCCCTTGCGCACCGGCAGCGCGCCGCCGGCGATCTGCACCGACAGGTCGGCCAGGGTGGTGACCACGACTTGCGCCGAGGCCTGGTTGTCGCCGTTGGCCGGGTCGCGGGTCTGCGACTGCGCGGCCACCGCCATGCGCAGCGGCGAGCCGCTGGCCAGGGCCGGCAGCACCACGTTGAGCGAGAACGTGGCCGAGCCCTGCGAGGCCAGGCTGGCGGTGGTGCAGGTGACGGTGGTGGTGGTGGCGTCCTGCACCGGCGCGGCGCAGGTCCAGCCGGCCGGGGCGGTCGCGACCGGCGCCACCAGGGCGTCGAACACGAAGGCCACGGCGGCCGAGTCGGCCGCGTTGGGACCGGCGTTGAACACGCCGGCGGTGTAGGTGACGGTCTGGCCGGCACGGGCGCTGGCGGTGCTGGCGGCGGCGCTGACGGCCAGGTCGGCGCTGCGGAAGCCCGGCACGCTCAGGACCAGGCGCACCGGGTCGTGATCGGACACGCGCAGCGGCTGGCTGGCGTCGCCGAAGCGGAACACGCCGAAGTCGGCGTTGATGCGGGCGTGGTCGACCGACAGGCCGACGTTGTCCATCACCAGCGCTTCGTTGACCAGCACGTGGTCCAGGGTCTGCGCGTTGCCTTCGAACACGTACGAGTAGCGCTGGGCCGGATCGGCGATCAGCTGCGAACCGTCGACGAAGATCGAGGTCAGCGGGCTGTCGACGTAGGTCAGCACCTGGTCTTCGGCGGCTTCCTCGCCCTTGATGATGCCCAGCACGTCGGTGTAGCCGTCGTTGAACTCGAACGCGTTGAAGTCGCCGACCAGCACGATCTTTTCGTTCGGGTTGGTCTGCTGCATCTGCTCGATCAGGCCGGCCAGATAGGCCGCCTGCGCGCCGCGCTTGGCGCGCACGCGCGCGCCCTCGGTGGACCAGCCGTTGCCGCCGGCGGCGACGTCGTCGATGCCGTTGAGCGAGCGCAGGTGGTTGGCGATCACCGTGATCGGATACGACGCGCCGTTGTCCTGGTGCACGATCGCGCGCAACAGCAGCGGCGGGCGGTCGTTGAGCAGGGCGGTGCTGCCGTTCGGATTGGCGAAGGTCGCGTCCTTGCCGTACTGCACCACCTCGACCACTTCCACGCGCGGCTGACCGGCGCCGCTGTCGCGGGTGGCGACCAGGAAGCCGACGTTGATGCCGCCCGGATCGTTGCCCGAGACCAGGTAGGGCACGTAGCCCGGCGCGCTGGCGCAGGTGCTGTTGATGCGGTCGGCCAGGCGGCCGAGGATGCTGACGTTCTCGACCTCGACCACGCCCAGGATGTCGGGCGTCTTCAGGTACTGGCAGATCGCCGCCGAAGTCTTGCCCAGACGCTTCTCCACCGCTTCGGGCTTCAGCGTCGGCGCGCCGTTGCTCTCCGGCACTTCGTCGAAGAAGCGCAGCAGGTTGAAGCCGCCGATGGTGATGTCTTCGTAGGCCGCGTCGGCCACCGCTTCGGGCTGCTTGCCGCCGGCGAAGGTCGGCGGGGTCGCGGTGTCGGGCAGCAGCGCCCAGGTGCCGGCGAAGTAGTCGAGCACGCCGAGCAGGCCGGAGATAGCGGCCTGGCCGTCGACCGACAGCGGCAGCGCGCCGATCTGGCCGCGGCTGCGCACCATCAGGCGCTCCTGGTTGGTGTCGAAGCGCGGCGGATTCTTGCCGGCCGGGATCGGGATGGTGTCCATGATGCCGATGCCGGGCTCGCGGAACGGCACCGCCACTTCCGGCAGACGCACGTAGAACACGCCGTCGCTGGAGGAGTTGGCGTCGTCCTCGTCGATGCTGCCGTCGCTGCCGGAGACCGCCACCGACTGGGCCACGCTCACGCGCATCGCTTCCAGGCGTTCCAGCGTGCCCGGAGTGGCGTTGGCGCCGAGTTCGGCGGCGGTCAGTTCGACCGCGGCGGGCAGGGCCACGCCGGTTTCCAGCAGCTCCACGGTCGGCGAGACCAGTTCGGTGATGCTGAGCTGGTTCGGGTTGGACGGCGGCGTGAACTCATCGACCTTGGCGGTCACGCGCACACGGTTGCCGACCGCGGCGCTGGCCGGCGGCGCCGCGCCGGTGAACACGAACACCGCCTCGGAGGTGGCCGGGTTGCCGTCGTCGTTGGCGGCCTGCAGGAAGAAGCCGTTGTTGAACTTGCGCGCGGTGACGATGCCCTCGGTGACCACCAGCTTGTCGTCGTAGGCCGACAGCAGGCCGTCGCCCTGGATCTGGGCGATGGTCAGCGCGACCGGCGGATCCGGCGGGTTCGGCGGCGCGGTGCCGGTGTTGCGCGGCGTCGGCGCGCCGGTGCTGAAGTCGGCGCTGTTGTTGCCGGTGTCGGTGGCGCCGTCGTTCTTGCGCAGCGCCGCGGTGGAGTTGGTCAGCGTCGCGGTGGGCGCGGTCTCCGAGCAGTTGGCGGCGGTGCCGTAACCGACGAAGTCGATCACGGTGGCGCCGCCGACCGGGCAGGCGCCGCTCAGCGAAACGTTGTTGTTGACCAGCGCGACCTTGCCGGCGGTGCCGGCCATGGCCAGCGTGCCGGTCGCGTCGGGCGTGGGCAGGTCGACGGTGCCGCCGGCGCCGTCGGCCTGCTTGATCAGGTAGTAGCCGCCCGCCGGAATCGTGCCGGTCAGCGCGGTGCGCGCCCAGCTGGTGCCGGCGGAGGACGCGTACTGCACGCTCCATCCGCTCAGGTCGACCGGCGAGGTGCCGTTGTTGCGCAATTCGATGAAGTCGCTTTTCAGCGTGGCGCCGGAATTGCCGCCACCGCCGTAGACCTGACTGATCACGACCTGCGCATGCGCGCCGCCGGATATCAGGAACGCCAAAGCCACGGCCGCGCAGCGGCCTAAGAACTTGTCCATGTTTTTCCCCGTTGGATTCCCGCCCGCCTTAGCTTTCCTCAGGAACGCTCCCCTGACGCGGGCAGGCAGATTGTGCCTCAATCGTCACAAAACGGCATTTCAAGCGCATGACGGAATACCATACGGTCATAGGGGTGGACCGTCCGGATAGGGCGCGCTGCGGTACCCTTTGCGCCCCCAAGCGAGAACCGCGATGACCGTCGAGAAGAACCAGCGCGAACTGGAGACCGGTATCCACACCGATCTGCAGGGACGGATCACCTACGGCGGCTACCTGCAGTTGGACCGGCTGTTGTCGGCGCAGCAGGGCCGCGCCGATCCGCCGCACCACGACGAGTTGCTGTTCATCATCCAGCACCAGGTCTCGGAGCTATGGATGAAGCTGATCATCCACGAGCTGAGCGCGGCGCTGGAACATTTGCGCAAGGATCAGGTCTGGCAATGCCAGAAGGTGATCGCGCGTTGCAAGCAGGTGCTGCGCCAGCTGACCGAGCAGTGGTCGGTGCTGGAGACGCTGACGCCGTCGGAGTACATGGGCTTCCGCGACACGCTGGGGCCGTCGTCGGGCTTCCAGTCGCTGCAGTACCGGCGCATCGAGTTCATGCTGGGCAACAAGAACGAAGGCATGCTGCGCGTGTTCGCGCACGATCCGCAGGGCCAGGCGCTGCTGGAAGGCGCGTTGGCCGCGCCCAGCCTGTACGACGAATTCCTGATGTATCTGGCGCGTTTCGGCCATGCGATTCCGGCCGCGCATCTGCAGCGCGACTGGCGCCAGCCGCACGTCGCGGACGCGGCCTTGCAGCCGGTGTTCGAGCGCATCTACGAGAACACCGATCTGTATTGGCGCGAGTACGCGCTGTGCGAAGACTTGGTCGATCTGGAAACGCAGTTCCAGCTGTGGCGTTTCCGCCACATGCGCACCGTGCTGCGCATCATCGGCTTCAAGCGCGGCACCGGCGGTTCCAGCGGCGTGGGCTTCCTCAAGCAGGCGCTGGAGCTGACCTTCTTCCCCGAACTGTTCGAAGTGCGCACCAGCATCGGGCCGGGTGGCACCTACCCGGCGCCGTGAGCGCGCAGGTGCACGAATGCGTCGGCGCGTTCGTGGTCCGCGGCGGTCGTGTGCTCCTTGGCAGGCGCACGGCCACGCGCGAGTTCCTGGCCGGGGCCTGGGATGTGTTCGGCGGCCATGTCGAATCCGGCGAGAGCGAGCTGGACGCGCTGGTGCGCGAACTGGACGAGGAGATCGGCATCCGCGCGTTGCGGCTGCAACGCCTGGAGACCATCGAAGGCGCGCAGCCGGTGCCGTGGCGGTTGCATTTGTACGTAGTCGCCGTCTGGCAGGGCGAGCCGAGCAACCGCCAGCCCGAGGAACACGACGCGCTGCGCTGGTGCGAGCGCGACGAGGCGGTGCGCTGCCTGGGCGCGGCCCATCCCGCGTTCGAGCGTCTGCTGGACCTCGCGCTGGCCGCGGCAGCGGTCTAGGCGGCCGCGCCGATTCGGCGCAAACGCGGCTGCACGCACGCCACTCCCGCACGGGTCGGTTAGCCGGCGTTGCCGTAGCTCGCGGCCGGCGCGATAACGCCTCGTCGGCAGCGACCGGCAAGCCCAGCGTAGGGATTAGGCAAAATCGAGTCCCGTTCAGGCATTTGCGCGCGCCTTCCGCGATGCGTTTGCTGCGTTGCAGCAATACGTGAGCGTCTTCACGAAGGTTTGACGGAACCGGTAGCAGTCGGTAAATCTCCCCGATCCCGTGCCGTCGGCAAGGGCATTCTCATTCAGTTTCGACACACGGGGGACACCGCATGAGCGGAGCCGCAACGACGACGGGCCAAACGCCCATTCCGGAATTCAAGCAGGTCCTGGGGCATCCCAAACCCCTGTGGATGCTGTTCATGTCGGAATTCTGGGAGCGCTTCGCGTTCTACGGCATCCGCTGGGCGATGGTGTTGTACATCGTGGCGCAGTTCCACGGCGGCGACGCCGGCTTCCAGAAGCCGGCCAGCGAGCTCTACGGCGCCTATCTGGCGCTGGTCTACGCCTCGGCCATCTTCGGCGGCTACATCGCCGACAAGCTGATCGGTTACCAACGCTCGATCCTGCTGGGCGCGCTGATCATGGCGACCGGTCTGTTCTTGCTGGCCTCGCCGACCGAGACCATGTTCAAGCTCGGCCTGGCCACGATCATCGTCGGCAACGGCCTGTTCAAGCCGATCATCTCGACCATGGTCGGCAAGCTCTACCTGCAGGGCGACGAGCGCCGCGACTCGGGCTTCACCATTTTCTACATGGGCATCAACCTGGGCGCGTTCCTGGCCCCGCTGCTGACCCAGTACCTGGCGCAGAAGGTGTTTGGCGTCGACGGCACGCCGGCCTACAAGGTGGTGTTCATCGCCTCGGGCGTCGGCATGGTGCTGAGCCTGATCTGGTTCTGGTTCGGCCGCTCGCAGCTCAAGGGCATCGGCCTGCCGCCGCCGGACAAGACCGGCCTGACCCGTAGCGTGCTGGTGCTGGCGGGCGCCGCGCTGATCGCGATCCCGGTGTTCTACTTCCTGCTGACCATCAATGCGCTGGTGCTGCAGTACATCCTGATCGCGCTGCTGATCGTTCCGGCGATCATGTTGGTCGTCGAAGGCATCCGCGAGGGCAAGGTCTCGCGCGACAAGGTGATCGCGATGCTGATCATCCTGACCTTCAACGTGTTCTTCTGGTGCTTCTTCGAGCAGGCCGGCAGTTCCTTCAACTTCCTGGCCGACAACATCGTCGACCGCAACATCGGCTTCGAAGGCCTGTTCATGGCCCTGGCCGGCGAACCCTCGTTCCCGGTGTCGTGGTTCCAGAGCGTGAACTCGGTGGCCATCATCACCCTGGCCCCGATCATCGCCTGGATCTGGATCCGCATGGGCCGCGCCAATCCGTCGATCCCGCGCAAGTTCGGCCTGGGCCTGATCTTCAACGGCCTGGCGTTCCTGCTGCTGATGTTCGCGCTGATCAACCTGATCGCGCCGGACACCGGCAAGATCCCGTTCTGGACGCTGTTCGCGGTGTACTGGATCCAGTCGGTCGGCGAGCTGTGCCTGTCGCCCATCGGCCTGTCGATGGTGACCAAGCTGGCGCCGGTGCGCCTGACCGGTTTCGCCATGGGCGCCTGGTTCCTGTCGATCGCGATCGGCAACAACCTCGCCGGCATCTTCGCCGGTCAGGCCAGCGGCGAGACCGGCATGACCGCGGCCTCGGCGCTCACCGCCTACACCATGGGCTTCTACATCCTGGCCGGCGCGGGTCTGCTGCTGTTCCTGATCGCACCGCTGATCAACCGGCTGATGCACGGCGTCAAGTAAGACGCCGCCATCGGTGTTGCACGCGCGCGCCACGGCCGGCTGTCCCGGCCGTGGCGTCGCCGCATCTGAAGGTCCGAAATCCATGAGCGATCACGCATGAGCACCAGCAAACACGTAGAACCCGAGTTCCTGCCGCCGCCGCCGGGCGAACTGGTCGGCCATCCGCGCGCGCTGTGGATGCTGTTCGGCGCCGAGATGTGGGAACGCTTCGCCTACTACGGCATGCGCGCGCTGCTGGCCGTGTACGTGGCCAGCACCTTCTTCAGCCTGCTGCCGGAAGGCGAGGCGCGCGCCCAGGCCAGCCTGACCTACGGCGCCTACACCGCGCTGATCTACGCCACCGGTCTGTTCGGCGGCTTCGTCGCCGACCGCTATCTGGGTTACCGGCCCTCGATCGTGCTCGGCGGCGTGATCATGGCGGTGGGCCTGTTCCTGCTGATGATTCCGCAGCTGACCTGGTTCCTGCTGGGCCTGGCGATCATCGTGGTCGGCAACGGCCTGTTCAAACCCAACATCTCGGCCATGGTCGGACGCCTGTACGCGCCCGGCGATCCGCGCCGCGACTCGGGCTTCACCATCTTCTACATGGGCATCAACGTCGGCGGCGCGCTGGCGCCGATCGTCTGCGGCGCGATCATCGGAAAGTACTACGGCTACCGCTGGGGCTTCTTCGCCGCCGGCGTGGGCATGATCTTCGGCCTGATGATGTTCCATTGGCTGCGCGGCCAGCTCGGCCGCATCGGCGAATCGCCGGCGCCGCAGCACAACCGCGCGCGCGTGCTGAAGGTGTTGCTGGGCTGCATCGTCTCGGTGCCGCTGGTGTACCTGATGCTCAGCCGCACCCAGATCGTGGGCTACATCCTGCTGGCGATGATGGTCGGACTGACCATCTACTTCGTCGGCGGCAGCCTGCGCAGCGGCGACAAGATCCAGATGCACCGCTACATCGCGATGCTGCTGCTGTTCCTGGCCAAGATCCTGTTCTGGGGCATGTTCGAACAGGCCGGCACCTCGCTGAACTTCTTCGCCAAGGACCACGTCGACGCGCCGTTCGACTTCACCTTGTTCCAGTCGGCGAACTCGGTGTTCATCATCCTGCTGGCGCCGCTGTTCGCCTGGGCCTGGCCGCGCCTGGATGCGCGCAACTGGAACCCGTCGGTGCCGCGCAAGTTCGCGCTGGCGCTGGTGCTGGTGGCGGTGGGTTTCAGCGTGCTGATCGCCGGCATCGCCTACATGGCCGACGGCAACGGCCGCATCCCGTGGGAACTGCTGGTGCTGGCCTACCTGTTCAACACCATGGGCGAGCTGTGTCTGTCGCCGATCGGCCTGTCGATGGTGTCCAAGCTGGCCGCGCCCAAGGACACCGGCATGGCCATGGGCGCCTGGTTCCTGTGCTCGGCCATCGGCAACTACGTGGCCGGCCTGGTCGCGGCGGTAGCCTCCGGCGGCGACCTGGGCGGCCTGGCGCAGTACTCGGCGACCTATACCCATATCGCCTACGCCGGCTTCGGCATGGGCGCGGCGTTCCTGCTGTTCGCGCCGTTCATCAATAAGTTGATGCATGGGGTGAAGTAGGCGGGCGGAGTCGTCTCGCATCCATCCGATCGAATCCAGCCTTGGAGGTCACGTGACGCGCGCTGAATGGTTCGAACCCAAGTGGCTGTGGTTGAAACGTTTCGCGCTGGCGGCGGGCTTGGGGTTGATCCTCATGATCGTCGGCATCGCGACCGATGTGATGGCGCTTACGTTCGTCGGCATCCTGTTGGCCGTGCCCTTGTTCTTTTGGCTCATGTTCATTCCGGTCCTGCATTGGAAGGATCGATACATCGGCGGCGCGAGCAACGTATGGGGCGCGTTCCTGGTGTTCGAGACCTCCGGCTGGTCGAAGCTGTTCTATTGGTTCATTCACGTGCTGCCGGATCGGAGGAGGTCCGCGCAGTACGCGGACGCTCCCTGATATAGGGTCGACTACGTTACCGATGCGCACGGATCTACCCGAGATGCAGGAGCTGTTCGACGCTGCCCGAGCCTATCTGGCGGGCAGCGTCGGACTGACCTGGCTGCATGGCTATATCGGCCAGTGCGAGTCGTCGCCCGCCGTGCAGTCCGACGAGATCGCCCGCGTTGCGATGCTTGAGTGGCGGCAGCGGCTCAGCAGCGCGTGGAACGAGTGGGGCATGAACCCGAACCCGCTGCCCGAAGCAGAGTTCAAACGCTGGTTGCGGGAGCAACTGTCGGGCGCGACGGATTCGCGATAGTCGCCGAACGGCTTGGCCCAAGCCGGGATTGGATGTTCAATGCGAACATGATCGCAGCCCGCTCCGAGGACCGATTGCCGCTATGGCGCGCGTACTCGGAATTCTTCCTCGACACCGAACTCGACGCGCTCAGCTACGCCTATGTGGCGCGGACGGTGCTCGAGTCCGGCTTGGATTTGGCGCAGGCCGCAGCGGTGCTTTGGAACGAGGTGTTCCCGGTGCTGCACGCGAACCTGCGCAATCACTTGGGCGTGTGGGACAGCTGGTCGGACGAATGGCTGCTTGCGCATCTGCGCGTCGCTTCGAGGCCGGTCCGGCGTTCCGGGCTGCGCGCCACGGTCGCCGAGATCGAGCGTTGCTGGGACCGGATGCGCGCGCACTGCCTGAGCCGCCGCACGACTGAGCCGCCGACGCTAGCGGCCCAGCGCCACCGCGCGTACGCCCGAATGCCCGCGCACGAAGGCCGCGGCCAGACGCAGGGTGGCTTCGCCCTCGCGATCGCCGCGCAGCGCGCGCACCAGGCGCGCGGGCGTGGTGCCGGTCCAGCGGCCGAGGTCGTGGGTGGCGTGGGCCTGATCGCTGTAGCCGTGGCGCGCGGCGGCGTCGGCGATGGCGCTGCGTTCCTCGTCCAGGCTGCGCAACAAGCCCTGCAGGCGCCGCACGCGCGCGTACTCCTTCGCGGTCATGCCGACCTCGGCCAGGAAGCGCGTCTGCAGGTTGCGCAGGCCCAGGCCGACGGCGTCGGCGAGGTCGGCGATGCGCAGGTCGCCGTCGGCGTGGTCGAGCAGGGCAACGGCGCGTTCAATGGCGTCGTCGGGTTCGTGTGTGGCGGCGCGCTGCGCGAGCAGGCGCCACAGTTCGTCGGCGCCCTGGTCGGCTAGGCAGGCGCGGGCGGCCTGCGCGAATGCGGCGGCGAAGGCCGGATCTAGTTCGTGCAGATCGGGAATGCGGTCGCGCAGCGGGGCCAGGCGCGCGCCGGCGATCAGGCCGGACCCGGCCGGCGTCAGGCGCAGGCCCAGGCAATGCACGGGGCCGGTCGGCTGCAGCCGGATCGGGCCGCGCTGCTGGGCGGCGAACAGCAGCGGCGCCTGCAACTGCGAGCCGCCGTCCGCGCCGTGCAGGCGCATCGGCGCACCGGTGTGCGCGATCAACTCGCAACGGCCGTCGGCGTAGATCGCCTGCACCTGCGGCGCGGGATCGTCGTCGCGCAGCCGCCACAGGCATTGCACGTGGCGGCTCAGCGACGGCGGGGCGGGCTGTTCGCGGTAGTCCATGCCACCATCAAAGCCCGGTGTTGCGCGTTTTTACAAGCCGCCGCCGGCGAGGGGCGGTTAGCGTGGCGGCGAGTCGACCATGAGGGGGCATACGATGAAGATCGCGGCGAAGGTATGGGGCGTGGTTCTGCTGCTGGCGACGGTGCCGGCGCTGGCCACCGAGCCGGCAGCGGCCGAACTGGGCTGGATGGTTGGGCACTGGTGCAGCCAGGCCGACGGCGAGCGTATCGACGAGACCTGGTTGCCGGCCGTGGGCGGGCGTTTGTACGGGGTGTCGCGCACCGCGCGCGGCGACAAGACCGCGTCCTTCGAGTTCCTGCGCATCGAGCCCGTGGACGGCGTGCCGACCTATCTGGCGCAGCCGGGCGGCGGAGCGGCGACCGCGTTCCGGCTCGCCGAGAGCGGGCCCAACCGGGCCCGGTTCGAGAATCCGGCGCACGACTTTCCGCAGCGCATCGAGTACCGGCGCGAGGGCGAGCGGTTGCATGCGCAGATCGCCGGGCCGGGGCGGGACGGGAAAGAGCTACGGATTCCGTTCGAGTACCGGCGCTGCGGGGAGTAGGGCGGTAGACGTTCCTTCCCTCGCGAGCGGGAGACGGTGCCCGCAGGGCGGATGAGGGCGCACGAATCGCGGCGGCCGGCGCGAGATCGGCAGCTCGCGTGCCCTCACCCCGACCCGCACCCCGGCTCGACCGCACAGCGGTCGGGCGTTCGATGCGGCGCGCGCCAGTGGCTCGCAAACGCCGCCTCTCGCCCCGCAAGCGGGAGAGCGGCTATGGAAGCTCAGCCCGCGACCGGCAACTCCGCCTCGGCGCGGATCTCCAGCTCATCCAGCCGGTCCAGCAAGCGGAACAACAGCTCGCGCTCGGTGCCGTCCATGCCGTCCAGCAGGCGGCGCTCGAAGGCCAGCGCCAGCGGCGCGACCTCGTCGTAGATCTTGTAGCCGTCCGGCGACAGCTGCAGCACCGAGCGGCGGCGGTCGTCGTCGTGGGTCTCGCGCGCCAGGCGGCCGGCTTCGATCAGGCGCGCCACCGCGCGGCTGACGGCGACCTTGTCCATCGCCGTGCGCTGGGCGACCTCGTTCGCCGACAGCCCCGGATAGCGGCCCAGCACCGCCATCACCCGCCACTCGGTCACGCTCAGGGCGAAACGCTCGGAATAGACGCGGGCGATCGCGCTGCTGACCCGGTTGGACAGCACCGACAGGCGGTAGGGCAGGAAATGCTCGAGATCGAGCTCGGCATGGCGGGGGCGGGACTTGTTCATGCTGCGCTGTACCTTGCTTGCATATGGTTTCATATGAAACTATAACGGCTCTTCGCACCAGGCCGTCCCCAGTGGGCCGGCCGCTACCTGAGAACAATGCCATGAATGCGCAGCCCAACCTCGGCATGCAGGTCACCACCTTCGAAAACCCGCTCGGCATCGACGGCTTCGAGTTCGTCGAGTTCGCCGCCCCGGCCGGTCAGGGCGAGTTGCTGCACGACTATTTCCGCAAGCTCGGCTTCACCGCCGTGCTGCACCACAAGACCCGTCCGATCACGGTCTACCGGCAGGGCGGGGTGAACTTCCTGGTCAACGAAGACCCGGACAGCTTCGCCGCCGACTTCGCGCGCGCGCACGGCCCCTGCGCCTGCGGTTTCGCGATCCGCTTCAAGCAGCCCGGCACCACGGTCTACGACGCGGTGCTCGGCAACGGCGGCGAAGCCATCGTCGACAAAGCCGACTCGCGCGCGGTCGACGCGCCGGTGGTCAAGGGCATCGGCGACTGCATGCTGTACCTGGTCGACCGCTACGGCGACAAGGGCGACGTCTACCAGGATTACCTGCCGGTGCAGGGCGCGCCGCAGAATCCGGCCGGTTTCGGTCTGACCTTCATCGACCACCTCACCCACAACCTCTACTTCGGCAACATGCAGAAGTGGTCGGACTATTACGAGCGCTTGTTCAACTTCCGCGAGATCCGCTACTTCGACATCAAGGGCGCCAAGACCGGCCTGGTGTCCAAGGCGATGACCGCGCCGGACGGCGTGGTGCGCATCCCGCTCAACGAATCCAGCGATCCCAAGTCGCAGATCAACGAGTACCTGGACGCCTACAAGGGCGAGGGCATCCAGCACATCGCCTGCTTCACCGACAACATCTACGACACCGTCGAGGCGATGCGCGCGCAGGGCGTGGACTTCCTGGATACGCCGGAGACTTACTTCGACGTGATCGACCAGCGCGTGCCCAACCACGGCGAGGACGTGCCGCGCCTGGCCAAGAACAAGATCCTGATCGACGCAGACCCGGAAACCCATCAGCGCAAGCTGCTGCAGATCTTCACCCAGAACGCGATCGGGCCGATCTTCTTCGAGATCATCCAGCGCAAGGGCAACGAGGGCTTCGGCGAGGGCAACTTCCAGGCCCTGTTCGAGAGCATCGAACGCGACCAGATGCGCCGCGGCGTGCTCTAAGCTCAGCGTTTTGAGCCCCTCTCCCGTCGGGAGAGGGGTTGGGGAGAGGGTCCGGGACATGGCCGAACGCTCAAATCCGCCTCTGCCCACAATCAAGCGAGACCAGGCGCGAGAGCTGCGCACCGCCATGACCGACGCCGAGCGCGAACTCTGGCGACGGCTGAGGGCAGGGCAGCTCGAAGGCTGGAAGTTCCGACGTCAGCACACGGTTCCGCCCTACATCGTCGACTTCGTCTGTCTGTCGGCGAAGCTGATCGTAGAGCTCGACGGTTCGCAACATACGCCGCGGTCCGATGCCGTCAGGACGCGGTTTCTAGTAGCGCAGGGCTTCCGTATCTTGCGCTTCTGGGATAACGATGCATTGTTGAACACCGAAGCGGTGGTCGAGGCGATCTTCAACGCCCTCGGCGACCGGACCCTCACCCCAACCCCTCTCCCGGGGGGAGAGGGGCTCTAGAGCGCAATCGCCATGAACACCGCCGCCAACGACAGCGACAACGTGATCCCGATGCCCGAGCGCGATGCGCAGCGGGTGGCCGCGCGCGGCTATCAGAGTGGTTTCGGCAACGAGTTCGCGACCGAGGTCTACACCGGCGTGCTGCCGCAGGGCCAGAACTCGCCGCAGCAGGTCGCCTACGGCCTGTACGCCGAGCAGTTGTCGGGCACCGCCTTCACCGCGCCGCGCGGCGAGAACCGCCGCAGCTGGCTGTACCGCATTCGCCCGGCGGCGATGCACGGCACGTTCGCGCCTTATTCGCAGCCGCAGCTGCACAACGACTTCGGACACGGCCCGGTGTCGCCGGATCAGCTGCGCTGGGATCCGCTGCCGATGCCGGAGGCGCCGGTGGATTTCGTCGACGGCCTGTACACCATGGCCGGCAACGGTTCGCCGCTGTCGCAGCACGGCGTCGGCGTGCATCTGTACGCCGCGAACCGTTCGATGGATGGGCGTTTCTTCTACGACGCCGACGGCGAACTGCTGATCGTGCCGCAGCACGGTCGCCTGGTTCTGGCCACCGAACTGGGCGTGATCGAGGTAGAGCCGCAGGAAGTCGCGGTGATCCCGCGCGGCGTGCGCTTCCGCGTCGAGCTGCCCGACGGTGTCGCCCGCGGCTACGTGTGCGAGAACTTCGGTGCGCTGATGCGTCTGCCCGATCTGGGGCCGATCGGCGCCAATGGGCTGGCGAATCCGCGCGATTTCCTGACCCCGAACGCCGCCTACGAGGACATCGACGGCGAGTTCGAACTGATCGCGAAATTCCAGGGCCATCTGTGGCGCGCCGACATCGGCCATTCGCCGCTGGACGTGGTCGGCTGGCACGGCAACTACGCGCCGTACAAGTACGACCTGCGCCGCTTCAACACCATCGGCTCGATCAGTTTCGATCATCCGGATCCATCCATCTTTACCGTGCTGACCTCGCCCAGCGACACGCCCGGCACGGCCAATCTGGATTTCGTGATCTTCCCGCCGCGCTGGCTGGTGGCGCAGCACACCTTCCGTCCGCCGTGGTTCCACCGCAACGTCGCCAGCGAGTTCATGGGCCTGATCCACGGCGCCTACGACGCCAAGGCCGAGGGTTTCGTGCCCGGCGGCGCGTCGTTGCACAACTGCATGAGCGGGCACGGTCCGGACGCGGCCACCTTCGACAAGGCCAGCCACGCCGATCTGAGCAAGCCCGATGTGATCGGCGGCACCATGGCTTTCATGTTCGAAACCCGCGCGGTGATCCGCCCGACCGCGCAGGCGTTCGACGCGCAGCACCGCCAGCGCGGCTACCAGGCCTGCTGGGCTGGCCTGCGCCGCAATTTCGAGCCGCCGCGTTCGGCCTGATCCGACGCCATCGCGCGCACGGCGCTTCGCGCGCCGTTCACGCGCGACCGCTAGGCTGCGCGCGTCTTGCGTAGCTGCGGGTGTGCCGATGAAATCGCGTTCCAATCCGATCCTGAGCGGCGCGCTCGCGCTGTGCGTGCTGGGCCTGTCCGCGTGCACGGACCGGCCGAACCCGCAAACCTCCAGCCCGCTGGATCCGCCCGCGCCGATCGATCAGCCCGCCGAAGACGTGCCGCCCGCGACCGCGCCCGCGGCGCCGCCGCCCGCGCAGGATGCGACCGCGCGCATGGACGGTTATGCCGCGCTCAAGCTCGGCATGAGCGCCGAGGATGCGCGCAAGGCGTTGGGTGCCAGCGCGACCGGCAAGGCCGACGAGCCCGGCGGCTGCTATTACCTGGAGCCGCCGACGGCTACGGGCGCACCCAATTACATGATCGAAGGCGACAAGTTCGTCCGCTACGAGAACCACCGCGACGCCGCCATCGCCGCGCCCGGCGGCGGCAAGATCGGCATGAGCGCCGACGAGATCCGCGCCCTCTATCCGGGCCGGATCGAGGAACGGCCGCACAAGTACGTCGACGACGGCCAGTACTGGCGCATCCAGGACGCCGGCGGCGGCAGCGGCGTGCTGCTGTTCGAGGTGATCGCCGGCAAGGTCACCGCCTGGCGCGTGGGCCTGGCGCCGCAGGTGGACTACGTCGAAGGCTGCTCCTGACGTGCAGCCGTAAGGTGCGGTGAGCGCAGCGAACCGCACCGTACGTCACCTCGTCGGCCGCGCCCACGCAGCGGCCTCGCCGTGCGTCCATGCGCCCCGCGAGCGCACTTCAGCGCGGATATCCTCCACCGATAGACGCCGGCCCCCGCGCTCGGCATAGAATCGGGGCAGTGTCCGCGAGGGGAATGGCCATGCTCGAAGCCGTCGGCTTGTTCGTGCTGGGATTGGTGCTGCTGGCCTTGGGCGGCGATTCCATCGTCAAGGGCGCGGCCGGATTGGCCCAGCGCTTCGGCGCCTCGCCGTTCGTGGCCGGACTGGCGCTGGTCGCCTTCGGCACCTCGCTGCCGGAACTGGCGGTCAACCTGCAGGCCGTGGTGCGCGGCGAACAGGGCCTGGCGCTGGGCAACGCGGTCGGCAGCAATATCGTCAATTTCGGCCTGACCCTGGGCATCGCCGCGTTCGCCGCGCCCTTGCTGGTGCGCTGGCGCTCGCTGGCGCCGCTGCTGCTCGTGCTGATCCTGGGCACCGCGGCGGTGATCGTGCTGGGCCTGGACGGTGTGCTCAGTCGCGCCGAGGGCGCCGGCCTGGTGGTGGTGTTCGTCGCCGTGGTCGCCTACGCGATGGCGCGCACGCGCCGCGAAGCGCCGGAGCTGCAGGATGCGATCGCCGCGTTCGCGCGCACGCGCACCGAGCTGGGCTTGAACCTGCTGCGCTTCGCGATCGCCGCGGTGCTGCTGTATTACGGCTCCAAGTTCGTGGTCGGCGCAGCGCCGCAGCTGGGCGCGTCCATGGGCCTGACGCCGCTGCTGACCGGCCTGCTGCCGGTGGCGATCGGCACGGCTCTGCCGGAAGCCGCCGCGGCCATCGCCGCTGCGCGCCGCGGCCAGGGCGATATCGTGGTCGGCCACGTGATCGGCTCCAGCCTGTTCAATCTGCTGATCGTGATCGGCGGCATGGCGGCGTGGAACGCGGTGGCGCTGCCGGCTTCGTTCGTGCGCTTCGAACTGCCCGCGGCGATCGCGTTCGCGCTGATGCTGTATCCGATGCTGCGCGGCGATCTGCGCGTGAGCAAGGGCGAGGGCGCGGTGCTGCTGGTCGCGCTGCTGGCCTGGATCGGCTTCGAGCTGGCGATGCTGCACCGCTGATGCCAAACGGGCGCGCGCGCCGGGTCGATATACTGGCGGCATGAACACGCCCGCCACTCCGCCGCCGGCGCGACCGGTCCCGGCTCGGGCGCTGCGCGCCCTGAGCGAATTCTTCCGTCTCGAGGCCGCCGGCGGCCTGGTCCTGATCGCCGCCGCCGCGCTGGCCTTGATCGCGGCCAATTCGCCGCTGCACGACGCCTACGAATCCTTCCGCCAACTGCCGGTGCAGGTGCGCATCGGCGCGCTCGACATCGCCAAACCGGCGCTGTTGTGGATCAACGACGGCCTGATGGCGGTCTTCTTCCTGCTGGTCGCGCTGGAGATCAAGCGCGAGATGCTCAGCGGCCAATTGGCCGGCCGCGCCCAGCTGATCCTGCCGCTGGCCTGCGCCACCGCGGGCGTGGCGGTGCCGGCGCTGCTGTTCTACGCCATGAACCGCGGCGACGCCGAGGCCATGCGCGGCTGGGCCGTGCCCACCGCGACCGACATCGCCTTCGCGCTGGGCGTGCTGGCCCTGCTGGGCTCGCGCGTGCCGGCGGCGATGAAGCTGCTGCTGTCGACCATCGCGGTGATCGACGACCTGATCGCGATTCTGATCATCGCGCTGTTCTATTCGCACGGCCTGTCGATGACCGCGCTGGCGTGGGCCGGCGCCGCGCTGGCCGGCATGTGGCTGTTGAATCGGCGTGGCGTGACCGCGCTGGCGCCCTACCTGTTGCTGGGCGTGGTGCTGTGGGTATGCGTGCTGAAGTCGGGCGTGCACGCGACCCTGGCCGGCGTCGCCACCGGCCTGATGATTCCGCATGTCGACAAGCACAACGCGGTCGACGACGCGCACGAGCACTCGCCGCTGGAAACCTTGGAGCACGCGCTGCATCCCTGGGTCGCCTACGCGATCCTGCCGCTGTTCGCGTTCGCCAATGCCGGCCTGGTGCTGGGCGGCCTGAGCATGGACGACATGCTGGCCGCGCTGCCGCTGGGCATCGTGCTGGGCCTGGTCGCCGGCAAGCCGATCGGCATCGTCGGCATCGCCTTGCTGCTGCGTGCGCTGGGTTGGGTCAAGCTGCCCGCCGGCATGGACCTGCGCGCGATGCTGGGCCTGGGCCTGATGTGCGGCATCGGCTTCACCATGAGCCTGTTCATCGCGTCGCTGGCGTATCAGAACCCGCTGCACTACGAAGAAGCGGTGCTGGGCGTGCTGGCGGCTTCGGTGATCTCGGCCGTGATCGGCTATCTGTGGTTGCGCGCGGTGCTGCCCGCGCGCGGTGGGCGGAGCTGAGGCGTGCGCCACGCCTTGGTGTTTGGCGCCAGCGGTCAGATCGGACTGCCTCTGCTGGGGTTGCTGCGACGCGACGGCTGGCGTGTCAGCGCGGTCTCGCGCGAGGACCAGCGCGACATCCCCGGATTGCAATGGCTGCGCGGCGATTTCGCCGGCGTCGCCGAGCTGCCGCGCCGCGTCGATGCGATCTTCAGTTGCGGGCCGCTGGACGGTTTCGCGCGTTGGTACGCCGCCTCGCGGATCGAGGCCCCGCGCGTGGTCGCGTTCGGTTCCACCAGCGTGGAGACCAAGCGCGGTTCGGCCGATCCCGACGAGCGCGACGTCGCCGCGCGCCTGCGCGAAGGCGAGGCCACCCTGTATTCGGAAGCCGCCGAACGCGCGGCCGCCGCGACCGTGCTGCGCCCGACCCTGATCTACGGTGCCGGCCGCGATGCCACGCTGACCCGCATCGCCGCGATCGCGCAGCGCTTCGGACGGTTCCCTCTGCCGCGCAACGCCACCGGCCTGCGCCAGCCCGTGCACATCGACGACCTGGCCGCGGCCGCGTTCGCTTGCGTGTCGGCGGCGGCCAGTCACGGCCGCAGCTACGCCCTGCCGGGCGGCGAGACCCTGAGCTATCGCGACATGGTCGCGCGCGTGCTGGCGGTACTGGAGCCGCCGCCGCGGCTGATCGAATTGCCGTCGCCGGTTTTCAACCTGGCCTTGCTGGCCGCGCAGGCCAGCGGCCACGCCACCGGCCTGGGCGAGGCGGCGGTGCGGCGCATGCGCAGCGACCTCACCTTCGATGTCGGCCCGGCGCAGCGCGATTTCGGCTACGCGCCGCGTGCGTTCAAGCCTGAGCGCTCGATGTTCGAGCCGCGCTGAGTCGCCGCGCTCAGAGTTCGAAGTCGCCCGGCTTGGTCTGCACGTTGGGCTGGTAGCTGGCGATGGCGACGTAGATGCGGCCGCCGTCGCTCATCTCGAAACCGTAGCCCACCGGCTTGTCGTTGCCGAACCAGGCCGTGGCGCGCTCGACATCGCTGCCGAACACGCGCGGATCCAGGCGAGCGCCGCGCAAGGGCGAGGATTTTCCGGGATTGAGCTCGCTGAGTTTGACGTAGCGCTTGAGTTCGCCGGCCGTGCCCAATGCGATCAGCGCCAGCGGATCGACGACGTCCTCGGTCTTGGCCTTGCCGGTCGCGCCGGTGGCCTTGTCGCGCCAGCGCGCGATTCCGGCCTGGGCGACGAAGGTGGTCTCGTCCTTGGCGCCGGGGCGCAGCACGAAGCGGAAGCGATCCGGCCGTTCCAGCAGCAGCTCGACGCTGTCGGTGCGTATCAGCGCATGCTCGGTCTTGCCTTTGAGCGGCGGTGCGTAGCGGCTGATGCGGGCGACGACGCGCGCGCTGTAGTGGGTCTGGTCCATGCTCTGCAGCAGCGCGGTCGCGGAGCTGGCGGCGTGCAGGGCCAGCGGCGCGAGGCACAGCAGGCCGACGGCGACGTAGCGCAGGGGAAGTTTCATGGGGGTGGTCCCGTAGTGGTAGGGCGGGGCGAGGCGCTGATTCAGCGGCAGGCCATGCGGGCGACGGTGCGCAGCGGCCGCGGCGGCTGCTGCATGGTCGCCGAGCAACGCGCCGACAGATCGGGTGCGCTGACGCCGATGGTGCGCGCGTTGGCCAGGTCGGCCGGCACGCCATCGACGCCGGGCTGCAGGCAACGGCCCGGCAGTAGGTTGAAGGTCATGCTGCCCGAGGTCGTGCTCACCTCGACCATGATCGGCACGCCGTTGGTGTTGCATAGCTCGGACAGGCGCATGTTCGGCGACAGCCGCGGTGGGCCGGGAATCTCGGCCGGCAGATTGACCGGCGTATTGCCCGAGCACACGCCCTCGTGCAGCAACTCGCTGTCGAGCGTGCCGGTGATGCGGCTGATGGTGTGGGTCTGATCGCGCAGGTTGGTGCGCTGGACGAAGATGCGCGTGCTGCCGTCGAAGCGCGAGGTCGGGATGGTCACCGCGTCGCGATCGATGTCGAAGGTCACCGCGACGCTGTCGGCGCTGGGCGCGAAGGTGAAACTGTCGGCGAAGGCGCGCACCGTGCGCGGTGGGAAGGCTTCCGGCGCGCTGGTGATGTTCATGGTGGGGAAATGCATCGCGCAGTCGACGTCCGCGGGACAGGTCTCCTCGCGCAGCAGGTCGTAGGAGGCGGTGACGGTGTCGCCGGGGCAGTACTGCATCGGCGTCACTTGGCCCATGCCGTTCAAGGCGCTGCGTTCGAGCCGGCAGCCGGCGGCCAGCGCCGCGCAAGCGAGCAGCAGGGCCAGGGCCGTGCGGGAGTTCCGTGTCTTCATGGCGGCGTCCTTGTCGGAGGCGGGGTGGTGCGGCTTGAGTGGCTGACAAGGACGATCAACGGCGCGGCGGCGCGCGAGCGGACACGGCCGCGTCGCGGCCGTGCGCGGTGGAGCCGGTTCAGGGCGTTTCGGCGGGCGCGATCGGGCGTGATTTGGCCAGGGTGCGCAGGGCGATGATGAGCACGCCGCCCAGCACCATCGCGCCGCCCAGCAGCAGGCGCGGTCCCGGGCGGTCGCCCCAGAACGCCACGCCCAGCCCGATCGCCAGCACCGGCACCAGCAGCAGCCAGGGCGTGACCTGCGCGACCGGATGGCGCTGCACCAGCACGTAGTACAGGCCGTGACCGAGCAGCGAGGATATGAACGCGGCATAGATCGCGCCGAACCAGCCCACCCAGCTCACGCCGCCCAGCGCGGCGATGGCGCCGGGCTCCAGCACCGCGCTGATCGCCAGCAGCGGCAGCACGCTGAGCAGCGCGGTCCAGCCCTGCTGGCTGTAGACGTCCAGCCCGCGCAAGCCCTTCATCAGCACCGTGCCCACGGCCAGGAACGCGGCCGAGATCAGCATCAGCACCAGCGACATCGGCTTGTCCAGCACCAGCGGATCGAAGCCCAGCACCAGCACGCCGGCGAAACTCACCGCGATCGCCGCGCCGGTGCGCCAGGCGAAGCGCTCGCCCAGCAGCATCCAGGCCAGCAGGGCCGTCATCGGCACGTAGCTCTGCATCACGATCGCCGGCGAGGACAGGTCGCCGGCCAGCTTGAGCGCGGTGAAGCTCAGGCCGAAGTGCAGCACGCCGATGCACAGGCAGACCGCGATCAGCCGCGGCCACTGCCCGGGCGCGGGCCGCTTGACGAAGAACATCAGCGGCAGGGCCAGCAGGGCGAAGCGCAGGCCGGTGAACAGGAACGGCGGAATCTCGCGCATCGCGAACGCCGAGGTCAGGAAGTTGCCGGCCCAGGCCAGGACGATGAGCAGCAGCAGAACGATGTCGCGGACGGGCAGCATCCGCGTAGTGTCGCCGATCCGGCGTCGTGCGCCCGTTGCGGTGGCGGAACGGGAGGTTCTGCGGGTTGGGGGGCTTGCGAAAGCTGGCGCTGAGGGCTTTACCGAAGCATGGTGCTGAAGTCTCTGCGCTGCACGATCTGCGCGTGGACGGCGACGCTACGGTGGACGCTTAGGGCGAGGAGTGAGTGCGCAAGAGCGAGCAGTGAGCGAAAGCGGCCTTGCTCTTACCCATTTCTCAATCCTCGCGTCTCACTCTTCAATAGCTCCACCCCAACTTGCGGTACAGCTTCGCCAGCACCCAGGCCGGTCCGATCAGCAGGTAGCGCAGGTCGGTGAAGAAGCTCGGGCGCTTGCCTTCGTACAGCTTGCTGTGGCCGATGAACTGGCCGATCCAGGCGACCACGAACACGGCGATGCCCAGGTACAACAGCTGCGTGGTGCCCAGGCGATCGTTGAGGTACTGCGTCAGCCAGCCCGAGAGTACGAACAGCACCAACATGCCCAGGCCGAGCTTGCGCGAGGCGCGGTAATAGAACATCCACGCCGCGAACATCGCCAGCCCGGCCCAGAAGCCGGCGCGGAACCAGGTGCCCGGCGAGGGAATGCACCACAGCAGGGCGATCACGCTCCAGGCGATGGCCGGCACGCAGATCACGTGGATCAGCTGGTTGGCGTGGTTCTGGTGATCGCTGGAGTAGTTGGCGAAGTAGCGATCGATCGGGCGTTGCGGGGCGGCTTGCGATGCAGGGTCGGCGACTGTGCTCATGACGGGCTCCCGGCTGGTCAGGCGTGCGCGGCGGCGGACTGAGCGGTTCAGTGCGCCCCAGTACGGGAGAATAGCTGGATTACCGCCACCCCGGCCACGATCAGGCCGATGCCGATCATGCCGGCCAGGTCCAGCGGCTGCTTCAGCACCAGCCAGCCGATTAGCGCGATCAGGACCACGCCCACGCCGGACCAGATCGCATAGGCGACGCCGACCGGCACGGTCTTGAGCACCAGCGACAGGAAGTAGAACGCCGTCGCATAGCCGGCTGCGACGATCAAAGAGGGGCCGAGGCGGGTGAAGCCGTCGGAGGCCTTGAGGGCGCTGGTGGCCACGACTTCGGCCAGGATCGCGATGGCGAGGTAGAGCAGGCCTTTGGGCATGGCGGGGGCTCCGGTGAGGGGCAGGCAGCGCTGCGAGAGGGCGCGCGCGGCGACCGCATAAGGATCGAGCGCGGAGTGGCGACGATGCGGTTCGCTACGCTCACCGCATCCTACGGCGCTACCGGGCGTTTGATCCGACGCGATGCGATTCGCCAACGACGTCTCGCGACCTGCGGTTTGTGGCCTCACGACCGGATGTGAGTCGAGGGACTCAAAACCAGAGGCAGACGACCGCAATGGAGCCGACATAAGCTACCGCTACAGCGTTGCTGAAGAGGTGGGCCGCACGCAGCTCCCTGACGGTTTTTTCCAACCCGGTAGGAGGCGGCCGGAAGAACAAGACGCTTTGGCGGCACAAGCCCAGGCGGCTGAACATGCGCTGGCTTTGACTGCGAAAAAGCTGCCGCGCGTAGTCGGGCGCCTGCTTGCTGATGCGCGGCGCGGCGGCGTGGGCGTAGAACTCCGACACTGCGGCGCCGACCAGGACGGCCGGCAGCAGATAGAAGATCCAGAGCGCCGACATCCGCGGTTCCGGCCGACCTCAGTCGACCGAAATCCCCGCCAGCTTCTGCAGCGCCTCGGCGTACTTGGCGCGCGTGCGTTCGATCACCTCGGCCGGCAGCGGCGGGCCCGGCGGGGTCTTGTCCCAGCCCAAAGCTTCCAGGTAGTCGCGCACGTACTGCTTGTCGTAGCTGGGCGGGCTGGTGCCGACTTCGTATTCGTCGGCCGGCCAGTAGCGCGAGGAATCGGGCGTGAGCATCTCGTCCATCACGTACAGGCGGCCGTCGGCGTCGGTGCCGAATTCGAACTTGGTGTCGGCCAGCAGGATGCCGCGTTGCGCCGCGTAATCGGCGGCGTAGCGGTACAGGCGCAGGGTGGCGTCGCGCACGGCCTCGGCCAGCTCGGCGCCGACGGTGCGCACCGCGGTGTCGAAGTCGATGTTCTCGTCGTGGTCGCCGACCGCGGCCTTGGTGGACGGGGTGAAGATCGGCTCGGCGAGTTTTTCGGCCTGGCGCAGGCCGTCGGGCAGGGCGATGCCGCTGATCCGGCCGGTGCGCTGGTAGTCCTTCCAGCCGCTGCCGATCACGTAGCCGCGCGCGATGCATTCGATCGGCACCGGCTTCAGGCGCTTGGTCACCACCGCGCGCTGGGCGTAGGGCGCCGGGTCGGTGCCCGCGGGCAGGACCGAGGCGACGTCGATGCCGGTGAGGTGGTTGGCGACGATGTGCGCGGTCTTACCGAACCAGAAATTGCTGATCTGGCACAGCATCTCGCCCTTGCCCGGGATCGGGTCGGGCAGGACCACGTCGAAGGCGCTGAGGCGGTCGGTGGCGACGATCAACAAGTAGTCGCCAGCGGGTGTGCCCGCCGGCAGGCGTTCGGCCGGCAGGTCGAATACGTCGCGGACCTTACCGCGATGGCGCAGCGGCAGGCCGGGCAGGTGGGATTCGGAAAGGGCGGATCGCAAGGTGGTCGACAACGGGTAGTCCCCATGGCGGCGGGCGGAATCCCCAATGTCGGCCGCGTGCGCGGGCGCGACGGGGCCGGGCAGTGTACGCCGGCCGGGCGTCGCGTGCAGGTAGACTGATCGCCGGTTCAGGGCAGGCGATTGCGGCGGCGATGGCGAACAAACGCTGGTACGGCAAATTGCTGGGGTTTTTCGCCGGCGCGGCGCTGCTGCGCGCCAACCCCTTCCTGGGCGCGCTGATCGGCCTGCTGATCGGCCATGCCTTCGACAGCGACTGGTTCCGCCTGGGCCGCGACAACCCCTACGCCGTGCTCGGCCTGACCGCCGAGGCCAGCGACGCCGAGGTCGATCAGGCCTACCGCCGCTTGATTTCCCAGTACCACCCCGACCGCCTCGCCGGCGCCGCGCCGGAGCTGCGCCAGCAGGCCGAGAGCAAGGCGCGCGAGATCAACGGCGCTTACGACCGCATCAAGACCCTGCGCCAGCGGCGCTGAGCACGGCTCCCGGGCGCCCGCCCGCGCCCGCGCTTGGCCCGCCCGCGGCCGGAGGCGACAATGGCGGCCTGTCCGCCCGAGCCCCGCCCATGCAGCCCACCGTGATCGCCCCGTCCATCCTCTCGGCGAACTTCGCCAAGCTCGGCGAGGAGGTCGACGCCGTACTCGGGGCCGGCGCCGACTGGGTTCATTTCGACGTGATGGACAACCATTACGTGCCCAACCTGACCATCGGCCCGCTGGTCTGCGAGGCGCTGCGCAAGCACGGCGTGACCGCGCCGATCGACGTGCACCTGATGGTCGAGCCGGTGGACCGGATCGTGCCCGACTTCGCCAAGGCCGGCGCCAGCATCATCAGCTTCCACCCCGAGGCCAGCGCGCACGTGCACCGCACGATCCAGCTGATCAAGTCGCACGGCTGCCAGGCCGGCCTGGTGCTGAACCCGGCCACGCCGGTGGAGGTGCTGGACTGGGTGCTGGAAGACCTGGACCTGGTGCTGCTGATGTCGGTCAATCCCGGTTTCGGCGGCCAGAGCTTCATCCCCTCGGCGCTGGACAAGCTGCGCCGCGTGCGCGAGCGCATCGACCGCATCGGCAAGCCGATCCGGTTGGAGATCGACGGCGGCGTCAAGGCCGACAACATCGCCGAGATCGCCGCCGCCGGCGCCGACAGCTTCGTCGCCGGTTCGGCGATCTTCAACGCGCCCGGCGGCAACCAGCAGGCCTATGCCGAGGTGATCTCGCGCATGAAGGCGGCTGTGCAGGGCACGCGCGGGTGAACACCTGCGACCTGTGCGACCTGCACGGCGATCGCGTGCGCGTGATCGACCTGCCGCTGCGCGACTACGGCGGTCGGCTCGCGTTCGACGGCCTGGTCAGCACGGTGCAGGCGCACGAGGACAACTCGCGCGTGCGCGAGGCGGTGGCCGAATCCGGCCACGGCCGGGTGCTGGTGATCGACGGCGGCGGCTCGATGCGGCGCGCGATGCTGGGTGACCTGCTCGCGGCCAAGGCGGTGGAAAACGGCTGGGCCGGCGTGGTGGTGGTCGGCGCGATCCGCGACAGCGCCGCGATCGGCGCGCTGGACCTGGGCGTGAAAGCGCTGGGCACCTGCCCGCGCAAGACCGACAAGCACGACCGCGGCGTGCGCGACGTGGCGGTGGAGATTGGCGGCGTGATCGTGCGGCCCGGCGACTGGCTGTGCGCCGACGAGGACGGCGTCGTCCTTTCCGACGCCGTCCTCCGCTGACTACGCCGGGCGTCCTGCCCGGCGTTTGGGAAGGACGCCGCGGCGCCCTTCCGGAATAATTGGAGGCAATCCAGCCTCCGCCCGTCGTCCCTGATATGGCCTTCGATACTCCGGGAAGGCGATGACGCGACGATGACAATGACGCGACCGCGGCGGTCTGCGTTCACCGCGACTTAGCGCCGCGCTGCTAGCCTCGCAGCTCCCGAATCCGAGACTCGCTCGATGCCGCAGCCGCACTGGCGCCTGATCCTCAACGGCAAGTCGGCCGGCGACGACGCCCTGCGCGAGGCGGTCGCGGCGATCCGTGCCGACGGCGTCGACCTGGACGTGCGCGTGACCTGGGAGGGTGGCGATGCCGAACGCTATGTGGCCGAAGCGATCGCCGACGGCGCCGACTGCATCGTTGCGGCCGGCGGCGACGGCACCCTCAGCGAGGTCGCCACCACGCTGGCGCACCGCGACGAAGCCGCAGGCTTGCTGCCCAGCCTGGGCCTGGTCGCACTGGGCACGGCCAACGATTTCGCCAGCGCCGCCGGCCTGCCCACCGACGCGCTGCAAGCGCTGCGCCTGATCCGCGCGCGTCCGGCGCAGCCGATCGACCTGCTGCGCCTGCAGGCCGCCGACGGCACGCATTGGGCGGCCAATCTCGCCAGCGGCGGTTTCGGAACCCAGGTCACGGTCGAGACCGACGCGGGCCTGAAGAAGATGCTCGGCGGCCTGGCCTACCTGATCACCGGCATCGCCAAGCTCGGCCGCATCGATCCGATCCGCGCGCGCCTGCACGGCGAAGGTTTCGCGTGGGAGGGCGACTTCATCGCTCTGGGCGTGGGCAACGGCCGCCAGGCCGGCGGCGGCCAGCCCTTGTGCCCGGAGGCGCTGATCGACGACGGCCTGCTGGACCTGACCATCGTGCCGGAACTCTCCGGCGAGGTCGGCGCCACCGTCGGCACGCTGCTGACCCAGGGCCAGCACGCCGCGCTGGAGCGGGTAGCGGTGCGCGCGCGCCTGCGCTCCGTCGAGATCGACAGCGCGCAGGAACTCACCCTCAACCTGGACGGCGAGCCGGTGCGCTCGCGCCACTTCCGCATCGACTGCGTGCCCGCACGCGTGCGTATGCACCTGCCCGAAGACTGCCCCCTGCTGGCCGGCGCGGTGCCGGCGCCGGCCGCGTAGTCGCGGCCCGTCGCGCGCGCGCGGCGAAGCGGCTACAGTGTCGGCCATGAAAGCCTGGGCGAACCCGCATTCCTTTTGCGCCGACGTGGGTTGGCGATGGTGGCCGTCGGCCATCGTCGCTCCTGCCCACTCGTCCATGAAGGAACCGCCGCGTGATTTCGCCCGAACTCTTCCAGCAACAGGCCGCTAACGGCTACACCCGCATCCCCGTCGTGCGCGAGGTGCTGTCCGACCTCGACACGCCGCTGTCGGTCTACCTCAAGCTCGCCGACGGCCCGCACACCTATCTGTTCGAATCGGTCGAGGGCGGCGAGCGCTTCGGCCGTTATTCCATCATCGGCCTGCCGGCCAAGCGCGTGTACGCCTTCGCCGGCCACACCCTGTTCGTGACCGAGCTGGGCGAGCTGATCGAAAGCCGCACCGTCGAGGATCCGTTCGCCGAAGTCGAACGCCTGCGCGCCGCGCATTCGGTGCCGCGCATCGAAGGCCTGCCGGGCTACACCGGCGGCCTGGTCGGCTGGTTCGGTTTCGAGTGCATCCAGTACATCGAGCCGCGCCTGGCCGCGCCGCAGGCCGACGGCAGCCACAAGCCCGACGAACTGGGCACGCCCGACATCCTGCTGATGCAGAGCGAGGAAGTCGCGGTGTTCGACAACCTCAAGGGCCGGCTGTACCTGATCGTGCACGCCGATCCCAGCGAGCCGCAGGCTTACGCACGCGCCAACCGCCGTCTCGACCAGCTCACCCACCGCTTGCGCCACGCCGGCGCCGGGTATCCGGAAACGCTGGATTCGGTGGGGCTGGAAGAAGACGACTTCGTGTCCGGCTTCACCCGCGAAGGCTTTATCGCCGCGGTCGAGAAGTCCAAGGAGCTGATCCGCGCCGGCGACATTTTCCAGGTGGTGCTGTCGCAGCGCTTGAGCGTGCCGTTCAAGGCGCGCCCGGTCGACGTGTACCGCGCGCTGCGCGCTCTGAATCCCTCGCCCTACATGTATTTCCTCGACGTCGGCGAAACCCAGGTGGTGGGTTCTTCGCCGGAAATCCTGGTGCGTTTGCAGGACGGCGAAATCACCGTGCGCCCGATCGCCGGCACGCGTCCGCGCGGCAAGACGGTCGAAGAAGACAACGCGCTGGAAGCCGAGCTGCTGGCCGATCCCAAGGAGCGCGCCGAGCATCTGATGCTGATCGACCTGGGCCGCAACGACGTCGGCCGCGTGGCCGAGGCCGGCACGGTCGAGGTCGGCGAGCAGTTCGTGATCGAACGCTACAGCCACGTCATGCACATCGTCAGCGAAGTCACCGGCCGCCTCAAGGACGGCCTGAGCTACGCCGAAGTGTTGCGCGCGACCTTCCCGGCCGGCACCGTCAGCGGCGCGCCCAAGATCCGCGCGCTGGAAGTGATCCGCGAGCTGGAACCGATCAAGCGCAACGTCTACTCCGGCGCGGTCGGCTACATCGGCTGGCACGGCGACGCCGACACCGCCATTGCCATCCGCACCGCGGTGATCCAGGACGGCCGCCTGACCGTGCAGGCCGGCGCCGGCATCGTCTACGACTCCGACCCGCAGAAGGAATGGGAAGAGACGATGAACAAGGGCCGCGCGCTGTTCCGCGCGGTGGCCGAGGCGGCGCGCGGGCTTTAAGCGTCGTCGCTAGAGCGCGATGACGCCGCTCCTTGCCCTCGCGGCTCAGGCCGTTCCTTTGGTTGCTCCAACGACGACGTAGCCTTGGGTAGGAGCGGCGTAAGCCGCGACCGCGTCACCGCACCTGCGACGCAAGTTCGCAACCTCGCCGCACACGGAGCCCATCGCGGCTCACGCCGCTGCTACCCCAAAGCGATATCGCGGCGGCGGCCTGGGCGGTGTCCTGCGGGGTTTCCTTCGGTCATAGGCCGCGATGGGCTGCGCATTCGCGTGTAGCCCCAGCGAGCCCGTGCCCGCTTCCCCCGCCGAACATTACGCAAAGTTCATGCGGCGGAAAGCTCGCCGGCAAGGGCCGGCGCGCAATCTGATCCTGCGCTGGGGACAGACCCCACCGGCAAAGACCCGAACTTCCGCAGTCCCTGCCCAGGAGCCACACCATGAACGTCCGCAATGCCCTGTTCGCGCTCGCCCTGACCGCCGTCGCCGGTTCCGCGTTCGCCGCCGCGCCGGCCCCCGCCCCGGGCGCCGCCGCCCCGGCCAAGACCGCCGCCGTCAAGCAGAAGACCCACAAGGCGAAGAAGGCCGACGCCAAGGCCGCCGAGGCCAAGAAGAGCTGATCCCCCCGTTCGGTAAGTCTTCCGTAAGTCCGTAAATCCGCAAGTCTGCGAACCCTCCTTCGTTTCGCCGTTTCCTGCGTCCCCGAAGCCCACCTCGACCCCAGGTGGCTGCCCCGCCGGCTTCCTCCCGGCGGGGTATTCTTTTTGCGGGATTCCTTTGCGGAATCCGGGAGTCGGCATGCGCGTCCTGTTGATCGAAGACGATCCCCACACCGCGGGCTTCATCGCCAAGGGCCTGCGCGAGGACGGGCATACCGTCGATCAGGCCGACAACGGCAAGGACGGCCTGTTCCTGGCCACCACCGAGCGCTACGACGCGATCGTGCTGGACCGCATGCTGCCCGCGCTGGACGGCCTGGTCCTGCTGCAGACCCTGCGCGGCGCCGGCAACCGCACGCCGGTGCTGCTGCTGACCGCGCTGGGCGAGGTGGATCACCGCGTCGAGGGCCTGCGCGCCGGCGCCGACGACTATCTGGTCAAACCCTTCGCCTACGCCGAACTCAGCGCGCGCCTGGACAGCATCCTGCGCCGCGGCCAGGCCGGCGGCAGCGAGCCGACCCGGTTGCACGTGGCCGACCTGGAGCTGGACCTGCTCAGCCGCGAGGCGCGGCGCGGCGGCAAGCGCATCGAGCTGCAGCCGCGCGAGTTCCGCCTGCTCGAATACTTGATGCGCCAGGCCGAACGCGTGGTCACCCGCACCATGCTGCTGGAAGCGGTCTGGGACTATCACTTCGATCCGCAGACCAACGTCATCGACGTGCACATCAGCCGCCTGCGGCAGAAGATCGATCTGGGCTATCCCAAGCCGCTGCTGCACACGGTGCGCGGCGCGGGCTACCGGCTAGGCGGATGAGCCCGATCCTGCGTTCCACCAGCCGCCGTCTGGCGCTGGCGGTCACCGCCTCGTTCCTGATCGCGTTCGTGTTGCTGGGTGCGGGCGTGCACTACGCGGTGTCGGCGCTGTTGGTGGAGGACGCGCGCGAGGTGGTGCGCGCCGACGCCGCCGGCCTGGTCGAGCTGTACCGCGAGCATGGCCGCGCCGCGCTGCAAACCGAACTGCGCGCTCGCCTGGATGCGCAGGACGATCCCGACGCGGTCTACGCCTTGATCGGCGCCGACGGCCGCGTGCTGGCCGGCCGCTACGACGGCCATCCGCTCGCGCACGCGCGCAGCCCGCGCTGGACCGAGTTCGTCGAGCGCGACGGCGACGAGCGCCTGCGCGTGGTCGCGCAGTTGCAGCGCCTGTCCGGCGGCGACACGCTGCTGACGGGCGTGCGCCTGCGCTCGCAAGGTCGCTTCCTGGCGCTGATGCTGCGCACCGCGCTGGCCGCACTGCTGGTCGCGACCACCCTGGGCGCCCTGATCGGCTGGCTGACCCAGCGCTGGGTGTCGCGGCGCCTGCGCAATCTGGACGACACCGCCGAACGCGTCGGCGGCGGCGAGCTGGCCTTGCGCGTGGCATTGGACGGCAGCGACGACGCCTTCGACCGGCTCGCACGCCGCTTCAACGGCATGCTCGACCGGATCGGCGAATTGCTGGGCGGCGTGCGCCACGCCACCGACCACATCGCCCACGACCTGCGCACGCCGCTGACCCGGCTGCGCAACCGCCTGGAAGAATTGCGCGAGCGCCCCGACGGCGCCGGCCGCGAGGCCGAGCTGGACGCGGCCATCGCCGAGACCGACCAGCTGCTGCATTCCTTCGGCGCGCTGCTGCGGCTGGCGCGGATCGAGGCACAGCCGCCGGTGCACGACGAGCCGGCGCTGGACCTGGCCGAGCTCGCGCGCGACGCGGTCGAGCTGTACACGCCCAGCGCCGGCGAGCGCGGCATCGTCCTGCGCGTGCAGGCGCCGCGCGCGGACGAGCCCGCCGCGACCGTGCGCGGCGACGCCGACCAGCTGTTCCAGATGCTGGTCAACCTGCTCGACAACGCGGTCAAGTACGCGCCCGCCGGCAGCGAGGTCGAGGTCGGCCTGCGCCGTGAGCGCGGCCAGGTGGCGCTGCGCATCGGCGACCGCGGCCCGGGCATCCCGGTGGCCGATCGCGAGCGCGTGTTCGACCGCTTCCAGCGCCTGGAAGCGCACCGCGGCTCGCCCGGCACCGGCCTGGGCATGAGCCTGGTGCGCGCGATCGCGCACCGCCACGGCGGCCACGTCAGCCTGGGCGACAACGCGCCCGGGCTGGAGGTGCGTATCGTGCTGGCCGCGGCCGGGCCGGAGCGGGTCTGAGCGCGGGCAGCACGCTCGCCGGCCCTTCGCTTCGCGGCCGCTTAGCGGCTACAGTAGGGCCATGACCGTTCGCGCGAACCCGCAATTCCCGTCCAAGGCCGCTCCGGGCTGGCGATGGTGGCGTGCTGCCTCCGTCTCTGCCTCGTCGACCTTCCGGGACATTCCGCGTGACCTCTGCACCCCCGATCCACAGTTCTTCCGTTCGCCGTCCCGTTCCGCCTGACGGCGCCGCGCGCGTCCCCGCGACGTCCCGCGCGCATCCCCTGCGATGGTTATTTCCCGTGGACCGCCCGCGGCCGGATAATCGCGGGCCGGCGTCCGCATGGCCGTGGCGGACGCAGGATCGCCCGACACGACTTTCCCCCACGCCCCGCTCCCCCGCTTTCGAGACGCGTCATGTCCGTTTTGATGATCGATAACTACGACAGCTTCACCTACAACCTCGTGCAGTACCTGCAGGCGCTGGGGGCGGAGGTGAAGGTGATCCGCAACGACGATCTGAGCGTGGCCCAGATCGCGGCGCTGCGGCCCGAGCGCATCGTGATCTCGCCCGGTCCGTGCACGCCCAACGAGGCCGGCGTGTCGCTGGAACTGATCCGCGAACTCGGCGCGCAGGTGCCGATCCTGGGCGTGTGCCTGGGCCATCAGAGCCTGGGCCAGGCCTACGGCGGCGACGTGGTCCGCGCCCAGACCATCATGCACGGCAAGACCTCGCGCATCCGCCACGAAGGGCGCGGCGTGTTCGCCGGCCTGCCGGACCGCTACGAGGCCACGCGCTATCACTCGTTGGTGGTGTCGCGCGAGACCCTGCCCGACTGCCTGGAAATCACCGCCTGGAGCGAGCACGAGGACGGCAGCTTCGAGGAGATCATGGGCCTGCGCCATCGCGAGCATCCGGTCGAAGGCGTGCAGTTCCATCCCGAATCCATCCTTACCGAGCACGGCCACGCCCTGCTCAAGAATTTCCTGGAGCGCTGAATGAAGCTTTCGCATCGACTCCTCGCCCTGGCGCTGCTGGCCGCGTCGGCCGGCGGCGCGCACGCCGCGACCCAGCCGTCCAGCAAGGCCTGCGCCGCCGACGCGCTGATCCAGGCGCAGAAGCTGCTGGAATTCCACACCGACGGCGACGATCGCGCCAAGGTCTCCGGCCCGGCCAAGCCGCTGCCGTCCATCGTCAATCCGGCCAACAAGCAGCAGCGTTTCGAGGTGCTCGAGGTTTGGGGCTACGTCTACAAGGGCCAGTACCGCATGCGCCTGGAGTATTGGCGCGACGGCAAGGACTGTGTGCTGATGGGACAGGAAATCCTCGAACACGCTTCGCTCTGACCGGACCGCGCCATGCCCATCACGCCCCAAGAAGCCCTGCAGCGCACCATCGAGCATCGCGAGATCTTCCACGACGAGATGGTCGAGCTGATGCGCATGATCATGCGCGGCGAAGTCTCCGACACCATGACCGCGGCCATCCTCACCGGCCTGCGGGTGAAGAAGGAAACCGTGGGCGAGATCGCCGGCGCGGCGACGGTGATGCGCGAGTTCGCGCGCCCTGTCGAGGTCGCCGACCGCAGCGGCCTGGTCGACATCGTCGGCACCGGCGGCGACGGCGCGCATACCTTCAACATTTCCACCGCCAGCATGTTCGTGGTCGCCGCGGCCGGCGCCAAGGTCGCCAAGCACGGCAACCGCAGCGTCTCGTCCAAGTCCGGCAGCGCCGACGTGCTGGAGGCGCTGGGCGCGACCATCGAGCTGCAGCCCGAGCAGGTCGCGCGCTGCATCGACGAGACCGGTATCGGCTTCATGTTCGCGCCCGTGCACCATCCGGCGATGAAGGTGGTGGCGCCGGTGCGGCGCGAGATGGGCGTGCGCACGCTGTTCAACATCCTCGGGCCGCTGACCAATCCGGCCGGCGCGCCCAGCATTCTGATGGGCGTGTTCCATCCCGACCTGGTCGGCATCCAGGTACGCGTGCTGCAGGAGCTGGGCGCGCAGCGCGCGCTGGTGGTCTGGGGCCGCGACGGCATGGACGAGCTGTCGCTGGGCGCCGGATCGCTGGTCGGCGAACTGCGCGACGGCGTGGTGCGCGAGTACGAGGTGCACCCGGAGGACTACGGCATCGCCATGGCCGCCAGCCGCAACCTGCGCGTGGCCGACGCGGCCGAATCCAAGACGATGGTGCTGCAGGCGCTGGAGAACCGCGACGGCCTGCCGCGCGAGATCGTCGCCCTCAATGCCGGCGCGGCGCTGTACGCGGCCGCCGCCGCCGACAGCATCGCCGAGGGCATCGCGCTCGCGCGCGCCGCGCTCGCCTCAGGCGCCGCGCGCGCCAAGCTGGACGAATTCGTCGCCGCGACCCGGCGGCTGGCGTCCTGATGCTTCGCTGATCCCTTATCGCCAGCCTTCGCCAGCGAGTCCGACCATGAGCGACCCCTTCGCCAAACTGCCCGCGCCGCCGTACTACGCGGTGATCTTCAGCTCGCAGCGCACCGATCAGGACGATGCCGGCTACGGCGACGCCGCCGACCGCATGGTCGAACTGGCCGCGCAGCAGCCGGGCTACCTGGGTGTCGAGTCCACGCGCGGCGCCGACGGCTATGGCATCACGGTCAGTTACTGGGCGGACGAGGCCTCGATCGTGGCCTGGAAGCGCAATCTCGAACACGCCGCCACCCGCGAGCGCGGCCGCAAACACTGGTATGGTCGCTACGAACTGCGCGTGGCCAAGGTCGAGCGCGCGTACGGCTGGACCCGGGGACCGCAGGATGAGTAAGACCGCGCCGCACGCCGGACTGCGCCTGCTGCGCAACGCGCAGGTGTACGCGCCGCGGCCGCTGGGCCGCCAGGATGTGTTGCTGGGCGGCGGCAAGATCCTGTGGATGGGCGCGCAGGCGCCCGAGTTGCCCGAGGCGGTGCTGGCCGACAGCATCGACCTGCAGGGCCGGCGCCTGATTCCCGGCCTGATCGACGGCCACGTCCACGTCACCGGCGGTGGCGGCGAAGCCGGCTTCCGCACGCGCGTGCCGGCGCCGATGCTGTCGCGCTACACCCGTGCCGGCGTGACCAGCGTGGTCGGCCTGCTCGGCACCGACGATCTGGCGCGCAGCACCCGCGAGCTGGTCGCGGCGATCTACGCGCTGCGCGAGGAAGGCTTGAGCGCCTGGGGCTACTGCGGCGGCTACCACCTGCCGCCGGCCACCCTGACCGGCAGCGTGCGCGGCGACGTGGTGTTCGTCGAACCGCTGATCGGCGCGGGCGAGGTCGCGATCAGCGATCACCGCTCCAGCCAGCCGACCCTGGACGAACTGCTGCGGCTGGCCTCGGAGGCGCATGTGGCCGGGCTGATGAGCGGCAAGGCCGGCATCGTGCATCTGCACCTGGGCGACGGCGCGCGCGGTCTGGAGCTGGTGCGCCAGGCGCTGGAGCGCAGCGAATTGCCGGCGCGCGTGTTCAACCCGACCCATGTGAACCGGCGCAAGGCGTTGTTCGAGGAAGCGCTGGAACTGGCGCGCCGCGGCTGCTGGATCGACCTGACCGCGTTTCCGGTGGAGGAGGGCGAGGACGCCTGGAGCGCCGACGAGGCGCTGCATCGTTACCTGGACAGCGGCGCGCCGCCGGAGCGGGTGACCGTGAGTTCCGATGCCGGCGGCTGCCTGCCGTGCTTCGACGTCCACGGGCGCGTGTGCGGCATGGACGTGGGCGAGTCGGGCGCGCTGCTGGACAGCCTGAACGCGGTGCTCGCGCGTGGCGTCGCGCTGGAACGCGCGCTGCCGGCCTACACCCTGAACCCCGCGCAGTTGCTGCGCCTGGACGGCAAGGGCCGCATCGAGGTCGGCGCCGACGCCGATCTGGTGAGCCTGGACGAGCAGGGCGCGGCGCACGATGTGTTCATCGGCGGCATCGCCCACCTGCGCGATGGCGCGATCCTGCGCCATGGCCAGTTCGAGACGCCGGCGCGACAATAGCCGCCGCAAATCGATGCCGCCGCAAATTCAAACGCAGCAGTTCACCCGTTCAAGTTAAGCAGAAGCGAGCAATAGATGGCCCCCAGCAGAATCCCCGATGGCGAACAACGGGGTTGGATCGTTCCGATCGGCGGAGCGGAAGACAAAGAGAACGACACCGCGATCCTGCGGCGTTTCCTCAAGCTCAGCGGCGGTTCGTCCGCGGACCTGGTGGTGATCCCCACCGCCAGCCGTCTGGCCGATACCGGCGACCGTTACGAGAAACTGTTCCTGGAGCTGGGCGCGGCGCACGTCGAGGTGATGGACTTCGACACCCGCCGCGACTGCCACGAGCCGGGCCGCGTGGAACGGCTGGAGCGCGCCAGCGGCATCTTCTTCACCGGCGGCAACCAGATCCGCATTTCGACCATGCTCGGCGGCACACCGGTGGCGCAAGCGATCCGCGCGCGCAACGCGCAGGGCGTGACCGTGGGCGGTACCAGCGCCGGCGCCAGTATTCTCAGCGAGCACATGATCGCTTACGGTGTGGAGGGAGCGTCGCCGCGCGCCAACAGCGTGCGGCTAGCGCCCGGCCTGGGTCTGACCAACCGCGTGGTGATCGACCAGCATTTCCGCCAGCGCGACCGTCTCGGCCGCCTGGTGGCGTCGCTGGCCTACAACCCGTTCGCGGTCGGCATCGGGCTGGACGAGGACACCGCCGCCTTCATCTCGCCCGACAACATCATCGAGGTCGAGGGCAGCGGCTCGGTCACCGTGGTCGATGCCGACGAGCTGCAGTTCTCGTCGATGCATCTGGTCGGCGAGAACGAGCCGGTGTGTTTGCTCGGCCTGGGCGTGCATATTCTCACCAAGGGCGCCACGTTCAATCTCAATACCCGCAAGGCATCCGCCGGTTCGCTGGCACCACCCAAGACATGAAGTGAGGTTCACATGCGCATACTCGAACGCACCGTCTACGTCGGCCCTTCGCTGTATGCGCATTTTCCGGTCATACGGCTGGAACTGGACCTGCAGGCGCTGGAGGAATGGCCGACCGCGCGCCTGGGCCCGGCCTTCGTCGACGGCCTGTTGGCGGCGCTGCCCGGCCTGGCCGAGCACGGCTGCTCCTACCGCGCGCCCGGCGGCTTCGTGCGGCGCCTGCGCGAGGACGAAGGCACCTGGCTGGGCCATGTGCTGGAACACGTCGCGATCGAACTGCAGAACGTCGCCGGCGAAAACGTCACCTTCGGCAAGACCCGCAGCATCAGCGACGACCGCCCGGGCGTGTACAGCGTGGTCTACGAATACGCGCAGCGCGAGGAGGGCATCGCCGCCGGCGAACTGGGCCTGAAGCTGCTGTGTTCGCTGCTGCCGGTCGAACTGCGTCCGGCCGGCAGCGTGCCCGAGGATTGGGAGTGGGAATCGGCGCGCGACGACTTCATCCGCTATGCGCAGCGCCGCGCGCTGGGCCCGTCGACCGCGTCGCTGGTGCGCGCCGCCGAGGAGCGCGGGATTCCGTGGCTGCGCCTGAACACCCAGTCGCTGATCCAGTTCGGCCACGGCAAGTACCAGCAGCGGATCCAGGCCACCGTCACCGGCCGCACCCCGCACATCGCGGTGGAGCTGGCCAGCGACAAGGAAGAGACCAACAAGATCCTGGCCTCGCTGGGCCTGCCGGTACCGCGCCAGGAACTGGTGACCGACGCCGCCGGCGCGGTGCGCGCGGCGCGACGGCTGGGCGGGGCGGTGGTGACCAAGCCCTACAACGGCAACCACGGCCGCGGCATCACCATCAACATTTCCGGCGAGGACGAGATCCGCGCCGGCTTCGAGGCCGCGCGCGAGCATTCGCGTTCGGTGATCGTGGAAACCTACGTCGGCGGCGACGACCACCGCCTGCTGGTGATCAACGGCGAATTAATCGCCGCCACCCGACGCACGCCCGGCCACGTGGTCGGCGACGGTAAGCGCAGCATCGCCGAGCTGGTCGAGGCGGTGAACCAGGATCCGCGCCGCGGCGTCGGCCACGAGAAGGTGCTGACCCGGCTCGAACTCGACGCCCAGGCCGTGCTGATGATGGAGCGCGTGGGCTACACCGCCGAATCGGTGCCGGCCGACGACGAGGTCGTCTACCTGCGCTCCACCGCCAACCTGTCCACCGGCGGCACCGCCACCGACGTCACCGACATCATCCACCCCGACAACCGCGACATGGCGGTGCGCGCGGTGCGCGCGATCGGCCTGGACGTGGGCGGCGTGGATTTCATCTCGCCCAACATCGCCGAGAGCTACAAGAATGCCGGCGGCGGCATCTGCGAGATCAACGCCGCGCCGGGTTTCCGCATGCACGTGGCGCCCAGCGAGGGCACGCCGCGCGACGCCGCCGGCCCGGTGATCGACATGCTGTTCTCGCCCGGCACGCCGGCGCGGGTGCCGATCGCCGCGGTCACCGGCACCAACGGCAAGACCACCACCGCGCGCATGCTGGCGCACATCGCCAAGATGGCCGGCTACACGCCGGGCCTGACCACCACCGACGGCGTCTACATCGACGGCCAGCGCACGGTCGAGGGCGACATGACCGGCCCGGTGTCGGCGCGCATGGTGCTGTCCGATCCGCAGATCGACCTGGCGGTGCTGGAAACCGCGCGCGGCGGCCTGCTGCGCGCCGGCATGGGCGTGTCCGAGGTCAACGTCGGCGCGGTCATCAACATCCAGTCCGATCATCTGGGCCTGAAGGGCATCGACACTCTGGAGCAATTGGCCGAGGTCAAGCGCGTGGTGGTGGAGATCGCCAAAGACTGCGCGGTGCTCAACGCCGACGATCCCAACGTGCTGAAGATGTCGGCCTACACCGACGCCAAGGTGATCTGCTACGTCACCATGAACCCCGCGCACGCGCTGGTGCGCGAGCACATCCGCGCCGGCGGCCGCGCCTGCGCGCTGGAGGCCGGCGTCAACGGCCACATGATCACGCTCTATGACAAGGGCAGCCATATCCCGCTGCTGTGGACGCACCTGATCCCCGCGACCATGGAAGGCCGCGCGCTGCACAACGTGCAGAACGCGATGGTCGCCGCGGCGATGGCGTTCTCGATGGGCATCAAGCTGGACGCGATCCGCCACGGCCTGCGCACCTTCGACACCACGTTCTTCCAGGCGCCCGGGCGCATGAACGTCTACAACGAGCATCCGTTCAAGGTGCTGATGGACTACGGCCACAACGCGCACGCGGTCGGAGTGATGGCCGATCTGGCCCAGCGCCTGGACGTGGGCGGGCGCAGGCTGGTGGTGCTGGCCGGCCCCGGCGACCGCCGCGACGAAGACCTGCACGCGATCGCCGAGGCCGTCGCCGGCAAGTTCGACCATTACGTCTGCCGCCGCGACGATTCGCTGCGTGGCCGCGACGGCGACGAGGTGCCGCGCATCATCGCCAAGGCGTTGCAGGCGCGCGGTGTCGCCAGCGAGGCGATCAGCGTCATTCCCGACGAACAGACCGCGATCGACTCGGCGCTGCGCATGGCCCAGCCCGGCGACCTGCTGCTGGTGTTCGCCGACGCGCTGGCGCGCTCGTGGAAGCAGATCATCCACTTCCAACCCGAGGGCGGCGTCGCCGCGGCGACGGCGCGCATCGAACTGCCGCCGCTGGAGCAGACCCTGGACGAGGCGGTGGTCGCGGCCATGGAAGGCGTGGTCCGCGACGAGCGCGGCCTGCGTTTCGAGCGCGAAGAGAGCGATTGAGTGACGGCCGAGTCCAACCCAGCGGCCGCGCTACCGGAGTTCGAGTTCCCGTTCGAGGATTCGCGCCGGCTGACCGGCGCGAATCTGTATTTCGGCCAGGCCGGCGCCGTGCTGGAAACGCGCGGCGCGGCATCGCCGCAGGCCCTGGCGCGTTGGCGCGACAACGTCATGGCCCTGCGCGCGCTGCTGGGCTGGCCGCTGGATGAAGCGATCGTGGTGCGCGAACACGCCAGCGGCGCGTCGCTGGCCTTCGTCGCGCCGATCGACGGCTTGTACGCAGCCACCGAGATCAACGAATGGTCCTGGGCCGAGGGTGTCGCGCCGATAGCGCAAGACGTCCTGCCTCCGCATGCGCCGGGCTACGCGGCGTACTGGGATCGCGACAGCGCGCTGCGCAGCTTGCATGCACTGGCGGCAGCCGAGGCGCGCCCCGATCTGATCGCACTGATCCGGCAGGCGCACGTCCGCGGATTGTCCGCATACAGCGACGACGACGCGCTGTCGATAGGCGAGGGCGAGGGCAGTGCGACCTGGCCGCTGGATGCGCTGCCCGACCAGACGCAGGTGCCGTGGTCGCGGCTGCATGCGATCGCCAAGGCCGTGGTCACCGGTTCCAACGGCAAGACCACCAGCGTGCGCCTGCTCGCGGCGATGGCGCGCGCGCAGGGCTGGGTCACCGCACACAGCAGCACCGACGGGCTCTACGTCGATGGCGAGTGCATCGATGGCGGCGATTATTCCGGCCCGGTCGGCGCGCGCACCCTGTTGCGCCGCGACGAGGTGCAGGCCGCGATCCTGGAAACCGCGCGCGGCGGCATGCTGCGGCGGGGCATTACGCCCGAGGCCGCGCGCGTGGCTCTGGTCACCAACGTCAGCCCCGATCATTTCGGGGAATACGGCATCCACGACCTAGAGGATCTCGCGCAGGTGAAACTCACCGTCGCGCGCAGCCTGGCCGAGGACGGCCTGCTGGTGCTCAACGCGGACGACGAACTGCTGGTGCGGCATGGCGCGGCGCTGCCGCACGCGATCGGCTGGTCCGCTTTGGACGACGCGCATCCGCGTCTGCGCGCTCACCGCGACCGAGGCGGCGCCACCTGCGCCGCGCGCGACGGACGCCTGCACCTGCATTACCAGGGTCGCGACCACGACCTGGGCGAGGTCGCCGCGATGCCGCTGACCCTGAGCGGCCGCGCGCTCTACAACCAGGCCAATCTCAGCGGCGCGGCCCTGGCCGCGGCCGCGCTGGGCGTCGCGCCCGAGCGGATCGCCCAGGTGCTGGCGCGTTTCGGTGCCGCCGCGGCCGACAACCCCGGGCGCCTGCAGCGCTGGGCCTACGGCGACGCCGAGGTCTACCTGGACTACGCCCACAACCCCGACGGCCTGCGCAAATTGCTGGAAGTCGCGGCGCGGCCGGGGCGCCGGCTGGGTCTGCTGCTGGGCCAGGCCGGCAACCGCGAGGACCGCGATATCCGCGAGCTGGCCGCCGTGGCCGCCGACTTCCGCCCCGCGCGGGTGGTGCTTAAGGACTTGGAGGGCTACATGCGCGGCCGCGCGGCCGGCGAGGTGGCGGCGATCCTGCGCGACGAATTGCTGCGCCGCGGCCTGCCGGAAACGGCGCTGGCGGTCTGTCTGGACGAGGTCGAGGCCGCCACCGGCCTGCTGCGCTGGGCCGTGCCGGGCGACGTTCTGGTGCTGCCGGTCCATAACGCGCAGGCCCGCGAGGCGATGCTCGTCTTGCTCGATCGGCTGCAACTGGGACAATGGCGCCCCGGCCGGCCCCTGACGGGCGATGTGGAGATGATGGAATGACCGATGTCCTGCGCACGATCCTCGCCCGCAAGGTGGAGGAGATCGAACAGCGCAGCCGGGTGCGCTCGCTGGACGACCTGCGCGCGCGCGCGGCCCAGCAGGCGCCCACGCGCGGCTTCGTCGACGCGATCAAGCGCAAGCACGCCGCCGGCGAGGCCGCGGTGATCGCCGAGGTCAAGAAGGCCAGTCCGTCCAAGGGCCTGATCCGCGCCGACTTCCAGCCCGCGCAGATCGCGCGCAGCTACGAAGCCGGCGGCGCCGCCTGTTTGTCGGTGCTCACCGACGTCGACTTCTTCCAGGGCAGCAACCTGTACCTGGGCGAGGCGCGCGCGGCCTGCTCGCTGCCGGTGCTGCGCAAGGACTTCACCATCGACCCCTACCAGGTCTACGAAGCGCGCGTGATCGGCGCCGACGCGATCCTGCTGATCGTGGCCGCGCTGGAAGACGGCCCCATGATCGAGATGGCCGGCCTGGCGATGGAGCTGGGCATGGACGTACTGGTCGAGGTCCACGACATCGACGAGCTCGAACGAGCGCTGCAGACCGATTGCGAGTTGATCGGCGTCAACAACCGCAACCTGCGCACCTTCGAGGTCTCGCTGGACACCACCATCGCTCTGCGCGATGCGGTGCCGCGCGACCGCACCCTGGTCACCGAAAGCGGCATCGCCACCGGTGCCGACGTGGCCAAGATGCGCGGCGCCGGCATCGAGACGTTCCTGATCGGCGAAAGCTTCATGCGCGAGCGCGACCCGGGCGCGGCCCTGCAGCGGCTGTTCGCGGCATGAGCGCGGACGGGCGCTTCCCGCCGGCGCGCGACGACGCGCCGCTGGTGGTGTTCGACTTCGACCACACTTTGTACGACGGCGATTCCGGCAGCCATCTGTTCGCCTGGTTGATCAAGCGTTCCTGGTGGCGGCAGTTGCTGGCGCTGCTGATCGCGCCGGTGTTCGGGCCGATGATCGCCTACCTGCCCACGCGCCGGGTCGGCATTTCCGGTTTCGTCTGGGTCGGTTCGGTCGGCATGGGCGGGCGGCGCGAGTTCGACGCCACCATCGACCGCTACGTGGCCGCGCACACCGACGAGATCCGCCGCCGCCTGCTGCCGGTGGCGCTGGACGTGCTGCACCACCACCGCGAACGCGGCGACCGCGTGGTGATCGCCACCGGCGCGCCGCCGGAGCTGGCGCGCGCGATCCTGGCCTTCGTCGCCCACGAGGACGTGCCGGTGGTCGGCACCCTGGTCGGCCCGCGCCTGGGCGCGGTCGGCGCGCTGCGCCACTGCCACGCCGAAATGAAGATGACCATGCTGCGCGAGGCCGGCTACACCGCGCCGGTCGAAGTCGCCTATTCCGACAGCAGCGCCGATCTGCCGCTGCTCAAGGCCGCGCGCCGGCCGGTGGTGGTCAACCCCAAGGCGCGCCGCATCCCGATGTTCCGGCGCGTGCTGCCGGCCGGCACGCCGATCCTCAACTGGGGCTGTCCCGGGCGCGGTGGCGACGCGGTGGCCTCGGCGGCGGGCTGAGGATCGATCCCGAGGTTGCGGATTTGCACTGGCCGTCACGATTTCGCGATCGCGGCTTACGCCCCAAGGGGGTTCCATGGGGCGCCGCTCCCGCAGAAACCCGTAGCGCGGCCGCGCTGTCGCTTTCTGTGGGGGCGGCGTAAGCCGCGATTCGCGCAAATCCAGACGCCCGCGCAATCTTGCGCGCGCTGCGCTCCACCGCCGTGGAGTAGGAGCGGCGCAAACCGCGACTTTGTAGTCGAACGACGACGAAACCATCCCGCAGCCGCAGTTCGCGGTCGCGGCTTGCGCCGCTCCTACCCCAAAGCTTCCGATGGGCGGGGAACGCAAACATCGCCGTAGGATGCGGTGAGCGCAGCGAACCGCATCATCGCCGCGCCGGGCGACGGCGAACGCCTCGACAGACGCGCGGAAAACGAACTCAGGATCGGCCCTGTCGGGCCAGGACGCTAATCGCCCAGCGCCTTCACAAACCGCAGCGACCCATCGCTATACCCGCAATCGCGGTAGAACGCGTGCGCCTCGCTACGGCTCAGATTGCTGGTGATTTCGATGCGCGACACGCCGACACGACGCGAGATCAGCTCGACCTCGCGCAGCAGGCGCCGGCCGATGCCCTGGCGCTGGCTGGCCGGCGACACCACCAGCGCGGTGATCCGCGCCAGCTCGGTGCCGTGCACCACCGAATACAGGGTGTACAGCGAGACCAGGCCGCAGGCGTCGCCGTCGATCTCAGCCAGCAGCAGGTGCTGGCGCGGGTCGTGGCGGACCACCGCGATGCGTTCGGCGGCTTCGTCGCGGTTGCAGGGATAGCCGAGGTCGCCGAGCAGGCGGGCGACGTCGTGGGCGTCGCCCAATTCCGCCGAACGCACGCGGGGTGCGGTTTCGGCGGAGGGGGCGGCGCGACCCATCGTCGGCGGGCGGCTCAGCGCGTCCCGTACAGGACGACGGTCTTGCCGCGGGCGTGCAGCTTGCCGTCGGCCTGCAGCTTCTTGAGCACGCGGCCGGCCATTTCGCGCGAGCAGCCGACCAGGCGCGACAGCTCCTGGCGCGACACCCGCAGCTGGGTGCCCTGCGGATGGCTCATGGCCTCGGGTTCCTTGGCCAGGTCGTGCAGGGCGCGCACGATGCGGTCGGTCACGTCCAGGAAGGCCAGGCGGCCGGCCTTGCGGCTGGTGTCCAGCAGGCGGCGCGAGATCTGCGCGCCGATCGCGTACAGCAGCTTGGGCGCGTCCAGCGACAGGCGGGTCAGCAGCAGGTCGTAGAGGCGCTCGTGACCGATCTCGGCCAGCTCGCAGGTGCTGCGCGTGCGCAGGATCACCTCGCGATGGTCGCTTTCGATGAACAGGCCGAGCTCGCCGACGAATTCGCCGGGGCCGAAGTAGCCGAGCACCAGCTCACGGCCGTCCTCTTCCTCGGTGATGATGCTCACCGAGCCGGAAACGACGTAGTACAGGGTGCTGGCGGGATCTCCCGGGCGGAACACGTCGGTCCGCGACGGGTAGCGTCGGCGGTGGCAGTGCGCCAGGAAGCGTTCGATCGTCGCGCCGTCGGGCAGCAACGGGCTATTGGTTCGGCGCAGGGCAGTCAAGGGGGCTACCGGATTGGCGGACATGGGATTGGGCTTGGGTTATCGAGTGAGCTTAGGACGAACCGGGGGATTGGGCAAATAGCGTCACCCTGCGGCACTCTACGTCACCCCGGCCCGATATGGGCAGTCCCCCGGCCGGCCAGGGGTCCGGCGTATGACGGCCGGGTGACAGCGCGCGTTTCCCCCCGCAGCGGTTTGCCGCATAATTCCCGCCCTCGCCGTCCGACCGGGAATCCCCCTACCGTGGTCAAGCCGTTGCCGCGCCTGAGGTTGCAAGGTTTCAACAACCTCACCAAGGCCCTCTCGTTCAACATCTACGACGTCTGCTACGCGGTCTCGGAAGAGCAGCGCCAGCGGTACATCGAGTACATCGACGAGGCTTACAACGCCGATCGACTGACCCAGATCCTCACGGATGTGGCGGACATCATCGGCGCCAACATCCTCAACATCGCGCGCCAGGACTACGATCCGCAGGGCGCGTCGGTGACGATCCTGATCTCGGAAGAGCCGGTGATCGACAAGTCGGCCGCCAAGGGCGTGATCTCCGACGCCGTCGTCGCGCACATGGACAAGTCGCACATCACGGTGCACACCTATCCGGAAACCCATCCGGACAACGGCATCGCGACCTTCCGCGCCGACATCGACGTGGCGACCTGCGGCGTGATCTCGCCGCTGAAGGCCCTGAACTACCTGATCGAGAGCCTGGAGTCCGACATCGTCGTCATGGACTACCGCGTGCGCGGCTTCACCCGCGACGTGAAGGGCCGCAAGCACTACATCGATCACAAGATCAACTCGATCCAGGATTACCTGGCCAAGAACGTGAAGTCGCGCTACGAGATGCTCGACGTCAACGTCTATCAGGAAAACATCTTCCACACCAAGATGCACCTGAAGGAATTCGACCTCGACAACTACCTGTTCGAGGAGAAGGCCAAGAACCTGTCGTTCAAGGAACGCATGAAGATCGAGGCGCGGCTCAAGCGCGAGATCGAAGAGCTGTTCCACGGCCGCAACCTGGTCGACTGACCGGTTCGGACGCAGCGAAAAGGCCGGCGAAAGCCGGCCTTTTTCGTTTCCGGCCCGTCGCGCACGCGCCTTGGTGGCGGCTTTTGCTTTCTGTGGGAGCGACGTGAGTCGCGATCGCCGCTGGCCCGAGTTGCGTCATCGCGACTCACGTCGCTCCCATAGAAAGCCAAGGCGACAGGCTTGAAGCCGCGCCGCGCAGGCCCTCACACCCGGTACGCCACCGCCTTCATCAGCTTCGACGCCGCCGCCATCAGGGTCGGCACCGGCGGCGGCAGCAGGCGCGCGCCGGCGGCCTCGGCGTTGGCGGCGTGGCGGGCCTCGTCTTCCTTCATCGTGCGCAGGATCGCGCGGCTGCGCGCGTCGGCTTCCGGCAGCGATTCCAGGTGCTCGTCGATGTGCGCCTCGACCTGGTGCTCGGTCTCGACCACGAAGCCCAGGTTCCAGCCGTCGCCGCGCAGGCCGGCGAGGGCGCCGATCGCGTAGCTGCCGGCGTACCACAACGGGTTGAGCAGGCTGGGGCGGCTGTCGAGCTCGTCCAGCCGCTGCGCGCACCAGGCCAGGTGGTCGGTCTCTTCCTGCGCGGCTTCCAGCAGGTGCGCGCGCGTGGCCGCGTCGCGCGCGACCGCGGCCTGGCCGCAGTACAGCGCCTGCGCGCAGACCTCGCCGACGTGGTTGATGCGCATCAGGCCGGCGGCGTGGCGGCGCTCGGCGTCGTCCAGTTCGATCTGGGCGGTGTCGGCGGCCGGATTGGGCCGAGCCGCGTAGGGCGCGCCGAAGACGGTGTCGAGGGCGCGCTGCGCATCGCTGAGCAGGCGGTCCAGGGGAGACAGCTCGCGGATCGTGGTCATGTGCGCAGTTTACGGCGCGGCGGCGTTGCCCGGCAGTGAATCGGCGCCGACCTCGACGCCGTCCAGACACTCGGCCAGGAACGCCAGCGGATGCGCGACCGGCGCGGTCAATGCGGCGCCCAGGTGCAGCCGGCAGCCGATGTTGGCGCTGAGCAGCCGCGTCGCGCCGCTGGCGGTGAACTGCCGCAGCAGCGGTTCGCGGTAGTCGGCGGCGCGTTCGGCTTCGGTCAGCATCTGCGTGCCGGCGGCGCCGCAGCAGCCGTAGCCGGCGTCCAGTTCGATCAGGCTCAGACCCGGCACGCGCGCCAGCAGGCGCCGCAATGCGGGCACCGAGCCGACCACGTTGCGCTGCGTGCAGGGCAGGTGCAGGGCGACGCGCTCTTGGCGGGGGCGCAGCCGCAGCGCGTCGGCATGGCGCTCCAAGAACGCGATCGCGTCCTGCGTGCGCGTGCCTGCATCCAGGGACCGGGCCAGGGACTCGTGGCAGCCGCTGGCCAGGGTCAGTACCGTGTCCACGCCGGCGAAGGCGTCGCGGTTGCGCGCGGCCAGCGCCTGCGCGCGCGCCGTATCGCCGGCGTGCGCGTGCAGGCTGCCGCAACAGGTCTGGTCCGGGGCCGGGCGGACCCGATAGCCGAGTCCGCGGCACAGGCGCGCGACGGCCTCACGCAGCGCCATCTCATAAGGTCCGGCGACGCAGCCGGCGAACACGGCCAGCTCGCCGCGTGCGGTGGCGGGCACGGGAGAGGGCGGGGCGGGGGTTGCGGCCGGCGGGCGCGGCAATGGCCGCCATGACGCGGGCAGCGCCGGGTAAGTCAGGCGGTACAGCCGCAGCAGGACAGCCAGCGCGTGCGGGCGCGCGGCCAGGGCCTCGATCCAGCGCTGGCGCCGGCCAGGCGCGCGCCGCTGGCGCTGGCGTTCGCGCGCCAGGCCCAGCAGTTCGCCATACTGCACGCCGGCCGGGCACACGGCCTCGCAGCTACGACAGCCCAGGCAGTGATCCAGGTGGGTGTCGGCGACCGCGCTGGGCTCGATCGTGCCCAGCGCCCAGGCCCGCGCCACGGCGATGCGGCCGCGCGGGGATTCGGCTTCGAGGCGGTCGTGGCCGTAGGTCGGGCAGGCCGGCAGGCACAGCCCGCACTGGACGCAGCGGTCGGCCAGCGCCACCAGCGGGTCGGCGGAAGGCGGGCGGGCGGCGGACATGAAGGCCGATGCTAGCATGCCGTTCAGCTCGACTTGCAGGGGCGGCACGACCCCGCTATCATTCCGCCTCTTTCGTTCCACATTCACAACGCGAGGCGAAATTCCGCGCCGCGACCGCCCCGATCCGGGGTTGGACGCAAGCGAAATCAGCCCGACCAGGTACCCATAAAGCAGACTTACATGAAGACTTTTACCGCTAAGAACGAGACCGTCCAGCGCGACTGGTACATCGTCGACGCGTCGGGCAAAACGCTCGGCCGCTTGAGCTCCGAACTCGCGCGCCGTCTGCGCGGCAAGCACAAGCCCGTCTACACCCCTCACGTGGATACCGGCGATTACCTGGTGGTGATCAACGCCGAGAAGATCGCTGTCACGGGCAACAAGCTCCAGGACAAGATCTACCACCGCTTCACCGGCTACGTCGGCAACCTCAAGAGCGAGACCCTGGGCCAGGCGCTGGAGCGCCACCCGGAGCGCGTCATCGAGATCGCCGTCAAGGGCATGCTGCCGAAGAATCCGCTCGGCCGCGCCATGTACCGCAAGCTCAAGGTCTACAAGGGCTCCGAGCATCCGCACGCTGCCCAGCAGCCGCAGCCGTTGGACATCTAAGGTAAAGACACGAACATGGCTATCCAGCAGAACTACGGCACCGGCCGCCGCAAGTCTTCCACCGCTCGCGTGTACCTGCGCAAGGGCGACGGCAAGATCACCATCAACCAGCGTTCGATCGAAGAGTTCTTCGGTCGCGAGACGGCGCGCATGATCGTGCGCCAGCCGCTCGAGCTGACCCAGTCCAGCGACAAGTTCGACGTCAACGTGACGGTCGCCGGCGGCGGCATCACCGGCCAGGCCGGTGCGATCCGCCTCGGCATCGCGCGCGCGCTGGTCGAGTACGACGAAACCCTGAAGTCCGAGCTGCGCAAGGCCGGCTTCATGACCCGCGACGCCCGCGAAGTCGAGCGTAAGAAGGTCGGCCTGCACAAGGCACGTCGCGCTACCCAGTTCTCGAAGCGTTAATCGTCCTGGCGAAGAACGCAGCAGTCATCCTGCGTTTTTTGCTAAGATTTGTTTTATAGCCCCGTCGCCAAGCGGTAAGGCACCTGACTCTGACTCAGGCATTCGGTGGTTCGAATCCATCCGGGGCTGCCATACACGATCGACCTCGCCGGAAACGGCGCAGGTCGGCCACACGAAACCCGCCGAGAGGCGGGTTTTTTGTTTTTTGGGTTTCGTCCTGGTGACCGCTGCCCGGTCCAAGCCTCAACGCGTCATTCCCCCTCGTCATTCCGGCGAAAGCCGGAACCCATGTTGCTGTTGCCGCTGCCACCTACAGCGCCCAGGGGGGCAAAATGGGTTCCGGCTTTCGCCGGAATGACGGGTGGTGGTGGGGCGGTTGGGTGACCAGCGCTGCGCTTGCGCGGGCCTGGAATGCCCCGTGGTCACGGGATCTCTCCCGCTACGCAGCCACCCCCGTTTGCGCCATCCTGTGCCTTCACGCCCGGGTGGTGTCCGCGGCAATTCGGTTACAATTGAAACCATTGCGCTGCGGCGCGCCCCGCGATTGAGGTCTGGATGAAGCTCGGTTCCCTGAAGGAAGGCGGCCGCGACGGCACGCTGATCGTCGTCTCCCGCGATCTGACCCGCGCCGTGCGCGCCAGCGGCATCGCCGACACCCTGCAGCGCGCGCTCGAGGATTGGTCGAATACCGCGCCGCGTCTGAACGCGTTGTCCGACGCGCTCAACAGCGGCCAGGCCGAGGGCGCGTTCGATCTCGATCCGGCCGCGCTGGCCGCGCCGCTGCCGCGCGCCTACGAATTCGTCGACGGCAGCGCCTATCTGCCGCACGTCGAGCGCGTGCGCCGCGCGCGCGGCGCCGAGGTGCCGGAAAGCTTCTACGTCGACCCGCTGATGTACCAGGCGGTCAGCGCCGGCTTCTACGGCCCGCGCGATCCGGTGCGCGTGGTCAGCGAGGACTACGGCATCGACCTGGAAGCCGAGGTGGTGATCGTGACCGACGACGTGCCGATGGCGGCCACGCCGGAGCAGGCCGCCGCGCACATCCAACTGGTCGGCCTGGTCAACGACGTCTCGCTGCGCAACCTGATCCCCAACGAGCTGGCCAAGGGCTTCGGCTTCCTGCAGTCCAAGCCGCGTTCGGCGCTGAGCCCGGTGTTCGTGACGCCGGACGAGCTGGGCGAGGCCTGGCAGGACAGCAAGGTGCATCGTCCGCTGCTGACCCATATCAACGGCGAGTGGTTCGGCGCGCCCGAGGCCGGCGTCGACATGCAGTTCAACTTCGCCCAACTGGTCGCGCATGCGGCCAAGACGCGGCCGCTGTCGGCCGGCACCATCGTCGGCTCGGGCACGGTCGCCAACGAGGACACCTCGCTGGGCGCGTCCTGCTTCGCCGAGCGCCGCACGGTCGAGACGCTGGAACTGGGCAAGCCGCAGACCCCGTTCATGAAGTTCGGCGACACCGTGCGCATCGAAATGCTGGATGCGCAAGGCGTCAGTATTTTCGGTGCAATCGAGCAACGCATCGAGCATCAGGCTTCCGCCTGACGGCAGCGGCGCGCCGGACGAGAGGTATGCACGGCGCGCCGGCCACCGGCTAAGGTGGCGTAGAACAGGCACGACGGCAGATCCAGGGACAGGCAGTGGGCGAGCAACTAAGGCTGTATTCGTACTGGCGTTCGAGCGCGGCCTACCGCGTGCGCATCGGCCTCAACCTCAAGGGCCTGGCCTACGAGATCGTGCCGGTGCACCTGGTCCGCAACGGCGGCGAGCAGCACAGCGACACCTATCGCGAGGTCAATCCGCTGGGCCTGGTGCCGGTGCTGGAGCACGGTAGCCGCAAGCTGCGGCAGTCGATCGCGATCCTGGAATACCTGGACGAGACCTGGCCGCAGCCGGCGCTGCTGCCGGCCACCGCGCGCGACCGCCAGCGCGTGCGCGCCCTGGCCCAGACCGTGGCCTGCGACATCCATCCGCTCAACAACCTGCGCGTGCTGCAGTACTTCGACAAGACCTGGAACGTGCCGCATCCGGAGCGCGAGGACTGGGTCAAGCACTGGGTCGGCGAAGGCTTCCGCGCCATCGAGGCGATGCTGACCGATCACCCGTCCACGGGCCGCTACTGCGAGGGCGACACGCCCAGCCTCGCCGACTGCTGCCTGATCCCGCAGGTCTACAACGCGCGCCGCTTCGGCGTGCCGCTGGACGAGTTCCCGACCATCGTGCGCATCGAACAGGCCTGCCTGGAGCTGCCGGCGTTCGACGCGGCACGGCCGGAGAATCAGCCGGACCGGCCGCCGGAGTGAGTTCCGGCCGGCGCTACCAACCCCAGCCCATGAGCTTGGAGGATGCGCTGCGTTACCGCTCGATGCTGGTTGAACATCTGGAATTGCTGAGCTCGGCCCATGCGCAGCGCGAGTACCAGCGCACCGTTCCGATCGCCTCCGTCAGTGCGGAGTTGTTCTGCATTTGGTACGACCATGTGGCCGACGAGGCCGCCATCGCGCGCTTCGTCCCGCCTGCATTTTCGCCCGACGAGCAGACGGCGGTGCGTCGGATGCATGCGGTCCTGGAAGGAGAAACCAGCCGGGGCGACCAAAGTCTGCCCTGCCTGGAGGACTTCATCGACACGCCCTCCTGGCGTCGCTTGCATGACGAGGCGGTGGTGGCCCTGGCGGTGTTTCAGCAGCGGGGCGCGGCACCGGCCGACCTGGCCTGAGGGGCGGCGTCCGCGTCCGCTCAGGCGCCCACCGACGGAACATTCGGATACCAGACGCCGCGCACGCTGCACACACCGATGTTCGGGAGCACGTGTCCCGGATCCAGATCGCGGATATCGATGTCGACGATAGGCGGGCCCAGGGCGGCCATGTCGATATGCGGCACGGCCGATCGCAGGAGCGTGCGCGCGTCTTCCTCGGTCCATGCGGTCGCGCCGAAACCGATGCCGAGACCGACACGGGTGGGAAACCAGTATCGGTGCAGCCGGATACCGCTGCTCATCGGAACGGTGACGAATGGCAGCCGCGCTCAATGCGCGGCGTTGGCGTCGTACATGTCCGCGTAAGGATCGTGCTCGGCGCCGCCCTCGGACAGGCGGAACTTCAGCGCCAGGCCATCGCGCGAGTCGGCCGCCTTGAGCGCTTCCTCCATCTCGATGCGGCCTTCCTTGTAGAGCCGGAACAGGCATTGGTCGAACGACTCCATGCCTTCCTCCAGCGACTCCTCCATCGCCTGCTTGATCTCGTGCACCTGGCCACGGCGCATCAGGTCGCGCACGTGCGGGGTGTTGATCAGGATCTCGGCCGCGGGCAGTCGGCGGCCATCGGTGCCGACCACCAGGCGCTGCGACACCACCGCCTTGAGGTTCAGGGCGAGGTTCATCAGCACGTTCTTGTGCGCCGACTCGTTGAAGAAGTTGAGGATGCGTTCCAGCGTCTGGTCGGCGTTGTTGGAGTGCAGCGTCGCCAGGCACAGGTGGCCGGTTTCGGCGAAGGCGATCGCCGCCTCCATCGTGGTCGCGTCGAGGATTTCGCCGATCAGGATCACGTCCGGCGCTTCGCGCATCGCGTTCTTCAGCGCGTTGTGGAAGGCGTGCGTGTCCAGGCCGACCTCGCGCTGGTTCACGATCGATTTCTTATGCTTGTGCAGATACTCGATCGGGTCCTCGATGGTGAGGATGTGACCGGAGGTATTGCTGTTGCGATGATCGATCATCGACGCCAGCGTCGTCGACTTGCCCGAGCCGGTGCTGCCCACGATCAGCACCAGGCCGCGCGGGGCCATGATGATCTCCTTGAGCACCTGCGGCAGCTGCAGTTCCTCGATGCTGGGAATGATGCTGCGGATGGCGCGGATCACCATGCCGACTTCGCCGCGCTGCTTGAATACGTTGATGCGGAAGCGGCCGGCATCGGGCAGCGCCAGGGCCATGTTCAGCTCCAGGTCGCGCTCGAACTGCGGCACCTGGCCTTCGTCCATCAGCGAATAGGCGATCTTCTTGACCATGCCCGGGGGCAACCCGGTGTTGCCGAGCGGGTACAGTCTGCCCTCGACCTTGATGTAAACCGGCGCCCCGGTGGTCAGGAACATGTCCGACGCGTTTTTTTCCGTCATCAGCTTCAGGAAATAGCCGATGTCCATGCACACACCCCTTATTAGCGACTTCGTACCGTTGCAAGCACGTCGCCGGCTTCCGACAATGGCCGAGCGCACTCCTTACGCAACGGCATCCCCTATGACCGCAAGCTTCGCACGAATCAGCTTCTCACAGATGCGCACCGCGCTGCTGGCACTAGTTCTCGCTTCCACGCTCAGCGCATGCGCCTCGCTGCCGCCGCCGACGGCGGAGCTGGCGGCCGCCCAGCAGGCGGTCAACCGCGCCGACGGCGCCGATGCCGACCAGTACGCGCCGCAGGATCTGGCCGCCGCACGCAGCGCGCTGGGTCAGGCTCAGGGCGCGATGTCGCGCGGCCGCGAGGACGACGCCCGTCGCCTGGCCGCCGCCGCGGCGGTGGACGGCGACCTGGCCACCGCCAAGAGCCGCGACGCGGTGATCAACGCCGAACTGGCCCAGCGCCGCGCCGAGATCGCCGAGTTGCGCCGCCGCCTGCAGACCGGAGACGACCGATGAGCCCGCGCCACCTGCTTTGCAGCGCCTTGCTGGCCACCGCCTTGGCCGCCGCCGTGCCGGTCGCGCACGCCGCCGACGATCCGGATGTGGCGCGGCTGTCGCGGCGCCTGACCGCGGTCGACGCCGATCCCGGCCTCAGCGGCTTCGGCGCCTACGAACGCCTGCAGGCGCGCCAAGCTGTGCAGGCCCTGGCCGAAGCGCCGCGCCGCGATCGCGACGCGGCTTTCTACGTCGCCGAACGCCGGGTCCAGATCGCCGAGATCGCCGCCCGCAGCCAGGCCGCGCAGCGCGAGGTCGACCGTCTCGACCGCGAGCGCAGCGACCTGCTGGTCGAGGCCAGCCGCCGCGACGCCGAACGCGCGCGCGCCGAGGCCGAACGCCTGCGCCTGCAGGCGCAGATGCAAGCCGAGGAGGCCGAACGCCTGCGCGCCCAGGCCGCCGCCGACGCGCTGACGATCCAGGACGCCGATGCGGCCCTGGCCACGGTCGGCGACGCCCAGACCGCCAAGCTCAACGCCGCGCGCGAACGCGAGGCGGCGCTGGCGCGGCAGGAGGCCGAGCTCATGGCCGGCGGCAAGCTGCCGGCGTCCAAGCGCGATGCGCGCGGCGAGGTGTTCGGCTTGAACCGCGACGCCTTCGGCGCCGGCAAGGCCGCCCTGGGCGGCACCGCGGCCGGCCAGGTGCGGACCCTGGCCGCCTATGTCCAGGCCGGCCCCTCGGGTTCGGTCAAGGTCGAGGCCCAGGCCGGCGACGCCAAGCTGGCCCAGCGCCGCGCCGATGCGGTGCGCGATGCGCTGGTCGCCGGCGGTGTGGCCCGCAACAAGATCCAGAGCAGCGGCCGCAGCGGCAAGGGCGACCGCGTCGACGTCGTGGTGGCGGACAAATAAGTTTAAAAATCAGTTATTTGTGACTTGAGTCCGCGCCAGGCGCACCGTCCTGGCGCGGATAGCATGCCGATGCCGGGCAATGCGACCGCCGGCCTTGCCGACCCCGAAAAGGAGGAGTAGGGTCGAATACCCAAGCGGCCTTATTTCCGCTTGGCGAAGAGCCAGGCCGATGACGCAAGACCACCTTCTGCAGGACCCCGCCACCGCAAGCGAGTCGGTGGCCGGCCTGTATGAGGCCGGTCGCGCGCTCCGCCTCGCGCCCCTCACGGACCCCCCGCGACGCCCTGGTCATTAGGCCGGGGCGTTTGCTTTTCTGATGAAGGAGGCTTTCATGTTCGAAGAACGTCCGCAGCCCGAAATCGACGCCCTGATCAAGAGCAGCCCCGAGTTCAAGCAGCTCTACCAGCGGCATAAGGAGCTGGACAAGAAAGTGATGGACGCGGAGCTCGGCGTGCTGCCGATCGACGACGTCACCCTGGCGCAGATGAAGCGCGAGAAGCTGGCTGCGAAAGACCGATTGACGCACCTGTACGACATGCAACCGCACTGAATCTTCTTCAGCGCGGGCGGTGGCGGCCATCCTCGTCGGCCGCCACCGCCCGCGGCTACCGGACGGACCGTGTGCATCGCCGGTCCGCGCCAGCCGCTTGGTCCCCCTGTTTTTCAGTCATCGCGCCGGTCATCGCGCCCGGTGCGCGTTCGACCTGCGCCGGGTCCGGCCCGCGGCCGCTGTGAGGCCGATCGCGAAAGCGCGATTGCCGGCCGGGGGAGGGCGCGCTCGCGGCGCGCGAGGCCCCGCTAGAATGACCGGGTCCCGCCGCGCCGAACGCGGCCCCGCAGAAGCCGCGTAACCGCATGGCCATCCACCAATCCGTACTCGAACTGATCGGGCAGACCCCGATCGTCAAAGCCCAACGCCTGGACACCGGCGTGTGCGAGCTCTACCTCAAGCTGGAATCGCAGAACCCCGGCGGCTCGATCAAGGACCGCATCGGCCTGTCGATGATCGAAGCGGCCGAGAAGGCCGGCAAGATCAAGCCCGGCGATACCCTGGTCGAAGGCACCGCCGGCAACACCGGCATCGGCCTGGCCCTGGTCGCGCAGCAGAAGGGCTACAAGCTGCTGCTGGTGGTGCCGGACAAGATGAGCCGCGAGAAGATCTTCAACCTCAAGGCGATGGGCGCGCAGGTGGTGCTGACGCGTTCTGACGTGGCCAAGGGCCATCCCGACTACTACCAGGACCTGGCCGAGCGCATCGCGCGCGAAACCCCGGGCGCCTACTTCATCAACCAGTTCGGCAATCCCGACAATCCGGCCGCGCACGAGTTCGGCACCGCGCCGGAAATCCTGCGGCAGATGGACGGCAAGCTCGACGCGATCGTGTTCGGCTGCGGCAGCTCGGGCACCATGACCGGCCTGTCGCGCGCGTTCGCCACGCTCTCGCCCGGCACCGAGCTGGTGCTGGCCGATCCGGTCGGCTCCATCCTGGAGGAGTACATCAACCGCGGCACGCTGTCGGACAAGTCGGCCAGCTGGATGGTCGAAGGCATCGGCGAGGATTTCCTGCCGCCGATCTCCGACTTCACCCGCGTCAAGCAGGCCTACGCGATCAGCGACAAGGAAAGCTTCCTGACCGCGCGCGAACTGCTGGAAAAGGAAGGCATCCTCGGCGGCTCCTCCACCGGCACTCTGCTGGCCGCGGCGCTGAAGTACTGCCGCGAACAGACCGAACCCAAGCGCGTGCTGGTGTTCGTCTGCGACACCGGCAACAAGTACCTGTCGAAGATGTACAACGACTACTGGATGCTGGACAACGGCTTCATCGAGCGCGAACGCCACGACGACCTGCGCGACCTGATCCTGCGCCCGTACTCGCAGCGCGACACGGTGGTGGTGGGGCCCAACGACCTGCTGGTCACCGCCTACCAGCGCATGAAGCTGTACGACGTCTCGCAGCTGCCGGTGATGGACGGCGAGCACATCGTCGGCATCGTCGACGAGAGCGACGTGCTGCTGCACGTCTACGGCGACGAGTCGCGCTTCCGCGACCCGGTGTCCACCGCGATGGTCAGCAAGCTCGACAAGATCCCGGTGGCCGATCCGATCGAATCGCTGCTGCCGGTGTTCGACCGCGGCCACGTCGCCATCGTCATGGACGGCGAGCGTTTCCTGGGCCTGATCACCCGTATCGACCTGCTCAACTACCTGCGGCGGCGCGTGCAGTGAGCGTGGCGGCGGCCGAACGCTGGCTGCCGGGCGACCGCCTGCCCGATGTGCGCCTGCGCGACGGCGCGGGCGCGGCGCTGACCCTGCATGCGGAGTTCGCCGGTCGGCCGCTGTGGCTGGCCGTGCCCTCGGACGAGGTCGCGGCCGAGGCCTTGCCGGCGCCTCCGGCCGAGGTGCTGGCCCTGTGCCTGGGGCCGGCCGCCTATCCGAACACGCCCGCGGGCTGGCAGGCCTTGGCGGCCGAGCCGCGCTGGCTGGCCGGCCTGGGCCGCGACGTGCTGTGGCTGGCCGACGCCAATCTGCGCCTGCTCAACGCGAGCGCGCTGCCGGTGGCGAGCGCGCCGCTGCCTCCGGCCGACGAGGCCGCGCTGGCGCCCGCGCAGATCCGCCGCATCGCACCGGTGCTGCAGATCCCGAACGTGTTCGAGGCCGAGTTCTGCGCCGAGCTGATCCGTCACCTCGACGTCGACTGCCAAGGCGGCGACGCATCCGGCGTGCTGGTGCTGGAGGGCGGCGAACAGCGCTTCCAGCTCGATCCCACGGTCAAGCAGCGCCGCGAAAGTTTCCCGCGCGATCCGGCGCTGGACGCGCGCATGCACGAACGCCTGCTGCGCCGCGCGCTGCCGGAGATCGCGCGCGTCTATCAGTTCAACGTCGCCCGGCGCGATCCGTTCAAGCTGCTGGCCTATCCGCAGGACGCGGGCTACTTCCGCGCCCATCGCGACAACGAGACGCCGGACGTGGCCTATCGCCGCTTCGCGCTGTCGGTGAACCTCAACGCGGGCGACTACGAGGGCGGCGAGTTCCGTTATCCCGAATTCGGTCCGCACCGGTTTTCGCCGGCCACGGGTTCGGCGCTGGTGTTCTCGTGTTCTCTGCTGCACGAGGTGCTGCCGGTGCGCAGCGGCACGCGCTACGCGATGACGACCTTCCTCGCCTGAGCGCGCCACGCGCGCGGGCCTGCGCGGTGCCGCGGCCCGTTTCGTCCAGGCGCTAGTCCGGCCAGCCCAATCGCGGCCGCAGCGCCTGCGCGTCCAGCGCCGGCAATGCCGCCGCCGCCCACGCCAGACCGGCCTCGATCTGCGCCGCATGCGTTCGTGCCGCCGCCGCCAGCTCGCGCTCGCGCGCGTTCGCGTCGTAGGCCTGGCTGGGATCCTTCGCGTAGCGCTGCAGCAGCCCGGAACCGGCGACCCGCGCCGCCCAGTCGTCGGGCAGGGGCAGGCCGTAATGCGCGATCAGGCCCGCGCTGGCGCCGGCCGGATCGGCCAGCACCTGGGCGAAATCCAGATCGATCAGGCGCCCGGCCAGCGCCGGGTCGGCGGCCAGCCGGCGCCAGCGCAACTGCTCGGCCAGCCACAGCCGGGCCAGGCGGGCGCCGTCGCCGCTGGCCGCGGGCAGGCCGTCCGGGCCGAATTGAGCCAGGCGTCGCGCTTCGCCGGCCAGGCTGTCGCCGATCAAGTCCGCGTCGCGCAGCATCGTCGCCAGCCAGCTGCGCAGGTCGATCCACAGTAGGCAGGCGCGGCCCGGGCTGCGCTCCAGCAGCGATCCGGCGATCGCGGTCACCGCGGCGGTGGGTTTGACCACCACTGCGCGGGTGTCAGGGTAGCCGCGCGCCAGCAACCGCAGCACCGTGCCCTGCCAACGCCGCGTGGCCGGATCGTCGGTGCCCTGAGCCAGGGCCAGCAGCGGCAGCGGCTCGCGCAGGCCCAGCACGCCGTTTGCCAGATCGATAAACTTACTGACCAGGGTCGAGCCGCAATGTCCTATATGGAAAATCCAGTGCAGGGGCGGCACGGGGTCCGAATCGGCCAGCGCCGCCTCGATCTCGTCCAGCGACAGCTCCCAGCCGTGGATCTGGCGATGGTGCAGCGCGCGCTGGTCCAGGAAGCTCGCGCGGCGGTAGTCCTCCGGCTCGAAATGCAGCACCCAGCCGCGCTGCGCCGAGGCGTCGAAAGCGAACAACGGAAAGGCTGCACTGTGACTGAAGTCGGGCGGCAGGCGCCGGGTCGGACTCATGGGCGATGGTAGAATTAACGTTTGCGCATGCTAGCCGAAGCGGAAGAATGCAATGACCGAACCTAAGCAGGATGGCGGGGCGCACAAGCCCGGATTGGGCACGTTGGCGATCCACGCCGGGCAGTCTCCGGACCCGACCACGGGCGCCGTGATGACCCCGATCTACGCCACCTCGACCTACGCCCAGAGCAGCCCCGGCGTGCACCAGGGCTTCGAGTACTCGCGCAGCCACAACCCGACCCGGTTCGCCTACGAGCGCTGCGTCGCCGGCCTGGAAGGCGGCAGCCACGGTTACGCCTTCGCCTCCGGCCTGGCCGCGACCTCGACGATCCTGGAACTGCTGGATTCGGGCAGCCACGTGATCGCCATGGACGACGTCTACGGCGGCACCTACCGCCTGTTCGAGCGCGTGCGCCGCCGCTCGGCCGGCCTGGACTTCAGCTGGGTCGACCTCAGCGACACCGCCGCCTTCGAGGCCGCGATCCGTCCCGAGACCAAGCTGGTCTGGATCGAAACCCCGACCAATCCGCTGCTCAAGCTGGTCGACGTGGCCCGCATCGCGCAGATCGCGCGCAAGCGCGGCCTGATCGTGGTGGTCGACAACACCTTCAGTTCGCCGATCCTGCAGCGCCCGCTGGAACTGGGCGCGCACATGGTCATGCACTCGGCGACCAAGTACCTCAACGGCCACTCCGACATCGTCGGCGGCATGGTCGTGGTCGGCGACGACGCCGGCATCGCCGAGCAGATGACGTTCCTGCAGAACGCCGTCGGCGGCGTGCAGGGCCCGTTCGACAGCTTCCTCGCGCTGCGCGGCCTCAAGACCCTGCACCTGCGCATGAAGGCGCACTGCGAGAACGCGCAGGCGCTGGCCGAATGGCTGCAGTCGCATCCTTCGGTGGAGAAGGTGATCTATCCCGGTCTGGCCTCGCATCCGCAGCACGCGCTGGCCAAGCGCCAGATGCACGGGTTCGGCGGCATGGTCAGCATCCTGGTGAAGGGCGGCATGGACGGCGCGCGCCGGATGATGGAGCGCTGCGAACTGTTCGCCATCGCCGAATCGCTGGGCGGCGTGGAAAGCCTGATCAACCACCCGGCGGTGATGACCCACGCCTCGATCCCGCCCGACCGCCGCGCGGCCCTGGGCATCGCCGACAACCTGGTGCGCCTGAGCGTGGGCGTCGAGGATCTGGCGGATCTGCGCGCCGAACTCGAAGGCGCGTTGGCGCAATGAGTCACGGCCAGTTGATCAATGCGCACCTGCCGCCGCCGGCGGGGCCGCGCAGCATGTTCGCCGGCTTCTGGCGCGAGCGCCGCCTGATCGCGCAGCTGATCCGGCGCGACGTGCTGGGGCGCTACCGCGGCTCGATCATGGGCGTGGCCTGGTCGTTCCTGTATCCGGTGCTGATGCTGGCCGTCTACACCTTCGTGTTCTCGGTGGTGTTCGAAGCCAAGTGGCCGGGCTCGCTCGCCGGGCAGGGCAAGGCGCGCTTCGCGCTGCTGTTGTTCATCGGCGTGATCGCGCACGGTCTGATCGCCGAGGCGCTGATCAAGGCGCCCAGTTTGATCGTCGGCAACACCAACTACGTCAAGAAAGTGGTGTTTCCGCTGGAAACGCTGGCTTGGAGCCTGATGGGCTCGGCGGTGTTCCATGCGCTGGCCAGCCTGACGATCCTGATGGTGGCCAAGCTGCTGCTTGAGGGCTCGATTCCGCTGACCGCGTTGTGGCTGCCGGTGATCCTGTTGCCGCTGGTGCTGTTCGCGTTGGGCATTTCCTGGCTGCTCGCGTCGCTGGGCGTGTTCATTCGCGATATCGGCCAGATGACCGGCGTGGTGTCGACGGTGTTGATGTTCCTCGCGCCGGTGTTCTATCCGATCGCCTCGCTGCCGGAGAAGTATCGCGCCTGGGTCTACGCCAACCCGATCACCGTGGCCATCGAGGAAAGCCGGGCGGCCCTGTTCACCGAGATCGCTCCCGATCCGGCCATGCTGATCCGCTACTACGCGTTCGCGCTGGTGTTCATGGCGTTCGGCTACTGGTGGTTCCAGAAATCGCGCCGGGGGTTCGCCGATGTCCTCTGAATCGCTACAGGCGCAGGCAGCGGGCGCGACCGACCGGGCGATCGTGGTCGATGGCGTCAGCAAGTGCTACCAGATCTACGAACGTCCGCAGGACCGCTTGAAGCAGGCCTTGCTGCCGCGCCTGGACCGGATGGCCGGCCTGAAGCCGCGGGCCTACTTCCGCGAGTTCTGGGCGCTGCGCGACGTGTCCATGACGGTGGCGCGCGGCGAGACCGTCGGCATCGTCGGCCGCAACGGTTCCGGCAAGTCGACCCTGCTGCAGATCGTGTGCGGCACCCTGTCGCCGACCGGCGGCAGCGCGGCCATCTCGGGGCGCGTGGGCGCGCTGCTCGAGTTGGGCAGCGGCTTCAATCCCGAATTCACCGGGCGCGAGAACGTGTACATGAACGGCGCGATCCTAGGCATGAGCCAGGACGAGATCGCCGCCAAGTACAACGACATCGTCGCCTTCGCCGATATCGGCGACTTCATCGATCAGCCGGTGAAGACGTATTCCAGCGGCATGTACGTGCGCCTGGCGTTCGCCGTGATCGCGCACGCCGACGCCGAAATCCTGATCATCGACGAGGCGCTGTCGGTCGGCGACGTGTTCTTCGGCCAGAAGTGCATGCGTTTCCTGCGCGATTTCCAGAAGCGCGGCACGGTGCTGTTCGTGAGCCACGATGCAGGCGCGGTAACCAACCTGTGCGATCGCGTGCTGTGGCTGGACGGCGGCCGCGTGGTGATGGACGGACCGGCCAAGGAAGTCTGCGAAGCGTATAGCGCCAGCGTCTACGGGCATCCGGCTGGGCCGACGCCCAAGCTGGTCCAGGAGCCGTCGCAGCTCGCCGCGACCGCTGGCGCGGACGAGGCGGTCGCCGACGAGTCGCCGGCGGCGACGATCGATTCGGACCCCGACGCCTACGATCCCAGCCTGGATCACAGCCGCATGCGCGTGTTCCGTTTCGATCCCAACGCCGAGGGTTTCGGCGACGGCGGCGCCAGCATCACCTCGATACGTCTGGAAAACGAAGAGGGCCGCACCCTGACGCTGCTGGAAGGCGGCCGGGTCGTGCGCCTGGTGGTGGATGCCGTCGCGCATCGCCCTATCGCCAGCCCGATCATCGGCTTCTTCCTCAAAGATCGCCTGGGCCAGCGCTTGTTCGGCATCCACAGTTACCGCGATCACGAGGCGCCCAAGCCGGCCGAACCAGGACAACGTGTCAGCGCGATGTTCGAGTTCCGGATGCCGTATTTGACGGCCGGCCGATACACGATCGACGCGGCGCTTGCGGACGGCACCTACCTCAGTCATGTCCAGGCAGCCTGGGTCTATGATGGTTTGGTGTTGGACGCCATGGCCCAAACCCGTTCGGTCGGATTGGTGGGCATCCCGTTCCGCGCGGTCGAATTGAAGGTCGCCGACCCGGCCGAATCCGCCCCACAAGCCCGCGGTGCCTCGGCCTGATAGGGATGCCGGCCATCGTCAGCCGCGTATCGGCGGTGCCTTGCCGCCATCGGTGCGTCGCGTCGATCGGCCGTCATTCCCAGGTCACTAATTCCGGAGTTAGAAAGTGAGTCTGCGTCCCCCTATGCATAAGCCCCGCTTTGTTGGCCCGCTCGCAACGATCGCCCGTGGCGTTTCGTATTCCGCGAAGGTGGAGGGCGAGGTATGAACGTCGGAACGCCGCAGCTGAAGCTCAATGCCGCCATGTCGCTGCCGGCCGCGCACGTGCCGCCGAGTGCGTGGATCGGACATATCCCGTTCGCGTTCTGGCTGATCGAAGAAGCCAAGCCGCGCATGCTGGTCGAGCTGGGCAGCCATCATGGCGCCTCCTACCTCGGGTTCTGCCAGGCCGTGCGCCATTGCGCGCTGGACACGCGCTGTTTCGCCGTGGATATGTGGACCGGCGACGAGCATTCCGGCTTCTACGGCGACGAAGTTTTCAACACGCTGTGGCAGTACAACCAAGAGCAGTACGGCGGCTTCTCGGCGCTGATGCGCATGACCTTCGACGAGGCGCGCGATTATTTCGCCGACGGCAGCATCGACGTGCTGCACATCGACGGCCTGCACACCTATGAAGCGGTGCTGCAGGACTTCGAGACCTGGTTGCCGAAAATGTCCAGCCGCGGCGTCGTGCTGTTCCACGACACCATGGTGCGCGAGCGCAATTTCGGCGTCTGGAAGCTGTGGGCCGAGTTGATCCAGCGCTATCCCGGTTTCGAGTTCCAGCACACCCATGGGCTGGGCGTGCTGCTGGTCGGTCCCGACCAGCCGCAGTCGCTGCTCGACTTGGCCGCGCTGCGCGACAGCGAGAGCGAAGCCACGGTGTTGCGTCTGTTCGATGCGTTGGGCAGCCGCATCTACGCCGATCGTCGCGTCGCGGCCGCCGAGGCGCGCGCCGACAACGCGCTGGAACAAGCCCGGCAGCAGCTGTCGGCGGTCGGCGCGACCGACGCCAGTCAGTCGGACGTGGATCTGGTGGCCGCAAGGGCGCAGGTTGCGCAGCTGAGTTCCGAATTGGAGGCGATGCGCGCGCGCATCGCGGCTGCGGCGCAGTCCAGCAACGCCACCCATGGCGATCTGGTCGCGTTGCAGGCGGCTTTGAGCGAGCGCGACGAGCGGCTGCAAGCGCAGGACGAGCGCATTCGATCGCTGCTGGCGTCGCGCAGTTGGAAGTTGACCGCGCCCGTGCGCTGGCTGTCGGCGGCGTTCAAGGGTAAGTAAGCATGGCCTCGCTCAAGGCGCTGATCGGACGCTCGCTGCGCGACGTTTACCACGCCTTGCCGGTGTCGTGGTCGACCCGTCTGTCGTTAAAGCAGTTCATCTTCCGCGGGCTTGCCCCGGTGTTGTCGCGAACCGGCTCGTACCGTCGCTGGGACGAGCACGACCCCACCCAGATGCCGGCGCCGACGCCGGGCATCGACCCCCGCGAGTTCGCCCGGCTGGCGGAGCGTCTGGCGCTGCAGCAGCGCTACGTCCGGCAGGTGCTCGCGACGGCACGATCGGGGCGCAGCCTCGATTTCGTGGCCGCGCCCGCGACCACCGGGCCGGCGGCATTGCGGGCCAAGGCCATCGCCTTGTACCTGCCGCGGAACTCGCGCGGCGATGGCGTGCAGTCGTCGGACACCTGGGTCGATATCGCGGCCGCCGCGCCGAAGTTCGTGGGGCACGAGCAGCCGCGCCTGCCTGGCGAACTGGGTTATTACGATCCGCTGCTGGGCGAAGTCATGCGCCGCCAGGTGGAATTGGCGCGCTTGCACGGGCTGCACGGTTTTTGCTTTCTGCTGGGCGACGATCCCAAGTTGAACCCTTTGTCGCGCTATGTGGCCGACACCGCGATCGATTTCCCGTTCTGCGTGTGCTGGCCGGCGATGGGCGCTGCCGAGGGCGACAAGGGCAGGGATAACGACAGCGACAGCGACAAGGACAAGATCGTCGGCACTAACGACGCCAGCAGCGACGATGCCGGCAGCGACGACAGCGGCGACGACGACGGCGACAGCGGCGATGCGCAACCGCAGGACGACGGCGCCCGTTTCGTTGCCGATCTGGCCTCGTACCTGGCGGATCCGCGCTACATCCGCATCGCCGGCCGGCCGCTGGTGGTAGTGCGCGGATCCGATTCGTCGCCGATCGATGCCGCCATACCGCAGCGTTGGAGGGATGCCTGTCGCGAGGCGGGGCTCGGCGATCTGTTCCTGGCCGCGCTGCAGTCCTTCGCGCCCGCGACGGAACCAGGTCTTGCCGCGGAGACCGCACACGACGACGCTGTTCCTGCTGTCGAAGCTGTCGAAGCTGTCGAAGCTGTCGAAGCTGTCGAAGCTGTCGAAGCTGTCGAAGCTGTCGAAGCTGTCGAAGCTGTCGAAGCTGTCGAAGCTGTCGAAGCTGTCGAAGCTGTCGAAGCTGTCGAAGCTATCGAAGCTATCGAAGCGGTCGAAGCGGTCGAAGCGGTCGAAGCGGTCGAAGCGGTCGAAGCGGTCGAAGCGGTCGAAGCGGTCGAAGCGACCGGCGAGGGTGCGGATTCCGACTCCGGCGCGCCGATCGACTACGGGCACTGCGTTGCGGCCGGGTTCGATGTCGAGCTGGAATGGCCGCCGCACGCGCCCAACCACGACCTGGTCCCCATCGATTCGCAGTTCGGTATCGTCGACCCGGATTGGGCGGCGGAGATCGTCGATTACCGCGAGCTGGTCGCGCGCTCGCTGCAGGCGCCGACGCCGGACGGGTTGCTGATCCGCGGCGTGATGCCGGGTTGGGACGACGAGGCCGGGCAAGGCGGGCAGGGGCGCGTGTTCGCCAATGCCAGTCCCGAAGCCTATCGGCAGTGGCTGTCGGCCGCGGCCGACGATGCGGCGGCGAACCCGGTGGCCGGCGAACGCCTGGTGTTCGTCAACGCCTGGAACGACTGGCTGCGCGGCGCGTATCTGGAACCCGACCGCCGCCACGGCTACGCCTATCTGCATGCCACGCGCGCGGCCCTGGCGATGCCGTTGCCGCGCGCGAAACTGGCTTTGCTGTCGCACGACGCGCATCCGCATGGCGCTCAGTACCTCGCCCTGAATCTGGTGCGCGAACTCAAGCGCATGGGGCAGGACGTCGAAGTGCTGATGCAGGGCGAGGGACTGCTCGAGCCCGAGTTCGAAGCGCTGACGCCCGTGCATCGGCTGTATCGGATGGACGAAGCGGAACTGCTGGCGTTCGCGCAGGGCTTGCGCCACAGCGGCGTCGACGCGGTGATCGCCAACACCACCGTATCGGGGCGCATGATCGTGCCGTTCCGCGAGGCGGGGCTGCGCGTGGTCTCGTTGATACACGAATTGCCAGGCCTGATCGCTCAGTACTGCCTGGAGTCCGCGCTGTACGAGTTGGTCCGCGCCAGCGACCATGTCGTGATTTCCTCGCAGGCCGTGCGCGAAGGCATGGCCACGCTGCTGCCTCCCGAAGCGCTGGCGGGGAAGCTGGTGATGCGGCCGCAGGGCCTGTTCACGCGCAGCCGTTACCGGGGCATGCGGGATCTGTCGGTGCCCAGGGCCGAGCTTCGCCGCAAGCTGGGCTTGGCCGACAGCGCGCTGATCGTGCTGTCGGTCGGTTATGCGGACCGGCGCAAAGGTCTGGATCTGCTGGCCCACGCCGCCGCGATCGCATGCGCGAGCGAACCCGAGTTGCATGTGGTCTGGGTCGGTCATGACGACGCGGAAGTGAGGCGGGAGGTGGACGCCTTCCTGCAAGAGGCCGGCATCGCCGATCGCTTCCACTACGCGGGCCTGGATTTCGATACCGACGATTACTACGCGGGCGCCGACGTGTACGCGCTGGCGTCGCGCGAAGACCCGTTCCCGTCGGTGGTGCTGGAGAGCCTGTCGGTGGGTACGCCGGTGGTGGCGTTCGCCGGCACCGGCGGCGGCGCGGATCTGATCGAAGCGCGCGCGGGCATCGCCGTGCCCGCTTTCGATGTCGAAGCGTATGCGAATGCGCTGTTGAGTCTGTGCAGGGACGAAGCGCTGCGCACGCAATACGGCGAGGTCGGACGCGCGACGGTGGACAGCGAGTACTCGTTCCGCGGCTACGCGCTGGACCTGCTGGACTTGCTGGGGCGGGACTTGCCGCGCGTGTCGGCGATCGTGCCGAACTACAACTACGCGCATTACCTGCGCGAACGCTTGAGCGGGCTGTCCGCGCAAACCCTGCCGCTGGCCGAGATCCTGGTGCTGGACGATGCGTCCACCGACGACAGCGTGGAAGTGCTGTACGGTCTGCGCGGCGAATGCCATCCGGAGCCCGTGCTATTGCGCAATGAGCGCAATTCCGGCTCGGTGTTCCGGCAATGGCTGGCCGGCGCGCGCAGGGCCAGCGGCGAGTTCGTCTGGATCGCGGAAGCCGACGACGACGTCAAGCCCGAGATGATCGAGGTGCTGGCCCAGGCGATGAGAGCCGACGCCAGCGTGGTGATGGCGTACTGCCAGTCCGAGCAGATCGACGCGGACGGCAACGTGCTGTCCGAGGACTACACCGCCTATACCGACGAACTGTCCGCCGAACGCTGGCTGTCGGCGTACACCGCCACGGGCGCCGAGGAAGCCATCCACGGCCTGGCGGTCAAGAACACCGTGCCCAACGTCAGCGCGGTGCTGTTCCGCCGCGATGCGCTGCTGCGCGTGCTGGAGGAGCACCAAGAGGAGATCGCCTCCTATCGCGTCGCCGGCGACTGGATCGTGTACCTGCGCCTGCTGACGCTGGGGCGCATCCATTTCGATCCGCGCACGCTCAACCGGCACCGGCGCCATGCGAGCAGCGTCACCGCCGAATTGGATCTGCAGCGCCACCACGACGAGGTCGTGGCCGCGCAGACCCTCGCGCGCGAGCTGTACCCGCTGGAGCCCGAGACGGTCGCGGCGGCAGCCGACTACGCGGTGCGGTTGTCGGCCTACTTCGGTTTGCGGAACGAGGAGTGAGATGCGAGTCCTGCTGATCGGCGGTAACGGCTTTATCGGCTCGCATCTGGTCGACGGCCTGCGCGCCGCCGGACATACGGTGTCGGTGCTGGACCCGCGTGCGCCGCGCGCCGATGCGGATTGGCGCGGCGTGGAGTATCGGCAGGCCGCGTATTCCGACCGCGCCGCGATCGACGCCATGCTCGATGGCTGCGATGTCGTCCTGCACCTGGCCAGCACGACCGTGCCGTCCACCTCCAACCTCGACCCTGTCCGCGACGTATCGACCAACCTGGTCGACACACTGGGCCTGATCGCTTCGATGCGGGAGCGCGGGCTGCGGCGCATCGTGTTCTTCTCGTCCGGCGGAACCGTTTACGGCAACCCCGATCGTTTGCCGGTGGACGAGACTCATCCGTTACGGCCGATCTCTTCCTACGGCGTGGTCAAGGTCGCGATCGAGCACTACCTGCTGATGTATCACGCTTTAGGTGATCTCGATCCACTAATTTTGCGCCCATCCAATCCCTACGGACCGCGCCAGATCGCGTCCGGGCAGCAGGGCTTCATCGCCACGGCGCTGGCATGCGCGCACCAGGGGCTGCCGCTGCGGATCTGGGGTGGCGGCAACACCGTGCGCGATTACCTCTACATCGACGATCTCACCGACCTGGTGGTGCGCGCTGTAAACGGTTCCTCGAGCGGCGTGTACAACGTCGGCAGTGGCGCCGGTCACAGTCTCAACGCGGTTCTGGCCGCGGTCGAGCGCGTGACCGGCCGGACGATTCGCGTCGAGCATCTGCCGGAACGGGGCTTCGACGTGCGCGAGGTCGTGCTGGATATCGCCGCCGCGAGCGCTCGTTTCGGCTGGCGGCCGCAAGTGGAGCTCGAGCAGGGCATAGCCCTCACCTGGCATCGCGATGGCTGAACCGGCCAAGCCCGCCGGTTCAGGTGGGTTTGCATGCCGGGGCGATACGTCGGGGGCGGTGGCGAATGTCTACGAAAACGGCTCAATATCGGTGATAAAATTTAAAATGGACTCAAGGAAACAGCGCATGAAGCAGCATTCGAACCGCACCCGCGACCGCGCATGGAACGCTCGGACTTTCCGGGTGGCCGGCGGCGCGATTGGCCGTCAGATCGGCCGGGCCGCGCTCCGGTAGACGCGGCGAGGCCGGATCGCCCGCGACCGCCTCCCTCGAACCCCGCCCTCGTGCCCCCGCCGACGCGCCGGGATTTTCGCTCTGGACTTGATGCTGACCCAATGAACGACTCCGCACCGCTTTCCTTCTTCACGATCTGCTCGAAGAACTTCCTCGCCTACGCGCGCACCTTGTTCGACTCCGTGCGCGAGCACCATCCGGGCGCGAACTTCTACGTGGCGCTGTGCGATCGCATGGACGGCATGCTCGATCGCTCCGCCGAGCCGTTCGAGATCCTCGAACTGGACCAGCTGAACATTCCGGGCCTGCCCGGGATGATCGAGCGTTACAACATCACCGAGCTGAACACGTCGATCAAACCGTACGTGTTCGACTACCTGTTCACCCAGCGCGACGAGCAGCACGTCGCCTACCTGGACCCCGACATCCTGGTGGTGAGCCCGCTCAAGGAAGTGCAGGATGCGCTGGCGGCCGGCGCCGACGCGGTGCTGACGCCGCACGTGCTCGATCCGGCCGAAGGCGTCGAGATCGACGACATCAAGATGCTGCAGCTGGGCATTTACAACCTGGGCTTCGTCGCGTTCAAGCGCAGCCCGCGCGTGATCGACATCGTGCGCTGGTGGTCGCGCCGGCTCGAGCACCAGTGCACGATCGATCTTCCGAACGGCTTGTTCGTCGACCAGAAGTGGGCGGATCTGCTGCCTTCGTTCCTGTCCGCCCGCATCCTGCATCACCCCGGCTACAACGTCGCTTACTGGAATCTGCAGCAGCGCAAGGTCGAGCAGACGGCGCGCGGCTGGGTCGCCAACGGCCAGCCGCTGCGCTTCGTCCACTTCAGCGGTAACAACCTCAACGACGAAGCCGTGTTCTCGCGTCACAGCTGGCAGCTCAACGCGGCCAACGTCGGGCCGATCAACGACCTGCTCAAGCAGTACCGCGCGCTGGTGTTCGGCAACGGACACGCGCATTACTCGAAGCTGCCTTATGCGTTCAGCTGGAGCGGCGCCAAGGGCGTCAACCTGCATACGCCGGAGCAAGCGGCCGCGGCGGCTGTGCCCGTTGCGAACGCGGCGGGCGATCACCGCGTCGCCGCCGTCGCCCCGAGCGCCGGCGTGATGGGCCGCGCTTCCAATCTGATGACCACGCTGCGTCGCGCACGCGACCATTCCGGCGGCTGGTGGGCCATGGCCTCCAAGGGCGCGTCGATTTACCGCCGCGGCGGCCTGCGCCTGGTCCGCGACACCGTGCGTCAGCTCAACGTCATCTACCCGATCCTGCATCGCAACGGCATCAGCCGCCCGGTGCAGGTGGCGTCCTACCTCGAGCCCGAACTCGAACTCGATGCGGTCAGCCAGACCGGCGGCGAGCGCGGCAAGCTGTTGTTCATCGACTGGTCCACGCCGCGTCCGGACTGCGACGCCGGTTCGATCACCGCGTTCTATCTGATGAAGATCCTGGTCGACATCGGCTACGAGGTGATCTTCATTCCCAGCGATCTGATGCACCTGGGGCACTACACGCAGGCGCTGCAGAGCGTCGGCGTGACCTGCCTCAACCAGGACGACGTCGGCACCATCGAGTCGCACCTGGCCAGCGTCGGCCACCAGTACGACGTGGCGTTCCTCTGCCGTGCGCCGGTCGCCGAGCTGTACATCGATCAGATCCGTCGCTACGCCGGCCGGGCCAAGATCGTGCTCAACACCTCCGACCTGCATTACCTGCGCGATATCCGTCAGGCCGAGATCGAAGGCTCCGAGGAAAAGATGCAGGCCGCGCTGCGCTGGAAGGAGCAGGAGCTGGACGTCATCCGCCGCTGCGACCACAGCATCGTGATGAGCGACCACGAGTTGGACATCCTGACCAAGGAACTGCCGAACTCGAATATCCACCTGGTGCCCTTGATGTTCGTCGACATCCCGGGCCGCACCGGCGATTACGCCTCTCGCAAGGATTTGCTGTTTATCGGCGGCTTCCCGCATCCGCCGAACGTGGACGCCGTGGTCTACTTCTGCGAGCAGATCTGGCCGTCGGTGCGTGCGCGCATTCCGGATGCCAAGGTTCATCTGATCGGCAATTCGCCCACCGACGAAGTGCACGCGCTGGCCGCGATCGACGGCGTCAACGTCGTGGGCTACGTCGAGAACCTCAAGCCGTGGTTCGACGGCATCCGCATGAGCATCGCGCCGCTGCGTTATGGCGCCGGCATCAAGGGCAAACTGGGCACCAGCTTGAGCTTCGGCGTGCCCTCGGTGGCGACGTCGATGGCCGTCGAAGGCATGCGCGTGGGCGACGATCACGTGCTGGTGGCGGACGAACCCGAGGATTTCGCCGACCAGGTCGTGCGCCTGTACACCGACGAAGCCCTATGGGACCGTCTCAGCCTGGCCGGCCTGGACTTCGTCGCAGACACCTACTCCTTGGACGCCGGTTTGCGCCGCATCGACGCCTTCATGTCGATGGTGGAAAGCGAGGTGCCCGCGTTCGAAGCCACGGTCGTTTCCACCGCGGAGCAGTATCGCGCCCACCACGCCAAGGCCCTGCCGCAGTATCCCAAGCGCAAGGCCTACGAAGAGGCGTTGATTCCCGAGGGCGTGGAATCGTTCCTGGTCGACGGCCATTGCGCGGTGTGCGACCGCCCGTCCGCGTTCAACGTCAGCTTCATGTACAGCTGCTCGACCCGGTCCGACGGCGGTCCGATGCCGAACTGGCGCGAACACCTGGATTGCGCCAAGTGCGGTTTCATCAATCGCATTCGCGCGGCGATCCACGCCTTCCAGTCCGAACTCAAGCCGACGGCCGACTCGCGCATCTACATCACCGAGCAGACCACGCCGCTGTACCGCTGGATCCGCGAGCACTATCCGCACACGCAGGGCAGCGAGTATCTGGCCGATAAGGTGGCACCGGGCCAGGAACTGGCGGGCTTGCGCAACGAGAACGTCATGGACCTGACGTTCGCGGACGAAAGCTTCGACTACGTGCTGTCGTTCGACGTGCTGGAACACGTGCCGGAACCTGAAAAGGCGTTCGCCGAGTGCTTCCGCGTGCTGCGGCCGGGCGGCGCCATGCTGTGGGCCGCGCCGTTCGCGTTCGAGAACGACAGCCGCCTGGCCGAGAAGAACGTGATTCGCGCTTACATCGATCCGGCCGGCGAACTCGTGCACCTGATGGAGCCCGAATACCACGGCAATCCGGTCGATCCCGAGGGCGGCGCGCTGTGCTTCCAGTATTTCAGCCAGCAGACCCTGCAACAGATGCGCGACGCCGGTTTCTCCGACGCGCGCCTGCTGTTCTACTGGTCGCCGAAATTCGCCTACCTGGGCGGCGAACAAATGCTGTGCATCGCGATCAAGGGCGGGCGCTGACCGCCGCCGCCGGCGATCGGCCGCGCAGACGCGCCGATCACGTGCGGATGCGACCATGCCCGACGGCCTCGTATTCGAAGGAGTAGGTCTCAATGAAGAAAGCGATACTCGTGGTGGCGCTGACCGCCGCTGCATTGGGCGCGGTGTGGTGGCTGACCGAGCCCAAAACCGGCGCGCCGAAAGGCACCGCGCTGCCTGACGTGCCGGCGCAACCGCAGACTGCGACTGGCGAGGCCGCGCCGCAATCCGCCGGCGCCGCTTCGTCCCTGCTTTGGCGCAATGCCGCTAGCGGCGACAACCTGGTCTGGCGCTTCGCCGACAAGGGCGCCGTGGCGCCGGTCGCGCTGTGGGCAGTCGGGGCCGATTGGCATGCACTGGCGCACGTGCCGGCGGGCTGGTCGGGCAGCGATCTGGTGGCTTGGCGCAATCCCGCCGACGGTGAAATCCGTCTGTGGAAGCTGGGCGCGGGCGCGGCCGACCCCACGGTGGAGCTGCTGCCGCCGGCCGGCCCGGAATGGGGCGTGGCGGCATTCGCCGACGCCAACGCGGACGGTAACGCGGACGTCGTATGGACCAGTAAGACCGGCGGCGTAGCGCTGTGGCTGTTGCGCGACGGCAAGGTTACGGAACAGGCCATCGTCGGAGACACCGGCGGCGACTGGACCCTGGCCCAGGTCGGCGATTTCGACGGCGACGGTCGCGGCGATCTGTTCTGGCGCAAGAACGACGGCTCGTCCGCCAGCATCTGGTCGCTCGACGGCGGCAAGCTCAAGACCTCCCGCGGCCTCGCCGATCCGGGCTCGGCCTGGACCTTGCTGGCGGTCGGCAAGTTCGACGGCGAGCCGGGCGACGATCTGTTGTGGAAGGACCAGGCCGGCAATCTGCTGGCCTGGAGCGGCGGCGATGCGGCCAAGCCGATCTCGTTCGCACGCCAGTCCACCGCGGATTGGCAGTTCGTCGCGGCTGTGGACGTCGACGGCAACGGACGCACCGATCTGATCTGGCGCAATCCGTCGACCACGCAAACCGGTGCCTGGCTGTTCGGCGCATCCGGCGAGATCACCGACCTTTCGCTGTCGCCGGTGGGCGCGGAGTGGTCCCCGGTGTCGTCGGCGCTGGTCGCCCAGGTCGGCCGCTGACACCCCACTACATTCAGCTCGCGACGGCATGTGCGAGCCAACCTGCGTGACTAGGATTGCACCATGAAAGAATGCAGCAAATCGATCGCACGTCGCCTGGCGGACCCGAACTTCAGCAATCGCTACTTCGTCGGCAGCGGCATCGATATCGGCGGCAAGCCCGATCCGCTGGCGTTGTACGTGGGCATGTTCTCGCGCATGACCGGCGTCAAGACCTGGGACTGGGAAGACGGCGACGCGCAGTACCTGCAAAGCGCGGTCGACGGCAGCTTCGACTTCGTGCACAGCAGCCACTGCCTGGAGCATCTGGTGGATCCGCGCGAAGGCCTGAAGCATTGGTTCCGCGTGCTCAAGCCGGGCGGCTACCTGGTGCTCACCGTTCCCGATGAGGACCTGTACGAGCAGGGCGTGTTCCCCAGCACCTTCAACCGCGACCACAAGTGGACCTTCACGGTCTACAAGCCCGAGTCGTGGAGCGATCGCTCCATCAATCTGCTGGACCTGGCGCGCGAGCTGGGCGCCGACGCCGAAGTCGTGCGCATCGAGCAGCTGTCGTCGACCTACCGCTTCGACCTGCCGCGCTTCGACCAGACGCTGACGCCGGTGGGCGAGTGCGGCATCGAGATGGTGGTGCGCAAGCGCCCGACGGCCGAGGTGGAGGCGCGCGGTCGCTGGCAGCGCCCCGCGGCGCTGGACGACCGCGAACTGCGCATTCACTTCAATCAGTACCGGCAAGACATGCAGTCGATGAAGAGCTCGAACCAGGACGCCGTCCCCTTCCAGAACGACTCGCCGCTGTGAACCACAATGCGATCATCCGTGCCCGCGCACCGCTGAGGCTAGGCCTGGCCGGCGGCGGCACGGACGTGTCGCCGTACTGCGATACCTACGGCGGTTACGTGCTCAACGCGACCATCGACCGTTACGCCTACGCGGTGATCAAACCCACCGAAGGCGGCAGCGTGCGCTTCGTCGCCAGCGATCAGGAGCAGGCGGCGGAACTGCCGCTGCAGGCGAGTTATCCGCTGGAAGGCGACTTGTTGCTGCACAAGGCCGTCTACAACGAAATCGTCGCCAACCATAACGGCGGCGTGCCGCTGGCAGTGGAGCTGACCACGTTCTGCGACTCGCCGATCGGCTCGGGGCTGGGCTCCTCGTCGACGGTCGTGGTGGTGATGATCCGCGCCTTCGCAGAATTGCTAGGGCTGCCGCTGGACGATTACGCCATCGCCCACATGGCCTACAAGATCGAACGCGTCGATTGCGGCCTCAAGGGCGGCAAGCAGGATCAGTACTCGGCGACGTTCGGCGGCTTCAATTTCATGGAGTTCTACGACAACGACCGCGTGATCGTGAACCCGCTGCGCATCAAGAACTGGGTGCTGTGCGAGCTGGAGGCATCGTTGTTGCTGTACTACTCCGGCGTTTCGCGCGAGTCGGCCAAGATCATCGCCGACCAGAGCGACAACGTGCGTCATAAGGACTCCGGCACCATCGAGGCGATGCATCGTCTGAAGGACGAAGCCCAGAGCATGAAGGTCGCCCTGTTGAAGGGCAGCTTCGGCGACATGGTCAGCTCGATGCGCCTGGGCTGGGAAAGCAAGAAGAGCACGGCCAGTTCCGTGTCCACGCCCAAGATCGAGGCGATCTACGAAGCGGCCATCGGCGCGGGCGCGCTGGCCGGAAAGGTTTCAGGCGCGGGCGGCGGCGGTTTCATGATGTTCTTCGTCAAGCCGGATCGACGCATGGAAGTGATCCGCGCGCTGAAGGCCTTCGACGGCCAAGTCAGCAATTGCCATTTCACCAAGAACGGTACGCAAGCCTGGAGGATCGAGTGAAACAGCACATCATCGAGAAGCTCGAGCGGGCGGTGCAGGTCATGCGCGCCCTCGCCGACGACCAGACCATGCAGCAGCAGCTGGAAGCCTGCGCGGCCAAGTGCATCGAGACGCTGAACTCGGGCGGCAAGCTCCTGCTGGCCGGCAATGGCGGCAGCGCCGCCGACGCCCAGCACATCGCGGCCGAATTCGTCAGCCGTTTCGCCTTCGACCGTCCGGGCCTGCCGGCGATCGCGCTGACCACCGACACCTCGATCCTGACCGCGATCGGCAACGACTACGGTTACGAAAAGCTGTTCTCGCGCCAGATCCAGGCGCTGGGCCGCAGCGGCGACGTGTTCATCGCTTACTCGACCTCGGGCCGCTCGCCGAACATCCTGGCCGGCTTGCGCGAGGCGCGCGAACGCGGGCTGTTCTGCATCGGCCTGACCGGCAGCGGCGGCGGCGACATGCCGGCGCTGTGCGACATCCTGCTGCGCACGCCGTCCACGGATACCGCGGAGATCCAGCAGGGTCATGCCGTGTTGGGCCACATCGTGACCGGCCTGGTGGAAGACGCGATCTTCGGTAAGGCGGCGTGAAGCAAGCGATCGTACTGGCTGGCGGTTTCGGCACCCGCCTGCGCAGCGTCGTCAGCGACGTGCCCAAACCGATGGCCAGCATCGCCGGCCGGCCGTTCCTGGAACTGTTGCTGGGCCATCTGGTGAGCAACGGCTTCGAGCGCATCGTGCTGTCGGTGGGCTATCTGTCCGAAGCGATCGTGGCGCACTTCGGCGACGCGTTCCGCGGCGTGCCGATCGCCTACGCGGTCGAGAGCGAGCCGCTGGGCACGGGCGGCGCCATCCGCGCCGCGCTGGCGCATTGCGAACGCGGCCACGTTTACGTGTTGAACGGCGATACCTATCTGGCCGTCGATACCGCCGCCACGGACGCGCTGTGGGCCGAACGCGGTTTGCCGATCATCGTGGCCCGCGCGGTGGACGACACCGCGCGCTACGGCAAGCTGGAGGTCGATGCCTCCGGCCGTATCCGCGGCTTCCTCGAAAAGGACGCCAGCGGCGGTCCCGGCCTGATCAACGCGGGCTGCTACGTGCTGCCGACGGACATCGCCGACGAGTTCCCCGCGTCCGAGCGCTTCTCGTTCGAAACCGAATACCTGCGCGACGCCGTAGGCCGCCGCGAGTTCCTGGCCCTGCCGACGGATGCCGAGTTCATCGACATCGGCACGCCCGAGGACTACGCGCGCGCGCAGATCCTGTTGTCGGCCCACGGTTGAGCCCATGACCGCAGTCGCGCGCGCGCTGTTCCTGGATCGCGACGGCGTGATCAACCTGGACGACGGCTACACCTACCGCTGGGACAGTTTCGTCTTCGTCGACGGCATCTTCGACCTGGCGCGCGCCGCGCACGCCAAGGGCTATCGGCTGTTCGTGGTCACCAACCAGGCCGGCATCGGCCGCGGCCTGTACACCGAACAGGACTTCCTCGTCCTGACCGAACGCATGTGCGAGGCGTTCGCGCGCGAGGGCGCGCCGATCGACAAGGTCTACTTCGACCCCACTCACCCGGTCCACGGCATCGGCGAGTACCGGCGCGAGTCGCCGATGCGCAAGCCCAATCCGGGCATGCTGTTGGCCGCGGCCGAGGAGTTCGGGGTGTCGCTGGCGGATAGCGTGTTGGTGGGCGACAAGGACTCGGACATCGTCGCGGGCCAGCGCGCCGGCGTGGGGGTCACGCTGCTCTACGCGCCGGCGAGCCCGACGATCGACGCGCCAGGCGAAACAGTGGATCGGCGGCCGACGGCAGTGGTCACGCACCTGCGGCAGGCTCAAGCCTGGCTATAGCTGGACCGCGCGGCCCTCAATGGCGAGGCGCCGCGACTTTTTACATGAATGTCCAAGCGCTGGCGGTCTCGCCCAGCAGGGTGGTGTCGAAGTTGCCGTCGCCCCGACTGCGCCAGAGCAGTACATACGGGTAATACCCGCCACCGGCCAAAGACACGATATCGCCAAGCCCATCGCCGTCGAAGTCGCCGGTCGCGACCGTATTGGCCATCGAGCCGACCCAGCGAGTGTCTTCACGCAGCACCGTCGCGCCGTTCATCCACCAGAACGCGATCATCGATAGCCGGCTGTTGAACCAGACGATGTCCGCACGCCCATCGCCGTTCAAGTCGGGATTGCCCACCATATACCAGTTCGGATCGTAGGCTTTCACCATCGATAGGCCGAACTGGCCGTCGCCCGAGTTGCGCATGAAGAACAATAGGCCACGCATCCGATCGTTGCAGAGCAGGTCGTCTCTTCCGTCTCCGTCGAAATCGCCGGCGCCATTGACTATGCAGTCGGGGTGCAGCTGGAACACGGACGAACCCAGCACGGTCGTTCCGTCCATGAGCCAATAGGCAGCCTGTCCCGACGTTTGGTTCTGCCAGATGATGTCGTCCCGTCCGTCGCCATTGATGTCGGCGCTAGAGCCCATCTGGGCCAAGTTCCATCGCTTGGGAACGCTGGCAACGTAGGGCGCATCGAAGGTTGCGTCGCCGCGGCTGCGCCACATGAATATGCGTGTATCCGGCAAGTCGAAATCATACGCAAACCAGAGGATGTCGGCACGGCCGTCTCCATCGAAGTCGCCAGTGACTTCGTTCCTGAACGCCGTGCTGGCTCGGTAGGTGTGCTTGGATACAACGCTCGTGCCATCCATGCGCCAATAGGCCAGATCAAAGACGCTGGAGGGATAATGAAAATGCCATGTGCTAAGCCAGATGAGATCGGAGCGTCCGTTACCATCGATGTCGTTGCGTGCGCGGGACGTCATGGAAACCGCTGGGGCGGCTGCATAGAACAGGGGCAACGCCGTATCGGGCTGTAGGGGCAGTGGGTCGATCGTGGCCGGTGCTTGCCCCTGCGTAGCAGGATTCCACGGCGCAGGGCGCGCGCGCAGATCCGTCGCTGTCAGTTCGTGGGAGGCGAAGAGCAAGGTCGTGGCAGTCAGCCAGAAGTAACGGTTCATGGTCAGATACGATTTCATGGTCGTGTAGGCGAAAAGCGCTTTAGTCCGATCGATTCCGAGTGCATGTGGTTGGCATCGTGCTTGTCCCTCCACCGGCATGCATCTGCAACAGGGGGCACGAATTATTTGCTCAGGGCATGAAGGACAGCAAAGCAGAGCAGAACGCCTTTGACCAGAACGCCCGGCTACGCTCAACGCATACTAGTCCAGAACTCGGTGACCTGGCCCAGCAAGTGGGCGTTGAACTCACCGTCGCCGCGGCTGCGCCACAGGAACGAGTAGTTTGGGTAGGCTGGCTGGGTCCAGACCACGTCTCCCAGCCCATCACCGTCGAAGTCGCCGGTGGAGACGTGGGGAGTGGGTCCGGCCCAGCGCGTGTCGGCCCGCAACACCGATGCGCCGTCCAGCCACCAGAACGCCAGCATACTGAGCTGTCCATTGCTCCAAACGATGTCGGCACGTCTATCGCCGTTGAGGTCTGGATTGCCGGTGACGATCCAACTCCGGTCGTAGACCGCGATCAGCGAAACATCGAATCCGCCGTCGCCGCGGTTACGCCAGAAGAACAGGTGGCCCAGCGCGGTATCGCTGCACAGCAGGTCGTCGCGACCGTCGCCGTCGAAGTCGCCGGCGCCGACGATGCTGTAGGGCAGCACCAAGTCGAAGTCGGTGCCACCGGCGATTGCCGCATTGGACATCAACCAATAAGCGCCCCTGCCACTGATCGGATTGTGCAGCAGTACGTCGCCCGTCCCATCGGAATTCAGGTCCACGCCGTTGGGCAGCGGGGTGATGTGCCAATTGGGCTGCAGCACGAGCGGTCCGGCGGGCGAGAACTGCCCGCTGCCTGTACTGCGCCAGATGTGGTTGTAGCGAAGCTGGCTGGCGGCCTGCGTGCTGACGAACAGGATATCGGCGCGGCCGTCGCCATCGTAGTCGCCGGTGTTGAGGTTGTAATAGCCCAGGCCGACCTGAAAGTTGTGCATCGACGCGCGTGCGAGGCCGTCCATGCGCCAGTAGCTGAGCAGGTAGTAGTCCGTGCCGCGGGTAAAGGTCGTGTTCCAGATCAGATCGGACTTGCCGTCGCCGTCCAGGTCGTTGTGGAGCGCGGGCACCGAAGCCACGCTGATGAGTTGAGCCGATGAGATAGAGGCCCACCGGTAAGGAAGGATGGAACGGGCTGCCTCGGCGTGTGCAAGTTGCGGCAACTGCCAGAGGTGATAGCTATCGGCCGATCGCAGTGGCGCCGAACTCGCCGTGTTGGGCTGCAGCAGGATTGCGCATAGTGCCAGGGCAAGGAGCGCTGGCATTGGAGAATCCTCTCTCGTGCGGTGCCGCGGCGATATCGAAGAGAACGAAATCATCTGACACGGCCCATATGGATGAACGGGCGAGCCGGTGCTGCAAACGTGCTGAAGTCAGTGCACTCCTAACACGATGTCTTGCTCATAAGCGCTGTAGCACGTACGAGGTCTGCATATCCCAGTAGAGGTTGAACTGGCCCAGCAGGTAGCTATCGAACTCGCCATCGCCGCGGCTACGCCAAAGGAATGCGTAGGCCGTGCTCGCTTGCGTCCAGGCCACATCTTCCAGTCCGTCGCCGTCGAAGTCGCCGGTGGCGACATCACGCGAGCCCGCCCATTTGGTGTCGGCACGGATGATGGAGCTGCCGTCCAGCCACCAGAACGCGAGCATGCCGTTCGGTCCCCGCCAGACTATGTCGGCGCGCCCGTCTCCATTCAGGTCGGGGTTGCCCACGACGGACCAATTCGGGTCGTAGACGGCGATCAGCGATACATCGAATCCACCGTCTCCGCGATTGCGCCACAAGTAGAGATGGCCGGCGTCGTAGGCGCACAGAAGGTCGTCGAGACCGTCGCCGTCGAAGTCGCCCGCGCCGTTGAGGGAGTAGCCCGACGCGAGGTCGAAGCTTACGGCGCCCAGGGCGGTCGGGCCGTCCATCAACACGTACCCCGCCCGTTGCAAATCCCTGTTCACCACCAACACGTCGTCGCGCCCATCTCCATTCAGGTCGACGCTCTCGGGCACGCGAGTGCGCTTCCAGCGGATTTCCGGTGGTAGGTTGGGACCCGTAACGTAACGAACGTCGAATCCTCCATCGCCTCGGCCCAGCCAAAGACCTCCCGGCCAGTCCAGGGCGCTGAACAAAACATCGGCGCGGCCATCGCCGTTGAAGTCGCCGACGGAGCCGGGAGGAACCCTGGCTTGGTGAGCGAAGTTATGCGCGGAGAAAATCTGCGGCCCGTTCATTCGCCAGTACGACATGTAGTCCCTGTCCCTGGGCGACTTGCTGTAGGTCTGTGTCCACAGCAGGTCCGAGCGTCCATCGCCATCGAAGTCGCTTTGCGCCGTACGCATGAGCGAGGCGGCTTGGCTCGGCACGGTTGGAGCCGGTTGCGCGTGCCACTGCAACTTGCGCGGTACGACAGGTGCCGATTCGGTCGAACGGGGCAGCGATAGCCGCCATGGCGTATAGCCCGCGTCCGGCGAGCGTGCGGACGAATCGGCGCATGCGGCGACTAAGGACATCGCTATTACGGTTTGCAGGAGTGGCTTCTTCATCTTCAACGTCCTTTCCGCTACACCTCAAAAGATCCGCCGTCGCATGGCTCCGTTCGCGCTTGCGTCGTTTCAGTAGGCGGAGCGCCAGTACTCGTTTACTTGAGCCAACAAGTGAGCGTCGAACTCGCCATCACCTCGACTGCGCCACAGGAAGGAATAGTAGGGGCTGACCTGCTGCGTCCAGACGACGTCTCCGATGCCGTCGCCATCGAAGTCGCCCGTAGCAACCCGGGGACGGGGGCCGGCCCACTTGGAGTCCATGCGGATGACGGATCCGCCGTCCATCCACCAGAACCCGAGCATGTTCAGGGCTTGCTGGCTCCAGACTATGTCTGCGTGCCCATCTCCGTTGAGATCGGGGTTTCCGACGATTGCCCAGCCTGGGGCGTAGGCAGCGATGAACGACACATCGAAGCCGCCGTCGCCGCGATTGCGCCAAAGGAACAGATAACCCAATCCAGCATGGCTGCACAGTAAGTCGTCGAGTCCATCACCGTCGAAATCGCCGCCACCGCTGATGGCATAGCCGGGGCTCAGATCGAATGTGATTGATTCCAGGACCGAGGGGCCATCCATCAGCACATACGCTCCTTTGCCGGCGCTCGTATTGTATATAAGCAGATCGTCTCGACCGTCCGCATTGAGGTCGACGTCGTTCGGTAGATAGGTCAGCTTCCAGCCATTGCCCGCAGGCATGCCGATATTGCTCACGGGTCGGGTATCAAAACTTCCATCCGAACGGCTCAACCACATCGAATAGAGAGGGTATGGGCCGGGAAACAGTAAGTCGGAGCGGCCATTGCCGTCGAAATCGCCTGGAAACGGAACATCGAGGCTCGAACTCCACAGGAAGTTGTGCGCCCACGGCACGGACGCACCATCCATTTGCCAGTAGGACAGGTACCAGTAGGCCGGGATCGTATGTGGCGAGAAGTAGGTGTACCAGATCAGGTCGGAGCGGCCGTCACCGTTGATATCGTTGTGCTTGCCGGGCGAAGTCAGTTGGATGCCCGCCTTTGCGGTCGAAGCGGGCTGCCTTAACGGCGGGCGCACAAACGGGACGGACGATGCCGGGCTGGCCAGTGGCCGAGCGAAAAACCGCCATGGCGTATAACCGGCAGGTGCCTGTGCCGCGGTCGCGGTGACGGAACAGCACAGCAGTGTCAGCGCCGTTGCAATAACCAACGTGGCGTTGCGCATGCGAGATCCCTCCCTGGGGTAGCCGCCGCCATTGCCAGCGGGCCTGCGTCTCATCGGCAGTGCGGCCGCGCGTAAGTCTGATGCCTCCCGAACAACCCCCTTGGTCGGCGGACGGGCCAACGCGTCACGGACGGGTCGATACTAGACCCACCGCTTTCCCGTGTCGAACGCGTTTACCGCCGTTGGTCGGCCAGCGCAGGCCGTCGCGGCTGCCGTGCCAAGCGGCATGGACCTCGCCATCTCACCGGGATGCGATCCGTGGAGGGTCGAGGCGGTCATCTCACTCGTAGCGGTTCAGCGTCTGCCACGTGCCGTGGTCGTAGTAGGCGACGAACAGCGAGTCGAAGCTTCCATCGCCGCGTCCGCGCCACTGATACAGGGACGCGGTTTCGAAGCGCGATTTCGTGGTCCACATGATGTCGCCTTTGCCATCGCCGTCGTAGTCGCCGGTGGCCGCGATCTCGTAGCGGTCGCGGTCGATCGGTATCACGCCGCCGCTTTGCACGCTCGCACCGTTCATCATCCAATACGAGAACGTGCGATTGGTATAGCTGGTGAAGACCAAGTCCGAGCGGCCGTCCCCGTTCAGATCGGGCGTGCCTTGGATCTCGAACGCGATGCTGAGGTCGCCCACCAGCAACTGATCGAAGTTGCCATCGGCGCGGCCGCGCCAGATGTACAGGGGGCCGTTGGTACGGTGCCCGAGCCAGAGCAGGTCGCCGCGGCCGTCGCCGTCGAAGTCGCCGGTGCCGAGGAAGTCGTAGTTGTTGGTGTCCACCGTGTACAGCCGGGTGCCCAGCACGGTGGTGCCGCTCATCAGCCAGTAGGCGATCAGGCCGCGCGCGCGGTCCAGCCAGACCAAGTCGCTCTTGCCGTCGGCGTTGAGGTCCTCGGCCGCGCTGGGGAACCAGCCGTCGCCGATGCTGGCGACATAGGCCAGCTCGAAGCCGCCGCTCGCGTTCTGTCGGGCCAGGGTGAGCTGGCGGTTGCCGGCGGCGGAGTTGAACCAGGTCTGGTCGACGCGACGGTCGCCATCGAAATCGCCGTTGAGGATGCCGTTGGTTCCCAGCTTGACCTCGGTGGGGCCGGTCGTTTGCAGCACCGCGGCGCCGTTCATCCGCCAATGCGCGATGTCGCGCCTGTCGCCGCGGATGCGGTACCAGGTGAGGTCGGAGCGGCCATCGGCATTGGCATCGTCGGTGGGCAGTCGCGCGGCGGTCGCGAGCGGCGCCGCGGCCAGCGCGTCGGACGGCCCGGTCCTCTGCGGGGTTACCACGCCGCCGTGCGCGGCGCCGGGTCCGTGAGCTGGAACCGGTGCCGTTACCCGGCCGGTGCCCGCGCGCGCGCTCGACGCGTCCCTGGCCGCGACGTTGCCGCCGCTGGACACGCTGGTGGTGTCGTCATGCTCTTGCGGGCAGCCGCTCAACAACGCAGCGGCAAGGATGGCTGGAATGAGTTTGCGCATGGCGACACTCCTGAGGGGCGGCATAGTCCGAATGGGGCGGAGGGGAACGAGTCGGCGGGAAGCTAGGCTCGGCATCGCGCGTGCGCGACGCCGAGCTTCCGTCATCCGACCCGAGTCGATAAGCCTGATGCGTGGGTCGCGCGGGCTATAAGATCGCGACCCCGACCGGGGCTATCGAGTCGGAATCGGAAACGGCCGCCATGTGCTGTGATCGTAGTAGGCCACGAACCGTGGGTCGAAGGCGCCATTGCCGAGACTGCGCCACAAGTACAAGGCTTCGGACGAACTGCCCGAGCGCCCGGTCCACAGCACGTCGCCCTTGCCGTCGCCGTCGTAGTCGCCCAAGCCCGCGACTTCGTATTTGTCGATATCGACGCCCATCACGCCGGTCTGCTGGACGGTAGGGCCGTTCATCAGCCAATAGGCGAACAACCGCTGCACGAAGCTGGTGAAGACCAGATCCGATCGGCCGTCCCCGTTCAGATCGGTGGTGCCCTGGAACTGGAAGGAGATGCTGAGGTCGCCGACGCGCTGCTGATCGAAGTGACCATCCGTTCGGCTGCGCCAGATGAACAAAGGCCCGTCGGTTCTCTTACCCATCCACAGCAGGTCGCCGCGACCGTCGCCGTCGAAATCGCCGCTGCCGAAGAAGTTGAAGTTGGCTGCATCGTAGCTATAGAGCCTGCTGCCCAGTACCGAGGGTCCGCTCATGAGCCAGTAGGCCATCAGCCCGCGCGCCCTATCCACCCACACGATGTCGCTCTTTCCGTCGCCGTTGAGGTCCACGGTCTCGTTGACGACCCAGCCGGCACCGATGGTGGCCACGTAGCTTTGGTCGAAGCCGCCGCTTTCGTTCTGGCGGGCCAGGGTGAGTTGGCGACTGGCATCGCTGCTGTTGAACCAAAGCTGGTCGACGCGCTGATCGCCATCGAAGTCGCCTTGGGCGACAACCGTGTTTCCAGCCCAAACACGGGTCGGCCCGGTCGATTGCAGTATCCCGGTCCCGTTCATCCGCCAATGCGCGGTGTCGGTGTCGCTGACGCGAGTGCGGAGCCAGGTGACATCGGAGCGCCCGTCCGCGTTCGCGTCATTCTGCGCACGCCCGACCGCTAGCGGCGTTGCGGCCGCGGCGGCTGACAGCGCTACCGCATCGGACGGCCCGAAGGCGATCGCCTTCACTACGCCACCCCGCACTGCGCTGGGCATGCGCGACGCCGCGGTCGCCGGCGTCTGGGCCGCTGGTGCGCGCGCGGCGGTAACGTCCCTGTCGGCGACGCCGCCGTCGTTCGCGCTTGTCTGGCTTTCGGCTTTCTCCTGCGGGCAGCCGGTCAACAGTGCGGCTGCGATAGCGGCTGAGATCAAGTTGCGCATGATTCTGCTCCTGGCGCTGGGTGCCAATTCTGAGAGGTGAGTCCGACAATGCCGGAACGCGCGTTCAAGCGTCCCCATACGGCGGCATCAGCAGCCAGTTGCCGGCGTCGAAGTTCGCGATGTAGACCGATTCGAAGCTGCCGTCGCCGCGACCGCGCCACAGGAACAGCGGCGCACTCGGGCCGTCTTCAGGGCCACGCATCCAAACCAGATCGCCCTTGCCGTCGCCGTCGAAGTCGCCCCAGCCGCTCAGCCTATAATTCACCGTGTCGACATTCAGCACACCGGTACGCAGCGTGGTTGCACCGTTCATCCACCAGTACGCCAGCAGGTGCTGATCCTGGCTGACCCAAACCAGATCGGTGCGCCCGTCGCCATTGAGATCCGGATACGCATCGACGCTCCAATCGGCGCCGACCGTGCTGACGTACTGCTGATCGAAATGGCCGTCGCTGCGGCTGCGCCACAGGTACAGGGCCTGGCTTTGCCGGCCGCGCCACAGCAGATCCTCGCGGCCGTCGCCATCGAAATCGCCGACGGCGGCCAAGGTGTAATTGATCACGTCTAGCGGATACAAGCCGGTGCGCAGGATTGTCGCGCCGTCCATCAGCCAGTACGCCATCTGGGCTTTCGAGCGATTTCTCCAGATGACGTCGCTCTTGCCGTCGCCGTTGAGATCGGCGGATCTGTCGATCAGCCAGCCGTCCGCGGCCTGGCCGATGTACTTGTGTTCGTACCATCCCGCCTGGTTGAGCCGCCCCAACGTCAGCGTGCCGTTGTTCCGCAGCCAGAGTTGGTCGACCCGCTTGTCGCCGTCGAAATCGCCGGATACGAACACGATCGCATCGCCATCGAGCGTGGCGGGGCCGGTGCTGCGCACGACCTGCGCGCCTTGCATGTACCAATGCGCGCCATAGATCGAGCCGTCGACCAGCCCGAGCCAGACCAGGTCCGAACGCCCATCGGCATTGGCGTCGTTATAGGCGCCGCGCACGGACGCCAGCGTTTGCGCGGATGTGGCCCGCAGCGGGGACGCGACGAGGTCGCGGTGCGAGCCCACCGGTGTTGCGGCAGACAGCAGCGGACCACTGGCGGATGCGAGCGGGCCCACGAAACCGGCGGTGACGGTATCCGGCGCGACGGCCCGGGCGAGGACGGGCGAGGCGCCAGCCTGCGATGGGGTGGCGGCGACTTCGTTCGAATCTTGCGGGCAACCCGACAGCGATAGAACGGCGATCCCTGCTAGAACCATGTTGCGCATTGCTGACTCCTTCAAATTGAGCTGCCGCCTGCGCGGAAAGGCAGCAGCTCCGTGCGTGCCGTCGCGATGGCCGGCGCCCGGCCGGTCGACGCGCTCGCGGTCGGTACATCCTTGGCTGCGAGGCTGCCGGCATTCGAACTCGCCGGGTTCTCAGTGTGCTCCTGCGAGCATCCGGCCAGCAGCGCGGCGGCGATGGCGGCTGAAATGAAATAACGCACGGTTGGACTCCTGGTGCGGGGTGAAACTGCGGGGGAATGGACGGGGCCGACGATTCGCGATCAAGTGCGGTCAAGCATCCGCGTAGGCCGGCATCAATTGCCAAGTGCCTGCGTCGTAGCCGGCGATGTAGATCGAGTCGAAGTTTCCATCGCCTCGGCCGCGCCAGAGGTAAAGCGGGGCGTCGTTGCCGTTGGGCCGTCCCACCCAAACCAGGTCGCCCTTGCCGTCGCCGTCGAAGTCGCCCCACGCGCCCAGGGCGAAATTTCGGGTGTCTGCCGAGAGCACGCCGGTGCGCTGGATCGTGGCGCCGTTCATCCACCAGTACGCCACTTGATCCTCCTCCAGATTGATCCAGACCAGATCCGAGCGCGAGTCGCCGTTGAGATCGGGGGTCGCGTCCAGTCGCCAGATGCCGCTGACCGTGCCGACGTACTGCTGATCGAAATGGCCGTCGCTGCGGCTGCGCCACTGGTACAGCACATGATTGCGTTGGTGGCGCCATAGCAGGTCTTCGCGACCGTCGCCGTCGAAGTCGCCAACGCCGGCCAGCGTGTAGTTGGCGGCGTCGAAGTCGTACACGCCGGTACGCAGGACGCGGGTGCCGTCCATGACCCAATAGGCCATCTTGCGCTGCGAGCGATTGATCCAGACGATGTCGCTCTTGCCGTCGCCGTTGAGGTCGGCGGAGCGGTGGGGTAGCCAAACGCCATCGGTGTGAGCGATGAACTTCGACTCGTACCAGCCGGCTTCGTTGAGCCGGCCCAGGCTCAGGTTGCCACTATTCGTCAGCCATAACTGGTCGACGCGTCTGTCGCCATCGAAATCGCCCGTGCTCATTACGATGGCGTCGCCGTCCAGGGTGGTCGGACCGGACGTGCGCGTGATTTGCGCGCCTTGCATGTACCAATGCGCACCTACGAGGGAACCGCTGGCCTCCCCGATCCAAACCAGATCAGAACGGCCATCGGCGTTGGCGTCGTTATAGGCGCCGCGCACGGACGCCAGCGTTTGCGCGGATGCGGCTCGGAGCGAGGACGCGACGAGGTCGCGGTGCGGGCCCACCGGTGTCGCGGCAGCCAGCTGCGGGCCACCAGCGGATGCGAGCGGGGCCACGAAACGGGCGGTGACGGTATCCGGCGCGACAGCCCGTGCGACGACGGGCGAGGCGCCAGCCTGCGATTGGCTGGCGGCGACTTCGTTCGAATCTTGCGGGCAACCCGACAGCGTTAGAACGGCGATCCCTGCTAGAACCATGTTGCGCATTGCTGACTCCTTCAGATTGAGCTGCCGCCTGTTCGGGAAGGCGGCCGTACCGGTATTGCGAACGCAAGAAAAATTCGACTGCGGATCAAGCTCCCTGTGCGACATCGAATCGAAATTGCAAACCTAGGATACGGATGTACGCACCGGTTTCGCATGCGCGGCGTGAAGCCGATTTTTCGTTATCGGTACCAATGCAATAGCAATGTGCATGATCTCCACATTGCTTGTTGACCAAGTCCTGATTTGATGTGTGCTTGATCAGGGTTGAGCGCCTCTGTGCAAGGTCCGCCGCGTAAAAAGCACGGCGAGGGGCAGCGCAGTCATCGTACGGATGCTTCGTCATCGAATCTGAAGGGCGGGCTGTCGTGAGCGCCGGGCCTAAGGTCGCGGATCGCTCCCGCGCCCACACAAGTACCATGCGCGACTTTTACTCAAACAACGTGAATCGCCGAAGTGGCGGGAGCCGGTACCGCCGGGCTGCCTATGGATTCGGTATGACGCGCCATATCGTGTTGTCGTAATGAGCGACGTACCGCGATTCGAACGTTCCGTTGCCGAGACTGCGCCACAGGTACAGGGGTTCGGTGTTTCCCTCCGACGACCAACCGCTCCACATGACATCGCCCTTCCCATCGCCATCGAAGTCGCCCAGTGTCGCGACCTGGTAATGCTGCATGTCGGCGTCGATGCTGCCGCGCTGCAGGACGCTGGCGCCGTTCATCAGCCAATAGGAGAACTGTTTCCGGGAGAACGCGGTGAAGATCAGATCGGATTTTCCATCCCCGTTGAGATCGGTGGTGCCACGTAAATGATGCTCGATGGTCTGGTTGCCCACATACAGCTGATCGAAGTGGCCGTCCGTCCGGCCGCGCCACATGTAGATGGGGCCCCTTATGTCGTTGCCGTACCACAGCAGGTCGCCACGGCCATCGCCGTCGAAATCGCCGCTGCCCGCGGCCAGGAAGACGTAGTTTTCGGTATCGAAGGAATAGAGCCTGCTGCCCAGCACCGTGGGCCCGCTCATGAGCCAGTAGGCCATCAGCCCGCGCGCCTTATCTACCCACACGATGTCGCTCTTGCCGTCGCCGTTGAGGTCCACGGCCGCTCTGGGCGTCCAGCCCTCGCCGACGGTGGCGATGTAGGTTTGCTCGAAGCCGCCGGTCTCGTTCTGTCGGGCCAGGACGAGTTGGCGGCCGGGGTCGCTGGCATTGAACCAGAGCTGGTCCACGCGTCGGTCGCCATCGAAATCGGCATTGAGCACGGGGGCGGTTTGCTCCCAGACGACCCGGGTCGGTCCGGTGTACTGCTGCACGGTGGCTCCGTTCATTCGCCAATGCGCCGTGTCGTAGTGGAAACCGTTGAGGCGGACCCAGGTGAGGTCGGAGCGGCCATCGGCGTTGGCGTCGCCCTGGGCAGGCCGCGTGATCGCGAGCGGCGAGGCGGCCGGTGCGGCCGATATCGCCAGCGTGTCGGATGGGCCGATACCGATAGCCCTTACCACTCCATTGCGCGTGGAGCCGGGTGCGCGAATGGACGGACGAACGGCCGGCGTGACCTCGGCGTCGGCGTCGGCGTTATTCGATTCCGCGCTGTCCGTCTTTTGTTCGAGCGGGCATCCGGTCAACAACGCGGCAGCGAAGGCGGCTGAGAGAAGATTGCGCACGCAAAGTCTCCTTGCGATGGGTGTGACGGCGAGCGATGGAGGTCCACATGGGGCGCAGATGGCCGCGAGTCCGTGTGCGAAGGCGCAATGCCGATACGCCTGTCTCCATGAATGAATTCGGTGCGATGGATCTTGTTCTCGAAGGTCTCAGCGCTTGGGGTAGCGGTCCGGCAGCGACAGCCAGGTGGAGCGGTTGTAGGCGGCTACGTAAGACGCGTCGAAACGACCGTCGCCACGGCCGCGCCACAGGAACAGCAGCGCCTGTTCATCGCGATCCTGTGTGGTCCACAGGATGTCGCCTTTGCCGTCGCCGTCGAAATCGCCGGTGGCTGCAATCTCGTAGTTGCCGAGATCGGCCGGGAGGGTGCCGCGGCCTTGTACGCTGGCGCCGTTCATCCACCAATACGCCACCAGGTTGTCGCGGTTCGTCCAGATCAAGTCGGTCCGGCCGTCGCCGTTGAGGTCGGACGTCCATTCCAGTTCCCAGTCGTAGTCGATGCTGCCCACGTAGACCTGATCGAAATTTCCATCGGCTCTGCCGCGCCAGAGGTACACGTGCGGCCCGCCGGCGCCTCCAGTCCACAGCAGGTCGCCACGACCGTCTCCATCGAAGTCGCCGCTGGCGTTGAGCATGAAGTTCGCGCGGTCGTAGGTGTAGACACGGCTGCCGGACACCGTCGCTCCGTTCATCAGCCAATAGGCGATCAAGCCGCGCGTCCGGTCTATCCAGACGATGTCGCTTTTGCCGTCGCCATTGAGGTCCACGATTTCGCCCGGCAGCCAGCCGTCGCCAATGGTCGCGATGTGGGTCGGCTGAACGCCGCCGTCGACTTGTCTGGCCCATATCAAGCTGCGCTTGCCCGCGCTGCTGTCGAACCAGAGCTGATCGGTCCTGCGGTCGCCGTCGAGGTCGCCTTTCCAGACGCCGTTGGTGCCCGCCGGAGGTTGGCTAGGGCTGGTGGTGCCGATAACGCTGGCGCCGTTCATCATCCAATGCGCGACCGCCTGGACGCTTACGGCGGACCTGACCCAGAACACGTCGGAGCGGCCATCGGCGTTGACGTCGTTGTGCGAGCCGGGGGCGACGGCCAAGGTGGCGTGCGTGCGAGCGGTGGAGTCGCTTTGCGGAGCCGTGCGAAGCGGGCCGCTATGAACTTGCCAGCGGGCGTCCAACGGCTGCACCGAGTGAGGCGAGTGCGTCGGCTGCTGCGCTACGCTCGCTAGAGCGGCGACGGTGGCGGCTGATAGGAGCAAGTGCATGCTGCGTCTCCAGAGGGTGGCTGCGATACGGAGAGTGAAGGGAGCATGTCGGTGGCGGCGGATGGTCACGAGACCAAATGCGAAGGCGGCGGCAACCCGTGCGGCCGTCGGCAGGTGTCATGACGATCGATCCGAGTGCCCCTCGCCACGGCCGTCGCGGTGTGTTGGCTCCGCGTTTTCCGACATGCGCGATCGCATCCACGTCTAATTCCTGAGCGCATGTTGCATTGGATTTGCATGCGCTGCGTGAAGCCGGATCCGGTAGCCGATGCGGGTGCGGGATAAGTGCGCATCCTTCGCGCGCTGTTAGTTGATCGAGTGCTGACCTTATGTGCCTTTGTTGAGCCATCGTGCGTTTCAAGTGCGATCATTCCGCAGGCGGAGGTGCGTCCATATGCGGGCAACCAGCGAAGGCGCATCGCACTTGAGTTCCGCGCGTTTCATGCGATATGCGATATGTGAGAAGGCAATTCTACGATCGGGCGAAGTCGCCAGCTCGAGGTTGCGCAATGCGTGCGCCGCCGAAGATTTGCGCCGAACCGTTTTCCTGTATACGAAGAGTGGATGTTATTGAATGATCTTCAGTGCCGTGGCGTCCGATGTGCTCACAATTGATTCGCCTGTGCGCAAGAAATCGCTTGTGGCATGGACAAAAAAAACCCCGTCGGTCGGACGGGGCTTTCGCTCGCGATGACGCCGATGGCTTAGGGAATCGGAGACCACGCCGTCGAGTAGCTGGCTAGATACGGCGTGTCGAACTCGCCGTTGCCGCGACTGAGCCACAAGAAGATGAGTCCGGTGGATGCATTGGTCCACAGGATGTCGCCGCGGCCATCACCGTTGTAGTCGCCGGTCGCGGCGATCCGGTAGGCCGGATCGATGGATTTCACGACCGACGATTGGATGGCGGCGCGGTTCATTTGCCAGTACGCCATCAACCCAAGATTGTGGTTTTCCCAAATCAGGTCGGACATCCCGTCGCCGTTCAGGTCGGCGACGCCAGCGAGTGTCCACGAGGGGTCGTAGCGCGTGATTCCCTCGGTTTCGTAATGAAGGCCGTCGCCGAAGGGGTTGCGCGACAGATATAGGTAGTTGTCGACAGGGTTGATCTGGATCAGGTCTCCGTTGCCGTCGCCATCGAAATCGCCGCTGCCGAACATTTCAAGGCGAGGAATGGCGGTAGCGCGTCTCACGTAGGACGAAACGACCTTGCCCCCGTCCATGAACCAGTAGTAAGCGGTGCGCTTGGTGCTGTCCTGCCAAATGATGTCGTCCTTGCCGTCTTCATTGAGGTCGTGCCCGGACGAAACAACCCGCCAGCCGGTGCCCCAGGTGGCGAACGGCGAGTAGGGGGCACTCACGTATTGCGTATCGAACTGGCCGTCGCCGCGGCTGCGCCATAGGTAGGCGATGTTGTCGGCATCGTTCATCCACAGCAGGTCGGCAAGGCCGTCGCCATCGAAATCCCCCGTGGCAGCGATGCGATAACGAGGATCGACTGGAAAGCTGCCGCTGCCAGGTACGCTGGCCTGATCGATCCACCAGTAGGCCATCAGCGCTTGACCCGGGTGATACCAGAACAGATCAGACTTGCCATCGCCATTCAGATCGTTGCGTACGCTGCGTTTGGGATAGGGCACGACAGCGGCGCGGAACCGAGCGACCATTGGCATCATCAAGTTGAGGCTTTGAGCGTTGTCACTGGTGCCGTGTTTGCCTAAGGGGCGGTTGTTATAGGGATAGACCCATCTGGGATTGCTGAAGTACGGAACGGAAAACTGGGAGCTTCCGGCCTTCGGAATGGCCATAATCGTGTAGAAGCCGTCGGCCTCGTCTTCGCGATAACCCTGTGAATAGTAGTGGGCGCCCCATCCGCCAATGGGAATGTCTTCGACGTTGTGCGCTTGTCCGAGGTTGTGGCCGATTTCGTGAGCCAGGGTTTCCTCTGGGCAGTGGGCGGTTTTACCTACGCTTTCGTCGAAGTCGACGCCGTCGCCGATTACCGAGTAGCCGAATTTCTCGTCGGCGCTATTGAGGGGCATGCCTTCTTGCGGAGGGCGGATGATCCATGCCGTGCCGCAGCTCGCCTGTTGAGGCAGCGATAATGGACGAACCAGGGAAACCAGGTCGGCGCCATAGATTTCGCGCGCATCGCGGAGAGGTTGCAGACCTGTCGGAACGGGTCGGCTCTCGCAGCTCGATGCGCTGCACGCCTGGCCGCTCAACTCGCCAAGCGCGGCGGCGTTGGCATTGGCGTCGGTATACGCGACGCGCATCGAATGCACCAGGCGAAGGCGGTGATAGATTCCGCTGCTTCGAAAGGCTTGATTGGTCAGCGCGACCAAGTGGCTCAGGCGCGTGTTGACCTGGGAATCTCCACCGTAGCGGACGGCCAATCCGTCGGTATAGCCCAGCGCCAGGTCGACGACGCCGTTCGGTTTCGCCAGTGGTTCGATCGCCGCAGCGCTGGCGGCCTGGTCCAGCTGGGGCACGATCAGCGCATCGGATTCGCTGGATACGTGGAGTCGTCCGTCGAACAACTTCGACGGATCGGCTACGGCGAGCCAGCCGCGGCCGCCGAAGGTCGTGATCCGTAATGCTGTGCCCGTTCGCTGTTCGATCCTGCCGAACACCGCTTTTTCGCCAAACGTAATCACCGCTTGCGCGCCCTCTGCGGTCTGGCCGATCCAAGTCCAGTTGCCGTCCGGGCTTTCTTCGTGACGCTGATAGGTCAGGCGGACTGGACGGCCATCGGGTGCGGTCAGCGACAGGCTGCGGCCGGGCGTTGCCGCGTTCAGTGCGTGCGTTTCGCTCAGTTCGATCGGGTGATAGGTGTAGGCGCCGCGGCTTTGGCTGGCGGTTGAGCGGTCGTAGCGGACCAAGGCGCCGTGATCTGGCAGGCCGGCGATACCCGGGCGGTCGCGGATCCGTGGCGCGGCCGCGATGGCCGCGGAAGCTGTACTTAGGTCTGGCGAAGCGCCGGAGGGGGCGCTGCCGGTTTGTGGCGCAGGGCTGCAGCCCGCCATCAGCAACATGACGGACACAGCAAAAATCGAACGACGCATTGCTACTTCCTGCCGGCGCAAAATGGCCGACTCCCCTGGCCTATAGCTTAAGAGGAAGCGCTGCGTATCCGTGCGGTTTGCGGTGAGCCGGTTGCATGAGGCCCTGGAAGGGGCGTTTGGACGGGGTATCCGACACCCACGGCAGGGGGAGCATGCGCTGCACCGGCGATCCGGTCGCCAGGTTGGGGGGCTTTGATGAACAAAAAAAGCCCCGCGGGTTGCGCGGGGCTTTTCGTGTACGACGTGCGGGCGGATCAGGGAATCAGCGACCACGCCGTCGAGTAGCTGGCCAGGAACGGCGTGTCGAACTCGCCGTCGCCGCGGCTGCGCCACAGGTACATCAGGCCGGTCGAGGCGTTGGCCCAGATGATGTCGCCGCGGGTGTCGCCGTTGAGGTCGCCGGTGGTCGCGATGCGGTAGGCGGTGCCCACCGACTTCGCGCTGGAGTATTGGATGTTGGCGCCGTTCATCCACCACTGCGCCATCATGCCCTGAGTCGGTTCTTCCCACACCAAGTCCGACTTGCCGTCGCCGTTGAGATCGGTGACGCCGGCGATGTTCCAGCTGGTGCCGTAGGCGGCCAGGAACGGCGTGTCGAAGTTGCCGTCGGGGCGGCTGCGCCACAGATAGAGGTAGCCCTGGCTGGCGTTGGCCCAAATCAGATCGCCGCGGCCGTCGCCATCGAAGTCGCCGCTGGCGACCACGCGATACGCCGTGCCGACCGTGTACACGCGGGTGGACACGGTGGTCGAGCCGTTCATGATCCAGTACGCCATCGTGCCCGTGGCGGTGTTCTCCCAGACGATGTCGCTCTTGCCGTCGCCGTTGAGGTCCGGCGTTTCGGCGACCGCCCAGCCGGCGCCGATGGCACCGACGAAGGACGAGCTGAACTGGCCGTTGCCCAGGCTGCGCCACTGGTGCAGCTGATTGTTGGAGCTGTTGAACCACAGCAGGTCGGTGCGGTTGTCGCCGTCGAAATCGCCGGTGCCGACGATGCGGAAGGCGGTGCCGACCGAGAAGCTGCCGCTGCTCACCACCGAGGTGTTGTTCATGAACCAATACGCCATCGAACCCGCGCCGGCGTTGTACCAGATCAGGTCGGAGTTGCCGTCGCCGTTGATGTCGTTACGGACCTTGGTCGGGTCCGGAATCAGCGACGCGCGGAACTGCGCGATCAAGGGCATGGTCTGGTTGAGGCTGCGCGCGTTGTCGGCGGTGGCCGAACCCGTCGGGCGGCCGGTGCCCGGGTGGATGACGCTGGGGTTGCCGAAGTACGGGATCGAGAACTGGGTGCTGCTGCCCAGGCGGTAGGCCATCACGGTGTAGAAACCGTTGGTGGCCGCTTCGCGGTAGCCGTAGGAGTAGCTGTGCGCGCCCTGGCCGCTGCTGTCTTCCGGATTGTGCGCCTGGCCCATGTTGTGGCCCAGTTCGTGCGCCAGCGTCTCTTCGCGGCAGAAGTAGGTCTTGCCGTCGCCTTCGTCCTTGTCCTGGCCGTCGCTGACCACCGAGTAGCCGAAGCCCGCATCGCTGTTGTCGATGGTCGAGCCGCCGCCGCCGAGCAGCCAGGCGATGCCGCAGCCGTCGTGTTCCGGGGTGTTGAACGGACGCACCAGCGAGACCAGGTCGGCGCCGACCGCGTCGCGCGCGGCGCGCAGGCCCTGCAGGCCCACCGGCACCGGCTGCTGGGTGCAGCCGGAGGTGGTGCAGGTGTAGCCGGTCAGGGCTTCCAGCGCGGTGTCGTTGGAGTTGGTGTCGGTGTAGTCGACCTGCATCGTGTGCACCAGGCGCACGCGCGGGGTGATCTGGCTGTCCTGGTAGGCCTGGTTGGTGATCGCCATCAGGTTGACCAGGCGGGTGTTGACCTGGGTCGCGCCGCCGTAGCGCGCGATCATGCCGGCGGTGTAGCCCAGCGCCACGTCGACGGTGTTGGCGGCGTTGGCCAGGGTGCCGACCTGGGCCGAGGCGGCGCCGGCGGCGGTCTTGGCCGGAATCAGGGTGTCGGACTCGGCGTCGCGGCGCAGGTTGCCGTCGAGCAGCTTGCTCGGATCGGCTTGCATGATCCAGGTGCGGCCGTTGAGCGTGGTGATGCGCAGGGCCTCGGTGGCCTTCTGCTCGATCTTGCCGAACACGGCCTTCTCGCCGAAGGTGATCACGGCGCGCAGGCCGTCCTGGGTTTCGCCGATCCAGGTCCAGTTGCCGTCGAGGCTTTCCTCGTGGCGCTGGTAGGCGATGCGCATCGGCTGGCCGTCCGGCGTGGTCAGCGAGATCGCGCGACCCGGCACGGTGGCATTGAGGATGTGGGCTTCGCTGAGCTCGGCCGGCAGATAGGTGAACGCGCCGCGCTGCTGCGGCGCCTGGCTGCGCTCGTACTTGATCAGCGCGCCGCGGTCGGGCAGCGATGCGAAGCCGTGGCCGGCCGGCAACTTGACCGAGGTGGCGCTAGCGGCTTGCGCGATGGCGCCGGCGGTGGTCGCCGTCGTTGCGGCCTGCTTGCCCGGATCCGACTCCGAAGCGCAGCCGGCCATGAACAGGGTGACGGTCAAAGCTAATAGTGAATAACGCATCGTTGCCTCAGCTGGCTGGATCGTAGGTGGCGCCCGGCTGCAAGCATAGCGCCTTCAGCTGGCCCGTCGCATGACCATGCGCCCGGCGGGTGGGGTGCTATTTGCTACGCCTATTCCAGTTCTGGATGGGCATGAATGGGGGCGTTTGCGTGCCAGACGCGCTTGGCGACGTCGCGCCCCTTTTGCGATAGGAACGCAGCCCGCGCACGAGCGCGGCCCCAGAACGGGAAAGGCCGCCCGGAGGCGGCCTTTCGAGTGCGCTATGGGCGCAACTTCAAAGTGCCTTTTCCAGCTCCGGCAGCAGCGCGAACAGATCGCCCACCAGGCCGATGTCGGCGATCTCGAAGATCGGCGCGTCGCCGTCCTTGTTGATCGCGACGATGGTGCCGGCGTCCTTGATGCCGGTCAGGTGCTGGATCGCGCCGCTGATGCCGATGGCGACGTACAGCTCCGGCGCGATGATCTTGCCGGTCTGGCCGACCTGCAGTTCGTTGGGTACGTAGCCGGCGTCGACCGCCGCGCGCGAGGCGCCGACCGCCGCGCCGAGCTTGTCGGCGAAGTCGTAGATGATCTTGAAGTTGTCGGCCGAGCCCACGCCGCGGCCGCCGGAGACCACGCGCTTGGCGCTCTGCAGGTCGGGGCGGTCGGACTTGCCGGCGGCCAGGCCCACGTAGCGCGTGTGGCTGGGCAGGCTGGCGTCGACCGCCGCGGCTTCGACCGCCGCGCTGCCGCCCTGGCCGGCCTCGGGCCACGAAGCGGTGCGCACGGTCGCGACCACGGTGTGGTCGGCCGGCGCCTCGACGGTGACGATGGCGTTGCCGGCGTAGATCGGGCGCTTGAAGCTGTGGCTGCCTTCCACCGCCATCACGTCCGACACCTGGGCCACGCCCAGCAGGGCCGCGACGCAGGGCATCAAGTCCTTGCCGAAGGTGGTCGAGGGGCCGAACACGTGGCTGTAGCCCTGCGCGATCGCGGCGATCTGCGGGGCCTGCACCTGCGCGATCGCGTTGGCGTTGGCGGCGTTGGCCACGGTCAGCACCTTGGCCACGCCGGCGATCTGCGCGGCCTGGCTTGCGACGTCGGCCGGATCGGCGGCCAGCACCACCACGTCGATGCTGTCGGGCTTGAGCGCCTGCGCGGCGGACACGCACTTGGCGGTGGAGGCGTTGAGCTTGCCGTTCAAATGTTCGGCGACGATAAGAACCTTGCTCATCACAGCAACCCCTTCTGCTTCAGTGCGGCGACCAGTTCGGCCGCGTCCTTGACCATCACGCCCTTGCTGCGTTTCGGCGGCGGTGCGTAATGGGTGGTCTTGAGGGTGTCGCCGGTGTCCACGCCCAGGTCGGCGAAGGCGATCGACTCCAGCGGCTTGCTCTTGGCCTTCATGATGTCGGGCAGCTTGATGAAGCGCGGCTCGTTGAGGCGCAGATCGGTGGTGACCACGGCCGGCAGATCGACTTCCAGCGTTTCCAGGCCGGCGTCGACTTCGCGCGTGACCGTGGCCTTGCCGTCGGCGACATCGAGCTTGGAAGCGAAAGTGGCCTGCGGGCGCGCCCACAGCGTCGCCAGCATCTGACCGGTCTGGTTGGCGTCGTCGTCGATCGCCTGCTTGCCCAGGATCACCAGGTCCGGCTGTTCCTTCTCGATCAGCTTGAGCAGGGTCCGCGCGGCGGTGAGCGGCTGGATCGGCTGGTCGCTGACCACGTGGATGGCGCGGTTGGCGCCCATCGCCAGGCCGTTGCGCAGATGCGCCTGGGCGTCGGCGGGGCCGATGGTGGCGACCACGACTTCGGTCGCGATGCCCTTGTCGCGCAGCCGCAGGGCTTCTTCCAGGGCGATTTCGTCGAAGGGGTTGGCCGACAGCTTGACGCCGTCGGTGACCACGCCGGAGCCGTCCGGCTTGACCTGAATGCGGACGTTGTAGTCCACCACGCGCTTGTAGCCGACGAGGATCTTCATCGTGCGGGGATTCCTTGGGGGTGCCCGAATGGGAGGTGCGCGGCCCGGGGGCCGGGAACCGCCAATTCTAGCGGAGACCGTCCGCCCGCGCAGGGGGCAGGGGGTGGCCCACGGCCGCCGCGCCCGCCGAAATGCGCCCAGCATGCAGGCAACGTGCGCTCATCCGCGCGACCAGGCGCGGATGCGCGTCCAGGTGCAGCCGCCCTGCGTCGGTACGTGGGCGGTCGTCGTCGCCCACGCGGGCCCGCCCCGAACTGCCTCGCCGGGGGTGTCAGCTCTTGACCAACTGCCGCGGCGTCGGCGGCCCCAGCTTGACGATGACCACGCCGTTGACCCGCCGCACCGAACCCGGCGCGGGCCAGGTCGGCATGGATTGGGCGGCAGGAATCAGGTCCGGACGGTTTCCCAGCCAGACCGGATCGAGGCCGTTGAACCCCTGCAGCTTCATGTACAGCGCGACCCGGCGCACATTGCCGCCGTCGTGTTCGTAGAACGAGGTGCCGAATACCTCGGCGCGTTTCATCTGGCCGTCGACAGGGAGATAAAACTGACCGGACAGGGCGAACGGGATGGTGCCGTTGGTCCCGGCGCCCGCGGCCTCGACGATGGCGGGCGCCAGGCGCTGGGTCAGCGCGGCGTCGGCCGCGCGCGCCAGTTGCTCGGTATAGAACAGGGACGAACCGATGGACGCGACGACCACCGAGTAGTACGCCAACACCAGCGCATAGGCGGTGGGCAGGCGCGGGATCGCGATCGGAACGCTGCGCGTCGCCAGCCAGGCGGCGAGCAGGGGCCATGCGATGTGCGCGCGTGCGGGCAAGGTGCCGACGGAGAGCACGAACGGGGCGGCGACCAGCGCGACACCAAGGATCGCCACCAGCCAGGTCGACGTCCATTGCTGCAGCCCGTTGCCGCCGCCACCGCGCAACAGCCGCCACAAGGGCAGCAAGCCCAGCCAGGACAGCGCGAGCACCGCAGCGCCCCAGCCCAGGTAGATCGGGTGGGTTCCGCACAGGTAGGCGGACAGCGCCTGAGCAGCCACGGTCAGGGAGCCCGCGGGATCGGCGCGCAGACGATCCCACTGCAGGTACATGTCGACGTAGGCCATCTGAATGCCGGTGACCCGCAACGCGATTCGCTGGACCATCCAACAGGCGATGAAAGCACCGACGAACACGCCTGCCGATACGAGGGTCTTGCCGACCAGCTCGCGCGTCCGCGCGCTCGCGGAGCCGTCCGGATCGGCCTCGAACTCGGCGTGTACGGTCAGAAGGATGTACAGCACGATGTAGATCGCCAGCGTCTGGTAGATCGACACCGCAAAGGCGAGCAGTGCGATCGCCGCGATCCGGTCGCGCCAGGTCCGGCTGCGCACCGCCAGCCCGCCGCCTAACGCGGCCGCTGCGAGTCCGAAGCCGAAGCCGGCGGCGAAGGTGTTGAACTCGGCGATGTGCAGCCACAGCGGGAAACCGGTGTGGACGATCGCGTAAACGTACGCGCGCGGCGTGCTCAGGCGGAAATCGTCGATGGCACGCGAGGCGGCGAAAATCAGGCCGGTGCCGAACAACGCCGTAGACAGCAGCGGAATGGCTTCGAAGTTGGGCAGCAGCCAGGTCAGCAGGCTCATGCCCCAGCGGCCTTGGCTCAGCCAGGTCAGTGCCGTGTCTGTAGCGAAGCTGGCCACTTCTTCGTCTTTGGACAGCGTGAAATGCGACAGCTCGACGCCGTAGACCAGCAGGAACACCACCGCGGCGGCCAACACGGGCCCGTTCCAGGCCTGCGGCTGGGCGAAGGCGGTCGAGGCGCGGGGCGATGCGGTCATGGCTGCCTGTCTTGATCGGAGGGTGCGGGGCGTGAGGTGTGGCGCACGATCTTGCGGCCCAGAGCGTAATTGATCGGCAGCATCAGCACGATGGTCACCAGCGGCGCCACCACCGCGGGCAGCTGGAACCGCTGGAGCAATACCGAGAAGATCGCGAACGAAACGATGGCCTGGATCAGGTACACCAGCGGATACGCCGCCAGCCCCGACCAGGTCCAGCGGCCGCGGAATACCCAGATGCTGTTGACGGAGTACGCCCACACGATGCCGGCGACGTACGACACCGCGTAGGCGGGCGTGGGCGCGATCCACAGCAACAGCAGCAGGTACAGCAGGTAGGAGAAGGCGGTGGTGGTCGCGCCGGCGATCAGGAAACGGAACTTCTCGTTCCGCAGCAGGCCGGCCAGCGCGCGCACCGCTCAGCCTCGCGCCAGGGCGAGGAACTCGTCGTAGCTGCGGATGTAGTCGTCCGCCCGGTAGGGCTCGGAAGCGAACACCAGCAGCACCGCGTCGGACGAGTAGCGGTACTGCGTGCCCCAGATCATCGGCGGCAGATGGATGCCCAGGCTGGGCGCGTCCAGCACGAACTCCTGGCGGCGCATGCCGTCGTCGGCCAGCACCTGGACCGAGCCGTGCACGCAGATCAGGAACTGGTGGCAGTGCTTGTGCGCATGCTCGCCGCGAATCTCCTGCGTGGGCACGTCGTAGATCACGAAATGGCGCTGCGGCCGGAACGGCAGGTCGCGTTCGAACTCGCTGGCCGAGAGCGAGCCTCGCATGTCGAAGAACTGCGGCAGGCGGTGCAGGTTCACGCCCCGGACGGTGGTCGCGCTGACGCCGGGCGCGGCATCGCCCGCCGTTTCGGTTTCGGTTTTCGCAGCGGCGACGGCGTGATCGCTGACATAGCCGACGATGCGCGCCGGATTGCCCGCCACGATCGCGTTGGCCGGCACCGAGCGGGTGATCACCGATCCGGCGCCGACCATCGCGCCGCTGCCGATACGCAGGCCCGGCAGGATCGTCGCGTTGGCACCGATGGAAGCGCCGGCTTCGACGACGGTTTCGAGGAAGCGGTCGGGGTATTGCCGGCTGCGCGGGAACAGGTCGTTGGTGAAGGTGGCGTTGGGCCCGACGAAGACGTCGTCGTGCAGGCGCACGCCGTTCCAAAGCTGCACGCCGCATTTCACCGTGACGCGATCGCCCACGGTCACGTCGCCTTCGACGAACACCCCGTCGCAGATATTGCAGTCGCGCCCGATGCGCGCGCCCGCCAGCACGTGGGCGAAGGCCCAGATGCGCGTGCCTTCGCCCACCGCGTCGGTCTCGCACAGCGCGTTGGGGTGGACGAAATGGCTCATGGCGGTCCCTCGTTGAAGGTCTCTTCCGACTGGATCACTGCCAGCGGCCGGCCCTTGGTGTTCTCGAACGCGCGCCAGGCATAGGTGCCGACCACGCCCAGCGCCAGCGAATTGAAGGCGCCGAAGAACAGCACGGTCAGCATGGTGCCGGTGTAGCCCGGCACCGGCACCAGGCCGGACAGCTTCGCCGCCAGGGTGACGATGCTGAGCACGATCGCCAGCAACATCGCGATCGCGCCCAACGCGATCAGCAGGCGCACCGGCAGGTCGGTGAAGGCGAAGATGCTGTCGGACAGGTAGCGCAGCTTCTTGCGCAGGGTCCACGCGCTCTTGCCGTGTTCGCGCGACCTGCGTTCGTAACCGATGAAGCTGCGGCGGCCGCCCAGCCAGAACAGCTGCGCCAGCAGGCTGGTGTTGGATTCGCCCAATGCGAGCAGACGGTCGCGGAAGCGCGCGGTGACCGCGAATATGTCGACACCGCCCTTGGGAATGTCGCGCATGACCAGACGCCGGTACAGCGACCAGAACGCATTGGAGGCGAGTTTGCTCGGCCAGGGATCGGAGCGGCCCTCGCGCACGCCGAAGGCGACGTCGTGGCCCTGGTTCTTGAGCGCGTCGTAGAAGCCCAGCACCAGTTCCGGCGGCTCCTGCAGGTCCGCGGCCATCACCGCGATCACGCTGCCGCGGGCTTTTTCCAGGCCGACCCGGATCGCGGAAAACGCGCCGAAGTTGCGCGACAGGCTGATCAGCTGCGACGGAAATCCCGCTTGCGGCAGGCGCTCGTGCAACAGCGCATAGCTGCGGTCCGGGCTGCCGTCGACCACGAACACCGCTTCGAACCCGCCCGCGCACTGTTGCCGGATCGAGGCGATGGCCTTGAGCAGGGCGTCGATGGACGCTTCGTTCCCATACACGGGAACGACCAGCGACAGGCTGTCGTTCAGAACCGGTTGCATGCTTGGATCACTCCGGCGACCTCGTCGTCCGTCATCTCCGGAAAACACGGCAGCGTCAGCACCCGTGCGGCATCGCGCTGCGTATGCGGCAGGTCGATGTCCGCATAGCGGCCGCCGTGGCAGGGCTGGCGATGGTCCGGGGTCGGGTAATGGATGTCGGTCTGCACGCCGGCTGCGGCGAGGTGTTCGCGCAGCTCGTCGCGGCGGTCGCTGCGGATTACGTACAAGTGGGCGACGTAGTCGTCGCCGGCTACGGGCGACGTGGCGATCGAGGCGTTGCGGATCTGCTCGGAATAGCGATTGGCGATGGCGCGCCGGCGTCGGTTCCAGCCGTCCAGCAGCGGCAGCATGGCCGACAGCATGGCCGCCTGGATCTCGTCGAGCCGGCTGTTGCGGCCGCCGGCCAGCGCGTTGGTGTACTTGCCCGTCCAGCCGTACTGGCGCAACTGGCGCACGCGCGCGGCGAGCGCGTCGTCGCCGCAGACCACCGCACCGCCGTCGCCGAGGGCGCCGAGGTTCTTGGTCGGATAGAAGCTGAAGCTGGCGATGTCGCCCAGCGCGCCGGCACGAACGCCGTCCGCGTCGCGCGCGCCGTGCGCCTGTGCGCAGTCCTCGACCACGGCCACGCCGTGGGCGCGGCACAGCGCGAGCAGTTCGCGCATGCGCGCGAGCCGGCCGTACAGATGGGTGGCGACCAGCGCTTTCGCGGCGGGCTGCGTGCGCAGCACCGCCTCGACCGCCGCCGGGTCCAGCGTGGCCTCGTCGGGCAGGATGTCGGCGAACACGGGTTCGGCGCCGCAGGCCAGCACCGCCGAGGTCGCGTACATGGCGGCGTTGGCCGCGACGATCACGCGGTCGCCGGGCGCCACGCCCATGCCCTTCAAGGCCAGTTCCAGCGCATCGGTGCCGTTGGCCACGCCGATGCAGTGGCCGCTGCCGCAATAGGCGGCGAACTCGGCCTCGAACGCGGCGACGCGGCGGCCGAGCACGAAATGGCCGCTGCCGATGACGTCGTTGGCGGCCTGCGCCAGCGCGGCTTGCAGCGGTTCGATATGCCGCAGTAGCGAGTTGATCGGGATGCTGTGCGAGGTCATGGAGGCCGCCGGACGCTGGCCGGTAGTTTGCCAGACGGCGGCAGGACCAGCGCCGTCGCCACCGCGCCGCCCGCAACGGCTCGCGTCGGGCGTGGCGGCTCAGTGCGGGTCCTGGACGGTGAGGGTCTGCGATCCCTGCCAGCGCTGGCCAGGCTCCAGCCGCAGCGGCGCGGCCGCGGCGGCGGCTTCGACGCAGACGAAGCGACGGTGTTCGCCGGCGCCCAGGTCGGCCAGGTCCGCGGCCAGGCGTTCGCCGGGGTTCCAGACCACGGTGTCGGGGAAGCCGTCGCTGCGGATCGCCAGGCGGCGGCCGTCCTCGTGCAGCGTCAGACCGCCGGCGGCGTCGGGATAGAGGCGGTCGACCTCGCCGGCGAAGCTGAGCTGCGCTTCGTGCTGCACGCCGGGCGCGTCGTGCCGGGTCGCATCCAGGTAGCGGCGGCCGCCCAGGCCGATCAGCCCCGCCCGCGCCAGCTCGTCCAGACGCAGATAGGTGTGCAGGGCGGCGCCGAACTCGAAAGCCTCGTGGCCGGTGTTGGCGATACGCAGCGACATCGCCAACGAGTCCCGTCCCAGTTCGGCGGACAGCTCGGCTTCGAACCGATGCGGCCACAACGTGCGGGTGGCATCGTCGTCGCGCAGCAGGAACCGGCCTGCGCCGGCGTGCGTCCACAGCTGCGTGCGCGCGAAACCGTGGCGCGGGCCGGGGCCGCGGTCGGAGAACTGCGGAAAGATCACCGGTACGCCGCCGCGGATCGCCTGGCCCGGCGCGTAGCGCGCGTGCGGGCTGAGGTACAGGCGTTCGCGACCGGCGCAGATCCAGGACAGCACCTGTCCGCCCTGCAGCGACACCCACGCCTGTGCGCCGTCCGGCCCCTGCAGGCGCACCCGCGCCGGATTGCCGCTCATGCCGCCTCCCGGACGTGGCGCAGAGCCCGGGTGACTGGCGCCTGAGCGGCGGCCCCGGCCGGCGGGCCGCAAATCCGGCGGCGCGAGGTCGCGATCCGGTACCCTTCACGGCGTAACCCCAGTGCGGAGTCGAAATGCTTCACCCGGTCATCCTCAGCGGCGGTAGCGGAACCCGATTGTGGCCGCTTTCGCGACAGAACCAACCCAAGCAGTTCCTGTCGCTGATCGGGGACCATTCGCTGTTCCAGGAAACCGTGCTGCGCGCGAGCAAGCTGCCGCAGGCGCAGGCGCCGATCACGGTCTGCGCCGACGACCACCGTTTCATGGTCGGCGAGCAGTTGCAGGCGATCGGCGTGCGCAGCGGCGGCATCCTGCTGGAGCCGGTCGCGCGCAGCACCGCGCCGGCGATCGCGGCCGCGGCGCTGCATGCGCTGGCCGGCGACGCCGAGGCGCTGTTGCTGGTGATGCCGGCCGACCATCTGATCGACGACGAGGCCGCGTTCCGCGACGCCGTCGCCGCCGCGATGCGGCTGGGGCGCGAGGACTGGTTGGTCGCGTTCGGCATCCGTCCCGACTATGCCGAGACTGGCTACGGCTACATCCTGCGCGGCGACGCCTTGGGCGAGGACGGGTACCGCATCCAGCGCTTCGTCGAGAAGCCCGATCAGGCCACCGCCGAGCGCTACCTGGCCGAGGGCACCTACGCCTGGAACTCGGGCATGTTCCTGTTCCGCGCGCGCAGCTACCTGGACGAGCTGGCGCGGCTGGCGCCGGCGATCCACGCCGCCGCTCAGGCCGCGTTCGACAGCGCCGGCACCGATCTGGATTTCCTGCGCCTGGGCCAGGAGGCGTTCGCCGCCAGCCCCAGCGATTCCATCGACTACGCGGTGATGGAAAAGACCGATCGCGCCGCGGTGGTGCCGGTGAGCTGCGGTTGGAGCGACATCGGCTCGTGGTCCTCGCTGTGGTCGGTGGCCGAACGCGATGCCGACGGCAACCGTCACGAGGGCGACGTGATCTCGGTCGACACCCGCGACAGCCTGGTGCGCGCCTCCGACCGGCGCATGATCGCCACGCTCGGCGTCGAGGATCTGGTGATCGTCGACACCGCCGACGCGACCCTGGTCGCGCGCAAGGACCGGGTCCAGGACGTCAAGGTCATCGTCGACCGGCTCAAGGCCGCCGGCCGCCAGGAGCATCTTTTCCACCGCAAGGTCTACCGGCCCTGGGGCAGCTACGATTCCATCGGCGTGGGCGAGCGCTTCCAGGTCAAGAAGATCGTGGTCAAGCCGGGCGCCGCGCTCAGCCTGCAGAAGCACCAGCATCGCGCCGAGCATTGGATCGTGGTGTCCGGCGTGGCCGAGGTCACCTGCGACGACAAGGTGTTCGAGCTGCGCGAGAACGAAAGCACCTACATCCCGCGCGGCAGCGTGCACCGCCTGCGCAACCGCGGCAGCGAGCCGGTCGAGCTGATCGAAGTGCAGTCCGGCGGTTACCTGGGCGAGGACGACATCGTCCGGCTTGAGGATGTGTACGGGCGTAGTTGACGGAGTCGCTGGACGACGCAATTTCCGTGCCGGACTGCCTCGCTTCGCATGCCGTGCGCGCGGCAGTGGAAAATATGCCGATATTGAGTAGTAAGCGCATGCTTCTTCAGCCTGCACCGCTACCGTTCGTCGAATAGCGCTTGGCAAAGCCATGCGCCTGGAGTACTCCATGCCTGGGGGTCGATACGGGCGAACGCGAATTCGTGCAGTCCTGAGCGGTAACTGACGAATCCCGTCCCTGGTCGGTCATGGAAGACACCGCTGCCAGCGCAAGGGGAAGGCTATGGACGGCCGTCGGCGTATCGCCGCTATTCGCGTTTCGATCGTGTTCTTGCTGTCGTGCGCCCTGCTGGGGTGCGCGACGTCGATTCACCGCACGTCGTCGCCTTGGGGTTACAAGGCGCACATCCTCAGCATCGACGCCAAGCAACGTAACGTCATCAGTGCGGTGGGCGCGCCCAGTGCGGTGGATGGTCGCCTCTATCGACGCTTCTGTTCGGAGCCGCCGCCGGACGTTTTTACTGCTCTTGCCACCAGCCTGTCGGCAGAGGCCGAAGCAAGCTTCACCGCCAAGAAAGCAGACGCGGTCAGCACGGCGCTCAGGCATACACTGTCCGAAAACGCGGCCACGATCGAACGCACTCAAACAGTCAACATCCTGCGCGAAGCGATGTTCCGCAATTGCGAGCGCTACCTCAGCGGTGCGGTGAGCACCGACGAGTTCATCGTGCAGGCGGCGCGTGACCAGCGCGCCATGGTCCATATTCTAGCGATCGAACAAATCACCGGGGTTGCCCGGGCGCAGTCCACGGCGCTGACCACGCTGGCCAAGGCGACGGACACCGGGACTACAGAGGAAACCATCAAGTTGCTCGATGCCGCGAGGCAGCGTGAGGCCGACGCCAAAAAGGCCAGTGCGACCGCCGCCAAGGCCGCCTACGATCAAACGCCCGAAGGCGACTGCGCCAGCGCGCCGAAAGCGCCCAACGACAAGGTCACCGAGGCGCAACTCAAGGACAAGAAAGCCAAGTGCGATGCAGCGGACACCGCGGCGGACGCGCACAAGCAGGCAACCGCCTATCAGGCGACGCTGGCCGCCGCGCTGCAGCGACAAGGCGACGCCCTGGTCACGGCTTGGGGGTCGGCGAGCTCGGCGCAGCAGCAGGGGTTGGCGGCGAACAAGGACATCGCACAAGTCGTGCTGGAGATCGTGAAGCAGAGCGACAACTTCAATGAAATCGAGATGGCCTGCGTGGTGCGGTTTCGCAATGGACCAACCAGTGGCGGTGCGGATCAGGGCTTTTATGACGCCTGTAAGGGACTGGTCGAACAGTTGGTGCTGACGCGTAAGGCCGAGCTCAAAAGCGAGGAAGCTGAGTACTTGGCGCTTCAGCAGAAAGCTGAGGGCGATACTCGCAGTTGGGTCGGCGCATTGTGGACTTATTTCGCACAGGGAAAAAGCTTGAATGCTGCGACCTTGGATGCCTTGACGCAGAAGGCAGGTGTGAAATTGCCGAAGGAGCGCCGCAGACAAATCCTGGTCGCGAAGACCGTCGATGATTTCGAGAAACAGATTAGGCGCATAGATCCTGGTCTTGTGCGTCTACTGGTTAACGCCACGCAATAGTTCTGTAGGGGGAGCAACGCCATGTCTGAACTGATGGTCTTGACGGGAAGCCAGATGAAAGTCGAAGTTCGTTTCGACAATCTGGCATTGAAAAAGGACGAGTACCGCATCCTGCGCCGCGGATTGTTCAGCCAGTTTCAGGTGGAGAACGTCGACAAGCCGGGAGATTCCTGGGCGACCGAGGCCGAGGAGCCATACTGTTTGGTCTTGGAGATCTACTGATCTTGCGACGGTTTTGCGCGTTCGTTCCTGAGCTTGGATAGCGCGCGCCGTAACACCGCCACAAACCGATCCGCGCTGCCCTCGGCATATGGGAAGAACAGCGACGGCTCGCACAGTTCCAGCTCCAGCAATCGGGGCGTACCGTCGCCGTCGCGGATCAGGTCGACGCGCGCGTAGGCGAGCGGCGCGTCCAGCCTCAGCGCGTCGTGCGCGGCCGCGAGCACGGCTTGCGCCAGCGCATGTTCGTCGGCGGCCGGTTCGCGCGCCACGATCTGCTCGGGCGCGAACAAGGCCTCGGTGGCGCCGGTGTCCGGGCGCAGCAGCGCGCCCTTGCGGATCGCGTGGCTGTAGTCGCCGTCGAAGTACAGCAGCGCGGTTTCGCCGTCGCGATCGACCGAGGCCAGATAAGGCTGCAGCAGCACGCTGCGGCCGGCGTCGAGCAGGCGCGCGATGTGATTGGCGGCGGCGAATTCCTGCGCGCGCGCATACCGTTGCGTATCGCGCGAGCCGGCGCTGACCGTGGGCTTGACCACGAACTCGCCGGCTTCGGCGTGGTCGGCCAGGAAGGCCTGCAGCGCCGGCAGCGGATCGGCGTCGGGTTCGACGTAGGCGCTGGGCACCACCGCCACGCCGCGTGCGGCCAGGTCGGCCAGGTAGTGCTTGTCGGTGTTCCAGCGCACCACCGGCAGCGGATTGAGCAATTGCGATCGTGCGGCGACGCGTTCGCACCAGGCCAGGAACTCCGGCAGGCGCTCGGTGTAGTCCCAGGGCGAGCGCAGCAGTACGGCGTCGTATCGTGACCAGGTCACGGTGGGGTCGTCCCAGGCGCGCACGTCCGCAGGCCAGCCGGCGCGGGCGCAGGCTTCGAGCAGCGGCACCATATCGGTGTCGGTTCCGGTGGCGGCGATGGCGGTGACCAGGGCGAGGGTGCGCATGGATCGAGTCTAACGTCGGCGCGCGTCCCCGCACGAGTGACCATTGCCCTAATGTCCGGTGGGGCGGGGCGGCCCGGCACGGTAAACTGCGCCCATCCCGCACAGGAGTTCCCCCACCATGGCCGAGGCCATTGCCGCGACGCGCAGCGCCGGCGCCGCGAAGAACAAAGTGTTCCCCAATGCCCACGAAGCGCTGCGCGGACTGGTTGCCGACGGCCAGACCCTGGCGGTCGGCGGCTTCGGCCTGTGCGGCATTCCCGAGGCCCTGATCGCCGCCTTGCGCGACAGCGGCGTCAAGGGGCTGACCGCGATCTCCAACAACGCCGGCGTCGACGGTTTCGGCCTGGGCCTGCTGCTGGAAACGCGGCAGATCCGCAAGATGATTTCGTCCTACGTCGGCGAGAACAAGGAGTTCGAGCGCCAGTTCCTGTCCGGCGAGCTCGATCTGGAATTCAACCCGCAGGGCACGCTGGCCGAGCGCCTGCGCGCCGGCGGCGCCGGCATTCCGGCCTTCTACACGCGCACCGGCTACGGCACCGTGGTCGCCGACGGCAAGGAAACGCGCGAGTTCGACGGCCACCACTACGTGATGGAAACCGCGCTCAAGGCCGACGTCTCGCTGGTCAAGGCCTGGAAGGCCGACACCGCCGGCAACCTGGTGTTCCGCAAGACCGCGCGCAACTTCAATCCGGCCTGCGCCATGGCCGGCAAGGTCTGCGTGGCCGAAGTCGAGCAGATCGTCGAGGTCGGCGCGATCGATCCCGACCACGTCCACCTGCCCGGCATCTACGTCGATCGCATCGTGCTCAACGCCGCGCCCGAGAAGCGCATCGAGCAGCGCACCGTGCGCGCCTGAGGCGCGCAGCGCTCACCGACGACTCGACGCTCACGACACTTCTTAAGGAATTCGACATGGCTTGGACCCGCGATCAAATGGCGCAGCGCGCCGCGCAGGAACTCACCGACGGCGCCTACGTCAACCTCGGCATCGGCCTGCCGACGCTGGTGGCCAACTTCATCCCCGACGGCATGGACGTGTGGCTGCAGTCCGAAAACGGCCTGCTCGGCATCGGCCCGTTCCCGACCGAGGCCGAGGTCGACGCCGACCTCATCAACGCCGGCAAGCAGACCGTGACCGCGCGCGACGGCGCCAGCTACTTCGGCAGCCACGACAGCTTCGCGATGATCCGCGGCGGCCACATCGATCTGGCGATCCTGGGCGCGATGCAGGTCACCGACAAGGGCGACCTGGCCAACTGGATGGTGCCCGGCAAGATGGTCAAGGGCATGGGCGGCGCGATGGACCTGGTGGCCGGCGTCAAGCGCGTGGTGGTGCTGATGGAGCACAGCGCCAAGAACGGCGAACACAAGATCCTGCCCGAATGCACGCTGCCGCTGACCGGGCTGGGCGTGGTCAACCGCATCATCACCGAACTGGCGGTGATGGACGTGACCGACGAGGGCCTGGTGCTGGTGGAAACCGCGCCCGGCGTGGGCGAGGACGAGCTGCGCGAGAAGACCGGCGTGGCGTTCAAGCGCGCCGCCTGAGCGCATAACGGCAAAGGTGCGCCGCTCGCGCACCTTCGCCAACCGCCGCCGCGGCTACTCGATCTGCTTCACCGTGGCTGGACCGAGCCGCTCTTGATGAAGTCGCGCATCTGCGGGAAATAGTCCGCGGGCTGGCGCGTCGACAGGCGGCTGCCGTCGGCGCCGACTTCGAACTCGTACATGCCGTGCTCGGCATGCGGAAACACGGTGTGGCGGATGGGTGCGCCGGCCTGGGCCAGCCCGGTCAGGCGCCGCACGGTTTCCGCGCTGGGCGCGTCGATGTCCTCGCCGCCCAACAGCCACAGCTGCGGCACGCGCAGGTTGCGCAGCACCGGCATGGCGTCGTAATCCAGCGGCGTGCCCGGAAACAGCGTCGGTCCGACCGTGCGCAGTTCCGCTTCTGGTTTTTCCAGGATGAAGAAGCTCACATTGCCGCGCACGAACTTGAACCAGGGTTCGGCGCCGTAACGCTGCTTGATCTTCGCCAGGCCGTCGTAGCCTTCGCGGAAATCGCTTTGCAGGACCACAGCGGTGGCATCGGCCACCTCCATAGCCTTGGCGACCACGTCGGGGCCGTAGCCGCGGCGGCTCATGTCCAGCGCGATCGCCTCGCGGTCTTCGTCCAGCGGCGATACGGCCAGGCCGAAGCTGACGATCACGAAGTCCGCCGGTTCGATCCGCGCCGCCAGCGGCGCGACCCAGCCGCCCTGGCTGCCGGCCTGATAGCCCATGCGTCCGGCGCGCGTGCCGGCCAGGCGCCGCGCCTCGCGCAGCGCCGCGATCGCGTCGTTGGCCAGGGTCAGGAAGTTCTGCGTGTAGCGGCCGGTGGACGCGCCGGTGCCGCGCTTGTCGTAGACGAAAGCGCCGATGCCCTCGGACGGGAACTGCCGCTGCAGCGCGTAGTAGTCGCGTGCGGAGTCGCGCTCCGAGCCGTGCACCAACACCACGATCGGCACGGCGTCGTCGCCGGCCGGCAGCACCAGGCGGCCGGCCAGCGTTGCATCGCCGGCCTGGAAGCTGGTTTCGACGACCTCGAACTTCAGGCGCTCGCCGGCGATGCGGTCGAACGCGATGCGGCCGCGCGCGCAATCGCGCAGGTCGACGCGATGGCCGTCGGCGCGGTCGGTCCAGCCCAGCGTGCTCACCCATGCGCCGCGCGCGGCCCCGCTCAGCTTGCCGCTGGTGCCGTCCTTCATGCGCCAGCGGTAGTGGCTTTCGTCGGACACGGCCAGATCGACATCGCGTCCGTCGCTAAGGCGGTAGCTGCCGATGCAGGCGCGGTCGGTGGGCTCGGCGGCGGACGCATCGCGCGGCCACAGGCTGCCTGAGGCCAGCAGCGCGCACAGGGCGATGCCTTGGATGAGGGGCGGAAGCGGTCTGATCATGGTCGGGCCGGAGGAGGGAAGGGGCGGCGCGCTGCGCCGTGGATACTTTTTAGCCCGGCCGACCAGTACAGTACCGATACACTTTCCGATCTTTCCACCGATACGGTGAAGCATGCCGCCCGAACGTCGCCATCCGGGGCTCAGCCTGGTCGAGGACTGCGTGCGCTGGGCGCGCCGGCGCATCGAAGGTCAGGTGCTGCGGCCGGGAATGCGCCTGCCTTCCGTGCGCGCGCTCGCGCGCCAGCGCGGCGTGTCGCCGTTCACCGTGGTCGAGGCCTACGAGCGCCTGGTTGCGGACGGCTATCTGGAGGCGCGCCGGGGTTCGGGTTTTTACGTGCGCGGGCGCGCGGCCGAGGCGCCGGCGCCTATGGCCGTGCCGGCACCGACGATCGACCTGGACTGGCTGATGCAGAACATGCTCGCCAGCGGCACCGCGCGCGGACCCGGGCTGGGCGTGCTGCCGCCGTCGTGGCTGGACGGCGCGCAACTGGGCGCGGCGATCCGTGCGCTGGGGCGCGAGGGGCGCTGGCTGGAAAGCGGCAAACCACACGGCTACGCGCCCTTGCGTGCGCTGCTGCAGCAACGCCTGGCGGCGCTCGACATCTTGGCCCAGCAGGATCAGATCGTGCTGACCACCGGTGTCGCGCATGCGCTGAATCTGGTGCTGGCGGCGCTGGTCCAGCGTGGCGACGCGGTGCTCACGCTGGACCCGTGCTGGTTCGGCGCGCTCGGCATCGCGTCCGCGCACGGCGCGCGCGTGATCGGCATCGCCTGCGGCGCGCAGGGGCCGGACCTGGGCGAGTTGGAACGCGCGATGGCGCAGGAGCGACCGCGTCTGATGGTGCTCAGCTGCGCCGCGCGCAATCCCACCGGGCTGTCGCTGCCGGAGCCGGTGGTGGCGCGTATCCTCGCGCTGGCCGCGCACCACGGCGTGACCGTTTTCGAGGACGACGTCTACGCCGATCTGTGCGGCACCCCGGTGACGCGCGCGGCCGCGTTGGACCGCTTGCAGCAGGTGATCTACGCCGGCAGCTTCTCCAAGACGCTGGCCGCCAACGTGCGCGTCGGTTATCTGGCGGCCAACGCGGAGCTGGCGCGCAAGCTGACCAACGCCAAGATCCTCACCGGCTTCACCACGCCCGAACTCAACGAACGGCTGGTGCACAAGCTGCTGGCCGAACGCCGTTACGACAAGCACGTCGAAGGCCTGCGCGAACGCCTGGCCCCGCAGCGCGATCAGGCGCAGCGGATGTTCGCGGCGGAAGGGCGGGAGGTGTTGGGGGCGCCCAGCGACGGCATGTTCCTGTGGGTGAACATGCGCACCGACACCAACGGCTTGGCTATGCGCGCCCGTGAGCAGAACATCCTGATCGCGCCAGGCAGCCTGTTCACCGCGCAGCAGGCGCGCAGCGAGTGGATGCGGTTCAACGTCACTACTCAGGTGGACAGGCAGATGCGCGGCCTGCTGTTTACCTGACAGGCCCCTGCGAACGGAAATGCACGCAGGGCCCGCCGTGCTCGCCAATGCGGCAACTCACGCCGATGTAGGTGTCGACCACGACGTCGCTTCTAGGGTCAGCGTGAATCCGATCGCGACTCAGCGGTCGGGTAGGGGCAGCGGAAACTTCGACTGGATCGCGGCCTTGAGCGCCTCGGTAGCAGGCGTTCCGGAGCAATGTTGTACCGACAGCGTATAGCGGCCTTGCACGCACGACTGCAGGATGGTGCCGCCGCTGCTCACGCATAGAAACAATGGCTCTGGAGGCGCTTGCCATAGAGTGGGCTCGCTCCAGGCGCGCTGGATCGCCAGCAACTCCTTCGTGTCCGCATGGAACACCCTGCGGGTGTGCAGCCGTGGATACGCCCCTTCACCGGATGCACGGGATGCGAGATCGACTTCGACCGACGCCTTCGCGTCCCGAATGTCGAAGTCGGCCCGATAGAAAGTGTCGAATGCGCCGTTGTCGAAGATGGCCACATAGCGCTGTTCGATCCGTGGCTGGTCGGAGCGCCCGCAAGCGTCGGGCAGGTCGCCCAGCAGCGGCCCTGTACGCAGTAGTGTGATTCTGGCGTTTGCGCCCGCATCGAATTCGCTTTCGGGCGGCACGGAAATCCATGGTGCCGCAGGCTGCCAGGCCGGGACAGTTTGGCGACTGGCCCAGATGGCGGTCGCCAGAATACCGGCGACCAGGAGCGCGCCCGTTGTCACCAGGATGCGCTCGAGCTGGGTCGCCAAGGGCCTTACGCCTCAGAGATTCTGATAATTCGGCCCCGCGCCGCCTTCCGGCGTGACCCAGGTGATGATCTCGTACGGGTCCTTGATGTCGCAGGTCTTGCAGTGCACGCAGTTGGCGGCGTTGATCTGCAGGCGCTTGCCTTGCGCTTCCTCGACGATCTCGTAGACGCCGGCCGGGCAGAAGCGGGTGCAGGGGTTGTCGTATTCCTCGACGCAGCGGGTCACGCAGATCGAGGTGTCGGCGACCTTGAGGTGCACCGGCTGGTCTTCGTCGTGCTCGGTGGCGGCGAAGTAGACGCCGGCCAGACGGTCGCGCGGCACCAGGGTGCGTTCGACGTAGTCGCGCTTGGGGCGCTCAGAATCCTTGAGCTTGTCCAGCGACGACCAGTCGGGCTTGTTCTTCAGCGTCCACGGCGACAGACCGCCGGTGACGGTTTCCCAGGCGGCGTTGAGCATGCCGAACCACAGGCCGCGCTTGAAGCCGGGCTTGATGTTGCGGACCTTCTTCAATTCGTCCATCGCCGGCGAGGCGCGCAGCTTGGCGTCGAAGCCTTCGGGTGCGAGTTCCGAGGCGGCCAGGTGTTCGGCGGCGAGCATGCCGCTGCGGATCGCCTGATGGGTGCCCTTGATCTTGGGCACGTTGAGCAGGCCGGCGGTGTCGCCGATCAGCAGCGCGCCGGGCATCTCGACCTTGGGCAGCGACTGCCAGCCGCCGGTGACGATGGCGCGCGCGCCGGCCGAGACCAGGTTGCCGCCTTCCAGCAACGGCTTGACCGAGGGGTGGTTCTTCCATTGCTGGAACGCTTCCCAAGGCTTGTACTCGGGATCGGCGTAATCCAGTCCGCTGACGTAGCCCAGTGCGATGCGGCCCTTGTCCAGGTGATACAGGAAGCTGCCGCCGTAGGTGCGGTTGTCGGCCGGCCAGCCGAAGCTGTGCACGACCTTGCCCGGCGTGACGCGGTCTTCCGGCACCTGCCACAGTTCCTTGATGCCGATCGAATAGCCCTGCGGGTCGCTGTTGGCGTCCAGGCCGAAACGCTTGACCAATCGCTTGGTGAGGTGGCCGCGCGCGCCCTCGGCGAACACGGTGACCTTGGCGCGGATGTCGATGCCGGCGGTGTAGCCGGGCTTGTGCGATCCGTCCTTGGCCACGCCCATGTCGCCGATGCGCACGCCCAGCACGCGGCCGTCGGCGTCGTGCAGAGTCTCGGAGGCGGCGAAGCCGGGGTAGATCTCCACGCCCAGCGCCTCGGCCTGCGGCGCCAGCCAGGCGCACATCGCGCCCAGGCTGACGATCACGTTGCCGTGGTTGTTCATGCCCGGAGGCACCGGCAGTTTGCGGCCGCCGTCCTTGTTGAGCAGCCAGAACTCGTCGTGGGTCACCGGCACGCAGATCGGCGGCGGGTTGTCGCGCCAGTTCGGCAGCAGCGCGTCCAGCGGGCCGGTCTCGATGACCGCGCCGGACAGGATGTGCGCGCCGATGGTGCTGGACTTCTCGATCACGCAGACCGAGAGGTCCGGGTTGAGCTGCTTGAGGCGGATCGCGAACGACAGGCCGGCCGGACCGGCGCCGACGGTGACGACGTCGTACTCCATGACGTCGCGCTCGACCTCGGCGGGGGTGGGGCTGTGTTCGCTCATGCTGGCTCTCCGCTTGCTGAGGCTGGAATTGTCGCGGGTTTGGGCCTCCAGCTCAAAGCCGGGCGACGCCTGCCGCCGTAAATGCGGCCGCGACGGTATGCTCGACGCGCCCCGATCCGAGCCCTGCGCATGCCCGGCCCCGCCACTCCACCCGCGAAGGACGCGCGCTTGCCCGCCGGCGCCGCCGAGCCGCGCCTGTTCCTGGCCGAGGTGGACGCCGACCACGACGCCGTCTACGAGGCCCAGTTGGGGTTGCTGGACGAGGACGAGCGCGCGCGGCTGGCGCGCCTGCGGCTGGCGGCGGTGCGGCGCGAGGCCCTGGCCGCGCGGCTGCTGCTGCGCCACGCGCTGTCGGCCTGTTGGCCGCGGCCGCCGCAGGACTGGCGCTACCGGCGCGGGATCTACGGGCGTCCGCAGGTGCTGGATGCGCCGGAGCTGAGCTTCAGCCTGTCGCACTGCGCGGGCCTGGTCGGTTGCCTGGTCGCGCCGGGTGGGCGCGTGGGCTTGGACCTGGAGCCTGCTGAGCGCGACACCGCCGAGCTGTGGAACGCGCGCACCCTGGCGCCGCAGGAGCTGGCCGAGTTGTGGGCGCAGGCGCCGGAACTGCGTGGACAGGCGTTCCTGCGCAGTTGGACCTTGAAGGAGGCCTACGCCAAGGCCAGCGGGCGCGGGTTACGGCTGCCGTTCGACCGCATCGCGTTCGCGCGCGACGGCGACGGCGTGCCGCATCTGCAGCGTGCCGGCGCCCCGTCGCCGGCGTGGCGCCTGTGGAGTTTCCGTCTGGGGCCGACGCATCTAGGCGCGATCGCCGTGCGCCGCGCGCGCGTCGGGCAGGACGCGATCGCGATCGAGACCGTAGCGGCCTTGCCGTATCGCGGCGCCGAGAGCGGCCGCGTGCTGCGGCCGGCCGATCCGTTCTAGCGCGGCCCGCGCCGGGCCGGCGTCGTAGGTCTTTAGCGCTGCGTGCCGCGCGGGTGTTCGGCCTGCTCGTGGGCGTTGCCGCTGGTCAGGATCCAGCCGCCCATCTCGCGCGTGAGCGAGGCCAGCGCGCCGTCGAAGGCCGCGACCACGTCCGGCACCGCGGTGGTGGACGCGGCCTGGCGCTGCACGAAGGTGCGTTGCGCGGCGATCTTCTGATCGCGGTTGTGCAGCAGCTTGGCGCTGACCTCGATGGTCGCCGACGGCAGCGCCTCGCCGTTGCCGTAGTCGGATTCGAAGCGGCGCAGGTCCAGCACCAGCTTGTAGTCGGCGGCCACGCCGCTGCCCTGGCGCGCCACCGCGTCGATGCGGCCGGAATCCTCCAGCGCGCGCAGCAGCGCGTCCTGCAGCATCTCGCCCGGCGGCTTGGCCCAGCTGGCGCCCTTGTAGACCTGCATCTCGTTGGGCGCCGGCCGCACCGCGATGCGCAGACTGTCGATCACGCGCGCCGCGGTCGGCGGCGTCAGCGACAGCTGCCAGTCGGCGTTGGGCCAGGACGCGTCGGCCTGCACGCGCGGGTCGGGCGCGTACTGGGTGGCGCGTTCCTTGGGCTTCTGCTCGAGGATGGAGCAGCCGGCCAGCGCCAGCAGCAGGCCGGCGCCGAGCAGGCGGCGCAGTCGCGCGGAAGAGGGGGACGAAGGGCGGGTCATTGCGGCTCGAACTCCTTCTGTGCGTCGCGGCCGAGCAGGTAACGGGTCGGATTGCTGTCGAGGCGGTCGCTGATGCGGCGCAGGTCGCGCACCAGGCTGCGCAGTTCGCTCAGGGTCGGGCCGAGCTGGGCCAGGCCGTCGTTGGCGAAGCTGTTGATGGCGGCGCGGTTGTCGTTGAGGATGCCGTTGGCGCCGTTGGCGGCCGAGTCCAGGCGCCCCAGGGTGCTGTCTAGCTTGGCGATCAGGCCGGGCAGCTTGGCGACCAGTTCGCGGTCGACGTTTTCCACCGCGCGGTTGGTGGTGTTCAAGGTCGCGGTCAGCTGCTCGCTGGATTTGCGCGCATTGACGATCAGGGCGCGCAGGTCCTCGCGCTGGTCGGCGATCGAGCCGGTCATGGATTCGATGTTGGCCAGCGTGTTCGACACGCGCTTGACGTTGTCGTCGCTGAGCACCTGGTCCAGGCGCGCGACCAGCCGGTTGGCGGTGTCGGCGATGTTCTGCAGCGCCGAGGCCTCGGTCTGGATCACCGGAATCTCGCGCCGGTCGACGTCGGCCAGCGCCGGGCTGCCGGGGCTGCCGCCGGTGAGCTGGATGATCGGGCTGCCGGTGATGCCGGTCATCGACAGTTTGGCGCGGGTGTCGGCCTTGATCGGCGCGTCGGCCTGCAGGCGCAGCTGCGCGATCACCCGGCGCGGGTCGTCCGGCGCCAGCCGCAGCAGTTTCACCGTGCCCACCGAAATGCCGTTGTATTGCACGGTGCTGCCTTCCGACAGGCCGGTGACCGGCTCGTTGAAGATCACCGCGTACTCGCGCCAGCTCTTCTCCGACGAGTACTTGGCGGCCCACAGCGCGAACAGCAGCAGGAACAGCGTCGCGATGATCGTGAACGCGCCGATGAGGACGTAATTGGCCTTGGTTTCCATCAGGCACCTGAGACGATGAGGCCCGGCGGGCGGTCTGTGACGGACATCATGCCAGCACGGGGTAAGTGAACGCGGTGAAGTGCAGCAGGTTGAGTCCGAAATGGGTCAGCATCGCGGCCTGCAGTCCGCCGCGGCGATAGGCCAGGCCGTAGCCGATGCCGGCCAACACGGCCAGCGACGCCGACAGCCAGCCGCCGGCGAAGTGGACCAGGCCGAACGCGAGCGCGGCCACCGCGATCGCGGCCGCGTCGCCCCAGCGGCGCTCGCGCCAGCGGCGCATCAGGCCTTCCTGCAGATAGCCGCGGAACAGGGCCTCCTCGGCCAGGGTCACCAGCAGCAGATTGTTGACCGCCCACAGCCAGCCCCAGGTCGGCCATTTCGGCGCCCATGCGATCTGGCCCAGGGCGAAGGCCACACCCAGGCACACGATGGACACGCCCAGGCAGGCCGGTAGCGCGGCCTTGAACCAATCGGCCCACGGACGCTCCCGCTGCACCCCGGCCCAGACCAGCACCAGCCAGAAACCGACCAGAGGCTTGTCGAGGTTGAGGTACATGTCGAACTCGATCGCATCCGGGGTGATCCGGGTCGGCGCGATCGCGAGCAGGTTGTGGAACCCCGGCATCGCGTGGAAGCCCAGCGCCAACGCGACCAGCACGAACAACACGTGCCCGGCGATCCGCCACGGCCGCTTGCGGGCCGGCGCGATCAGCCAGCCGGCCAGCGCCAGCAGCGCCAGCGCGATCGCGGCGCGCGCGTCGAGCTGGCCGTGCAGGGCCGCGGCGATGCCCGCCACAGCCAACAGCGCCAGGCTGGCCTTGCGCAAACGCGGCCACCACAACAGCAGCGAAGCCAAGCCCAGTGCGAGGTAGGGCAGGTGGTACTGGATCAGGGTGAGGGCGGGGTTCAAGCGCGGGCGTCCTTGCGTGCGGCGGCGTCAGCGTTCGGCCGCCGCGTGCTGGTCGCGCGCGACCTGGGCGGCGCGCGCGCGCGGGCCATGGAAATACTCGTGCGCCCAGGGATGGTCGAGTTTTTCGATCTCCGCCATCGGCGCGCAGGCGATCACCTTGCGGTCGGCGAGCACGGCGATGCGGTCGCAGATCGCGTACAGGGTGTCGAGGTCGTGGGTGATCAGGAACACGGTCAGCCCCAGCGCCTGCTGCAGGGTGCGGATCAAACGGTCGAACGCGGCCGCGCCGATCGGGTCCAGGCCGGCGGTGGGTTCGTCCAGGAACAGCAGCGGCGGATCCAGCGCCAGCGCGCGCGCCAGACCGGCGCGCTTGCGCATGCCGCCGGACAGCTGCGAGGGCAGCTTGTTGATCGCGTCGGCGGGCAGGCCGGCCAGCTTGACCTTAAGCAGCGACAGTTCGTAGCGCAGCGTATCGGGCAGGTCGCCGTGGTACTCCTTCAACGGCACCTGCACGTTCTCGCCCACGGTCAGCGAAGAGAACAGCGCACCGTCCTGGAACAGCACGCCGGTGTTGCGCTCGATCTCGCGCCGGCGCAGCGGATCCTCGCTGCGCGCGTCGATGCCCAGCACTTCGATGCGGCCTTCGTCGGGACGGCGCAGGCCCAGGATGGAGCGCATCAGCACCGACTTGCCGGTGCCCGAGCCGCCGACCACGCCCAGGATCTCGCCGGGTTTCACGTCCAGGTCCAGGCCGTCGTGCACGGTCTGCTCGCCGAACCGGTTGACCAGTCCGCGCACGCGGATGATCGGCGTGCCGGCGCCGATAGGATCGCGCGGGTCGTCGATGGACGCTTCTGCGGACGGCATGCTCAAAACCCGACCTCCATGAACCAGATCGCGGCGAAGGCGTCGATCACGATCACCAGCGAGATCGCCTGCACCACGCTGGAAGTGGTGCGTTCGCCCACCGACTGCGCGGTGCCCTCGACCTGCAGGCCTTCCAGGCAGCCGATCAGGCTGATCAGCAGCGCGAATACCGGCGCCTTGCACAGGCCGACCAGGAAATGGCGCAGTTCCATCGTCTCGTGCATGCGCGCCAGGTACTGCTGCGGCGGAATGTCGAGGTTGTAGGCGCCCACGGTCAGGCCGCCGAGCAGGCCGAAGATCATCGCCACGAAGGTCAGCAGCGGCAGCATCACCAGCAGCGCCAGCACGCGCGGGATCACCAGCAGGTCGATCGGGTCCATGCCCAGGGTGCGGATCGCGTCGACTTCCTCGCGGCTGACCATGGCGCCGATCTGCGCGGTGAAGGCGCTGGCGGTGCGGCCGGCCAGCACGATCGCGGTCAGCAGCACGCCGAACTCGCGCAGGAACGAAATGCTGACCAGCTCGACCACGAAGATGGTGGCGCCGAAGTCGCGCAGGATGGTCGCGCCCAGGAACGCCACCACCGCGCCGACCAGGAAGCACAGCAGCGCGATCAGCGGCACCGCGTCCAGGCCGACCTGCTCCATGTGGTGCACGGTGGCGGTGGGACGGAAACGGCCCGGGTCCTTGAACAGGCGCAGGATCTTGACCAGCGTTTCGCCGAAAAAGGCGACCAGCGCCAGCACTTCCTTCCAGTTGTCGGTGACCGCGTAGCCCAGGCGCGCCAGCGCGGCGTACACGCCGTACTCGCGTTTCTTCTTAGGACGCTCGTCGGAGACGTCCTCGATCGCGCTGACCAGCGCGCGGTGGTTGTCGTGGAAGTCGAAACCGTCGAAATCGAGCTCGCGCCGGCGCGCGAAGCGCATCAGCTGCAGCACGCCGACCGAGTCCAGGCGTTCGACGCCGCTGGCGTCGATCGTGGTGGCGTCCTTGGGCGCGCCGTGCAGCGCGGCCGAGATCGCGTTGGCGTTCTCCAGCGTCCAGCGCCCGGATAGCCGCAGCCGCGACGGCGTCTGGGCGTCGGCGGCGATCTGCGGCGTGTGCGAGGACGATGGGGTCATAGGCTCTCCGGCGCAGGATACAGGCTAGTCATGACGACGTGAGCGCTTTGTCGGCTCGATCGTTCTGCCCAAGTCGGGTGTCCGCATGCGATGCTTTCGCGCATGTCGACCCCCGTTTCCGCAAGCGCGCCCCCCGCCCCCTTGAGCGCGACCAGCTACGCCGCACGCATCGGCTTCGTGGTCGAGCTGGCCGAACGTCTGCACGCGTATGGCACCACCGCGCAGCGCCTGGAGGGCGCGGTGTCGGCGGTCGCGCAACGGCTGCGCCTGGAATGTGAGCCCTGGTCCAATCCGACCGGGCTGATCCTGACCTTCAGCGATCCGCACCGGGCGCCCGGCGAAAGCGACACCACGCGCGTGATCCGCCTGCCGCCGGGCGAGAACGATCTGTACAAGCTCAGCGAAACCGACCGCATCGCCGAGGACGTGATGGCCGGGCGCCTGGACCTGGCCGCCGGCCACGCCGCGCTGGAGGCGCTGGACCGGCCGCGCACGCGGCGTTGGCGCGCGATGCAGGTGCTGGCCTTCGGCCTGGCCGCGTCGGCGGTCGGCGGTTTGCTGCGCCTGCCCTGGCCCGATATCGCGGTGGCCGGCGTCAACGGCCTGCTGATCGGTCTGCTGATCGACTGGTCGGGTGCGCGCCCGCGTTTCAAGGAAGCGCTGGAAGCGGTGGCGGGCATGGTCGCGGCCATGCTGGCGGTGCTGGTGGCGAGTTTTCTGGTGCCGCTCAACCAGAACACGGTGATCATCGCCTCGTTGATCGTGCTGCTGCCCGGCATGGCGCTGACCAACGCGGTCAACGAACTCACCAGCCAGCACCTGGTCTCGGGCACGGCGCGTTTCGCCGGTGCGCTGACCACGGTGGTCAAGCTGGCGGTGGGCACCATCATCGCCTTGTACCTGGCCGACCTGGTCGGGCTGAAGCCGGCCATCCAGGCCTCGCGTCCGCAGCCGGCGTGGGTGGAGTGGTGCGGATTGGCGGTGGCCTCGTATGCGTTCGCGGTGCTGTTCCGCGCCCACCGCAGCGATTATCCGAAGGTGATGGCCGCGGCCGCCTGCGGTTACCTGATTTCGCGCTTCGCCGGCGAAGCCTGGGGCAGTCCGGCCGGCATCTTCCTGGCCGCGCTGGCGCTGACCGCGGCCGGCAACGCCTACGCGCGCTGGGGCAACCGGCCCGGCGCCATCGTGCGCGTGCCCGGCATCATCATGCTGGTGCCCGGCAGCGTCAGCCTGCGCGGCCTGCTGACGCTGATCCAGCAGCAGGACATGGAGGTCGGCCAGGATGCGGTGCTGGCGGTGATCAACATCCTGCTGGCGCTGATTGCCGGTTTGCTGTTCGGCAATCTGCTGTTGCCGGCGCGGCGCAATCTGTAGCCGAATGCGCTGCGATTCGCTAGCGCATCGCCTGCGTGATTATCCCTGGGGAAACTCCGGATCCGGCGTCCGCATTCATGTCGCGATAATCCGATTCGCGAAAACGAAAACGCCGGCGCGGGGCCGGCGTTTTCGCGAGCGCTGCGCGTGACCGCGCCGCGTTTACTTGATCAGGAACTCTTCCAGCTTGCGGCCGTTGCCGGTGTAGGCGGCCAGCCAGCGCGGCTGCTTGCCGCGGCCGGTCCAGGTCTCGCCGGTGTTGCCGGGGTTGCGGTACTTCGGCGCGACCTTGCCCAACGGCTTGCGCGCCTTGCGCGCGGCGCCCGCGGCCGGCTTGGCGGCCTTGGCGCGCGTGCTGGAGGCGCTGGCGCCGTTGCCGAACAGCTCGGCGATGTCGTAGCCCTCGGCCTTGGCGAGCTGGGTCAGCTTCTTGCGCACGGCCGCGATCGGCTTGCGCTTGTTGAGCGTGGTTTTGCGCTTTTTGGCCTGCGTGATCAGCGATTCGAGTTCTTTCGCGGACAACGAGTTCAGATCGATCGACATGGGGGGCTCCGGTGGGGAATATCGGTTTGGATTATCAGCCGCTCCATGGCTTGCCCGGGCATGTTAATCGGGCCGGGCGGCGGCGTAAATCTCCCGGGGTATCCCGGGAGATATTCGGTTCGATAATCCCCGCCGGCCGCGGACCCGACGGACGGGCCGCGCGGGCGGCTCAGGCGCCCGGCAGCAGGCGCGCGAACAGGCGCTCGCGGTCGAGGTTTTCGGCCTCGCTGGCGCGGCGCTGGCGGTACTCGTAAGTGCCCGCGGCCAGGCCGCGCTCGGACACCACGATCCGGTGCGGCACGCCGATCAGCTCCATGTCGGCGAACATCGCGCCCGGGCGCAGGCCGCGGTCGTCCAGGGCGGTGTCGACGCCGGCGGCGTTGAGGTCGCGGTACAGCGCCTGCGCCGCCTCGGCCACGGCCGGGTCGTTCTTGGGGTTGATCACGCACACCACCGCCGCCCACGGCGCCATCGCCTCGGGCCAGCAGATGCCGGCCTCGTCGTGGTTCTGCTCGATCGCGGCGGCGACGATGCGCGATACGCCGATGCCGTAGCAGCCCATGGCCGGCACCGCGGCCTTGCCGGTCTCGTCCAGCACGCTGAGCTTCATCGCCTCGGCGTACTTGCGGCCCAACTGGAACACGTGGCCCACCTCGATGCCGCGGCCGATGTCCAGGCGGCCCTGGCCGTCGGGCGAGGGGTCGCCGGCGACCGCGTTGCGCACGTCGGCGACCTCGTCCGGCTCGGCCAGGTCGCGGCCCCAGTTGACGCCGGCCAGGTGGTAGCCGTTCTCGTTGGCGCCGACCACGAAATCGGCCATGGCCGCGACGCTGCGGTCGGCGATCACGCGGATCTTCCTGGCCGGCGCGACCGGGCCGAGGAAGCCGGGGTTCGCGCCCAGGTGTTCGAGGATCTCGGCCTCGGTGGCCAGGCGGTACTCGCCCAGGCCGGCGAGCTTGCGCAGCTTGATTTCGTTGACCACGTGGTCGCCGCGCACCAGCACCAGCGCGAACTGCGGCTGGCCTTCGCCGTCCGCACCGACGACGGCCACCGACTTCACCGTGCGCGACAGCGCCACGCCCATCAGCGCGGCCACGTCCTCGCAGGTCTTCTGCGTCGGCGTGTCGATCTTGCGCATCGCTTCGGCCGCCGCGGCGCGCTCGCCCGGCGCCAGCGCCTCGGCCAGCTCGACGTTGGCGGCGTAGTCGGAGCCGTCCGAGAACGCGATCGCGTCCTCGCCCGAATCGGCCAGCACGTGGAACTCGTGCGAGGCGCTGCCGCCGATCGCGCCGGTGTCGGCGAACACGGCGCGGAACTTCAGGCCCAGGCGGGTGAAGATGCGGCCGTAGGTGTCGTACATGTTGCGGTATTCGCGGCCCAGGTCCTCATCGCTGAGGTGGAAGGAGTAGGCGTCCTTCATCAGGAACTCGCGCGCGCGCATCACGCCGAAGCGCGGCCGGATCTCGTCGCGGAACTTGGTCTGCACCTGGTAGAAGTTCACCGGCAGCTGCTTGTAGCTGGACAGCTCGTCGCGCGCGAAGTCGGTGATGACTTCCTCGGCGGTGGGGGCGTAGCAGTAGCCGGACTCCTTGCGGTCCTTGAACTTCAGCAGCTGGTCGCCGAATTTCTCCCAGCGCCCGGTTTCCTCCCACAGCTCGCGCGGCTGCACGGTCGGCATCAGCACCTCGATCGCGCCGGCGGCGTCCATTTCCTCGCGCACCGCGCGCTCGACCTTGCGCAACACGCGCAGGCCCAGCGGCGACCAGGTGTACAGGCCGGCGGCAAGCTTGCGGATCATGCCGGCCTTGAGCATCAGCTTGTGGCTGACGATTTCGGCCTCGGCGGGGGTTTCCTTGCTGGTATGGAGGTGGAACTGCGACAGACGCATCGGCGGGGCTTCGAAACCGGAGGGAAGCCCCCATTCTGCCGTGCGCGCGCGCATCGCGCGAATTCGACGGTTCGGATGGCGCCGGTTGGGATGCGTCCGTCCGGATGCGCCGGCTCAGTCGCGGTCGCCGTGGACTTCGATACCGGCCTGCGGCTGGCGCGGCAGGCGTTGGTAGGGGCGGCCCTTGGGCGGCGTGTCGCCGACATGGAGCTGGCCGTCGTCGTCGCGCCAGCGGTACAGGGGCGGGTCGGCGGCCTCGGCGCGGGCCTGCGCCTGGCGGGCGCGGGCGCTGTTCGCGGGGGCGGCTTCGTTCTGCGCGGCCCACCAGGCCAGGCCGACGCCGAGCGCGATGCCCGCGGCGATGGCCCAGCCCGGTTTCATGCGTTCAGGCTTGCGGCGTGCCGGCGGCGGCCACGGCCGGCTTGCAGTAGGCGGCGATCGAGGCCTCGGCCAGCTTGACCTGGGCGGCGCGCTGCTCCGGGGTGAAAGCGCTGTCGGCCTTGCCGTCCTTGTCGGTGTCCAGCCCGATCGGGGCGTTGCTCTGCAGTTGCTTGAGATTGCTGCGCGCGGTGGTGCATTCGGCGCTTTCGGTGGGCTTGGCCTGGGCCACCGAGGGCGTGCCGGTGCGGTTCTGGATCTGGCGGCCCTTGACGTTGCCCTGGTTGGCCGGCGGCGAATCGGAGTAGTGGGTGACGCCGTTGGCGTCCTTCCACTGGTAGACCTCGCCGGCGGCGGCGGGCAGGGCCAGCGCCAGCAGCGCCAGGGCTAGCCACGCGCGGCGCGGACGGGGGACGGGAGTACGGGTCGGGCAGGGCATGGTCGGCTCCGGGCAGGTCGGTGCTGGACGGTGGTAGGTACGGTACGGCGGGGGAACGTCGATTGCAGCACCGTGCCGGCGCGCAGGCAAGCGCTACACTTCCGTTATGGAACCTATGCCTACGCCTCGACCGCGCGGACGCGGCATCTATTTGCTGCCGAACCTGTTCACCACCGGCGGCCTGTTCGCCGGCTTCTACGCCATCATCGCCGCCACCCAGGGCCGCTACGGCGACGCCTGCATCGCGATCTTCATCGCCGCCATCCTGGACGGCGTCGACGGCCGGGTCGCGCGCCTGACCAATACCCAGAGCGAGTTCGGGGTGCAGTACGACTCCCTGGCCGACCTGATCAGCTTCGGCCTGGCGCCGTCGCTGGTGATGTACCACTGGGCGCTGGAAACGATGAAGCACGACGGCCCGATGCCGGCCAAGATCGGCTGGATCGCCGCCTTCCTGTACGCGGCCTGCGCGGCGCTGCGGCTGGCGCGCTTCAACTCCCAGGTCGGCCAGGTCGACAAGCGCTGGTTCATCGGCCTGGCCAGCCCGGCCGCGGCCGGACTGGTCGCCAGTTTCGTCTGGACCTGCGACGAGCTGGGCTGGACCGGCGAGGAGCTGCGCTACGCCGCGCTGTCGGTGACGGTGATCGCCGGCTTGCTGATGGTCAGCCGCTTGCGCTATTTCAGCTTCAAGGGCGGCGGCCCCAAGCACGACCGGGTGCCGTTCCTGGCGATCCTGATCGTGGTGGTGGTGGTGATCGCGATCGCGATCGATCCGCCCAGCGTGCTGCTGCTGATCTTCGCCCCCTACGCGCTGTCGGGGCCGGTCTACGCCCTGTACCGGCGCGCGCGGCGCATGCCGCCGGCGGAGACGGCACCGACAGACAAGGGCCCTGGCGCATGAGTTTGTGGAGCGCGCAGCAGCGCGAATGGCTGCAGGCATTGGGCCATCCGGCGCTGGCGCTGGCCACGGCCGGCGATGCGCCGCCGCCGCGCGCGGCCGAGCCTGTGCCCGTGCAGGCGCGCGCCGCCACCGAGCCCCGCGCGGCCGCAACCGCGGAGCCGACGCGCTCGCAAGAAACCCCGCAGGCGCGCACGCCCGAGCGCGCGCGTCCGGCGCCGTCCACGAATAACGACGACGCCCTGCTGCGCGCGGTGCTGCGCGCGGCCGGACGCCACCCCGGCGCGGCGCCCGACGCAGCGGTGCTGGCGCTGTACGATGCCGCCGCCTTGCGCGGCTATCCGGCCGCCAAGCGCGCGCTGTGGCCTTTGCTGCGCAGCCTGCGCCGGGGCGCACGCGCATGAGCGCGCAGGCCGTCGACCGCGAAGCGCCGGCCGCCGGTCTGCGGCCGATGCGCGAGGACGACCTGGACGCGGTGCACGCGATCGAGATCCGCGCCTACGAGTTCCCCTGGACCCTGGGCATCTTCCGCGACTGCCTGCGCGCGGATTACCCGTCCTGGGTGCTGTACCGCAACGACCGCATCCTGGGCTATTTCCTGATGAGCCTGGCCGCCGGCGAAGCGCACGTGCTCAACGTCTGCGTCGCACCGGAACAGCAGGGCCACGGCTACGGCCGGCGCCTGCTGCACGCGATGCTGCAGATCGCGCGCGGCCGCGGCGCGCAGCGGATCTTCCTGGAAGTGCGTCCGTCCAATCCCGGTGCGATCGCGCTCTACCACGCCGAAGGCTTCAACGAGATCGGCCGCCGCCCGCGTTATTACCCGGCCCGCGACGGCCGCGAGGACGCGCTGGTGATGGCGATGGAGTTGCTGGCGCCGGAAGGCATGGGCTAGCGCGCCCTGCTTTCTGTGGGAGCGGCGTAAGCCGCGATGAATCCCATGAGCCGGCGGAACCCGCGATCCGAAGTCGGGTGCGGCGACAACCGCACCATCGCTCCCGCCCGATAGCCGCGCCAATGCGGTGCGCCTTGCTTTCTGTGGGAGCGGCGTAAGCCGCGATGGATCCCACGTACCAGCGGAACCCGCGACCCGAGGTAGGGTGCGGCGACAACCGCACCATCGCTCTCGCCCGATAGCCGCGCCGATGCGGTGCGCCTGCGGCTTAGCGCATCCTACGGCTGGCGTTCGAGATAGAGCTCGGCGGGCAGCCCGAGGAAGGCCGGTGCGCCCAGCCTCGAACCGGCCAGGTCGCTTTCGTTGTTGAGCGCGTGGTTGACTGCGTCGACCATCGACGCGCGCGTCGCGATCGCCTGGAAACGCGCACGCGGCCCCTCGTGAAACATGCGCGCGGCGATTTGCGCGGCCTGCGCGAACAGCGGTTCGCGCCCCCAGCGGAACTCGTGCCAGCGCCCGTCCGCGTCCTGGGCCTGGAAGCCCTCGGGCTTGGTCACCTCGGCGCAGGCCGGAATATGCGCGATCAGCAGCAGGCCGAACGCCTCGGGCACCACGTCCACCAAGCGCCGCGCGGTCATCGCGTCGCCGGCCAGCGCCCGCATGTCGGCTTCGATCTGCTCGTCGCTACGGTCGCCCTCGCCGAACACCAGGACGGCGCGTTCGACCTCTTCGTCCGACAGCGCCCGCGGCGGCGGCACGACGATCGCCGGGCGCTTGCCGAACCAGTCGCGCAGACGCCGCAACACCCGATCTCAGCCCAGCTTCGCGCGCTGCGCCTGCAGCGCTTCCAGCTGCACTCGCCAGTCGCTCAGGCGCTTGCGCTCCTGCTCGACCACCGCCGGCGGCGCGTTCTGCACGAAGGTCTCGCTGGCCAGCTTGTTCTCGCACTTGCCGATCTCGCCTTCGACGCGCTTGATCTCCTTGTCCAGGCGCACGCGTTCGGCGCCCAGATCGACCAGCCCTTCCAGCGGCACCAGCAGGGTCAGGTCGCCGACCACGCCCGTCGCGGCGGCCGGCGAGGCGGCGCCCGCGGCGAGCGCCTCGACGCGCTCCAGGCGGTTGAGGAAGCGCAGCTGCGAATCGAAGCGGACGGCCCGCGCACGGTCGCCGTCGTTACCGCCGGACAGCAGCAGCACCACGTTCTTGGACGGCGCCACATTGAGTTCGCTGCGGATCTTGCGCAGCGCGCTGACCATCGCCATAAGCCACTCCACGTCGGCTTCGGCGCTGGCGTAATCCGCGGCGTAATCCGCGGCGCGCGGGTAGGGCCGCAGCATGATCGTGGCCTCGGCGATGCCCAGGCGCGGCGCGACCTGCTGCCACAGCTCCTCGGTCACGAACGGGACCAGCGGATGCAGCAGCGACAGCAGGCGTTCCAGCACGTACAGCAGAGTGTGGCGGGTGCTGTCGGCGGCGGCCTGGTCCTCGCCCTGCAGCGCCGGCTTGGCCAGTTCGACGAACCAGTCGCAGAACTCGTTCCAGGCGAATTCGTACAGCGCCTGCGCGAGCAAATCGAAACGGTAGGCGGCGAACTGGGCCTCGGCCTCGGCCGCGACCCGCGCCAGACGCGACAGGATCCAGCGCTCGGCGTCGGTGCGCGGCTGCGGGGCGCCGGCGAAGCTGGCGCCCTCGGTGTTCATCAGCACGAAACGGGTCGCGTTCCAGAGCTTGTTGCAGAAGTTCTTGTAGCCCTCGGCGCGGCCCAGGTCGAACTTGATGTCGCGGCCGGGGCCGGCCAGCGCGGTCATGGTGAAGCGCAGCGCGTCGGCGCCGAAGGCCGGGATGCCGTCGGGGAATTCCTTGCGCGTGGCCTTCTCGATCTTGGGTGCGTCCTGCGGCTTCATCAGGCCGGTGGTGCGCTTGGCGACCAGCGCATCGAGCGTGATGCCGTCGATGATGTCCAGCGGGTCGAGGATGTTGCCCTTCGACTTGGACATCTTCTGGCCGTCCTTGTCGCGGACCAGACCGGTGATGTAGACGTCGCGGAACGGCACGCGGCCGACCAGCTCGTCGGTCATCATGATCATGCGCGCGACCCAGAAGAAGATGATGTCGAAGCCGGTCACCAGCACGCTGGTCGGCAGCGCGACGTCGAAGCCGAGCTCGCCCATCTTGTCTTCGTTCGGCCAGCCCTGCGTGCTGAACGGGAACATGGCCGAGGAGAACCAGGTTTCCAGTACGTCCGGGTCTTGCACCAGTTCGATGCGGTCCTTGACCTTGTCGTAGTTGTCGCTGCCCAGCGCGGCCAGCAACTTGGCGTGTGCGGCGACCACGGCCTCGGCTTCCGTCCGGGCGACGATTTCTCCGCCGAGCAGCGGCGTGAAATCCGTTTCGCCGCTGCGGACGGTCCAGGCCGGAATGCGGTGGCCCCACCAAAGCTGACGCGAAATCGTCCAGTCCTGGATGTTCTCCAGCCAGTGGCGGTAGGTGTTGATCCAGTTCGACGGAACGAACTTCACCTCGCCGGATTCGACCAGTTCGAGCCCGCGCTGCGCCAGGCTGTCCATCTTCACGAACCACTGGTCGGTCAGGTACGGCTCGATCACCTGGCCGCTGCGGTCGCCGCGCGGCACCTGCAGGCGATGCGGTTTGACCTCGACCAGCAGCTCCGCGACATCCAGATCCGCGACGATCATCTTGCGCGCGTCGAAGCGGTCCAGGCCGCGATACGCGGCCGGAATGTACTTCTCGACGATCGCCGTCATGCCCTGTTCGGTGAACAAGGCGAAATCGTCCATGTACTGGGTCTGCTGCGGCGTGCGGTTGTCCAGATCGATCTTGGTGAAGTTCGGATCCGCGGACGACAGCACGTGCTTGAGCGCGACCGGGCCCGTATCGGTCCAGACCGACGCGTTGGGCGCGAAGATGTTGATCGACAGCAGCGAATGACGCTGACCCACCGCGTAGTCGTTGGCGTCGTGCGCGGGCGTGACCTTGACCACGCCGGTGCCGAAGGCGCGGTCGACGTAGCTGTCGGTGATGACGGGAATGCGGCGGCCGGTCAGCGGCAGATCGACGAACTTGCCGTGGATGGCGGTGTAGCGTTCGTCGTCGGGGTGCACCATCACCGCGGTGTCGCCCAGCATGGTTTCCGGGCGGGTGGTGGCGACCACGACGTAGTCGCGGGTCTCGCGCAGGGTTTCGTTGCCGTCGTCGTCGCGTTCGACGTATTCGTAGCTCGCGCCGTCGGCCAGCGGGTAGCGGATCGACCACATGTGGCCGTTCTCTTCCTCGTTGGCCACCTCCAGGTCGGAGATCGCGGTCTTCAGCACCGGATCCCAGTTGACCAGGCGCTGGCCGCGATAGATCAACCCCTTCTCGTGCAGGCGCACGAAGGCTTCGGTGATCGCCTCCGAGGCCATCGGGTCCATGGTGAACACGCTGCGCGACCAGTCGCCGCTGGCGCCGAGGCGGCGCATCTGGCGTTCGATGGTGTCGCCGGAGTGCTGCTTCCACTCCCAGACCTTTTCGATGAACTTGTCGCGGCCCAGCGAGTCGCGGGTTTCGCCCTTGCCTTCGAGGGCGAGGTTGCGGCCCACCACCATCTCCGTCGCGATGCCGGCGTGGTCGGTGCCCATCTGCCACAGCGTGCGATAACCGCGCATGCGGTGATAGCGGATCAGCGCGTCCTGCAGGGTGTGCTGGAAGGCGTGGCCCATGTGCAGGGTGCCGGTCACGTTGGGCGGCGGCAGCAGGATCGCGTAGGACGGACCGTCGCCGCGCGGCTGGAACACGCCGCTGCTCTCCCATTGCGCGTACAGGCGGGCTTCGAACTGCTTGGGGTCGTAGCTGGAGGCGAGGGACATAAAGACTCGTGATTCGGAATTGGATTGCGGGGCGTGGAACGGAACTTGGATCTGAGGGCGCGACGCTGCCGATTCGGGTCTTTGCCCGTCATTCCCGCACAGGCGGGAATCCGGCGACTTCGGCATCGTGCCTATTCGCTTTGGCTCGTCATTCCCGCGAAAGCGGGAATCCAGAGACTTGAGCGTCATGCCTGGATGAAGCCCTGGACCCCCGATGTCGCGGGGATGACGGATCGGGACTGGCGCCGGCCGCTGCCTTCCCGGGCTTCGAATCCGCCCGTTACATATCGTGCTTCTTCAACTCCAACCCGCGCGACTGATACTGCTTCCAACGCTCGCGCAATGGGCCGCGCGCCTCGGCGTCGGCGGGCACCACTTCCAGTACGCGCTCGAACCCGTCCCGGACCGCGTCGTCGCGCAGGTTGATCACCAGCGCGCGCATCGCCGCGTCGGTGCCGGGCGCGCTGATCAGCACGTCGGCCTCGTCCTCGTCGACGTCGGCGCCGGCGATCTGGTGCGGGATGAAGACGTCGTCGCCCATGTCCCACAGCAGATCGTCCAGGGCCTCGGCCTGGGCCGCGTCGCGGGCCAGGATCAGCGTCGGCAGGCCGGCGTCGACGGCCTTGCGCGCCAGTTCGCCCACCAGCCGCAGCGGCTCCTCGCGGAACCGCGCGGTGGTGATCAGATAGAAGTCGGCGCGCGGCATCCGATGCGGCCCGCCGGGCTCAGCCCGCGCGCTCGAGCAGCCACTGGCTCAGCATGCCGACCGGACGGCCGGTGGCCAGGCCGCGCTTGCCTTCGTCGTTGGCCACGCCGGCGATGTCCAGGTGCGCCCAGCGCTGGCCTTCGGTGAAGCGGGCCAGGAAGCAGCCGGCAGTGATCGCGCCGGCCCAGCGGCCGCCGATGTTGTAGACGTCGGCGAAGGTCGACTCGAGCTGGGTCTGGTACTCGTCCCACAGCGGCAGGCGCCAGGCGCGGTCGAACACCTGCTCGCCGGCGCTCAGCAGCTCGGCGGCCAGGTCGTCGTCCTTGCTCATCAGGCCGCTGGCGTACTTGCCCAGCGCGACCACGCAGGCGCCGGTCAGGGTTGCCACGTCGAGCAGGGCCTGCGGCTCGAAGCGCTGCGCATAGGTCAGCGCGTCGCACAGGATCAGGCGGCCTTCGGCGTCGGTGTTGCCGACCTCGATGGTCTTGCCGGACATGCTGGTCAGCACGTCGGAGGGGCGGTAGGCGTCGGCGTCGGGCATGTTCTCCACCGCCGGCACCACCACCACCAAGTTGATCGGCAGCTGCATGCCCACCGCGGACACGAAGGTGCCCATCACGGTGGCCGCGCCGCACATGTCGAACTTCATTTCCTCGATGCCGCCCTGCACCTTCAGGTTGATGCCGCCGGTGTCGAAGGTGATGCCCTTGCCGACCATCACATAGGGCTTGGCGTCGCCGCCGTTGTTGTACCTGAGCACGATGAGCTTGGGCGGATTGGCCGAGCCGCGCGCGACCGCGAGCAGCGAGCCCATGCCCAGTTCCTGCATCTGCGCGCGCTCTAGCACCTCGCAGCTGGTGGTGGGGAAGCGCGCGGCGAAGGTCTGCGCCTGCTCGGCCAGGTAGGCCGGGTTGCACACGTTGGGCGGCAGGTTGCCCAGCTCGCGCGCGAACGCGACACCGGCGGCGATCGCCTGGCCCTGAGCCAGCGCGGTGGCGTCGGTGCCGTTGATGGACAGCTTGCGCAGGCCGGGCTCGTCTTTCTTCTTGCCCAGCGTGGCGGTGTAGCGGTAGCAGGCGTGATCGGCGGCGATCGCGGCCTGGCGGATCGCCCAGGCGGCGTCGCGGCCGGCGACCGGCTCGTCGGACAGCGTGAAGACCGCGTGTTCGACCGGGCCGGCCTTGAGCGCGCGCGCGGCGTCGCCGGCGGCCTTGAGGTACTGCGGCACGCCGAACTTGCCGGCTTCGCCCAGGCCCACCACCAGCACGCGCGGCGCGGCGACGCCGGCCAGGTCGTGCAGCAGGGTGGTCTTGCCGGTCTTGCCGCTGACGTCGCCGCGCTCCAGCAGGGCGCTCAGGCGGCCGCCGCTGGCGCTGTCCAGGGCCTGCGCGGCCGCGGTCAGGGTCTTGTCGGCATAGGCGCCGACCACGATGCAATCGGTCTTGGCGGCGGCGGGCGCATCGCGGTTCAGGTCGAATTCGAGGGTCATCCAACAGATTCCCAGAGTAGAAGTGCAGCTAAAGGAAGTGAGTTCCGTACAATCGGGCGGCTTCCGGTGGGCTGGACTTGCCGGTGTCGGCGCGCATCGCGCCTGCCGCAGCCGTCCCACGCCGTCGAACGAACCCCCGAGTTTAACGCAAGCCCGCCCCGATGCCGAAGCCCAATGCCCAAGCTTGACCGCTATTTGCTGAGCGAATTCACCCAGGCCACCTTCGCGACCCTGGTGGTCCTGCTGATCGTCGCCGTGGGCGGGGCGTTCACCGACGTGCTGGGCGATATCGCCCGCGGCCGGGTGCCGGCCGGGATGATGCTGGCCCAGCTGGGACTGGTGCTGCTGAAGTGGCTGCCGCTGATCCTGCCGCTGGCGCTGATGCTGGGCCTGATGCTGGGCGTGGGCCGGCTGTACCGCGATTCGGAGATGCCGGTGATCGCCTCGATCGGCGTCGGCCCGCGCCGCCTGCTCAAGCCCCTGCTGATGCTGGTGCTGCCGATCGTGCTGGTGGTGGGCGCCTGCTCGCTGTGGCTGGGGCCCTGGGCCGAGCGCCTGTCCAAGCAGATGATCAGCGAGGCCAACCGCAACCTGATCGTGGCCGGCCTGGAGCCGGGCAGCTTCACCGAGCTGCCGGGCGGCAAGGGCGGGGTGATCTACGTCGGCGCGATGTCCAACGACGGCAGCCGCTTCCAGCGCGTGTTCGTCTACCGCCAGGGCGAGGACCGGCGCGAGATCACCACCTCCAACGACGGCGTACTCAAGGTCGACGAGCAGGGCAACCGCTATCTGACCCTCAACAAGGGCTTCCAGGTCGAGGGCCCGCGCGACAACGGCCTGGATTTCCGCATGATGCATTACGCCAGCAACGAGCTGCTGCTGCCCGCCGGCGAGACCAAGTACGACCCCAACAATCCCGAGCTGATGTCGACGCCGGCCCTGCTGGGCGACCCGCGCCGCGAGGCCGGCGCGCAGCTGCACTACCGCCTGGCGCCGGTGCTGCTGACCTTCGCCTTCGCCCTGATGGCGGTGCCCTTGGCGCGCAGCATGCCGCGCCAGGCACGTTACGGGCGCATTTTGATGGGCTTCCTGGCGTATCTGATCGGTGTGAATCTGATGATCGCAGGCACAGGCTGGCTGGAAACCGGCAAGATTTCGCTGAGCCTGGGGCTGTGGTGGCTGGTGCTGCCGATGCTGGCGCTGGCCTTGTGGCTGTATTTCGGTGACGGCCGTCTGGGCCGCGCGAAGGCGCTGGCATGAAGCCGTTTCCGAAGATCCACGACCTCTACGTCGGCCGCGTCGTGCTGGGCACGGTGCTGCTGACCTGGACGGTGATGATCGGCCTGGACGTGATGCTGGGCTTCGTCAGCAGCGAGCTCAGCGACGTCGGCAAGGGCAACTACGGCCTCACCCAGGCGCTGACCTACATGGTCTACACCATTCCGCGCCGCGCCTACACGCTGTTCCCGACGTCGGCGGTGATCGGCGCCCTGATGGCGCTGGGCCAGCTGGCGGCGACCTCCGAGCTGACCGCGTTGCGCGCGGTCGGTCTGTCGCGCCGTCGCCTCAGCTTGGCGGTGGCCGGTTCGCTGGCGACCCTGACCCTGCTGATGGTGGTCAACGGCGAGACCCTGTCGCCGTGGGCGCAGCGCAGCGCCGAGGCGCTCAAGGCCTCGGCCAAGTCCAAGAACATGATCGTGGCGCAGTACTCGGGGCTGTGGGCGCGCGAGGGCGATTTCATCCTCAACGCCGGCGGCGGTCAGGACCGCAGCAACGGCACGGACACCTGGCTGGAACTGCGCGACGTGTTCTTCTACGAATTCGCCGAGGACGGCCGCCTGAAGTCGGCGGCGATCGCGCACATCGCCGAGCACCGCCCCGGCGGTTGGGTGCTGCGCGACGTCACCCGCACCCGTTTCGACGCCAAGTCGGTGACGCAGACGCATGTGGCGCAGGAGCGCTGGGAGTCCAAGCTGGACGGCGCGGCGTTGATGGCCGGTTCGGAGCGTCCGCGTTATCTGAGTTCGACGGCGCTGTCGGCGGCGATCGATTACCGCGAGCGCAACGGTCTGGATGCGAGCGAGTTCAAGGAGCATTACTGGGGCCGCTGGTTCTATCCGATCAACGTGCTCGCGCTGTGCCTGGCGGCGATTCCGTTCGCGTTCGGTGCGTTGCGCAGCGGCGGCATGGGCAAGCGTTTGTTCATCGGCATCGTGTTCGCGCTGGGTTTCTGGCTGCTGCAGACGCAGTTCGTGAAGTTGGCCAGTGTGTACAAGTTCGATTTCCGCCTGGCTTATCTGATGCCGACGGTGATCATGGTCGGGGTGTCGGCGTTCTTGTTTAAGAAGCGCTCGGGGTAGCGCGGGTTTCGTTGGCATGGCTCCTTGGGTTGAAGGGGCGTTTTGCTGCCGTATTCCAAAGGCGCGTGACTTTTGCCTGCTGCGCAGTCGGGTCACTTTCTCTTGCCGGCGCTCTCTGTAGGAGCGGCGTGAGCCGCGACCGCGAATCCCGGCTATCGAGCCTATCCGGTTCCGATGGCCTCCAAATCCCGGTGTTGCGCTTTTAGCCCCCTCCTTTGACAAAGGGTGAAGCCGTGCGTTTACGAACCGCAGGTTCGTGCACGGGTGAACGACAACAGGCTGTGCCTGTTGGCCGGGCGGGCTGGGGAGGATTTGCTTTGGCCGTTGCTTTGCTGCTTCTGACCGAAGGTCAAAGGCTTCCGCCTGCTGCGCATGTGGGTCACTTTCTCTTGCCGACGCTCTCTGTAGGAGCGGCGTGAGCCGCGACCGCGAATCCCGGCGACCGCGTCTATCCGGTTCCGTTCGATCCCATGTGCCGATGTTGCGCTCTTAGCTCCCTCCTTTGACAAAGGAGGGTTGGGGAGGATTTGCTTTTGCTGTTGCTTCGCTGTTTCTGGCCGAAGGTCAAAAGCTTCCGCCTGCTGCGCATGCGGGTCACTTTCTCTTGCTGACCCAAGAGAAAGTAACCAAAGAGAAGGGTCTGAGCCAGAAGCTCCCGTGTGGTTTCGGTTCTGGCGCCGGGATTTTTCGATAAGACATCCCTGTCTTATCGAAAAACGGCGCGCGTCCTGCGCGCCGCCCTTCGGGTCTGGGAATGGTCGTGTGGCTTCGGATCAATGGACTTCAATGCCGGAGCAAACTCAACGGCAACGGCAACGGCAACGGCAACGGCAACGGCAACGGCAACGGCTTGCGTCGCAACCGAGTGCTTCGTTGTGAATTTGGAGGGCGGCGCGGCGTCGCTGCTTTCGCTCAACGGCCTCAGGTGCGTTTCGGCTCGCGCACCAAGCGCGTTCCGCTGGCGCGGTCGTGCCAGGTTAGGCGGTCGCGGTCCAGCCAGGCCCACCAGAAGCCCAGGCCGGCGAGCAGTAGCGAGGCGGTGCCGACGAGGTAGCGGATCAGCAGCGGTTTCCAGGCGGGTGCGCCGCCGTCGGTGCCGATCAGGCGCAGGCGCCAGGGGCGCATGCCCAGGGTCTGGCCGCCGCGGCGCCAGCTCAGGGTGGCGTAGACGCCGGTGAGCAGCCAGCACACCAGCCATAGCGCCCACTGCAAGGCGCTGAACGGTGCGATGTTCTCGTGTACGTCGTGGCCGGACACCGTGTAGCCGAGCGAGAACGCCGCCGAGGCCAGCATCCACAGCGCCAGCACCGGCCAGAAATCGTAGAACAGCGCGAACAAGCGCCACGGCAGCAGGGTGGCGGGGCGGGCGGGCGTGTTCGCGGTGGCGCGTTCGGTGTTCATCGCTACAGGATAACGGTCATGCGCTCGCGCTCGTAGCGCGTCGGTCGAAGGCATCGGGCTTGCGCGGGCGCCCGTGGCTGAGGGACGCTGCCGCGATGACGTCGTCGAAATCCCGTAAAACCACGCCGGCCGAGCGCCGTAGCCTGGCCATGTCGCTGCCGCCGCTGCCCGATGCGGACGAGGCCGCGATTCAAGCGTTTCTCGACGCGATCTGGGCCGAAAGCGGCCTGGCGCAGCAGACCCTGGACAGCTATCGCCGCGATCTGGCCGGGCTGGCGCGCTGGCTGGACGGGCGCAAGGGAGGTTTGACCGGCGCCGACCGCGCGACGCTGTTCGACTACCTGGCCTGGCGTACCCAGGAGGGCTATTCGCCGCGCAGCAACGCGCGCCTGCTGTCGGCCCTGCGTGCGTTCTATGCGCTGCGCCTGCGGCGCGGCGAGCGCAGCGACGATCCCACCGCCTTGCTCGAACCGCCGCGCTTGCCGCGCTCGCTGCCCAAGGCCCTGGCCGAGAGCCAGATCGAGGCGCTGCTGCATGCGCCTGAGATCGAGACGCCGTTGGGTCTGCGCGACCGCGCCATGCTGGAGCTGATGTACGCCGCCGGCCTGCGCGTGAGCGAGTTGGTCAACCTGACCGCCACCGCGGTCAACCTGCGTCAGGGCGTGCTGCGCGTGAGCGGCAAAGGCGGCAAGGAGCGGCTGGTGCCGCTGGGCGAAGAGGCGCAGCACTGGCTGGAGCGTTACCTGGCCCAGGCTCGGCCGGTGTTGGCCGGCAAACGCGCGCTGGCGCCGCTGTTCCTGGCACAAAGCGGCGAAGCGCCGACCCGCCAGCAGTTCTGGCTGCTGGTGAAGCGCTACGCCGCCGTCGCCGGCATCGACCCGGCCCGGATCAGCCCGCACGGCCTGCGCCACAGCTTCGCCACGCATCTGCTCAATCATGGCGCCGACCTGCGCGCGCTGCAGATGCTGCTGGGCCACAGCTCGCTGTCGACCACCCAGATCTACACCCTGGTCGCGCGCGAGCAGCTCAAGCAACTGCACGCCAAGCACCATCCGCGTGGGTGAGAGCACGCCGCTCAGGCGGCACTGCCGCCTGGCGTGCTCGAACGCCCGGCGCGCTGCGCCGGGCCGGAAGCGCTACTCCGAGTGCGGTGCCTTCTATCGAAGCGAGGCACTGCCCGCCTGGCGTGCTCGAACGCCCGGCGCGCTGCGCCGGGCCGGAAGCGCTACTCCGAGTGCGGTGCCTGCTATCGAAGCGAGGCACTGCCCGCCTGGCGTGCTCGAACGCCAGGCGCGCTGCGCCGGGCCGGAAGCGCTACTCCGAGTGCGGTGCCTTCTATCGAAACGAGGCACTGCCGCCTGGCGTGCTCGAACGCCAGGCGCGCTGCGCCGGGCCGGAAGCGCTACTCCGAGTGCGGTGCCTTCTATCGAAGCGAGGCACTGCCGCCTGGCGTGCTCGAACGCCCGGCCTGCCAGCGCCCCCGACGCCTCAAGGCGCCAGCCTAAACCCCGCTCAACGCCCGACGGCCGCCCCCAGCCCCCGTTTCCGTGTTTCCCCGTTCCCAAACCGCCAACCCCGTCGCGCTCGCAGAGGCCGGTCCGGCGGGGCGGGCCGACCCCTTTGCGCGCCCCGTGCGACAATCGTTGAACCACACCTTCCCCGCGCGGTCCAACGCCCGGTGAACCAGACAAGGACCCGATCGATGAAGTACGCCTTATTCGCTGTGCTCGGAGCGCTCAGCCTGTCGGCCTGCGCCGAGGCCCCCAAGCCCGCCGCCGATGCCGCCAAGACCCAGGCGGCCGCCAGCGCCAAGCCGGCCGAGGCCAAGGCCGCCGCCGGTACGCCGGACGCGCGCGCGATCGAGGCGATCCGCGTGCTCAATTCGCGCGTGACCGTCGAGCGCGTCGGCGCCGCGCCGATGCCGGGCTTCCGCGAGGCGATCGTCGCCGGCCAGGTGGTCTATGTCAGCGACGACGGCCGTTACCTGTTCCTGCCGGGCCCCGGCGGCGCGCTGTTCGACACCGCCGCCAAGAAGAACCTCAGCGAAGTCGCCCTGGCCGGCATGCGCAAAGAGGCCCTGAAGGCGATCCCGGCCAGCGAGCGCATCGTGTTCGCGCCGGCCAATCCCAAGTACACGGTGTCGGTGTTCACCGACGTCGAATGCGGCTACTGCCGCAAGCTGCACAGCGAGATCGCCGAGTACAACCGCCAGGGCATCGCGATCGAATACCTCGCGTTCCCGCGCGCCGGCATCGGCAGCCAGGATTTCAACAAGATGGTCTCGGTGTGGTGCGCGCCCGACCGCCGCAAGGCCCTGACCGACGCCAAGGCCGATCACGCGGTGCCGAACAAGAACTGCAAGAACTCCATCACCCAGCAGTACGACGTCGGCCAGCGCGTGGGCCTGACCGGCACGCCGATGATCCTGGCCGCCGACGGCACCCAGCTGGGCGGCTACGTGCCGCCGGCCGCGCTGCGCGAGAGCCTGGACAAGCTGGCCGCCGACGGCAACGCCAAGCCGGCCGCGACCGGTCCGGTCGACGCCGTGCCCGCCGCGACCACCGCCGGCGGCGCCTGAGCGTCGCCGTCCGGCCACACGGCCGGACACGCCGTAACCCGATGCCGCCGCGAGGCGGCATCGTCGTTTTCGGGGCGGTCGCCAAGCCGAACTGCGTCGCCAGCGGGGTCTGGGTTCGGACGTTGGCGCGCACCGGGGTGGGCTGCGAGCCAGGCGGGAGCAGGGCAAGACCTGTGGTTTCGGGCGCCCACCCGGCCGCGCCCGGCCCCGTCCGGCCGGTCGTGAACGGCGAAAACGGCGCGGAGCGGGGCGCTTGGATACAATACCGGGCCCGACGTTGCACGGTTCCCCGGACATGATCGTCCTCGAGGGCCTTTCGGCCCTGTCTCCGTTCCGCCGCGAACGGCTCCAAGCCCGCCTGCAAGCCATCCATCCCGAAGTCCGCCTGATCGACGCCTGGCCCGTGTACTGGGTCCGGCCCGATGCCGACGCGCAGCCGGACGGCGACACCCTGCGCCGCATCCTGCAGGCCGAACCCGACGCCGCCGCGCGCGAGCCGGGCGCGGTTTCCCGCTACGTGACCCCGCGCCTGGGCACGCTGTCGCCCTGGGCCAGCAAGGCCACCGAACTGCTGCGCGGCGCCGGGCAACCGGTCGCGCGCGTGGAGCGCGGCACCCGCTACGACTTGGCCGGCTGGCCGGCCGACGCCGCCCGCCAGGGCGCGCTGGCCAAGGCCCTGCACGATCCGATGACGCAGTCGCTGCTGGATGCGCGCGACGACGCCGCGGCGCTGTTCGCGGTGCCCGAGCGCGGCGAGCTGGAACGCATCCCGGTCGACGCGCTGGAGAACGCCAACGTGCGCCTGGGCCTGGCGCTGGCCGAGGACGAGATCGCTTATCTGCGCGAGCGCTACGCCGCGCTCGGCCGCGCGCCGTCCGACGTCGAACTGATGATGTTCGCGCAGGCCAACTCCGAGCATTGCCGGCATAAGATCTTCAACGCGTCCTGGACCATCGACGGTCGCGACATGCAGGTGAACGGTGGGCCGATCTCGCTGTTCAAGATGATCAAGCACACCCACGCGCAGACGCCGGAAAACACCCTCTCGGCGTACAGCGACAACGCGGCGGTGGTCGAGGGCTATCCGAGCCGGCGTTTCCGTCCGCAGCCCGGCAGCCACGCGTACCTGGCCGAAGCCGAAACGCCATCGGCGTTCTGCATCAAGGTCGAAACGCATAACCACCCGACCGCGATCGCGCCGTTCCCGGGCGCCAGCACCGGCAACGGCGGCGAAATCCGCGACGAGGGCGCGACCGGCCGCGGCGGCCGTCCCAAGGCCGGCCTGTGCGGTTTCAGCGTCTCGCACCTGCGCATTCCGACCCTGCCGCAGCCCTGGGAAGGCGAGCGCGCGCTCAATCCGCGCATGGCGCCGGCGCTGGAGATCATGCTGGACGGCCCGATCGGCGCGGCCGCGTTCAACAACGAATTCGGCCGTCCCAACCTGGTCGGTTATTTCCGCAGCTTCGAACTGTCCGAGGGCGGCCACGCGCGCGCCTACGACAAGCCGATCATGCTGGCCGGCGGTCTCGGCGCGATGGACCGCATCCAGGTCGCCAAGCTCGGCCTCAAGCCCGGGCATGCGGTGATCGTGCTGGGCGGTCCGGCGATGCTGATCGGCCTGGGCGGCGGCGCCGCCAGTTCGGTCGCCTCCGGCGACAGCGCCGAAGATCTCGATTTCGCCAGCGTGCAGCGCGACAACCCGGAAATGGAGCGCCGCTGCCAGGAAGTGATCGACCGTTGCGTCGCGCTCGGCGCGGACAACCCGATCGACAGCGCCCACGACGTCGGCGCCGGCGGTTTGTCCAACGCGATTCCGGAGCTGTTGCACGACTCCAGCCTGGGCGGCGTGATCGACCTGGCACGCGTGCCCAGCGACGATCCCTCGCTGTCGCCGATGCAGCTGTGGTGCAACGAATCGCAGGAGCGCTACGTGCTCGGCCTGCCGGCCGACCGCGTCGAAGACTTCGCCGCGATCTGCGAGCGCGAGCGCTGCCCGTTCGCGGTGGTCGGCTACGCCACCGCCGAGGAACGCCTGGTGGTGGGCTACGGCGCCACCGTCGAATCGGTGTATGGCGCCGACGCAGACGCGAATGCCGATTGGCCCATCGACCTGCCGATGGACCTGCTGTTCGGCAAGCCGCCCAAGATGCACCGCGACACCCGCCGGCCGCCGGCCGCGCCGTGGCCGGCGCTGAACTGGAACGGCCTGGACCTGCGTCAGGCCGCGCTGCGCGTGCTCGCGCATCCGACCGTCGCGTCCAAGCAGTTCCTGGTCACCATCGGCGACCGCAGCGTCGGCGGCCTGACCGCGCGCGATCAGATGATCGGCCCCTGGCAGCTGCCGCTGGCCGATTGCGCGCTCACCTTGTCGGGCTTCGACGGCTATGTCGGCGAAGCGATGGCGATCGGCGAACGCACGCCGCTGGCCCTGCTGGACGCCGCCGCCGCCGCGCGCATGGCGGTGGGCGAGGCGATCACCAACCTTTGCGCCGCGCCGGTGGAATCGCTGAACCGGATCAAGCTGTCGGCCAACTGGATGGCCGCTGCCGGGCACGCCGGCGAAGACGCGTTGCTGTTCGACGCGGTCAAGGCCGTGGGCCTGGAGCTGTGTCCGGAGTTGGAGCTGAGCATTCCGGTCGGCAAGGACTCGCTGTCGATGCAGGCGCAGTGGCAGGACCAGGGCGTCGCCCACAAGTCGGTGTCGCCGGTGTCGCTGATCGTCAGCGCGTTCGCGCCGGTGGTCGACGTGCGCCAGCAACTCACTCCGCTGCTCGCGCGCGAGGCCGAGAGCGAGTTGTGGCTGATCGGCCTGGGCGCCGGTAAGCAGCGCCTGGGCGGTTCGGTGCTCGCGCAATGCCATCCGCAGGCAACGCATGCCGCCGATGCCGGCGGTTTGCCCGCGTTCGCCGCGCAGTCCGCCGACGGCGACCGCGACGATCTGGGCGTGCCCGACCTGGATCACCCGCAGCGCCTGCGCGATTTCTTCGAGCTGATCCGCGATGCGCGCGAGGCCGGCCTGCTGCTGGCCTACCACGACCGCAGCGACGGCGGCGCCTTCGCCGCGCTCAGCGAAATGGCGTTCTGCTCGCGCCTGGGCCTGGACATCAGCCTCGACGGCTGGGGCGAGGATCCGTTCCGCACGCTGTTCAACGAGGAACTCGGCGCCATCGTGCAGATCGCCGACGAGGACCGCGCCGAATTCGCCGACCTGGTCGCACGCCATGGCCTGATCGATTGCGCGCAGCGCATCGCCAAGCCGGTGCTGAGCCGGGTCGAGGGCGCGACCGCCGCGATCCGCGTGCGCGAGGACGGTGCGACCCTGGCCGAATGGCGCTGGGAGGAACTGTTCGACGCCTGGTGGTCGGTCAGCCATGCGATGCAGAAGCTGCGCGACAACCCCGACTGCGCCGACGAGGAGCGTGCGATCGCGCGCGACTTCGCCGCGCCGGGTCTGAAGCCCAAGCTCACGTTCGATCCGGCCGACGACGTCGCCGCGCCGTTCGTGAACCTGGGCGCGCGGCCCAAGGTCGCGATCCTGCGCGAGCAGGGCGTCAACGGCCAGATCGAGATGGCGGCGGCGTTCGACCGCGCCGGCTTCGAAGCCTTCGACGTGCACATGAGCGACCTGATCGCCGGCCGCGTCTCGCTGCAGGACTACAAGGGCTTCGCCGCCTGCGGCGGTTTCAGCTACGGCGACGTGCTCGGCGCGGGCCGCGGCTGGGCCACCAGCGTGCTCGAGCGCAGCGCCCTGCGCGATGCCTTCGCGGCCTTCTTCGCGCGCGAGGACAGTTTCTCGCTGGGCGTGTGCAACGGCTGCCAGATGCTGGCCCAGCTCAAGCCCATCATCCCGGGCGCCGAGCATTGGCCGCGTTTCCTGCGCAACCGCAGCGAACAGTTCGAGGCGCGCCTGGGCCTGCTCGAAGTCGCCGAGTCGCCGTCGCTGTTCTTCCGCGGCATGGCCGGCTCGCGCATCCCGGTGTCGGTCGCGCACGGCGAAGGCCGCGCCAGCTTCGACAACAACCTCGACCAGAGCGCCGCGGACATCTCGCTGCGCTACATAGACGGCGAAGGCCGCATCGCCGAGCGTTATCCGCTCAATCCGAACGGTTCGCCCGACGGCATCGCCGGCCTGACCTCGCGCGACGGCCGCGCGACCATCCTGATGCCGCATCCCGAACGCACCCTGCGCAGCGCCAACCTGAGCTGGGCGCCGCGCGACTGGAGCGGCGACTCGCCGTGGATGCGCATGTTCCGCAATGCGCGGGTGTGGGTGGGCTGAGGCGCGGTTCTAGTTTGAAGTTGCGGAAGAGGGCGCCCGATGGGCGCCTTCTTCTTGCTTCATGCGCGCTGCTGCGGCGAGGCGTGCCTGATCTGCGATAAGACGTTTCAGGCCGTCGGCGCCTGCGCTTGAGCGTGCGCGAGCTGCGCCCAACCGGGCTCTTACGCAGCGCGGCTGACTCGATAATCCCCCTCGATCGTCGCATTCGCGCGATCGCAGCCGGTTTGCGGTAGGGCGGCATCACGCGCTCCGCCGAAGGCAAGGGCGAGGTTCGGGGGAATCCAATGAAAGCAAGACCAGTGCCGATCTTGCGGCCGGCGATCGTCGCCGCTTGTCCTGTGCGCACGCTTCGGCGGCGATGGTGGTCCTATGGGCGTGGCGTTGCGCTCTTGTTCGCGATCGCGCTGGCCTCGCTGCCGGCGATGGCCGTCGACTATCGCCAGGAATACGAGAAGCGGGTCAAATCGGCCACGGACATCGTAGCCCTGCAAGTCGACAGCGCGTCGGGCGAGAAGCTTTCGCTCTACGACGGACGACTGCAGTTTAACACCGTCGACATCGATGTTCCGGGCAATTCGGCGCTGCCGGTGCGGCTGGCGCGCAGTTGGAAGCTCGATCGGCAAGCCCGCAACGGCCCGCGCGCCTTCGACGATTGGGATCTGGATGTTCCGTATCTGTCGGGCATCTTCACCGCCAGCAAGGGCTGGACCATGCAGTTCGGTGAGCGCTGCGGCAGCGCGTCGGGCCTGCTGGCCAACGCACCGGCCTATTACGCGCACATGGTCGAGCCCCAGGGAGATTCGGCCCAGGCCCAGGGCGCGTATTACGTTTACTTCGAGCCGCGCCTGTTCTGGCACGGCTACAGCCTGCACGTGGACGGCGGCGAGCAGACGCTGCTGGTTAGGCATGCCGGCAATCCGAACGGGCCTTCCGCCGCGCACACCTGGAGTACCCAGGAGGGCTGGGCGTTCTCCTGCATCCCCGCCGATAATGGCGAGGGCTTCCTCGGACTCGACACCCAGGGCAACAAGTACTACTTCAATCATGTGGCCGCGCTGCCGTACGAGCCGGTGCATCAGGCCGTGGCGAACCCCTATGCGCCGCCCTGCGAACTGGGTTGCGATTACCCGCGCTATGCCAGTCCGCCGTTAGGGCCGAAGCTCTTGCGCAGCCAGGTCCGCCTGCTCGCGACCAGGGTGGAAGACCGCTTCGGCAACTGGGTGGCCTACGACTACGACGGCGCCAAGCTGCTGCGCATCCGCAGCAACGACGGCCGCCAGATCGACCTGGCCCACGACGCGCGCGGCCGGGTGATCCAGGCCACGGCCGGCGGCAGAATCTGGCTCTACGGCTATCAGCAGGTGGCCGCGCCCGCGAGCGACAAGAGCGACCATGTGCTCAAAAGCGTGACCTTGCCCGATGGCAGTGCCTGGAACTACACCCTGGACCGGTTGGGCTACGCCGAGTCCGTGCCGATGGCGGACGACGGCTGGCGCACGGACGAATTGGATTGCGGCCAGCTCGGTCCCGAACCGGACCTGTTCAACGGCAACGAAGTGTTCGCGGCCAGCGTGGTGACGCCGTCGGGCGCGCGCTACGACTACAAAGCCCGGCCCACCCGCCACCACTTGACCTACGTGACCGAAGCGCCGGTGTTCGGCGGCGTGTGCTTGGGCGGTTCGGCCATCCCGCGCTTGTTCGATGTCGTGTCGGTGTTCGAGCGCACGGTCAGCGGAGCGGGCGTGCCGGCCAGGACGTGGAGCTACGCCTACCAGCAGCCCGAACGCAAGTTTCGCTACGAGTGCGACGCGGCACCCGCGTCGTGCTCCGACCGCAAGACCGTGCTCATCACCGAACCCAGCGGCACCGTGCGCAAGCAGTACTACGGGGTCAAGGAGAACGCGAACACCGGCCTGTTGCTGGGCGAAGAGGTATGGAAGGACGGGGCGCTGTATCGCGTCACCGGGCAGATCTACCAAGAAACGCCGGCAGGGCAGCCGTATCCGGCGTTGCAGGGATTGACGCCCACCGAGCTCGGCCTCTATGCCGATGGCGAATGGCCCGGCGGCCGCAACCGGCCGCTCAAACAGGCGTGGATCGATCAGGACGGCGTGCGTTTCACCCGCGACACGGCCTCGTTCGACCGGTTTGCACGGCCTACGGCGACCAGCCGCTACAGCACGCTGGGCTACTCGGCGGCCGAAACCACCCAGTACGCCGACGATACGGGCCGGTGGATCCTGGGGCAGGTGGTGCGGTCGACGCAGGATGGCGTGGAAACCACGCGAGCGGACTTGGACGCGAACCTGCTGCCCTGGCGCACTTACAACCATGGCCAGTTGCTCGAAACCCTGGCTTACGCCGCCGACGGGACGCTGTTGACCAGCACCGACGCCAAGAACCGCGTCACCTCGTTCTCGCAGTGGAAGCGCGGCCTGCCGCAGCGGATACAGTACCCGCCGACGCCGGAAGCGCCGGCCGGCGCCAGCCAATCGGCTGTGGTCGACGACTCGGGTTGGATCACCTCGACCACCGACGAAAACGGCTACACCACGGCCTACAGCCACGACGCCATGGGGCGCTTGGCCACGCTGACCCATCCCGGTGGCGACAGCGTCGATTGGCTGCCGACCACGCAAAGCTTCGCGGTGTCGCCTTCCGCACAGCATGGGCTGCCGGCCGGACACTGGCTGCAGACGGTCACCACCGGCAATGCGCGCAAGACCACGCACTACGATGCGTTGAGGCGGCCGGTCGTGACGGTGGAGCAGGATTTGAACGATCCCGCGGGCACCACCCGTTGGTCTGCCCAGCGTTACGACGAGATGGGCCGAGTGGAGTTCGCCTCGTACCCGATCAATCCATATGCGAGCGGCTGGAAAAGCTACGCGGACGCCACGTTGGCCGGCGTGCTCACCCGCTACGACGCCCTGGACCGGCCCGTGCGCCGCGTACAGACCTCCGAGCTCGGCGATCTGACCACGACGATCGAATACCTGTCCGGTTTGAAGCGCCGCACCGTGAACCCTCGCGGCGTCGCCACCGTCGAGGCCTTCCAGGCCTTCGACCAGCCCGGCTACGACAGCGTGATCCGTATCGACACCGCAGCGGGCACGGCGGATGCCGTGCGCACCGTGATCGACCGCGACAACTACGGCAAGGCCAAGGAGGTGTCGCGTGGCGCTGGCGAATGACAATTTGCTGCCGGCGCGCCCGGCTACGCCGACTCCGTGGCGCACGCGACGAATGGCGCCCTTGGGCTGGCTGCTGGCGCTGTTGTTCGCAGCGCCGATGGCGCACGCGGACTGCCCGGTGCCGGACTTCAACAATCCCGACTGCATCATCGAGCCGCCGGCCGAGCGCGACGCCAATCCTTCGGCCATGTCGGTGCCGACCGTGATGCAGCCCGGTCGGTACTACCCGGTGTCGGTGACGTTCCGCAACACCGGCGCGGCCACCTGGACCGCAGGCGAAGGTTACAAACTCGGATCGGCCGGGCCGCAGGACAACTGGACCTGGGGGTTGTCGCGGGTGGCGGTGCCCGGCGCGATCGGGCCGCAGCAAGAGGCCACGTTCCACTTCACCGTGCGCGCGCCGGACACACCGGGCCGTTACACCTTCCAGTGGCGCATGCTGATGGAGGGAGTGGAATGGTTCGGGCCGTCGACTTCGGGCGTGTGGGTCGACGTCTATGCCGGTTCGATTTCCGCATCGCCTGCGACCTGCACGATCCCGTGGGGCGCCAACGCCTGCTACACCACGGTCAGCTGGAGCTCGAACGCGCCGAACGCGAAGGTCTGGTACTCGCTGCCGGACGGCAGCCTGATGACCCAGTGGGCCAATGGGCAGAACGGCTCGGCGGTAGGCGGTATCGACACCCGTGGGCTGCGCTTCCACCTCAAGAGCGGCGACCTGACCCTGGCGACCGTGGACGCGAGCGCGGTGCCGACCCACAACAGCGCCCCTTCGGTGGCGCTGACCGGTCCCGGCAATAACCATGTCTACCAGCTAGGCAGCGCGGTGGCGTTCACCGCCAATGCCTTTGACCCCGACGACGGCGTGCAACGGGTCGAGTTCCTGATCGACGGCGTCAAGATGGGCCAGGACACTAGTGCGCCTTACGAGCTGCATTGGACCGGCACCGACGGCGGCCACAGCCTGGTCGCGCGCGCGTTCGACACCCGCGGCTACCACACCGACTCGGTGGCCATGTGGATCGCCGCCAACGGCCTGCCCAACGTCGCCCTGACCAGTCCGGCCAACGGTGCCCGCACCACGGAACCGGCGAGCTTCCTGCTCAAGGCCGACGCCTCGGACACGGACGGCGTGCAACGGGTGGAGTTCTACGCGAACAACGCACTCGTCGGCACCGACACTGCCGCGCCCTATGAGGTCACTTGGTCGGGCGCCGGCGTAGGTACGCACGCGGTGCACGCGGTCGCGTACGACGTGCTGGGCGCCTCCAGGCGCTCGGCCACCTCCAACGTCGGCGTGGACCGGCTGGTGACCGGGCCTGCCGGCCTGTCGCGGCGTTGGGTCTACGACTCGCAGCAGCGGCTGTGCAAGACCCTCGATCCGGAAGCCGGCGCGACCGTGATCGAGTACGACGAGGTCGGCAATGTCGCCTGGAGCGCCGCTGGCCTGAACCTGCCCGATCCCTCGTCCTGCAATCGCACCGAGGCGGCCGGCTCCGGCCGCACGGTCGGGCGCAGCTACGACGGACGCGATCGTCTGCAGACGCTGAGCTTCCCCGACGGGCGCGGCAACCAAACCTGGGAGTACTACGCCGACGGTCTGCCGAAAACGGTGACCACGTCCAACGAAGGGGCGGGGCAGGGCATCGTCGTCAACACCTACCACTACGACAAACGCCGCCACCTGACCGCCGAAGCGCAGTCGCAGCCGGGCTGGTACAGCTGGTCCAGCGGTTACGGTTATCAGTCCGACGGTCAGCTGCGCTGGCACAGCTATCCCACCGGCGCGGTGATCGACTACGCACCTAATGCCCTGGGCCAGCCGCGCCAGGTGGCCACATCGGCGCAGACCTACGCCAGCAACGTGCGCTACTACCCGAACGGCGCGATCTCGCAGTTCACCTTCGGCAACGGCGTCGTTCACACCATGAGCCAGAACGCGCGCCAGCTGCCGGAACGCAGCGTGAGCACCGGCGTGCTGGATTTGCGAACCGGCTACGACCACGCAGGCAACGTCGTCGAGATACGCGACCTGGCCCGCGGCGACACCTACAGTCGCTGGATGGTCTACGACGGCCTGGACCGCCTGACCGCGGCCGGCTCCTGCAGCTTCGGCGGCGACTGTTGGCATCGCTACACCTACGACGCCTTGAACAACCTCAAGACCTGGTCGCTGGGCGGCGTCAAGGATCACCGCTACTACTACGATGCGGGCAACCGGCTGACGAATATCCAGAACGCCAGCGGCGCCAGCGTGATCGGCCTGGGCTACGACCTGCAAGGCAACCTGGACAACAAGAACGGCCAGGCCTACGTCTTCGACTACGGCAACCGCTTGCGCCGGGTAACCGGAAAGGAAGCCTATCGCTACGACGCCCTGGGCCGGCGCGTGATGTCGGCCAGCGCCGACTGGGCCACGGTCCGTCGCCTGTCGATGTACAACAAGGCCGGGCAGATGATCTATACCGAGGCGGGAAATCCGCGCAAGTCGCTCGAGCACTACTACCTGGGCGAGTCGCTGCTGGCGATCCGAGAAAGCGACTTCAGCCCAGGCGTTCCCGCTGTGGTGCGCTACCAGCATACCGATGCGTTGGGCAGCCCGGTGGCGGTGACCGACGCCGCGGGCGCTGTGGTCGAGCGTACCGATTGGGAGCCCTATGGTGCCGCGATCGGCAAGCCGAACTACGACGGCGTCGGCTACACCGGCCATGTCATGGACGGGGCTTCAGGTCTTACGTACATGCAGCAGCGTTACTACGACGAGGACGTAGGCCGCTTCCTGAGCGTGGACCCGGTGACGGTCGACACGGCCACCGGCTTCAACTTCAACCGTTACGGCTACGGCAACAACAACCCCTATCGCTTCACCGACCCCGATGGACGGCAGAGCGAGGAGAACGATAAACATAGCGTTTGCGAGAACGGCGGCGGTCACTGCGGCGAGCGGTTCGTCGCCGAGGCCTCCGATGCCATCATGAAACCCTTGATCGCCGGCCACGGTGCGTTCGTGCGCGCCGTGGAAGCTACAGCGGCCGCCATCAACGACAACGTGGGCGTCAAGTTCGAGCTGAGCGGAGGTGCTGTGGTGGCGGCATCGTTCACCCAAAACCTGGTCACCTCTTGGGAAGGCGATGTTTCGCTCGAGAGGGGCGCGGTGGGCGGGCTGCAAGGGGGGCTCTACTTGGAGAACAAGAATCCGTTGACGCTGGATCTCCCGTTCGAAATGCCTTTCGAATTTTCGAGCGGCGCGAGTTTCGGCACTGGGCTTGGTGTCGGTGTGGATGTCGACTTCAAGGGGAGTTCCGCAGAAATCAAGTTCAAAGGCGGTGTGTCGTTCGGCGCGAAAGGCAAGCCGTTCTCGTTTGGATCGAAGGTGATCGAGTGGAATTTGGGTTCTAAGGCAAAGTAGGGCGTCAACCGTTCGCTTGCTCGCAGTAAATTCCGCTCAGGATGGGCCCGCCTTGTAGTTCGGTATGTCGAAGCCTGCTGGCGCGTTGTGCATGGCGATCGCGCACCGAGTCGTGGGCGGCAGGGCGGAAGTACGGTCACGAAGGCTCATGATCCAAGAGCCCCGCAATGCGGGGCTGTTTTCGCCGACGCCTGCGGCCCGAGAGGTCATGGTGCCCCGGTTTCGGCGTTCGCCAACAGAGCACGGCTGCGTTACCCGAAAGGATCGCACTCGCGGGAGCCGTCAAGTGGCGCGGGTGCGTGCACACGGTAAGACCGGTATGCGGCAGACCGTGTTCGCGTTGCGGCGGGGCGTTTGGCCTTGCGGACGTTCACGACGCGATGCGCTCCGGCGTGCGCGCACTGCGCTGAGCCGTGCCCTATCGCGTTGCGGCTGACTCGACAATGCGTCACGCGATCGCCGCAACTGCGCCGATCGCATCCACTCTGGGGACAAGGAGTAAGCCGTGCGTTATCTGGTCGGAACGTTGCTTGCGCTCGCCTGCGGTGCGGCCTGCGCGGGAAGGGCGCCATGGGAGGAGTACGACAAGCTGATCAAGTCGGCGCAGACGGTGAAGTCCGAGGGGCCGACGCTGTTCGGAGATTCGGTCAACCTGTACACCGGCGCGACTAGCTTCGCGACTACGGATGTATCGATTCCAGGCAACTTCCCGATACCGGTCGCGCTGGGGCGGCGCTTCGCGGCCGCGACCGATGCGCGCAGCCGTCCGTTCGGCGACTGGGATTGGGATGTGCCGTACATCAGCGGCACATTCAGCAGTGCTGAGGGCTGGGTGCTGGGCTCGTTCGCAACCAACGCTACGGCCAATCGCTGTTCTTCTCCCACCAGTGTCGAGAGTGCGCGCCCACCGGCGGTGAAGATACAAAGCTCCACGCCGAGCCGTGCACCGGCCGTGCGGCCCGAGGAATACTGGAGCGGCTACAGCATGGCCGTGCCCGGGGGCGATCAGGAACTGCTGCTGGCCACCGCCGAAACTCGACCGCGTCCCACCGATGGCGGGGTCTATCCCTGGGTTACCAATAAGCATTGGCACCTGTCCTGCCTGCCCAGCCTGCAGAGCGGCCAGGCGGGCGAAGGCTTCATGGCGCACGCGCCCGACGGCACCCGCTACCGTTTCGATTGGATGGTAGTGCGAACCTCCGACGACCTGCTCAAGCCAGTGACTTCCGAAGGCGCCGTTGCGCAGCGACCGGTGCCGCGCGACGAGATCCGCCTGTATCCCACGCGCATCGAGGACCGTTTCGGGAACTGGGTCGCCTATCAATGGAATGGCGCACAGCTGCAGACTATTACGTCCAGTGATGGTCGTCAGCTCAGCTTTACCTGGGAGAACGTCAGCGGTTACGACCGTGTGGCCAAGGTGACCACCAATACCGGCCGCGAATGGCGCTACGGCTACTCGGCGTACTCGCAGCTGACCTCGGTGACCTTGCCGGACAGCAGCCGCTGGGCGATCGACTTCAGCGTGATGTGGGGTAATCCGTTCTATAGCAACGATCCGGAGCCCACCATTCCGGGTGGACAGGTGCGTCTGCAGGATAAGGCGCTGGACTGCAGCTGGATGCGCGCGCTGACGTCGGAGACCCGGACGGCCACGATCACCCATCCCTCGGGTGCGCGCGGCGAATTCGTGTTCCAGACCATCCGCCACGGGCGCCAGAACGTGCCCCTGGATTGCATGTCGCCTCCGGACATGAGCCCGCGGCCGGTACCGGACTACGAACCCACGCGCGACGCCTACACGGCCATGGTGCCGGCGCGCTTCGACGTTCTAGCCCTGCGCAGAAAGTCCGTGACCGGGCCGGGGTTGCCTGGCTATACCTGGACTTACGACTACACCACCCCGGTCGGTAGCTGGGAAGGCACCTGCGGCAACTGCGCGACCACCAAGACCACGACCGTCAACGGCCCCGGCGGCGAGCGCACGGTCAACACCTACGGCGTGGTCTTCGATCAGAACGAAGGCCAATTGTTGCAGGTGGAGGCCTACGCCGGCAGCACGTTGCTCCGCCGCACGACCAGCACCTACTTGAGTAACGCCGCCGCGCCGCAGCAAGCTTTCGCCGACCGCATGGGCCTGAGCCCGCAGGTGCGTCTGGACTCCTTCTCGTCCGAGCGCCAGCGTCCGCAGGTCTCCGGCTCGGTTCTGCAGGATGGTGTGAGCTTCTACAGCGATAACGAGACCTTCGACGAGTTCGCTCAGGTCACTCGTGTCGGCCAGTCCAACACCTTGGGCGCCACTCGCACCGATCTGACCGACTATTACAACGATAAGGCCAAGTGGGTGATCGGTCAGGTCGCCAAGCAGACCAACCTCAACACCGGCGCGATAGTTTCGCGTACCGACTACGATGTCGGCACCGCGCTACCCGTGCGCGACTACGCCTACGAGAAGCTGCAACAGACCCTCGGCTACAACCCCGACGGCACCCTGGCCAGTGTCAAGGATGGGCGCGATCTCGTCACCACGGTGAGCGATTGGAAGCGTGGCATGCCGCAGACGGTGCGCTTCCAGGACGGTACTCAGAAGCTCGCGGTGGTCGACGGCAACGGTTGGCTGGCCTCGCTCACCGACGAGAACGGCTACGCCACCGCTTATGGTTATGACGTCATGGGGCGGATCAACCGGATCACCCCGCCGGCGGGCGACGAGGTGGCCTGGCATCCGACGGTCGTCTCCTTCGAGCCGGTCGCGCAAAGCGAGTACGGACTCGCCCCCGGTCACTGGCGCCAGACCGTCACCACGGGCAATCACGTCAAAGCGGGTTACTTCGACGCCTTGTGGCGTCCGGTCGTGGAGAGCGAGCACGATGCGGCCGATGTCGCCGGTACCGCCCGTTGGAGCGCCAAGCGCTACGACGAAGAGGGGCGCACCGTGTTCGTCTCCTATCCGCGCAATCCCTACGTGGATGGCTGGATCAATTTCGACGACCCCTCGTTGAAAGGGACGCGCAGCGGCTTCGACGCGCTAGGGAGGCCGACCACGACGGTGCAGGATTCGGAGCACGGGCCATTGACCAGCCGCATCGACTATCTGGCCGGGTTCCGCCGCCAGACCACCGATGCGCGCGGCATCAAGGTCGTCGAGAGCTTCCAAGCCTATGGCCAACCCAGCTACGAGCAGCCGGCGACGATAGAGGCGGCCACCGGGACCGCGGACGCGGCGCGGACCAGCATCGTGCGCGACGTGTTGGGCAACACCAAGGAAATCGTGCGCGGCCCGGGCAGTTGATCCGGCGTTCGCTCAGGGGATTGCGGCGCGCGCGTCGCGGTACGGCATAGGACAGCAGGCCGGATTCGGCCCATAGGTTGGGGTATGCGCAAGACAGATGACATGAAGGCCCGCACGAGGGGGGCGAGGGCTCCGCGATGGACGCTGGCGTGGCTGTGGATCGCGCTGGCGGTCCTGCTGCCGGGCCTGGCGGCGGCCGGAGCCGGGCCGACCTTGAGTTTCAGCTATCCCGCTGCGCCGGAGATGAACTTCGCCGCGCCGGCCAACGTCAAGGTGCTGCTGAACGCGACCTCGGGCTGCGGCCCGATCAATATCTTCGTCAGCGGACCGGGGCTGGACACCTCGGTCAACAACGGCGACGTGCTAAACAACCTACCGCCGGGCCGCTACTTCATCGACGCCTCGTTTGAGATGTGCAACCGGCGCTGGGTCGATCCGGTCGGCGCCGGTCGCGCCTTCAACGTGCTCGGCGGCAGCATCAGCTCTTCGCCGGCCAGCTGCACCATTCCCTGGGGCAGCAGCCAATGCGTCACCACGATCAACTGGAACTCGAACGCGGCCAACGCGCAGGTCTGGTTCTCGTTCCCCGACGGCAGCGGCATGACCCCGTGGGTCAGCGGACAGAGCGGCTCGGCCGCGGCCGGCATCGGCACGCGCGGGCTGCGCTTCTATCTCAAGAGCGGCGACCTGACCCTGTCCACCGTGGACGTGAGCGCGGTGCCGACCAACAACACCGCGCCCTCGGTGGCGTTGACCGGTCCAGGAAACAACTACGTCTATCAGCTGGGCAGCGCGGTGGCGTTCACCGCCAATGCCTCCGACCCCGACGACGGCGTGCAGCGGGTCGAGTTTCTGATCGACGGCGTCAAGATGGGCGAGGACGCCAGTGCGCCCTACGAGCTGCATTGGACCGGCATCGAAGGCGGTCACAGCCTGGTCGCGCGCGCCTTCGACACGCGCGGCTACTACACCGATTCGGCGGCGATGTGGATCGTCGGCAACGGCCTGCCCAGCATCACCTTGACCAGTCCCGCCAACGGCGCGCAGGCGAGCATACCCGCCAGCTTTCAGTTGAGCGCCAACGCCTCCGACGTGGACGGCGTGAAACGGGTCGAGTTCTACGTCGACAACCAGCTCATCCATACCGATACCAGCGCCCCTTACGACTACACCTGGAGCGGCGTCGGCGTCGGGCCGCACTCGGTGTACGCGATCGTGCACGACAACCTGGGCGCATCCGTGCGTTCGGCCACGGCCAACGTCACCGTGACGATACCGCCGTCCGGGCCCAGTGGCGTGGCACGGCGCTACGTCTACGACCAGTACAACCAGTTGTGCAAGATCATCGAACTGGAAACCGGCGCCACGGTGATGGCCTACGACGCCGCCGGCAATCTCGCCTGGTCGGCCGCGGGCCTGGACCTACCGGACCCTAACCAATGCAACCTCGCCGAAGCCGAGCAATCCGGCCGCAAGGTGGCGCGCGGCTACGACAACCGCAATCGCTTGGCCGCCTTGGCCTTCCCGGACGGACGCGGCGACCAGACCTGGGCTTACACCTCTGACGGCTTGCCGCGTGAGGTGATCACGAGCAACGAGGGGCCGGGCCAGGGCAAGGTGATCAACAACTACACCTATAACAAGCGCCGTCTGCTCAATGCCGAGGCGCAGACCCAGGTGGGCTGGTACGTGCGCTCGGCCACCTATGGCTACGACGCGAACGGGAATCGCAACCGCTACACCACGCCGGACGGCTTGCCGGTCAGCTACGCCAACAACGCTTTGGGCCAGCCCACCGCGGTCAGCTCGACCTGGGGCAATCACGCCACCGGCATCAGCTATTACCCCAACGGCGGCATGAAGCGCTTCGTTTACGGCAACGGTGTCGTCCATTCGATGGCGCAGAACGCCAGGCAGCTGCCCGAGCGGGTGACCGATGCCGGCGTATTCGACCAGACCTACGCCTACGACGCGAACGGCAACACCACGGCCATTCGGGACGTCAATGCCGTGCAGGGTTTGTACAGCGGCAATCGCGACATGGTCTACGACAGTCGAGACCGTCTGGTGCAAGCGCACCTGCATTGGCTGACGGTCAGGGGCTTCGGCTACGATGCCTTGGACAACATCCGCTACAAGAGCAATTTCAACGGATCGACCACGGCCACGGATTACTACTGGTACGACGAGAAGAACCGGGTCACCAACTTCCGCAACGATCAAGGCGCCAGTACCTTGGGCCTGGGCTACGACCCGCAGGGCAACCTGAGCAACAAGAACGGCCAGGAGTACCTGTTCGACTTCGGCAACCGTCTGCGCAAGGTGACCGACAAGGAGGCCTACCGTTACGACGGCCAGGGGCGTCGCGTCCAGAACGCGAGCCTGTCCGACACGACCTATTCGCTGTCGTTCTACAACACCGATGGCCAGTTGCTGCTGCGCGAGGAGCATCACACGGGGGAGGCGGAGAATAACAACTATCCCGAGTTGACCATCCCGCACATCTACTTGAATGGCAGCCTGTTGGCGACCGTCGAGTGGGACCGCGTGACCAACAGCGGGCAGCTCAAATACCAGCACACCGATGCACTGGGCAGTCCGATCGCGGTCTCCAATGCCGCGGGCGCCGTGATCGACCGCACTCATTGGGAGCCTTACGGCGGTGCGATCAACAAGCCCAAGTACAACGGCGTGGGGTACACCGGTCATGTGATGGATGGCGCGACCGGTCTGACCTACATGCAGCAACGCTACTACGATCAGAGCGTCGGAAGGTTCTTGAGCGTCGATCCGGTCGCGGCCGATAAGATCAATGGATCGAACTTCAATCGTTACTGGTACGCCAATAACAACCCCTATAAGTTCACCGACCCCGACGGGCGGCAGTCGAAGGCGGCGGGCAAGAACCTGGGGCGGTGGATTCGCGCGCTTTGGGATAACGATGGCGATTACGAGAAGGCCAAGAAGCAGGTGGATAGGCAGCGAGAGGCGGATAAGGCAGTGCTCAACATCATTATCGAAGCGACTCCTATTTCCGCAGCTAAAGACGCGGTTGAGATCAGCGCCAAGCTCGCCAATGGTGAGGAAGCCCTGGGGCAAGCGACCGGATCGGCATCGGGCGACGTGGCATCTGAGGTCACCGAGCACGTGCTGGATGGAAAAGTGGGCGATGGACTTGCCAAGGCTGCCGGAGCCGCCGTCGGAAAGGTCGTGGGCGATATGGTGGAAGCGAAGGTTGATAAGGAACTAAGCGCCGGCCCCAATCAGGGCGGAGCCGATGGCAAAGTCGAACCCAGGCGGGATGTGCAGGATAAGATCGGAGATAAGTAAAGAAGCGGGAGCGAAGGTCAAGAGCGCTATGTTCAGGATTCTTGTCTTCGCCCTCGTGCTTTTTGCCCTGAGAGTCGTCGTCGGTTTTTTGTTTGGCGTTAGTGACGACGCATCCGGCATATCGGCTGTTCAGCGGTATCTCGCGGAATATTTCCTCGATTCCGCCGTGGTGGTGGCGGTGTTTGCCAGGCTGGCGGCCCTCGAGGTCGCCTCGCCCTGGAGGTGCGCATTCATCGTCGTCGTGTTGGAGGAGGCGTTCGGATCCATCCTGAGCGTTGCCGTGTTTGGCGGTCCCGTCCTTTCGCCTTCATGGATGCTCGACTATCCCGTCTTACTCTTGTCGCTCTCGATGGGTGTATGGATCGGGACCAAGATCGCGCATCGTGACCGCGGACGCGGTGGCGACGGCGCTTGATCGGGTCGCAGGCATGCATGCCGCAAGCGCCGTTTGGCTTGGGCTCAGTGAGGGCGGGCGCCTCTGGGGCGACGTGGAAGGCTTGATGGATCGGGCGCCATGCCTAGGCGGTCGCACATAGTTCGGCCGTCCAATCCCAACCACAGCAGTGTCGTGAAGGTGGGGGCAGCGTCCGGTAGTCGCGACGGCTCCAGAACGCGACGGATGGTCAGCCGAAACTGCTAAAGTCCATGTTCACGCGCAGGAGGGTGACGTGAACGCAGTAGCCACCACCACGGAGGGGCCCGGGCACGATCCGTCGGGCCTCCCACACACGGCCTCCGGCCAGACCGCGGCTGGGCCGGCGTCCGATGCCGGCCCGCAGGCCGCCGTCGATGCCGCCATTGTCGATGCCCTGCTGGCCAAGGGCCGGCTGAAGGAAGCCGACCTCGGCCGCGCCAAGCGGCTGCAGGAGGAAACCGGCGGCAGCCTGCTGGGGCTGCTGGCCCGGCTGGGCCTGGTGTCCGAGCGCGACCACGCCGAAACCGTGGCGGCGGTGCTGGACCTGCCCCTGGTCAGCATCAAGGACGCACCGGAATTGCCTCCGGAAGGCGTCGCGCTGACACTCAAATTCATGAAGCAGTTCGCGGTTTGCCCGGTCCGCGAGACCGAGCAGGCGGTTGAAGCGCTGATGGCCGATCCGCAGGATGTCTACACGCTGGACGCATTGCGCCTGGCGACCCAGCGCGAGGTGCGTCCCTATGTGGCGCTGCGCTCGGAGATCGGCGACCTGATCGAGCGCTGGCACGGCCAGGGCCGCAGCGCCATGGGCGCGATCGTGGAAACCGCCGAGGGCGAGGGTTCCGGCGATCTGGACGACGTCGAGCATCTGCGCGATCTGGCCTCCGAGGCGCCGGTGATCCGGCTGGTGAACCTGGTGATCCAGCGCGCGGTCGAGCTGCGCGCGTCGGACATCCACATCGAGCCGTTCGAAAACCGTCTGAAGGTGCGCTACCGCGTCGACGGCGTGTTGGCCGAGGGCGAGAGTCCGCCGGCCAACCTGACCGCGGCGGTGATCAGCCGCATCAAGATCATGGCCAAGCTCAACATCGCCGAGCGCCGCCTGCCGCAGGACGGCCGCATCATGCTGCGCGTGCAAGGCAAGGAGCTCGATCTGCGCGTGAGCACCGTGCCCACCGCGCACGGCGAGTCGGTGGTGATGCGATTGCTGGATCGCGAGACGGTGGTGTTCGACTTCCACAAGCTCGGCTTCACCGACGCCTTCCTGCCGCAGTTCCAGAAAGTGCTGGACCAGCCGCACGGCATCTTGCTGGTGACCGGCCCGACCGGTTCGGGCAAGACCACCACGCTGTACACCGCGCTGAGCAAGCTCAACACCAGCGACGTCAAGATCATCACGGTCGAAGACCCGGTCGAGTACCAGATCGAAGGCATCAACCAGATCCAGGCCAAGCCGCAGATCGGTCTGGATTTCTCGCACGCGCTGCGTTCGATCGTGCGCCAGGATCCGGACATCATCATGATCGGCGAAATGCGCGATCTGGAAACCGCGCGCATCGCGATCCAGTCCGCGCTCACCGGCCACCTGGTGCTGAGCACGCTGCACACCAACAACGCCGCCGGCGGCATCACCCGCCTGCTCGACATGGGCGTCGAGGACTATCTGCTGACCTCGACCATCAACGGCATCCTGGCCCAGCGCCTGGTGCGCCGGCTGGAGCCTACTCACGCCGAGAAATACCCGGCCTCGCCGGAGGAGATCGACAAGTTCGGCCTGCGCCGCTATCAGCCGCAGGGCGAGATCTTCCTGTACCGCCCGCGCGGTTCGGTGCTGGCGCCCACGGGCTACCACGGCCGCACCACGATCATGGAATTCCTGGTCATGAACGACGAGCTGCGGCGCGCGGTGATGCGCCATGCCGGCATGGGCGAGATCGAGCAGATCGCGCGCGAGTCCGGTGGCATGCGCACCATGTACGAGGACGGCATCGCCAAGGCGCTGGCGGGACAGACCACGATCGAGGAAGTGCTGCGCGTGACCGAGGACGCGTGACCGCGTCACGGCCGCGCGCCACCACCAAGGGGCAGGGCGTATGAACAAGGCAACGGTAAGAACGTCGGGCTGGACTGCGATCGCGCTCGCGGCCGCGCTGGTCTGCGGCGGCACGGCCTGGGCAGCGGGCAAGCCGGCGGCGAAGTCGCTGAGCAAGGCCGCGTTGCCGGCCGGCTTCGCGGTCGGCAGCGGTCAGCCGCCGCTGGCCCTGAAGGTCGAGGTCGCCGACGGCAAGGCCACGGCCAGGGCGGTCGCCGACGCGGCGCAGGCCAACGTCACCGCCAGCGGCGGCGCCGACGGCGGCGAGACCATGCTGACGATCCGCCACGATCTGGCGGTGGCGCTGAAGTTCGACCTGTACATCTCCGCCGACGGCGAGCGTTTCGACTACGCCAGTTCCTGCGCGGTCACGCCGGGGATTTCCAGCTTCGAGATGTGGTCGCGGCCGATCCGCGCCTTCGCGCTGGGCAACCCGCGCGTGGTGCCGGCCGACCGCATGACCTGCGACTGAGCCGACCGCGCCGATGCCCCTGTATCACTACAAAGCCCTCAACGCCCGCGGCGAAATGCTGGACGGGCAGATGGAGGCATCGACCAACGCCGAAGTCGTGCAGCGCCTGCAGGAGCAGGGCCATCTGCCGGTAGAGGCCAAGCTGGCCAGCGAGGCCGGCGGCGCGTCGGTGTGGAAGGGTCTGTTCAAGCCCAAGCCGTTCGGCGGCGCGCGCCTGGTCCAGTTCACCCAGCAACTGGCGACCTTGCTGGGCGCGGGCCAGCCGCTGGATCGCGCGCTGACGATTCTGCTGGAATTGCCCGAGGACGAAGCCGCCAAGCGCACCGTCACCGACGTGCGCGACGCGGTGCGCGGCGGCGCGTCGCTGTCGACCGCGCTGGAGCGTCAGCACGGCACGTTCTCGCGCCTGTACATCAACATGGTGCGTGCCGGCGAGGCCGGCGGCAGCATGCACGAAACGCTGGCGCGCCTGGCCGATTATCTGGAGCGCAGCCGCGCGCTGCAGGGCCGCGTCATCAACGCGTTGATCTATCCGGCGATCCTGGTGGTGATGGTCGGCGCCAGTTTGTTGTTCCTGCTGGGCTACGTGGTGCCGCAGTTCGCGGTGATGTACGAAAGCCTGGACGCGCCGCTGCCGTTCTTCACCAAGATCGTGCTCAGCATCGGCCTGTTCGTGCGCGACTGGTGGTTCCTGCTGGTCGCCACGCCGGCGGTGGCGCTGTGGTGGTTCGATCGCAAGCGTCGCGATCCGGTGTTCCGCGAAGCGCTGGACGGCTGGCTGCTCAAGCGCAAGTTCGCCGGCGCGCTGGTCGCCAAGATCGAGACCGCGCGATTGGCGCGCACGCTGGGCACGCTGGTGCGCAACGGCGTGCCGCTGATGACCGCGCTGGGCATCGGTCGCAACGTGATGGACAACCGCGTGCTCGCGGCAGATGTCGAGGCCGCGGCCGAGGAGGTCAAGAACGGCGTCGCCCTGTCGACCGCGCTCGGCAAGGGCAAGCGCTTTCCGCGGCTGGCGCTGCAGATGATCCAGGTCGGCGAGGAATCCGGCGCGCTGGACTCCATGCTGGTCAAGACCGCCGAGACCTTCGAGCACGAAACCAGCCTGGCGCTGGACCGCATGCTGGCGGCGATGGTGCCGGTGATCACCGTGGTGCTGGCCGGCGTGGTCGGCACCGTGGTGCTGGCCGTGCTCACGCCGCTCTACGATCTGACCAATGCGATCGGCTAGGGGCGGGGCGGCGAAACTGCGACACCGTTCCCTGTTCAGGCCCATGCCCGGCAGGCCGGATCGGCACGTTTCCGCCGTTTTGAACGCAAGCTGTACCGCTTCCCGCGCCGACGTGCCGGTGCCGGAAACGCGGCACAGAATCGAGCTGGACCACGCCGGCCCGGAACCGCTCAGGCGCGCGGCGGTCGAATCCAGGGCTGGGGGCAGCGGGATTAGGCCCCTGGCGAGCGTCTCTTCTGTGTACCCAACCACCTACGGATGAACGAAATGCGAAATCCCCGTTCCCTGCGCCGCCCGTCCGCCGCCCTGCAGCGCGGCATGAGCCTGATCGAAATCATCATCGTGATCGTGCTGATCGGCGCGGTGATGACGGTGGTCGGGACCAAGGTGTTCGGCGCCAACGACAACGCCAAGTTCAAGCTCGCCAAGACCCAGGTGCAGACCCTGGCCGGCAAGATCGAATCCTTCCAGATGGACACCGGCCGCCTGCCGGGCTCGCTGGAGGAACTGGTCAAAGCGCCGTCCGACGCCAACGGCTGGCTCGGTCCCTACGTCAAGGACACCGACCTCAAGGATCCCTGGGGCCATCCGATCGAATACCGCTCGCCTGGCGAAGGCCGCGATTTCGACGTGGTGATCCTGGGCAAGGACGGCAAGCCCGGCGGCACCAGCGTCGACGGCGACGTCAAGTACGAGTAAGCCGCGCATGAGGCAGTTGCGGCAGCGCCCTTCCGCTCCCGCGAGGGGAGGCCGGGGCTTTGCCGCGGCGCGGGCGGGCGTGCGCGCGCGCCGCGCCGGCGTCGGCTTCACGCTGCTGGAAATGCTGCTGGTGGTGGCGTTGATCGCGGCGATCGGTTTGCTGGCCGCGTTCGCCTTCACCGGCGGCATCGCCGGCATGCAGCTGCGCAGCAGCGCCAAGGAGCTGGCCGCGCAGTTGCGCTACACCCGCACCCAGGCGATCGCGACCGGCCAGAAGCAGACCTTCACCGTCGACCCGTCGGCGCACACCTGGAGCGGCGCCAACGGCCGCTCCGGCGAGATTCCGAAGTCCTTGAAACTGTCCTTCGTCGGCGCGCGCCAGACGCAGCCGCGCGAAGGCGAGGGCGCGATCGTGTTCTTCAACGACGGTGCCTCCACCGGCGGCCGCATCCAGCTCAGCGCCAAGCGCGCGGGCTGGAACATCGACGTGACCTGGCTGACCGGCGAAGTGCGGCTCAAGCGCGTGGAGGCGCGGCGATGAGCGCGCCGCCGCGGCGCGGCGCCGGCTTGCGCGCGCGGCATGCGCAGCGTGGCTACACCCTGATCGAGGTGATCATCGCCTTCGCCTTGCTGGCGCTGGCGATGACGCTGCTGCTGGGCACCTTGTCGGGTTCGGCGCGGCAGGTGCGCTGGTCCGGCGATGCCGGGCGCGCGGCACTGCACGCGCAATCGCTGCTGGACCAGATCGGCGTGGCCGAGCCGCTGTCGCCGGGCCAGCAAAGCGGGGACTTCGAGGAAGGCCGCTACCGCTGGACCCTGGGCGTGGCGCAATGGCGCGACCGCGCGGTGGCCGCGGCGCAGCAGCCGGTGGACGTGAACGGTCCGCAGTTGTTCGAAATCACCCTGGCGGTGGAATGGGGCGACGGCGGTCCCGCGCAGCGCTTCCAGTTGCGCAGCTTGCGCAGCGCGCAGGCCGGCACCGAGGCGGTGTTGCCGTGACGCGCGCCTGGCCCGCATCGCCGCGTCGCGCAGGCGCCGGCTTCACCCTGATCGAGATCCTGCTGGCGACGGTGCTGCTGGCCGCGGGCGTGGCGCTCGCGTTCGCGACGCTGTCGGCGGCGACCCAGACCGCCACGCGCGGCGAGGGCATGGCCCAGCGTAACGAGCGCCAGCGCGCGGTCGAAGGCTTTCTGCGCAAGCGTTTGATCGCGACGCGGCCGGTGGCGTTCGGCTTCGACCAGTCCAGCGCCTTGCCGCAGCGCTTCATCGGCGAGCCCGACCGCATGCGCTTCGTCGCCGACCTGCCGGATTACCTGGGCCGCGGCGGTCCGTATCTGCACGATTTCGCCATCGAGTCCGACGGCGATCAGGCGCGCATCATGCTGTCGCTGTCGATGGTGCTGGCCGGGCTGACCATCGAGGAAGAACAGGAGCGTCCGCCGGAATTGCTGGTCGAGGGCCTGAAGTCGGCGCGCTTCCGTTATCGCGCGCTGGACGAAACCGGCAGGCTCGGCGAGTGGCAGGAGCGTTGGCAGACCGTGGAACAACTGCCGCTGATGGTGGAGGTCACCTTCACCGATCTGGACGGCCGCGACTGGCCGCCGCTGGTGGTGTCGCTGCCGCTGGCGGCCAGCGTGGCGCGCGGCATCGTGCCGGGGACGATATGAGCGCGCCGCGCCGGTTCTCGACGCACAAGGCAGGCGGCGCCGCGTTGCTGCTGGTGCTGTGGCTGATCGCGATGCTGACCGCGCTGATCGGCGCGTTCGCGCTGTCGGCGCGTGTCGAAAACATGCAGGGCAAGGTCTTGATGCGTGGCTTGATTGCGCAGAATGCCGCGCGTGCGGGCATGGAATATGCGCTTACACGCGTCACGCAAAGCGATCCGCGCCTGCAATGGCGTCCCGACGGCACCGCCTACCGCTGGTCCTACGGCGGCGCCCAGGTGGAAGTGAAGCTGATCGACGAGAACGGCAAGGTCGACCTCAATCAGGCGGATCCGACGCTGCTGACCGCGCTGATCCAGGGCGCCGGCGGCATCGAGCAGCAGGCCGATGCGGCGCGACTGGCGTCGGCGATCGTCGACTGGCGCGATCCCGACCCGCTGACCCAGATCGCCGGCGGCGCCGAGGACCCGGACTACGCCTCCGCGGGCCTGCCCTACGGCGCCAAGGACTCGGAGTTCGAAAGCGTGGCCGAGGTCGAGCAGATCCTGGGCTTCACCCCGGCCCTGTACGCCAAGCTGGAGCCCTATCTGACCGTTTACAGCGGCCGTGCCCAGCCCGACCCCTCGTTCGCCGCCGCGCCGGTGCTGGACGCGATGGGCCTGAACGGCGCCGATGTGGTCGCCCAGCGTGGCCGTCGCAACCCCGACGGCACGCCGATGCCGGGCGGCGGATTGCCCGGACAACTGCCCGGTCTCGTCGGCGAAGGCAGCGGCACCTATAGTATCGACAGCCGCGCGCGGCTCTCCGATGGCCGCGAGTCGGTATTGCGGGTCGTCGTGCGCGCCGGAGGCAGTGCCGTGCCTGGCATGGCCTATACACCGTTGCGTTGGGAGGAGGGAGCTTCGCCACGATGAACTCGCAAGTCGAAAGCCGGCCGGGAAGCTGGCAGACGGACAATCCGTTGCGACGCCTGAGCGGCCGTTTGGCGCCGGGCGCGGGCGGCTTCCTATCGTGGTGGGGGCGCAATCTCGCCGCCTGGCTGCCGCTGCGCGCGCGCCAGGCCCTGGGCATGGACCGCGGCCGCCTGCTGCTGCAAGTGCAGGGCGATGCGGTGTCGCTGCGTCTGCAGCGCGGCGCCGAACTGCGCGAGCTGGGCGTGCTGCCCGGCCTGGCCGCCTATGCCGACCCCGCGTCGGCCGAACTGGCTGCGCTGTCCGGCCCTAACGCGGTGATCGCGCACACCGGCGATCCGCTGGCGCCGTTGCTGCCGTCCGGCCTGGCCGATCTGCCGCGCTGGCTGTTGCTGCCGGCCGCGAGCGGCCTGCGCCGCCGCCTGACCCTGCCGGCCGCGGCGGCCGATCGCCTGCGCGACGTGGTCGGTTTCGAAATCGACCGGCAGACGCCGTTCACCGCCGACGCGGTCGCGTTCGACGCGCGCGTGCTGGCGCGCCGCGAGGGCGACGGCCAGCTCGACGCCGAACTGGTCGCGGTGCCGCGGCAGGCCCTGAACGTGCAGCTGGCCGCGATCGGGCCGCTGGCCCAGAGTTTGGCCGGCGTCGACGTCGCCGGCGCCGACGGCGCGCCGCTGGCGGTGAACCTGCTGCCGCCCGCGCAGCGCCGCAGCCACAGCGATCCGTTCCGGTACTGGAACCTCGCCCTGGCCGCGGTCGCGCTGATCGCGATCGCCGCGACCATGTGGCAGTTGCTGGCCAATCGCCGCAGCGCCGCCGATATCCTTGAGCAGACCATCGCCAGCCACGCCGTCGCCGCGCGCAATGCCGCCGCGCAGCGCCAGGAACTGATCACGCTGATCGAAGGCCAGGCGTTCCTCGACCGCACCCGCGCCGAACGTCCGAGCACGATCGAACTGGTCAACGAACTCAGCAAGCGCCTGCCGGACAGCACGTATCTGGAGAAGCTGGCGATCGAGGACAACAGCCTGCTGTTGATCGGTTTGAGCCGCGAGGCTTCGTCGCTGATCGCGCGGCTGCAGGGCACGCAGTTGTGGCGTTCGCCGGCGTTGACCGGCGCGGTGCAGCCCGATCCCACCAGCGGCCGCGACCGTTTCACCCTGACCGCCGAAATCGGTCCGCCGCGTGCGGAGAACGCCCGTGGCCAATGACGTGAAAGTGTGGGGCATCGAACGCGACCGTTGGGCGGCGTTGGGTTTGCTGCTGGCGGTACTGGCGCTGGGCTATGCGGTGCTGATCCACCCGTGGTGGACGGTGCCGATGCTGGAAGCGAACGAGCGCCTGGACAGCCTGAAGGAACGCGAGCTGCGCCAGCGCATGCAGTTGCAGCAGGCGCCGCAGGTGCAGCAGCGCCTGCAGCAGGTGCGCCAGCAACAGGCCGGCCAGCCGGGCTTCCTGCCCGAGGCTTCGGCGGAACTGGCCAGCGCGGCGCTGGTGCAGCGCCTGGAGAACGTGGTCGCCCAGGCCAGCCCCGGCAATCGCAGCTGCCGCATCGACAACCGTTCGCCGCTGGCCGACACCAGCCGCCGCGATCGCTATGCGCGCGTGGTGGTGCAGGTGCGCCTGCGCTGCGGCACCGGCGAGACCGCGGCGGTGCTGCACGCGCTGGAAAGCGGCTCGCCGCGCCTGTTCGTCGGCAACCTCAATCTGCTGTCGGCGCGCGGCTACTTCGTGCCGGGCACCGGCCGGCCTTCGTCCGACGGCGGCGTCGACGTGAGCTTCGACCTGTACGGCTACCTGCGCCCCAGCCCCAAGGCCGCGGCGCCCGCCAAGCCCGCGGTCGGCATGCCCGCCGTCGATATGCCAGGAGCCGCCGATGCGCCTTGACGCCGCCAGCCCGCGCACCTGGTTGCTCGCCACCGTCGCCGGTTGGGCCGTGCTGGCCTGGGTGCTGGCCTTGGCCGGCATGGGCCGCGCCACGCGATTGCTCGACGACGACGCCAGCCTGGTCCAGGCCCTGCCGCAGTCGCGTCCGCCGGCGCAGCCACGGGTCGGCCCGCTCACCCAGTACGGCGAAATCGCCGCGCGCCCGCTGCTGATGGACGATCGCCGCCCGCGCGCGTTCTTCGTCCAGGGCAAGGGCGACGAGGCCGCGCAGGCCAACACCTTCGACTACGTGCTGACCAGCGTGCTGATCACCCCGACCCTGCAGATGGCGATCCTGCAGCCGGCCGACGGCAGCGAGTCGGTGCGGGTCAAGTTGGGCGAAGTACCCGAATCGCATCCGGCCTGGCGCCTGAGTTCGCTGGATCCGCGCAGGGCCGTGTTCGAAGGCCCCGAAGGCCGGCGCGAGATGGACCTGCGCGTGTACGACGGTCAGGGTGGCCAGCCGCCCACCGCGGTCGCGGTGCCGCCGGCGGCCGCGCCCAATCCGAGCGGGCCGAACACGCGACCGCCGCCGCCGCCGCCGCAACCGGTCGCGCGCAGCGCCACCGCGATGCCGGCGCCGGTCGCGACCAACGGCGGTCCCGCTCAGGTCGCACCCGTCACCAACAGCACCACCACCATCGCCCCGTCCGGTAGCGAACCGATGACCGAGCAGGCGCAGATGGAAGCCATCCGCAAAAGGATCGAGGCGCGTCGCGCCCAATTGCGGCAACAGCAAGCCCAGCAACCCCCGGCCAAGACGCCGTGAGAGTGAACGCATGAAGCTACGTCACAACCCAACCGCGTCCCGCGCCATCATCGGCTTCACCATCGCCAGCCTGCTGGCGGCTTGCGCGAGCGCGCCGGTCCCGGACATCCGGCGCGATGCCGATCCCAACGCCCTGGTCGGCAAGGCCGGCACCGCCGGCACGTCCTCGGCCGATCCGGTGTCGTCGCAACCGCTGCCGGAGGAGAACCGCGGCCCGCGTCCGCAGATCCGCCGCGGCACCGGACAGGTCATCAACCGCAGCGCCGCGGCCGAAGCGCCCGCAGGCATCGGCGCCACCAGCGGCTCGGCCACCTTCAACTTCGAAGGCGAGTCGCTGCACGCGGTGGTCAAGGCCATCCTCGGCGACATGCTGGGCCAGAACTACGTGATCGCGCCGGGCGTGCAGGGCACCGTGACCCTGTCCACGCCCAAGCCGGTCAGCCCCGCGGCGGCGATGAACCTGCTGGAAATGGTGCTGGGCTGGAACAACGCGCGCCTGGTCTACAGCGGCGGCCGCTACAACATCGTGCCCGCCGACCAGGCCTTGGCCGGCAACGTCGCGCCCAGCACCGCGCCGGCGTCGGCCGCGCGCGGCTTCGAGGTGCGCACCGTGCCGCTGCGCTTCATCTCGGCCACCGAGATGGAGAAGATCCTCAAGCCGTACGCGCGCCCGAACGCGATCGTCAACGTCGACGGCGCGCGCAACGTGATCAGCATCGGCGGCAGCCGCGCCGAGCTCGAGAACTACCTGCACACCATCGAAATCTTCGACGTCGACTGGCTGTCGGGCATGTCGGTGGGCGTGTTCCCGCTGCAGTCGGGCAAGGCGACCAAGGTGGTCGCCGACCTGGAGAAGGTGTTCGGCGAGCAGAGCAAGTCGCCGGTGGCGGGCATGTTCCGCTTCATGCCGCTGGAAGGCGCCAACGCGGTGCTGGTGATCAGCACGCAGCCGGACTACCTGGACGACATCCAGCAGTGGCTGGAGCGCATCGACGGCGCCGGCGGCGAGATGCAGTTGTTCACCTACGAACTCAAGTACATCAAGGCCAAGGAACTCGCCCAGCGCCTGTCGGAAGTGTTCGGCGGCCGCAGCGGCGGCAGCGGCGATTCCGGCGGCGGCTCGCCCTCGCTGATGCCGGGCCTGGACCCGGTCGAGCTGCAGGACGGCGCCAACGGTTCCACCGCCAACATCGGCGGCAAGGACAGCGGCACCGGCGGCACCGGCGGTGGCAGTGGCGGCGGCGAAATGTCGCTGGGCTCGCGCCAGAGCGGCAACGGCAGCGTGACCTTGGAGATCGATGGCGCGCGCGTGGGCGTGGCCGCGGTCGAGGAAACCAACTCGCTGCTGGTGCGCAGCAGCCCGGGCGCCTGGCGCTCGATCCGCGATGTGATCGACAAGCTCGACGTGATGCCGATGCAGGTGCACATCGAGGCCCAGGTCGCGACCGTGCAGCTGCGCGGCGACCTGTCCTACGGCGTGAACTGGTATTTCGAGCGCGCGGTCACCGACAACGGCCTGCCCGACGCGGTCGGCCGCACCACCTGGAGCACCCTGGCCGGCAGCATCAAGCCGGTCGACACCACCAACGGCACCGGCGGCCTGGGCTGGACCTTCCTCGGCCGCAACGCCGCGGCGGTGATCAGCGCGCTGGACGCGGTGACCGACGTGCAGCTGCTGCAGTCGCCGTCGGTGCTGGTGCGCAATAACGCCGAGGCCACGCTCAACGTCGGCAGCCGCATTCCGATCGCTTCGGTCACGGTCAATCCGGGCTCCAACAACGACAACACCTACAGCCAGGTCCAGTACCTGGACACCGGCATCATCCTCAAGGTGCGTCCGCGCGTGAGCAAGGACGGCATGGTGTTCCTGGACATCGTGCAGGAAGTCAGCAGCCCCACCGGCAACCCCGACCGCAACGGCAACGTCCGCATCGACACGCGCAAGCTCAAGACCGAGGCGGCGATCCAGAGCGGCGACACGGTGCTGATGGCGGGCCTGATCAGCGACCAGCTCGGCCGCGGCTCCTCGGGTTTCCCGGGGCTGAGCCGGATTCCGGTGATAGGCGGCTTGTTCGGGCGCCAGTCCTCGACCAACGAGCGTCTGGAGACGATCATCCTGCTGACGCCGACGATCGTGCGTAACCCGCAGGAAGTGCGCAACCTGACCGACGAGTACGGCCGCCGCTTCCGCGCCCTGGAGCCGCTGCAGCCCAAGCGCCGCAAGCCCTGAGCCCGGACAGGTCCGGGCCGGGCGTTGCGGCCTTGACGGATCCGCGAGCGATCGCGGATCGTCTGCGCATGCTCGAACTGCCCATCGTCGTGGTCCCGGTCGGCGTCGACGACGACGCGCTGGACGCCTGCCTGGCCGCGCTGGACGCGTGCACGCCGCCGGGCACGCGCGTCTGGCTGGCCGACGACGCCCAGGCCGGGCCGCGCGGCTACGCCATCGTCGAACGCTGGATGGCGCGCACGCCGCTGAAGGCCGACTACACGCGCCGGCAGCGGCCGATCGGCGAGGCCGCGCACCTGGGCGAGGCGCTGGCGGTGTGCGGCGACGCCGACGTGGCGGTGCTGGCGCCGGACGCGATTCCCGCGCCGGGCTGGCTCAGCCGGCTCGCGGCCTGCCTGAGCAGCGACGGCGCCATCGCCACCGCGACGCCCTGGAGCAACGCCGGCGAAGCCGCGTCCTGGCCGCGCATCGGCGAGATCGAAGCGGTGCCGGGCGATCTGGAGCGGCTGTCGCGCGCGGCCGCCGGCATGCCGGCGCTGTACCCCGAACTGCCCGCGGCGGTCGGCCACGCGGTGCTGTTGCGCGGCAGTGCGCGCAAGCGCGCCGGCGGCCTCGACGGCGCCAGCTACGGCTCCTGGTACGCGGCCCTGACCGACCTGTCGCTGCGCCTGTCCGGCCTGGGCTGGCGCAATGCGCTGTGCGATACCGCCTTCGTCGCCCGCCGCGGCGAAGGCGGACCTTGCGACGGCGATATGGACCATCTCGCGGTGCGCTGGCCGGACTGGCACGCGCGCCTGGCGGGTTTTTTGATGAGCGACCCGCTACGCGGTTCGCGCGAACGATTGGCCGCGCTGCTGGACGGCGTCGACCCCCCGGATCCGCAACGTGACTTCTTTACCTGATATTTCCGGCAACGACGCAGCGGCCGACGCGAACGACGGCATCGCCGCGATCGTGGTCAGCTACCAGAGTGCGGCCACCATCGACGACTGCCTGACGCGTCTGCGCGCGGCCCAAGGCGTGAGCGCGATCCGCGTGGTCGACAACCATTCCAGCGACGGCACGCTCGACATCGTCCAGCGCCATGCGGCCGGCGACGCGCGCGTGCGCTTCATCGACAACCCGGACAACCCGGGCTTCGGCGTCGGCTGCAATCAGGGCGTCGACGATCTGGGCGCGGTGCCCGCGCGCTGGCTGGCATTCGTGAATCCCGACTGCCTGCTCGAAGCCGACGCGCTGGCGCGCCTGCGCGCGCTGGCCGCGCCGCTGGGCGACGCGCTGTTGGGCGCCGACCTGGTCGACGAGGACGGCGTGCGCGACGGCGCCGCGCGCCGCAACGACCCCGACTTCGCCGGCATGCTGGCCGGCGCTCTGCGACGCGCGCCGACCGCGGCGCTCAATCTCGCGCCCGACGACGCTCGCGCGCTGCAGCCGGTGCAGGCGGTGTCCGGCGCCTTGATGCTGATGCCGCGCGCCTTGTTCGCGCGCATCGGCGGTTTCGATCCGGGCTATCGCCTGCACGCCGAAGACCTGGACCTGTGCCGGCGCGCGCGCGAGGCCGGCGCCACGGTCGCGGTCGCCAACCAGGTGCGCGTGCTGCACGTGCGCGGGGTGTCCAGCCGCTCGCGACCGTTGTTCGTGGAGTGGCATAAGCACCGCGGGCTGTGGCGCTATTTCCGCAAGTTCGAATACGCGCGCCGCGGGCCGCTGACACGTGCCGGCGTGTTCGCGGCGATCTGGCTGCGGTTTCCGATCGCGGCTTTGCGGGCTTGGTTGCGGTGAGCGGAGCAAAAGCAAATCCCCCCCTAGCCCCCCTTTTTCAAAGGGGGGAATCAAAAGCGGGGCGTGTTTCAAAGGGGCAAGAGCAGGACGTGGCCGTTGGTAGCCCCTCCTTTGAAGCGCTGTTGCTGTTCCCCCCTTTGAAAAAGGGGGGGTAGGGGGATTTGCTCTCGCCCTCAAATCTCCATCAAATCCCGCCCCACGATCAGCTCGCCCTTGAAATGCGGCGACACCGCCTCGCGCCACACCGCATCGGTCAGCGAGGCGTCGCCGCCGGGTACGAAGTGGTTGAGCACCAGCGTCTTCACTCCGGCCTCGCTGGCCAGGCGTCCGACCTGTTCGGTGGTGGTGTGGCTGTCTAGCAGGTGCTGGCGCAGGCGCGCGGCCTGCGCTTCGCTGGCGATCAGGCGTTCCAAGGCCGGCAGATACATCACCTCGTGCACCAGCACGTCGGCGCCGCGCGCCAGTTCGACCAGGGCGGGCGAGGGGCGGGTGTCGCCCGAGAACACGATGGAGCGGTCCGGTCCGTCGAAGCGGTAGGCGAACGCGGGTGCGACCGGCGGATGCTCGACCAGGGCGGCGGTCACCTTGACGCGCTCGTCCTGCATCACCACGCCGCCGCGCTTGAGCTCGTGCGCACGAATCATCGGCGCCAGCGGCGCGCGGCCCTCGTCGGCGATGCGGGTGCGGATATCGGCATCGTTCATGGCCAAGAACTGCCGCGTCATGCGCTTGAGCGGCGGCGGTCCCCATGTGTCGACCGGATGGCGCAGGTCGGCGGCCCAGGCCAGCCACAGCAGGTTGCCGTAGTCGGCGTTGTGGTCGGAATGATGATGGGTGATGAAGACGTCGGCGATGGCGCCCAGCGACAGACCGGCTAGCGCCAGCTGCCGCGCCACGCCGTTGCCGCAGTCGACCACGTAGACCGCGCCGTCGATCACCACCGCGCTGGCCGGCGCGGCGCGCAAGGCCTTGGGCGTGGGACCGCCCGCGGTGCCCAGCAGGACCAGCCGTGTGCGTTTGCGCGCGATCGCGCTGGCGAGCGTGGGCAGTGCGGGAGCGGCGCCTGCCGCGAGCGCGAACGGAGTGGCCGCGAGCAGGCGGCGACGGCGTGGATCGGCGGGAGTGTCCATGCCGCCAGCCTAACGCGAACGCGGCGCCGCGCTCATAAGGAAATGCGATGCCGCGAACACCGCTAATCGCCGCCTGCAGACGCGGGCAGCCGGTCGCGTGCCGTCGGCTCGCTCGGGGCAGGCGTGCCGACCCTCAGCGGTAGCGGTTGATCTCGTCGCGCAGCGACTTCGCCGCGTGCGCCGAGGCCTCGGCGTAGTCGGCGCCGTTGGACGCGTACAGGATCGCGCGCGAGGAGCTCACCATCAGGCCGGTGCCATCGGCGGTCTTGGCGTTGCTCACCACCGCTTCGACATCGCCGCCCTGGGCGCCGACGCCGGGCACCAGGAACGGCACCGCGCCGACGATCGCGCGCACTTCGCGCAGCTGTTCCGGCCAGGTCGCGCCGACTACCAGCGCGCAATTGCCGTGCACGTTCCAGTCCTGCGCGACCTTCTGCGCGAGATGCTGGTACAGCGGACGGCCGTCGACCATCAGATCTTGCAGATCGCCGGCGCCGGGATTGGAGGTGCGGCACAGCACGATCACGCCGCGATCGGCGCGGTCCAGGAACGGCTGCACCGAATCGCGGCCCAGATAGGGATTGGCGGTGACCGCATCGGCGGCGTAGCGGTCGAAGGCCTCGGCGGCGTAGTGCTGGGCGGTGCTGCCGATATCGCCGCGCTTGCTGTCCAGGATCACCGGGATCCCCGGGTGCTGCGCGTGGATGTGGGCGATCAAACGCGCCAGCGCGTCCTCGGCGCCCAGCGCGGCGAAGTGCGCGATCTGCGGCTTGAATGCGCAGGCGTACTCGGCCGTGGCGTCGGCGATGTCGCGGCAGAAGGCGAACACGGCGTCGGGCTCGGCGGCGAACTGCGCCGGGAACTTGGCCGGTTCCGGATCGAGGCCGACGCAGACCAAGGTGTCGGCCGATTGCCAGCGGGTGCGCAGTGCGTCGATGAAGCTCATGGGGCGCGGGCCTTGTGGGTTGTGCCTGGCTTGCTTGTGGTTTCTGCTTCGGGTTTGCTCGTCATTCCCGCGAAAGCGGGAATCCAGCTTTTGCCCTTCGCTCGTCATTCCCGCGAAGGCGGGAATCCAGCTTTTGTTTTCTTGCTCGTCGTTTCCCGCGAAGGCAAGAACTTAGCCTTTGCTTTTTTGCTCGTCATTCCCGCGAAGGCGGGAATCCAGAGTCGCGTCGTAACCTTCCCCGGCCATCGGGTCTCTCCCGATGGGTGCTGGGTGCCGCGGCTAGCAGGAAGCGGTGTCGCGACTCTGGATTCCCGCTTTCGCGGGGATGACGCATCGGCAAAGTCGGCCGCGCATTGCGCGGCCGGGCCGATGCGTCACTTCAACGCCTTGAACCGCAAACGATGCGGACCTGCGTTATCGCCCATGCGGCGCTTCTTGTCTTCCTCGTACTCGCGGTAGTTGCCCTGGAAGAACTCGACGTGCGAGTCGCCTTCGAAGGCCAGGATGTGGGTCGCGATGCGGTCCAGGAACCAGCGGTCGTGCGAGATCACGAAGGTGTTGCCCGGGAACTCGAGCAGGGCATCCTCGAGCGCGCGCAGGGTTTCGATATCCAGGTCGTTGGACGGTTCGTCGAGCAGCAGCACGTTGCCGCCCTGCAGCAGGGTCTTGGCCATGTGCAGACGGCCGCGTTCGCCGCCCGACAGCGAGCCGACCATCTTCTGCTGGTCCTGGCCCTTGAAGTTGAAGCGGCCGATGTAGGCGCGCGACTGGATCTCGATGCCGTTGATGTTGAGGATGTCCAGGCCGCCGGAGACTTCCTGGAACACGTTGTGGTTGCCGGTCAGCGCTTCGCGGCTCTGGTCGACGTAGGCCAGCTTGACGGTCGGGCCGGTCTCGATGGTGCCCGAGTCCGGCAGTTCCTTGCCGATGATCATCTTGAACAGCGTCGACTTGCCGGCGCCGTTGGGGCCGATGATGCCGACGATCGCGCCCGGCGGTACGGCGAAGCTCAGGTCTTCGATCAGCAAGCGGTCGCCGAACTTCTTGGTGACGTTCTTGAACTCGATGACCTTGTTGCCCAGGCGCTCGCCCGGCGGAATGAAGATTTCATTCGTTTCCTGGCGCTTCTGGTAGTCGACCGACTGCAGTTCCTCGATGCGCGCCAGACGCGCCTTGCCCTTGCTGCGGCCGCCCTTGGCGTTGCTGCGCGCCCACTCGAGTTCCTTCTGGATCGCCTTCTGGCGCGACTTTTCCTGGTTCTCTTCCTGCTTCAGGCGCTCGTCCTTCTGCACCAGCCAGTCGGTGTAGTTGCCCTTCCACGGAATGCCGCGGCCGCGGTCGAGTTCGAGGATCCACTCGGCGGCGTTGTCGAGGAAGTAGCGGTCGTGGGTGACGGCCACCACGGTGCCGGTGTAGCGGGCCAGGAACTGCTCCAGCCATTCGACCGATTCGGCGTCGAGGTGGTTGGTGGGTTCGTCGAGCAGCAGCATGTCGGGCTTTTGCAGCAGCAGCTGGCACAGCGCGACGCGGCGCTTCTCGCCGCCGGACAGGTTGCCGACGACGGCGTCCCACGGCGGCAGGCGCAGCGCATCGGCGGCGACTTCGAGCTGGTTTTCCAGGGTGTGCGCGTCGCCGGCGGCGAGGATCGATTCAAGACGCTGCTGTTCGGCGGCCAGCTTGTCGAAGTCGGCGCCTTCCTCGGCGTAGGCGGCGTAGACCGCATCCAGCGCGGCCTGGGCGTTGATGATTTCGCCCAGGCCCACTTCCACCGCCTGACGCACGGTATGGGCCGGATCCAGCTGCGGCTCCTGGGCCAGGTAACCGACCTTGATGCCGGTGGCCGGACGCGCTTCGCCGGTGAAGTCCTGGTCGACGCCGGCCATGATCTTCAGCACCGTCGACTTGCCCGCGCCGTTGAGGCCGAGCAGGCCGATCTTGGCGCCCGGGAAGAACGACAACGAGATGTCCTTGATGATCTGGCGCTTCGGCGGCACGACCTTGCTGACGCCGTTCATGGTGTAGATGTATTGCATGCGGACTCCGAAGCGTGGACGCGCCGAGCCGGGCCGGGGATGGCCGTCGGGGCGGGGCGGGAATCCCCAATTATCCCGCAGCGCAGGGCGGGGTGCCAGCGCGGGGCCGGCGGGCGGCTGAACCGGGGGGTGAAACGCCCGAAATGCTCTGCTTCCGACTTGGCGGGAGCGGGATTGGCTGGATTCGCGGTGTTTAGGCCGTCATCCCCGCGAAAGCGGGGATCCAGTGCCTTCAGCGCCATGCGGCCACGGCAAGGCCGGCGCGAATGCGCGAGCCAATGGCTTCAGCGCCATGCTTCGACGAGGCCCACGTCGGTGCAGCCCTGGGTTCCCGCCTTCGCGGGAACGACGATCGGGGGGATTCGCGATGTCAGGCCCGAACGAAGGTCGCGTAGCTCCGCAGGCCCGCCCTACAGCCAGATCACGAACGCGATCGCCGCCACCACCAGCGCGTACTTGAGCGCGTAATACAGCGTCTTGTTGCGCTCGCGCAGGCCCTTGGCCTTCAGGCGCAGGGCGTAGAAGTACTTGAACAACCGGTTGATGCCGCCGGTCTTGTCGCCTTCCATGTTCGGCGAGGCGCCGGCGGCGATGAAGTGCTTGGCCACGAAGCGGTTGATGCCGCGCGCCCAAGCGAAGCGCATCGGCCGCTCGATGTCGCAGAACAGGATGATGCGGTTGGCCTGCGAGGCGTTCTGGGCCCAGTGGATATAGGTCTCGTCGAACATGGTCCACTCGCCGTCGCGCCAGCTGTAGCGCTGGCCGTCGACGTCGATGAAGCAGGCGTCGTCGTTGGGCGTGTCCAGGCCCAGGTGCAGGCGCAAGGAGCCGGCGAAGGGGTCGCGGTGCGGGCGCAACTCGCCGCCCGGCGGCAGCTCGGCGAACATCGCCGCCTTCACCGCCGGGATCTGCCGCAGCAGCTGCGTGGTGCGCGGGCACAGCTCGGCCGCCGAGGGGTGGGCCTCGTCGTACCACTTCAGGTAGAAGCGCTTCCAGCCGCGGCGGAAGAACGAGTTGAAGCCGACGTCGTTGTAGCCGTCGGCGGCCTTGATGTGCTGCAGTTCGCGCAGGTGCAGGGCTTCCTCGCGGATCTCGCGCCAGCGCGCGCGCAGCGGTTCGAGCTCGGGGAAGTGGCGGTCGGGCTCGATGAAGGGGCTGGTCGGCACCCGCGAGCAGGCGTACATCAGCACGTTGATCGGGGCCATGAAGGTCGAATGGTCCAGCAATTGCCGTCCCAGACGGTGGCGTACCTTGCCGCGCAGGTGCACGTACACGGCGCTGGCCAGGAACAGGAAGACGAAGACCCATTTCACGGTCGGGACATCCAGTAAAGCGGTGGGGAAGGGGGTGGGGCGCCGATCCTGCGCCTCCTTGGTGCCACAAGGGGCCGCGGGCCCGTCCTTGGCGGTTGGCCGCCATACGCCCCTAGGCTAACATTTCGAGTCTTCCGTCTAGCCTGCTCGAAGGTTAACGCCGGCTCAGGCCCGACGCGACGCTCCCCCCTCCCCCCACGTCCGTTTTTCCCTCCGAGGCCGCGAATGTTCCCCAGCCAGACCCGTATTGCCGGATTCGACGACGAGCTTGCCCAGGCCATCGCGGCCGAGGCGCGCCGCCAGGAAGACCACGTCGAACTGATCGCCTCGGAGAATTACGCCAGCCCGCGCGTGCTGGAGGCCCAGGGCAGCGTGCTGACCAACAAGTACGCCGAAGGCTACCCGGGCAAGCGCTACTACGGCGGCTGCGAGTACGTCGACATCGCCGAGCAGCTGGCGATCGATCGCGTGAAGGAACTGTTCGGCGCGGACTACGCCAACGTGCAGCCGCATTCGGGCTCGCAGGCCAACCAGGCGGTGTACTTCGCCCTGCTCAACCCGGGCGACACCATCCTGGGCATGAGCCTGGCCCACGGCGGCCACCTCACCCACGGCGCCAAGGTCAACGCCAGCGGCAAGCTGTTCAACGCCGTGCAGTACGGCGTCAACGATCAGGGCCTGATCGATTACGACGAAGTCGAGCGCCTGGCGCTGGAGCACAAGCCGAAGATGGTCGTCGCCGGCTTCTCGGCGTATTCGCAGGTGATCGACTGGGCGCGCTTCCGCGCGATCGCCGACAAGATCGGCGCCTACCTGTTCGTCGACATGGCCCACGTCGCCGGCCTGATCGCCGCCGGCGTCTACCCCAGCCCGGTGCCGCACGCGCACGTGGTCACCTCGACCACCCACAAGACCCTGCGCGGCCCGCGCGGCGGCATCATCGTCGCCAAGGACGCCTCCGAGGACCTGGTCAAGAAGCTGCAGAGCATCGTCTTCCCGGGCATCCAGGGCGGTCCGCTGATGCACGTGATCGCGGCCAAGGCGGTGGCGTTCAAGGAAGCGCTGGAGCCGGAATTCAAGGATTACCAGGCCCAGGTCGTGAAGAACGCCCAGGCCATGGCCAAGACCATCATCGCGCGCGGCTATAAGATCGTCTCCGGCGGCACCCAGAACCACCTGATGCTGGTCGACATGATCGGCAAGGGCATCACCGGCAAGGCCGCCGAGGAAGCGCTGGGCAAGGCCCACATCACCGTCAACAAGAACGCGGTGCCGAACGACCCGCAGAAGCCGTTCGTGACCTCGGGCCTGCGCATCGGCACCCCGGCCGTCACCACCCGCGGCTACAAGGAAGCCGACTGCGTGGCGCTGGCCGAGTGGATCTGCGACGTGCTCGACCACCCGAACGACGACCAGGTCATCGCCGGCGTGCGCGAAAACGTGACCAAGCAGTGCGCGCAATTCCCGGTGTATGGCTAAAACCTTGCTGCGGCTGACGGCCGCCGGCTGGCTTGCATGCCTGGGCATGCAAGCCGCCGCGGCGCCGCCGGCGGTCGAGTACAAGACGCTGACGCCGGCCGAGGCCGCCACGGCGGTCGTGGTCGACGTACCGCCGCCGCCGAAGCCGGCGGTGGATTTCAGCCAGAACATCGGCATGACCGAGACCTACTACATCCCGACCTGCCAGGTGTACATGCCTGGCGGGCAGTACCGCGCCAGCTGGCGCGAGATCTCGGACTTCCATGCCCGCAACCAGGTGCCGTGGTTGTCGGAGCAGGATCGCGGCCACGCGCCGGATCCCTATTCGCTGCCCGGCAGCCGCGCGCCGGAGCCGAACAACCGGCCCAAGGCGGTCTATCCCGCCGCCGCGGGCGACAAGGTCGGCGAGGTCGTGGTGAAGGTCATCGTCGACGCCCAGGGCCGCACCCGCGACGCGATGGTGATCTGCAGCAACGACACGGTGTTCGACGGGCCCGCGCTGGCGTTCGCCAAGCAGGTGACCTTCCAGCCGGCGCTGCGCGATGGCCGGCCGGTCGCGGACTATGGCAATGTGAGCCTGCGCTTCTATCCGGACGGGCCGCAGTACGGGTTCCGGCGCCACAAATGACCGGCTCCGGACGCCGCGGTTTCCCATTCCCGTACCGACCCACGGTGGCTTGATGCATTGCCCCTTCTGCCAGCACCAGGACACCCGCGTGATCGATTCGCGCGTGTCCGACGACGGCGCCACCATCCGCCGCCGCCGCGTCTGCGAGGCCTGCGGGGAGCGCTTCAGCACGCTCGAGACCATCGAGCTCAAGCTGCCGATGATCATCAAGGGCGACGGCCGCCGCGAAGCCTTCGACGCGCGCAAGCTGCGCGTGGGTTTCGACCGCGCGCTGCAGAAGCGGCCGGTGGCCGAGGAACAGATCGAAGCCGCGGTGCGCGCGGTGGTGCACCAGCTGCGCATGACCGCCGAGCGCGAACTGCCGTCGCGCCGGGTCGGCGAGTTCGTGATGGCCGAGCTGCGCAAGCTCGACCATGTCGCGTACGTGCGCTTCGCCTCGGTCTACCGCTCGTTCGAGGACGTGGCCGATTTCCGCGAGGAGCTCGACCGCCTCGAACGCGACATCCCCGGCGACGGACAGCTGCCGCTGCTGGGCGAAGAGCCCATGCCCGAAAAGTCGCGCAAGCGCTGACGGAGAACCCGCGATGGAGACTCCGCGTAGGTTTCGCTTCGTGCGTGAAGAATTGCGCCGCGGCCTCACCGGCTTTACGCGCTGGGGAGCGATCGTATTCGCCTTGATCGCGTTGCCGCTGGGCATGGTGGGCGCATTGAAAGAACCGGTGGTGTTGGTGGCGGTGTTGGGCCTGGCGGCCGCGCTGGTGCTGATGGCCATGCACGAGCGCAAGGTCGAGGCCAAGTACTGGGCCATGCACGAGACGGCTGGCATGTGGTTCGACGGCGGCAAGCTGTACTGGGCCGATGCACGTCATGAAGTCCATGATCGGCTCGATGGGTTCGTCCGCGTGCGCATCTACACTTCGCGCGGCCGGGTGCACCGGCTGGTCGGCGAGCACCGCGATGGCATCGATCGCGAGTACCTCGCCCTGGACGACATGGACGCGTTCCTCGCCGAGTTCCGCCGTCACGCGCCGCACGCCAGCTTCGATCCCGCCGACGATCGTCGGCGGTGACATTCACCGTCTGCGCGCCTGGCGCGAATGGGAACGGACACTGAGCGCGACGGCGAGTATCGGCCGCCGCTACGCGACGAAAGGAGATCGCGCATGTTGAACGCATATGCATCCGGACTGCTGGCGCTGGCGCTATCGCTGCCGGGGTCGGCGCAGGCCGCCGATGCGGTCGAGGACCGTCAGCGCGCGGCGCTGGCCGGGCATTACACGCTGCAAGGCGCGGGCGACGCCGCTTCGGAACTGCTGCTCAAGCCGGACGGGCGTTTCGAGTTCACCCTCAGCTACGCCTTGGCGGTCGAAACCGCCAGCGGGCGCTGGGACGTGGCCGCCGACAGTGTGGTGCTGAGGACGCAGTCGGCTGGCGCCACACCCGTGTTCTCGCTGGATCGGTCGTTGCCGTGGAATGCCGATGCGCAAAAGCGTCTGCTGGAATTCGCGCAGGAGCGGCGCGAGACCACGATCGAACAGGCCTGCGGATTCGTGAAGACCTACCGCGACGGCCTGGCTTCGGGCGAGTTGGCCGCGATCGCCGATCTGACCGGCCCGATCGATCCGGCGCGCCGCCGCGAGGCCGAAGCCTCACTGGCGCCGGCGCTGGCGGCGCTGGAGCAATCGCGGCTGGCGCTGGAAACGGCGGCCGCCACGGCGATCGAGGCCAGGGTCCGGCATCCCGAGCCCTGCTGGCCACCGGTTGCTTCGGCAGCCGATGCGGCGGCCGCTGCCGCCGCTGCCGCGATGGCCGCCGCGAATGGAGCACAACCGCCGCCTGATGAGGCGGCCCCCGCCAACGAGATGGAGGCCGCCGAACGCGCCGCGCAGACCTATCTGCAACAACTGCGGCAGGTCTGGCGCCTGCATGCGACCGCCGAGCGGCCCACGCCCGACTTGCGTCCGGCGAAGTTCGATGCCGAACGTTGCGCGCCGGCATCGGAGGTAGGTAAGGGCGGCTACGCCGTGGTCGTCGGCGATCCGAAATCGGGTGCTCGCGCGCAGGGGATCGGCGTCGAGTTCGCCTATTCCGACGGACGCAGCGAGCATACCGAAACCGGTCCCAGCGGCTGGGCCTTGGCCGTGCAACGCGAGGGCGCGCGCTTGAAGCATGTGGTTCTTCGGCCCGCCGACCTTCCGCCGCAGACGGTGGCGCTGGACGAAGGCCGGGGCCGTATTTTCGCGATCACCCTGGACAGCGCCGCGGCGCGGCCGGTGCCGTTCGACTGGATCATTCTGAGCCAGGAAGACGGCGCGTTGATCATGCCCAATGTGCGCGGCCGCTATGTACGCGACTGAGGTCGCGCAGGTGCCTTCGATGCGCGAAGGATTCCGCGACTCACCGCATGTGTCGGCCACGAACAACCGTGGTGCGGTCACGGGCAGCGGGCGCCTGCGCGCGCTGTGCCTGCTCGCGCTGAGCGGGTGCGCGGCGATGATGTCGCCTGCGGCCGTCGCGATTTGCGCCCCCGCCGACGTGGCGACAGCAGGGCGTTATGCCGCGACCGGGGCGCAGGCGATGGCGAGCCTGCAATTAAATGCCGACGGCAGCTTCCGCATCCGCGATGTACCGATGGCGGGCGTGGAGGCGAGCGGCTGCTGGCAGCGCAGCCAGACCACCGTCGCGTTGATGGAGGGCGCGATCGGCGGCGGCGACGGCATTGTGCGTACCTTGCCCGCGCCCTTGACCGAAACCGATCTGGGCGCGGTGCGCGGCGACGGCATCGAGACCTTGCAGCAGGCGGTGGACGCGGGCCTGCTGCCGCTGGACCGCTGGTGGGCGAACCGGCCGCGTCGTGCCGGCGACAGCGTGTGGGTGAAGGTGTACGAGCCGCGCTACGGTCTGGCGGTGGGCGATGCCAAGGCCTTGCTGCGTTTGGCCGACGGCCGCGTGATCGAGCAATCCTCGCAGTCGGGTAGCGACGGCGATTTCGAGTTCGCCGGCTTGCCCGCCGACGCCGTGGTGAAGGCCATCGGCGTGCGTTTTCCGCAGCAGCCCGATCGGCCGCGCTGGCTCGACGTGGACGATGCGACCAAGCTGCTATACCTGATCGAGTTCGACCCTCATGCCATCGGCGCGGCCGAGGGCGGCATGATGACCTTGACGGTGCAGGCCGACCGCAGCCTGATCTCCGATTTCCCCGACGCCACTCATTTCAAACCCGTGCCATGACGACCGAGTTCAGCACCACCGACCACGCCCACATGGCCCGCGCGCTGCGCCTGGCCGAGCTGGGCGCCTACACCACCAAGCCCAACCCCATGGTCGGATGCGTGATCGCGCACGGCGACGAAGCGGTGGGCGAGGGCTGGCATCAGCGCGCCGGCGAGCCGCATGCGGAAGTGCATGCCTTGAACGCCGCCGGCGAACGCGCGCGCGGCGCGACCGCCTACGTGACGCTGGAGCCCTGCGCGCACACCGGCCGCACCGGCCCCTGCAGCCAGGCGCTGATCGCGGCGGGCGTGACCCGCGTGGTTGCGGCGATGCGCGATCCGTTCCCTCAGGTCGACGGCGCCGGTTTCGCGCAGTTGCAGGCGGCCGGCGTCGCCGTGTCCAGCGGCCTGATGGAGGCGCAGGCGCGCACGCTCAACCGCGGGTTCCTGTCGCGTATCGAACGTGGCCGGCCGTGGCTGCGGGTCAAGCTGGCGACCAGCATCGACGGCCGCAGCGCGCTGGCCAGCGGCGAGTCCAAGTGGATCAGCGGCGAGGCCTCGCGCCTGGACGTGCAGCGCTGGCGCGCGCGCGCCGGCGCCATCGTCACCGGCGCCGGCACCGTGCTGGCCGACGATCCCTCGCTGACGGTGCGCCTGGGCGACGACACCGCCTTCGTCGCGCCCCTGCGCGTGGTGCTGGACCCGGGCCTGGCCACGGTCGCGCGCGGACGCGTGCGCGAGGGCGATGCGCCCACGCTGTACCTGCACGCGCCCGACGCCAAACCGCCGCGCGAGCTCAGCGCCCAGCATGCAGCGGTGGCGGTGCGCGAGGGCCGCTTCGATCTGCCGGCGGTGTTGAAGCTGCTGGCCGACCGCGGCGTCAACGAAATCCAGCTGGAAGCCGGCGCCACCTTGGCCGGTGCGTTCCTGGCCGAAGGCCTGGTCGACGAGGTACTGCTGTACGTCGCGCCGGTGTTGTTGGGCGCGAACGCGCGGCCCTTGTTCGACGGCCTGCAGATCGAAGCGATGACGCAGAAGCTGCGCCTGAATATCGTCGAGTCGCGTCGCATCGGCGACGACGTGCGCCTGCTGCTGCGGCCCGACGCGACGGCGTGAAGCGATGGCTTGAGGAGACGGGATGAGCGACACGCCGTTCAAAGACCATTTCTCCGCGGTCGCCGGCACCTACGCGGCAGCGCGGCCCGAGTACCCCGATGCGCTGTTCGATGCGCTCGCCGCGGTCGCGCCGCCGACCTCGCGGGTGTGGGAGCCGGGTTGCGGCAGCGGCCAGGCCACGCGCGGGCTCGCCGCGCGTTTCGCCTGGGTCCACGCCAGCGATCCCAGCGCGCAGCAGATCGCCGAGCATTGGGCGCAGGCGCAAGACCCGCGCGTCGAGCTGGCGGTAGAACCTGGCGAGCGCTGCGCGCTGGCCGACGCCAGCGTGCAATTGGTCGCCGTCGCGCAGGCCTTGCACTGGTTCGACCGCGCGGCGTTCTTCGCCGAATGCGAGCGCGTGCTAGCGCCGGGCGGCGTGCTCGCGGCCTGGGGTTATCAGGACTTCCTGGCCCCGGAGGGCATGCTGGAGCCGGTGGCCGCGTTCCGGGCCCAGATCGAGGCCTATTGGCCGCCGGAACGGGCTCAGATCGACGCTGCCTACGCCGGTTACGCCTGGCCGTTTCCGGCCCTGCCGGCGCCGACGCTGTGGCTGGAGGCCGAATGGAGCCTGCCGCGGTTCCTGGGTTATCTGGCCAGCATGTCGGCGACCGCGCGCTGCCGCGCCGCGACCGGCGACGACCCGGTCGCGCGGCATGCCCCGGCGCTGGCCGCGGCCTGGGGCGAGGCGGGGGACCTGCGGACGATCCAGTGGCCGCTGTTTTTGCATTTGCGGCGTAGGGCCTAAGAGCAAATCCCCCTCAATCCCCCTTTTTCAAAGGGGGAAGACCAGCTGGGCTCGTGTAGCGACGAAGGCGACGGTTGGGTTCCCCCCTTTGAATAAGGGGGGCTAGGGGGGATTTGCTCCAGTCGACGTCGTACTCCACCCACAAAGCAAATCCCCCTCAATCCCCCTTTTCCAAAGGGGGAAGACCAGCGGGGCGTGCGTAGCGACGACGGGTTGCGTACGGGCTTCCCCTTCTTTATCGGGGAGTGGTGCAGGTTTGCTGCACCCGGCAGAACACTCCATCCGCCCCGGCCGCCCCCACCCCGGTGCTAAAATCCCCGCGCCGGCTCGCCGGTATTACTACGTAACGTCTTCAGGGCGGGGCGAAACTCCCCACCGGCGGTAGGCGCAGTTCCTGCGCGAGCCCGCGAGCGCCTCCGGCCACCGGAGGGTCAGCAGACCCGGTCCAATGCCGGGGCCGACGGTCACAGTCCGGATGAAAGAAGACGGCTTTCGCATGGCGCGCGTCGCCGTGCGCCTGCCTCGTGCCTTGAGGCGTTTTTCGCTCACCATCATGCGGGAAACGTTTCATGTTCAAGTTCCACCTACGCCATTGCGCGCTCGCCGCCGGGGAGTTGCGCTGATGTTCACCGGCATCATCGAAGGCGTCGGCACGCTCGCCGATCGCCAGGACCTGGGCGGCGACGTGCGTCTGCGCGTGGGCACCGGCAGCCTCGACTTCACCGATCCCAAGTTGGGCGAAAGCATCGCGGTCAACGGCGTATGCCTGACCGTAATCGCGTTCGGCGCCGACTGGTTCGACGCCGACGCCTCCACCGAAACCCTGGCCCTGACCACGTTGGGCGGGCTCAAGGACGGCGCGCTGCTCAACCTGGAACGCGCGATGCGCCCCAGCGACCGTCTCGGCGGGCACCTGGTCAGCGGCCACGTCGACGGCGTCGGCCGCGTGCTGGACGTGCGCGAGGACGCGCGCGCGCAGCGCTGGCGCTTCGCCGCGCCGGCCGCGCTGACCCGCTACATCGCCAAGAAGGGTTCGATCTGCGTCGACGGCGTCAGCCTGACCGTCAACGAATCCGATGCGCAGGGGTTCGAGGTCGCATTGATCCCGCACACCGTCGCCCACACCGCGTTCGCCCAGACGTCCGTCGGCGATGCGGTCAACCTCGAAATCGACCTGGTCGCCCGCTACGTGGAGCGCCTGCTCGGTCACGCGCAGGAGACCGGCGCATGAGCTTCGCCAGCATTCCCGAGCTGTTGGAAGAGATCCGCAACGGCCGCATGGTGGTCATCGTCGACGACGAGGACCGCGAGAACGAAGGCGACCTGATCATGGCCGCAGAGTTGGTGCGGCCGTCGGACATCAACTTCATGGTCACCCACGCGCGCGGCCTGGTCTGCCTGTCGCTGATGCGCGAGCGCTGCCTGCAGCTGGGCCTGGGGCCGATGGTCCGCGACAACACGTCCTCGCACCACACCAACTTCACCGTCAGCATCGAGGCCGCCGAGGGCGTCACCACCGGCATCTCCGCCTACGACCGCGCGCATACCGTGCGCACCGCCGTGCGTCCGGACGCCAAGCCGGCCGATCTGGCCCAGCCCGGCCACATCTTCCCGCTGATGTCGCAGCCCGGCGGCGTGCTCAACCGCGCCGGCCACACCGAAGCCGCCAGCGACCTGGCCATGCTCGCCGGCCTGGAGCCGGCCGGCGTGCTGGTGGAGATCCTCAACCCCGACGGCAGCATGGCGCGGCGTCCGCAGTTGGAGGCGTTCGCGGCCGAGCACGGGCTCAAGATCGGTTCGATCGAGGAACTGATCCGCTACCGCCTGGCCACCGAGCACACGGTGGAGCGCGTGGACGAGCGCGAGATCGAGACCGAATACGGCCCATTCCGCCTGCTCAGCTACCGCGACCGCCTCAGCCACGCCCTGCATTTCGCGCTGCTGCGCGGCCAGGCCGATGCGCAGGTGCCGACGCTGGTGCGCGTGCACGTGCAGAACCCGCTGGCCGACGCCCTGCATTGGCGGCGCGCCGATTTCGGTCCGGCGGTCGGCGACGTGCTGGCGGCGATCGCGCGCGAGGAACGCGGCGCGCTGGTGTTGCTGGGCGATGCGGCCGGCGCCGACGCCCTGCTGGCGCGGGTGCGCGAACAGCCGGCGGTGCACGAGGCCGATCCGGCCCAGGGCCACACGCTGGCCGAGTGGCGCCGCAACGGCGCCGGCGGCCAGATCCTGGCCGATCTCGGCCTGGGCCGCCTGCGCGTGCTGGGCACGCCGCGGCGTCAGGTCGGTCTGGCCGGCTTCGGGCTGGAAGTCGTCGAGTACGTCGATCCGGCCGCGCTGGGCTGAGCCCGGCGCCGGTGCGGAAGCGGCCGCCTCGGTCGCTTCCGCGCGCTGATGCGGCGCGATGGGCCCGATTTCGTCGGCAAGGCCGCCCCAGCCGCTAAACTACCCCTTTCGTCCCGACGGTCCCCCCATGCCCCATTACGAAGGCGATCTGCGCAGCCCCGAGGGCGCGCGCTATGCCGTCATCGCCAGCCGCTGGAACCCGCGCATCACCGATACGCTGGTCGCTGGCGCGCGCCGCACCTTCGCCGAGCACGGCGTGGCCGAGGACGCGATCGACGTGATCCGCGTGCCCGGCGCCTGGGAGCTGCCGGTGGTCGCCGCGCGCCTGGCCCGCGGCGGCGCGCACGCCGCGGTGGTCGCGCTGGGCTGCGTGGTGCGCGGCGATACCCGCCACTACGAGCAGGTCGCCGACGGCTGTTCCGATGGCCTGATGCGGGTCTCGCTGGACTACGGCCTGCCGATCGCCAACGGCGTGCTGGCAGTGGAACGCCACGAGGACGCCGAGGCGCGCGCCGGCGGCAGTCACGGCAACAAGGGCGAGGAATGCGCCCTGGCCGCATTGGAAATGGCGCACCTGCTCGCGCAGGCGCCGTTCGCACACGCAACGCAGGAGTCCACGCGATGAACCGCCGCCGCCACGATGGCATCGACCCCGTCGCCCGTTCGCGCGCCCGCCGCCGCGCTCTGCAGGCTGTGTACGCCTGGCAGCTGTCGGGTGCGCGCGTCGAGGACGTGATCGCGCAGTTCGCGCATGAGCAGGCGCACGAAGTCGCCGACTTGATGTATTTCGAGGACCTGGTGCGCGGCGTCGACAAGTACCAGGAAGAACTCGACGTCGCCCTGGCGCCGTTCCTGGACCGCGACATCGAGCAGGTCGATCCGATCGAGCGCGCGGTGCTGCGCATCGCCGCCTACGAGCTGCGCCGCCGTCCCGACGTGCCCTACCGCGTGGTCCTCAACGAGGCCATCGAAACGGTGAAGCGCTTCGGCGCCGAGCACGGCCACACCTACGTCAACGGCGTGCTCGACCACGCCGCCGCCGACTGGCGTCCGGTGGAAGTGCAGGCCCCGCGCGCCAAGTAAGGCGCGCGGCACGGCAACCGCCGCGATGGCCGAATTCGACCTGATCGCGCGCATCCGCCAACGCGTCGCCCAACGCGACGACGTGGTGCTGGGCATCGGCGACGACGCCGCGCTGCTGCGCGTGCCGGCCGGCCGCGAGTTGGTGGTGGCGATGGACACGCTCAATGCGGGCGTGCATTTCCCCAACGAGACCTCGCCGGCCGACATCGGCTGGAAGGCGTTGGCGGTGAACCTGTCCGACCTGGCCGCGATGGCCGCCGAACCGGCCTGGTGCACCTTGTCGCTGTCCCTGCCGCAGGCCGACGCCGATTGGCTGGACGCGTTTCTCGACGGGTTTCTCGGCCTGGCCGCGCTGCATGGCGTGGCCTTGGTCGGCGGCGACACCACGCGCGGGCCTTTATCGGTCTGCGTGACCGTGCACGGCTTCGTAGCGCCCGGCCAGGCGCGGCGCCGCGATGCCGCGCGCGTCGGCGACACGGTCTGGGTCAGCGGTACCTTGGGCGATGCCGCGGGCGGCTTGGCGCAGTGGCGCGAGGGCCAGGCCGCGGATCTCTACTTGCGCGAGCGCCTGGATCGGCCGATGCCACGTCTGGCGCTGCGGCCGGCGCTGCGGCATGCGCATGCCTGCATCGACGTGTCCGACGGCTTGCTGGCCGATCTGGGTCACGTGTGCGCGGCCAGCGGCGTCGGCGTGCAGCTCGACATCGATGCGCTGCCGGCGTCCGTGGCGCTGCGCGCGAACTTCGACGCCGACGCGCGCCGTCGCCTGCAGGCGACGGGCGGCGACGATTACGAACTGTGTTTCACCGCGCCGGCCTCCGCGCGCGAGGCCATCGAGCGCGAGGCCGCGATCGCGGGCGTCGCGGCGACGGCGATCGGTCGCGTGGTGGCGGGCGAGGGCGTGCAGGCGTTGGGCGCGGATGGCTCGCCTTGGGTGGCCGAGCGCAAGGGGTACGACCACTTCGGCGTGTAGGGCTGGCGGTGTGGCGTCGCGGTCGGACGTTTCGTGGCGATGCGGTTCGCCTGCGGCTCACCGCATCCTACTGAGCTGTGGTGGGCGCGACGCCTTGGAGATTCGGGCTCGCTGGAGGTGCTTGGTTACTCAGCCAAGAGCAAATCCCCCTTGGTCCCCCTTTTTCAAAGGGGGAAGACAAGCGGGTTGCCCTTCTACGGGGCAGAGCCGCGCATAACCTTTCTGCAGAAAGTGGAAGCGCGGGTGCTCCGCTGAAGAAACGGCGTCGCCACTGTGCCCCGCTTTTGAGTTCCCCCCTTTGAAAACGGGGGGTTAGGGGGGATTTGCTTTTGCTGCTTTACCCGGCGCGTCCAACTCCGGCAGCAACTTGCCCGGATTCAGAATCCCGTCCGGGTCGAACACCATTTTGAGCTGCCGCATCAGCGTCAGCGTAGGCGCGTCGATCGCCTGCGGCATGAAGTCGCGCTTGGCCAGGCCGATGCCGTGCTCGCCCGACAACGTGCCGCCCAGCGCCAGCGCCAGTGCGAACACGCGCGCCATCGCCGCGTTCGCGCGCGTGCTTTGATCCGCATCGGCGGGGTCGTAGAGCAGGTTGACGTGCAGGTTGCCGTTGCCGGCGTGGCCGAAACAAACAATGGGCAGCGCGAACTCGCGCGCCAGCGCCTGTACGCCGTCCACCAGCTCCGGTATGCGCGACACCGGCACCACCACGTCCTCGTTGATCTTGCCGGGAGCGAGGGTGCGCAACGCCGGCGACAGCGCCTTGCGCGCGGCCCACAGCGTTTCGCGCGCGGCCTCGTCGGCGGCATCGTCCAGCGCCAGCACGCCATCGCTGTCGGCCGCTCGCTTCAGCGCCGCGATGGCCTGCGGAAGCGTGTCCGCGTCGCCATCGGCTTCGATCATCAGCAGCGCGCCGGCATCCGCCGGCAGGTCGGCGCCGCCGACCTCGCGCGCCAGCCGCAGCGCCTGCGTGTCCATGAACTCCAGCATCGACGGCGTGATCGGCTGCGCCATCAGGCGCGCGACCGCCTGCGCGGCGGACGAAACGTCGCGATAGATCGCGCGCAAGGCGCGCCGCTGCGGCGCCGCGGGCGTGAGCCGCAGACTGGCTTCGACGATCAGCGCCAAGGTGCCTTCGCTGCCGACCAGCAGGCGATGCAGGTCGTAGCCGGTCGAGCCCTTGGTGGTCGCGGTGCCGCAGACGATCAGCTCGCCGGCGCCGGTGACGGCGGTGATCGCCAGCACGTTGTCGCGACTGGCGCCGTACTTGACCGCGCGCGGGCCGCCGGCGTTGCAGGCCAGGTTGCCGCCGACGGTGCTGAACGCCGCGCTGGTGGGGTCCGGCGGCCAGAACAGGCCGTGCGGCTTGAGCGCGGACTGCAGGTCGCCGTTGAGCACGCCCGGCTCGACCACCGCGCAGCGGTCGCCGGGGCGGATGGCGAGGATGCGGTTCATGCGCTCGAACGAGACCACCACACCCGCGTGCACCGGCACCGAGGCGCCGGTGGTGTTGGTGCCGCGTCCGCGCGCGACCACCGGCACGCGGTGCGCGCGGCAGGCGCGCACCAGCGCCTGCACCTGCTCGCGCGTGCGCGGCAGAGCGACCGCGTCGGGCAGCGATTCGCGACGCGAATTGTCGTAGGCGTAGGCCAGGCGTTCGCCGGGATCGGTGAGCCAGCCGTCGCCGAGCAGTTCGGCCAAGCTGCGCGACAGCTCCGCCGGCAGCACGTTCATGCCGCCTCTTTGCGCGAGCGCGCGAGCCAGGCCAGCGGCGCGGCCAGCAGCAGGGTCGGCAGCCATACCCATTGCAGTTCCGACCACAGCACCTTCAGGCCGCGCAGACTGAAGAAGCCGGCGCCGATCGGCGAAACCTCGATCGGCCGCCACGGCGCGAACAGGCGCGCGTCCGACCACGGCCACCACAGGGCCACGCCCAGGCCGCCGTCGGTCAGCGCATCCAGTAAAGGATGCGAGGCCACGCACAGCGCCAGCCATACGGCGGCCCACAGCGGCGGCGCGCGCAACCAGCGGCTGGCGAGCGCGCCCAGGGCGCCGACCGCAGCGGCGAAGGCGAAGGAATGGCTGGCGCCACGATGGCCGAAATCGTCGGCGTAGGCGATGCCGAGCTTGAACGCGACCACGTCGGCGTCGGGCAGCATGGCCGCGAGCGCGCCGGCGATCAGCAGACGGCGGTCGACGCGGCGCGGGCCCAGCGCCCAGCCCAACGCCAGCGGCACCACGGCATGGCTGATCACGGTCGGCATGGCGGTTTCAGATCTCGTCGGCGCGGAAGGCGTCGCGCAGCCAGTGCAGGCGCGGCGCGGTGGGATCGCCGTCGGCTTCGACCACGTCGAAGCGGCACGGCGCGTTGCGGTATTGGCGGTGCGCGGCCAGGAACGCCTGCGCCGCGTGCACCAGGCGCCGACGCTTGCCGGCATCGATCGAAGCCGCGCCGCCGCCGAACGCCGCGCTGCGCCGGTAGCGCACTTCGACGAAGACCACGCAGGCTTCGCGCGCGTTCGGGTCCAGCATCACCAGATCGAGTTCGCCGAAACGGAAGCTGGCGTTGGCGGCGATGTCGCGCAGGCCCTGCGCCAGCAGGTGTTCGCGCGCCGCCGCCTCGACCGCGGCGCCGCGGCTGCGTCGGTCGGTCGGCGCGGACATGGGGCTTACTGGCGCGTGGCCGCGTCGCTCAGGGATACCGCGACGCCGCTGCTGAAGGTCGACCAGGTGGGCGTGCGCAGCACGTTGCCAAAGCCGTCGATGCGCAGCGTGCCGGTGGCGCCGGCGACCTGGCCGTCGGCCGCGGTGGTCATGCGTTCCAGATAACCGGACAGCAACCAGGCGTCGTAGCCGAACGCGAACAGGCGCGCGGCCGGACCGCGCGCGGTCGGCAGAGTCTGCGCGGTGGACGAGGCGGCCGGCAGGCCGCGCACGCCGCGCGTGGTCCAGGCCTCGGACGGGAACACGATGCCGTCGAGCACGCGGTCCTGCTCCGGCTTGCCGGTGCCCGACAACACGTTGGAAGTCGCCACGCGCGGCTTGCCGCCCAGGCCGGCCAGCGCCAGCTTGGGCATCAGCGTGCGCGCCGAAGCGCCCTTGACCGCGAGGAAGATCGCATCGACGCCGCCGTCCTTGTTGGCGAACGGCGCGAAGTCGGCGGTGCCTTCGCCGACCACGTCGGTGACGGCGGCGCCGCGTTCGCTCAGACGCGCGCGCAGCGCGGCGACGGCGCGGTTCTGGCCGTCCTCGGCCGCGCCGACCACCAAGACGCGGCGCGCGCCGCGGCCGAGCAGGTAATCGGCGGCCGCGATGCCTTCGTCTTCCGGCGACAGCGAGAAGCTGGCGTTGCCGGCCGGCGGCGCGATCGTGCCGCGGTTGAGCGCCAGCACCGGCACCGGCAGCTCGCTCTTGCCGAACAGCGCGCTGACCTCGTCGCGGCCCAGCGGCCCGACCACGAAATCGTTGCCCTCGGCGGCGGCCTTGTCGTACGCGGCGAGCGTGCCGCCAGCGGTGCCCAGGGTGTCGTAGAACACCACGTCCGGACGGCGGCGGTTCTCGCCGTAGTAGCCGGCCAGGAAACCGTCGCGCACCGGCGAGGCGGCGGTGGCGAGCCCGCCGGACAGCGGCAGCAGCACCGCGATCTTGGTCGGCGGCCGGTAGCCGTCGCTGTCGGCCGGCGGACGCTTGGGATCGAAGCGCCAGTTGCGGTCGAACGGACGCGGCAGCGGCAGGCCGCGGCGCAGCAGCGCGCGGCCGGCGTAGTTGTACAGCGGATCGCCGGCCGGCAGCGCGGCGGCTTCGCGCGCGAGGCTGTCGTTGTCGAGCTGGTTGAGCAGGCGCTCGATCTGGCTGTCGTTCTCGGTGCGCGCCGCGCCGCTCAGGGCGGCGCCGTTGCGCGCCAATTCGGCGGCCTGCACCACCAACGGATGGCCGGCGGTACGCGCCGGCGCCGGGCCGGTATGGGTGGTCACCGTGCCGCAGCCCGCCAGCGCCAGGCCCAGCGCCAGGGCGGCGCAGGCGGTGCGCACGCCGCGCCAGCGGATCTGGCCGGCGCTGCGGTGCGAGGGAGGGGATCCTGCTATCTCGAGCTGAAGGCGCATCGGCTTGCTTCCCGCCGCGACGCGGCGTTCCTTGGGGGACCGGTTAGGATTCTACCCGGCCCCGACACGGAAGCACGATGCAAAGCCCCGGTACCCTGTACATCGTTGCGACCCCGATCGGCAACCTGGGCGACCTCAGCCCGCGCGCGCTCGACACCTTGCGCACCGTCGCGGCGATCTGTGCCGAGGACACCCGCCACACCCGCCAGCTGCTGTCCCACTTCGGGCTGGAGCGGCCCCTGCTGGCCCTGCACCAGCACAACGAGGACGCGCAGGCGACGCAGCTGATCGCCCGCCTGCAGGCCGGCGATTCGCTGGCGCTGGTGTCCGACGCCGGCACGCCGCTGGTCAGCGACCCCGGTTTCCGCCTGGTGCGCGCCGCCCGTGCGGCCGGCATCCGCGTCTCGCCGGTGCCCGGCGCCTGCGCGGCGATCGCCGCGCTCAGCGTCGCCGGCCTGGCTTCGGACCGGTTCGCCTTCGAGGGGTTCCTGCCGGCCAAGGCCTCCGCGCGCCGCGAGCGCCTGACGCGGTTGGCGGCCGAACCGCGCACCTTGCTGTTCTACGAATCCGCGCACCGCATCGAGGAGGCGCTGGCCGACATGGCCGCCGCGTTCGGCGACGAACGCCCGGCGGTGCTCGCGCGCGAGCTGACCAAGCTGTTCGAAACGGTGCTGGACGGCAGCCTGGCGCAGTTGCGCGAACGCGTGGCGGCCGATCCGAACCAACGCAAAGGCGAGTTCGTGGTGATGATCGAGGGCGCCGGCGAAGACGCCGACGCGCAGATCGTCGAAGGGCGGCGGTTGTACGCGAAACTGGCCGAGTACTTGAAGCCGTCGCAGGCGGCGAAGCTGGCGGCGGAGCTCAGTGGGGCGCCGCGTAAGGCCTTGTACGGCGGAGATTGAGCGCTCGGTAACGGTTGCCGGCGCGAAGCGTCGCCACCGCGGAGCGGCGCTGCGAGGCCGCTTGCCACAACGAGCGACCGCGACCTGCGCCGACCGCGCGGGCCGTGCCGCTTTCGAGCGCGGTCAATCCGCTCGCGCCTCGCGTGCCTGCGTCAGCGCGGCGACCAATCGATCCATCAATTCCGGGCCCGCCAGAACCTGGAAGCTCCAACTGTCCTCGGACACGAAGATCGGCAGGCCATTGAGCGATATCACGCGCTCGCCGCCGTCGATGCCGGACATCCGCTCCAGATCGGCTTCGGTTTCGCGGATCGCGCGATAGGCCGGCCAGAACGCCGCACGCAGTTGTTCTTCGGTCCAGTCCGGCAGGCGCTCGGCCAGATTCTGGGCGTCGATCAGACCGTGACGGCGCAGCATGCCCAGCGGATACAGCGGGTAGTGATCTTCCGGGTCGTCGCTATGCATGGCGGTCGGTCTTGGCTTGGACGCGCGGTACGTCGTGTGCGCCCATTTAACCTTACCGACGTCGGCCCGGCCCTGCGCATGCGATAATGCGCGCGGCGGAGTCGGCCAAGCAGTCGCGTCATCGGATCGCAAGATCGGGTGCCGAGGAAAGTCCGGGCTCCATAGGGCACGGTGCCAGGTAACGCCTGGGCGGCGCGAGCCGACGGAAAGTGCAACAGAAAGCAAACCGCCGAACGGCGTCGCAAGACGTGCGTGGTAAGGGTGAAACGGTGCGGTAAGAGCGCACCGCGAGTCCGGTAACGGACCGGCACGGCAAACCCCACCGGGAGCAAGGCCAAATAGGGAGGCAATGCCGCGGCCCGCGGTGTCTCCGGGTAGGCTGCTTGAGCGTAGCGGCGACGCTGCGCCTAGAGGAATGACTGCTCACGACAGAACCCGGCTTATGGCCGGCTCCGCCGCTTTTTTAGACGCCGAGGGCGTCTAAAAAAGCCCCAAAGTTTGCACAGCAAACTTTGGGCCCCAGGCTCTTTCTTCCAATCCCCGCCGCTTCGCGGCGCCCCCTTACTAAGGGGGTGCATTTCATGCTGCGCATGAAATCCCAAAGTTCGTTGCACGAACTTCGGGCCCCGCTATGTACTTCCAATCCCCGCCGCTTCGCGGCGCCCCCTTACTAAGGGGGCTCTTCCCGTCGAGCTTGCGTTGCGGCTTTTTGCCGTCATCCCCGCGAAGGCGGGGATCCAGGGACTTCAGCGCTCTGCGCCAAGTTGGCGTTGGGCCGGCACCGACGCGAAAGATCTTCGGTGCTTCGGGGCGATAACTTAAGGGGGCTCTCCACATCGAGGGGGCGAGCCGGCCATTGCGATCTTGCCCCCTCTCCCGCTTGCGGGGTGAGCGGTGGCGCTTGCGAGCCATTGGCTCGCGCCGGACCGAACGCCCGGCCGCTGTGCGTCGGGCCGGGTGCGGCTGGGGCGAGGGCGCGCGGGGCTTCGTGGTTGCGTCGCGGCTAGGGTTTGTTGGCGTCGTCCGCGTTGGCCGGTGTCGCGTCGGTCGCGAATCGCAGGCGGTTGCCGTCGGGGTCGGCGACCAGCATTTCGCGGGTGTCCCAAGGGGTGTTCTCGGGTGGTTCGGCGATGGCTATGCCGTTGGCCGCGAACGCGCGGTGGCATTCGTCCACGTCGGGGACTACGAAGTAGACGGCGCCGCCCACTGCGCAGTCGTCGCGGTGTTCGCTGAGGAAAATGGTCTGGCCGGCGCGCGTGAGCTGCACGAACAGTGGGAAGCCGGGCTCGAACTGGTGCTGCCAATCCACGCTGAAGCCCAGGCGTTCGTAGAAGGGCAGGCTGATGCCCGCGCGGAGCATCCGAAGTTGCGGGATGACGGTCTGGCCCATGGCGGTGCATTCCTGTCGATGAAGCGCTGGGCCCCGGATGCTCGCCCGCATCGTGGTTCGCGCCAAGTGGCGACCCCCTCCTGCGTGCCTGTTCAGGATTGTGGTCTGGCCGCCGGCGCCGCACAGCCCGTCGGCCACGCCGGTTGACGACCGTCCCAATTCCGATGCTGCGACGCAGCACGCCCCGCCCGTACCCGCCTCAAGACTGCGACCCCGGTCAAAGTAATCGCTCTAATCTCAAAATATGAGACGAAACAAAGGTTAGTGGATAAGTCTTGAATAAAGTTCTGAAGATTGCCGCAAGCCATTGATGCGCCTAGCGAAATTCCGTCTCAAAAGTTGTTGACAACCTTGTGCGCAGTGCTAAGGTGGGCATCCGAGGGAAAACCGGGTTTTTTGTGGTTTTTTCGGAGGCTTGGCCGCCGGTTGGCGGCCAGTACGCAGGTGATCCGCTCGCAAGGCGGACCTAACCAGGCGACCCGTCCGGTAGAGAGGGGCGCCGCACAAGGTGGGCAATGTTCCAGGGCGAAACCGCCATCACGATCGACGACAAGGGCCGGCTAGCGGTGCCCACCGCTTATCGGGACCTTGTCGCGCGCGAGTGCGGCAACCGCCTGGTCATCACCTACAACCCGTTCGAGGCCGGCAGCCTCTACCTCTATCCGCTGGCGGTCTGGGAGCGCGTGCGCGACCAGGTCAACGCGCTGCCCAAGGCCAAGAAGGTCAACCGCAACATCCAGCTCAAGCTGGTCGGCGCGGCGTCCTTCGTCGAGCTCGACGGCAACGGCCGCATCAGCGTGCCGGCCAGCCATCGCGCCGCGGTGGGCATAGAGAAGAAGGCCGTGCTGCTGGGCATGGGCGACAAATTCGAGTTGTGGAGCGAGCAGGCGCATCACGCGCAGATCCGTCAGACCATTACCGACGACGATCTGAGCGACGAGCTGCTCGACCTGCAGCTGTGACGGGCGGTGGCATGGAGCGCCCGGGCGCGCGATCCAGCCACCTCCCCGTGATGTATCGGCAGGTCCTGGACGGCCTGCGCATCGACGGGAGTGGGACGTATCTGGATGGCACGTTCGGCCGTGGCGGGCATGCGCGCGGCGTACTCGATCAACTCGGCGCCGGAGGCCGGCTGCTGCTGATGGACAAGGATCCCGAAGCGATCGCCGTCGCCGAACGCGAGTTCGGCGCCGATCCGCGCGTGGCGATCTTCCGCGGCAGCTTCGCCCAGCTCGCGCATTGGGACGCGGCCGCGTCCGGTCTGGACGGCATCCTGCTGGACCTGGGCGTGTCTTCGCCGCAGTTGGACGTGGCCGAGCGCGGCTTCAGCTTCGGCAAGGACGGTCCGCTGGACATGCGCATGGACCCCGACAGCGGCCAGAGCGCGGCGCAGTGGCTGGCCGAGGCGACCGACCGCGAGATCGCCGACGTGCTGTGGACCTACGGCGAGGAACGCCAGAGCCGCCGCATCGCGCGCGCCATCGTCGCCCGTCGCGGCGAGCAGCCGCTGACCCGCACCGCACAGCTGGCCGACCTGATCGCGTCGGTGATTCCGCGCGGCGGCGACAAGATCCATCCGGCCACGCGCAGCTTCCAGGCCATCCGCATCCACATCAACCGCGAGCTGGCCGACCTGGAAACCGGACTGGACGGTGCGCTGGCGCGGCTCAAGCCCGGCGGCCGGCTGGCGGTGATCAGCTTCCATTCGTTGGAAGACCGCATCGTCAAGCAGTTCATCGCGCGCCACAGCAAGGCTCCGCCGGCCAACCGGCGCATGCCGATCGAGGTCGCGTTCACGCCCACGCTGCTGGCGATCGGCGGCGCGCAGAAGGCGCTGGACGAGGAAACCGCCGACAACCCGCGCGCGCGCAGCGCGGTGCTGCGCGTGGCCGAAAAGCTCGGGGAGGCGGCATGACCCTGCGCCTGCTCGTGACCGTGCTGGTGGTGGCCAACCTGGCCTCGGCCCTGGCCGTGGTCTATGCGCGCCATCAGCACCGCCAGCTGTTCGTGCAGCTCAACAAGCTCGACCGCGAACGCGACGAACTCAACATCGAATTCGGCCGCCTGCAGCTGGAGCAGGCGACCTGGGCCGAGAGCAACCGCATCGATCAGGTCGCGCGCGACCGCCTGGGCATGAAGTTTCCGGAAGGCGCCGAAACCGTGGTGATCAAGCCATGAGCCGGCGCGACGAACCCCGCAGCGGCCCGCTGGACCGCCTGCTCGGCGAGCGCGGCAAGCGCCAGGCGCCGTACGCGCGCGGCGGCGCCGACCGTGGCGCCGGCAAGCCGCGCACGCGCGCGCGCTTCGACCTGCGCAACCGCCTGGTGATCGTCGGCGGCGCCCTGGGCCTGTGCGCGCTGGCGCTGGTCGGGCGCGCGTTCTACCTGCAGGTGGTCGGCAACGATTTCTACCGCCAGCAGGGCGATGCGCGCGCGCTGCGCGAGATCCCGATCCCGACCTCGCGCGGCATGATCACCGACCGCAACGGCGAGCCGTTGGCGGTGTCCACGCCGGTCGAGTCGATCTGGGGCAATCCCAAGGAACTGCTGAAGAACCCGGCGCGTCTGCCGGAGCTGGCGGCGGCGCTGGGCGTGCCCGTCGATTACCTGACCCGCAAGCTCAGCCAGCGTTCGGGCAAGGAATTCCTGTACCTCAAGCGCCGGATCAATCCGGACGAGGCGCACCGCATCCTGGCGCGCAAGATTCCCGGCGTGTTCTCGCAGCGCGAGTTCCGTCGCTTCTACCCGCAGGGCGAAGCGATGGCGCACGTGTTGGGCTTCACCAACATCGACGACCGCGGACAGGAAGGCCTGGAGCTGGCGTTCGACGATTGGCTGCGCGGCAAGCCCGGCGCCAAGCGCGTGCGCCGCGACGGCGCCGGCCGCATCATCGAGAACGTCGATCTGATCAAGTCGGCCGAGCCCGGTCACGACCTGACCCTGACCATCGACCGCCGCATTCAGTATTTGACCTATCGCGAACTGCGCCGCGCCCTGCTGGAAACCGGCGCCAGCAGCGGTTCGGCGGTGGTGCTGGACGTGTACACCGGCGAGGTGCTGGCGATGGCCAACCTGCCGACCTACAACCCGAACCTGCTCGGTGCCGGCAATCCCGACACCCACCGCAACCGCGCGGTCACCGACGTGGTCGAGCCCGGCTCGACCATGAAGCCGATCACCATCGCCGCGGCGCTGCAGTCGGGTCGCGTCACGCCGGCCACGATCGTCGACACGCGCCCGGGCTGGATGCCCAACGGCCGCTACCGCATCACCGACACGCACAACTACGGCGTGCTCAACGTCACCGGCGTGATCACCAAGAGTTCCAACGTCGGCGCCGCCAAGCTCGCGCTACCGCTGCCCAACGATTACTACTATCAGTTCGTCAAGGGCTTCGGTTACGGCCGCAAGCCCGAAAGCGGCTTCCCGGGCGAGTCGGCGGGCGTGGTGATGGCGCCGGACCGCTGGAGCGGCACCACCAAGGCGACCATGTCCTACGGCTACGGCCTTTCGGCCACGCCGCTGCAGATCGCCATGGCCTACGCGGCGCTGGCCAACGGCGGCAAGCTGATCGCGCCGACCTTCGTGCGCGGCCAGCGCAACGAGCCGACCCAGGTGATGGAGCCCAAGGTCGCCGGCGAAGTCATGCGCATGATGCAGACCGTGACCGAGCCGGGTGGCACCGCCAAGGACGCGGCGATCCTGGGCTACCACGTCGCCGGCAAGACCGGCACCTCGCGTAAGTTCAGCGCCAGCGGCGGCTATTCCAACAAGTACATCTCGCTGTTCGCCGGCGTGGTGCCGGTGAACCGTCCGCGTTTCTCGATGGCGGTGGTGGTCAGCGAACCCGATCCGTCGATGCGCGGCTACTACGGCGGCCGCGTGTCGGGCCCGGTGTTCCGCAACGTCATGGACGGCGCGCTGCGCCTGATGGACGTGGCGCCGGACGACATCGATACCTGGCTGGCGGCGCAGTCGGCGGCCGAGGCCAAGCGCCTCAAGGCCAACGGCGGCAAGGCCACCGGCCCGGTGCTGCCGGTCGATGCCGCCGAGGTGGACGAACCGGTCGAAGAGCTGCCCGTCGACCTGCCGCCGGTGGCGGCCGGTGCGATGGCGCCGCTGGGAGCGGGACGATGAGCGCCGCGCGCCGCCGCATGCCGCTGCGCGAACTGCTGCCCGACGTGGCGGCAGTGCCGGCAGGCCTGGACATCAGCGGACTGACGCTGGACAGCCGCGCGGTGCGCGCGGGCGACGCCTTCGTCGCGATCGCCGGTTTCGGCGCGCACGGCTTGAAGTTCGTCGCCCAGGCGCGCGCCGCGGGCGCCAGCGCGATCCTGTTCGAACCGCCGGCACCGGACGATCTGCCGGCGCCCGACGACGCCATCGCCGTGCCGGGCCTGCGCGCCCGCCTGGGCGAGATGGGCGATCGTTTTCACGGCCGCGTCAGCGACGCCATGACCATGGTCGGCGTGACCGGCACCAACGGCAAGACCTCCACCGTGCAGCTGCTGGCGCAAGCCTGGAGCCTGCGCGGTTTGCGCTGCGGCACCATCGGCACGCTGGGCGCGGGCTTGTACGGCCAGATCGTGCCGACCGGCTTCACCACGCCGTTGGTGCTGCAACTGCACGAGCTGCTGGCCGACATGCACGACGCCGGCGCGCAGGCGGTGGCGATGGAAGTCAGCTCGCACGCGCTCGACCAGGGGCGTGTCGACGGCGTGCATTTCGACGTGGGCGTGTTCACCAATCTCACCCGCGACCATCTCGACTACCACGGCGACATGGCCAGCTACGGCGCGGCCAAGGCGCGCCTGTTCGCATGGCCGGGCCTAAAGGCCGGCGCGATCAACCTCGACGATGCGTTCGGCCGCGAGCTGCACGCCGGCCTGCCGGCGACGGTGCGCGCGATCGGCTTGAGCTCGCGCGGCGTCCAGGACGCGCAACTGCGCGCCGAGCGCCTGACGTTCGACAACCGCGGCATCGGTTTCGAGCTGGTGGTCGACGGGCAGGCGCACGCGGTGGCGTCGCCGTTGCTGGGCCGTTTCAACGTCGACAATCTGTTGGCGGTGGCCGGCGCGCTGTACGCGCTGGGCGACGCGCCGGCGCAGATCGCCGAGACTTTGTCGCAGCTGCAGCCCATCCACGGCCGCATGAACCGCCTGGGCGGCGACGACGGCCGTCCGCTGGTGGTGATCGACTATGCGCACACCCCCGATGCGCTGGAGCAGGCGCTGGCCTCGCTGCGCGGCCACGCGCGCGCGCGCCTGATCTGCGTGTTCGGCTGCGGCGGCGAACGCGACCGCGGCAAGCGCCCGCAGATGGCGGCGATCGCCGAGGCGCGCGCGGACACCGTGGTGGTCACCGACGACAACCCGCGGCGCGAGAACGGCGACGCCATCGTCGCCGACATCGTCGCCGGCTTCGCCCATCCCGAGCGCGCGATCGTGCTGCGCGACCGCGCCGCCGCGATCGCGCGCGCGATCGCCGACGCCGGCGCCGACGACATCGTGCTGGTGGCCGGCAAGGGCCACGAGCCTTACCAGGACATCGACGGCGTGCAGCATCCCTTCGACGACACCCAGGTCGCGCACGCAGCGCTGGAGGCCAGGCGATGAAACCGCTACGCCTGTCCGACATCGCGCGCATGACCGGCGGCCGCCTGCACGGCGACGACGCCGTGGTCGCGGCGGTGGTCACCGATACCCGCGCCTTGGCCGACGCGCGCGAGGCGCTGTTCGTCGCGCTCAAGGGCGAGCGTTTCGACGGCCACGACCATGTCGCCGCGGCGGCCGCCGCGGGCGTGGCCGGCGCGCTGGTGTCGCGCCCGATCGACGCGGCGCTGCCGCAGGTGGTCGTGGCCGACACCGAGCGCGCGCTGGCCGCCTTCGCCACCGCGGTGCAGCGCGAACGCGGCGCCACCATCACCCTGGCCATCACCGGCAGCAGCGGCAAGACCAGCGTCAAGAACCTCACCATCGCGATCCTCGACCGCGCCGGCCGCGCCTACGCCACGCCGGGCAACCGCAACAACGAGATCGGCATGCCCCTAGCGGTGCTGGCCGCGCCCGAGGACGCGCAGTTCGCGGTCTACGAGATGGGCACCGGCGCGCCCGGCGACATCGCCTATCTGACCGCGATCGCGCCCGCGCGCGTGGCTCTGGTCAACAACGTCGCGCCGGCGCACCTGGAGCGCATGGGCAGCCTGCTGGCGATCGCCGACACCAAGGCCGCGGTCTACGACAGTCTGCCGCCGGACGGCGTGGCGGTGATCAATGCCGACGATGCGTTCGCGCCGTACTTCGCGCAGCGCGCGCACGGCCGCCGACTGATCCGCTTCGGCCTGGACGCCAGCGCCGACGTGAGCGCGCGCGACATCCGCCTGGGCGAGGAGGGCTCGAGCTTCGTGCTGACCACGCCGCAGGGCGAGGCCGCGATCGCGCTGGCCATTCCGGGCCGCCACAACGTGCGCAATGCGCTCGCCGCGGCCTCGCTGGCGCTGGGCGCGGGCGTGGCGCTGGAGGTCATCGCCGCCGGCCTCAACGCCGCGCGGCCGGTGTCCGGGCGCCTGGTCACGCATCGCCTGCGCAGCGGCGCGGTGCTGATCGACGACAGCTACAACGCCAATCCCGGTTCGGTCGCCGCGGCCATCGACACCCTGGCCGACGCCACCGCGCACGGTCGCGCGGGCGAAGGCTGGCTGGTGCTGGGCGACATGCGCGAACTCGGCCCGGACGGCGCGGCCATGCATGCCGAGGCCGGCCGCCGCGCCAAGGGCGCCGGGCTCAAGCGTTTGTTCGCGCTGGGCGCGCTCAGTGCCGAGGCGGCGCGCGCGTTCGGCGACGGCGCCACGCATTACGACAGCCACGACGCGCTGGCAACGGCGCTCGCGGCGGAGCTGCGCGAGGGTGTGCGCGCGCTGGTGAAGGGGTCGCGCGGCAGCGCGATGGACAAGATCGTGACTGCGCTGCTGGCCAGCGACGCGTCGCCGGAAGGGGAGGAATCGACGCATGCTGCTTGAATTGACGCGCTGGCTGGAACAACTTCAGAGCCTGTTCGGTCTGTTCGGCTATCTCACGTTCCGCGGCATTCTCAGCGCGCTGACCGCGCTGGGCCTGTCGCTGTGGTGGGGCCCGGCGGTGATCCGCAAGCTCGCCCAGTACAAGGGCGGCCAGCCGATCCGCAAGGACGGTCCGCAGTCGCACTTCTCCAAGGCCGGCACGCCGACCATGGGCGGCGCGCTGATCCTGATGACGGTGCTGGCCTCGGTGCTGCTGTGGGGCGACCTGCGCAACCGTTACGTGTGGCTGGTGATCGCGGTGATGCTGTGCTTCGGCGCGATCGGCTGGTACGACGACTGGATCAAGATCGTGCACCGCGATCCCAACGGCCTGAAGTCGCGCTGGAAGTACCTGCTGCAGTCGATCTTCGGCCTGGCCGCGGGCGTGTTCCTGTACTACACCGCCGACGCGCCGGCCGCGACCACGTTCTACATCCCGATGCTGAAGTCGATCGCGCTGCCGATGGTGGGCGTGACCTTCGTCGCGATCGCGTATTTCTGGATCGTCGGCTTCTCCAACGCGGTCAACCTGACCGACGGCCTGGACGGCCTGGCGATCATGCCGACCGTGCTGGTGGCCTGCGCGCTGGGCGTGTTCGCCTACGCCTCGGGCAATGCGGTGTTCTCCAACTACCTGCAGATTCCGCAGGTGCCGGGCGCGGGCGAGCTGGTGATCATCTGCGCGGCCATCGCCGGCGCGGGCCTGGGCTTTTTGTGGTTCAACACCTATCCGGCGATGGTGTTCATGGGCGACATCGGCGCGCTGGCGCTGGGCGCGGTGCTGGGCACCATCGCGGTGATCGTGCGCCAGGAACTGGTGCTGGTGGTCATGGGCGGCGTGTTCGTGATCGAAACGCTGTCGGTGATGATCCAGGTCGCCTCGTTCAAGCTCACCGGCAAGCGCGTGTTCCGGATGGCGCCCATCCACCACCATTTCGAGCTCAAGGGCTGGCCGGAGCCGCGCGTGATCGTGCGTTTCTGGATCATCTCGGTGGTGCTGGTCCTGGTCGGCCTGGCGACCTTGAAGGTGCGCTGATGAACGACTCCGCCGCACGCCAGGCGACACGACTGGACGCCATCCACGGGCGCTACGACCCGTGGCTGATGGCGGTGTCGTGCGCGCTGGGCTGCGTCGGACTGGTGATGGTCGGCTCGGCCTCGATCGGCATCGCCGACGGACTGGACGTCGGCCCGTTCTACTTCCTGATCAAGCACGCCATGTTCCTGTCGGTGGGGCTGGTGCTGGCGGTGTGGCTGATGCGCACCGAGCTCAAGACCATCGAGCAGCACAACCAGCTGCTGCTGCTGGCCTGCCTGGCGCTGCTGTTGGCGGTGTTCGTGCCCGGCATCGGCAAGAGCGTCAACGGCGCGCGCCGCTGGCTGAACTTCGGCGTGATGGGCTTCCAGGCGGTGGAGGCGGTCAAGCTGTTCTACATCGTCTGGCTGGCCAGCTATCTCAAGCGCTTCAGCGAGGACATCTCGGCGACCTGGATGGCGATGCTCAAGCCGATCGGCGTGGCGGTGTTGCTGGTGACGCTGCTGCTGCTGCAGCCCGACTTCGGTTCGTCCTCGCTGATCCTGGCGATCACCGCCGGCATGCTGGTGCTGGGCGGCGTCAACATGCCGCGCATGTTCGGTCCGGTGCTGATCGGCCTACCGGTGCTGGCGATCGTGGCGATCGCCGAACCGTACCGCGTGAGCCGCCTGACCTCGTTCCTGGATCCCTGGTCGGACCCGTTCAAGACCGGCTACCAGCTCACCAACGCGCTGATGGCGGTCGGCCGCGGCGAATGGCTGGGCGTGGGGCTGGGCGCGTCGGTGCAGAAGCTGTCCTACCTGCCCGAGGCGCACACCGACTTCATCATGGCGGTGATCGCCGAGGAATTCGGCTTCGTCGGCGTGTGCGCGGTGGTCGGCATGTACGTGCTGCTGACCGGGCGCGCGCTGTGGATCGGCCTGAAGTGCGTGGAGATGCGCCGCCATTTCTCCGGCTACGTCGCCTTCGGCATCGCGCTGTGGATCGGTCTGCAGAGTTTCGTCTCGATCGGCGTGAACCTGGGCCTGCTGCCGACCAAGGGCCTGACCCTGCCGATGATTTCCTCCGGCGGCTCCAGCGTGATCATGACCTGCGCCGCGCTGGGCGTGCTGCTGCGCGTGTCGTACGAACTCGATCGCGCGCAGCGCCAGGTCGCGCGCCTGCGCAACGAAGCCGCGCAGCCGTCGGCCGGCGTGCCCGCGACCGCCAATCCGCTGCCGTCCGGCGTCGCCGCCGATCCGGTGCGCGGCACCAGCCGCCTGCGCCAGCGCATCGAACCCAGCCTGGGGAGGACGGCATGAGCGCGCAAAGCGCCGCCGCCGATAGCCAGGCGCGCCCGGTGATGATCCTCGCCGGCGGCACGGGCGGGCATATCTTCCCGGGCCTGGCGGTCGCGCGCGCCCTGGGCGAGCGCAGTACGCCGGTGCTGTGGCTGGGCGCCGACGGCGGCATGGAAACGCGCCTGGTGCCGCAGCACGGCATCGCCATCGACACCATCGCCGTGCGCGGCATCCGCGGCAAGGGCGCGGCGGCGTTGCTGGCGGCGCCGTTCAAGGTGCTGGGCGCGGTGCGCGCGGCCGCACGCGTGCTGCGCGAGCGCCAGCCGCGCGCGGTGATCAGCTTCGGCGGTTACGCCGCCGGCCCCGGCGGCATCGCCGCGCGCCTGGCCGGCATTCCGCTGATCGTGCACGAACAGAACCGCGCGCCGGGCATGACCAACCGCGTGCTCGCGCGTTTCGCGCGGCAGGTGCTGACCGGTTTCCCGGACACTTTCGCCGACGGCCGCGAAACCGTGGTCGGCAACCCGGTGCGTGCCGAGATCTCGGCGATCGTGCCGCCGGAGCAGCGCTACGCCGGCCGCAGCGGCGCGCTGCGCCTGCTGGTGCTGGGCGGCAGCCAGGGCGCGCGCGCGCTCAACGCCGCGGTGCCCAAGGCGATCGCCGGCCTGCGCGGCCGCCTGACTTACGAAGTGCGCCACCAGTGCGGCGAGAAGCTGCGCGACGACGCGGTGCGCGCCTACGCCGACGCTGGCGTGAGCGCCTCGGTCGAACCGTTCATCGCCGACATGGCCGCGGCCTACGCCTGGGCCGACCTGGTGGTCTGCCGCGCCGGCGCGCTGACCCTGGCCGAGTTGTGCGCGGCCGGCGTGGGCAGCGTGCTGGTGCCGTTTCCGCAGGCGGTGGACGACCATCAGACCAAGAACGCGCAGTTCCTGGTCGATCGCGGCGCGGCCCAGCTGCTGCCGCAAAGCGGCGATCTGGCCGAGCGCCTGTCGGCCACCATCGAAATTCTCGGCGAGCGCGAGGGCCTGTTGCAGATGGCCCGCGCCGCGCGCGCCCTGGCCAAACCCGACGCGGCCGAGCGGGTCGCCGACATCGTCCTGGAGCAATCGAACATGAGGAAGCCGGCATGAGCACGGCCCTGCGCCGCCGGCTGCAGCACACGGGCGATCTCGCCCAGGCCTTTCCGCGCGTGCACTTCGTCGGCATCGGCGGCACCGGCATGAGCGGCATCGCCGAGGTCATGTGCACGCTGGGCTATCAGGTGTCCGGATCGGACATGGCCGACAACGCCGTCACGCGCCGCCTGGCGTCGCTGGGGATCGCCGTGCATCGCGGCCATGCCGCCGCCAACGTGCTGGGCAGCGACTGCGTGGTGGTGTCCAGCGCGATCAAGCGCGACAACCCGGAGCTGATGGAAGCGCGCGCGCAGCGCATTCCGGTGGTGCCGCGCGCGGAGATGCTGGCCGAGCTGATGCGTTTCCGTCGCGGTATCGCGGTGGCCGGCACCCACGGCAAGACCACCACCACCTCGCTGGCCGCCAGCGTGCTGGGCGAGGGCGGCATCGATCCGACCTTCGTGATCGGCGGCCAATTGCTCGCCGCCGGCGCCAACGCGCGCCTGGGCGGCGGCCAGTGGCTGGTGGCCGAGGCCGACGAGAGCGACGGCAGCTTCCTGCGCCTGAACCCGCAGATCGCCATCGTCACCAACATCGATGCCGATCACCTGGAGAACTACGGTGGCGACTTCGCCAAGGTCCAGGCCGCGTTCGAGGAATTCCTGCACCGTCTGCCGTTCTACGGCCTGGCGGTGCTGTGCATCGACGATCCCAAGGTCGCCGCGCTGGCCGCCGAGACGCCGCGCCACGTGATGACCTACGGCTTCGACGGCGCCGCCGACGTGCGCGCCGAGGACGTCGAGCAGCACGGCCCGAACATGCGCTTCACCCTGTGCCTGCCCGACGCGACGCGCACCGCGGTGACCTTGGCGCTGCCGGGCCGCCACAACGTGCTCAACGCGCTGGCCGCGGCCGCGGTGGGCTGGCAGCTGGGCGTGCAGCCCGAGGCGATCGCGCGCGCGTTGCAGAACTTCGCCGGCATCGGCCGCCGCTTCAACCTGCTGGCGCAGCTGCGCACCGCCAAGGGCGCCAACGTGCAGCTGGTCGACGACTACGGCCACCACCCCAAGGAATTGGAGGCGGTGTTCGCCGCCGCGCGCGGCGGCTGGCCGGACAAGCGCCTGGTGGTAGCGTTCCAGCCGCACCGCTACAGCCGCACCCGCGACCTGTTCGACGAGTTCGCCGCGGTGCTGTCCAGCGTCGATGCGCTGGTGCTGACCGAGATCTACCCGGCCGGCGAGGCGCCGATCGCCGGCGCCGACGCCAAGTCGCTGGCGCGCGCGATCCGCGCGCGCGGCCGCATCGATCCGGTCGTGGTCGGCGGCGCAGGCGAACTGGCCGCGGTGCTGCCCGACGTGCTCAACGACGGCGACCTGCTGCTGATGATGGGGGCCGGCGACATCGGCCACGCCGCGCAGCAGATCGCCCACAACGGTTTTCAGGGAGAGTCCAAGTGAGTTCGCAGTTCGTTCCGCTCCGCGTCACCGATCCGGCCGTGTTCGGGCGCGTCGCCGTGCTCATGGGCGGCACCAGCGCCGAGCGCGAGGTGTCGCTGGATTCCGGGCGCGGCGTGCTAGAGGCGCTGCGTTCGCGCGGCGTCGAAGCGTTCGCGGTGGACGGCATTCCTGCGCTGATCGAGGCCATCCAGGCGAAGCGCGTCGACCGCGTGTTCAACATCCTGCACGGCAACAAGGGCGGCGGTGAGGACGGCGTGCTGCAAGGCGTGCTGGAAGCGCTGGGCGTGCCCTATACCGGCTCGGATGTGCTGGGTTCGGCGCTGGCCATGGACAAGATCCGCACCAAGCAGGTGTGGATGGCCGAAGGCCTGCCGACGCCGCGCTACAAGCGCATCGCCAAGGGCGAGGACGTGCACGCGGCAGCGCGCGAGATCGGTCTGCCGGTGATCATCAAGCCGTCCAGCGAAGGCTCCAGCGTGGGCGTGTCGCGGGTGCTGGCCGACGCCGACATCGACGAGGCCGTGGCGCTTGCCGCGCGCTATCCCGGTGAGATGCTGATGGAGCAGATGGTGATCGGCGACGAGCTCACCGTCGCGGTGCTGATCAACGGCGACGGCTACACCGCGCTGCCGTCGATCCGCATCGTGCCCAAGGGCCCGTGGTACGACTACCACGCCAAGTACATCGCCGACGACACCCAGTACCTGTGCCCGGGTCTGGAGGGCGAGGTCGAGGACGAGATCCGCCGCATCGCGATGCGCGCCTTCGTCGCCGCCGGCTGCAAGGGTTGGGGCCGCGTCGACGTGATGCGCGACCGCGACAGCGGCCAGCTGTACCTGATCGAGGTCAACACCGCGCCGGGCATGACCAGCCATTCGCTGGTGCCCAAGGCGGCGCGTCAGGTCGGCATCGAGTACGACGAGCTGTGCTGGCGCGTGCTCGAGGCGACCGTGCAAGGAGGTGCCACGGCGTGAACGCCATGCTGCGCCTCATCGGTTGGCTGCTCGCGCTGGCGCTGGTCGCGCTGCCGGTGGTCGCCGTGCTCAACGGCTGGATCGGCGCGGGCCAATGGCCGTTGCGCAAGCTGCGCGTGACCGGGCAGTTCGACCGGGTCGACGAGGCGCTGCTGCGTCGCACGCTGCTGCCCTACGCGCAGCGCGGCTTCTTCGCGGTCGATCTGGCCGGCGCGCAGGGCGCGGTCGCCAAGCTGCCGTGGGTGGAGCACGCCGAGGTGCGCAAGCGCTGGCCCGATGTGTTGGAGGTGAGCGTGGCCGAGCATCGCCCGTTCGCGCGCTGGGGCGCCGACCGCCTGTTGTCGGAGCAGGGCCGTTTGTTCCCGGCCAAGGGCGTGGACGTGCCCAAGGGCCTGCCGCAGTTCGCCGGCCCGGATGCGCGCGTGGCCGAAGTGGTGGCGCTGTACAACGAGTCGCGCGCGATGTTCGCGCCGATCGGGATGGAAGTGCAGCGGGTCGAAATCGACCAGCGCGGCAGCTGCACGCTGGGCCTGGTCAACGGTGCCGCCCCGGGCGGCACCGAGGTGGTGGTGGGGCGCGAGCAGGCGCGCGCGCGCCTGGCGCGTTTCGTGCGGCTGATGCCGCGTTTGCTGGCGCAACGGGTGCAGATCCTGGCCCGCGCCGATCTTCGTTACACCAATGGTTTCGCGCTGTCGTGGGCGCCGATCACCGCGCCCACGGCCGCAACGCAACAGCAGCAGGAAAAGTCATGAATCGCAAAGGCGACAAATCGCTGATCGTCGGCCTCGACATCGGCACCTCGAAGGTGGTGGCGCTGGTGGGCGAGTATTCGCCGGGCAACCCGATCGAGGTCATCGGCATCGGATCGCACGAATCGCGCGGCCTCAAGCGCGGCGTGGTGGTCGATATCGAGTCGACGGTGCAATCGATCCAGCGCGCGATCGAGGAGGCCGAGCTGATGGCCGGCTGCGAGATCCGCTCGGTCTACGCCTCGATCTCCGGCAACCACGTGCAGTGCCGCAACTCGCAGGGCATCGCCCCGATCCGCGACGGCGAGGTCACCTACGGCGATCTCGACCGCGTGCTGGAGGCGGCCAAGGCGGTGGCGATCCCGGCCGACCAGAAAATCCTGCACGCGATCCCGCGCGACTACGTGCTGGACGATTCGCAGGAAGGCATCCGCAATCCGGTCGGCATGACCGGCGTGCGCCTGGAGGTGCATGCGCACCTGGTGGTGTGCGCGCAGTCGGCGGCGGCCAACATCAGCAAGTGCGTGCAGCGCTGCGGCCTGCAGGTCGACGACCTGATCCTGAGCGTGCTGGCCTCCAGCACCGCGGTGCTGACCAGCGACGAGCGCGAGCTGGGCGTGGTGCTGGTCGACATCGGCGCCGGCACCACCGACATCGCGGTGTTCGTGCAGGGCGCGATCGCGCACAGCGCCAGCCTGGCGATCGCCGGCGACAAGGTCACCGAGGACATCGCGCACATGCTGCGCACGCCCACGCCCGAGGCCGAGCAGATCAAGGTGCGCTACGCCTGCGCGCTGGCGCAGATGGCCACCGCCGAAGAGTCGATCCAGGTGCCCAGCGTGGGCGATCGTCCGCCGCGGCGCATGCCGCGCCATTCGCTGGCGCAGGCGGTGCAGGCGCGCTACGAGGAGATCTTCGAAATGATCCAGGCCGAGCTGCGCCGTTCGGGTTTCGAACAGCACGTGCGCGCCGGCATGGTCCTGACCGGCGGCGCGGCGAAGATGGAAGGCGTGGTGGAGCTGGCCGAGGAAATGCTGCAGATGCCGGTGCGCGTGGGCATTCCGCAACACGTGACCGGGCTGGGCGAGGTGGTCGGCAACCCGGTCCACGCCACCGGCGTGGGCCTGCTGCTGATGGGCAGCCAGATCGAGCATCCGCGGCGCAGTTCGGTGATTCCGACCGGTCGCGCCGGCAGCTTCTTCAACAAGATCAAGAACTGGTACCGCGGCGAATTCTGACCGGACGGACGGTCGTGAGCGACGTGGGTTTCAAGGAATCGAGCCGGATGCGATCGGCGCCGATTCCGGATCCGGGCCGGGCCCGGATCGCGCGGCAGGCGAGACGGCGGCTAAGGGTTTGCAAGTCGGTTTCATGCGGCACCAGCGATGTATCCATAACTAGCAATACATAACGAGGACGAGGACATGGCACATTTCGAATTGGTTGAAAAAATGGCCCCGAACGCGGTCATCAAGGTCGTCGGCGTGGGCGGCGGCGGCGGCAACGCCGTGGCGCACATGGTCAGCGGCAGCGTCGACGGCGTGGAATTCATCACCGCCAACACCGACGCCCAGGCGATCAAGAACTGCGGCGCCAAGCTGCAGCTGCAGCTGGGCAGCAACGTCACCAAGGGCCTGGGCGCGGGCGCGAATCCGGAAGTGGGCCGTCAGGCCGCGCTGGAAGATCGCGAACGCATCATGGACGCGCTGACCGGCGCCGACATGGTCTTCATCACCGCCGGCATGGGCGGCGGCACCGGCACCGGCGCGGCGCCGGTAGTGGCGCAGCTGGCCAAGGAAATGGGCATCCTGACCGTGGCCGTGGTCACCAAGCCGTTCCCGTTCGAGGGCCGCCGCCGCATGCAGGTCGCGCTCAAGGGCATCGAGGAGCTGTCGCACCACTGCGACTCGCTGATCACGATCCCGAACGAGAAGCTGATCACCGTACTCGGCCGCAACGCGACCATGATCCAGGCCTTCCGCGCCGCCAACGACGTGCTGCTGGGCGCCGTGCAGGGCATCGCCGACCTGATCGTGCGTCCGGGTCTGATCAACGTCGACTTCGCCGACGTGCGCACCGTGATGAGCGAGATGGGCCTGGCGATGATGGGCACCGGCTCGGCGCGCGGCGACGATCGCGCCCAGGCCGCGGCCGAATCGGCGATCCAGAACCCGCTGCTGGACGACGTCAACCTGTCCGGCGCCAACGGCATCCTGGTCAACATCACCGCCGGCCCGGACTTCACCATGGCCGAGTTCGACGAGGTCGGCCGTACCATCGAAGGCTTCGCCTCCGAGGATGCGACCGTGGTCATCGGCACCGTGCTGGATCCGGACATGCAGGACGAGGTCAAGGTCACCGTGGTCGCCACCGGCCTCAACCGCGTCGCCGCCAAGCAGTCGGTGCGCGGCCAGGGCTTTGATCGCGAATCGCAGCGCGCTCCGATCCAGCTGGTGCGCAACGCCACCACCGGCCAGCCGGAGTTCTCGGCCATGGACGAAATGCCGTCCTCGCCGATGTCCAGCTTCGGCGGCAACCTGCGCGGCGGCTCGCGCCCGATGGAAAGCTCGGCCCCGGCCGTGGCCGACTTCGGCAACGACAGCAGCTACCTGGACATCCCGGCGTTCCTGCGCCGCCAGGCGGATTGAAGCCAGAAGTGAGCAATAAGTAGAAGTACGGAGTGAGTATGGGGGCTGGGCTGAGTTCGCTCGCTCCTCACCCCTCTGCGCTCACTCCTGTTCCAACACCCCGGGCCGGATTCGTCCCCCGGCCCGGGGGCGGTACTCCGCCGCGCGCTCAGGCGCGCGGCGTTTTGGACCGGCCGACCCGTCCCTAGGCGGGTCGGCCGGCCGGTTTCGCGCACCGGCGCCAACGGTGGGACACTGCGTCCTTTCCGTTCAGGTTCAGGGTGCTGCGTGCTACCCTTGCGCGGTTTCGACCCCGTCCCGATAGTGATGGAGTCGGCCGCGAGGCCCGACACGAACCCGCACCAACGACAGGCCGTCCCACGCGGCCAGGCAGACCCCACCGACCCATGTTGCGTCAGCGCACCCTCAAGAACGTGATCCGCGCCACCGGCGTGGGCCTGCACAGCGGCGAGAAGGTTTTTCTCACCCTGCGCCCGGCCCCGGTGGACACCGGTGTCGTGTTCCGGCGCGTGGACCTGGACCCGGTGGTGGAGATCCCCGCGGCGGCGCAGCTGGTCACCGAGACCGTGCTGTGCACTGGCCTGACCCAGGGCGCGGGCAAGGTCATGACCGTCGAGCACCTGCTGTCGGCGCTGGCCGGCCTGGGCGTCGACAACATCTTTATCGAACTGTCCGCGGCCGAAGTGCCGATCATGGACGGTTCCGCCGGTCCCTTCGTGTTCCTGCTGCAGTCGGCGGGCATCGCCGAGCAGGAGGCGCCGAAGCGCTTCATCCGCATCAAGCGCCCGATCGAAGTGGTGCACGGCGACAAGGTCGCCCGCTTCGAGCCCTACGACGGCTTCCGTCTGGGCTTCACCGTGGTGTTCGACCACCCGGCGATCCCGGCCTCGCAATCGCGCGCGGAGGTCGAGTTCTCGACCGAGAACTACATCCGCGAAGTCAGCCGCGCCCGTACCTTCGGCTTCATGCGCGACCTGGAGTACATGCGCGAGCGCAACCTGGGCCTGGGCGGCTCGATGGACAACGCGATCGTGCTGGACGAGTTCCGCGTGCTCAACGACGACGGCCTGCGCTACGCCGACGAGTTCGTGCGCCACAAGATCCTCGACGCGGTCGGCGACCTGTACCTGGCCGGGCACCCGATCATCGGCGCCTACGAGGGCTACAAGTCCGGCCACGCGCTCAACAATCAGCTGGTGCGCGCCCTGCTGGCCGAGCGTTCGGCCTGGGAAGAAGTCACCTACACCGACGTGGATGCACCGCCGGTGGCCTACGGCGAACCCGTCCCGGCCTGAGTTCTCCGCCCGACCTGGCACGGCCAGTGAACACGCCGGGCACAGCCATGACCCCAACGTGCGACGGATCACAGACGTGAACGTCCGGTGACGCTTTAACTAAATTTTAACGGTTTTTTACCGTTTCTTTAGTGCGCTCTTAACAAATTCAAGGGTTTAGGCCGTTAGCATGCCCCGACCCGGCCACAACGCCGGCGGCGGCACGGACCGTGCCAGCCGTCGCGCAGGGGTCAGGCGGCGTCATCCGAATCCGATGGATCGGGTTCTTTGAGCGACGCCAGGGCATCCGCCAAGGCTTTCTGCGCGGCTGCCGACATGGGTAAGGCTTTCCGGACAGGCCGCACAGGCGCGGCCACCGGCGCTGTCGTTTTGACGATCAGTTCAGCTGCATCCAGCCCGACGGAACGGGCCGCGTCGAGTAGTTCCGGAGCCGCGAGCCGAAGCTTGGCCCGCCACACCGGAGCATCGACGACAAATACGAGCTTGCCGTTATCGAAGTTAGCCAGTCGCGCGTGCGCGGCCAGCGAAGGCGGCAAGAGGGGGCGTAACCGTCGGTCCAGACCGTCCAGCCACAGCGCTCGACGGATCGGGTTCCCCGCCGGCTCAGCGAGCAGCGCTTCGAGCGCGTCGCGAGGGGTCGAGGGGGGGCGCTTGGGTGGTTTGGACTTGGAATCAGACATAGAACACATGACCTATCAATCCATCGTAAACAAATCGCGGGCGCAGCTGGGAACGTTCTTCCAGCATGTCGGCCACTTCGGCGGACGCCGTCCTGCCGTCGCGGTCGCCCTGCTCCTGGGCTCCGGCGTGGCGCTGGGCGCCGGCGCCGGCATCGCCGACAACTTCATGCTGCGCGCGCAGGTGCGCGAACAGCAGGCTCAGATCGACGCGACCAAGCGCGACGCCCAGCGCGAGATCAACGCCCTGGCCGCGCGCATGGGCGAACTGCAGGCCGAGGCCAACCGCCTCAACGCGCTCGGCGAGCGCCTGACCCGTATCGGTCAGCTGCAGGACGGCGAGTTCGACTTCAACAAGCCGGTCGGCCAAGGTGGCGCGGGCCCGGTCCGCGACATGCCCAAGGCCGAGTTATCGGGCGGCATGGCGCACCTGGATCGCCAGTTCAAGGCCTCCGGCGAGCAGCTGTCGGTGCTGGAGTCGCTGCTGTTCAACCGCCAGCTCGACATGAACGCGGTGCCCTCGCGCGCGCCGATCGCCAACAGCTACATCACCTCCGGCTTCGGCGGCCGCGCCGATCCGTTCAACGGCGGCAGCGCGTTCCACAAGGGCATCGATTTCGAAGCCGACGTCGGCGACCCGGTGCTGGCCGTGGCCGACGGCGTGGTCAGCTATTCGGGCGTGCGCTCGGGCTACGGCAACGTGGTCGAGGTCGACCACGGCAACGGCTACGTGACCCGCTACGCGCACAACTCGCGCCTGCTGCTCAAGGTCGGCGAGCTGGTCCGCGCGGGCCAGGAAGTCGCCAAGGCCGGCTCCACCGGCCGCTCCACCGGCGCCCACGTGCATTTCGAGGTCTGGGAGAACGGTCGGGTCGTGAACCCGGTCAAGTTCTTGAACCAGCAGTCGCCGCTGCGTGGGTGAGGAAGGCCTGCTTGCGAGCCACTGGCTCGCGGCCTGACGAACGCCCGTCGCGCTGCGGCGGGCTGGGTAAGGAAGGCCTGCTTGCGAGCCACTGGCTCGCGGCCTGACGAACGCCCGTCGCGCTGCGGCGGGCTGGGTAAGGAAGGCCTGCTTGCGAGCCACTGGCTCGCGGCCTGACGAACGCCCGTCGCGCTGCGGCGGGCCGGAAGCCTCGCTACACGCGCAGCGCTAGCAGCAAAGAACCCGCCGACGGCGCCCCAGGGCGCCGTTTTCGTTTCCGGCCCCCCGAAACGCATGAATGCGGGGCGGGCCGCCCCCTTGCAAGCACCCGGGCGCGGCCCAAGCTAGAATGAGCGTTGGCTTAAGACCAGGCTCGACACGATCGGGGCGCCAGGCGCTCCGATTTCGTCTCTGGACCTCCCTAAAACCGGGAACTCGCTGGCGGGTAAGCGTTCTTAACGCATCCCGCCCTCGCATTCCTGTTCCGCTTCACGGACCCGTTCATGCTCAACAGCCTGCTTACCCGCGTTTTCGGCAGCCGCAACGATCGCCTGCTGCGTCAACTGCAACGCTCCGTCGTCAAGATCAACGCGCTCGAACCGGAGATGGAAAAGCTCTCCGACGCGCAGCTGCAGGCCAAGACTCCCGAGTTCCAGCAGCGCATCGCCGACGGCGAGACCCTGGACAAGCTGCTGCCGGAAGCGTTCGCGGTCTGCCGCGAGGCGTCCAAGCGCGTACTCGGCATGCGCCATTACGACGTGCAGCTGATCGGCGGCATGGTGCTGCACCTGGGCAAGATCGCCGAGATGCGCACCGGCGAGGGCAAGACCCTGGTGGGCACGCTGCCGGTCTACCTCAACGCGCTCGAGGGCAAGGGCGTGCATGTGGTCACCGTCAACGACTACCTGGCGCGCCGCGACTCGGCCTGGATGGGTCGTCTGTACAACTGGCTGGGCCTGAGCGTGGACGTGGTCTACCCGGGCATGGCGCATAGCGACAAGCATGCCGCCTACGCCGCCGACATCACCTACGGCACCAACAACGAATTCGGCTTCGACTACCTGCGCGACAACATGGCGCTGTCGAAGGAGGACCGCTTCCAGCGCGGCCTGCACTACGCGATCGTCGACGAGGTCGACTCGATCCTGATCGACGAGGCGCGCACGCCGCTGATCATTTCCGGCCCGGCCGACGAATCGCCGGAGCTGTACATCAAGGTCAATCGCATCGTGCCGTCGCTGATCCGTCAGGAGAAGGAAGACGGCGAGGGCGATTACTGGGTCGACGAGAAGGGCAAGCAGGTGCACCTGTCCGAGTCCGGCCAGGAGCACGCCGAGGATCTGCTGCGCCGCGCCGGCATCCTGCAGGGCGACGAAGACAGCCTGTACGGCGCCACCAACCTCAGCGTGGTGCATCACCTCAACGCCGCGCTGCGCGCGCATGCGATCTACCAGCGCGACGTCGATTACATCGTGCGCGACGGCGAGGTGGTGATCGTCGACGAATTCACCGGCCGTACCCTGGCCGGCCGTCGCTGGTCGGACGGCCTGCACCAGGCGGTCGAGGCGAAGGAAGGCGTGCCGGTCCAGCGCGAGAACCAGACGCTGGCCTCGATCACCTTCCAGAACCTGTTCCGCATGTACAAGAAGCTGGCCGGCATGACCGGTACGGCGGACACCGAGGCGTACGAATTCCAGAGCATCTACGGCCTGGAAGTGATCGTGATCCCGACCCATCGCGCGATGGTGCGCAAGGATCATCCGGACCAGGTGTTCCTCAATCGCGCCGGCAAGTACCGCGCGGTGCTCAACGAGATCAAGGACGCGCACGGCCGCGGCCAGCCGGTGCTGGTCGGCACGACCTCGATCGAAGTGTCGGAAATGCTGAGCCAGCAGCTGCGCGAGGCCGGCGTGGCGCACGAGGTGCTCAACGCCAAGCAGCACGAGCGCGAAGCCAACATCGTCGCCCAGGCCGGCCGCCCCGGCGCGATCACCATCGCCACCAACATGGCCGGCCGCGGTACCGACATCGTGCTGGGCGGATCGCTGGAGAACGAGCTGAGCGAGCTGGCCGCGGCCAACGACGGCCAGCCGGTCGACGAAGTCACCCACGCGCGCCTGAAGACCGAATGGCAGCGTCGCCACGACGCGGTCAAGGCCTCCGGCGGCCTGCACATCGTCGGCACCGAGCGCCACGAGTCGCGCCGTATCGACAACCAGCTGCGCGGCCGCGCCGGCCGCCAGGGCGATCCGGGTTCGTCGCGCTTCTATCTGTCGCTCGAAGACAACCTGATGCGCATCTTCGCCGCCGACTGGGTGCAACGCGTGATGGCGCGCATGGGCCTGAAGGAAGACGACATCATCGAAAGCCCGCTGGTGACCAAGCAGATCGCCAACGCGCAGCGCAAGGTCGAGGCCCATAACTTCGACATCCGTAAGAACTTGCTCGACTTCGACGACGTCAACAACGACCAGCGCAAGGTGATCTACGGCCAGCGCGACGAGTTGCTGGAAGCCGAGAGCGTGCAGGACAACGTCGAAGGCATCCGCGAGGACGTGGTCGCCGACCTGGTCGCGCGCTACGTGCCGCCGAATTCGGTCGACGAGCAGTGGGATCTGCCGGGCCTGGAGTCGGGCATCGCCGAGGAGTTCGGCGTGCAGGTCGACATGGTCGACTTCGCCCGCAGCCACGACGAGCTCGATGCCGAAGGCGTCGCCGCGCGCGTGCTCGAGGCGGTCAACCAGCACTTCGGCGATCGCGAGGCGCAGCTGGGCGGCGAGACCATGCGCATGCTGGAAAAGCACATCATGCTCAACGTGCTCGACCAGAACTGGAAGGAGCATCTGGCGCGCATGGACTACCTGCGTCAGGGCATCCACCTGCGCGGTTATGCGCAGAAGCAGCCCAAGCAGGAATACAAGAAGGAAGCCTTCGAGCTGTTCTCGGACATGCTGGAGAAGGTCAAGCGCGAAGTGGTCACGCTGCTGTCGCGCGTGCGCATCCGCAACGAGGAAGAGATCGCGGCGATGGAAGCGCAGGAACGCGCGCAGGCCGAGGCCCAGGCCCGGCAGATGCAGTTCCAGCATGCCAGCGCCGGCGGCTTCGGCGCCGACGAGGAGGCCGCGCAGGTGTCCGAGGAGGCCTTCGCCAATGTCGGCCGCAACGATCCCTGCCCCTGCGGCAGCGGCAAGAAGTACAAGCACTGCCATGGGCAGCTGGCGTAAAGCCGGCTGCTCAGACTCCGCTCCCGCTCGTCGTCCTCGCGCAGGCGGGGATGACGCGCCGCGGCTTGCGAGCCATCGGCCCCTGCGGCGCTGAGCGCCGCCGGAGCCAGTCGGGTGGCCGGGAATGAAACTTCAGAGCCCTACCTGGACGACGCCCTGGCGCCCCGCCTTCGCGGGGACGACGATTCGGGCCGGCAAATAGTGTCCTCCCAACGCCGCCAGATTCACGTGGTCGCCGCGGTCGTGCGCGACGCACGCGGCCGGGTGCTGCTGACCCGGCGTACGGAAGGCCGCGACCTGGCCGGCCTGTGGGAATTTCCCGGCGGCAAGCGCGAGCCCGGCGAGTCGGCCGAGGCCGCCCTGCAACGCGAACTGCATGAGGAACTGGGCATCGCCTGCGAGGTCGGCGATGCCCTGATCGACGTGCCGCAGCAGTATCCGGACAAGCGCCTGCGCCTGGACGTGCGCGAGCTGCGGCACTGGAGCGGCAGCGTGCGCGGCCGCGAAGGTCAGGCCCTGGCCTGGGTGCCGCCGGCCAAGCTGAGCGCCTACGAGATGCCGCCGGCCGATCGGCCGGTGGTCGCGGCCCTGCTGCAGCCCGATCGCTATCTGGTCACGCCCGATCCCGCCGCGATGGCAGACGCCGACTGGCTGGCCGCGCTGGACCGCGCGCTGGCCGCCGGCGTGCGCCGGGTGCAGCTGCGCGCGACGGCCACGCCCGCGGCGCGCTGGAAATCGTTGGCCGCCGCCGCCGCATTGCGATGCCGTCGCGCGCGTGCCCAGGTCCTGCTCAACGGCGACGCCGCGCTCGCGGCCGAGCTGGGCACCGGCCTGCACCTGCGCGCGGCGCAACTGCGCGAGCACGCGCAACGTCCGCTGCCGGCCGGACAGGCGCTGGCGGCGTCCTGCCACGACGCGCAGGAGCTGCGCGCGGCGCAGGCGCTGGGCTGCGATTTCGCCGTGGTCGGCGCGGTCCGCGCCACGCCCAGCCACCCGGACCGGGCCGGCATCGGCTGGGACGGTTTCGCCGCGCTGCGCGAGGAGGTCTCGTTGCCGATCTATGCGATCGGCGGGCTGGGCGCGGACGATATGACAGAGGCGCGCGCGCACGGCGCGCAGGGAATCGCCGCCATTCGCGCGTTCTGGCCCGACGCCAAGTAGGTGCGGAACACTCTGCAATGGTCCGCAGGCAACGAGGCTCTGCGTGCTCTCCGTAGGAGCGGCGTAAGCCGCGATTCCCTGGTTCGCCAGCCGCTGGAGCAAATCGCGGCTCACGCCGCTCCCACAGAAACGGGTTTCGCGGCGAACTCAGCCCGACGCCAGCGCCCGATAGCGCCGGTCCAGCTCCGCTACGTGCCGGTCCAACGCGTCCAACGGGCCGTCGTTGACGATCACGTCGTCGGCGATCGCCAGGCGCGCCGCGCGCGTGGCCTGGGCCGCGATCATGCGTTCGGCCAGCTCGGCTTCGACGCGGTCGCGCGCCATCACGCGCGCGCGCTGCACCTCCACCGGTACGTCGACCAGCAGGATGCGCTGCAGCCAGGGGTAGGCCTCGCGGCCGCCGCCTTCGGTGAGCAAGGGGATCGCGGCGATCGCGTAGGCGCCGGGCGCGCGTTCGCATTGCTCGCGCAGCAAGGCGCGCACGCGCGGATGCACGATGGCCTCCAGGCGGCGGCGCGCGTCGGGGTCGGCGAACACGCGCCGGCGCATCGCGGCGCGATCCAGGCCGCCGTGCGCGTCTAGCACCTCATCGCCGAACGCGGCCACGACCTCGGCCAGCCCTTGCGAGCCGGCCTCGACGGCCGCGCGCGCGGCCAGGTCGGCGTCGGCCACGGTCACGCCCAGCGCCTCGAAACGCCGCGTCACTTCGCTCTTGCCCGAGGCCACGCCGCCGGTCACCCCGACGCAGAACGCGGCCATGGCGGTCAGCGCAGCCCGGCGTAGCGCATGTACGCGCCGACCAGTTGCTCGCCCCAGAAGAACACGATCCAGCCCGCGATTGCGAGGTAGGGACCGAATGGGATCGGCGTGGCCTTGTCGCGGCCGCGCGCGGTCAGCCAGATCGAACCGATGATGGCGCCGACCAGCGAGGACAGCAGGATGGTCGGCAGGATGCCTTTGAGCCCGACCCAGGCGCCGATCGCGGCGAGCAGCTTGAAGTCGCCGTGGCCCATGCCTTCCTTGCCGGTCAGCTGTTTGAACACCCACCACACCGACCACAGGCTGAGGTAGCCGGCGATCGCGCCGAGCAGGGCCGGCTTGGTCTGGAAATAGAGATTGTCGGAACTGGCGATCAGGCCCAGCCACATCAAGGGTAATGTGAGCTGGTCGGGCAGCAGCTTGGTGCGGAAATCGATGCCCGACAGCGCGATCAGGAAGGTGCTGAACACGATCGCGCCGAAGCCCTGCCAGCCGAAGCCGAAGCGCCACACGCAGGCCAGCACCGCCAGCATGGTGATCGCCTCGACCAGCGGGTACTGCGGCGAAATCGGCGCCTTGCAGCTGCGGCAGCGGCCGCGCAGGAACAGGTAGCTGAAGAGCGGGATGTTTTCGTACCAGCTCAGCTGGTGCTTGCAATGCGGACAGTGCGAGCGCTCGACCACGATGCCCGGCGGCGGCGGGTCGTAGATTTCCGGCAGTTCCAGGATCTCGCGCGCGTCGCGATTCCACTGCCATTCCAGCCGCTTGGGCAGGCGCAGGATGACCACGTTGAGGAAACTGCCGACCAACAGGCCGAAGCCGGCCGCGAGCGGAAACCCGAGGCCGGGGTTCTGATCCAGGAATGCCATGCGCGAAGGATAACCCCGAAGCGTCAGATCGTCGCGGCGAGCTTGAAGATCGGCAGGTACATGCCGATGACCATGCTGCCGACGATCACGCCCAGCACCATCATGATCAGCGGTTCGAGCAGGCTGGACAGCGCGTCGACGGCGTTGTTGACCTCTTCCTCGTAGAACTCGGCGACCTTGAACAGCATGGTGTCGAGCGCGCCGGCCTCTTCGCCGATCGCGGTCATCTGGATCACCATGTGCGGGAACAGGTTGACCTGCTTCATCGACATATTGAGCTGGTAGCCCACCGCGACGTCGTCGCGGATGCGGCGCACGGCCGATTCGTAGACCACGTTGCCGGTGGCGCCGGCGACGGTGTCCAGCGCCTCCACCAGCGGCACGCCGGCCTTGAAGGTCACGGCCAGGGTGCGGGCGAAACGCGCGATCGCGGAGTTGTGCAGGATCTGCCCGACCACCGGGATCTTCAGCATCATGCGGTCCAGGAAGTGGGCGAAGGCCGGCGAGCGGTTCTTGGCCATGATGAAGCCCACGCCGGTGCCGATCAGCACCAGCAGCACCGCCCACCAATACGCGATCATGAAATCGCTGGCGCCGATGATCATCAGGGTGAACGCCGGCAGCTCGGCGCCGAAGCTCTCGAAGGTCTTCTCGAACTGCGGCACCACGAAGATCAGCAGGATCGCGCTGACCAGGATCGCCACCGCCACGACCGTGGCCGGATAGAACAGCGCCTTCTTGATCTTGCCCTTCAGGCTTTCGATGTTTTCCTTGTAGCTGGCGACGGTGTCGAGCACCGTTTCCAGCACACCGGCCGATTCGCCGGCCTTGACCAGGTTGCGGTAGAGCTCGTCGAACTGGACCGGATGCTTACTCAGCGCCTCGTGCATCGACGAGCCGCCTTCGAGGTCGGCGCGGACCGTGTTGATCAGCGTCTTCATCTTGGGGTTCTTCTGGCCGCCGGCCATGATCTCCAGCGAGGTCACGATCGGCACGCCGGATTTCATCATGGTCGCGATCTGACGGCTGAAGATGGCGATGTCGCGCGGCGTGATGCGCTTGCCGGCGCCGCCGAGCAGCGGCTTGCCCTTGGGCTTGACCGTGCCGGGCGTGATGCCCTGGCGGCGCAGCTCGGCGCGCAGCATGTTGGCGTTCTTGGCCGACTGCTCGCCCTTCATGACGACGCCACGCTTGTCCTTGCCTTCCCAGACAAAGATCTCGAGCGGATTGGGGCGGCGGGCGGCGGCGGGCTTGGTCGCGGAGCGGGTCGCGGACATGGTTTAGTCCTTGGTAACGCGGTTGATTTCGGAGAGGCTGGTCACGCCGTTCCTGACCTTCATCAACGCCGATTGGCGCAGGTCGCGGACGCCGGACTTCTGAGCGGCCGCCGCGATCTGCATCGCGTTGCCGCCCTCCAGCACGATGGCCTGGATCTGTTCGGTCATGGGCATGACCTGGTAGATGCCGGTACGGCCCTTGTAGCCCTCGGTGCAGTCCGGGCAGCCGGCGGGCTCGTAAACCTTGAGCCCACCGACGATCTCGTCGTGGCTGAAGCCCTCGGCCAGCAGCGCGTGCTCGGGCAGATGGACTTCGCGCTTGCAGTCGTGCAGGCGGCGGGCCAGTCGCTGGGCGATGACCAGGGTCACCGACGAGGTGATGTTGTACGGCGCCACGCCCATGTTCATCAGGCGCGCGATGGTCTGCGGGGCGTCGTTGGTGTGCAGGGTGGACAGCACCATGTGGCCGGTCTGGGCGGCCTTGATGGCGATCTCGGCGGTTTCCAGGTCGCGGATTTCGCCGACCATGATCACGTCCGGATCCTGTCGCAGGAAGCTGCGCAGCGCGGCGGCGAAGGTCATGCCGCGCTTGACGTTCATCTGCACCTGGTTGATGCCGGGCACGCGGATTTCGACCGGGTCCTCGACGGTGGAGATGTTGCGCATGTCGTCGTTGAGGATGTTCAGCGCGGTGTACAGCGACACCGTCTTGCCCGAGCCGGTGGGGCCGGTCACCAGCACCATGCCGTAGGGCTTGACCACGGCGCCGACGAACAGCTCCTTCTGGTCTTCCTCGTAACCCAGCTTGTCCACGCCCAGGCGCGCGGCGCTGCCGTCGAGGATACGCAGCACGATCTTCTCGCCGAACAGGGTCGGCAGGGTGCTGACGCGGAAGTCGATCTGCTTGGTCTTGGACAGGTTGAGCTTGATGCGGCCGTCCTGCGGGACGCGCTTCTCGGCGATGTCCAGCTGCGCCATGACCTTCAGGCGCGCGGCGATGCGCGGGCTCAGCTTGACCGGCACCTTGGCGACCTGCTTGAGTAGGCCGTCGATGCGCAGGCGCACGCGATAGTCGGTTTCGTAGGGCTCGAAGTGGATGTCCGAGGCGCCGCGGCGGATCGCGTCCACCAGCACCTTGTTGACGAACTTCACTACCGGGGTGTCGTCGCCCTTGGCGTCGACGCCGCTGTCGCCGGCGGCGGTCAGGTCGTCGTCGCCACCACCGACATCGAGCGTTTCCAGCCCTTCCTCGTTGACGCCGTCGCCCAGCGCGTCGGCCGACTCCAGCCACTTGTCCAGGCTGCGGCGGATCGTGTCCTCGTCGACGAGGATGGCCTCGATCACCAGGTTGGTCTGAAACTTGATCTCGTCCAGCGCGCGGGTGTTGGTCGGATCGGCCAGGCCCACGAACAGCTTGTTGCCGCGCTTGAACAGCGGCAGCACGGCGTGTTTGCGCACCAGCTCTTCGCTGACCAGCTTGACCGCCGACTGGGCCTGGTCGAGCACCGAGGCGTCGAACAGCGGCACGCCGAACTCGATCGAGTTGGCGGCCGCGAGCTGACCGGCCGAGACCAGTCGCTTTTCGGACAGATAGGTCGCGATCGGCTTGCGCTCGCCGCTGGCGGCGGCCATGGCCTCGCGGGCCGCGGCTTCTTCCAGGGCGCCGTCCAGCACCAAGCGCCGGGCAATGCCGGTGATCCCCACCAAGTTGGCGGTAGCGACGCTAGACATCGCAGTCCTCGGTTTTTCCCCAGGCCGACTTTACCCCAATCCTTGGGCCACGCGAGCGGACTACGGTCGCCTTTTTGCGCGTTGGAAGCCCCTGCAGGCCATATTTCAGGGCTTCCGCAGGATTCGGACCACGCGGCGGACGCAGGGTTCAGCGATCGGCGATCAGCGCCCGCAAGCGGACCAGACGCGCCTGGCCGACGCGATCGTAGCCGCGCGTGCGCGCGTCCAACTGCGCCAGCACGCGCCGAGCGCAGGCCGTTTGACCGTTCTTGGCGCAAGCCTGGACCAGCAGATCGCCGATCTCGGGCGTGGCCTGCGGCGACCAGGCCCGTTCGGCCTGGTCCTGGGCCTGCGGCCACTGCCCGGCGCGCGCGTGCAGCAAGGCCGCGACGTAACGCAATTGGCGTTTAGGCGTGGCCCGCTCGGGCTGGGTCGGGGCCGCGGCCAGCAGGGTGTGCACGGTGGCGATGGCCTGCGCTTCGCCGATGCGCGGGCAGCGTCCCGGTGCCGAGGCCTGGGCGAGCAGATCGGCGACCAGAACCTCGTCCAGGGTGATCTGCGGCTGGCGGTCGGCCAGGGCGGTACGCAGTTGCGCCGGGTCCGGATCGCGCCCGGCCAGGCAGGCGATGGACACCAGATCGATGCCGGCCAGCATGCGTCGGCGCGGCAGCGGACTGCGGCGCAGGTACTCCATTTGCGCGACCGCCGCGTCGTAACGGTTCGCGCTCAGATCGATGAAGGCCTGGGTCTGGCGCGCGCGCAGCGAGTCGGGGTGATGGATCAGCGCTTGCGCGACGATCTCGGCCTTGCTGCGCCAGGTCGCGACCCGGCCCTGCGCCGACCAGGCCAGCAGTGCGCAGACCGCGACCACGCCCAGCAACGCCAGACGGCTGCCGCGCACGTTGAACGCGCGCGCCGGCAGCAGGGCGGCCAAACCGACCACGGCCAGGGCCAGACCGATCGACGGCAGGTAGTTGCGGTGCTCGTAGTACATCTCCAGCGGCAGCGGTCCGGACTCGACGCTGTGCGCGGCGAGGAAGAAGAACCAGCCGGCGAACACGCTGGGCACGCGCTTGCGCAGGGCCACCGCGATCGCGCTCAGCGCCAGCAGGGCCACGATCGCCGCGGCGGTGGTGGCCGGCGAGAACAGGCCGGTGGACACCACGACGTCGTCGCGGAACAGCGTCATCGTCTCGCCGCGCGGCGCGAGCAGCGCGCCGAGGTAGTCGCACAGCACCCGTGCCTGAGTCAGCAGGCGCTGGGCCAGGCTGAAGTCCCATTCGGCATAACCGCCCAGCACGGTGTCGGGCGAGATCGCCAACAGCGCGAGCACGGCGGCGGCCGGCACCACCAGGAACAGGCCGAAGAAGGCCTTGATCGCATTCGGGCGCGGCGCGCGGAAATACGCCAGCTCCAGCACCAGGCACAGCAAAGGCGCCACGGCCGCGTTCTGTTTGCTGAGAACGCCGGCCGCCAGCAGGCAGGGGAAGGCCGCGAACAGCAGCAGCCAGGCCGAGCGCGACGGCCCGCGGATCAGGCGGCGACGCGCGACCAGATAGGTCCAGACCGCCGCCAGTGCGAACAGCGCGCTGAGCTGGGCCATGCGCTGCACGGCGTACAGCACCGTGCTGACCTGGATCGGATGCAACAGCCACAGCGCCACCGCGGTGGCGGCCATCGCGCGCGCGCGCGATGCCAGGACGGCGTCTTCGTCCAGCGCGCGGCGCAGCACGCGGAACGCCAACAGGCCGCACAACAAGTGCAGCAGCACATTGCCGAGCTTGTAGGACAACGGCCCCGGCCCGCCCAATCCCGCACTGAGCAGGAAGCTGAGCATGGCCACCGGCCGCGATTCGATCAGTCCCGGCTGGCCCAGCGCCACCTGCCGCCAATCGAGCTGGCCGTTGTACCAAGGGCGCAATGCCGCCAGGTTGGCGGCGTCGTCGAACAGGAAGGGGCCGTCGAGGCCGCTCCAATAGATCGCGACGGCGGCGACGGCCGCGCCCAGCAGCAACCAACGGGCCGCGTCCCAGCGCGCCGTGGCGCCGCCCAAATCGGCGCTCAGCGCCTTACGCCAGGACATGGCGCGGCAGGCGGATGCAACGGCAGCGGCAACGCGAACACGGCAGCGGCGCCGTCGGCGCAAGGCAGGTCGCCACCGTGGCGATGGTCGTTGCAACGGTCATGGTGCGTCCGGTCGTTTCCCCGCGGCGACTGTAGCGCATCCGTTCGCGGCCTCCGTGGCATGCGCTTGCAATCTGTGGTGCCGCGCACGCCGCTGTGCGAACGTCAGGGCGCGGCCAGCATGGCGCGTATCGCCGCCAGCTCGGCCTGGCCGCGGCTGTCGTAGGGCTTCATGCGGCGCTCCAACTCGCCCAACACTGCGATCGCCGACGCGTCTGCGCCCTGCGCGGCCATGACCTTGGCCAGCAAGGTGCCGGTGGGCAGATCGCCGCTGGCGGTCCAGGCCCGTTCGGCCTGCGCTCGCGAGGCGGCCAGATCGCCGGTGCCGGCGTAGATCTCCGCGGCGAGCAGGCGCAGCAGCCACTTCGGTCGCGAGGATTCGGGCTGAGCGCGCATGGCGTCCAGCACGCGGACGATGGCCGCGGCCAACTCGCGCGATTCGAAACCGCAGCCCTGAGCGGCATTGAAGCGCGCCAGCAGACGCAGCGCCTGCACATCGAACACGGTCGTGCTGGGCGGCGCCTGCGCGACCAGTTCCGCCAATGCGCCGCGATCGGAAACCTGGCCGGCGCGACAGCGCGCGGTGATGAGGTTGATGCGCCCCAGCCAGCGCTGACGCAGGTCCGGGCTGGCCGCCAAGTTCTGCATCAGGGCGATGTTGCCGCGCAGATCGCCGCGCGCCAGCAGCACGCCGCTGAAGTCGTAGCGCGCGCGCAGCGACTGCGGATGTTCGCGCAGGCCTTCGGACGCGATCGTGTCCATGCTGCGCCAGACCGATACCCGCGAGGCGGTGATCGCGGCCAGCGATACGATCGCCAGCGCGGCCACCGCCAGTACCTGCAGGCGGTACGCGGGACGGGCCTGCAGACGCTCGGGCAGCAGCGCGGTCAGACCGACCGCCGCCAGCGCTAGGCCCGCCAGCGGCAGGTAATTTCGGTGTTCGTAGTACAGCTCGACCGGCAGGAACGTCGATTCCACGGCGTGCGCGGCGAGGAAGAAGAACCAGCCCACGCAGGCGCTGGGCGCCGCCGCCCGCCACGCCCAGGCCGCGACGCTGATGGCGACCAGCGCGACGATCGAGCTCAGCGTGGAGACCGGCGAAAGCAGGCCGGTCGAGGTGGCGAAGTCGTCGGTGTACAGGCCCAGCGAGGGGCCGTGCGGCAGCACGATCTGGCCCAGGTAGGCCATCAGCGCGCGCGGCTCGCTGAGCAGGCGCTGCGGCAGGGTGAACGCCCATTCCGAGTAGCCGCCCAGCAGCCATTGCGGCGCAACGGCCAGCGACAGCAGCGCCAGCGCCGCCGGCGCGAGCAGGAACACGCCGAAGAATGCCCGCAGCGGTCGCGACGCGGCGGCGTCGCGCTTGAAGCAGCCCCATTCCACGACCGTGCACAACAGCGGCGCCACCGCCGCGTTCTGCTTGCTGAGCAGGCCCAGCAGCACCAGCAGCGGAAAGGTCAGAAACAGTTTCGAGCGCGCCGGCCGCGTTTGCCCGGCGGCGAGCTCCTGCCGCGCGAGCACATAGACCAGCACCGCCGCGAGTACCAGCATCGTGCTCAGCTGAGCCATGCGCTGCACCGAATACAGCACGGTGCTGACCTGGATCGGATGCAGCAGCCACAGTCCGCTGGCGATCGTCGCCAGCAATCGGGCCTGGCCGCTCAGGCGCGGATCCAACGCGAGCAGGCGGCGCAGCAGCTGCCAGACCAGCACGCCGCACAGCAGATGGATGAGCAGGTTGCCGAGCTTGAACGAGAATGGCGCGAAGCCGCCGAGGGCGGCGTTCAGCGCGAAGCTGGCCATCGCCACCGGCCGTCCGGCCCACGGCGAGCCGCGGCCCAGCACGGCTTCGGCGTAACTCGCCTGGCCGGCGAGCCAGCGTTCGATCACCGGGAAGGTGACGCCGTCGTCGAGCAGGAAGGGGCCGGTCAGTCCGCGCCAGTAGATCGCGAACGTCGCCAGCGCCAGCGCGGCCAGGGCGAAGGCGGCCATGCGCGCGTAGCGGCCGTCGGCGGAAACCGGGCTTGCGGGCGTGGGCACTGCGGAGGCGGACTCGGAGTCGGAGGGCATGGTCGGCTGCGGATGGGCCGACCGTTCGCCGTAAGCGCGGGGTGGGCGGGGTGGAGTGGGCGGGGCGATCGTGCGTCATCGCCGTTCGCGCTGTCCAGCGCGGCGACGCGAATGCGCAACGCCGGGCCCATTCGCGCCGACGGCCGCATTGCGCGGCCGTCGGGGTCTGTTCGTATCGTTAAGGCGGACTCAGCCGCGGCATTCTGCCGGCAGCTGCGAATCGTTGTCTTGGCCGCTGGCGGTGCAGGTCCATTCGATACGACCGCTGTTCTGGGTGCTTTCCGGATCCAGTTCGAAGGTGGTTATCGGCCCGCCCGTGCTGCGCGTGACCGACCTGACGGTGCCGCCTGCCATTACTTCGACGCTGGCGCAGTAATCGCTGCCAGTGAAGGAGAAGCCGGTGCTGGTCGCGGTGATGTTGTTCAGGCCTTCGGCGGAGTGCGCGGTTTCCGCCACGGCGAGCTTGGCGCCGGCGGAAATGTGCAAGCACTCGGAGTTCTTGGTGCGGATCGAGTAGTCCTGGTAAGCCGGCAGCGCGATGGCGATCAGGATGCCGAGGATGGCGATCACGATCATGAGTTCGATGAGGGTGAAACCCTCGGCGTGGCGCTTGTTCATGGACCCTCTCCAGTGAGCTCGATTCGGGTCGGAGCCGCCGGAACCCTGGTTCCGCGTCGGCAACGATCCCCCCTGAATCAATACTTCTGCAAAGAGCATGCCAAGTCCGCGCTTGTGACGGCGGTCATGGTCGCGGCACCGTTCAGCCCGTCGAGGGACGCGCGACGACGCCCGTAACGTCGGCATATGACGCTGCTGGACAACTTGCATCTGCGGCCGGCCCGATACCGGCGTGGCCGTTCAGGGCGACGGGGCCGGTCCCTTGGCGGCGGCACGCTGAGCGGCCCGGGTCGCATCGCGCTGGCGCCGCTGATCGATGGCGGTGCGCAGTTCGCGCAAGTATTTCTGCCCCCCGCCGTCGTAAGAGCGGGTTTGCACCTGCAGGCTGGCGTAGGTGCGTTCAGCCTCGGCCAGCTTGCCGTTTTGCAGGTACAGGCGCACCAGCATTTCGCCGACCGCGAAGTCCGCGCCCGGCCTCCAGGCCAGCGCGGCCTGCGCTTCGGCCTGCTGCCAGTGGCGGGCGCGGGCGTAGAACTCGGCGGCGATCGCGCGCGTCACCCACTTGGATCGCAAGCCGTCGGGTTGCGCGTGCGCGACGTCGATCAGTTTTTCCGTGGTTTGCGCCATGTCCAGCAGGCTCACCTCGCCACAGCCCTTGCCAGCGACCTTGGCCATCTGCATCAGGGTTTGCGATTCGAAGATGGTCAGCTGCGGCTGCGCATCGACCAGCGCGCGCTGCAGCAGGGCGCGATCGGCCTTGCCGTCGCGCAGGCACTGGGTGGTGACCAGGTTGAGGTTGGCCATCAGGCGGTTGCGGGGCGTCGGGCTCTTGGCGAGTTGCATAAGCAGCCGTTCGCTTTCATCGTATTTGCCGCCCAGCAGTGCCAGCGTCGACAGGTCCAGGTGCGCGCGCATCGAGTCGGGATGGAACTTCAGCGCCTGCATCACGATGGTGTCGTAGTGGCGCCAAACCAGGGCGCGCCCCAGGGTGGCGAACGCCAGCACCGCGGCCAGGCCGATCACCGCGGCCAGCGCCAGGCGGTTGGGTCCGGACGCCGAATCGGCACGGCGCGGCGCCAGCGCGCCCAGTCCGGCCACGGCCAGCAGCACACCGATCGAGGGCAGGTAGTTGCGGTGTTCGTAGTACATCTCGATCGGCAGGAAGCTGGACTCCACGCCGTGCGCGACCAGGAAGAAGAACCAGCCCGCGAACAGGCTGGGCGCGCGCTTGCGCAGCGCGATCGCGGCCACGCTGATCGCGGCCAGCAGCAGCAGCGCGAACAGCGTCGACGGCGGCGACAGCAGGCCGGTGGAGGTGGCGAAGTCGTCGGTGTACAGGCCCATGCGCGGCGCGTACGGCAGCAGCAGGGTGCCCAGGTAGTCGACCAGCGCGCGGGCCTGAGTCAGCAGACGCTGGCCCAGAGTGAAATCCCATTCGGCATAGCCGTCGAGCAGGCGTTCGGCCGCGAACGTCAGCAGCGCCGCTGCGCCCAGCAGGGGCAGCACCAGACTCAGGCCGAAGAACGCCCACACCGGCTTCGGGCGCGGACCGCGGAAGTAGGCCAGTTCCAGCACCAGGCACAAGGCCGGCGCGACCGCGCCGTTTTGCTTGCTGAGCAGGCCGGCCAGCATCAGCAGCGGGCAGAGCAGGAACAACAGCGCCAAGGCCGGGCGCAGGCGTCCTTGATCGAGCGCCTGCCGCGCCTGCAGATAGGTCCACAGCGACGCGAGCACAAACAGCGTGCTGAGCTGGGCCATGCGCTGCACGGCGTAGAGCACGGTGCTGGCATGCAGCGGATGCAGCAGCCACAACATGGTCAGCAACGCGGCGATCAGATCCGCGTGCGGCGCCAGGCGCGTGTCGCGCGCCAGCACGCGGCGCAGCACCTGCCAGCCGAGCGCGCCGCAGACCAGATGGACGATGAGATTGCCCAGCTTGTAGGAGAAGGGTGCATCGCCGCCCAACCAGCCGCTGAGCATGAAGCTGAGCATCGACACCGGACGCGCATACAACCAGGACGCATTGCCGGGCACCACTTCCTGCCAGGAGGCTTTGCCGGCCAGCCAGCCGTGCAGGGCGCCGAAGGCGGCGTTGTCGTCGAGCACGAACGGTCCGGTGAGCCCGGGCCAGTAGATCGCGACGGACACCAGCATCGCTGCGAGCAACAACAATCTGACGCGCATGCGAGGAAGGCCTTCGTTCGTGGGTTGCTGAGGCTAACGGTGGCGACCGGCGGCATGCAATGGCGCAAGCCGCAAAAGAGAAACCCCGGCGGACCGGGGTTTCGTGTGCAGCGCTTAGGTGAGGCTTAGCGGCACTCGGCCGGAATCTGCGAGTCCGGAGCGTTGGAGGTGCAGGTCCACTCGATGCGGCCCGAACCGGCCGGCATGGCCGGGGTCAGGGTGTGCACGGCGTTGGCGGCGGCGCCGGTGCTGCGGGTGGTCATGCCGATCACGCCGTTGGCGCCGACCGCGACGCGGTTGCAGTAGTCGCTGGCGGTGAAGGAGTAGCCGGTGTTGGTCGAGGTGACCAGGTTCAGCGAACCGCGGTCCTGGGCGGTCTCCGACACGGCCAGCTTGGCGGCCGCGGCGACGTTCAGGCACTCGGTGTTCTTCGTGCGGATGGTGTAGTCCTGGTACGCCGGCAGGGCGATGGCGATCAGGATGCCCAGGATCGCGATGACGATCATCAGTTCGATCAGAGTGAAGCCTTGCTGCTTGTTCATGGTGTGTCCCCTGTTGAATTCACGTGTGCGCGGCGTGCGCTCCGGCGGCAGTCGTGCGACCGCACGCACTACGTATTAGCGATGCATAAACCATGCCAATTTTGGCGTATGTACGTGTAGATGCTGGCGCTCGATATACGCATCGTTTGCATACGTGATGCTTCAAGCAGGGTGCGTACGTGCCCGAAAACGCAAAACCCCGGCAAGCCGGGGTCATGGGTTCACAAAAAACGAAACCCCGGCGAACCGGGGTTTCGTATGCAGCACTTACGTAAGGCTTAGCGGCACTCGGCCGGAATCTGCGAGTCCGGAGCGGTCGAGGCGCAGGTCCACTCGATGCGGCCCGAACCAGCCGGCATGGCCGGGGTCAGGGTGTGCACGGCGTCAGCGGCGGCGCCGGTGCTGCGGGTGGTCATGCCGATCACGCCGTTGGCGCCGACTTCAACGCGGTTGCAGTAGTCGCTGGCGGTGAAGGAGTAGCCGGTGTTGGTCGAGGTGACCAGGTTCAGCGAACCACGGTCCTGGGCGGTTTCGGACACGGCCAGCTTGGCGGCCGCGGCGACGTTCAGGCACTCGGTGTTCTTGGTGCGGATGGTGTAGTCCTGGTACGCCGGCAGAGCGATGGCGATCAGGATGCCCAGGATCGCGATGACGATCATCAGTTCGATCAGGGTGAAGCCTTGCTGGTTGTTCTTCATTGGTGTTTCCCCTAGGAGTGGTGAACTTCACGTGCCTGCTGGCCCGGCTTTTGCGGTCCGTCGGCTGCCGTGCGTAACTGCACGTGCACGGAAAGCTTACGCACAACCCATGCCAACAAGGCCACACAAAGTCTCGAAAACACTGCCCAGAGGGTGCCGATATGTCGAATGAGAGCGCAGTCGCAGTTAATTGGTGAACAAGCGCAGGCACCAGGAAGTCATATTGGGGATACATCTCTGATCAGGTTGCAATATTTCAATTAAAGAAAATTAATCCATATCAAGGCTTTATAATTTTCGATACAAAAAAAGCCCCGGCGCACCGGGGCTTTGAATGGAGCGCGGTTAGACCGAGATCAGCGGCACTCGGCCGGGACCTGCGAGTCCGGGGCGTTCGACTCGCACTTCCACTCGATGCGGCCCGAGCCGGCCGGCATGGTGGGGGTCAGGGTGTGAGCAGCGTCGGCGGCGGCACCGGTGCTCTTGGTTACCATCCCGATCACACCGTTGGCGTTGACCTTGACCTCTCTGCAGTAGTCGCTGGCGGTGAAGGAGTAGCCGGTGTTGGTGTCGGTGACCAGGTTCAGCGAGCCACGATCCTGGGCGGTCTCGGACACGGCCAGCTTGGCGGCCGCGGCGACGTTCAGGCACTCGGTGTTCTTGGTGCGGATGGTGTAGTCCTGGTAGGCCGGCAGGGCGATGGCGATCAGGATGCCCAGGATCGCGATGACGATCATCAGTTCGATCAGGGTGAAGCCTTGCTGATTGTTTTTCATGGGTTTTTTTCCTAGGGGTGGCGGTCTTCGCACGCCAGCCGGGACCGCTCGACGATCCGTCGCCTGCCAATCCAGCGGGACGTGCCCTAGGTATCACGCACAACTCATGCCAGCCTGATTAGGACGATAAAATCTCTAAAAAGAAAATTCGATCACAATTAGGACGGGTCCGCTGTAGGGGTCGGCTGCCCTTTTTTGTCAGTGCGCGAGGCTGTGCTGACGTTATGCGTCACATTGGCTGCTGCCGGCCGGAAGAATCCGTATGGACGCCCGCGCGGCGCCGCGGCCGCACGCGGGTCGGCGGTGACGGCGGTCGCAGCTCGGCGCTGCCCGCGTGGCAGGCGCGGGGCGAGCTTGCATACTAGGTAGGCCGCATCGATCCCTGCGTCGCCACACCCTTCGGGTTCGGCATGCGCGCAGACGCCATGTCGATGCACGTACGCCTTGGGGGCCGAGTGATCCGCGAAATTCTGATGATCGTGTTTGTGGCGTGCTCGACGCTGGGCAGCCAGTTGTTGATCAAGCGCTCGCTGCTGCATCTGGCCGCGACCAGCCCCGACCTGAAGGGCTTCGAGTGGCTGATGGCGGCCGTGCTGTCGCCGGGCGTGCTGGCGGCGGTCGCGATCCAGGGCCTGGGCTTCGTGATCTGGGTGGTGGTGGTCAGCAAGGTCAAGCTGGGGATGGCGTTCGCGATCAACGGCGCGTCCTTTTATATATTGATGGCGGTGGTGAGCTGGTGGCTGTACGGCGAGCGCCTGACGCCGATGCAGTGGGGCGGGATCGTGCTGGTCTCGACCGGCGTGCTGATGCTGTCGTCGATGGGGCAGAGCGCCTGAGCGTCGCCGACGTGTCCGAAGCGCTGCATTCCTTCGTCGTTCCCGCCTACGGGCATTCGCCGCATCTGCGCGCGTGCCTGGATTCGCTGCGCGCGCAGAGCCTGCCTTCGCGCCTGCATCTGGCGACCTCGACGCCGCACGACGGCCTGGCCGAGATCGCCCGCGAGTACGGCGCCACGCTGACCGTGCACGCGCCCAACGCCGGTATCGGCCGCGACTGGAACCGGGCGCTGGCCCAGGCCGATACGCCCTGGGTCACGATCGCGCACCAGGACGACGTCTACCTGCCCGAGTTCACCCGCCGCACATTGGCGGCCGCCGCGGCGCGGCCCGATGCCGCGCTGCTGTTCACCGGCTACGCGGAATTGCTGGGCGACAGCGGCGCGGTGCGCGACGCCACGGCGATGCTGCGGATCAAGCGTGTGCTGCTGGAACTGGCGTTCCTCGGCCGCGATGCGATCGCGCGACCGGGCGCGAAGCTGCGCGCGCTGCGCTTCGGCTGCCCGATTCCATGTCCGTCGGTGACCTTGGCGCGCGGCGCGACGCCGCCGCGTTTCCGCGAGGACCTGCGCGTCAATCTGGATTGGGACGCCTGGGTGCGGCGCGCGCGGGAGCCGGGCGCGTTCGTGTACATTCGCGAGCAGTTGATGCTGCATCGCATCCATCCCGGCAGCGAGACCAGCGCGGGCGTGCGCGATGGGGTGCGCGCGGCGGAGGACCGGATGATGTTCGATGCCCTCTGGCCCTTGCCGATCGCAGGCGCGCTGGCGCGCGTCTACCGCCTGTCCTATCAGAACGACGCATGATGAGCACCCCAGCCGAACCGATCGCCGTCGCCCTGCCAGGCCTGCAGCCCGCGTCCGTGCCGCCACGCATCGCCGTGGTCGTGCCCTGCCACCGCGTGCGCGCGCACATCCTGGGCGTGATCGAAGACGTGCCGGCGATGGTGTGGCGCATCTATGTGGTCGACGACGCCTGCCCCGAGCAGTCGGGCCGCTATGTCCAGAGCGAGTGCCGCGATCCGCGCGTGCGCGTGCTGTTCAACGAGGTCAACCTGGGCGTGGGCGGCGCGGTGATGGCCGGCTACCGCGCCGCGGCCGCGGACGGCGCCGACGTGGTGGTGAAGATGGACGGCGACGGCCAGATGGCCGGCGCGGCGCTGCCGCAGTTGGTGGGCCCGATCCTGCGCGGCGACGCCGACTACACCAAGGGCAACCGCTTCTACGACCTGGCCCAGATCGGCCGCATGCCCAAGCTGCGCATCTTCGGCAACGCCATGCTGTCGTTCATGACCAAGATCTCGTCGGGCTATTGGGACGTGTTCGACCCGACCAACGGCTACACCGCGATCCACGCCAAGGTCGTGGCCAAGCTGCCGCTGAAGAAGATCAGCCGGCGCTATTTCTTCGAGACCGACATGCTGTTCCGCCTCAACATCGTGCGCGCGGTGGTGGTGGACGTGCCGATGGACGCGCGCTACGGCGCCGAGACCAGCAACTTGCGCATCTCCAAGATCCTGTTCGACTTCCTGTTCAAGCACGTGCGAAACACCTTCAAGCGGGTGTTCTACAACTACTTCCTGCGCGATCTGTCGCTGGCGTCGATCCAGCTCGCGCTGGGCGTGCTGTTCGTGCTGGTCGGCACCGCGCTGGGCGCCAAGTTCTGGTTCGAGTCGTTCCTGACCGGCGTCACCGCCTCGGCCGGTAGCGTCATGCTGGCGGCGCTGCAGGTGATCGTGGGCATCCAACTGGTGCTGGGTTTCCTGGCCTACGACATCGCGGCGGTGCCCAAGCGCACCCTGCATCCGCTGCTGCCTTCCGGCGACGACGAGTGACATGAGCGGCGAATTCGACGAACGCTACACCGCTTACCAGACCGATCGCAGCGCGTTGCGACGCGTGGTGCGGCGCGTTTACCTGCGCAGCGCCGCGGCGCAGTTGCGCGGGCCCACGCTGGACTTCGGCTGCGGCGTGGGCGAATTGCTGGAACGTTTGCCGGCCGGCTCCAAGGGGCTGGAATACAACCGCGCCACGGTCGAGCACTGCCGCGCGCGCGGCCTGGACGTGGACTGGTACGACGGCTATGCCGACGATTGGAAGCTCAGTGCACTGCGCGGACAGCGCTACGAGTCGATGGTGATCAGCCACGTGCTGGAGCACTTCGACGGCCCCGCCGCGATCCTGTCGCGCCTGTTGGCGGCCGCGCGCGAACTGGGCGTGCGGCGCGTGCTGGCGATCGTGCCGGGGCGTGCGGGCTACCGCATCGACGACACCCATCGCACCTTCGTCGACCGTGCGATGCTGGCCGATCCGGCGCTCGCCGCCGGCAGCGGCTTCGTCCTGCAACGGGCGCGGTATTTCCCGGGCAACCTGCGCAAGATCGGCGACTGGTTCCCGCATCACGAACTGCAGGCCTTGTTCGTGCGCGGTGCCTGAGCGCCGCGCGACGCGGCGACCGCCCTCAGTCGATCCCGCCTCAGTCGATCCCGAGCTTCTTGAGCTTGTAGCGCAGCGCGCGGAAGGTGATGCCCAGCGCGGCGGCGGTGCGGGTTTTGTTGTAGCGGTTTTCCTGTAGCGCCTGCTGGATCGCGGCGCGCTCGATTTCCTCGATGTACGAGGGCAGGGCGCTGGTCGAGGTGTCGCGCGGGTTCATGGTGCGCGGATCGACGCTGGCGGCGGCCGCGGCCGGCGCGGCGGCGGTCGCGGTGGGTGCGCCGGTCGCCGGTGCGGGCGCCTGGGTCGACAGGCGCGGCAGGCGCAGGTCGCTGGCGTTGAGCAGTTCGCCTTCGGCCAGGGCGAGCGCGCGCTCAAGGATGTTTTCCAGCTCGCGCACGTTGCCCGGGAACGCGTAGGCGCGCAGCGCTTCGAGTGCGTCGTCGCCCAGGCGCGGGATCGCGCGGCCCTGGGCGCTGGCGAGGCGCTCTAGCACCTTGCTGGCCAGGCCGGGCAGATCGTCCAGGCGTTCGCGCAGCGGCGGCACGCGCAGTTCGATCACGTTGATGCGGTAGTACAGGTCCTGGCGGAAGCGGCCGTCGGCGACCAGCGCGGCCAGATCCTTGTGCGTGGCCGAGAGGATGCGCACGTCGACCACGACCTCGGCCTGGGCGCCGACCGGGCGGATCGACTTTTCCTGGATCGCGCGCAGCAGCTTGACCTGCATCGGCAGCGGCAGCTCGGCGACTTCGTCCAGGAACAAGGTGCCGCCGTCGGCGGCCTGGAACAGGCCGGGCTTGTCGGCGTGGGCGCCGGTGAAGCTGCCCTTCTTGTGGCCGAAGAATTCGCTTTCCATCAGCTCGGCCGGGATCGCGCCGCAGTTGACCGGCACGAACGGTCCGCTGGCGCGGCCGCCTTCGGCGTGGATGGTGCGCGCGACCAGTTCCTTGCCCACGCCGGACTCGCCGGCGATGTAGACCGGCGCCTGGCTGCGCGCGACCTTGCCGATGGTCTGGCGCAGTTTCGCCATCGCCGGCGACTCGCCGTACAGGCGCGAGGCGACGGTGTCGGCGGTGCTGCGGCGGCTCTCGTTCAGTTCCAGCGCGTGCCGGACCAGATCGCGCAGCACGGTCAGCTCGACCGGCTTGGCGACGAAGTCGAAGGCACCGGCCTTGAGCGCTTCCACCGCGGCCTCGACATTGCCGAAGGCGGTGATCATGGCGACCGGGGTGTCGGGATGCTTCTGGCTGATCTCGGCGATCAGCTCCAGGCCGGAACCGTCGGGCAGGCGCATGTCGGTCAGGCACAGGTCGTACCGATTGCGCGACAGCTGGCTGCGCGCCTCCGAAACGCTGGAGGCGGTATCGCAACGCAGGCCCATGCGGCCCAAAGTCATGACCAACAACTCGCGTATGTCGCGCTCGTCGTCGATCACCAGTGCACTACGAGTTTCAGCCATTGCGTCCTCCGCCCGACACGATAGCTTAAGGGTGCGTCACGGCCAAGCCGGGTGTGTGCGCCAGGTCACGCTGGCAGCATGGCGTTGGTGCCCGAGAGATGGATACGGAAACAGCCGCCTCCGCCCGGCATGGGCACGTAGTCCAGCGAGGCCTGATTGGCGCGGCACAGCTCGCGCGCGATGTACAGGCCCAGGCCGGTGCCGTGGCTGGAGGTGGTGAAGAACGGGCGGAACAGCCGTGAGGCCACCGACTCGGGGATGCCTGGGCCGCGGTCCAGCACGTCGATCACCGGCACCGCGCCCGCGTCCAGGTAGGCGTGCACGGTCACGCGCGCCGGCTCGCCCGGCATACGGCCGTAGGTCAGGGCGTTGTGCACCAGCACGGTCAGGGCCTGGTGCAGCTGGCGCGGATCGACCAGGGCGGCGATGCGCGGCTGAGCGGCGGTCGCGCGCAGGCTGTCGAGTTCGATCGGGTGGCTGGTGTTGTACTCGTCGACGAACTGGCGGTTGAAGCCGACCAGGTCGACGTGCTCGGGCTTGGCCGGCTCGCGCCGCGCCATGCCCAGCACGTTCTCGACGATGCCGTTCATGCGCGTGCCCTGCTGGCGCACGATTTCGAGCAGGCGGCGGTCGGCGACGGCGATGTCGCGCGATTCTTCCAGCAATTGCACGGCGTAGCTGATCGCGGCCAGCGGGTTGCGGATTTCGTGGGCGAGGCTGGCCGAGAACCGGCCCAGCGCGGCCAGGGTGATGGATTCGGCGCGGCGCGAGACCAGCGAGGTGTCGTCGAGGAAGATCAGGGTCTGGTCGCTGCCGGCGAGCAGGCGGGTGAAGCGCGGCACCACCTCGGGCTGGTCGGGCGCCATCTGCAGTGGGGTTTCGTCCGGCACCGCGTCGGCGCGCCAGCGGCCCAGCCGGCGCGCGAGCTCCGGCGAGGCGATCGCCAGGTTGCGGTGGCTGTGGTCGGAATGTTCGCCGGGGTCGCCCAGCAGCAGCATCGCCGCCTCGTTGGCCAGTCGCAGGCGGCCCTCGCCGTCGACCAGCAGCACGCCGGTGCGCATGCGGCGGATGATGAGCTCGTTGATCTCGGCGTAGTTGGCCGCCTCGGCGCCGCGCCGTTCGGCCAGGGCCGAGCTGGCGCGCATCTCGCGCCCGAGCAGGCTGGTCAGGGTGGCGATGGCCATGAAGCCCAGCGCGAACATCACCGGTTCGCCGACCACGCGGTCGCTGCCGTTGCCGACCAGCTCGCTGAAGGCGTACTCGCCCAGCAACAGCGCCACCGCGATCACGGCCATGCTCAGGCCATAGCGCATGCGCAGCAGCAGGGCGGCCGCGCCGACGTTGAACACCAGCATCAGGGCGATGCCGGTGCCGGCGGCGGGGAGGGCGTGCAGGGCCAGGATGCCGGCCAGCAGGTCGACGGTGATGCCGATCAGGGCCTGGGTGTGCAGGTCGCCGCGGCGCCCGGACACGAACAGCAGCATCGCCGCCAGCATGTAGCCCAGGACCACGCCCCGGGCCAGCAGCGGCAGGCTGGGGGCGCGGATCAGGACCTGGGCCGGCCCGAACACCAGCAGGGCCAGCAGGGCGGCCTCGAGCAGGCGGTACAGGGTGAAGAAGTACAGCTCGCGGCGCAGCGCGTGGTCGGCGTCGGAAGCGGCGACGGGGGCGAGACCTGACGGCAAGCGGCTGTCCCTGCACGGGCGGAGTGGCGCCGAGTATGCGCGAAAGCGCCCGGATCGCCCATGCGCCGGGCCCCCTCCCGGCGCCGGTCGTCGGCGCTGACAGGCCCGTCCCACGGGCTTTGCCGGGTCTGGCGGGGGAGGGGGCGGGCGGGGCCGGTTTTGCTCGCCTCGCCGCGATCGGCGACAATGCGGCCCCCTCGCGCTGGCCCGCCCAGCGGTCCGCTACTCGCGCGGGACGTCTTTCACTCCCCTCGGTGACGCATGAATTTTCACGAATATCAGGCAAAGCAGCTGTTTGCCGACTACGGCATTGCGGTGCCCGCCGGGCGCGTCGCGCGCACGCCGGATGAGGCCGTTGCGGCCGCGAAGGCCATCCCCGGCGACCTCTGGGTGGTCAAGGCCCAGATCCACGCCGGCGGCCGCGGCAAGGCCGGCGGCGTCAAGCTGGCCAAGAGCTATGACGAAGTGAAGCAGTACGCCACCGCCATGCTCGGCACCAAGATGGAGACCTACCAGTCCGCCGGCGTCGCGCTGCCGATCGACACGGTGCTGATCTCCGAAGGCACCGACATCGCCAAGGAGCTGTACCTGTCGGTGCTGGTCGACCGCTCGACCAAGTCGGTCACCTTCATCGCCTCCGCCGAAGGCGGCGTCGAGATCGAGAAGGTCGCCGCCGAGACCCCGGACCTGATCAAGACCCTGCACGTGAACTACGTCCAGGGCCTGCAGCCTTACCAGTGCCGCGACCTCGGCTTCGGCCTGGGCTTGAACGCCAAGCAGGTCGGCCAGCTGACCAAGATCATGCTGGGCCTGTACCGCCTGTTCAACGAGAAGGACCTGGCGCTGGTCGAACTGAACCCGCTGGCCATCCTCACCAACGGCGACCTCGCCGTGCTCGACGGCAAGGTCAACAGCGACGACAACGCCACGTTCCGTCACAAGGACCTGGCCGCGATGCGCGACATCCGCCAGGAAGACGAGACCGAGGTGTTGGCCAGCCAGCACGACCTCAACTACGTCACCATGGACGGCAACATCGGCTGCATGGTCAACGGCGCCGGCCTGGCGATGGCGACCATGGACGTGATCGCGCTCAACGGCGGTTCGCCGGCCAACTTCCTCGACGTCGGCGGCGGCGCCACCAAGGAACGCGTGACCGAGGCCTTCAAGCTCATCCTGAGCTCGGACAAGGTCAAGGCGATCTTCGTCAACATCTTCGGCGGCATCGTCCGCTGCGACATGATCGCCGACGGCATCATCGCCGCGGTCAAGGAAGTCGACGTCAAGGTGCCGGTGATCGTGCGCCTGGAAGGCACCAACGTCGAAGCCGGCAAGGAACTGCTGAAGAATTCGGGTCTGGCCATTACCCCGGCGGACGACATCAACGACGGCGCGAAGAAGGCGGTTGCCGCCGTCGCCGGCAAGTAAGGGGCCTATGACATGTCCGTTTTGATCAACAAGAACACCAAGGTCATCGTCCAGGGCTTCACCGGCACCCAGGGCAGCTTCCACGCCGAGCAGATGCTCGACTACGGCACCCAGGTCGTCGGCGGCGTGACCCCGGGCAAGGGCGGCACCCAGCACCTGGGCCTGCCGGTCTTCAACACCGTGCGCGACGCGGTCGCCGCCACCGGCGCCGACGCGTCGGTGATCTACGTGCCGCCGCCGTTCGCGGCCGACGCGATCCTGGAAGCGGCCGATGCCGGCATCAAGGTCATCGTCTGCATCACCGAAGGCATTCCGGTGCTGGACATGCTGCGCGTCAAGAACACCCTGGCCGGCTATCCGGACGCGGTGCTGATCGGACCGAACTGCCCGGGCGTGATCACGCCGGGCGAGTGCAAGATCGGCATCATGCCGGGCCACATCCACCTGCCGGGCAAGATCGGTATCGTCTCGCGCTCGGGCACGCTGACCTATGAAGCCGTCAAGCAGACCACCGACGCCGGCCTCGGCCAGTCGACCTGCATCGGCATCGGCGGCGACCCGATCAACGGCACCAACTTCATCGACGCGCTGAAGCTGTTCCAGAACGATCCGCAGACCGAGGGCATCATCATGGTCGGCGAAATCGGCGGTTCGGCCGAGGAAGAAGCGGCCGAGTTCATCGCCCAGCACGTGACCAAGCCGGTGGTCGGCTTCATCGCCGGCGCCTCGGCTCCGGCCGGCAAGCGCATGGGCCACGCCGGCGCGATCGCCTCGGGCGGCCAGGGCACGGCCGCGGGCAAGTTCGCGGCGATGGAAAAGGCCGGCATCACCACGGTCAAGTCGCCCGGCGATTTGGGCGCGGCGATCGCGAAGCGTCTGGCCAAGTAAGTCGGCGTCCGCGTCGTTGCGAAGAAGCCGCCTCCGGGCGGCTTCTTTGTTTGTAGCACACGTGTGCTACAGTGGCCGCGATCTCAAAGCGATCCGGAGGCGCCGATGTCGACCACCACGATCCGACTCACCGACGAGCTCAAGGCGCGCATCAGCCACGCCGCCGAACGCGCCGGTACCACCTCGCACAGCTTCATCCTCGGCGCCATCGAGGAGAAAGTCGGCGAAGCCGAGCGGCAGCGCGAGTTTCTCGACGAAGCCGAACGCCGCTGGCAGGCCTTCGTCTCCGATGGCCAGGTCTTCGCATGGGAGGACATGCGCGATTACCTGGAGCGCCGCGCGCGCGGCGAGAATCCGGATTTGCCCGTCAAGAAGACCTACGGACGCCGGCCGTGACCCGGATCGTCCTCTCGCCGGGACTGGCGGAGGATTTCGCACGCATTCTCGATCACTTGGATCGGCACGAGGTCGCGCAACGCGAAGAGCGCATCGCCGGCATCCTGCATGCCGTGGACGTGCTGGCCGACAATCCCCTGATCGGACGAACGCAGGCCGGAGGTTTGCGCGAACTGATCGTGGGCCGTGAAGGACGGGGCTACGTCGCCCTGTATCGATACTTGAACGAGTTCGACACGATCCTGATCTTGGCTATCCGAGGCCAGCGCGAGGCCGGTTACTCGCACGAATGAGATCGTGGCGCGACCGAAACAGCAAGGCCGAAGTTCACTAAGTCGGAATCAGCGTGGCTTTAGCCAACCCGATCTAACCAGCACGTACCGACCAGCACGTACCAACCAGCACGCACCAACCCCTGTTCCTCCGAGACTCACCGCATGTCCACGCAACTCCGCATCGCCCTGGCCCAGTTCGACTTCCCGGTCGGCGCCGTCGAGCGCAACGCCGAACGCATCGCCGAGATGATCGCGCAGGCGCGCGACCAGCATGGCGCCGACGTGGTGCTGTTCCCCGAACTGGCGATCAGCGGCTACCCGCCGGAAGACCTGCTGCTGCGCCCGAGCTTCCTGGCCGACTGCGAAGCCGCGCTGCTGCGAGTGGCCGCGACCACCACCGGCATCACCGCCGTGGTCGGCTGGCCGCAGGCGGCCGGCGCGGTGGTCTACAACGCCGCCAGCGTGCTGCGCGACGGGCGCGTGGAGGCCACCTACCGCAAGCGCGAACTGCCCAACTACGCGGTGTTCGACGAGCGCCGCTACTTCGACGTCGACCCCGACGGCGAGAACTGCGTGTTCGAGGTCAAGGGCGTGCCGGTGGGCGTGGTGATCTGCGAAGACCTGTGGTTCCCCGAGCCGCTGGCGGCGACCGCCGCGGCCGGCGCGGAACTGGTGCTGGTGCCCAACGCCTCGCCGTTCGCGCGCGACAAGCACGCCCAGCGCGATGCGCTGATCGCCCAGCGCGTGCACGAAAGCGGCTGCGCGCTGGCCTACCTCAACGTGGTCGGCGGGCAGGACGCGCTGGTGTTCGACGGCGCCTCGGTGCTGGCCAACGGCGACGGCCGCGTGCACAACGCCGCGCGCGCGTTCGAGGACCATTGGCTGGTCGCCGACTACGACGCCGCCACGCGCGCGTTCGCGCCGGTGGCCTGGCCGGAGGAAAGCGACGACGGCCGCGATTCGCTGGCCTGGCGCGCGGTGGTGCGCGGCACCCGTGACTACTGCCGCAAGAACGGCTTCGACTCGGTCTGGCTGGGCCTGTCGGGAGGCATCGATTCCTCGCTGGTGCTGGCGATCGCGGTCGATGCGCTGGGCGCGGAAAACGTCACCGCGGTGCGCATGCCCTCGCGCTACACCGCCGATCTGTCCAACGACCTGGCCGCCGAGCAGTGCCGGGCGCAGGGCGTGCGCCTGATCGCGCTGCCGATCGAAAAGCCGTTCCAGGGGTATCTGGACACGCTGGCCGAGGCGTTCGCCGGCAAGCCGGTCGATGTGACCGAGGAAAACCTGCAGTCGCGCACGCGCGGCGCGCTGCTGATGGCCCTGAGCAACAAATTCGGCGGCCTGCTGCTGACCACCGGCAACAAGAGCGAGTACGCGGTCGGCTACGCCACCATCTACGGCGACATGTGCGGCGGCTACGCGCCCATCAAGGACCTGTACAAGACCGAGGTCTACGATCTGGCGCGCTGGCGCAACGCGGTCGCCGGTGCGCCGCTGATTCCGCCCGGCGTGATCGACCGTCCGCCCTCGGCGGAACTGCGCGACAACCAGAAGGACCAGGACTCGCTGCCGCCCTACGATGTGCTCGACGCGATCCTGTTGCGTCATGTCGATCAGGAGCAGTCGCGCGACGAGATCGTCGCCGCCGGTTTCGCCGCCGACACCGTCGACCGCGTGTTGCGGCTGGTGCGGATCAGCGAGTGGAAGCGCCACCAGGCCGCGCCGGGGCCGAAGGTCTCGCACCGCGCGTTCGGGCGCGAGCGTCGCTATCCGATCAGCAACGGTTATCGCGGCTGATCTTCCGCCGGCGCGCGGTGGCGCCTTAGCATTCGTCGGTTCGTTCCGCCCCTATCCCCCATCAGGATTCCGCCCATGTCCAAGCAGATCATCAACACGCCCAAGGCCCCGTCCGCGATCGGTCCCTATTCGCAGGCCGTGCGCGTCGGCGATACCGTCTACACCTCCGGCCAGATCGCGCTGGACCCGGCCAGCGGCCTGGTCGTCGAGGGCGATATCGAAGCCCAGGCGCACCGCGTGTTCCTCAACCTCAAGGAAGTCTGCGAAGCCGCCGGCGGCTCGCTGGAGAACATCGTCCGCCTCGGCCTGTTCATGACCGACCTGAGCGATTTCGGCAAGGTCAACGCGGTGATGGGCGAGTACTTCAATCCGCCGTATCCGGCGCGCTCGACGGTGCAGGTGTCGGCGCTGCCGCGCGGCGTGAATTTCGAGGCCGACGCGATCATGGTGCTGGACTGATCGCCAACGTCTGAGAACACGATGCGCGGCGCCCGCGCCGCGCATCACGGCGCGGGCGGTTTCCGCGTCGCGCCTTCCTCCAGCAGCCGCTCGCGCGCCTCGCGCGGCGTGGTGCCGGTCAGGCGCTTGAAGGCGCGCCGGAACTCGCGCGGATCCTTGTAGCCGATCGCCGCGGCGATGCCGGCGATGGGCTGTTCGCGCACCCGCAGCAGCGCATAGGCCTGGTCGACGCGCAGCCGGTCGTGCAAGGTGTTGTAGCGCGTGCCCTCGGCGTTGAGCTGGCGGCGCAGGGTGCGTTCGCTCACGTGCAGTTGCGCGGCGATGTCGGCCAGCTTGGGGTCGCTGGCCAGTTGCGCGCGCAGCAGGCGCTCGACCGCGGCGGTGGTTTCGCCCGGCGCCTGGGTCGCCGGCATCTGCGCCCGCAGCAGGGCCAATACCTGCTGCGCCGCGATCGGGTTGTGCGTGCTCAGCGGATGCCGCAGCCAGCGTTCGTCCAGCACCAGGCGGTCCTGCGGCTGGTCGAACGCGATCGGGCACTCGAACACCTCGCGGTAGCGGTCGACGTAGTCGGGCGCCGGGTAGCTGAATTCCAGGCGCAGCGGTTTCAGCGCGGTGCCGACCAGGCCGCGCGCCAGCGCCAGGCAGCTGGCGAAGAACTCCTCGCAGACGAAGCGGTGGATGGCCGCGTTGGCGACGATCATCTCGCCGGCCAGGGCGATCTCGCCCGGCGCGGCCGCGCTCTCGACGAAGCGCATCAGGCTGCCGACCACCGGGGTGAAGCGCAGGCCCAGCGCGATCGCCTCGCCGAAGGTGGCGGCGGTGGTCATGGCCAGGCCGAGCAGGCCGAAGTTGCCCACGTTCTGCTGCGCGCCCAGGTCCAGGCCGATCGAGGGCGGCAGCACCCGCACCGCGCGCTCCACCACGATCGCGGTCTGGCGGTCGGGCAGGCGCACACCGGGGTCGTCGATCTGGGCGCGGCTGAGCTGCGTGCCGAGCAGCCAGTCGGCGCTGGACACGCCGTTTTCCTCCGCGCTGCGGAACAAGCCCCAGAGCAGGTTCGGCGACATCAGGGCGATGTCGGTACGCGGTTCGTCCTGGATCCGGTGCGCCATCGTTCTCGCAACTTGGCCGTTAATCCCCCCTTAGTGTGCCGCAACTGCCCTCACGCGCGCGCGTGACCGCGGCCGAGACTCGTGAATGGAGCGGCTGGCGTCGGCATGGGGGATGCGACGCGGCCCGAAACGCAGCGGCGCGCGAGCGCGCCAGCCACGACCACACGGGGAGCGCACGACTCGATGAGCAGACTGACCCTGGTTTTCGCGATCGCCATCGTCCTGAGCGCCTGCGGGCGCGATGCCGGACCGGCGCACGTGCCCAGCGCGCAGGTCGCCGCCGGCGATCCCGCCTACGCCGAGACCTTGCGCACGCGCCTGCTCGACGCCAAGCCCGGCGACGTGATCGAAGTGCCGGCCGGCCGCTACAGCTTCGACCGCAGCCTCAGCCTGCGCGTGGACGGCGTGACCATCCGCGGCGCCGGGCCGGACAAGTCGGTGCTCAGCTTCAAGGGCCAGAAAGCCGGTGCCGAGGGCTTGCTGGTCAACGCCAGCAACTTCACTCTGGAAAACATCGCCATCGAGGACAGCAAGGGCGACGGCCTCAAGGTCAACGAGGGCGAGCACATCACCATCCGCAACGTGCGCGTGGAATGGACCGGCGGCCCCAGCACCAAGAACGGCGCCTACGGCCTGTACCCGGTCAAGACCCGCAACGTGCTGATCGAGAATTCGGTCGCCATCGGCGCCTCCGACGCCGGCATCTATGTCGGCCAATCGCGCGACGTGATCGTGCGCAACAGCCGCGCCGAGTTCAACGTCGCCGGCATCGAGATCGAAAACACCGTCAACGCCGACGTCTACGACAACGTCGCCACCAACAATACCGGCGGCATCCTGGTGTTCAACATGCCGGCGCTGTCGCAGCAGGGCGGCGCGATCCGCGTGTTCAAGAACAAGGTGTTCAAGAACAACACCGCCAACTTCGGCGCCAAGGGCACGCCGGTGGCGAGCGTGCCGGCCGGCAGCGGCGTGGTGGTGAATTCCAACGACGACGTCGAGATCTTCGACAACGACATCAGCGACAACGCCACCACCAACATCATCATCTCCAGCGTCTACTCCACCGGCTACAAGGACGAGCAGGCGAACAAGGATTTCGACCCGTATCCCGAGCGCATCTCGGTCTACGGCAACCGCTTGTCCGGCGGTGGCGACGCGCCCGACGGCCTGGACCTGAAGGCGCTCAAGGTCGCCAGCTACGGTCTCACCGGCAGCCTGCCGGACGTGCTCTGGGACGGGTATCGCAATCCCAAGCCGGCCAAGCCGGGCGATCCCAACCTGTGTCTGCGCGACGTGTCGGGCGTGCTCAACGCCGACGGCCCCGGCGGCTACAAGAATCCGAGCAAGGACATGGCGGCGTACAACTGCACCCTGCCCAAGCTGCCGGCCATCGACCTCAAGCGCGGTTAAGCGATGACGGGATCGCGTTTGCGCATCTGTTTGGGGTTGTTGCTGTTGTCGGCGCTGGCGGCCTGCGATCGAGCGCCGGCGCCGGTGCGCTTCCATGCGCAGGGCCAGCCCGAATTGCTCAGCGACTGGGGCGTGCTGCGCGTGGCCGACCATCGTCTGCGCCTCAACGACGGCGTGGTGCCCTACGAGCTCAACACGCCCTTGTTCACCGACTACGCGCACAAGCTGCGCACGGTATGGATGCCCAGGGGCGTGTCGGCGCGCTACACCGCCGACGGCGCGTTCGAGTTTCCGGTCGGCACCGTGGTCAGCAAGACCTTCTACTACCCGCGCGTGGCCGGCGAGGCGGCGGACAGCGAGGTGGTCGCGCGCAGCGACAGCGCCGAGGGCGAATTCCGCGACGGTGCGCTGGACCTGGATCGCGTGCGCCTGATCGAAACCCGCCTGCTGGTGCGGCGCCAGGAAGGCTGGATCGCCTTGCCCTATGTGTGGAACGCCGAGCAGACCGAAGCCAAGTTGATGCGCGGCGGCGAGCTGGTCGCGCTGAGCCTGCAGGACGCCGACGGCAAGCGCGAAAGCGCGACCTATCAGGTGCCCGACCAAAACCAGTGCGGCGGCTGCCATGGCACCGACATCAAGAGCAAGGCGCTGCAGCCGATCGGCCTGAAGGCGCGCCACCTCAATCGCGACTTCGACTATGTCGGCGGCCGCGCTCACCAGTTCGTGCACTGGCAACAGCTGGGCTATCTGCAGGGCGCGCCGACGCCGGCCGCCGCGCCGCGCGCGGCCCACTGGCGCGACAGCGCGCGCGCCAGTCTGGACGAACGCGCACGCGCCTATCTGGACATCAACTGCGGCCATTGCCACAGCCCGAAGGGGCCGGGCAACACCTCCGGCCTGTGGCTGGATGCGGCCACCGTCGAGCCCTTGCGGCTGGGCCGCTGCAAGCTGCCGATCGCGGCCGGCAAGGGCACCGGCGACCGCCGCCACGACATCGTGCCCGGCGATCCGGACGCGTCCATCCTGGTTTACCGGATGGACAGCGACGATCCGTCGGCGATGATGCCGGAGGTGGGGCGCAGCGTGGTGCACCGCGAAGGCGTGGCGCTGATCCGCGATTGGATCGCGGCGCAACAAGGAGATTGCGGCTAGCGCCGGCAAGGGCGCGCGCTGCGTGGGGAGGGCGACGAGCGTGTCCGGGGGGACGTGTCGTCCATGTCGAAAACGAGCGTGAGGAAGATCCCGATGCTCTTGCGTAAACACAAGTTGGTCACCGCGATCGCCGCCCTGTGCGGCGGTGCCGTCCTCACCTTCGGCGTGCCGGCGACGGCCCAGGCGCAATCCGCGCCCGAGCCGCAGCCGCGCGCCGAGGCCAAGGACCTCGACGCCATCACCGTCACCGCGCAGAGCCGCGAGCAGGAGCTGCAGGACGTGCCGATCGCCTTGCAGGTGGTGAGCGACCAGCTCATCGACGACGTCGCCGCCAAGGACCTAGGCGACCTCGACAGCTTCGTGCCGGGCCTGGTGGTCAACAGCCAGCAGCCGACCCAGCCCAGCTTCGAGTTGCGCGGCATCAGCACCGACGACTTCGGCATCGGCACCGATCCGGCCGTGGGCATCTACGTCGACGGCGTCTACGCCGGCCGCGGCGGCGGCGTGCTGCTGCCGTTCACCGACGTGGAACGCATCGAAATCCTCAAGGGCCCGCAAGGCACGCTGTTCGGCCGCAATACCGCCGCCGGTGCGGTGTCGATCATCACCCGCAAGCCCAGTAACGACACCGAGGCGGCCGCGCGCCTGCGCCTGGGCAACGAGGGCCGCGTCTACGCCGACGCCATGGTCAACCTGCCCACCGGCGAGGACGCCGCGCTGCGCATCAACGCGTTGTTCAACCACAGCGACGGCTGGATCCAGGACGCCAACACCGGCCGCGACCTCAACCCCGAGAACAACTGGGCCACCCGCGCCGCGTTCCGGCTCGGTTTGGGCGAGCGCACCACCGCCACCCTGAGCTGGGATCACGAGAACCTGGACCAGCTCGGCCAGGCCACCACCGGCATCGTGCCGCTGCCGCCGCGCCCGGGTCTGCCGACCCTGCCGGTGGACGAGTTGGGCTACCTGGACCCGCGCAAGGTGCCCACCGCGTCCGACGCCGAAGGCAACGAGGAATCGCGCCGCTTCGACGGCGTGACGCTGATCGTCGATCACGCCTTCGACTGGGGCTCGCTGACCGCGACCACCTCCTGGCGCGACTACGATTCGGTCAACCGCGTCGAAGAGGACGGCACCGATCGCAACTACCTCTACGTCGACTCGACCAACACCGAGAGCAACCAGAGCGTCTACCAGGAGTTCAAGTTCGCCGGCAGCACCGACCGCGTCGACTGGGTCGCCGGCGCCAGCTACTTCAAGGAGAAGGCCGACCAGACCAGCGAGGTCAATGCCCTGACCGATTCGGTGGACACCATCGTCCACAACCTGGGCTTGGCGCCCACGCCCACCGGCTACCTGTTCGGCTACGTCGATCAACAACTGGCGGCATTCGGCATTCCGATCCGCCTGCGCGGCCACCGCTGGAACGAGAAGTTCATCAACACCCTGGAGACCCAGTCCTACGCGGTGTTCGGCGACGTGATCTGGCATGCCACCGACAAGCTCAACCTGACCTTCGGCCTGCGCTACACGCGCGACGAGAAGGACTTCAGCTGGCTCAACAACCCGCGCTCGGCGCCCGAGCTGGACGCGGCGCTGGATCAGCTGGAAGCGATGGGCTTCTTCGCCCTGGCCGGCATCCCGCGCGAGACCTTCGTCTTCGACGTGGCCTTCATCGATCCGCCGGCGATGCTCAACAAGGGCGTGACCAATCGCGCCAAGCGTTCCTGGAGCGACGTCAGTCCGCGCTTCGTCGCCGACTATCACTTCAACGACAACACCATGGGCTACGCCTCGCTGGCCAAGGGTTACAAGGCCGGCGGTTTCAACTCGCTGCAGATCGGCAGCCGCTTCGACAACGAAGACGTGTGGAACCTGGAGTTCGGCCTGAAGCAGTCCTTCCCCGAGCACCGCCTGCAGTACAACCTGTCGGCCTACTACTACGTCTACGACAACCGCCAGGCGGTGGTGCTGGACATGAGCACCACCATTCCGCGCTTCGTGGTCGACACTTCGGACATGGAAGCCTACGGCGTGGACTTCGACGCGCGCTGGCAGGTCACCGACGGCCTGGGTCTGGACTTCAACGCCGCCTTTATCGACGCCACCTACAAGAACTACCAGTCCACCAACGGCGCGGACCTGAGCGGCAAGCCCACCGGCGTGCCGCACTGGTTCCTGGCCGGCGGCATGAACTACCAGTGGAACCTGCAGGACCACGGCGATCTGCGTTTCTCGCTGCGTCACGCCTACCGCAGCAAGCAGCGCTGCAATGCCGAGTCGGTGGCGCAGAGCACCTGCGGCCCGAGCCCGGCGCTGGACCTGGGCGAGTCGCGCAACCGCACCGACCTGCGCCTGGCCTGGACCGCGCCCAACGGCCACTGGGGTTTGGCGCTGTTCGGCAACAACGTCTTCGACAACCAGTACATCAACTCCTTGGGCACCTACGGCAAGACCGTGCTGGGCACCGTCGGCGCGCGCGTCACCGATACGCGCACCTACGGCGTGGAGTTCAACGCGAAGTTCTAAGGGCGCCGCAGCCCGGCCGCGTGCCGGGCGACGACACCGAACCCCGGCGCTGCGAGGCGCCGGGGTTTCGGTTTTGGGGGTGGACGAAAGCGCAGCGGATGCAGGACGCTGCGATCTCCAAACCGTCGCACGTCGGCTCCGTCGTCACTGTCATCCCGCCACCCTTTCAATCACCGTCATTCCGGCTTTCGCCGGAATGACGGGAAAGGGGCGCGCGAATCGAGTCGCGCACGCACGCGTCGCAACCGCGCACGCGTCTGCGGTTTTGCCTTTCCCGATTCCCGCCCTATCCTTGCCGCATGCCGAGCCGTAAGGACGGGCCCTCCGTCGAACTCCACAGCCAACCGCTGCCGCGTCTGCCCGGAGTCGGGCCGGCCATGGCGGAGAAGCTGGCCGCGCGCGGGTTGCTGAGCCTGCAGGATTTCTGGCTGCACCTGCCGCGCCAGTACGAGGACCGCACCCAGATCACCCCGGTGCGTTTGCTGCAGCCCGGCGTCGCCGCCCAGGTCGAGGGACGGGTGGAGGCGGTCGAGCGCGGCTTCCGTTACCGGCCGATGCTGCGGGTGGCGGTGGGCGACGACTCGCACGGCACCGTGGTGCTGCGCTTCTTCCATTTCCGCGCCGCGCAGGTCGCGCAGTTCCGCATCGGTGCGCGCGTGCGCCTGTACGGCACGCCCAAGCCCGGTCAGAACGGACTGGAAATCGTGCACCCCAGTTACCGCGTGCTCGACGACGACAGCGACGAAGCGCTGGGCGAACAGCTGGATCCGGTGTACCCGGCGATCGAGGGCATCGGCCCGGTCACCCTGCGCCGGCTGATCGGCCACGCCCTGGACCGCTTGCCCGACGAGGCCGCGCTGGAGCTGCTGCCGCGCGAGCTGCGCGAACGCCTGAACCTGCCGACCCTGCGCGAGGCGCTGCTCACCGTGCACCGGCCGCCGGTGGACGCCGACGTCGCCGCGCTGATCGACGGCCGCCATCCCGCGCAGCGCCGCCTGGCCCTGGAAGAGTTGCTGGCCCATCATCTGAGCCTGCGCCGTCAGCGCATCAGCCAACAGGCGCACAAGGCGCGGCCGCTGAAGCAGATGCCTCTGGCCGAGCGCCTGCGCAAGTCGCTGCCGTTCAAGCTGACCGGCGCGCAGAAACGCGTGTTCGACGAAATCCGCGTCGACCTGGCCAAGCCTTCGCCGATGCTGCGCCTGGTGCAGGGCGACGTCGGCAGCGGCAAGACCGTGGTCGCCGCGCTGGCGGCGATGCTGGCCGTGCAGCACGGCCGCCAGGCTGCGCTGATGGCGCCGACCGAACTGCTGGCCGAGCAGCACCTGCACAACCTGCGGCGCTGGCTCGAACCCCTGGACGTGCGCGTGGCCTGGCTGGCCGGCAAGGTCACCGGGCGCGCGCGCAAGACCGTGCTGGAGCAGGTCGCCAGCGGCGAGGCGCAGGTCGTGGTCGGCACCCACGCGCTAATGCAGGAAGGCGTGGCCTTCGCCGATCTGGCGCTGGCGATCGTCGACGAACAGCACCGCTTCGGCGTGCACCAGCGCCTGGCGTTGCGCGACAAGGGCGCCGGCGGCGTGGTCGGCGCGCAGGCCATCGTGCCGCACCAACTGGTGATGACCGCCACCCCGATCCCGCGCACGCTGGCGATGACCGCCTACGCCGATCTGGACGTGTCGGCGATCGACGAACTGCCGCCGGGCCGCACCCCGGTGCAGACCGTGGCGCTGAGCGAGGAGCGGCGGCCGGACCTGGTGCAGCGCATCCGCACCGCCTGCGCCGAGGGGCGGCAGGCGTATTGGGTTTGCACGCTGATCGACGATTCCGACGAGGTGATCGCGCAGGCCGCGCAGACCACGTTCGAGGAGCTGTCGCGGCAACTGGCGCCGCTGCGCGTGGGCCTGGTGCACGGGCGTATGAAGCCCAAGGACAAGCAGGAGACCATGCGCGCGTTCAAGGACGGCGAGCTGGATCTGCTGGTCGCCACCACCGTGATCGAAGTCGGCGTGGACGTGCCCAACGCCTCGCTGATGATCATCGAGAACGCCGAGCGCCTGGGCCTGGCGCAGCTGCACCAGCTGCGCGGGCGGGTGGGGCGCGGCAGCGCCGCCTCCAGCTGCGTGCTGCTGTATCGCTCGCCGCTGTCGGGCCTGGCGCGGCAACGGCTGGAGACGATGCGCCAGACCCACGACGGCTTCGTGATCGCCGAAAAAGACCTCGAGCTGCGCGGCCCCGGCGAACTGCTGGGCACGCGCCAGACCGGCCTGGCCGGGTTCCGGGTCGCCGATCTAGCCCGCGACGCCGACCTGCTGCCGCAGGTGCAGGCCCTGGGCGAGCGCCTGCTGGCGCAGGCGCCGGAGACCGCCGAGCGCATCGTGGCGCGCTGGGTGGGCGGCGCCGCGCGCTACGCCTCGGCCTGAACGGCGACCCGCGAATTAGCGAAATTCGCTGGTTTTGATCGATACAAATCATCCGCGACTTGTTCGATAATCGGGCCAACCCCTCCGGAAGCCGGCCATGCCCGCCGCCCGTTCCAGCGCCGCCGCCCGGTCCTTGCCGGCCGGCACCGACCTTGCCGCCCACCGCCGCAACGAGCCCGCGCTAGCGGCAGCGCCCCCGAACCTGACAAGCTTGTCGGTTATGGCAGTAGACCCTTTGTGCGCGCAGTTGCGCGATCTGATCGCCGCCGACGTCGGCGGCACCCATGCGCGCGTCGGGCATGTGCGCGTCGGCGACGACGGCAGCCTGTCTGTGGTGCGCTATCGCCAGTACGCCTGCGCGCAGGCGCCCAGCCTGGCGGCGATGCTGCGCGACTTCGCCGAGGAAGAACCGCTGGCGACCGAGCACGCCGTGGTCGCGATCGCCGGACACCTGGACGGCGACCGCCTGGTCAACAGCAACCTGCCTTGGCCGGTGTCGCTGGAGCGCACCCGCGTCGAGGCCGGGCGCCGGCGTCTGGTGCTGATCAACGATTTCGAAGCCGTGGCCTACGCCGTGCCGCGCACCGATCCGGCGCGGATGCAGTTGGTCTGCGGCGGCGACGCCGCGACCGCCGGCCCGGCGCTGGTGCTGGGGCCGGGTACCGGCTTCGGCGCCGCGCTGTACGTGCCGGGTGCGCCCGCGCGCGTGCTGCCCAGCGAGGCCGGCCACGCCGCGCTCGCCGCCGGCACGCCGCGCGAACTGGACCTGCTGCGGCAGCTGCTGCAACGCTGGCCGCACGTGGACAACGAGCGCGTGCTGTCCGGTCCCGGCCTGGTCCACACCTATCAGGCGCTGTGCGCGTTGGACGGTGTCGCGACGGCGCTGGACACGCCCGCGGCGATCACCGCCGCCGCCCAGCGCGGCGACGACGCGCAGGCGCTGGAAACGCTGTCGATCTTCTGCGCCATGCTGGGCAGCCTCACCGGCGATCTGGCGGTGACCTTCGGCGCCGAGTCGGTGTACCTGGCCGGCGGCATCCCCGCGCAGATCGCGCCGTTCCTGCTGCGCAGCGATTTCGCCGCGCGCTTCCGCAACAAGGGCGTGTTCGCCGACCTGATGGCGCGCACGCCGGTGCGTCTGGTCGAACACGGCCAGCTCGGCTTGCTCGGCGCCGCGGCCTGCTACCTGGAACGCCATGCCGCCGACTGACGGCGCCCAGCCCTAATCGATTGCCCGCGCGCCGCGCTCGGCCATCGGCCCTGCGGCGTCGTCCTCCGGTCCGACTTGCCGTACTAGGGAATCCGCCATGAGCACACGCCGCCAGTTCCTCCAGTCCTCGCTGCTGGCCGCCGGCGCGCTGGCCGTGCCGCGTGTAGCCTCGTCGGCCGCCGTCAGCGGCGCCAAGGTGGTGTCGACCTGGGATTTCGGCGTGGGCGCCAATGCCGCCGCGTGGCCGACGCTGGCGCGCGGCGGTACCGCGCTGGACGCGGTGGAGGCCGGCGCGCGCTGGGCCGAGGCCGACCTGTGCAATCCCACCGTCGGCCGCTGCGGCAATCCCGACCGCGACGGCGTGCTGACCCTGGACGCCAGCATCATGGCCGGCGACGGCCGCTGCGGCGCAGTGGCCGCGCTGCAGGACATCCTGCATCCGGTGTCGGTGGCGCGCGCGGTGATGGAAAAAACGCCGCACGTGATGCTGGTGGGCGAGGGCGCGCAGCAGTTCGCCGTGGCCCAGGGCTTCCCCAAGCAGCCGTTGCTGACCGATGAGGCGCGTAAGGCCTGGCGCGAGTGGCTCAAGACCAGCGAATACAAGCCGCAGATCAACGCCGAGCGCCGGCAGCGTCCCGGCGATGCCAGCAACCACGACACCCTCGGCATCCTGGCGATCGGCGCCGACGGCAAGCTCGCCGGCGCCTGCACCACCAGCGGCATGGCCTGGAAACTGCACGGCCGGGTCGGCGACAGCCCCATCGTCGGCGCCGGCTTGTACGTGGACAACGACGCCGGCGCGGCCACCGCCTCCGGCGTGGGCGAGGAGATGGTGCGCAACGCCGCCAGCTTCCTGGTGGTGGAACTGATGCGCCAGGGCCGCTCGCCAGCCGAAGCCTGCCGCGAGGCGATCGAGCGCGTGGTGCGCAAGCGCCCGGAGGCCAGCAAGCAATTGCAGGTGTGCTTCCTGGCCCTGAGCAAGCACGGCGAAGTCGGTGCGTATGCGCTGCACCAGGGTTTCGTCTACGCGATCCACGACGGCAGCGCAGGCCCGCACGACCGCCTGCACGAGTCGGCCTCGGTCTACGCCGCGGAGCGCAAGTGAGCCGCATCCAACTGGAGATCGCGGCCAACTCGCTGGCCTCGGCGCTGGCCGCGCAGGACGGCGGCGCCGACCGCATCGAGCTGTGCGAAAACCTGGGCGAGGGCGGCTGCACGCCGTCGCAGGCCAGCATCGCGATGGCGCGTGAGCGCCTGCGGATTCCGCTGTACGTGCTGATCCGCCCGCGCGCCGGCGATTTCCTCTACGACGCGCTGGAGCGCGAGCTGATGCGGCGCGACATCGAACACTGCGTGCGCCTGGGCTGCGACGGCGTGGTGATCGGTGCGCTGGACGCCGACGGCGACGTCGACCGCGCGACCTGCGCCGAGCTGATCGCGGCGGCCGGCGGCGTGGGCATCACCTTCCATCGCGCCATCGACGCCGCGCGCGAGCCCGCGCGCGCGCTCGAGGACGCGATCGCGCTGGGCTGCGAGCGCGTGCTGACCTCCGGCGGCGCGTCCGCCGCACCGGACGGCGCCGCGGCCATCGCCGCGCTCGCGCAGCGGGCCGGCACGCGCATCGCGGTGATGGCGGGCGCGGGCATCGAGGCCGGCAACGTCGCATCGCTGCTGGCCGCGACCGGCGTGACCCAGGTGCACGCCTCGGCCAAGGCGACGCAGCGCTCGCGCATGCGCTACCGCAACGCCGCGCTGGCCGGGCTGGAGCCGGACTGGATCGCCAGCGAACGCGAACGCGTGGCCGCACTGCGCCGCGCCCTCGACGCCTAGCGCCGCCGAGACTTCGTAAGCTGCGGTGAGCCGAGGGCGAACCATCCTCGTGTTGATCCAGTCGTCCACACCGGGCGTTGGAGCACATCCGGAGCCAGGCCGAACAGCCTCCCCCTTTGGAAAAAATGGGGGATTGAGGGGGATTTGCTCTTCGCCCGCTTCAAGCCCAACCCCAGCCCCAAAACCCAAGCGCGCAACAACCGCCCACCGTCACGCCGCGGCCAACCCTCGCCTGCCGCCCGAACTCCCCGCCGGCCAAGCACTTAGCCGCCACCGGCCTGGGTATTGCTGCACCGCAGAATGCAATTGCCCCGCGCCTGTGATGAATTTAGATCGATCCAGATTCAGGGGGAAAGGGACTGCCGACGCGGCGTCCCTTTTAAAGGATCGAATTTTTAGATCGTGACAAACGCCACAAATCGCGCTCCGTGTGTCCCGTTGCAGTTCACTTCCGAGATCGCCGTGATGACTCAATCCACGCTTCATCGCAATGCGTTGGCCAGCGCCCTCGCGCTGGTGTTGTTCGCCCCGCTGGCCGCAATGGCCCAAGACGCGCCCCAGGGGGCGGCCGCGCAGGACCAGGTAACCGAAGTCGAGAAAATCACCGTCACCGGCTCGCGCATCAAGCGCACCGATATCGAAGGTCCGGCACCGGTCACGGTGATGACCGCCGAACAGATCAAGGCCGAAGGCTTCGTCACCGTCTACGACGCGCTGAGCACGCTCAACGAGGCCATCGGCACGGTCGAGGCCGACGTGCAATGGGGCTCGCACACGCCCAACGCCAGCCCGCTGAACCTGCGCAACATGGGGCCCAACCGCAGCCTGCTGCTGGTCAACGGCCGCCGCGTCGCCGACTACCCGCTGCCCTACGGCGGCCAGAGCAACTTCGCCAACTACTCCAACATTCCCGCCGCCGCGGTCGAGCGCATCGAAGTGCTGACCGGCGGCGCCTCGGCGATCTACGGTTCCGACGCCATCGCCGGCGTCATCAACGTGATCCTGAAAAAGAACTACAGCGGCGACGAAATCCGCGTCCGCGGCGGCACCTCCACCGAAGGCGGCCGCGACACCTGGGACCTGTCCTGGGCCGGCGGCAAGACCGGCGACAAGTGGAGCGTGAGCTACGCGCTGCAGTGGACCAAGCGCGACGCGCTGTTCGGCCGCGACCGCCCGCAGATGGACGACTCCGACGATGCCGCGCCCAGCTCGTGGAACACCGAGCAGCGCAAGGTCGGTTTCCGTCCGTTCACCGGCCTGGCGCTGCTGGACGCCGGTAACGGCAACCGCCGCCTGGCGCCGCCGGCCGGCGCCTGCGAACAGTTCCGCGGCGAGTACTACCGCGCCGACCGCCTGACCTACAACTACGGCACCGACACCATCAGCAACACCGGCCAGCTCTGCGGCAAGAGCGCCGACTTCGCCGACTGGCTGCTGCGCAGCGGCAGCGAGGACTGGTCGGCCTACGCGCACGCCACCTGGGACTTCTCCGACAATCTGCAGGGCTGGGTCAACGTCGCGTTGTACGACTCCAAGGCGCAATGGGGCAGCTCGCCGCCGTCGCTGCAGCTCACCGACGGCCTGGACGGCGGCGCCTTCATCGACGCCAATACCGGCCGCCGTCTGATCGGTGTGCGCAGCTTCACGCCGGTCGAAGTCGGCGGCATGGACAACATGCGCAACCTCAACAAGGAGCAGTCCTGGGATCTGAGCGCGGGCCTCAGCGGCACCGTGTTCGACGGCCGCTTCAACTGGGACGCCTCGGTCGGCCGCTCGCGCTACACCGTGCACGAGCGCATCGCCACGGTCGACTGGGACCAGGCCGAGAACTTCTTCCTCGGCCCGCAGATCGGCACCCAGGACGGGCTGCCGGTGTACAACTTCAACGAAGCGCGCTGGTGGTCGCCGGTGACGCCGGAGCAGTACCGCCAGTTCGGCGTCAACTCGATCAACAACGCCGCCTCCTGGGTCAACCAGGCGCAGGCGTCGCTCAGCGGCGACCTGTTCGAAGGTTGGGCCGGTCCGATCGGCTTCGCCGCGGTGCTGGAAGCGGCCAAGCAGGGTTATCAGCTCGATCCCGATCCGCGCGGCAACGAAGACTACTGGGTGCAGAACATCGATCGCGGCGGCGGCGAGCGCACCCGCTACTCGGCCGGCATCGAGTTCAAGATTCCGCTGCTGCAGTCGCTGACCCTGACCGCCGCGGCGCGTCGCGACCACTACGGCAGCTACGAGGCCTTCGACAGCGCCGCGCGCCTGGCGATCGGTTCGCAGGCCGAAACCACCTGGAACGCCGGCATCGAATGGCGACCGCTGGACAACCTGTTGCTGCGCGGCAGCTACGCCACCAGCTTCCACGCGCCGGACATGCACTTCCTGCTGGCCCAGCCCAGTACCTCGGACGTGGGCATGACCGATCCGCTGCGCTGCATCGAGAGCGGCGCCTCGGTCACCAACGACTGCGGCAGCGGCAATCCGGACGTGTTCTACGCCTTCGGCGCCAACCGCCGCGGCACGCCCGACCTGAAGTCGGAACTGGGCGAGTCGTGGACGGTCGGTTTCGTCTGGGACGCGATGGACAACCTGTCGCTGTCGGCCGATTACTGGTCGATCGAACTGGAAGACGAAATCCGCGATCTGCCGCTGACCACCATCCTCACCGACGAAGCGGGCTGCCGCACCGGCCGCACCGTCGATCCCTCGGTGCCGTGGTCCAACCCCAGCGGCGCGGCGTACTGCTCGACCATCCTGGCGCGCGTGAACCGCGACGCCGCCGGCCGCCTGGTGTCGGTGGAAACCGGTCCGATCAACATCGCCCAGCGCAGCGTCGCCGGCATCGACGCCTCGCTGCGTTACCGCCTGAACACTGCGCGCTGGGGCAACTTCCAGTTCGGCCTGAACTACACCAACCTGATCTCGATGAAGGAGCAGGTGTACGCCTCGGATCCGAACCCGGAACGCCGCGACCGCGACGTGCGCAGCAAGGTCCGCGGCAGCGTGAGCTGGCAGGGCGAGAAGTGGAACTGGACCGTGTACGGCGACCGCATCGGCTCGGTGCCGGGCGTGCGCTACCACTGGGGCACCGACCGTCTCGACAATCCCGGCGGCTGCCGACCGTTCCCGGACGGCTACGTGCCCAGCGACAGCCTGGATGCCAATTGCGCGGTGCCGCCGGGCAGCAGCAATCCCAACGCCGGCAAGAGCACCTCGCGTTACTACGGCCGCGTCGGTCCGGCGATCACCTGGAATTTCAACGCCGGTTACAAGGTGACCGACCGCGCCAAGATCAACTTCTACGTCAACAACGTGTTCAACAGCACCGGCTGGAACCACAAGGACCCGTACAAGCTGGACTACGAGTTCTACAACAGCCGTCTGTTCAGCCCGATCGGCCGCGAAGTTTCGCTGGAGTACGTGTTCGACTTCTGATTCAGCCCGACCTCTCCCCCGGGTCCTGGGCCCGGCCGACCGGCCGGGCCACTTTTATCCCTGCGACGGCGCCGGCATGCCGGTGTCGTCCGACCTGCGGCCGTACGCTGTTCCCGCCTGCGGCCGCGGGCCCCATTCGGAATGCGTCGGACTTGCGTAATCGCCTCGCCACGATGCTGTTGTCGCTGCTGCTGGTGCCGGCCTGGGTCGGCGCGCAGTCGCTGCCGTCGCCCGCGCAGGCCGCACCGGCGCAAGGCGACGCGCGCGAGCCGGCCGTGCAGGAGGCGACGTCCGCGCCGCTGATTCCGCGCCCGCGCCGCTGGCAGCCGGGCGAGGGCAGTTTCGTGCTCGACAGCGGCGTGGCCGTGCTGGCGCCGCGCGATGCGCGCAGCCGCGAGATCGCCGATTTCCTGCGCCAGGCGCTCGCCGACGATCACGGCCTGTGGCTGTCCGCCGCCGGCACGCGCGGCGAGCGCGCGATCGAGTTGCGCCTGGACGCCGCCGTGACCGGCGCCGAGGCGTACCGCATCGAGATAACGCCGCAACGCGCGCTGCTGTCGGCCGCGCAGCCGCGCGGTCTGTTCTGGGCCGTGCAGAGCCTGCGCCAGTTGCTGCCGGCGGGCCGCGCTGATCGCATCGAGCTGCCCGCGGTGCGCATCGACGACGCGCCGCGCTACGGCTATCGCGGGCACATGCTGGACGTGAGCCGGCATTTCATGTCGGTCGATTTCATCAAGAAACAGCTCGACCTGCTGTCGTACTACAAGATCAACACCTTCCGCTGGCACCTCACCGACGACCAGGGCTGGCGCATCCAGATCCGGCGCTATCCCAAGCTGACCCAGGTCGGCGCCTGGCGCAGCGAGGACGACGGCCGCCGTTACGGCGGCTACTACAACCAGGCGCAGATCCGCGAGGTGGTGGAGTACGCGCGTTTGCGCAACATCATGGTGATCCCCGAGATCGAGATGCCCGGGCACGCGTCGGCGGCGCTGGCCGCCTACCCGGAGCTGTCCTGCCGCAAGCAGCCGATCGAGGTGCCCAACAGCTGGGGCGTGTTCAAGGACGTCTACTGCGCCGGCGACGAGTCGACCTTCGAGTTCCTGTACAACGTGCTGGACGAGGTCGTCGAGCTGTTCCCCGCGCCTTACGTGCACATCGGCGGCGACGAGGCGCCCAAGGACCGCTGGCAGGAAAGCGCGTCCTCGCAGCAGCGCATGCGCGCGGAAGGGCTGAAGAGCGAGGACCAGTTGCAGGCCTGGTTCGTGCGTCGCATCCAGCGTTACCTGGCCGGCAAGGGCAAGACCCTGATCGGCTGGGACGAAATACTCGACGGCGGCCTGGGCAAGGACGCCATCGTCGAGGTCTGGCGCGGCGACGAACCGGCGCAGCGCGCGCTGCGCAACGGCAACCGCATCGTCGTCGCCAGCCCGTTCTATCTGGATCGCGCCAGCAGCGACCTGAGCCTGGAAGCGCTGTACCGCACCGATTTCGCCGCCGCGCCGGTGTTCGCGCGGCACGCCAAACAGGTGCTGGGCGCCGAGGCGCCGTTGTGGACCGAGCGCGTGACCCCGCGCAACGCCGAGGCCATGCTGTATCCGCGCCTGCTCGCGTTCGCCGAAAACACCTGGAGCGGCATCGGCGAGTACCCGGACTTCCAGCGTCGTGTCGCGCTGCAGTACCCCAGGCTGGATGCCTGGCAGGTGAACTACGGCCCGGAATCGGCGGACCTGGTGAGCTACCGCGTGCAGCGCGATCCGGAACAGCGCCTGTGGCGCGTGCAGGCCCAGCGCGGCTTCGCCGACCTGCGCATCCACTACACCAGCGACGGCCGCGAACCCGACGCGAGCTCGCCCTGGTTTGAGGACGCGCTGGAAGTCCGCAAGCCCGGTCTGCTGAAACTGACGCCGATCCGCCACGGCCGCGCCTACGCGCCCAGTCGCGGCTATGCGCTGGTGAAGCATCTTGGGCTGGACCGTGCCGTGACCTATTCGCAGCCCGCGCATCCGCGCTACCGCGGCAACGCCGACACGGCGACCCTCAGCGACGGCGTACTGGCCGGCGACGACCACGCCGACGGCCGGTGGACCGCCTGGAATAGCGGCGACGTCGACGCGACGGTAGACCTGGGCAAGGCCGCCAAGTTGCGCGCGGTGTCGGCGCGTTTCCTGCAACAGACCAACAGCTGGATCCTGCCGCCGCGCGGCCTGCAGTTGTCCACGTCCGACGACGGCGAGCATTGGACGCCGCAGGCCGAGCTGATCCTGGACGTGGACGCCGCCGACCTGAGCCAGCGCTATCACAACCTGCGCCTGGCCTTGCCCGAGCCAGTGCGCGCGCGCTACCTGCGCCTGCACATCCAGACCTATGGCGCGCTGCCCGAAGGCCATGCCGGCGCGGGCAGCCCGTCCTTCTACTTCGTCGACGAGATGGTGATCGAATGAAGCCTCAGCCGCACACGCCGCCGCACGCCGCCGGTTCCGCTTCCGCATCGCGCGCGCGTCTGCGCTGGCTGGGCTTCGCCCTGGCCCTGGCCGGCGCGACCGTGCAGGCCGCGCCCGCGCGCGAGGACCTGGCCGCGTCGGTCAACACCTTCATCGGCACCAAGGACGACGGCAACACCTATCCGGGCGCGTCGGCGCCGTTCGGGCTGATCCAGATTTCGCCGATCGGCGACCACTACGCCGGCTGGCGCTACGACGAAGCCAAGATCCGCGGCTTCGGCCACTCTTTCCTGTCCGGCGCCGGTTGTTGGGAGCAGGGCGGGCAGCTGTCGGTGTTGCCGGTGACGGGCGCGATCGCGCCGGGCGGCGCGTTCGATACCGCCAAGGCCGACAGCTTCGACCAGCGCAAGTACGCCGCCAGCTACACCCACGAAGGCGAGGTCGGCCAGGCCGGTTACTACAAGGTGCGGCTGACCGACTACGGCGGCATCGACGCCGAGGCCACCGCGCTGACCCGTGCCGCGGCCGAGCGTTACACCTACGCTGCCGACGCCGGCAGCGGGCACGTGCTGGTCAACACCGGGCAGGCCAACAACCGCCATTGGGTGGTCGGCAGCGCGCTGCGCGTGGTCGACGAGCGCACCGTCGAGGGCCGCATCACCACCAAGAGCTTCTGCGGCGGGCAGAACTACAGCACCTGGTTCGTGCTGCGTTTCGATCGTCCGTTCCAGAGCCACGGCACCTGGGACGAGGAGGGCGGTCATCCCGGCGGCCGCAGCGCCATGCAGGGCGACGGCCGTCCTGCCGGCGCCTGGTTCAGCTTCGACCTCAAGCAGGGCCGCGCGATCACCGCGCTCAGCGCGATCTCGCACGTCGACCAGCAGGGCGCCTGGAACAACCTGCGCGCCGAGGCGATGACGGGCGAGCAGGCGCTGAGCTTCGACGCCATGCGCACGCGCGCGCAGGACGCCTGGCGCAAGGAACTGCAATCGGTGCGCGTGCGCGGCGGCAGCGGCGACGACCGCACCGTGTTCTACACCGCGCTCTACCACACCCTGCTGCAGCCGCTGACCGGTAGCGACGCCGACGGCCGCTACCGCGGTTACGACGACGGCATCCACCGGGCCGACGGCTGGACCTACTACGAATACTTCTCGCTGTGGGACACCTACCGCTCGCAGAACCAGCTGCTGGCGATGCTGCGTCCGCAACGCGCGCGCGACATCGCCCAGTCGGTGCTGAAGATCCGCGAGCAGGGCGGCTGGCTGCCGCGCTGGGGCTACGCCAGTTTCGAGACCAATGTGATGACCGGCGACCCGGTCACGCCGTTCCTGGTCGACCTGTGGAAGTTCGGTGCGCTGGACGGCCGCGAGCGCGAGGCCTGGACCGCGCTGCGCGAGAACGCATTCGGGGTGCCGCCATTCGGCTCGCGCAGCAGCGGCCGCGCCGGCAACCCCAGCTATCTGCAACGCGGTTTCGTGCAGTACGACCGCGCGTTCCCGGTCAAGAGCATGGACATCGATCCGCACCACGGCGGTTCGGCCACGCTGGAATACGCCTTGGCCGACTGCTCGCTGGCGGGTTTCGCCCAGGCCATCGGCGAGGACGCCGACGCGCGCACGCTGCGCGCGCGCGGCGGCAACTGGCGCAAGGTCTGGGATGCCGATGCCAAGGACGCCGAGCTGGGGTTCACCGGTTTCCCGCGCCCGCGTCTGGACGACGGCAGCTGGTACACCGGCCCGGATGGGCGCTACAACCCGCGCTCGCATCACGGCTTCCACGAAGGCACCGCCTGGCAGTACCAGTGGCTGGTGCAGCAGGACGTGCCGGGGCTGGCCGCGGCGATGGGCGGGCAAGCCGAAGCGCTGCGCCGTCTCGACGCCTTCTTCGCTTACGACGCACTGGTGGCCGACCCGGCCAACGCCGCGCGCAAGCAATGGGTGGTCGGGCCTTACAGCTACTACAGCCAATACCGCTACAACCCCAACAACGAACCCGACCTGCACGCGCCCTGGCTGTACGCGTTGATGGGTCAGCCGTGGAAAACCTCGGCGGTGTTGCGCTCGGCGCAGACGCTGTTCACCAACGCGCCCAACGGCGTCACCGGCAACGACGACCTGGGCACCATGTCGGCCTGGTACTTGTTCAGCGCGATCGGGCTGTATCCGCTGATGCCGGGCAGCGGCGAGCTGGTGCTGCACGCGCCGCGCTTCGAACGCGTCGAACTCGACCTGGGCCACGGCAAGACCCTGCGCATCGAGGCGCCCGGCGCCGACGGCCGCAAGCTGCAGTACCCGCAGGCCGTGCGCTTCGATGGCGCGGCGGTTGACCGGGTTTGGCTGGATTGGTCGCGCATGCGCGACGGCGGCACCCTGCGTTTCGATCTGGGCGCTGCGCCGTCGGATTGGGCCACCGCCGCTGCGGCGCGTCCGGCCGCGGCTTGCGCGGCGCCTGGCGGGAGCGCGCCTTGAGCCTGCTTGCGTTCCCGGCCTGCCGCCGTCCGGCGGACCGTGCCGTCCGCGGACCGGCGCGTTCGCGCGCTGCCGGCCGGGCGGGCAAACTTGGATCGATCCACTTGGTGAATAATCGGCCGACGCCAAGAGTCCAAGGACGCGGGATCCTCGATGACGACCCACAAAGCCGGCGCCGGCCGCTCCAGCCGCAAGCAAGTCACCGTGACCGACATCGCCCAGGCCTGCGGCGTGTCGCGCGCGACGGTGTCGCTGGTGCTGCGCGGCAGCCCACTGGTGCATGCCGACACCCGCGCACGGGTGGAAGCCGAACTCAAACGCCAGCGCTACGTCTACAACCGCGCGGCGGCCAACCTGCGCCGGCAGACCTCCAGTTCGATCGCGCTGGTGATCAACGACCTGTCCAATCCCTTCTTCGCCGAGTTCGCCGCGGGCGTGGACGAGGCCCTGGGCGAGGAGGGCTACGTCACCCTGCTGGGCAGCACCGCCGAATCGCCGCAGCGGCAGCTGGCCGTGCTGGGCTCGCTGGCCGAGCACAGTCCGGCCGGCATCATCCTGTCGCCGGCCGAGCACAGCGACGGCGCGGCCCTGCAGCGATTGCTGGGCGCGCATACGCCGGCGCTGGTGTTCAATCGCGCGTTGCCGGGCGTGGACTGGGATTTCCTGGCCCTGGACAACGAGCGCGGCGCGCGCCTGGCCACCGAACATCTGCTGTCGCTGGGCCATCGGCGCATCGCGTTCTTCGGCGGGCATGCCGATTCCAGCTCCTGCCGGCAGCGCCGGCAGGGCTATACCGAAGCCTTGCGCGCGGCCGGCATCGAGCCGGCGCCGGATTGGCTGGTGGAGTGCAGCCCGACCCGCGTCGACGCGGCAGCGCGCAGCGGCGAGTTGTTCGCGCACGCCGCGCAGGCGAGCGCGGCGGTTTGCTACAACGACACCGTCGCCCTGGGCCTGATGCTGGGCCTGAGCGCGCGCGGCACACGGCCGGGCGCGGACTTCGCCCTGACCGGTTTCGACGACATCACCGAGGCGGCGCTGTCGACGCCGTCGTTGACCACGCTGGCGGCGCAGCCGCGCGCGTGCGGGCGCCAGGCCGCCGAGCTGCTGCTGCAGCGCGTGCGCGACCCGGGCGCGCCGCCGCGCAAGGTGATCGCGCCGGTGACGCTGGTGGTGCGCGGCAGCAGCGGAGCCGCCGCCATGTGAGTTCCTCCCTACCGCGCCGTCCGCACGGCGCCCCCATCGAGCAGTCGACTCCATGAGTACGCAAGCCCGTACCGCGCCGGCGCCTGCCGCGCATGCCGCACGCAATCGCGCGGCCTTGGTCGCGATGACCGCGATCTTCTTCATGTGGGGCTTCATCACCGAGCTCAACGGGGTGCTGATTCCGCACCTGCAGTCGGTGTTCCAGCTCACCCACGCCCGCTCCATGCTGCTGGACTCGGCGTTCTTCGGCGCCTACTTCGTGATGGCGATACCGGCCGGGCGGGTGGTGGCCAAGGTCGGCTACAAGCTGGGCATCGTCATCGGCCTGCTGATCGCCGGCGCCGGCGCGCTGCTGGTGCTGCCGGCGGCGCAGGCGGCCTCGTTCGAACTGTTCCTGCCGGCCTTGTTCATCCTGGCCACCGGCATCGTGCTGCTGCAGGTCTCGGCCAATCCCTACGTCAGCCTGCTGGGCGTGCCCGAGCGCGCGGCCAGCCGCCTCAACTTCGCCCAGGCGGTGAACTCGCTGGGCCACACCATCGGACCGTACGTGGCCGGGCTGCTGATCTTCAGCGCCACCCTGCTCAGCGCCGAACAACTGGCCAAGCTGCCGGCGGTGGAGCGCGTGCAGACCGTGCAGCCGCTGTACATCGGCGTGGCGGTGGCGCTGATCGTGCTGGCGCTGGCGGTGTACTGCTTCCGCATGCCGGCGCTCACCGAGGCCACCGAGCAGGCCGACACGCGCAAGCACAGCTACGCCGACGTGCTGCGCCTGCCGCACCTGCGCTGGGGCGTGCTGGCGATCTTCTTCTACGTGGGCGTGGAGGTCACCGTCGCCCACTTCATGGTCAAGTACGTCTCGCGCCCGGAGATCGGCGCGATGAACGAGGCCGATGCCTCGCTGTACCTGTCCTACTACCACGGCATGGCCATGGTCGGCCGCTTCCTGGGCGCGGCGTTGCTGATGAGCGCCAACCCGCGGCGCATGCTGCCGTTGTACGCGGCGATCAACATCGTGTTGCTGCTGGTCACCATGAACACCGTCGGCGGCGCGGCGCTGTGGTCGGTGGTGCTGGTGGGCCTGTTCAACTCGATCATGTTCCCGACCATCTTCACCCTGGCGATCGAGCGCCTGGGGCCGATGACCGAGAAAGCCTCCAGCCTGCTGGTGATGGCCATCGTCGGCGGCGCGGTGATTCCGCCGCTGCAGGGCGCGTTCGTCGATCTGTTCAAGGGCGCGCTGGGCGACGAAACCCGGGCGCTGCAGTACGCGTTCTTCGTTTCCGCGCTCTGCTACGCCTACATCGTCTGGTACGGCCTGCGCGGCTCGCGCCTGCGGGCTGCGGACCGCACCGCACAGGGGCAGGACTGAACCGCATGCGCGATATCGTTTGTTTCGGCGAGGCCTTGATCGATTTTCTCGCCCAGCCCGCGGCGTCCGCGGACGCGCCGCGCGCGTTCGCGCAGTACGCCGGCGGCGCACCGGCCAACGTCGCCGCGGCGGCGGCGCGCCTGGGCGCGCCGACCCAGTTCGTCGGCATGCTCGGCCGCGACATGTTCGGCGACTTCCTGCTCGACAGCCTGCGCGGCTGCGGCGTGGCCACCGATCATGTGCGGCGCACCGACGCGGCCAAGACCGCGCTGGCCTTCGTCGCCCTGGACGAACAAGGCGAGCGCAGCTTCAACTTCTATCGTCCGCCGGCGGCGGACCTGCTGTTCCGCCAGGAGCACTTCTCCGCCGACTGCTTCACCCGCGCGGCCGCGTTCCATGTCTGCTCCAACAGCCTGACCGAGGACGAGATCGCGGCGGCCACACTGCACGGCATGCGCCTGGCGCGCGAGGCCGGCGTGCTGGTCAGCCTGGATCTCAACCTGCGCCCGATGCTGTGGCCGGCCGACGCGCAACCGCGTCCGCGGTTATGGCAGGCCCTGGCCGCCGCCGATGTGGTCAAGCTGGCGCGCAACGAACTGGAGTATCTGGCCGAGCCTTACGGCGGCGGCGAGGCCGGCGAACGCGCGGTACGCGAGCGCCTGTTCGCCGGCGCCGCGCGCTGGCTGGTGGTCACCGACGGTGGCGCGCCGCTGCGCTGGTACACCGCCACAGCCGCGGGTGCCGACGACGAGGGCGAACTGCGCGGCTTCAGCGTCACCGCGGTGGACACCACCGCCGCTGGCGACGCCTTCGTCGGCGGCCTGCTGTCGCGCCTGGGCGAGCTGGGCGTGGACGCGGCAGGCCTGCCCGCCTTCCTGCACAACCGCGCGGCGCTGGAGGACGCGTTGCGCTTCGCCGCGGCCGTCGGCGCGCTGGCGGTGACCCGACACGGCGCCTTCGCCGCGATGCCCACGCGCGCGCAGGTGCAGCAACTGCTCAAGGATCAGTATGACGATGCCGCTTGATACCGATCAGTCCGATCGCGCGCAGTCCGATGCGGCCGCGCCGGATTTCCGCTCCGCCGATTTCCTGCGCGCGCACATCGCGCGCAGCATGGCCTTCTACCATCCGCGCTGCATCGATCCGGCCGGCGGCTACTTCCACTACTTCAAGGACGACGGCGGGGTCTACGAGGCCTCGCACCGCCACCTGGTCAGCAGCACCCGGTTCGTCTTCAACTACGCCATGGCCGCGCGCGAGTTCGGCGCCGACGAGGCGCTGCGCGCGCAGTACCTGCAGGCGGTGCGCCATGGCCTGAACTACCTGCGCGAGCGGCACCGCAATCCGGACACCGGCGGTTATGCCTGGACCCTGCGCGACGGCCGGGTCGAAGACGAGACCTACCACTGCTACGGCGTGGCCTTCGTGTTGCTGGCGTATTCCACCGCGCTCAAGGCCGGCATCGAGGACGCGCGCGCCTGGATAGACGAGACCTGGCAGCTGCTGGAGCGCCGCTACTGGGAGCCGCAGCACGGCCTGTACCGCGACGAAGCCGACGCGCAGTGGCACTTCAGCGGCTACCGCGGCCAGAACGCCAACATGCACATGTGCGAGGCGATGCTGGCCGCGTTCGAGGCCAGCGGCGAGCGCCGCTACCTGGACCGCGCGCTGGCGCTGGCCGAGCGCATGACGCGCCACCACGCCGCGCGCGCCGGTGGATTGGTGTGGGAGCACTACGACGCCGACTGGAACATCGACTGGACCTATCACCTGGACGATCCCAGACACCTGTTCCGGCCCTGGGGCTTCCAGCCCGGCCACCAGACCGAATGGAGCAAGCTGCTGCTGATCCTGGACCGCCACGTCGACGAGGACTGGCTGGTGCCGACCGCGCGCCATCTGTTCGATACCGCGTTGGCGCATTCCTGGGATGAGGAGCGCGGTGGCATGTATTACGGCTTCGCGTACGAAGGCCTGCGCCATGCAGGCGAGGGCAGGGCGGCGGTCGAGGGCGGCGCCTACGTCTGCGACGACGACAAATATTTTTGGGTTCAAGCCGAGTCGCTTGCCGCCGCCGCGCTGCTGGCCGAACGCACCGGCGAATCGCGCTACTGGGATTGGTACCAGCGCCTGTGGGCTTATTCCTGGGCGCACCTGGTCGATCACCGCTACGGCGCCTGGTTCCGCATCCTCGACGCCGACAACCGCAAGTACAGCGACGAGAAGAGCCCGGCCGGCAAGACCGATTACCACACCATGGGCGCCTGCTACGAGGTGCTCAACGTCGTGCGCGGGGGCTGAGGCGATGCGGGCGGCGGCGTTCCTGCATAGCTGGCGGCGCTCGCTCGCGCTCGCGGCGACGGCCTTGTTCGTCGCCGCCGCGCAGGCCGCGACGCCGGGCGTGCGCACGCTGGACCGGCACTGGGAGTTCCGCCTGTTGCCGGACAACCCGCAGGCGCGCGGGCACGCGGACGCGACGCAATGGCGCACCGCACGCGTGCCCGGACACGTGCACACCGATCTGCTCGCGCACGGACTGATCCCCGATCCCTATGTCGGCGCACCCGAGGCGCAGTTGCAATGGATCGGCCTGGGTGCCTGGGAGTACCGCAGCCGTTTCGATCTGGATGAGGCGACGCTGCGCCGCGCGCATGCCGAATTGGTGTTCGAAGGCCTGGACACCTACGCCGACGTTTCCCTCAACGGCGAGCCGCTGCTGTCGGCCGACAACGCCTTCCGCACGTGGCGACTGCCGGTGGCCGGTAAGCTGCGCGCGCGCGGCAACGAACTGCGCGTGCTGCTGCATTCGCCGATCGCGCGCCTGCTGCCGCGGGTGCAGGCCATGCCGCACAAGATCGCCGGCAACTATCCCTCGCCCTACGGCGACGAGCCCAAGGACGCGATGACCGGCAACTTCGCGCGCAAGCCCGGCTACCACTACGGTTGGGACTGGGGTCCGCGCTACGTCACCGCCGGCGTGTGGCGCGAGGTGCGGCTGGAGAGCTGGGACGGACCGCGCATCGACGCGTTGCAGCTGCGCCAGCGACGCGTGGACGCCGAAGTCGCCGAGCTCAGCGCGCAGTTGCAAGTGCGCGCCGATGCGGCCGGACCGGCGACGCTGGAAGTGGATTGGCTGGACCCCGACGGCCGCCGTGCGGGTACACAGCGACAGACCGTCGAGCTGCGGGCGGGACCGCAGACGCTGAGCCTGCCGATACGCATCGAACGGCCGCGGCGCTGGTACCCCTACGGTTACGGCGAACAAGCGCTGTACACCTTCCGCGCGCGCTTGCGCGGCGAAGGCGGCCAGCAGGCGCAGGTGCAGCAACGCACCGGCCTGCGCACGGTCGAGCTGCGCCGCCCGCGCGACGCCGCGGGGCAGGGATTCGCCTTCGCGGTCAACGGGATCGAGATCTTCGCCAAGGGCGCCAACGCGATTCCGTTCGACATGTTCCCGGCGCGGGTGAGCGTGCAGCGCCTGCGTAAGACCCTGGAGGACGCGCGCGCAGCCAACATGAACATGCTGCGCAACTGGGGCGGCGGCTATTACGAGAGCGACGCCTTCTTCGATCTGGCCGACGAGCTGGGCCTGATGGTGTGGCAGGACTTCATGTACGGCGGCGGCATGCAGCCAGGCTACGACGCCGATTTCCGCGCCAATGCGGTGGCCGAGGCGCGCGACCAGGTGCGGCGCCTGCGCCGCCATCCCAGCATCGTGCTGTGGTGCGGCAACAACGAAGAGGAAACCGCCTGGAAGGACTGGGGCCACCGGCGCACGCTGACCCAGGCCGATCCCGCCTTCGCGCAGACCGTCTGGGACGGCTACGTGCAGCTGTTCGGCCGCGACCTGCGCGAGGTGGTCGCGCAGGAGTCCGGCGAGGTGCCGTACTGGTCCAGCTCGCCCAGCAACGACCTGGACGAGAAGGCCAACGACTCGGCCAAGGGCGACAAGCATTACTGGGACGTGTGGGCCGGCTCCAAACCGGTCGCCGCCTACCTGGACGAGACCCCGCGCTTCATGTCCGAGTTCGGCCTGCAGGCCTGGCCGGTACAGCGCACCGTCGATGCGTTCGCGGCCAAGTCCGAGCAGGGCATCGACACGCCGGTGATCCGCGCCCATCAGAAGTTCCTGGCCGGCGCCGGCAACGAGCGCCTGCTGCTCTACCTCCGCGCCGGCTACGGCGAGCCGCGCGATTTCGCCGACTTCGTCTACCTCAGCCAGGTCATGCAGGCCGAGGGCATCGAACTGGCCGCGCTGCATCACCGCACCAGCCGGCCGCACACCATGGGCTCGCTGTACTGGCAGCTCAACGACGTGTGGCCGGGCGCGTCCTGGTCCAGCATCGATTACTACGGGCACTGGAAGGCGCTGCAGTTCCACGCACGCCGCTTCTTCGCGCCGGTGGCGGTATCGGCGCTGCGCAAGGACGGCCGCACCGCATTGGCCTTGCTGTCGGATCGCACGCAGGCCAAGTCCGCGCAATGGACGCTGCGCGTGATCGACTTCGACGGTCGCGAGCATTGGCGCACGCAGGGCTAGATCAGCCTGACCCCGCTGGCGGTCACGCCCGCGGGCGCATGGACCGACGCCGAGCTGCTGCGTGGCGCCGATCCCAAGCGCACGGCCGCGGTGTTCGAGCTGCACGCGCCGGGCGAGCCGCCGTCGCGGCGCGTGGTCTATTTCGACGAGGCCAAGGCGCTGGCGTTGAGCGATCCGCAGCTGCGCACGCAATGGCGCCGCGACGGCGACGTCGCGGTGCTGAGCCTGCACGCCACGACGCTGACGCGCGCGCTGTGGCTCGAATTCGACGGCCTGGACGCCGAGCTGTCCGACAACGCCCTGACCGTGTTGCCCGGCGAGACCGTGCAGCTGCGCGTGCGCGCCGATGCCGACCTGGAGCGGCTGCGTCGCACGCTGCGCCTGCGCTGGCTCGGCGCGCCCTGAGTTCGCACTAACGATACCCGCAGTGTCCGCCGCTCCCGGCGCGATGCCTCCACTCCCTTGGTGACCCTGATGAAACTACGCACGCTCGCCTGCCTCATCGCCGCCGCCCTGATCGCCGGCTGCGCCCAGCCCGCCACCGACACCGCTGCGCCCTCGACGCCCGCACCCGCCGCGGCCGCGTCGGCCGCCACGATCGACGAGGCCGAGGCCGCGCGCCTGGCCGAACGCGTCAAGCAGGAAACCCAGCACGCCTGGCAGGGCTACAAGCGCTACGCCTGGGGCCGCGATGCGCTCAAGCCGCTGAGCAAGAGCGCCCACGACTGGTATCCGCATTCGCTGCTGATGACGCCGGTGGACGCGCTGGACACCCTGTTGCTGATGGGCTTGAAGACCGAGGCCGACGAGGCGCGCGAGCTGATCGCGACCCAGCTGGACTTCGATCGGGACATGTACGTGCAGAACTTCGAGGTCACCATCCGCCTGCTCGGCGGCCTGTTGTCGGGCTATCAGATGACCGGCGACGAACGTCTGCTCAAGCTCGCCGACGAGTTGGGCACGCGCCTGCTGCCGGTGTTCGATTCGCCGACCGGGCTGCCGTACACCCACGTCAATCTGCGCACCGGCAAGACCCGCGGCAAGGTCAGCAACCCGGCCGAGACCGGCACCCTGCTGATCGAGTTCGGCATGCTGTCCAAGCTCACCGGCAAGCCGGTCTACTACGACAAGGCCAAGCGCGCGCTGGTCGAAACCTACAACCGCCGCGATCCCAAGACCGGTCTGGTCGGCTCCGCGATCGACGTGGAGAGCGGGCGCTGGACCGACACCGGTGCGCACATCGGCGGCGGCATCGATTCCTATTACGAGTACCTGTACAAGTGCTGGCGCCTGTTCGGCGACGCCGAGTGCAAGACGATGTGGGACCAGAGCATCGTCGGCGTCAACCGGCACCTGAGCGACGAAGTGCGCGACCGCGAGCTGTGGTACGGCCACGCCGACATGGCCACCGGCCAGCGCACGGCCACGCGTTATGGCGCGCTGGACGCGTTCATGCCGGCGCTGCTGGCGCTGGGCGGCGACCTGGACCGCGCGCGCCGGCTGCAGGATTCCGGCGCGAAGATGTGGCGCCTGCACGGCATCGAGCCCGAGTCGCTGGACTACGCCAAGCTGCAGGTGACGTCGCCCGGCTATGCGCTGCGGCCGGAGATCGTCGAGTCGGCGTACTACCTGCACGTGCTGACCGGCGATCCCAAGTACCGCGCGATGGGGCGCGAGTTCTTCGAGGACTTCGTCCGTCACTGCCGCACCGAAGCTGGTTACGCCGCGCTCAAGGACGTGACCAGCAAGCAGCAGGACGACTCGATGGAGAGCTTCCTGTTCGCCGAGACCTTCAAGTACTACTACCTGCTGTTCGCGCCGGCGCAGACGCTGGACTTCAAGGCGGTGACCTTCAACACCGAGGCGCATCCGCTGCGGCTGCCGGCGGCCAAGCCGCAGTGAGCTGGCGCGTAGCGCTGGCGCTGGGCGTGCTGTGGCTGGCGGCCTGCGCCGCCGCCCCGCAGCGCGCCACGACGCCGGCCGCGCATCCGCGCGCGATCGTCTTCTACTACAACTGGTATGGCAGCCCCGAGCGCGACGGCGCGCGCCTGCACTCGGCGCATCCGGTGCTGAAGTTGCGCGCGCAGGACCCGGACGCGCCCGCCATCCCCGGCGGCGGCGACATCGCCGCCGACTTCTATCCGGCGCTGGGCGAATACAGCAGCGCCGACCCGACGATCGCCGATCGGCATATGGCGATGGTCGCGCAGGCCGGTATCGGCATCGTCGCGGTGACCTGGCTGGGACGCGAGGACCCGAGCTACCGCAGCCTGCCGGCGCTGTTCGACGCCGCGGCCCGGCACGGCCTGCGCATCTGCTTCCAGATCGAGCCGGCGTCGCGGCCCGACATCGCGGCGGCGCGCGCGCAGCTGCTGGCGACGATCGACGACTTCGGGCGGCATCCGGCGTTCTACCGCGATCCCGGCAGCGGGCGACCCTTGTTCTTCGTCTACGACTCCTACCAGCTGCCGGCCGCCGATTGGGCGCGCGTGCTGCGCGCCGACGGCGCGGACTCGATACGCGGCGGCGCCTACGACGCCGACGTGATCGGCCTGTGGGTGCAGGCCGACGAGGGCGCGTTCTTCCTCGAAGGCGGCTTCGACGGCGTCTACACCTACTTCGCCAGCCGCGGTTTCACCTGGGGCTCGACGCCGGCGCACTGGCCGCGCATGCGCCGCTGGGCGGACCGGCACGGCTTGCGCTTCATCCCCTCGGTGGGGCCGGGCTACAGCGATCGCCGGGTGCGGCCGTGGAATCGGGCCAACGAACGTGGACGCGAGGGCGGGGCGTACTACGACGCGATGTTCGAGGCGGCTGTCGCCAGCGATGCGCAGTGGGTGTCGATCACTTCGTTCAACGAATGGCACGAGGGCACGCAGTTGGAGCCGGCTGCGGCGGCGGATGACCATGGCCGCTACTTCGACTATGCGCCGCTGGCGCCGGATCACTACCTGCGTCGCACGCGTTATTGGCTATCGCGGTTTCCGGCAGGGCAAGCGCGCTAAGGCGACATCGAGCGCATTCGCGCTGCGCGCTCATCCCCTCACCCCAACCCCTCTCCCGTAAACGGGAGAGGGGTTGGGGTGAGGGCACGCGAGGCGGCAAATCGCCACGTAAGGACAGCCCGGGTAACGAATCCAAACGCCCTGGGCCACACCCCACCCACACAAACCGCCAAAACTCTGGCTATAGTGTCCCGCCGCCAGGAGCGCACCCCCCGGATGCCGGGAGCCCCTTACAACGCGGCCACACTCTGGTTCGGCCCGGCTTTCGAGCGGCTGCACCCTTTGCTGCAAGCACTGCACCGCGGCGGCGGACGCCTGAGCGGCGAAGTCGCGATCTCCACCGGCACCGGCCTGGCCGGGCGCCTGGGCCGGCGCCTGGCGCAACGTCTCGGCATTCCCCTGGACCGCCCGAGGCGCGGCTTCGAAGTCCGCATCGTCCACGACGAAGACGCCATGCAATGGCGCCGCCGCTTCGACGACGGCAGCGAACTGATTTCGATCTTCCGTCCCGTCGGCCGCTACCCCGACGGGCATTGGCTGGAAGACACCGGCCCGGCGCGGCTGCGCCTGGGCGTGGACCTGGATGGCGGCGGCTGGCGCTGGCGGCTGCGCTCGGTGGCCTGGCGCGGCCTGCCTTGGCCGCGCTTCCTGTTCCCGAGCACCGACGCCTACAAACGCATCGAGGACGGCGACCGTTATCGCTTCGCCGTCGCTTTCTCGCTGTTTCCCTTCGGCGAACTGCTGCGCTACGAAGGCGCGCTGCACGCCATCCCGGCCGATCCGGCCGTTCCCGTAGAAAGAGTGGCTACATGACCGACCGCATTCCCCTGCTTATCGATACCGACCCGGGCGTGGACGACGCGCTCGCGCTGCTGATGGCGTTCAACGACCCGCGCCATGAACTGGTCGGCCTGACCATCGCCGCCGGCAACGTCGGCCTCAAGCACACCGTCGCCAACGCGCTGAAGCTGTGCGAGGTCGCCGGCGTCGACGTGCCGGTGTTCGCCGGCGCCGCCGCGCCGCTGCTGCATCCCTCGCCGGACGCCGGCTACGTGCACGGCCAGGACGGCTTCGGCGATGTCGGCTATGAGGCCGCACAACGCCAGGTCGAGGCCGAGCACGCCGCGCTGGCGATCCTGCGCCTGTCGCACGAGCACGCCGGCAAGCTGCTGCTGGTGGCGCTGGGACCGCTGACCAACATCGCGCTTGCGCTCAAGCTCGACCCGACCCTGCCTGAGCGCGTCGCACGCTTCGTGGTGATGGGCGGGGCGGTCACCTGCCGCGGCAACATCACGCCGGCGGCCGAGTTCAACATCTACTTCGATCCCGAAGCCGCGCACATCGTGTTCGAGGCCTTCGAGCGCATCGAGCTGGCCGATTGGGAAGCGGTGATCGCGCACGGTTTCCTGCACGACGACGTAGTCCGCTGGCTGCAGGCCGACAGCCCGCGCGCGCGCTTCTACGAGCGCATCTCCGAGCGCACCCGGCTGTGGTCGGCCGACCGCCGCGGCGCGCACTGGCATGCCGCCGACGCGCTGGCGATGGCGTTCGCCTTGGAGCCCGACGGCGCCGTGGAGGTGCTGGATCGGGCGCTGTCGATCGAGCTGGCGGGTCAGCACGGCCGTGGCGCGACCATCGTCGACTGGCGCGGGGAGGGCGGGGCGCCGGCGCGCGTGGCGATCCTGATGCGCTACGACCAGGAGCGCTTCCAGGGCCTGATCCGCGGCGCTTTGGCGGCCGTCTAGGCCGTCCAGGGCTCGTCCGGATTGCCGCGAGCCCGCGATGGCGCGCTCGCGGCTTCGGTGCGTAAGTGATTGATCCGGCGGGGCGGAGCCGGGTTCGGCCCCGCCTTGCGATGTTCGGATATGCCCGCGTCGGGCCGGTCCGTAGCGTCGCCAGGGCAGGACTTGCCTCGGCCTCGAAGGGGCGGCTATAATGCCGCTCTTTCCCGCATCAATTTGTGAGTGCCATGAAGGCAGGTATCCATCCCGAGTACCGCGACGTCGTTTTCCAGGACGTCACCACCGATTTCCAGATCGTGACCCGTTCGACCCTGTCGAGCAAGGAAACGATCAAGGTCGACGGCACCGAGTACCCGCTGATCAAGGTCGATATCTCGTCGGCTTCGCACCCGTTCTACACGGGCAAGCACAAGATCATGGACACCAGCGGTCGCGTCGACAAGTTCCGCAAGCGCTACGCGCAGAAGTAATCGCGTCGCCCAGCGTTGCGCACAACGGCTGCCTTCGAGGCGGCCGTTTGCGTTTGTGGCCGCCGCGCGCGGTTTGCCGGACCCATAGGGCTATGCCCATCGGATGGCGCGTCGAACGCGCGCGTTAGAGTCCGTGCACTAATGTCGGCGGCTGCGTCCGAGGCCCGATCGACGCCGCCGGCGGAACAGCCCGGCCCGTCCCCGGGACTAAAGTCCGAGTCGGTGCTCGATGCCGGTATGCGATAATTGGCGGACGCGGTGCGCCCGCGATTTCCTGTCCCTACCTCGCCCGCGGCCATCCCTGCGGGCGCAGACATGAGGAGCTGTTCGTGTCCGCTTCTGAAAAATCCGCTGCTGAGAAAGCCGTCCCGAATAAACCCGCCTTCGACCAGGTGACCCTGGCCGCCGGCGACAAGAGCGTGGCCCTGCCGGTCCAGCATCCGACGCTCGGCGCCTCCTGCATCGACATCGCCAAGGTGCCGAAGGAGACCGGTCTGTTCACCTACGACCCGGGCTTCACCGCCACCGCCAGCTGCAAGTCGGCGATCACCTACATCGACGGCGACGAAGGCGTGCTGCTGTACCGCGGCTACCCGATCGAGCAGCTCGCCGAGAAGTCGAACTTCCTCGAAGTCGCCTATCTGCTGATGAACGGCGAACTGCCGACGGCGAACGAGTTCAGCAAGTTCGAGCACGAAGTCACGCATCACACGATGATGCACGAGGCCTTCCGCACCTTCCTGTACGGCTTCCGCCACGACGCTCATCCGATGGCGATGCTGGTCGGCATGCTCGGCTCGATGGCGAGCTTCTACCACAACGAACTCGACCTGGAAGATCCGGAGCAGCGCCGTCTGGCCGCGATCCGCCTGATCGCCAAGGTGCCGACGATCGCCGCCGCCTGCCACCGCTATTCGATCGGCTGGCCGATCCGCTATCCCAAGAACAGCCTCGACTACACCACGCGCTTCCTGCACATGCTGTTCGAAGTGCCGAGCGAGCCGCTGGAGCTCAACCCGGTCGCCGCCAAGGCGATGGACCTGTTGTTCATCCTGCACGCCGACCACGAGCAGAACGCGTCGACCTCGACCGTGCGCCTGGTCGGTTCGACCGGTGCCAATCCCTACGTCAGCGTCGCCTCCGGCGTCGCCGCGTTGTGGGGCCCGGCGCACGGCGGCGCCAACGAGGCCGTGCTCAAGATGCTCAACGAGATCGGCCGTCCGGAGAACGTCAAGTCGGCGATCGACAAGGCCAAGGACAAGGAGTCGGGCTTCCGCCTGATGGGCTTCGGCCACCGCGTCTACAAGAACTACGATCCGCGCGCGGCGCTGGTGCGCAAGATGACGCACGACGTGCTGGGCGCGCTGGGCGTGAACGATCCGCTGCTGGAAGTGGCGATGAAGCTGGAAGAGGCGGCGCTGCAGGACGAGTATTTCGTGCAGCGCAAGCTCTATCCGAACGTCGACTTCTACTCGGGCATCATCTACAAGGCGCTGGGCATTCCGGTGGAGATGTTCACGGTGATGTTCGCGATCGCGCGCACCGCCGGCTGGGTGTCGCATTGGCTGGAGCAGCAGAACGATCCGGAAAACAAGATCGGCCGTCCGCGCCAGATCTATACCGGTCACGGCGTGCGCGATTACGTGGCCAGCGACAAGCGCTGATCGCTACCGTTGCACGGCACGAGACGCCCCGCATCGCGGGGCGTTTTCGTTTGTGCGGCGGGCGTTGGGATAGAGCGGCATTCTTCAGCCGCTCTCTGTGGGAGCGGCGCGAGCCGCGACCGCGAATCCCGGTTACTGCGTTGCGCCTTGGCTCCCTCTTTTGGAAAAGGAGGGTTGGGGAGGATTCGCTTTTGTTCTTGCCCTGCTGCTTCTGACCGAAGGTCAAAGGCTTCCGCCTGCTGCGCATGCGGGTCGCTCGCGCCTATCCGGTTGCGCCTTTGGCTCCCTCCTTTGGAAAAGGAGGGTTGGGGAGGATTTGCTCTTGCTGTTGTCTTCGCGGTTTCTGACCGAAGGTCAAAGGCTTCCGCCTGCTGCGCATGCGGGTCACTTTCTCTTGCTGACCCAAGAGAAAGTAACCAAAGAGAAGGGTCTGAGCCAGGAGCTCCCGTGTGGCTTCGGATCTGGCGCCGGGATTTTTCGATAGGACATCCCTGTCCTATCGAAAAACGGCGCGCGTCCTGCGCGCCGCCCTACGGGTCTGGGAATGGTCGTGTGGCTTCGGTTCTATGGACTTCAACGCCGGAGCAACCGCAACCGCAACCGCTGTTGCCGAACTCGCGGGAATCGCTTTCTGTGGGAGCGGCGTGAGCCGCGATGGCTTCACCCTTGGAGACGTAGGCCGCGCTGGCGATGCTAGCCGCCCTCATACCCCGCGATCTCCTCCTCCGCCAGCAGCTGTCGCAGCTGCGCCAGCGAGGCGCGCTTCATCGGTTTTTCGTCCACGCCCGACAGCGGTGCCTGGCGCAGTACGTCCAGCGGCAGCACGGTGAGGTCGAAGCTGAGGTCTTCGGCGCTGAAGACCCAGACCGGGAAATCGTCGCTGCGTTCGCGGTCCAGGCGCAGGCGGCGGCTGCGGGCTTCGGCGGGGATGCCGTGCTGGTCTAGGAAGCGCGGAGCGGCGTCGGGGTCGTCGCTGTACAGCTGCAGCGCGACCGGGCTGCGCTCGTCGGCGGTGCCGTCCAGGACCGGGCCGACCAGGCGCGGGTCGAAGTCGGCGAAGAATTCCATCGCGCGCAGCGCGGCCTCGCGGCGCTGGCGCAGGCCGGCGGCATGGTCGCGGTGGAACAAGCGTTGGTATTCGCGCAGGGCGTCCTCGATCTCGCGGTTACGCGGCAGCGAGGCATCATCGAAGATGCCCAGGCGCTCGGCGGCCTTGAGCTTGGCCTGGTGGTAGTCGCGGATGCCGCCCTCGGCCATCAGCCGCGCGGCCTCGTGGGCGAGGCGGTGGCGGCGTTCGCGGGTGCGGGTTTCGGCGTGCTGCTGTGCGTGCTGTCGGGCGTGATGGGGCATGACGGCCTCCGCGGCGGGCACGGCGACGGCGAGGGGGCTCGCCGCGGCCGGCGGTGCGTGCCGGCGGGTCCAACGCTAACACGCCGATGCGGATTTGCTCATCACCTGGCGCTGGCGCCGTCCGCGCCCGCGTGGAGCGGGCGCGGACCGGCCGAGGCCAGGACTCAGAAGATGTCGAACGACTCTTCCGACGGCGCCGCTTCGGCCGCACCGTAATCGACGTAGGACTGCATCTTGTCCAAGTCCTCGGCCTTGACCCATTCGACGATGCCGCCGACGCCGTCCGGAATCAGCGAGCCGTTGGCGCCGACGGAGACCTTGACCATGCCCTGCGGCGGTTCGTTGGGCGCGATCGGCTTGTCCTTCAACGCCACGCGCATGTAGTCGATCCAGATCGGCAGCGCGGCCTTGCCGCCGTACTCGCGGTAGCCCAGCGACTTGTAGTTGTCGCGGCCGACCCAGACCGTGGTCACCAGCGGGCCGCCGAAGCCGGAGAACCAGGCGTCGCGGTGGTCGTTGGTGGAGCCGGTCTTGCCGCCCACGTCCTCGCGGCCTAGCACCTTGGCCGCGGTGCCGGTGCCGCGCAGGACCACGTCGCGCAGCATCGACACGATCTGGTAGGCGATGCGGTCGTCGATCGCGCGCGGCGCCATCACCTGGTCGGCCGGGCGGGCGGCGGCCGGCTTGGCCGGTTCGGAGGCCTTGGCGCTGGCCTTGGGGTCGGGCTTGGTTTCGTTCAACGTGCCGAAGTTGAAGCCGTCGACGACGGTGCTGGAGCGCACCGTGCTGCCGCCGTCGCGGCCGCCGCATTCGGGGCAGGCGGTGGGCGGCTTTTCCTTGAACACCACTGCGCCGGCGCGGTCCTTGATCTCGTCGATGAACCAGGGGGTGACGCGGAAACCGCCGTTGGCGAAGGTGGCGTAGCCGCGCGCGACCGACAGCGGGGTCAGCGAGGCGGTGCCCAGCGACATCGACAGGTTCGGCGGCAGCTGTTCGATGTCGAAACCGAAGTTGCTGATGTACTTGCGCGCGAAATCCACGCCCATGGCATCCAGCAGGCGCACCGACACCAGGTTGCGCGACTGCACCATGGCCTCGCGCACGCGCATCGGGCCGGCGAAGTTGCCGCTGTCGTTCTGCGGGCGCCAGATGTGGCCGCGGCGGTCGCGGAACACCACCGGCGCGTCGAGCACGATCGAGGCCGGGTTGTAGCCGCGCTCGAACGAGGCCGCGTAGACGAAGGGCTTGAAGCTGGAACCGGGCTGGCGGCGGGCCTGGGTGGCGCGGTTGAACTTGGCGCCGGCGAAGCTGAAACCACCCGACAGGGCGCGCAGGGCGCCGTTGGACGGTTCCAGCGAGACCAGTGCGGCCTGCGCCTGCGGCAGCTGCTCCAGGCGGTAGCCCAGCGGCGCGCCAACCACCGGCGGCGCGACCGCGACCGGGGCGTCGGGCTTCTTGGGGTCGGGCTTGGGCGCCGGCGGTTCGATCTTCTCGACCCGCACCAGGTCGCCGCGCTTGACCAGGCTGCCCGGGCTGCGTCCGCCCCAGCCCTGGTTGGCGGCCAGGCTGATCTCGCTGCCGTCGGCCAGGGCCAGGCGCGCGCCGCCGCCGTCGCTGGCCAGCACGATCGCCGGCAGCAGGCCGGCCTGGGCCGGGATCGAACGCAGGCGCTGCTTGGCGGTGGCGGCGTCCTCGTTGGCGGCCAAGTCGAAGTGCTGCTCGACCCCGTGCCAGCCGTGGCGGCGGTCGTAGACCTTGAGCCCGTCGCGGACTGCCTTGTCGGCCGCGGCCTGCAGGGTCGGGTCGATGGTGGTGGTGACGTGGTAGCCCTTGGTCAGGGCCTCGGCGCCGTAGCGCTCGATCATCTGCTGGCGGACCATCTCGGCCACATAGGGCGCGTAGACCTCGACCGGGCGCTCGTGCGGGGTCGCGTGCATGGGCACGGCCTTGGCCTGGGCGGCCTCGGCGGCGCTGACGTACTTGAGCTCGGCCATGCGGTCGAGGATGTAGTCGCGGCGCTCCTTGGCGCGCTCCGGGTTGCTCAGCGGGTTGCCGCTGGAGGGGAACTTGGGGATGCCGGCCAGCGAGGCCATCTCGTCCAGCGACAGCTCGCTCATCTTCTTGCCGTAGTAGAACTCGGCCGCGGCGCCGACGCCGTAGGCGCGGTTGCCGAAGAAGCTCTTGTTCAAATACAGCTCGAAAATCTCGTCCTTGCTGAGCTCGCGCTCCATGCGCATGGCCAGCAGCATCTCGCCCAGCTTGCGCTTGTAGCTGTATTCCGAGCTCAGGAAGAACTGGCGCGCGACCTGCTGGGTGATGGTGGAGCCGCCCGGCACGCGCTTGTCGTCGGTGGTGGCCAGCAGCCAGACCGCGCGCGCGATGCCTTTGTAGTCCACGCCGTGGTGCTGGTAGAAGCGGGCGTCCTCGATCGAGATGAAGGCCTGCTTGAGCCGGGCCGGCACGTCCTCGATCGCCACCGGGTAGCGGCGGGTCTCGCCGAACAGGGCCATCAGGCGGCCGTCGGCCGCGTAGACGTACATGGGCTCCTGCAGCTCTACGTTGCGCAGGGTCTCCACGTCCGGCAGCTTGGGGGCGATCAGGTAGTACAGGGTGCCGGCGGCGATCACCCCGAGCAGGGTCAGGCCGGCGAACGCATACAGCGCCCAGCGCAGAAGGCGACGGAGACGGGGCATCGAAGCGGGTTCCGATTGCGGGTAGTAGTGGGCGTGGAGTATAGAGGAGCCGGGGACAGGGACCGCCCCGGGGGGCAGGCGGCCGGTGATTTCCGCTAAGGCCGTTACGCAAAAAAGGCGGTCTCGGTTGGCATTCCTGAAAGAAATGGTTGCCAGCCTGTGAAAAGTCCGTTATCTAAGGCGGGGCCACACGAAGTGCGCGTAAGCGCTTGTGGCATGGGGAGAAAACAGTGGGCGTCATCACAAAAAGCCAGCCGGCCCTCGTCGGCGTGGATATCAGTTCGACCGCAGTGAAGCTGTTGCAGCTCTCCCGAGCCGGCAACCGCTACCGCGTCGAGCATTACGCCGTCGAGCCGCTACCGCCGAACGCCGTCGTCGAGAAGAACATCGTCGAGGTCGAGGCCGTGGGCGAGGCGATCAAGCGCGCGGTCGCTAGGTCCGGAACCCGGGTCAAGTTCGCCGCCGCGGCCGTCGCCGGGTCCTCGGTGATCACCAAGGTGATCCCGATGCCGGGCGACCTGGACGGCGAGGAACTCGAGTCGCAGGTCGAATTGGAGGCGGTGAACTACGTGCCGTATCCGATCGAGGAAGTAAATCACGACTTCGAGGTGCTGGGACCGATGCCCAACAGCCCGGACATGATCCAGGTGCTGCTGGCCGCGTCGCGCTCAGAGAACGTCGAAGTCCGCGCCTCGGCGCTGGAGATCGGCGGCCTGACCCCCAAGGTCATGGACGTCGAGGCGTTCGCGGTCGAGAACGCGTTCGCGCTGATCGCCGACCATCTCAGCACGCCGCGCGACGGCATCGTCGCCCTGATCGACTCGGGCGCGACCATGACCACGCTCAACGTGCTGCGCAACGGCCGCAGCCTCTACAGCCGCGAGCAGGTCTTCGGCGGCAAGCAGCTCACCGACGAGGTGATGCGGCGCTACGGCCTGAGCTACGAGGAAGCGGGCCTGGCCAAGCGCCAGGGCGGCTTGCCCGAGAGCTACTCGGCCGAAGTGCTGGAGCCCTTCAAGGAAGCGATGGTGCAGCAGGTCAGCCGCCTGTTGCAGTTCTTCTACGCCGGTAGCGAGTTCAACCGCGTGGACCAGATCGTGCTCGCCGGCGGTTGCGCCTCCATCCCCGGCATCGCCGAGATGGTCGAGGAGCAGCTGGGCGTGCCCACCATCATCGCCAACCCGCTGGCGCACATGACGCTCGGTCCGCGCGTGCAGGCGCACGCGCTAGCGCAGGACGCGCCGGCGTTGATGATCGCGTGCGGCCTCGCCCTGAGGAGCTTCGACTGATGGCACGCATCAATCTCCTCCCGTGGCGAGCCGAACGCCGCAAACAGCGGCAGAAGGAATTCGTCACCATGATCGCGATCGCGGTCGCGAGCGCCATGGCGCTCTCGTTCCTGATCGTCAGCTTCTACAAGGGCCAGATCAACGGCCAGAACACCCGCAACACCTTCCTGCAGGACCGCATCGCCGAGGTCGACAAGCAGATCACGGAGATCGAGGAGCTCGACAAGAAGAAGTCGAAGCTGCTGGCCCGCAAGGAAGTGATCGAGCAGCTGCAGTCCAACCGTTCGCAGATGGTGCACCTGTTCGATTCGCTGGTGCGCACCATTCCCGACGGCGCGGTGCTGACGGCGATCAAGCAGGACGCCGACACTCTGACCCTGGAAGGCCGTGCGCAGTCCAACGCCCGCGTCAGTACCTACATGCGCAACCTCGAAGGCTCGGGCTGGATGACCAATCCGGACCTGTCGATCATCGAGGCCAAGGGCACGGACAAGGGGCTGCCGTACGAGTTCAAGCTGCAGGTCAAGCTGGCCAATCCGAACGCGCCCAAGGACGAGAACGGCGACGGTCAGCCCGACGCGCCGGCCGCCGGCACCGAGGCCGCCGCCGCCAACGCGACCGCTCCGGCCGCGGCGCCCGCCGCCGCAGCGCCGGCCGCTAGCGCGCCGGCCGGCACGGCCGCTCCCGCGGCGATCGCTCCGGTGGCGCCGGCCGCGGCACCCGCCGCACCGGCCGCCGCGCCGGCTCCGGCTCCGACCAATGCGCCGGGCGGCGTTCCGACCCCGGTCCAGGAGCCGCCCGCAGCGGCCCCGGCCGCAGGCAACAACAAGGGGGCCGAATCGTGAGCCAGAAGAAGATGTCGCTCAAGGACCTCGACTTCAACAACATGGGGTCGTGGCCGGTACAGGCCAAAATCGGCTTCTGCGTGATCATCGGCCTGGTGATCGTCGGTCTGTCCTGGTACCTGTTCGTGCGCGACAAGCGCGCCACGCTGGAAGGCCTGGAGCGCACCGAGAGGGATCTGCGCGCCGAGTTCGAGACCAAGCAGGGCCGCGCCGCCAACCTCGAGCCGCTCAAGCAGCAGCTGGTGCAGATGGAACAGCAGCTGCAGCAGATGCTGCGCCAGCTGCCGAGCAAGACCGAAATGCCCGACCTGATCGTCGACATTTCGCAGACCGCGCTCGCCACCGGCATCACCAACGAACTGTTCCAGCCCGGTCCGGAGCAGCCCAAGGACTTCTACGCCGAGAAGCCGATCGCGCTGCGCATGGTGGGCACCTACCACCAGTTCGGCGGTTTCGTCAGCGGCGTCGCCTCGCTGCCGCGCGTGGTCATCATGACCATGCACGACATCTCGCTGCGCCCGCGCGGCGCCGCGGCCGGCGACAAGACCGCGGTGATCACGCCCAACAGTCCGTTGGAGCTGGCCGGCACGGTCAAGACCTACCGTTACCTGGACGAAGAAGAAGTGTCGGCGCAGGAAAAGGCCAACGGCGATCCTAATGCCGCCGCGGCCGCACCTGCCGCAGCTGCTGGCGACAAGAAGGAGGGCGGCTGATGCGTACGACATTCAACGCGGGCGCTCGCGGCCGCATCCTGATCGCGGCGACGCTGCTGCTGGCGGCCACCGGCTGCGGCCGCGGCATCACCAGCACGCCCGGCGACGCGCCCAATCTCGAGAAGTGGGTGGCCGAAGTGAAGGCGCGTCCCGCGCCGCCGCTGGATCCGCTGCCGGTCATGCAGCAGTTCGAGACGTTCGAGTACGCCGCGCAGGCGATGCGCGATCCGTTCAGCAACGCGTTCACCGATCAGGGCGGCGGCAGCGGTCCGCGTCCCGACGCGACGCGACGCAAGCAGACTTTGGAGCAGTTCCCGCTCGACAGCCTGGACATGGTCGGCACGCTCGGCCGCGGTCCCGGGGTGATCGCCCTGGTGATGGCGCCCGACAAGGTGACCTACCGGGTGCGGCCGGGCGCGTACATGGGCCAGAACGACGGTCGGGTCACCAGCGTGTCCGAAGATCGGATCGAGCTGGTGGAACTGGTGCCGGACGGCGCAGGTGGTTGGCTCGAAAGGCCGGCGACCGTGGCGTTAGAAGACAATTGATTGGGGGATAGCACGATGACCGTATTCAACGCCAAAAGCTCGCCGGCTCGGCGCCCCTTGGTTCTCAGCACGCGCAGCGCCGGCCTGGTGGTCGGCTTGCTCGCGGGCCTCAGCGCCGCGCACGCCGCGACGCCGGCAGCTGGAGCCGCGACTCCGGTGGCGGCACCCGCCGCGCCGGTGGTCGCTCCCGCACACAGCCTCGATCCGGCCAAGCAGTTGCCGGGCGCGATCTCGGTCGCGAACATCGACTTCAAGCGCGGCGAAGACGGCTCCGGCAAGCTGATCCTGAAGTTCACCGGCGACGGCGCCGCGCCCGACCTGCGCAACCAGGGTTCGAGCGTGATCGTCGACGTCGGCAACGCGCAGTTGCCGGCCGCCCTGGCGCGCCCGCTCAACGTCACCGACTTCGCCACGCCGGTCCAGCGCATCGACGCGCGCGCCAGCGGCAACGGCACGCAGCTGGTGCTCAACACCAAGGGCGGCTTCGAGTCGCTGGCCTACCAGACCGGTCGCGAGTACATCGTCGAGATCGTGCCCAAGTCGGCCGCAGCCGCTTCCGGCCGCGCGGTCGGCGCCAGCTCCGCCAGCAGCACCAGCGACGCCAGCAAGCGCGGCTACAGCGGCCGTCCGGTGACGTTCAACTTCCAGGACGTGCCGGTGCGCACCGTGCTGCAGCTGATCGCCGAGGAGTCCAATCTCAACGTGGTCGCCGCCGACACGGTCCAGGGCAACGTGACCCTGCGCCTGGTCAACGTGCCGTGGGATCAGGCCCTGGACATCGTGCTGCAGGCCAAGGGCCTGGATAAGCGCCGCAGCGGCAACGTGGTGTGGATCGCGCCGCAGGCCGAGGTCGCCAAGTACGAGCAGGACAAGGAAGACGCGCGCATCGCGCTCGACAACCGCGTCGACCTGGTCACCGAGTACATCCAGATCAACTACCACAACGCCGGCGCGATCTTCAAAGCGCTGACCGAGGCCAAGGGCGTCGGCGGTTCGGGCGGTGGCGGCGGTGGCGGCGGCGGTCAGAGCCAGAACGAGAACGGCTTCCTGTCGCAGCGCGGCCGTCTGGTCGCCGACGAGCGCACCAACACGCTGATGATCAGCGACATCCCGAAGAAGGTTCAGCAGATGCGCGAACTGGTTCGGGTGATCGATCGCCCGGTCGACCAGGTCGTGATCGAGGCCCGCATCGTGATCGCGACCGAATCGGTCTCGCGCGAGCTCGGCGCCAAGTTCGGCATCAGCGGCAGCAAGGACAACGCCTACTTCAGCGGCGACCTGGCGTCCAACCTCGCCACCCGCAACTCGGAAGTCGCCGCCAACCTCGCCTACGCCAATGCGTACCGCGACTGGTTCAACGGCGGCCAGGTCGGCACGCCGCCGGTGCGCACCGTCGGTGCGATCACCCGCGGCCTGATGAGCAACCTGGGCGTCGACAACCCGGCCGGTTCGCTGGCGCTGTCCATCCTCAACGCCGGCTACCTGCTCGACATCGAGCTGTCGGCGATCCAGGAAGAAGGCCGCGGCGAAGTCATCTCCAACCCGCGCGTGGTCACCAGCAATCAGCGCGAAGCGGTGATCAGCCAGGGCCAGGAAGTGGGCTACGTGACGATCTCGCCGCAGCAGGGCGGTAACGCCACGCCGATCCCGAACGTCCAGTTCAAGGACGTGCTGCTGGAGCTGAAGGTCACCCCGACCATCACCAACGACGGCCGCGTGTTCCTGAACATGGCGGTCAAGAAGGACGAGGTCGACGGCACCCTGAACACCTCGATCGGCCAGGTGCCGATCATCGCCAAGCGCTCGGTCAACACCGCCGTGCTGGTCGAGGACGGTCAGACCGTGGTGGTCGGCGGCGTGTACGAGTTCCGCGATCGCAGCGACGTCACCAAGGTGCCGTTCCTGGGCGACATCCCCTTCCTGGGCAACCTGTTCAAGAAGAAGGGCCGCTCGAAGGAAAAGGCCGAGTTGCTGATCTTCGTCACCCCGAAGGTGCTCAAGGTCACGCAGCGCTAAGCGCCGCACCGATAGAGAAACGCGAGAGGGCCTTCGGGCCCTCTTCGCGTTTGAGGGGGGATCGGCTTGCGTGAAGCAAGAGCAAATCCCCCCTAGCCCCCCTTTTTCAAGGGGGGAATCGCATTTGTCTTCGATGATTTCGTCATCGCTTGTCTTCCCCCTTCGAAAAATGGGGGATTGAGGGGGATTTGCGCTTGCAAGCCCCAGCCTGAACGTACGTGCCATCCGTTGGGTGAACCCCGGCGGCCAAGTTCGGTCAAAATCGGGACTCGCCCCCGCATCGGAACATCGATGGACAGCCCCGAAAGCCTCGCCGGCACCGCGCCGGTTCGCCCGCCCGTCCCTGCCGACGCCGAACTGGCGCGCCTGCACGACGCCTTCCGCGAACTGCGCGAGGCGCTGTCGGCGGAGATCGTCGGCCAGGCGGCCCTGATCGAACGCCTGCTGATCGCCTTGCTCGCCGACGGCCACCTGCTGGTCGAGGGCGCGCCCGGCCTGGCCAAGACCAGCGCGGTGCGCGCGCTGGCCGCACGCCTGGAAGCCGACTTCGCGCGCGTGCAGTTCACTCCCGATCTGCTGCCGGCCGATCTCACCGGCACCGAGGTCTGGCGCCCGCAGGACGGCCGCTTCGAATTCCAGGCCGGGCCGATCTTCCATCCCATCCTGCTGGCCGACGAGATCAACCGTGCGCCGGCCAAGGTGCAGTCGGCGCTGCTGGAGGCGATGGGCGAGCGCCAGGTCACCGTCGGGCGCGCCACCTATGCGCTGCCGCCGTTGTTCCTGGTGATGGCCACGCAGAACCCGATCGAGCAGGAGGGCACCTTCCCGCTGCCCGAGGCCCAGCTCGACCGCTTCCTGATGCACGTGCGCATCGGCTATCCAGAAGCGGCGGCGGAGGCCGAGATCCTGCGCCTGGCGCGCGAACGCGCGCGCGATTCGCTGCGCGCCGCGGCGCCGATCGAACGCCGCATGCCGCTGGACGACGTGTTCGCCGCGCGCGCGGCGGTGCTGTCGTTGCACGTCGCGCCCGCGGTCGAACGCTATCTGATCGAACTGGTGCTGGCCTCGCGCGACGCCGCGCGCTACGACGCCGCGCTGGCGCGCCGGATCGCCTGGGGCGCCAGCCCGCGCGGCTCGATCGCGCTGGAGCGTTGCGCGCGCGCGCATGCCTGGCTCGCCGGCCGCGACTACGTGACCCCGGACGACGTGCGCGCGATCGCGCCGGAAGTACTGCGCCATCGCATCCTGCCCAGTTACGAGGCCACCGCCGAGGGCTGGGACGGCGACCGCCTGCTGGCCGAACTGCTGCAGCGCGTGCCGCTGCCGTGAGGGCCGCGGGCCGGCCAACGGACGCGGGCATGAGCAAGCGTCGGCCGTCGAAGGAGTAGGGCCGTGGCGAACGACTCCCACCCGCCGAACTCCGATTCGCGCGCCCAGTCCGGCGACGGCATCGTCCCCGGTCTGGCCGAGCTGGTCGCGCTGCGCGCCGCCGTCGGCGGCCGCCGCAACGCGCGCCTGGGACGCCACGGCGTCAGCGGCCATGCGCTGTCGCCGCTGCGCGGCCGCGGCATGGAATACGCCGAATCGCGCGAGTACTCCAACGGCGACGACGCGCGCCATATCGACTGGCGCCTGACCGCGCGTACCGGCCGCGCCCACACCAAGCTGTTCCAGGCCGAGCGCGAACGCCTCAGCCTGATCGTCGCCGATACCTCGCCGTCCTTGTATTTCGGCACCCGTGTGCGCTTCAAGTCGGTGCAGGCCGCGCGCGCCGGCGCGATCGCGGCCTGGGCTGCGGCGCGCGACGGCGACCGCATCGCCGCATTGCGCGGCAGCGTGCGCGAGGCGCCGGTGGCGCCGGCTTCGGGGCCGCGCGGGGCCTTGCGCGTGCTCGATGCGCTGGTGCGCTGGTACGCGCGTCCGCCCGAGGACGACGCCGGCCTGGCGGTGGCGCTGGACCACGCCGAACGGCTGCTGCGACCGGGCTCGCGTCTGGTGGTGCTGGCCGATCCGCGCAGTTTGGAGCGCGTGCCCGAACGTCGTTGGCCGGCGCTGGCGCAGCACCACGAAGTGATCGTGCTGCTGCTGACCGATCCGCTGGAGCGCGCGCCGCCGGCGGCGGCGCTGCCGTTCCGCAGCGGCGAGCGCCGTATCGAACTCGACCTGGGCGTGCCGGCGCAGCGTCAGCGCTGGGCGCAGGAATTCGTAGCGCCGGTGGCGGCCGCGCTGGAGAAACTGCCCTCGCGCGGCGTGCGCGCGCAGGCGCTGTCGACCGAGGCGCCCAGCGAATCCTGGTTGCCGCTGCTGGGCCGCGCGCGGCCGCTGGTGGCGTGATGGCCGATCCGACCCTGCTGCTGCGCGATGTGCACGACACCGCCGCGCCCTCGTGGTGGCCGCCGGCGCCCGGCTGGTGGATGGTGTTCGCGGCGGTCGCACTGATCGCGTCGGTAGTGTGGTTCCTGCGCGCGCGCCGGCAGCGCAAGCGCCGCACGGCCGAACGCGTGTTCGACGATGCGCTCGCGGACGCGGCGACGCCGGCCGCGCAGGTCGCGGCGATGTCGGAACTGCTGCGCCGCGCGTCGCGCCGCCGCGAAGGCGCCGCCGACCGCCTGCAGGGCGAGGACTGGCTGTCCTTCCTCGACCGCGGCGCCAAGTCGCCGCAGTTCGTCGAAGCCGCGGGGCGCCTGCTGTTGGACGGTGGTTTCCGCCGCGACGTCGATCCCTTGCAGGTCGAGGCGTTGCGCGTGCCGGTGCGCGCGCGTTTCCTCGAACTGATGGGCGTGCGCTGATGGACGCGCTGACCGGTTACTTCAATCAGGCGCGCGATGCGTTCGCGTGGCCGTGGTGGCTGCTGGCCTTGCCGCTGCCGCTGCTGGCGCGCTGGCTGCTGCCGGTGGCGCGCGACGGCTCGGCGGCGTTGAAGGTGCCGTTCGGCGAACGCCTGGACGCGGTCGCCGCGGTCGGCGGCCACGGCCTGCGCGGGCGCGGTCCCGGCTGGCTGGCCTGGGCGGCCTGGGCGCTGCTGTGCGTGGCGGCGGCGCGGCCGCAGGAACTCGGCGACGCGGTGCAGCCGCCGCAGGTCGGGCGCGACCTGATGCTGGCGCTGGATCTGTCGGGCAGCATGCGCGAACCGGACATGGAGCTGGGCGGCGAGCCGGTCGATCGCCTGACCGCGGCCAAGGCGGTGTTGTCGGACTTCCTCGATCGCCGCGTCGGCGATCGCGTCGGCCTGCTGGTGTTCGGCCGCCGCGCCTACGCGCTGGCGCCGCTGACGCTGGACCGCGCGACCGTGCGCGATCAACTTGCCGACAGCGTGGTCGGTCTGGCTGGCCAGGAGACCGCGATCGGCGACGCGATCGCGTTGGCGGTGAAGCGCCTGCGCACGCAGCCGGCCGAGCAGCGCGTGCTGATCCTGCTCACCGACGGCGTCAACACCGCCGGCGCGATCGACCCCAAGAAGGCCGCCGAACTGGCCCTGGCCGATCAGGTGCGCGTGCACACCGTGGCCTTCGGCGGCGACGGCGCGCTGTCGCTGTTCGGCATCAAGCTGCCGATGCCGGGCGCTGGCGACGACATCGACGAAACCACGTTGCGCGCGGTCGCCAAGGACACCGGCGGGCGTTTCTTCCGCGCGCGCGACACCTCGGAACTGGCCGGCATCTACGCCGAGATCGATCGCCTGGAACCGGTGCAACGGCCGGGCCAGGCGGTGCGTCCGCGCATCGAACGCTACGCCTGGCCGCTCGCGGGCGCGTTCGTGCTGGCCTTGCTGGCGTTCGCCTGGCAGGGGAGGCGGCGCGCATGAGCCAGTGGCTGGGCGAGTTTTCGCAATTGCATCTGCTGCGTCCGCACTGGCTGTGGGCGCTGCTGACCCTGCCGGCTCTGGCGCTGTGGTGGCGCGCGCGCCGGCGCCGCGCCAATGCCTGGCGCAACACGGTCGATCCGCACCTGCTGCCGCACCTGCTCGAAGCCGGGCAGGACCGGCGCACGCGCTACGGCGCCTGGCTGGCGATGCTGGGCGGCGTGCTGGCGGTGCTGGCCCTGGCCGGACCGAGCTGGCGCCAGACCGAACAGGCGCTGTGGCAGAGCCGCGCGCCGCTGGTGATCGCACTGGATCTGTCCAGCGCCGCGCTCGCCGCCGATCTGCCGCCCTCGCGCCTGGCCCAGGCGCGGTCCAAGATCGCCACCCTGCTGCGCGAACGCGACGGCGGCCAGGTTGGCCTGGTCGCTTACGCCGGCGATGCGTTCACGGTGGCGCCGCTGACCGACGACGCGGCCAACGTCGCCTTGTTCCTGGACTCGCTGAGTCCCGACGTGATGCCGGTGGACGGCCAGCGCGGCGATCGCGCGATCGCCTGGTCGGCGCGACTGCTGCGCCGCGCCGGTTTCGAGCGCGGCGACATCCTGCTGCTCACCGATCACAGCGACGCGCGCACCCGCGCGGCCGCTGCCGAAGCCGCGTCCGCGGGCTACCGCGTGCTCGCGTTGGGCCTGGGCAGCGTCGCCGGCGCGGCGATCCGACGCAGCGACGGCAGTATCGTCGGGGTCAAGCTGGACCCGGATTCGCTGCGCGATCTGGCGTCCGCCGGTGGCGGCGCCTACGCGGCCATGAGCGGCGACGACGAGGATCTGCGCGCCTTGGGCGTGCTTACGCCCAAAGCCACCGATGCGACCGCGGCCAAGGGCGCCAAGGGGCGGGTCTGGCAGGACGAAGGCTATTGGTTGCTGCCGCCGCTGTTGCTGCTGGCGCTGTTCGCGTTCCGCCGTCGCGGCGGCGCGTTGGCGGCGCTGCTGCTGTGCGCGTGGTTGCCGTGGCAGCCCGCACAGGCCGCCGACCTGTGGCAGCGGCCCGACCAGGTCGAACACCGGCGCATGCAGGAAGGCAGCCAGGCCTACCGCGGCGGCGATTACCCGCGCGCCGCGCGTCTGTACCGCGAGTCCGGCGCCGACAGCGCCGACGCGCACTACAACCTTGGCAACGCCCTGGCCAAGGCCGGCCAGTATCCGCAGGCCATCGCCGCCTACGACCGCGCGCTGCGCCTGCAACCGGGCATGGCCGATGCGCTGGCCAACAAGCGCGCGGTGGAAGCGGCGATGAAGCGCAAGCCGCCGCCGAAAGACAAATCGCAACAGAACCAGTCTTCGCAGGGCGGCCAGGGCCAGCAGCAGCAACAGCAGAATCCGCAGCAGGGCGAACAGAAACAGCAAAAGCCCGAGCAAGGCCAGCCCAAGCCCGAACGCGACCAGTCCGCATCGCCCAAGCCCGATCCGGCCGCCACCGCCAAGGCGCAGGAGCAGGCCGATCGCGCCCAACGCGAGCGCATGCAGCGCGCGCTGCAGCAACAGCAGGACGAGCAGCCGGCGCAAGCGCGCAAGCGCGGCAAGGAAACCGCGCAGCAGCGCGAGGTCCGCATCGCCAACGAGGCCTGGCTCAAGCGCGTGCCCGACGATCCGGGCGGGCTGCTGCGCGAGAAATTCCGTATCGAGCACGAACGCCGCCAGGTCCTGGGCGAGCAAGGAGATTGACCGCGATGCCGCGCATGCCGTCCTTCCACGTCCGCACCGTCGGCCAGTTCGCGCTGTGGCTGCTGCTGTGCCTGGCCAGTGCCGGCGCGCTCGCGCAACCGCGCGCGTGGCTGGACCGCGACAGCATGAACGCCGGCGAGACGGTCACGCTCAACATCGAGACCACCTCGGTCGCCGGCGCCGGTCCCGACTATTCGCCGTTGAACAAGGACTTCGAGGTCAGCAACAACACCAGCCGGCGTTCGTTCGAGCGCAGCAACGGCCAGTTCGTGACCCGCTCGCTGTACGGCGTGGCGCTGCGTCCGCGTCGCGACGGCCGCCTGACCGTGCCGTCGCTGAGCGTGGGCGGCGAGCGCACGGCGCCGCTGACCCTGGTGGTGGCGCCGGTGGCCGCGCGCGCGCCGGCGCGCGCTGGCGACGACGTTTTCATCGAGAGCGAGGCCGACGCCGCCGATCCTTACGTGCAGCAGGCGGTGGGCTGGGTGGTGCGGCTGTATTCGGCGGTGCCGATCGTGACGGGCCAGCTCGACCAGCCGGCGCCGCAGGGCGCTTCGTTCCAGCGCGTCGGCGACGACGCGCAGTACTCGCGCGAACTGGCCGGCCGGCGCTACAACGTGGTCGAGCGCCGCTACCTGCTGGTGCCCGAACGCAGCGGCGCGGTCGACGTGCCGGGCGCGCGTTTCGAGGGCCGCACCGCACCCAGCTTCTTCGACGGCATGTTCGGCAACAACGGCGACAGCCTGCGCACCGCGGCGGCGGCCAAGCGCCTGCAGGTGCGCGCGATGCCGGCCGACGCGCCGCAGCCGTGGCTGCCGTTGCGCGATCTGCAGCTGCGCTACCAGTCGGCGCCGCAGGATCTGCGCGCCGGCAGCGCCGCGACCCTGACCGTGGAGGTCAGCGCCGACGGCGCCACCGCCGCGCAGCTGCCCGAGTTGCAGTTGCCGCCGATCGACGGCGTGCAGGTGTTCGCCGAGCCGGTGCAGTCGCAGGAAAACTTCGTCAACGGCCGTCCGCGGGTCAAGCTCACGCGCAAGTTCTCGCTGGTGCCCTCGCGCACCGGCGAGGCGCGCATGGACGGCCTGCGGTTGGGCTGGTGGGACGTGGCCGGCGGCAGCGCGCGCAGCGCCCAGCTGCCGCCGCTGAGCTGGAAGATCCTCGCCGCCGACGGCTCGACGCCGGCGCCGCTGCCGGCATCGGCGGCGGCCACCGACGCCAAGGCCGCGTCCACCGCCTCGCCGATCGCCGCGATCGCCCAGGACCCGGCCGCGCGCTGGTGGGCGTTGGCGGCGCTGGTGTTCGCGGCGCTGTGGCTGGCGACGCTGGTGTGGGCCTTGCATCTGCGCGCGCACCCGTCGGCGGCGCGCGCCGACGCGGCCGCGCCGCGCACGCCTGCGGGCGAGGGCGCGCCGGCGCCGCTGCCCGCGCCCGGACGCCGCGGCTCGCTCAAGCAGGTGCTGGACAGCGGCGACTTCGGCGAGGTCGCGGCGGCCTTGTGCGCGCTGGCGCAGCCGCCGGCGGCCGACATCGACGAGGTGATCGCACGCCTGGACGATCCTGCCCAACGCGCGGCGCTGCAGGCAATGCAGCGTGCGCGCTGGGCCGGCGGCGACGGGCCGGCTGCGCGCGCGCAGCTGCGCGCCGCGTTCGCGCAAGGGCCGCGCTGGCGCGCGGTGCGGACGGCGCCGGCCTCGCCGCTGCCGCCGCTGTATCCGCAGCGCTGAACGAGACGCGCTCCCACCCCAAGGCCCGATCGGGCGCGTCGCGGCCCGTCCGGCCCGGTTTGCTAAGCTCCGCAGGTTATTTTTGGGAGCGGGACGATGACCGAAGCGAATACCGGCGCCGGCGGCGCCCAGCCCACCCGTAGGGACGGCAAGCTGCCGCTGCACTGGAAGATGGCGATCGGTTTCGTGGCCGGCCTCGCGCTGGGCCTGATCGTGCACTACGGCATCGGCGGCGACGCGGGCTGGGTCAAGGGCCTCACCACCTACGTCACCCAGCCGGTGGCGACGATCTTCCTGCGCCTGATCTTCATGCTGGTGATCCCGCTGCTGTTCTCGGCGCTGGTGATCGGCGTGTCGGAGATGGGTGACGTGCGCGCCTTCGGCCGCATCGGCTGGCGCACCCTGGCCTTCACCGTGCTGATGTCGGCGATCGCTGTAGCGATCGGCCTGGGCCTGGTGAACTGGGTCAAGCCCGGTGCGGGCGTGGACCCGGCGCTGGCGCAGCAGTTGCTGGCCGAGAACGCCGAGCGCGCCAAGGCCATCGTCAGCGACGTCGGCAGCCAGCCCAAGGGCATGGACATGCTGCTGTCGATCGTGCCCGACAACGTGGTCAAGGCCGCGGCCGAGAACACCATCCTGGCGGTGATGTTCTTCGCCCTGATGATGGGCATCGGCATGGTGCTGACCCAGTCGCCGGCGGTGGACACGCTCAAGCGCGGCATCCAGGGGCTGTTCGACGTCTCGATGACGCTGATCGGCCTGGTCATCCGGCTGGCGCCGTACGCGGTGTTCTGCCTGATGTTCAACATGACCGTGGTGTTCGGCGCGGACCTGCTGGCCAAGCTGGCCAGCTATGTGGTGGTGGTGGTGGCGGCGCTGGCGCTGCACCTGTTCGTGACCTATTCGCTGGCGTTGCGCTTCCTCGGCGGCTGGTCGCCGCTGAAATTCTTCCGCGGCGCGCAGGAACTGATGCTGCTGGCGTTCTCCACCGCATCCAGCAACGCCAGCCTGCCGACCGCGCTGCGCGTGGCCGACGAGATCGGCCTGCCGCGCCGCGTCTCGCGCTTCGTGCTGACCGTGGGCGCCACCGCCAACCAGAACGGCACCGCGCTGTTCGAGGGCGTGACGGTGATCTTCCTGGCCCAGTTCTTCGGCGTCGAGCTGAGCCTGGCGCAGCAGATCACGGTGATGTTCGTCTGCATCCTGGGCGGCATCGGCACCGCCGGCGTCCCCTCGGGTTCGCTGCCGGTGATCGCGCTGATCTGCGGCATGGTCGGCGTTCCGCCGGAGGGCATCGGCCTGATCCTGGGCGTGAACCACTTCCTCGACATGTGCCGGACCACCCTCAACGTCACCGGCGACCTGGCCGTGGCCGCGGTGGTGTCGCGCGGCGAGACCGATCCGCCGGCCGAGCGCCTGGCCGACTGAGTCGGGGCGGTCCGTCCGGCCCGACGCGCAAAGCCCGCTACGGCGGGCTTTGCCGTTTTTGCGCCCCGGCCGCGCCGATCCGGCGCGACAGGGCGGCGCGCGGATGGGACAATGGGGGCTGTTTCCTTCTCCCGCGGGAGAAGGTGCCCGCAGGGCGGATGAGGGTCCGGGACGAGTCCGTCGCTCCGCGCTCGCGCCGAACCCTCACCCCAACCCCTCTCCCGAGGGCAGACGGGCTCATTCCACCGCAACCGCAGACGCCATGACGACGCCCAGCCGCCGCGACCTCGCCAACGCCATCCGATTCCTCGCCATCGACGCGGTGCAGGCCGCCAACTCCGGCCATCCCGGCATGCCCATGGGCATGGCCGATATCGCCGAAGTGCTTTGGAACGACTACCTCAACCACAACCCGAACAATCCGAAGTGGTTCAACCGCGACCGCTTCGTGCTGTCCAACGGCCATGGTTCGATGCTGCAGTACGCGTTGCTGCACCTGGCGGGCTACGACCTGTCGATCGACGAGCTCAAGCGCTTCCGCCAGCTCGATTCCAAGACCCCGGGCCATCCCGAGAACTTCATGACCCCGGGCGTGGAAACCACCACCGGTCCGCTGGGTCAGGGCTTCGCCAACGCGGTCGGCATGGCGCTGGCCGAGAAGCTGCTGGCGCAGCGCTTCAACCGCCCCGAACTGGCCGTGGTCGATCACCGCACCTGGGTGTTCATGGGCGACGGCTGCCTGATGGAAGGCATCTCGCACGAAGCCGCGTCGCTGGCCGGTACCTGGGGCCTGGGCAAGCTGGTCGCGTTCTGGGACGACAACAAGATCTCCATCGACGGCAACACCGACGGTTGGTTCACCGACGACACGCCGGCGCGCTTCGAGGCCTACGGCTGGCGCGTGATCCGCAACGTCAACGGCCACGATCCGGTCGAGATCAAGACCGCCATCGACACCGCGATGGCCAAGACCGACAAGCCGACCCTGATCTGCTGCCGCACCACGATCGGCTTCGGTTCGCCGGCCAAAGCGGGCAAGGAGTCCTCGCACGGCGCGCCGCTGGGCAAGGACGAAGTCATCGCCACGCGCGAGGCGCTGCAGTGGCCGCACGCGGCGTTCGAGATTCCGGAACCGATCTACGACGGCTGGCGCATGCGCAGCACCGGTCAGGTGCGCGAAGACCAGTGGAACCGCCTGTTCGACGCCTACGCCGCGCAGCATCCGGCCGAAGCCGCCGAGCTGACGCGCCGCTCGCACGCGCAACTGCCCGAGACCTTCGCCGCCGACGCCGACGCCTACCTCGCCAAGCTGCAGGCCGACGGCCAGACCATCGCCTCGCGCAAGGCCTCGCAGATGGCGATCGAAACCTTCGCGCCGCTGCTGCCGGAACTGGTCGGCGGTTCGGCCGACCTGGCCCACTCCAACCTGACCCTGTGGAAGGGCAGCAAGTCGGTGGCCACGGACGATCCCAACGCCAACTACATCTATTTCGGCGTGCGCGAATTCGCCATGACCGCGATCAGCAACGGTCTGAGCCTGCACGGCGGTTTCATTCCCTACGACGCCACCTTCCTGGTGTTCAGCGACTACGCGCGCAACGCCGTGCGCATGAGCGCGCTGATGGGCGCGCACGCGATCCACGTCTACACCCATGACTCGATCGGTCTGGGCGAGGACGGCCCCACCCACCAGCCGATCGAACACCTGGCCAGCCTGCGCTACATCCCGCACAACGACGTCTGGCGCCCCTGCGACGCGGTCGAGTCGGCCAGTTCCTGGCGCGCGGCGATCGAGCGCAAGGACGGCCCGAGCTGCCTGATCTTCTCGCGCCAGAACCTGGCCCACCAGCCGCGCAGCGACGAGCAGGTCAAGCAGATCCTGCGCGGCGGCTACGTGCTGCGCGACAGCGACGGCGCGCCGGAACTGATCCTGATCGCCACCGGTTCCGAAGTGGGCCTGGCCACCCAGGCCGCCGACGCGCTCGCCGCCGACGGCGTCAAGGTGCGCGTGGTGTCGATGCCGTCCAGCGACGTGTTCGACCGTCAGGACGCCGCCTACCGTGAATCCGTGCTGCCCAACGCGGTGCGCAAGCGCGTCGCCATTGAGGCCGGCGTCAGCGATTTCTGGCGCAAGTACGTGGGCCTGGACGGCGCCGTGATCGGCATCGACGATTTCGGCGCCTCGGCGCCGGCCGAAGCGCTGTTCCCGCACTTCGGCTTCACGGTCGAGCGCGTGATCGCCGCGGCGAAGGCCCTGGCCTGAGCCGCAGCGCCGCGGCGATGCTGCTGACGGCGATGCCGCCACCGGACACGGGCCGCGCGATGCGGCCCGTGCGGATCGAAGCGGCGGCATCGGGGCGCGGCATTTGATCGCGGCCGCGGCACGGACGTCGGCACCGCCGCGCAGCGCGCGGCGTTCGCTGCTCCCGTGCTGCGCGATGCTGTGGCTGCTCATCGCTGGCGTCGCTTCGGCGGCGCCGCCGCAGGTGGTCTGCGACCGCGAGCAAGCGCCGCGCGTCTTGCCCGACCCGACGGTCTGTCCGCGCCGCCTGGGCGTACCCGCGAGCGCCGGCGGCGCCGCCACCGCCGAGGCCTTGCTGGCGCAGGCGCGCGAACGCATCGGTGGCGGCCGCTTCGACGAAGCGCAGCGCGCGCTGGACTGCGCGCAGTCGACGATCGCCGACGCCTCCGATTGGAAACTGCGCTACGAACTGGTGCGCCAGCGCGGCGTGCTCGCCTATCGGCGCGAACTGATCCCCGATGCCCTGGGCCGCTTCGAATGCGCGCTCAAGCTGTCGACCGCGCACGCCGACAGCGAGGCGATCGCGCGCGACCTTCGCAACATCGGCAGCGCCCTGCGCCGGCTCGGCGATTTCCGCGGCGCCTTGCGCAGCCTGACCGAAAGCCTGCGCATGCAACGCGCGCGCGGCGAGGTCGGCGGCGCGGTGCTAAACAACATCGCCGACGTCTACCGCGAACTGGACGAACCCGACGAGGCGATCCGCCACTACCGCGAGGCGCTGGCGGCGTTCCAGGCGCAGGACGACCGCGTCGAGGCCGGCCACGTGCTGGAAAGCCTGGCCGAGTTGAGCCTGGACCGCGACGACGCGGCGCAAGCCCAGCGCTGGCTGCAGGACGCCCTGCAGACCTACCGCCAGGCCGGCAATCGCGCCTACGAACTGCGCGTGTACGCCGGCCTGATGCGCGCCGCGCTGGCGCGCGCCGATCTCGCCCAGGCGCGGCAGTGGCGGCAGGCCGCGCTGATCATCGCCGAGGAACACAAGCTGAGCCTGCCGGCCGGCTTGCAACTGCAGATCTCGCGCAGCGAACGCATGGAAGGCCGCGCCGACGCCGCCGTCGCGCGCCTGCGCGGCGCGCTCGCGGCGCTGCCGGAGGGCGACGTCGAACGCATCGCGCTGCTGGAAGAACTGTCGCTGGCGCAGGAAGCCGCCGGCGATCGCGGCGCCGCCATCGCGACCTTGCGTAGCGCGCACGAACAGGAGCGCGTGCTCAGCCGCGCCCAACAGGACCGTCAGCTGGGCTGGTTGCGCACGCGTTTCGAAACCGCCGAGCGCGACCGCACCATCGCCGCGCTGGAAAGCGAAAACCGCGTGCGCCGCGGCGAACTGCGCCAGCGCACCCTGTGGCTGTGGCTGACCCTGGCCGCGAGCCTGGCCGCGGCCCTGGCGGTCGGCCTGCTATGGATGCGCCGGCGCCAGCGCACGCGCCTGCTCGAAGCCGCGCGCACGGTGCGCGAGGAAGAAGCCCTGGCGCGCTACCGCCGCGAGGCCGACGCCCTGGCCGAGGACCGCAGCCTGTTGCAGGCGCTGCTGGACAGCCGCGAGGACGCGGTCTGCCTGATCGACGCCGAAGGCCAGGTGCTGGCCGCCAACCGCGCCGCCTGCGAGCTGATCGATGCCGGCGCGCGATCGCCGGTGGGGCACGCCTTCACCGACTACGTGGACGACGCCGACCGCGAGCGCTGGAGCGCGGCGTTGGAGGGCATGGAGGATGCGAGCGCGCAGACGCTGGGCTTCGCACGCCGCGGCGTGCCCGGCGCCCTGCAGGCGCAGCTTACGCCGTGGCAGCGCGGCGACGGTCTGATCGTGCTCGGGCTGCGCGACGCCGGCGCGGTGCCGATGGCGGCCTTCGCCGAGCCTGCCGCCGACACCGAAGCGCCCGCCGACGATCCCGCCCACGAGGCGCGCATGCGCGAGGATTTCCGCCGCGCGCTGGTGGAGTTGATGCTGGCGGTGGTCGAGACCTGGGAGCGCAGCACCGGCAGCAGCCGCCTGGAGCTGGCCGAACGCAGCCGCATCTGGCGCGTGACCGTCGACGACGGGCGACTGCGTGCGCGTGCGATGGAACGTTACCTGGCCCTGTCGAAGCTGCCGCGTCAGCCGCGCTGGCGCGACGTGCTGCGTTCGGCCTACTACGTGCTTGGGCATTGCACGATGGAAGCGGCCGAGCGCGACGCTCTGCAGGCCCGCGTCGACGCGGCGCTGGCCTACACCCGCCGCCGCGCGCTGGTCTGAGTCCTGCTTTCAGCGATCCGGCGCCGCCAGCTCCGGCGGCAAGCGGTTGTCGACGCAGACCACGCACACGCCGCTGAGGTTGCCGTCCTTGAACCGGTACAGGTCGTGGTGGGAGGCGTTGTCGGGATTGAAGTCCGCGGGATGGTCGACGAAGGGCATCGGCGTCTGTCCGGAGCCCGTCGCCGACTTCACGCCCAGCGCCGAGCACTGGTCGTGCGCCGCCTCGTTGGCCCAGAACCACTCGTCGACGATGCCGCAGGTCTTCTCCGGCACGCAGTAGCCCTCGGCGCTCTGGCCCAGCAGCGGGGCGTGTTCGGCGCGGTACTGCGACAGCGCCACCGGCGCGATGCTGAAGGTGCTGACGATCTTCGGCGAGGTGGTCGGATCGGCGCACCAGGCCTTGTTCTTGGCCAGCGGATCGTGGGCATGGGCGCTATGGGCGAACAACAGGCTCAGGCCGAGCAGGCAGGGCAGATGGCGCGTCATGGTCCGGTCGCGTGAGTGGATGACGGCTCCCAGTGTAGGCGGCGCCGCCCCCGCGGCTCCAACGCTTTCGGGGGCACAAACGGGGCACGAATCCGCGCCAAGCGATTGATTTTCCGAAGCGGGCAGGTCGCGGCCCGGCGGCGCTGGCGATTCGCCGCTGGCGATTCGTTCCCGCCGCGGTCCGGTTTCGTCCCGGTCGCGTACTGGCCGCGCGTCGCCCCGGGACCTAGCGTGGACTCGCCCCGTCAGCGGCGGCTCGCCACCCTAGGGCGCGCCGTCGCCGGCATCGCTAGCGTCCGCCGCCGTTGCCATGGCGGCCAAACCCGGAGACCGATATGAACCTCAAAGCCTTCAACCTGGCCCTGATGACCACGCTGCTGCTCGGCACCGCCCTGGTCGCCGAACCCGCCAGCGCCGCCAACGGCGTGCCGGGCCGCGTCATCCACGACCGCGACGACCCGGTCGGCCCCAGCACCGGCACCTGGCGCGGCAGCTACTACACCCAGTACACCGTCTGGGGCGACGGCATCGAACACATCGGCGAGGTCGGCACCACCTTCCGCACCGGTCACGAGGTCTTCGGCAATTCGTACCAGAGCTGCCACAGCGCCCTGATCGCGGAAATGAACGCCGTCGGCGGCGTCGCCGGCTGGACCGACTGCTCGCCGATGTAACCGCGTTGGGGGGATCGCGCGCCGTTCGCGGCCGCGGTCAATCGGCGGGCCGTTCGCCGTGCACGCTCACGCGTTGCGGCGACGGCTCGTCGGTCTCGAGACGGCCGGGATAGCGGTCGTACTCGGACATCGGGCTGTCCTGCGCGCAGCGCGCGTCGGGGAAACCGTAGCGCTGGCGCAACGACAGCCCGCATTCGGCCATGGCCTCGAAGGCCTGGCCCACCTGCATGCACTGCTTGTCGAAATCGCGCCGGAACGCGTCGCGGCGGCGCATGAAGTCTTCGCCGCATTTGCGCCCGATCCGGATCCGGTCCAGATCGTCCTGGGCCGCGTTGGTGCCGGCCAAACCGTATTCCTTCAGTTCGGCCTCGCTGAGGATGCGCAGGTCGCGGTTGGCGACCGTCATCATCTGGTCGGCGACCGCGGTGGCGACGCCGTTGCGCTCCAGGTAGTCGCGCACCTGGCCGTTGATCGCACGCAGTTCGGCGCTGAGTTCGGCGCGCGAGGTCGCGGTGGAGCGGTCGCGGATCAGGCGATGGATGCCGACCTTGCCCGAGATCGAGCGGGTGTCGCCCGCGGCCAGCACCAGCACGCAGGCGCTGTGGCACTGCGAATCCTCGCGGATCCAGATCGCCCAGCGCGATTCGGCGATCGAGTCGCCGGCGCGGATCGCTTCCTCGACGTGGCCGCCGGTCGAGTCCAGGTCGAGGATGCGGGTCGGAATCTCCATGCGGTCGGCCATCGCCGCCACGCGCTGGACCAGGGCGGTGAAGCCGGCGCCGATCTTGCCGCGGTAGCGCACGCGCACCATGCCGCGCGGCTGGCAGTCGCGCAGCGCGTCGACCAGGCTGAAGAATTCCAGCGAGGTCAGCGGCTCGCCGTCGCCGTGCTGGGCGTAGTCGTACTCGCAGCTGATCGAGGCCTCGCCGGCGTCGAGTTGCGCGGGCGGCCAGTAGGTGCCCTTGAGCCCGTCGGCCTTGCCCGATGGCGGCTCGCGCGCCGGCGCGGCGGAACGGTCTCCGGACTGATCGCCCATGGTGACCGCCTCCTCGCCCTTCGCATCGGACTGCGCCGGCCGCTGGCAGCCCGCCAGCACGCACAGCGACAACAGCACCGATCCGAACAGCCACCTTTTCGACATGCCTTGCTCGTCCTGATTACGGTTGCGGCCGCCCGGCGACCGCGTGGCTCGCATCGGGCGGCATGGGGTGGGACCGCATGGCCGGCGCCCGGTTCCGAGGATCGCCTGGCGGCCGGCTCCGCCATGATCGCGCGCGCAGGATGAACGCGAGCGTGATCGCGCGGACGCAGGCGCCGCGCCGGCTCAGCCCGCCGGACGCGGCGTGTCGTAGCGCTTGAAGTAGCCGTGATGGCGCAGATGGTCGTGGCGCTGGCCGATCGCGAAGTAGGCCTTGCCGCCGCGGCGCCCCGGCTGCAGGCAGGGCAGCTCGTGCTGCGCCTCGGGGTTGTTGGTGTAGTAGGCCGGAATCTTGTCGATGAAGCGGCTCAGCATCTGCGGGCCGCATTCCACGCCTTCGTAGCTGTCGAAACCGAAGCGCGGATGGCCGATGTTGAAGTCGTCCACGCAGACCACGCCGTTCTCGATCAGCGCCAGCTCGCGTTCCAGCGGCCAGGCCTCGTACCAGTGGGCATCCAGGTAGTACAGCGGGCAGCGGAACTGGTCGCGGAACTTGGCGATCAGCTCGGGCGAATCCAGCTTCTCGACATGGGTATGCGGCATGAAACCGACGCGGCGCTTGACCAGGTCCACGTAGCGGTCGACCACGTCGCAGGTGACGATGTTGAGGTGCGGATAGGTGCGCGCGAGGTACTCGGTGGTGTCGCCGACGTTGGAACCGGTCTCGATGATCGCGTCGCACTGGTAGCGTTCGATCAGATAGTCGAATTCCAGCGCGGTGGTGATGTCGAAACCGAACGGCCCGCCGTCGTCGCTGAGTTCGGCCGCGCCCAGGCGCATGGTGCGATAGAAATGCTTGTAGACGTTCTCGGCCGACATCGCGCGCCTCCCCAGGGCTGATGGAATGGGGAGTATATGCGCCGCCGGCCTCGCTACGGAGCGGCCGGCGGCGGGTTCGCTCAGGGCTGGCGGGTTTCGCGCAGCGCCAGTCCCAGCAGCCGCGCCAGCAGCCTTTCGCCCAGTCCGGACGGCGCATCCAGGGCCATGCGTCGCAGCGCCTGGGCGTCGTCGCTGCCGCCGCCGGCGATCGCGCGCGCGACGGTGGCCAGCTTGCCTCCGCGGCTGGCGGTGGCGCCCTTCAACCAGCCCAGCGCGCGCACCAGGCGTTGCTCGACCGCATCGAAGTCGCTGCCCAGCGGGTAGTCGGGCAGCAGGCCGTCGCGCCGCAGCGGCGCCAATGCCGCGCGCAGCGCCTCGGGCGTGTTGCGCCGAGCCGGTGCGGCGGTGCGGTAATCGGCGCGCAGCTTGCCTTCGTCGCGGGCGGTGTCCAGCAGCCCGCCGGCGTAGCGCGCATCGGCGATCGCCGCCATCGCCAGCACGCAGTCCTCGTCGGCGCGGCCGCGCAGGTCGGCGATGCCGTACTCGCTGATGTAGAGATCGCGCAGGTGGCGCGGGATGGTGGTGTGGCCGTAGTTCCAGACCAGGTTGGAGCTGGTCCGGCCGCCGGCCTCGCGGGTCGCGCGCAGCATCAGCACCGAGCGCGCGTCGGGCAGGGCGTGCGCCATCGCGACGAAGTTGTACTGCCCGCCCACGCCCGACACCACGCGGCCGTCGGCCAACCCGTCGGACACGGCCGCGCCCAGCGCGGTGGCCATCATGCAGGTGTTGAAGAAGCGCGCGTCGCGGCGCTGCAGGCGTTCCAGCGCCTCGTGGCCGCCGTAGAGCTCGTTGACCTCGCTGATGCGGCGCATGCCGATGCCGCGGCGCTGGTCCTCGGGCAGGCGCCGCAGCCACTCGTAGAACTCCGGCGAGCCCAGATAGAAGCCGCCGTGCAGATACTCGCCGTCGCGTTCCAGCACGGCGCGGTCGGCGTCGTCGGCGCTGCCGTCGGCGAGCCGGCGCATCAGCGCTTCGTCGTCCACCACCTTGCGCCGGATCACGCCGACTTCGACCAGGCGGCGGAAGCCTTCGTTGATCATCTCGCTGCAGCCGTACAGGCCGACCGCGAACGGCGTCAGGTCCTCGCGCCGGGCCAGTTCGGGATCCAACGCCGCCAGCACGCGCCGATAGCCGGCGTTGTCGGCGTGACGCAGCGCCAGCGCGTGGCACAGCGCATCGGCCAGCGCGCCGATGCCGATCTGCAGGGTGCCGCCGTCGGGCACCAGGGTGCTGGCGTAGAAACCGATCGCGTAGTCGGCATCGGTGACCGGCTGGCGCGGCAGGCCGAACAGCTTCGGATGCGGACCCGGCGGCGTCACCACCGCGTCGAAGTACTCCTCGGCGACGGTGGCGCTGCCGCCCAGCCAGGGCAGCTCCGGGTCGACTTCGGCGATCAGCAGCGGGCGCGGCAGGCCGCGCGCGACGATCGCATCGACCGCGTCCTGGGTGAGGTCGGTGTTGCACGACAGCGACAGGCGCGCATCGCCGTCGCGGCACGCGACCTTCTGCACGATGGCGTTGACGCCGCGGTCGGCCAGCGCGCGCGCGACGTGGGTGTAGTTGAGGCTGGCGTAGCGTTGCTGCGCCGGCGGCGAATGCAGCAAGGCGCCGGATTGCAGGTAGAACTCCTCGATCTCGATGTGCGCAGGCAGGGCGTCGCGCTTGAGCGCGGCCACGTAAGCCAGGCGCGGATAGTCGTCGCCGAAATGGCGGCTCGCGAACGGCCCGATGAAGCGCCCTTCCAGACCCTTGCCGGGGCCCGGCGGGTCCAGCGACAGCGCCGTGTACAAGTGCAGCGGGCGCGAGGGATCGGCCTGCATGCGCGCGTAGATCGCGTTCAACAGCCGGTGCGGCTTGCCCAGGCCCAGCGGGGCGCCCAGGTGCAGCGCGCCCTGGGTGCGGGCAAGCAGGAAATCGACGGCGTCGTCGAGGTGGTCGTAACGGGCGGGCGCGGTCATGCCACGGAGTATCGCACCGGCGGCGTGGACCGCTTGACATTGACGATTACGGGTGTAATCTCAAGAAAAATTACGGATGTAAACGATGCAGATCAGCGAAGCCGAATCGGTGGTGATGGACGTGCTCTGGCGCGAGCATCCGCTCGCCGCCGAGGACGTGGTCGCGGCCTTGGCGCAGCGCCAGGACTGGCAGGAGGCGACCATCAAGACCTTGCTCAACCGGCTCTTGAACAAGGGCGCGGTGCGCGCGCAGAAGCAGGGGCGGCGGTATTTGTACGCGCCGGTGCTCAAGCGCGAGGACTGGGTGCTGGAGGAAAGCCAGGGCCTGCTGCAGCGCCTGTTCGACGGCCGCGTCGCGCCGCTGGTGGCGCACTTCAGCGAGCAGCGCAAGCTCAGCCGCAAGGACATCGCCGAACTGCGCAAGCTGCTGGAGGAGCTGGACGATGAGCAGCGTTGAGATCCTGAGCGCACTGGCGGAAACCGCGCTGGCCGGCAGTGCCGCGATCGCGCTGGTGCTGCTGGTGCGGCGGCCGTGGCGGCAGCGCTTCGGCGCCGGCGCCGCCTACGCGCTATGGGCCGTGGTGCCGGTCGCGATGCTGGCGGTGCTGTTGCCGGCCGCGACGGTGGCGGTGCCCGCCTCGCCGCGTCTGGCGGCGCTGTTGCTGCAGACGGGCGGCCCCGTCGTCGCGCCAACGCCCGCGTCGCTGCCGTGGCCCGCGCTGGCCTTGGCCTTGTGGCTGGCCGGCGCGCTCGCGACGGCGGCGGTATTGCTGGTGCAGCAGCGCCGTTTCGTGCGCGCGCTGGGAACGCTGCGCAAGCGCGAGGACGGTTTGCACCAGGCCGACGCCGTCGCCGGCCTGCCGGCCGCGATCGGCCTGCTGCGCCCCACGGTGGTGGTGCCGCAGGATTTCGACAGCCGCTACAGCGCACAGGAACAGGGGCTGATGCGCGAGCACGAACGCCAGCACATCGTGCGCGGCGATCTGCAGTGCAATGCCGCGGTCGCGTTGCTGCGCTGTCTGTACTGGTTCAACCCGTTGCTGCACTACGCCGCGCGCCACTACCGCCACGACCAGGAACTGGCCTGCGACGCGCGCGTGATCGGCCGCCACCCGCGTGCGCGCCGTGCCTACGGCGAGGCCATGCTCAAGACCCTGCTGGCGTCGCGCCCCGCGCCCCTGGGCTGCCATTGGGGCTACAGCCATCCACTCAAGGAGAGGATCGAAATGCTGAAACAAGCACAGGTATCGAGGAAGCGCTGGCTGGCCGGCGCCGTTCTGGTCGGCCTGCTGGCCGCCGCCACCGGCGCGCTGGCGTGGAGCGCGCAACCCAAGCGGCTGGTGGCCGCGGCCGCGGATCATGCCTGGGTCGAGCTGGAGGTCCGGGTGGACGACAGCGACGTCAGCCGCTTCCGCGTGCTCGAGCGCTACGGCGAGGATTTCGCCGTCGACGGCCACGACGCCGGCACGCCGTGGTCGCTGCGCGGCCGCGTAACGCCGGCCGGCGACGGCATGCTGCTGTTGCAGGCCACCGTGCAGCGCAGCGGCGCGGTGATCGGCCAGCCGACGCTGAAGGTGCGTAACGGCGAGCAGGCGCGCATCACCATCGGCAGCGTGAAAGGTTCGCGCGATGCGCAGATGCTGAAAGGGTTCGATCTGAAGGTCACGATCAGCGGCGGCGCGGCGGAGGCTGCCACGTCGGCGGCGCGGCCGGCACCAACAGCCGCGCCCGGTCCGGCACCGGTATCGGCGCGCGGCATCGCTCCCGGCGCCGCACCCGCGGCGACGGCCCGACCGGCGCCTGCCGCCAAGGCGATGCCGGCGGTGCTGGCGACGCCGGCCACGCCCGCGGCCGACCACGATGTCGCCGCCTACCGCGCCCTCAGCCCGCCGCCGTATCCGAAGGATCGCAAAGTCGAAGGGCGGGTGCTGCTGGATATCCTGGTCGGCAGCGACGGTCGCGCCGAGGAGGTCAAACTGGCGCGCAGCTCCGGCGACGCCGAACTCGACGCGAGCACCGTGGAGGCCGCGCGCCAATGGCGCTTCGAACCGGCGGTGCGCGGCGGCAAGGCGGTGGCGTCGCGGGTGCAGGTGCCGGTGGAGTTCGCCCATGACGCGGGCGCCGTCGCCGACGACGCGGTCGAGCTGAGGCTCACGCCGGCCGGCGCCGGCGGCGCGGCTACGCTGGATGCGATACGCGTGGGGCAGTAAGGGCAACGAGTGCGGATGATGGTTCCATCATCCCGTCATTCCGGCGCAAGCCGGAACCCATTGTGATTTTGCTTGGCGAGCCCATGCCGCCAGCTATGCGCGCACGTCAAAATGGGTTCCGGCTTGCGCCGGAATGACGGCGGTTGGAGGGGCGGACGTGACTTGGCTGCCTACTGCGTCCGTAAGATCGTCGAAGCCCGAAGCTGAAATCAACGCTCGAATCCAAAGCTCCAATCCAAAGCGCAAGGCTCGCGCTCAGTCCCCGACCACATGCACCTCGTCGGCGATGCGCTTCACTTCGTCGGGATAGTGGCTGACGTAGATCATCGGCAGCGCGACCTCGTCGCGTACCCGCTGCAGGTAGGGCAGCAACTCGTCGCGGCGGTTCATGTCCAGCATCGACAGCGGTTCGTCCAGCAGCAGGATCCGCGGCTGCGACAGCAAGGCCCGGCCCAGGGCGACGCGCTGCATCTCGCCGCCGGACAGGCCGGCGGTGGAGCGCGGCAGCAGGGCGCCGATGCCCAGCAGGTCGACGATGGCATCGAGTTCGAAACGCGGCGCCGCGCGCGCCTCGCCGCGCAGGCCGTAGAGCAGGTTGCGGCGCACGTCCAGGTGCGGAAACAGGCGCGCGTCCTGGAATACGTAGCCGATCCGACGCCGATGCGCGGGCAGATCGATCCCGGCCTGCGCGTCGAACAAGCAGCGGCCGCCGATCTCGATGCGCCCGCGCTGCGGCCGCAGCAGGCCGGCGATCGCGTGCAGCAGCGAGGTCTTGCCGGCGCCGGATTCGCCGACCAGGGCGATCACGCGCTGCGTGCTGCGGATGCCGACGCTGCGCTCGAACGCGCCGCGGCGCAGGGTGAAATCCAGCACGTGCAGCGGCGCCTCGCTCATGCGGCGCGCTCGCGACGTTGGCGCTGCACCAGCCATTCCGACAGCAACACCGCGCCGAACGAGATCGCCACCGCGACCACGGTCAGCCGCCACAGCCCCGACTCGGCGCCGGGCACCTGCAACATGCCGTAGATCGCCGACGACAGGGTCTGGGTCTCGCCGGGAATGTTGGACACGAAGGTGATGGTGGCGCCGAATTCGCCCAGAGCCTTGGCGAAGGCCAGCACCGCGCCGGCGATCACGCCCGGCAGCGCCAGCGGCAGGGTCATGCCGAAGAACACCCGCCATGGGTTCGCGCCCAAGGTCGCCGCGGCCTGTTCGAGACGGCGGTCGACGGCCTCGATCGAGAGGCGGATCGCGCGCACCATCAGCGGAAAACCCATGATCGCGCAGGCCAGCGCGGCGCCGGTCCAGCGGAACGCGAAACTGAAACCGAAGTGGTCGGACAGGAAGCGGCCGATCGCGCCCTGGTGGCCGAACAGGATCAGCAGCACGTAGCCGGTCACCACCGGCGGCAGCACCAGCGGCAGATGCAGCAGCGCGTCCAGCAACAACTTGCCCGGGAAGCGGATGCGCGCGAGCAGCCATCCCGTCGCGATGCCCAGCGGCAGGCTGGCCAGCACCGCCACGCCGGCGACCTTGAGGCTGAGGCCGATCGCGGTCAGCTCGGCCGGGCTGAAGTCGAACATGCGCGCTTCGCGTTTACTTCAGCACGCTGAAGCCGTGGCGGCGGAACAGCGTCGCCGCGGGCGCGGTCCGCAGCCAGCGCACGAACGCGGCCGCCTGCGGGTGCGTGCTCGCGCGCAGCCGCGCGACCGGGTAGACGATCGCCGGATGGCTGTCGGCGGGGAAGGTCGCCAGCACGCGCACCTTCGGTTCGGCGCGCGCGTCGCTGGCGTACACCACGCCCAGCGGCGCCTCGCCGCGCGCGACCAGCATCAGCGCCGCGCGCACGTTCTCGGCCTCGGCGACGCGCGGCTGCAGCTGCGTCCACACGCCCAGCGATTCGAACGCCGCGCGCGCGTACTTGCCCGCCGGCACGCTCGCGGTCAGGGCCAGGGCCAGGCGGCCGTCGCCGAGCAAGGGACGCAAGTCGACGCCGGGCTTGAGCTGCAGCGGCTTGGCCGGGCTGGACGCGGGCGCGACCAGCACCAACGTGTTGCCCAGCAGGTTGCGGCGGCTGGCTTCGTCGACCAACTTGCGCTGCTGCAGGTAGTCCATCCAGTCCAGATCGGCGGACAGGAACACGTCGGCCGGCGCGCCCTGCTCGATCTGCCGCGCCAGCGCCGAACTGGCGGCGTAGGACACGCGCAGCGGCTGCCCGGTTTGGGCCTCGTAGGCGACCGCGGCCTCGTCCAGCGATTCCTTCAGGCTGGCGGCGGCGAACACGGTGATCGGTGCGGGCTTGGGCGGCGCGGCGTGGGCGACCGACAGCGACAGGCCCAGGGCGCACAGCGCGGAGAGCCAGCGGCGACGCGACAGCAGCATGGGGGAGCTCCGGTGCGGGGGACTGGGGCAGCGTAACGTGAAAGGCAGGAGTGAGCGTAGAGGCGTGAGGAGCGTCCGGTGCGGCGTTGCAGCGTTCGCCGCTCACTCCTCTGCGCTCACGTCTCGCCTCAAGGCGCGTCGATCACCCGGATCGACTCGACCTGGCGTACCCAGCGCGCGGGACGCGATTCGCCCGGCGCGATCAGGCGCCAGGGGCCGTCGTCGGCGTCCAGCGCGGCGCCGTTGCAGCGGTTGGTCAGCACCACCTCGCGCGCGCCCAGGCTGGCGTCGAGTTCGGCCAGCGAGTAGGCGGCGCGGTAGCCGTCGCGCGCCGAGATCACCACCACGCGTGCGAGCTGCGCGCCGCGCAGCGGTTCGGCCGGCATCGCGCCGGAGGCGCGCAGCAGCGCGGCCAGCGACACGCCCTCGCAGCTCAGGGTTTTGCCGTGCGCGCTGCCGACGGCGGTCACGCGCGGCAGGGCGGCGAGGCGGTCCGCATCCAGGGCCACGTCGACTGGCGCCATGCGTTGCGGCGGATCGGAGGCGTGCGCGTGCGGACTCTTCGCCGTCTCTGCGGCCGCGCCGCTCGCGGCCCAGCACAGCCCCAGGCAGAGGACGGCGATCGCGAGCGGGGTGCGGTTCGGGTGCATGGCGGCCTCAGAGCTGGTTGAGCGGGATCTTCAGGTAGCGCACGCCGTTGTCCTCGGCCTCGGGCAGGGCGCCCGCGCGCAGGTTGACCTGCAGGGCCGGCAGGATCAGCGCCGGCACCGCCAGGGTCGCGTCGCGGGCCTCGCGCATGTGCACGAAATCGGCTTCGGCGGTATCGGCGCGCACGTGGATATTGGCGCGCTTGTGTTCGCCGATGCTGCTCTCGCACAGCGGCGCGCGGCCGTTGGGGCCGTAGTCGTGGCAGACGTAGACGCGGGTGGAGTCGGGCAACTCGTACAGGTGCCGGATCGAGGCGTAGAGCATGGCCGCGTCGCCGCCGGGGAAATCGCAGCGCGCGGTGCCGCTGTCGGGCATGAACAGCGAATCGCCGACGAACACGGCGTCGCCGATCAGGTAGGCCAGGCTGTCCAGGGTGTGACCGGGCACGGCGATGGTGCGCGCACGCAAGTCGCCGATCGCGAACTCTTCCTCGTCTTCGAACAGATGGTCGAACTGGCTGCCGTCGGCGACGACCTTGGCGTCCAGGCCCAGCACCGGCACGAAGGTGCGCTGCACCTCGCGGATGCGCCGGCCGATCGCGATGCGCGCCTGCGGCAGGCGTTGCTTCAGCCAGTCCGCCGCGCTGAGGTGGTCGGCGTGCGCGTGCGTTTCCAGCAGCCAGCGCACGTCCGCGCCGCAGGCGCCGGCGGCGTCCAGGATCGCCTGCGCGGACGTACCGCCGGTGCGGCCGGAGCGGGCGTCGTAATCGAGCACCGGATCGACGATCGCGGCCTGCGACGTCGCCGGGTCGATCACCAGGTAGCTCCAGGTCCCGGTGTCGGCATGATGGAAAGACTGCACCTGCGGGGACATCGGATTCCTCTTGCTGGGGCGTCCGTGCGATTCGTGCGCCGGCGCCGTGAGCGGCGCGGCGGCGTGTAGGGCGCTCAGCGCTTCAGTGCGGCGTTGAGCAGCGCGGCCAGGTGGGTGCCGCCCCGGCGCAACTGGGCTTCGGCCTCGGGACGCCAAGTCTGCACGTATTCGGCGTCGACCGTCGCCTTGGCGGGATAAAAACCCGGCTGCGTCGCGATCCGGCACGAGGCTTCCGCCCAGCCGGCCGAATCCGGCGGCAAGGCCGGCTGCGACAGTTCCACCGTCAGCGGCAAGGCCTTGAGGCGTCGCAGCCAAGCGTCCTCGTCCAGGCCGGCGGCGTTGAGCATGCCGCTGTCCCACAGCTGGTGGACGTTGCTGCCGCGGCCGTCGAACTGGATCTGCACGTCGTTGCCGCCCTTGTCGTGGGCGTAGCCGGCGTGCAGCGGCTGGTGCGCGTCGCCGACGAAGTGGACGACGAACTTCAAAGCCTGCAGGCGTTGCTCGCGCGGAAGATCGCGGTTAGCCAGGATCCGCGTCTGGTCGTCGATCGCCGCGACCACGCAGGCGCCGTTGGGGCAGTCGCGTTCGGGCCGATAGACGCAGCCGTCCTCGCCGAGGTTGACGTAATGCCACTTGGCGCTGGTCCGGCCCAGGTCGGGATCGTGGGCGCGCAGCTCGTCGGCCCAGTTGGCGATGCCGGCCAGGCTGGGGTCGGGCTCGCCGACCAGCAGCGCGTCGATGTCGCGGCGCACGGCCGGGTCGAGTTCGTCCCAGGCCAGCAAAGCGACCAGACGATGGCCCAACGTGCCCCAGGCCAGGGCATCGATCGGCAGCAGCAACAGCAGGGCGAGGGAGAGGGCGCGCATCATCCCGTCACTTTACCGGAGCCGGCGCCGTCGCCGGCCGCCGATCGGCGGTGGCGACGGTGCCGCGTGTGTCGGTTCGCCGTTGCCGGCGTGGCCGGCCGCGGACTCAGAAGCGGTAGACGTAGGCGACGCCGTAGGCGAGCGGGTCGATCTGCGCGGTGCCGATCTTGACGCCGTTGACCTCGACGTCGGTGTCGATGTCCATCCAGCGCACGTCGACGCGGATCGCGCCGCTTTCGCCGATCATGAAATCTACGCCGGCATGCGCGGCCGGGCCCCAGGAGTCCTTGAGCTTGATCGTGGTGCCTTCGAGCGCGCCGCTGGTCTTCTCGCTGAAGAACAGGGTGTAGTTGATGCCCGCGCCGACGAACGGCGAGACCATGCCGCGGCTGTTGAAGTGGTATTGCAGGGTCACCGTCGGCGGCAGCTGCTTGGTGGTGGCGACGCGGCCGACGTCGACGATGTCGATGTCGTGCTCGAACGGGATCGAGGCCAGTACCTCGATGCCCAGGTCGTTGCGGATGAAATACTCGAACGTCACCGTCGGCTGCGCGTTCTCGCTGATGTCCAGATCGAAGTCGCCGTCCAGCACGCTGCCGTTGTCCGAGGTGGGCTTGACCTGATGGGCCCCGACCCCGACGCTCCAGGTGCCGGCCGACTGGGCCAGGACGGGCTGCGACAGGCAAGCCAGGGCGAGGGCGGCGAGCGCGCCACCGTAAGTACGCTTGTTCATTCCTTGAATCCCCTGTTGGATCGAGCTGGTTTGAGCGGTGCTCGGCGTGATCCGGCTTGGATCGCCATACACTCTATGTGTGCCGAATCCTGCCCGTCCTTGACAGGCGTTGCAATATCGCCGGCGGCCAGGGGGCCCCCGCGGGCCAGGGGCTGGCGGGCTCCCAGGGCCCCGCCGGGCGGTTCCAGGCCGGGGCCGGAGGCGGCGTTTGCTAGAATGGCGGTTTCCCATCCCAGCCGCGTGTGCGGGCCCAGGAGTTTGCAGAAATGGCGATCAAGGTAGGCATCAACGGTTTCGGCCGCATCGGACGCAACGTGCTGCGCTCGGCGGTGCAGAATTTCGGCGGCGAGATCGAGATCGTCGCGATCAACGACCTGCTGGAGCCGGACTACCTGGCCTATATGCTCCAGTACGACTCCGTGCACGGCCGCTTCAAGGGCGACATCGCGGTCGAGGGCAACACCCTGATCGTCAACGGTCAGAAGATCCGCCTGACCCAGGAGCGCGACCCGGCCAACCTCAAGTGGGACGAGGTCGGCGCGGAGGTCGTGATCGAATCGACCGGCCTGTTCCTGGACAAGGCCACCGCGCAGAAGCACCTGGACGCGGGCGCCAAGAAGGTCGTGCTGTCGGCGCCGTCCAAGGACGACACGCCGATGTTCGTCTTCGGCGTCAACGACAAGACCTACAAGGGCGAGGCCATCATCTCCAACGCCTCGTGCACCACCAACTGCCTGGCTCCGCTGGCCAAGGTGCTGAACGACAAGTGGGGCATCAAGCGCGGCCTGATGACCACCGTGCACGCCGCCACCGCCACCCAGAAGACCGTCGACGGCCCGTCCAACAAGGACTGGCGCGGCGGCCGCGGCATCCTCGAGAACATCATTCCGTCCAGCACCGGCGCGGCCAAGGCGGTCGGCGTGGTGATCCCGGAGCTCAACAAGAAGCTCACCGGCATGTCGTTCCGCGTACCGACCTCGGACGTGTCGGTGGTCGATCTGACCGTCGAGCTCAACAAGGACGCGACCTACGCCGAGATCTGCGCGGAAATGAAGGCGCAGAGCGAAGGCGCGCTCAAGGGCATCCTGGGCTACACCGAGGACAAGGTGGTCGCCACCGATTTCCGCGGCGACACCCGCACCTCGATCTTCGACGCCGACGCCGGCATCGCCCTGGACGGCACCTTCGTCAAGCTGGTGAGCTGGTACGACAACGAGTGGGGCTACTCCAACAAGTGCCTGGAAATGGTCAAGGTGGTCGCGGGCAAGTAAGCCGCGACGATCGCAGCGGTACCAGAAAGCCCCGCGTTCGCGGGGCTTTTTTTTGGGGGGGCTGCACGGTCGGAGCAAGTCCCCCGACTGCCTTCTTCAAAGGGAAGCAAGTGCGAATTCGCCCCCTTTGAAAAAGGGGGCTGCGCGCCGCGTGTCTGTGAGGTCTGTACTCGCTTGAGCGCGCGGGGGATTTGCTTTTGCTCGCGCGGGTCGAGCAAATCCCCCCTAGCCCCCTTTTTCAAAGGGGGGAACCAAGCGGAAATTCGCGCTGCGTCTGCGAAGCCTGATTTCACTTGAGCGCGCGGGGGATTCGCTCCACCCGCGCGCGACTTACTCAACGGGCTACGCCGTAGCCGCCACCGACTCCCGCAGACCCTCCGCGGCCTGCACCATCGCCCGTAGCGCCGTGCGCACTTCCGGCCAGCCGCGGGTCTTGAGGCCGCAGTCCGGATTCACCCACAGCTGCGCCGGCGTCAGCACGTCCAGCGCCTTGTCCAGCAGCCCGCGCATCTCGTCCACGCTGGGCACGCGCGGCGAGTGGATGTCGTAGACGCCGGGACCAATGCCGTTGGGGTAGCGGTAGCGCACGAACGCGTCCAGCAACTCCATGCGCGAGCGCGAGGTCTCGATCGAGATCACGTCGGCGTCCAGCGCGGCCACCGCCTCGATGATGTCGTTGAACTCGGCGTAGCACATGTGGGTATGGATCTGGGTCGCGTCGCCGACGCCGCTGGCGGCCAGACGGAAGGCTTCGCCGGCCCAGGCCAGGTAGGCGGGCCAATCGGCGCGGCGCAACGGCAGGCCTTCGCGCAATGCCGGCTCGTCGATCTGGATCACCGCGATGCCGGCCGCCTCCAGATCCAGCACCTCCTCGCGCAGGGCCAGAGCGATCTGGCGGCAGGTGTCGGCGCGCGGCTGGTCGTCGCGCACGAACGACCACTGCAGGATCGTGACCGGACCGGTCAGCATGCCCTTGACCGGGCGCGCGGTCAGCGACTGCGCATAGCGCGCCCAGTCCACCGTCATGGCGCGCGGGCGGGCGACATCGCCGTACAGCACCGGCGGCTTCACGCAGCGCGAGCCGTAGCTTTGCACCCAGCCGTGGGCGGTGAAGGCGAAGCCGGCCAGTTGCTCGCCGAAGTACTCGACCATGTCGTTGCGCTCGAACTCGCCGTGCACCAGCACGTCCAGGCCCAGCGCCTCCTGCTCGCGCAGGCAGTGTTCGGTTTCGCGTTCCAGAAAGGCGCGGTAGCCGGCGTCGTCCAGGCGCCCGGCCTTGTGCTCGGCACGGGCCTGTCGCACCTGCGCGGTCTGCGGGAAGGAGCCGATGGTGGTGGTGGGGAAATCGGGCAGCGCCAGACGCTGCGCCTGCAGCGGCGCGCGCTGCGCATAAGCCGAATCGCGCTGCGTCATCGACGGCGTCACCGCGGCCAGCCTGGCGCGCACCTGCGCATCGCGCAGCAGCGGCGAGGCCAGCCGCGCGGCGCGCGCGCTGGTCGCGGCCGCCAATGCGTCGGCGGCGCGGTCGTCGTCGCTGAGGGTGTCGGCGAGCAGGCGCAGCTCCTCGATCTTCTGCCGTGCGTAAGCCATCCACGCCTGCAGCGGCGGCGGCAGCTTGCGCTCCAGGCTCAAATCGATCGGCACGTGCAGCAGCGAGCACGACGGCGCCAGCCAGCGCGCGCGCGTGCCCGCGCGGCGCGCCAGGCTGAGCGCGGCATCGAGGTCGGCGCGCCAGATGTTGCGGCCGTCGACCACGCCCAGGCTCAGCGCGCGATCCTCCGGCAGCTTCGGCAACAGCGCTTCGAGTTGACCGGGTGCACGCACCAGATCCAGGTGCAGTGCCTGCACCGGCAGCGACGCAGCCAGATCGGCGTTGTCGCCCAGGCCGCCGAAGTAGTTGGCGAGCAGCCGCGCGGGCGCATCCGCACCGGCGAGCGCGTCATAGGCGCGGCGATAGGCGGCGCGGTCGGCGTCGTCGAGGTCCAGCGTCAGGCAGGGCTCGTCCAGCTGCACCCATTGCGCGCCTGCAATCTTCAAGCGTGCGAGCAGTTCGGCATAGGCGGGCAGCAACGCGTCCAGCAGTTCGCGCGGATCGCCGCCATCGCTGCGTTTGCCCAGCTTGAGCAGCGACACCGGTCCCAGCAGCACCGGTCGCGCCTGCAGGCCCAGCGCCTGCGCCTCGGCCAGTTCCGCCAGCGGCTTGTCGCCGCGCAGGACGAAGCGCTGGCCGCGCTCGAACTGCGGCACCAGGTAGTGGTAGTTGGTGTCGAACCACTTGGTCATTTCCAGCGCACGCAGGTCGTGGCACGCATCCTGCAGGCCGCGTGCGAGCGCGAAATAGCCGGCCAGCGGGTCGGCGTCCAGGGTTTCGCGGTAGGGCGCGGGCACCGCGTCGAACAGCAGTGCGGTGTCGAGCACGTGATCGTAGAGCGAGAAGTCGTTGCAAGGTACGACGTCGGCGCCGGCGTCGCGCGCCAGTCGCCAGTGCCGCGCACGCAGCGCGCGCGCGGTGTCGTGCAGGTCGGTGGCCGCGGTCTCGCCTTTCCAGAACGATTCCAGGGCCTGCTTGAGCTCGCGCCGCGCGCCGATGCGCGGGAAGCCGAGGTGGGTGACGCTGATCATGATGTCTCCTGCGATGCGTAAGGGCATGAGCAGGGCAACGAAGGAGGACGGGTACGCGCGCACGACCGCGCGTCGCGGATGCGACGACGCCGGAACGCGACCTGCCTTCGACCTTCGCCCCCGCGGGCGAACCGGTCCCGCGGACGCGGCGAGGGCAGGCGGCCACGGCCGCATGCACGCGCCGGCCTGCGGGGCCGGAGTCGTACGGAGGGCGAACCCTCCGGTCAGGGCAGGTCTTCGGGCTTGGGGCATGGCGCGATGAGACGCCGCCTACTGTCCGTCGCTTCCCGGATTCGCACCCAGTGCCTGACGGAGGTCGTTCCCTATACCGCTGCGGGGCAGCTCCGGAATTGGACGAGTCCGTACCGGATTCCCTCTAACCGCCGCCGGCGCGAACCGGTAGCGATTTGTTGCATCGCTTTATCTTTATGAAGCGATGTTCACCATGACGGCTGCCAAATTACGCCTCGCGGCGCTGCGCGTCAATCGACGCCTGTGCGTTCAGGCCGCCACGGAATCCAGCGCGGGCACCGGCGTCGGCACGCCGTCGCGATCGAGCGCGATCATGGTGAAGCGCCCGCGCGTGGCCAGCTGCGATTCGCCGCTGAGCAGGTCTTCGCTGTGCATCTCCACCTCGACCTGCATCGAGGTGCGGCCCACCGCGACCACGCGCGCGATCAGCTCCACCAGCGCGCCCTTGGGCACGGCGGTGTGGAAGTCGATCTGTTCCGAGCGCGCGGTCACAACGGTGCGCCGCGCGTAACGGGAGGCGGCGACGAACGCGGCCTTGTCCATCCACGCCAGCGCCTGGCCACCGAACAGGGTGCCCAGGTGGTTGGTGTGGTCGGGGAAGACGATTTCGATGATGCGGGCTTCGGTCATGGGGTGTCTTGGAGGGGGCTACGTTGTTGATCCGATTGCCGCGAATAATCCCTTCTCCCGCTTGCGGCGCCCGAAGGGTGCGCAAGGCTGAGAGGGGTTAGGGTGAGGAGAGCTTTTGTTTTCAGGAGTGGAGCAGGAGCAAAGGCATTCGCGCCTTTGGCGCTGATCCCCTCACCCTAACCCCTCTCAGCCTTGCGATGCGCCGCCGTCAAAACGCCTCGTCGAACGCCACCTCGCCCTGCACGCCGACCTGATAGGCCGAGACGCGGCGCTCGAAGAAGTTGGTCACTTCCTGCACGTCCTGCAGGTCCATGAAGCCGAACGGGTTGGTCGCGCCGAAATGCTTGGGCATGCCGAGCTGGGCCATGCGCTGGTCGGCGCAGTACTCCAGGTACTGGCGCATGTCCCTGAGCGACAGGCCGACCACGCCGCCGGACAGCACGTCCTGGGCGAACTGCAGTTCGCAGTCCACCGCATCCTCGAACATCTTGACCACCTGCGCGCGCAGGTCGGCGTCGAACAGGTCGGGCTCTTCCTCGCGCGCGGTGCGGATGACCTCGAACGCGAACGCCATGTGGCAGCTCTCGTCGCGGAACACCCAGTTGGTGCCCGAGGCCAGGCCGTTGAGCAGGCCGCGCGAGCGCAGGTAATAGACGTAGGCGAAGGCGGCGAAGAAGAACAGGCCCTCGATGCAGCCGGCGAAGCAGATCAGGTTGAGCAGGAACTGGCGGCGCTGCTCGCGGGTCTCGATGCGCTTGAGGCCCTGCACCGAGTCGATCCAGCGGAAGCAGAACTCGGCCTTTGCGCGGATCGAAGGAATGTTCTCGACCGCGTCGAAGGCCTTGGCGCGCTCGTTCGGGTCCGGCAGGTAGGTGTCCAGCAGGGTCAGGTAGAACTGCACGTGCAGCGCTTCCTCGTACAGCTGGCGCGACAGGTACATGCGCGCTTCCGGCGCGTTGATGTGCTGGTACAGGTTCAGCACCAGGTTGTTGGACACGATGCTGTCGCCGGTGGCGAAGAACGCGACCAGGCGCTCGATCAGATGGCGCTCGGCCGGGCCGAACTTGTGCTTGAGGTCGTTGACGTCCTGCGAGAAATCGACCTCCTCGACGGTCCAGGTGTTGCGGATCGCGTCGCGGTACATCTCGTAGAACTGCGGATAACGCATCGGCCGCAGGGTGAGGTCGAAACCGGGGTCGAGCAGACGGGGTGCGGCGAGGGACATGGCATTTCTCTTTGCCCTTCTCCCTTGGGAGAAGGTGGCCCGCAGGGCCGGATGAGGGTTCGGGATGAGGCTGGGCGGCGCGCTCGCGCCGGACCCTCACCCCAACCCCTCTCCCAGCGGGAGAGGGGCTAAAGCGAAGCGGTTTACTGACAGGCCTCGCAGGACTCCGGATTCTCCAGCGAGCAAGCGATCGCTTCGTCCTGCGTGTACTCGGGCTTCGGCGTTGCCGCCACCGGCGCGCTCACCGTGCTCTTGGCGATCTTGGTGGCCGGACGCGAGCGCAGGTAGTAGGTGGTCTTCAGGCCCTTCTTCCATGCGTACATGTACATCGAGCTGAGCTGGCCGATGTTCGGGCTTTCGATGAACAGGTTCAGCGACTGGCTCTGATCGATGTAGGCGCCGCGTTCGGCGGCCATGTCGATCAGCGAGCGCATCGGCAGTTCCCAGGCGGTGCGGTAGATCTGGCGCAGCGATTCGGGCACCTCGTGCACCGACTGGATCGAGCCTTCGGCCATCTTGATGCGGTCGCGCATCTCCGCCGTCCACAGGCCGAGTTTCTTGAGCTCCTCGACCAGGTAGCGGTTGACCACCAGGAAGTCGCCCGACAGCGTCTCGCGCTTGAACAGGTTGGACACCTGCGGCTCGATGCATTCGTAGCAGCCGGCGATCGAGGCGATGGTGGCGGTGGGCGCGATCGCGATCAGCAGCGAGTTGCGCAGGCCGTGTTCGGCGATGCGCTTGCGCAGGGTTTCCCAGCGCTCGGGCTGCGACGGGGTCACGCCCCAGGCCTCGAACTGCAGTTCGCCGACGCTGGCGCGGGTGTCCTCGAACGACGGGTGGCGGCCGTGCTCCATCGCCAGTTCGTTCGACGCCGACAGGGCGTGGAAATAGATGGCCTCGGCGATCTCCTGCGCCAGCTTGCGCGCGGCCTCGGAATCGAAGGCCAGGCGCAGTTTGAAGAACACGTCCTGCAGGCCCATCGTGCCCAGGCCGACCGGCCGCCATTTCAGATTGGCGCGGCGCGCGGTTTCGATCGGGTAGAAGTTGAGGTCGATCACGCGGTCTAGCTGGCGCACGGCCAGGCGCACGGTCTCGGCCAGCTTGTCGAAATCGAACGCGCCCTTGCCGTCCTCAAACAGCTCGACGTGGTGCGACAGGTTGATCGAGCCCAGGTTGCACACCGCGGTCTCGTCCTGCGAGGTGACCTCGAGGATCTCGGTGCACAGGTTGGACAGGTGGATGACGTTGCCGTCGCGCAGGGTCTGGTTGGAGGCGCGGTTGGACTTGTCCTTGAAGTTCATCCAGCCGTTGCCGGTCTGCGCCAGCGTGCGCATCATGCGGCCGTAAATGTCGCGCGCCTTGACCTTCTTGGTCGCCAGGCCGGCGGCCTCGGCGGCGTGGTAGGCGCGGTCGAAGGCCTCGCCCCACAGGTCGGTCAGCTGCGGCACCTTGTGCGGGTCGAACAGCGACCATTCGGCGTCGGCCTCGACGCGGCGCATGAATTCGTCGGGAATCCAGTTGGCCAGGTTGAGGTTGTGGGTGCGGCGCGCTTCGTCGCCGGTGTTGTCGCGCAGTTCCAGGAACTCCTCGACGTCGGCGTGCCACGGTTCCAGGTACACGCAGGCCGCGCCCTTGCGCTTGCCGCCCTGGTTGACCGCGGCGACCGAGGCGTCGAGCGTCTTCAGCCACGGCACGATGCCGTTGCTCAGGCCGTTGGTGGAACGGATCAGCGAGCCGCGCGAACGGATGCGGGTGTAGCTCAGGCCGATGCCGCCGCTGAATTTGCTGAGCTTGGCCACGTCCATGTAGCGCTTGTAGATGGCTTCCAGCGAGTCCTCGGGCGAATCCAGCAGGAAGCAGCTCGACAGCTGCTCGTGGGTGGTGCCGGCGTTGAACAGGGTCGGCGAGGAGGGGATGTAGTCCAGCTGGGCCATGCGCCGGTACAGCGCCAGCGCGTCGCCGACGTCCTCGCTGAGCGCGCAGGCGATGCGCAGGAAGAACTGCTGCGGGGTTTCGATCACGGTGCGCGCGGTCGGATGGCGCAGCAGGTAGCGGTCGTACAGCGTGCGCAGGCCGAAGTAGTCGAAGCGCGCGTCCAGGCTGCGGTCGATGGCGTCGTTGAGCTTGCGCGCGTTGGCCTGCACGAAGCCGAGCAGACGGTCGTTGATCAGGCCCAGCTCGTGGCCGCGCACCACCGACTGCGAGAACGCGTGGATCTCGATGCCGGCGACTTCCTTCTCGATCACGTTGCTGAGCAGGCGCGCGGCGAGGCGGCCGTACTCGGGCTCCTCGGCGGTGAGCAGGGCGGCGGTGCGGATCGACAGTTCGTCCAGCTCGCGCGTGGTCGCGCCGTCGTAGAGGCCGGAGATGGTGCGCGTGGCCACGCGCATGGGATCGACCGCGTACAGGTCCTCGCCGCAGCGCGTCACCGCGCGCACGATCTTGTTGAGGTCGACCGGTTCGCGGCGGCCGCTGCGCTTGGTCACGCTCATGGTGAGGTTGGCGGCCGGCGGGGTCAGGGCGAAGCCGGGGGCGGGCTCGGCCGCGCGGGCCGGTGCGTCGGCGAGGGTGGGGGTAGCGACCGCGGCGGGCGCGTCGGTGATGGTGCTCATAAGCGGGTACTCCGGTGCGTGGGCGCACGTATCGCCGGCCTTCCCTCGAGGGCCGACGCGCGCGGACGCAGGACGCAAGACCGAACGGGTCGGCCTTGCGGCGTGCGCCCCCGCGGGCGCGAAGCGTTCGAGGATGACGACAGGGTGTCGCGCAGCCCGAGACGGACTGCGACCGCGACGGCGGACCGTGGCGGCGGCGACACCGGCCGTCTTCCCCCGAAGACTCCTGAGCCGGTACCGCGCGGTGTGCGACGCGCGGTTGTCGGCAGGTCTTCGGGCTCGGGACTGGAAGCCAAGCTTCGCCTACTTGTGGCCGCTTCCCAGGCGCCGGGCGCCCAGTGCGATGACCACGTTCGTTTCCCATACCGCTGCGGGGCAGCGCCGGCTTTGTCGCCGCCCTTTCGGGGCGGGTCCGCACCGGCTTCCCTTTTAAGCCGATCTCGCGATCGGCACCGACGGACACAACATATTAGGGGTGCCCCGATCCGTCAACACGATATGTGGGGAGTGGCCGCAGTTTCGCAACAAATACTTCGGCGCCGTTGCAGCGCCGCGCTTGATGTTAACGTGCGTGGCGACACGGACAGGGATGGGGCGCGATGGCAGGACTGGTGACGTTGTTGGTGCTGGTGCTGCTGGCCGTGCCGGTGCTGTTGATCGTCGCGCTGGTGTCGGTGTCCGGGCTCAAGGCCCGGGTGGCGATGCTGGAGGCGCAGGTTGCGGCCTTGTCCTCGCGCGCTGCCGCACCGCGGGCGACTGCCGAAGCCGATGCCGAAGCCGATCAGGGGCCGACGCTGGGCGAGCTGATGCGCGCCGCCCCGGCTGCGCCGCCACCGAGCGCCGCGCCCGTTGCGCCCAGGCCGCTCGAGCCCGAGCCGGCTCCGTTCGAACCGGCCGCATCCGAGCCCGCCACCGCGCCGCCACGCGCGGCCGAACCTGCGCCGCCGCTGCCGCCCCCGCTGCCCACGCCGCGTCCGATTTTCGAAACCTCGCCGCGCGCGCAGGTGCGCGCGCCGTCCCGCCCCGATCCGATCGAGCGCATGGTCGGCGCGGTCAAGCGCTGGTTCACCGAGGGCAACGTGCCGGTCAAGGTCGGCATGCTGGTGCTGTTCGCCGGCGTCGCCGCGCTGCTCAAGTACGCGACTGATCAGGGCTGGATGCGCTTCCCGATCGAACTGCGTCTGACCGGCATCGCCCTGGCCGCGCTGGCCGGGCTGGTGTTCGGCTGGCGCCAGCGCGAGCGCAAGCGCGCGTTCGCGTTGGGTCTGCAGGGCGGCGCGATCGGCGTGCTGCTGCTGACGGTGTTCGCGGCCTTCAAGCTTTACGGTCTGATCGAGGCCGGACCGGCGTTCGCGCTGAGCATCGTGCTGGTCGCCGGCGCGGGCGTGCTGGCGGTGCGGCAGAACGCGATCGCGCTGGCCCTGCTGGGCATCTTCGCCGGCTTCATGGCGCCGATCTGGCTGTCGACCGGGCAGGGCAACCACGTCGCCTTGTTCGGTTACTACGCGGTGCTCAACGCGGCGATCTTCGTCATCGCCTGGTGGCGTCCGTGGCGCGCGCTGAACCTGCTGGGCTTCGTGTTCACCTTCGGCATCGGCACCGCCTGGGGCGTGCTGCGCTACCGCAGCGCCGACTTCGCCACCACCGAACCTTTCCTGCTGCTGTTCTTCGCCTTCTACCTGCTGATCCCGATCCTGTACGCCTGGCGCCAGGCCGCGGAACGGCGCGACTTCATCGACGGCTGCCTGGTGTTCGGCACGCCGCTGATCGCGTTCTCGCTGCAGGCCGGTCTGCTGGAAGGCGAGCGCATGCCGCTGGCGTTCTGCGCGCTGGGCCTGGCCGCGCTGTACGCGGCGCTGGCCGCGTGGCTCAAGCGGCGCGCGCACTTCGTCGCGCTGGCCACGCCTTACGCCTTGCTCGCGGTCGGCTTCGCGACCCTGGCCGTGCCGCTGGCGCTGTCGGCGCAGACCACCGCCTGCGTGTTCGCGGTCGAGGGCGCGGCGCTGGTGTGGCTGGGCCTGCGCCAGCAGCGCCTGCTGCCGCAACTGGCCGGCCTGGCCCTGCAACTGTTCGCCGCGGCCGGGTTCGCGATCGGCATCGGCGACGGCGCGCAACCGCTCACGGCGGTGTTCAATGCGCGCTTCATGGGCGCGCTGCTGATCGCGCTGGCCGGTTTCGCCAGCGCCTGGAGCTATCGCCGCGCGCAGCACCGCAACCCCGCGCTCGCGTACTACCTGTGGGGCCTGATCTGGTGGTGCGGCAACGCCTGGGGCGAGTTCGACCGCTTCCTGCTGGCGGACGTGCGCGCCGACGCCTGGCTGGCCTTCGTCGCGCTCAGCGCCTGGCTGGCCGCCGAGACCTTCCGCCGGATGCCGGCGCGCGCGCTGTCGTGGACGGTCGCGGCCGGTTTGTTCGCGGCGTTGCCGCTGGCGTTCGCGCAGGAATCGGCGCATCTGCATCCGTTCGGCGGCTACGGTTGGGCGGCGTGGCTGGTGTACGCGGTCGCGGGCGTGCGCGCGCTGCGCTGCCTGCGCGACGACGCCGGCGGCGAACTGGGCTTCGCGCACACGGGCTGGCTGTGGGCCTGGCCGTTGGCGGCCAGCCTGAGCCTGCACGAGTTCGTCGGCCGCGCCACCGTCGGCGACGGCTGGACCTGGGCCGCGCTGGCGCTGCCGTTCCTGCTGATGGCGGCGGCGCTGCAATGGCGTCCGAACGCCGTCGCGCTGCCGTTGGCCGCGCGCTTCCATCAATGGCGCGGAGTGGTGCAGGGGCTGTTCCTGTTCGCTCTGATGCTGGGCGCGATCGTGCTGCTGGGTCAGCCCGGGGGCAGCGCGCCGTTGCCGTGGCTGCCGCTGATCAATCCGCTGGATCTGATCCAGCTCGCGGTGCTGGCGCTGTTCGCCTACTGGCTGGCCTCGCCGTCGGCGCCGGACGATCTGCGCGCGCGCCGGGTGCCGCTGCTGGCGGCCGCCGGCTTCGCCCTGATCACCGCGATCACGCTGCGCGCGACGCATCATTGGGGCGGCGTGCCCTGGGACGGCTCCATGTATCGCACCGGCCTGGTCCAGACCAGTCTGACCGTGGTCTGGAGCCTGCTGGGCGTGCTGGGCTGGGTGATCGGTTCGCGCCGCGGACAACGTGGGCTGTGGCTGGCCGGCGCGGTGCTGATGGCGGTGGTGCTGGCCAAGCTGGTGTTCGTCGACCGCACGCATCTGGGCAATCTGCTCGGCATCGCCTCGTTCATCGCCTACGGTCTGTTGTGCACCCTGGTCGGTTACCTCGCGCCGGCGCCGCCGGCTTCCCGCGACGCATCCGCGGACCCTCCCCCGGAGATGCAGGCATGAATCTGGCCCCCATCGCAGCGCGCTACGCCGCGAGTTTCGCCTTGCTGCTGTTGCCCGCGCTGGCCATCGCCGCGCCGCGCGACGATTACGCCCAGCAATGGCCGCTGCGCTTGAGCAGCGCCGACGCCGGCGCCTACCGCGTGGTGCTGGACGACACGGTGTACCGGCAGGCGCGCCAGCCCGGCTTGCGCGATGTCGACGTGATCGACGGCACCGGCAATCCGGTGCCGGCCGCGATCTACCGGCCCGACGGCAACGACACCGGTCCGACCACGCGCGTGAGCCTGCCCTGGTTCGCGTTGCCGGCGCGTTCGCGTAACGGCACGCAGGACTGGCAGCTGATCAGCGAAGTCGAGGCCGACGGCCGCCTGCGTCGGGTCGAGGCGCGCGGTCTCGGTCGCGGCGCGTCGGTGGGGCCGCAGACCGCGTTGCTGATCGACGCCAGCACCGTGCGCACGCCGATCCGCGCGCTGGAACTGGACTGGGCGCCGGGCACCGCGTTGGACGCGACCTACCGCGTCGAGATCAGCGACGACCTGGAGCACTGGCGCGATGTCGCCGCCAACGGGCGCCTGGTCGACCTGCAGCAAGGCGGCCGCCGGCTGCTGCAGCGCCGGATCGCGTTCGACACCGCCGGCCTGCGCGCGCGTTACCTGCGCCTGAGTCCGGCCAATCCCGATGCGGTGGCGCCGATCCGCGCGGTCGCCGCCGAACTGGGCGCCACCGCCAATCCCGCGCCGCTGCGCTGGCGCCAGCTGCAGGGCCGCCGCCTGGCCGCGCAGGACGGCAAGGACAAGGGCGCGCGTTTCGAATTCGAGCTCGACGGCCGCTACCCGGTGCAGCGCATCGACGTCGTCCTGCCGGGCAACTACGCGGTGCGCTGGACGCTGGAAAGCCGCGATCAGGCCGATGCGCCGTGGCAGCTGCGCCTGGACACCTGGACCGCGTTCCGCGTCGGCGCCGACGGCCGCTCCTCGTCGCGGCCGCTGTCGGCGCGCACCGACGACCGCTACTGGCGCCTGCGCGCCGATGGCGCGGTGCCGGCCGAGCCGACCTTGCGGCTGGGCTATCAGCCCGAGTCGGTGGTGTTCATCGCCCAGGGCGCGCCGCCTTACGTGCTGGTCGCCGGCAGCGCGCGCACCGTGCGCGACGATCTGCCGCTGCCGCAGGCGATGCTGGCGCTGCAGGCCGGCCGCGGCGCCGACTGGCGCCCCGCCGAGGCGACGCTGGGGCCGATGGCCGCGCTGGCCGGCGAGGCCGCGCTGCAGGCACCGGAACCCGAGCGCAACTGGCGCACCTGGCTGCTGTGGGCGGTGCTGGTGATCGGCGCGCTGGTGGTGGCGGGCTTCGCCTTCAGCCTGCTGCGCAGCGCTCCGCCGCCGCAGGCCTGATCGACTCGCCGCTCTGCAAAGGCCCGCTCCGGCGGGCCTTTCGTTTGTCCGGACCACGCCATTGTGGGCGGCCGCTTACAATATGCGGCTCCGGCGCCGGGCCCCGCGCGCCGCTCCCCCTTCATTCCGTGCCCAGGAGGCCTCCGTGTCCATCGTCCGCATGACCGATCTCGATCTCGCCGGCAAACGCGTGCTGATCCGAGAAGATCTCAACGTGCCGATCGACGCCGGCCGCATCACTTCCGAGCTGCGCATCCTGGCGGCCCTGCCGACCCTGAAGCTGGCCCTGGAAAAAGGCGCCGCGGTCATGGTGACCTCGCACCTGGGCCGGCCCAAGGAAGGCGTGTGGAGCGAAGCCGATTCGCTGGCGCCGGTGGCCGCGCGTTTGTCGCAGCTGTTGGGCCTCGAGGTGCCGCTGGTCAAGGACTGGGTCGACGGCGTCGACGTCGCGCCCGGCCGGCTGGTGCTGTTGGAAAACTGCCGTATGAACGTCGGCGAGGGCAAGGACGACGAGGTCTTGTCGAAAAAGTACGCCGCGCTGTGCGACGTGTTCGTCATGGACGCCTTCGGCACCGCCCATCGCGCCCAGGCTTCCACCCACGGCGTGATCCGCCAGGCCAAGCTCGCCGCCGGCGGTCCGCTGCTGATGGCCGAACTGGACGCATTGGCCAAGGCGCTGGAACAGCCCGCGCGCCCGCTGCTGGCGATCGTCGCCGGCTCCAAGGTGTCGACCAAGCTGGAACTGCTGTCCTCGCTGGTCGGCAAGGTCGATCAACTCATCGTCGGCGGCGGCATCGCCAACACCTTCATCGCCGCGCTCGGCCATGGCGTGGGCAAGTCGCTGGTCGAGAACGACCTGATCGACACCGCCAAGAAGATCATGGCCGATGCCAAGGCGCGCGGCGCCGACATTCCGGTGCCGACCGACGTCGTGGTCGCGCCGGCCTTCGCCGCCGACGCGCCGGCCACGGTCAAGGCGGTCGACGCGGTCGGCGCCGACGACATGATCCTGGACATCGGCCCGGACACCGCCGCGCGCTACGCGCAGCTGATCAAGGACGCCGGCACCGTGGTCTGGAACGGCCCGGTCGGCGTGTTCGAATTCGACGCCTTCGGCCATGGCACCGAAGCGCTGGCGCGCGCGATCGCCGCGTCCAAGGCCTTCTCCATCGCCGGCGGCGGCGACACCCTGGCCGCGGTCGACAAGTACGGCATCGCCGACGACGTCAGCTACATCTCCACCGGCGGCGGCGCGTTCCTGGAATTCCTGGAAGGCAAGGAACTGCCGGCGGTCGCCGCGCTCAAGTCGCGGAGCGCCTGAGCGTGGCCGCGGCCACGACGACGCTGTTCTTCGACCTCGACGGCACCCTGATCGACTCGGCGGTCGGCATCACCCGCTGCGTCGCCCACGCGTTGACGCGCATGGAACAACCGGTGCCGCCGGAATCGGAGCTGCGGCGCTGGATCGGCCCCTCGCTGCGCACCAGCTTCGGGCCGCTGTTCTCGCAGCCCGAACAGGTCGAGCGCGCGGTCGAGCACTACCGCGAACGTTTCGAAAGCCACGGCTGGGCCGAGCACGAGGTTTACGGGGGCATCGAACAGACGGTTGAATCGCTGCACGCGGCCGGTTACCGCCTGGCCATCGTCACCGCCAAGAACGAACCGCACGCGCGCAAGATCATCGAGCACCTGCCGTTCGGCCACCGCTTCGACGACGTCATCGGCTCGACCATGGACGGCAGCCTCAGCGATAAGCCCGAGCTGATCGCCGAGGCGCTGCGGCGTTTTTCGCTGGACGCGCAGGATTGCTGGATGATCGGCGACCGCCGCATGGACATCGAAGGCGCGCGCCACCACGGCATGCGCAACATCGGCGTGCTCTGGGGCTTCGGCGGCGAAGAGGAACTGCGATTGGCCGGTGCGCAGCGGCTGGCGGAGAAGCCGGAGCAGTTGCCCGGGTTGACTGCGGCTTGAGGGGTACGCCCTCGTCTTCCGGGGATGAGGGTTTGAAGGTGCGTTGTGAGCCCCTGCGTCGTTCTTCCCCGCGAAGTTGGCAACCGGAAGCTTTACCGTGAGAGGGCTCTGAAGTCACTGGATCCCCGCTTTCGCGGGGATGACGGCTGCAGGGCGCGTCATGCATGCGGCATACGGCATGCGCAGCGCGTGCAATGCCCACAATCCGCGCGAGGTCGCGTGGGCCGGATCGGCGCGCGCACAGGCGCACGCGCAAGCGCCGTGCGTCGGCTGTAGCGCGCGGGGATGTGCCGGCGCACTCATTTCGCGCTGCCCGCACCGCCGGCTGTGAAGCGGGTCATGGTTTGCAGCGGCGACCGGGCGTAGCGTCCGGCTGCGGTCAGCCGACCGCGTCGACACGGAGATCGCACCATGCGCCGCAAGGGAATCGTGCTCTCGAACCTGCTGGTCGCCGCCGCCCTGCTCGGGCTGTTGCTGGCCGGCGCCGCCGTCGCCGGACGCGCCGGCGAGGCTTACTCGGTTCTTTATTTCGACGAAGCCGGTAACGAAGTAGGCGGCGCTACCGCCAACTGCGGCGGGCAGTACACGTCCTGGGGCGAGCGCACCGAGCATTACGTGCGCCGTACCTGGATCTGCGACTGAGCGTACGCCTGCGCTGTTCCGGCGGATCGCGACGGCGCTTGGTTGTCGGCCAGGGAAGGCGACGATGCGGTTCGCCTTCGGCTTACCGCATCCTACGGGTGGGGGCCGTCCGCCTCGTAGGATGTGGTGAGCGCAGCGAACCGCATCGCCCGCGCAAGCGCCGATACGCGCGCACCCTCAGCGCCGCGCGCGCCAATCCGCCGCCAGCAGGCCCAGCAGCTCGCTGTCGGTGACGCGGTCGCCGACGAAGAAGCTTTCGCGCTGCCGCCCTTCGGTGACGAAACCCAGCCGGTGCAGCAGCGCGCGCGAGGCGTCGTTGTCGGGATCGATACCCGCGTCGACGCGGTGCAGGCCCAGGCCGTCGAACGCCCAGTCCAGCGTCAGCGAGGCGGCTTCGCGCGCGATGCCGCGTCCCCATTGCGAGGGGTGCAGGGCATAGCCCAGTTCGGCGCGGCGGTGGACGGCGTCGAATTGGAACAGGGTGCAGCTGCCGACGGCGACGTCGGCGGCGTCGGCGATCACCCAGTTGAACATCGTGCGTTGCTGCTGGCCCTCACGGATGTTGTCGATCAAGGCCCGGGCCTCGTCGCGCCCGCGCATCGCCGGGCGGCTCCAGTAGCGCATCACCTGCGGCTCGGAGAACAGCGCGAACAGCGCGTCGGCGTCCTCGTCGCGCGGGCCGCGCAGGGCGATGCGCTCGCCGCGCAGCAGCGGGAATTCGCTCTGGGCTTGCAGCGCCGCGGCGATGGCCGCGCTCTTTTCCGACAAGGACATGAAAGGCTCCGGTAACGGTCTGCGCGACGAGAAGCTGTGCTAGCGTGGCCCGCAGTCCAGAGAGTCTGCCATGTCCAACAGCCCCCGCCGCACCAAGATCCTCGCCACCCTCGGCCCGGCCACCGATCCGCCGGGCGTGCTAGACGCGCTGCTGACCGCCGGCGTCGACGTGGTCCGACTCAATTTCTCCCATGGCGATCCGTCCTCGCAGATCGCGCGCGCCGCCGCGGTGCGCGAGGCCGCGCAGCGGGTCGGCGTGGAGGTCGGCATCCTGGCCGACCTGCCGGGTCCGAAAATCCGCATCGAGCGTTTCGCCGAGGGCCGGGTGCTGCTCAAGGCCGGCGACCGCTTCGACTTGGTCGCCAGCATCGATGCGCCACCGGGCAGCCTGCGCGAGGTCGGGGTGAGCTACCTGGACCTGCCCAAGGACGTGAAGCCCGGCGACGTGCTGTTGCTGGACGACGGCCTGCTGCAGCTGCGCGTGGGTGCGGTCGAAGGCCAGCGCATCGTCACCACCGTACTCAACGACGGCGCGCTGTCGGATCGCAAGGGCTTGAACAAGCAGGGCGGCGGCCTGTCGCTGGGCGCGCTGACCGAGCGCGACAAGGAGCTGATCGGCGTGGCCGCCGAAATCGGCGTGGACTTCATCGCGGTGTCGTTCTGCCGCAATGCGCAGGACATGAACGACGCCCGCGCGATCGCGCGCGCCGCCGGCTGCGACGCGGCGCTGGTGTCCAAGATCGAGCGCGCCGAGGCGATCGAGAACCTGGCCGAAATCGTGGAAGCCAGCGACGTGGTCATGGTCGCGCGCGGCGACTTGGGCGTGGAGATCGGCGATGCCGAGCTGCCCGGCCTGCAGAAGAAAATCATCCGCGAGTCGCTGGCGCGCAACCGTGTGGTGATCACCGCCACCCAGATGCTGCAGTCGATGGTCGACAGCCCCATCCCGACCCGCGCCGAGGTGCTGGACGTGGCCAACGCGGTGATCGACGGCACCGACGCGGTGATGCTGTCGCAGGAGTCCGCGGCCGGCCGCTACCCGATCAAGGCGGTCGAGGCGATGGCGCGCATCTGCCTGGGCGCCGAGCGCCAGTTCGACCACGACACCGACTTCGAGGCCGCGCCGCGCAATCTGCAGCGCGCCGACCAGGCCATCGCGATGGCGGCGATGTTCCTGTCCGAGCACATCGGCGTGCGCGCGATCGTGGCCATGACCGAATCCGGCGGCACCGCGCGTTTCCTGTCGCGATTCCGCTCCAATGCGCCGATCTACGCCTTCTCGCGCCACGACGGCGCGCGCCGGCGCATGGCGCTGATGCGCGACGTCTATCCGATCGAGTTCGACAGCCGTGGCCTGGCCTCGCGCGACGCCGCCCGCAGTGCGGTCAAGCAGTTGTTCGACACCGGCAAGCTGGCGATCGACGAGCGGGTGATCTTCACCAGCGGCGACACCATGGAGCAGCACGGCGCCACCAACACCCTGCGCCTGCTGCAGGTGGGCGAGGGTGGCTGCGCGACGGGTCTGGGCGAACTGTGACGGCGGGCGGGCCGGCTCGCCGGCCCGCCACGCGGTGGCGGCAGGAATCGTGCCCTGTAACCGGTTACCCGGCATGCCTGCGCTAAGTCGTTGATCCGGCGAGCGCCGCAGCGGGGCAGGCTTCATCGGCAGCCGCTATAATTGCGGGCTTCCCACCGCTTCAGCAGGACGTCCATGAGCATCGAACAGCTTGCCGAAACCGCCCAGGCCATGGTCGCCGCGGGCAAGGGCATCATCGCCATCGATGAGTCCAACGCCACCATCGCCAAGCGTTTCGCCGGCGTCGGCATCGAGAACAGCGAAGAACAGCGCCGCGCCTACCGCGAGCTGCTGCTGAGCACGCCCAAGCTGGGCGACTACATCTCCGGCGCGATCCTGTACGACGAAACCATCCGCCAGTCCACCAAGGCCGGCGTGCCGTTCACCAAGCTCATGGCCGACAACGGCATCATCCCGGGCATCAAGGTCGACAAGGGCCCGCAGCCGCTGGCCGGTTTCCCGGGCGAAGTGGTCACCGAGGGCCTGGACGGCCTGCGCGCGCGCCTGGAGGAGTACTACAAGCTCGGCGCCCGTTTCGCCAAGTGGCGCGCGGTCATCAACATCGGCGACGACATCCCCTCGGGCACCTGCATCGAGGCCAACAGCCACGCCCTGGCGCGCTACGCCGCGCTGTGCCAGGAGCAGGGCCTGGTGCCGATGGTGGAGCCGGAAGTGATCATGGACGGCAGCCACGACATCGACACCTGCTTCGAAGTCACCGAGGTCGTGCTGCGTTCGCTGTTCGGCGCGCTGTACGAGCAGAGCGTGATGCTGGAAGGCACCATCCTGAAGGCTTCGATGGTGCTGCCGGGTTCGACCAGCGGCGAGCAGGCCAGCGTCGAGGAAGTCGCCGCCGCCACCCTGCAGTGCCTGAAGTCGACCGTGCCGGCGACCCTGCCGGGCATCGTGTTCCTGTCGGGCGGTCAGTCCGACGAGGCCGCGACCGCGCACCTGGACGCGATGAACCGCATGGGCCCGAATCCGTGGCCGCTGTCGTTCTCCTACGGCCGCGCCATGCAGTCGGCCGCGCTCAAGCTGTGGTCGCAGGACCTGGTCAACAACGTCGCCTCGGCGCAGCAGACCGTGTTCGCGCGTGCGCGCGACAACGGCCTGGCCGCGCTGGGCCAGTGGAAGTCGGCTGCGTAATCGCGACCGAACCGCTGTTTCGAAAACGCCGGCCTCGCGCCGGCGTTTTTTTACCCGCCAACGCGCCTGTTCCCTTCTCCCGCTTGCGGGCGAGGGTGGCGCGCAGCGCCGGATGAGGGCGCGCGCCGCTCCATTACGCCGGCGGTCCCGAGCCGGATCTGGGTGCGGCACGCATGCGCCATTGCCGTGGGTCCACGCCCCGCATAGCCCAATCTGGCTAGCCCAGCCGCCCACCGAAGCCGGGTAGACTGGCCGCAGTCGATGCAGGAGGCAGCGCGCATGGCCGAGTCGAAGAAGGTCGCCATTTCCCCCGAGGCCGCCGCCGCGGTCGCGCGCGGCGATTTGATCACGGCGATCAAGTTGGTGCGCGACAGCAACGGCAAGATCGAGCTGAGCCTGGCCAAGGAGGCGGTGGACGCCTGGAAGAGCAGCCGGCCGTTGCCCAGCACGAACGCCGCCGCGACCGTGGTCGCGGCGAAGGCGGCCGCGAACGCCGGACTGCCCGCCGCCGCTCTGCTGGCGCTGTCGCAAGGCAAGACCCTGGAGGCGATCAAGGTCCTGCACAACACGGGCATGGACCTGCGCAGCGCCAAGGAGCGCATCGAGGCGCATATGCAGGCGCATCCGAAGGCCGCGGCGACGCGCCCGCACCATGTCGCCGGCACCCGCCAAACCGTGACGGTGACGCGCACCCCGACCGTGCAGCACGACGACAGCGACCGCCGCGTGGTGGTCTATGCCTTGGCGGCGGTGGCGGTCGCGCTGGTCGCCTATGCGTGGGATGCGGGCTGGTTGTAAGCCCGCCACGTGCGCATCCGCCATGCGTGGCTGCGTCGCGATGATGCGGTTCGCTGCGCTCACCGCATCCTGCGAGGTCGAGGCGACGCCGGTATCGCTACTCCTCGCCGCGCGTCACCGTAGCCGGACGCTTCGCCGCCGAGCGCTCGGCCATGCGCCGGTCGATCGCGTCCAGGCCCAGGTCGGACGCGGTCTTGAGCGCGCAGAACACCAGCAGCGCGGCGGTGCCCTGGCCGCCGGCGCCGAACAGGATGGTCAGATGCATCGGCAGCACGCGCAGGTAGGGCGTGAACATCAGCGCGCCCAGGTTGGGTCGGCCGCGCAGATCGGCCGCGTGCTGGACCTCGTAGGTCTTGCGCTGAGAGAGCGCGAACGACACGCCGCAGGCGGCCAGCACCAGCCAGTCGAACGCGCCGCTCACGCGGTGCTGGACGAACAGGAACGCGAGATAGCCCAGGTGGAAGAAGCCGTAGTGCAGCACGAAGAAGTGCGCGGTCGATCGCTTGCCGGCCTCGGTTTCCGGCACGCGCTGGCCGCCGGAGGTGAAGCCTTCGGTGCTGAACTCGCGCAGCGACAGCATGCGCAAGCGCGCGTAGTAGCCGACGATCACGCTCTGGATCCAGTACGCCCACAACAGCCAGCCCACGTTCCAGCCCAGCGCCAAGGCCGCGACCAGGGTCGCGGCGTTGGACAGCAGCAGGTTGCGGGCCGAAGGCGCCATCCGCGACGGGTTCAGGGCAGGCCGGCCAGCCACTCGTCGTCGGAGCCTTCGTTGACGCCCTCGAACAGGATGGTGCTCAGGTAACGCTCGCCGGTGTCGGGCAGCATTGCCAGGATCACCGAGCCAGGCGCGGCGCCTTTGGCCACTTCCAGCGCGGCGGCGGTGGTGGCGCCGGCGGAGATGCCGACGAACACGCCTTCCTCGGCCGCGAGCCGGCGCGCGGTGTCGCGCGCGAGCAGGTCGTCCACCGGCAGGATCGCGTCGGCGGCCTGCGGGTTGAGCACTTCGGGCACGAAGTCCGGGGTCCAGCCCTGGATCTTGTGCGGCTGCCATTCCTTGCCGCTCAGCAGCGACGCGCCGGCCGGTTCGGACACGGTCACGCGCACGTCCGGGCGCGCCAGCTTCAGCATTTCGCCGACGCCGGTCAGGGTGCCGCCGGTGCCCCAGCCGGTGACGAAATGGTCGAGTCGGCGGCCGGCGAAGTCCTGCAGGATTTCCGCGGCGGTGGTCTGGCGGTGATAGGCCGGATTGGCCGGATTCTGGAACTGGCGGGCGAGGAACCAGCCGTGGCGCTGGGCCAGTTCCTCGGCGCGCCGGACCATGCCGCTGCCGCGTTCGGCGGCCGGGGTCAGGATCACTTTGGCGCCGTAGGCGCGCATCAGTTTGCGGCGCTCGACCGAAAAGGTTTCCGACATGGTCGCGACGAACTTGTAGCCGCGCGCCGCGCACACCATCGCCAGCGCGACGCCGGTGTTGCCGGAGGTCGCCTCCACCACGGTGTCGCCGGGCTTGAGCAGGCCGCGCGCCTCGGCGTCGAGAATGATGGCGATCGCCAGACGGTCCTTGACCGAGCCGCCGGGGTTGAAGGATTCGACCTTGGCGTACAGGGTCACGTGCGGCGGTGCGATGCGGTGCAGGCGCACGATCGGCGTGCGGCCGATGGTGTCGAGGATGCTGTCGTGGATCATGGCGGGAGGCTCCTGGGGGGAAGGGCAGTGAGCGTGGACAGGGCGAACGGGGCCGGCCACCGTCGCCGACGGCACCGGCCCGATGCGGGGCCGCGATGCGACCCGCCACATTCGGCAAACCTTACACGCGATGGACGGCGCAAGCCGGCCACGCCAGCGGTCGCGCGCCCCGTCCGCGTCAACCTTTGGCCCACGCGAACGTTAACGCAGGGCCGCTAGAATCGACCGGCTGGGCCCGGTGCGCCCGTGACGGCCGCCGCTCCAGTCCCCTCAGTACCCCGTTCAGAGAACCGCATGCGCCTTGCCCCCGGATTCCGTGCAGCTTGCACCCGCGCCAGCTGCGCGCTCGTCGTCGTCTTCGCCGTCGCGGCCTGCGGCAAGGGCGAGAAAGGCCAGCCAGGCGGCGGTGGCGACCGCCCGGTACCGGTGACGATCCAGGCGGCCGCGATGCGGCCCTGGAACGACACCGTGCAGGCCCTGGGCAACGTCAAGGCGCGTGAATCGGTGACGGTGACCGCCAAAGTCAGCGAGACCGTGCAGCGCGTGCATTTCGAAAGCGGCGACGTGGTCGCCGTCGGCGCGCCGCTGGTGACGCTGACCGGGCAGGTGCAGCAGGCCGCGCTGGAGCAGGCGCAGGCCACCGCCAAGGAAGCCGAAAGCCTGTACCAGCGCCAGACCGAACTGGCCGGGCAGCAGCTGATCGCGCGCTCGGCGCTGGACACCCAGCGCGCCACCCGCGACGCGGCGCGCGCGCGCGTGGCGCAGATGGCCGCCGATCTCGACAACCGCGTGATCCGCGCGCCGTTCGGCGGCGTGCTCGGCATCCGTCAGGTCAGTCCGGGTTCGCTGGTCACGCCGGGCACGGCCATCGCCACGCTCGACGACACCGCCCGCGTCTACGTCGACTTCCCGGTGCCGGAAACGCTGCTGGCCAACATCGGCGTCGGCCAGCACCTGGCCGGCACCAGCGCGGCCTATCCGGGCCGCGCGTTCGAAGGCCAGGTCAGCACCGTGGATGCGCGCGTCGATCCGGCCACGCGCGCGATCACCGTGCGCGGCGATTTCGCCAACGCCGACCGCGCGCTGCGGCCGGGCATGCTGGTGCAGATCACGCTGGACCGTCCGCAGCGCGAGGCGCTGCTGATCCCGGAAATTTCGGTGGTGCAGGTCGGCAACGATTCCTACGTGTTCCGGGTCAAGGCCGACGGCACGGTCGAGCGCGCCGACGTCAAGATCGGCACCCGCCGCGAAGGCCTGGCCGAGATCGTCGAAGGCCTGAAGGCCGGCGAGCGCGTCGTGGTCGACGGCACCGGCAAGCTGCGCCCGGGCAGCAAGGTGACCGAGGGCGGCGCCAAGCCGGCGCCGGCCGCCAAGGGCGCCGGCGATGCGTAAGCGCCTGCGCATGCACCGCACCGTCCGCGCGCCGCGGAGCTGAGCGACGATGAACATTTCCGATCTCTCGATCCGCCGTCCGGTGTTCGCCACCGTGATGAGCCTGCTGCTGATCACCCTGGGCGTGATGGCCTTCTCGCGCCTGACCCTGCGCGAGTTGCCGGCGATCGATCCGCCCATCGTCTCGGTCGACGTGACCTATCCGGGCGCGTCGGCGGCGGTGGTGGAAACCCGCATCACCCAGGTGCTGGAAGACGCGCTGGCCGGCATCGAAGGCATCGAGACCATCGAATCGCGCAGCGTCAACGGCCGCGCCTCGATCAGCATCGAGTTCACCCTGCAGCGCGAGATCGAGGCCGCCGCCAACGACGTGCGCGACGCGGTCAGCCGGGTCACCAACCGTTTGCCTGAGGAGGCCGACCCGCCGCAGATCGAGAAGGTCGAAAGCGACGCCGATCCGATCATCTGGCTCAACATGAGCTCCAAGCAGATGGACACGCTGCAGCTGTCCGACTACGCGGAGCGTTACGTGGTCGACCGCCTGTCCTCGGTGGACGGCGTGGCCCAGGTCCGCATCGGCGGCCAGCAGCGCTACGCGATGCGCATCTGGTTGGACCGCGACGCGCTGGCTGCGCGCGACATCACCGTCAACGAAGTCGAGGCCGCGCTGCGCGCCGAGAACGTCGAGCTGCCGGCGGGCCGCATCGAATCGCAGTCGCGCGACTTCACCCTGCGCGTGGCGCGCAGCTACCAGAAGCCCGAGGACTTCGCCCAGATTCCGCTGCGCAAGGGCGCCGACGGCTACGTGGTGCGGCTGGGCGACGTGGCCAAGATCCAGCTGGATTCGGCCGAGCGCCGCGCCTATTACCGCAGCAACGGCGAGCCCAACATCGGCCTGGGCATCGTCAAGACGTCCACCGCCAACAGCCTCGACGTGGCGCTGGCGGTGCGCAAGGCCGCCGACACCATTCGCCCGTCGCTGCCGCAGGGCACCGACATCTTCGTCGCCTTCGACACCACGGTGTTCATCGAATCGGCGGTGGAGCGCGTCTACCACACGCTGGCCGAGGCCATCGTGCTGGTGCTGATCGTGATCTGGTTGTTCTTGGGCAGTTTCCGCGCCGCGCTGATTCCGGCGGTGACGGTGCCGGTGTGTCTGATCGCGGCGTTCATTCCGCTGTACCTGTTCGGTTTCTCGATCAACCTGCTGACGTTGCTGGCGCTGGTGCTGTGTATCGGCCTGGTGGTGGACGACGCGATCGTGGTGCTGGAGAACATCCAGCGCCGCGCCGACCTGGGCGAACCCAAACTGGTGGCCGCCGCGCGCGGCACCAAGCAGGTCGCGTTCGCGGTGATCGCCACCACCGCGGTGCTGGTGGCGGTGTTCCTGCCGGTGGGCTTCATGGAGGGCAACACCGGGCGCCTGTTCCGCGAGTTGTCGGTGGCGCTGGCCGGCGCCGTGGCGATCTCGGCGTTCGTGGCGCTGACGCTGACGCCGATGATGTCGTCCAAGCTGGTGCGCCCGCACAAGGACGAGAAGTCCAACCCGATCAACCGCTGGGTCAACGCGCGACTGGACGGCGTCAGCCGCCGCTACCGGCGCTGGCTGGACCGCAGCGTCGAGCGGCCCTGGCTGTTCGGCATCCTGATGCTGGTCGCGATCGGCTTGAGCTACGGCCTGTTCCGTTACGTGCCCTCGGAACTGGCGCCGCCGGAAGACCGCGGCTCGTTCCAGATTTCCATCCTCGGCCCGGAAGGCGCCGGCTTCGACTACACGGTCAAGCAGGTGCAGCAGGTCGAGAAGATCGTCGCCGCGCACGTCGGGCCGGACCAGACCATCCAGCGCTACAACCCGCGCGTGCCCGGCGGTTTCGGCGCCAGCGAGGAAATGCACACCGGCCGCATCGCGGTGTTCCTGCAGGACTGGGACAAGCGCGATGTGAGCACCGCGCAGGTCGCCGACAGCCTGCGCGGCGAGCTGGGCCAGCTGACCGGCGTGCGCGCCTTGCCGCAGGTCAGCGGCGGCCTGGTGCGCACGCGCGGGCAGCCGATCCAGATCGTGCTGGGCGGCCCCGAGTACGCAGAACTCGCGCAGTGGCGCGACAAGCTGCTGGCGCGCATGGAGCAGAACCCCGGGTTCTTCTCCGCCGATTCCGACTACAAGGAAACCCGGCCGCAGATGCGCGTGGAGATCGACCGCCAGCGCGCCGCCGATCTGGGCGTCAGCGTGACCGACATCGGCCATGCGCTGGAAACCATGATGGGCTCGCGCCGCGTCACCACCTTCGTGCAGAACGGCGAGGAATACGACGTGATCGTGCAGTCCGACCGCGCCCTGCGCGCGTCGCCGGCCGATCTGGCCGCGATCCAGGTGCGCGCGCGCGACGGCGGGCTGGTGCCGTTGTCCAACCTGGTCACGCTGCAGGAACTGGCCGAGCCGGGCAGCCTCAACCGCTTCAACCGCCTGCGCTCGATCACCATCAGCGCCGGCCTGGCGCCGGGCTACCGCATGGGCGATGCGATCACCTGGCTCAACCAGGCCGTGCAGGAAGAACTGCCGGATCAGGCGCAGATCGACTGGAAGGGCGAATCGCGCGAATACCAGGCCGCCGGCGGCGCGGTGCTGCTGACCTTCGCGCTGGCCTTGCTGGTGGTGTACCTGGTGCTGGCGGCGCAGTTCGAGAGCTTCATCCATCCGTTCGTGATCATGCTGACGGTGCCCTTGGGCGTGCTCGGCGCGCTGATCGGCCTGGCCCTGACCGGCGGCACGCTCAATCTGTTCAGTCAGATCGGCATCGTCATGCTGGTCGGTCTGGCGGCCAAGAACGGCATCCTGATCGTCGAGTTCGCCAACCAGCTGCGCGACGAAGGCCGGGCGATCCACGAGGCCATCGTCGAGTCCTCCGCGGTGCGCCTGCGCCCGATCCTGATGACCTCGATCGCCACCGTGGTCGGCGCGCTGCCGCTGGTGCTGGCCGGCGGTCCCGGTTCGGCCAGCCGCGCGACCATCGGCGTGGTGGTGATCTTCGGCGTGTCGTTCTCGACCCTGCTGTCGCTGTTCATCGTGCCCGCGTTCTACGTGCTGCTGGCCAAGTACACCAAGTCGCCGGAAGCGGTGGCGCACGAGTTGGAAAAGCTGGAACGCGAAACGCCGCAGGCCGGCGGTCACGCCTGAGGTCGTGCGGGGGCGGCAGGCGCCGCTCCCGCGCTATGGCCGCGCTTCAGACCCGTTCCAGCACCCGCCCGCTCTCGCAGTCGCGCATCCGCTCGAGGATGCGCAAGGCCTCGGTCTTGCCGGCCAGCGCATCGGGCCATAGCAGGCACAGGTCGTCGTCGAATTGCAGGCAGTCGCGGCCGCTGGCGTTCAAGCGCAACTCGACCGCGCGCTCGCCGACGCGGATGCGGTCGGCGCCGCCGTAGCCGCTGCGGCTCTGGTCGTCGCGCTCCAGATAGATCGCGTCCATGCCGTGTTCGCGGTCCTGCGGCTCGACTTCAAAGGCGCAGACGATATGCAGCACGTCCAGGGGGTTGTCGGGCGAGACGAAGCCCAGGCTCACCCAGAGGCAGTCGTCGTCGCCGCAATGGACTTCCTCGATCCGATAGGTCTTCACTCCGGGCTCCCCGCCGCTGGCCTGGTTTGCAGCACGACGGTCGCACATTTAGGCTAGTCGCATGAACCCCGCCACCCGCGTCGCCAGCCTGCCACCGGCAGGCGAGGGCTACGTCCTGCGCCCGTGGCGCGGCGACGACCTCGCCAGCCTGCTCGCGCATGCCGACGACGCGCAGGTGGCACGCGGCGTCAGCGACCGCTTCCCGCACCCGTACACGCGCGCCGACGGCGAGCGTTTCCTGGCCGGCGAGGTGGTGAACTTCGCCCATCCGGTCTATGCGATCGAAGTCGCCGGGCAGGCCTGCGGCGGGATCGGCGTGCGGCCGGGCGAGGGCGAGCGCCGTCACGGCGCCGAACTCGGCTATTGGCTGGGGCGCGCGCACTGGAACGGCGGTCTGATGACGCGCGTGGTCGGCGCGTTCGCGCCCTGGGTCATGCGCGAGCTGGCCCTGTACCGCCTGTGCGCGACGGTGTTGGACAGCAACCCGGCGTCGGCGCGGGTGCTGGCGAAGAACGGTTTCATCGAAGAGGGCGCGCAACGCTGCGCCGTGGTCAAGTACGGCGAACTGCACGATCTGCGCGTGTTCGCCAAGGTAAGAAGGAGTCTGCAAGATGCGCCGTGATCCTCCCGGTAATCCTCCCCGTGGTCCGCGTCCGCCCGGTGGCGGCGATCCCTGGCGACGCGAAGGCGGCCGCGACGAGCGCGGGCCCGGGCGCGAACGTTCCGGTTCCGAGCGCTCCGGTCCGGATCGGCCGGGTTCGGATCGGCCCGCGCCCGAACGCGGCGCGCGCGACGAACGCGCCGGCGGTCCCTGGTCTGGCCGCGGCGAACGCGGCAGCGGCGAGCAGCGGCCGCGCGGCGGCGAACGCGAACGCAGCGGCACCGCGCCGCACGGCCGCGACACGCCCTGGCGCGAGCGCCCGCCGCAGGCCGCGCGCGGCGAACGCATGCCGCCGCAACGCTACGACGAGCGGCCGCAGGCGCCGCGTCCGCCGCGCGGCGCGGGGCAGGGGTTCCAGGTCGGCGAGCGTCTGGACGAAAGCCAGTTGCAGGGCGAGGCCGCACCGCGCCGCGCGCGCGACGTCGAGCTGCGCCTGTACGGCCTCAATGCCGTGCGCGCTACCTTCGCGCGCCGCCCACAGGCGATCCGCAAGCTGTATCTGACCGAAGCCCGCATCCCGGCCTTGCAGCCTTTGCTGGCCTGGTGCGTGGCCCAGCGCGTCGGTTACCGCGTGGTGGAGGAGTCCGATCTAGACAAACTCGCCGCCAGCAGCCACCACGAGGGCGTGGTGGCCGAAGTGCTGCGTGAGGAACCCCTGTCGGTATCGGCCTGGCTGCGCGATCTGCTCGCCGGCCCGCAGGCCGCGCTGTGGCTGGACGGCGTCGGTAATCCGCACAACCTGGGCGCGATCCTGCGCGCCGCCGCGCATTTCGGCGTGTCGGCGGTGCTGCTGCCCAAGCACTCTGCGCTGGCGCTGTCCGGCGCGGCCGCGCGCGTGGCCGAGGGCGGCGCCGAGGCGGTGCCGATGGTGCGATTGGGGCGCGAGGACAACGCGTTCGCGCAACTGCGCGGCGCCGGCTTCAAGCTGGCCGCCACGGTGGTGCGCGGCGGCAGCGATCTGTTCGCCACGGCGCTGCCCGAACGCCTGATCTATGTGATCGGCGCCGAGGGCGAGGGCATGGACCGCGAGCTGGCGGCGGCCTGCGATCTGCGTCTGTCGATTCCGGGCAGCGGCAAGGTCGAGAGCCTCAACGTCGCCGCGGCGACGGCGGTGTTTCTGGCGGCGTGGGCGTCGCGGGGGAGTTAAAAGCGAATCCCCCTCAATCCCCCTTTTTCAAAGGGGGAAGACAAGCAAAGGCGGCATAGGTGTCCCCCTTTGACGTTCCCCCCTTTGAAAAAGGGGGCTAGGGGGATTTGCTCTTGCTTCTGCTCTCGCACCCACCTCATCCCAAACGCCGAATCGCATCCAACACGCCCGCATACGCCTCGCCCTGTTCGGGGTGGGCGATCATCGCGCGCAAGCACACCGCCGTCGCGGCTAATTGCAACGACTGCAAAGCCTCGTGGTAGGCCGATTCGTTGATGCCGTGCAGCGCCGCCTGCATCGCATCGGCCACGCAGCGCGCGGCGTAGGAAAAGTCGCCGGCGTGGTCGAGCGTGCTGTGCAGATTCAACTTCAACGCATCGACGATCTGGCTGTTGACGCCGCCGGCCGTGGCCGCGGCCTTCAGTTCCACCGCGGCTTGTTGGGTCGCCGCCACCAGCGGCTCCCCGGCGCTGACGGCCACGTCGGCGGTGGTGTCCAGCGAATAGATCTGCATCACGCCCTGGTTGGCTGCGGCCTGCATCAGCGTGTTCTGTTGCTGCTGCGCGGCGACCGCGTTCTCGAACAGGATGCCGGTGGAGTGGGCGAAGCTCTGATAGATCGAACCCATCGCGATCGCCGGCGCTTCGCCGATGACTTTGACGTTGCTTTGGGTGATGGAGTCGGTGATCTGATCATTGACGGCGGTCGGGAAGGACATGGCGGTTTCCTGGTCGGTGGATGGGCGTTCCTTGCGCGGTCCAGTCTAAGCGCCGCGCAACGCCGCCAGGGGGCGATTGTGAACCGCCGCGACCGCCGGCTTGGCGCCGAGCGACGAACGGTAACTCAGTCCGCCAGCCCGCGTTGCGGCGAGTAGTCGGTGAGCTGCAGCGTGCGGTCTTGGATGCCGTCGACGAAGCGGCCGTGGCGCGCGCCCGTCTCTTTCTTGATCGCCGCCCATTCCGGGTCGGCCATGAACGCGTCCCAGGCCGACTTCATCGCGGCCGCATCCGGCCATTGCAGCAGGTAGACGAACTCGGTGCCGGCGTCCGACTTCGCCTGCCAGGTGGCGACCACGTCGAAACGGTGGCGGGCCATGATCCGCAGCGCATGGTCGCGGAAGCGGTCGTGGAAGGGGCCTTCGTTGCCGGCGTGGACGCGGTAGATGCGCAGCTGATGGATCGGCGTGGCCGCGCCGGCGGTTTCGGTTTCCGCGCGTGCCGGCGGCGGCGCGAGCGCGCCGGTCAACAGGGCCAGGGCGAGCAGACAGCGGTACGGCGGGGAAGCGGCTTGCATGGCGGCGGACCTCGATAACGGCGCCGGCGTTGCGCCGGCGCCTCAAGGAAAAACGCGGGCCTTACTCCGCCGGCGGCGTGACCGCCTTGGGCTGGCTGCCGAAGTCGCCATCGGCGGACGCGGCCAGGTACGCGAACACCGCGTACGCGGCGACGTTCTGCGCCAGGGCCTGCGGATCGATCTTGTCGAAGGTGTCGTCGGGCGTGTGGTGCAGGTCGAAGTAGTCGCTGCCGTCCTGCGCCAGACGCGCCCAGGCCATGCCCTTCTCGGCGATGGGGCCGATGTCCGGGCCTGGGCCGCCGGTGCCCGGCGTGTAGGCGATGCCCAGCGGCGCCAGCGCTTCGGCGATCTGCTTGTCGGCGGCCAGCGCGTGCGCGGGTGCCGAGCTGGAATAGGCGTAGATGCGGCCGGCGCCGAAGTCGCTCTCGGCGCCGATCTGATGCTTGGCCACCGCCTTGGCGTGTTCGGCCGCATAGGCCTTGCCGCCGTACAGACCCTGTTCCTCGTTGGCGTAGGCGATCACGCGCACGCTGCGCGCCGGGCGCTGCTTCATCTCGCCGATCAGCTTGCCCGCGGCCATGGTCAGGCCGACGCCGGCGCCGTCGTCGATCGCGCCGGTGCCCAGATCCCAGGAGTCCAGGTGCCCGCCGATCACCACCACTTCGTCGGGCTTCTTGCTGCCGCGGATCTCGCCGATCACGTTGTGCGAGGTGGCCGTGCCGTTCCAGCCGCAGTCCAGCGCCACGCGCACCTTCACCGGGCCCTTGGCGACCAGGCGCGCGAGCTGGTCGGCGTCGGGCGCGGCCAGGGCGGCGGAGGGGATCGGGGTCAGGCCTTCGTCGAAGCGGGTGATGCCGGTGTGCGGCGCGCGGTGCGAATCGGTGCCCGCAGAACGCATCAGCATCGCGGCCGCGCCGGCGCGGATCGCCGCCGACGGCGCGCGGCTGCGCACACGCGAACCCGGGCCGTAACCGGCGCCGTCGCGCGCGCGCTGCATGCGGTAGTCGACGAAGGCGATCTTGCCGGCCAGCGAGCCGGCCGGCGCCGCTTCCAGCGCCGCCAGGTCGGCGAAGCGCACGATCTCGCCCTCGACCGTGCCGCCCGGGCTGCCGCCCAACGCGGTCAGGGTCAGCGGCTGGCCGTGCGCGCCCAGGACGGCGGCGTGTTCGCTGCGGCGTTCCCATTTGGGAAACGTCACAGGCTCCAGCCAGACCTTGTCGTAACCCAGCTCGCGGAACTTGGCCTGCGCCCAGGCGACCGCGCGTGCGTCGGCCTCGCTGCCGGCCAGGCGCGGGCCGACTTCGGTGGTCAGCGATTCGGTGATGCGGTAGCCCAGGTCGCTGGCCAGCGCGCGCTCGCGCAGCTGCGCGACGTTGGCGATCGCGGCCTCGGGGATGCGGGTTTCGCGCTCGGCGGCGAACAGCGGGCCGGCCAACGACGAGACGGACAGGACGACGGCCATGGCCGCCCACAACGGTGCACGCATTCCCAACTCCCCAGCTGCATGGACGAAACGACGAGCTTAGCAATCCGCGCGCGCGTCCTTGCATGCCTCAAGTCACGCCGGACTTGAGCGATTTTTGTCGCTGGCTATCGCCGCGCTTGAGGCTGGCGCGAAAGTTTGCCGAAGCGGTGCTTTCGTATCGTTGGCGAACGGGCATCGGTGCCGGCTTTGGGACGGGATCGGCGCCCTCGGATTCGCGAGCTGAGCTTTCTGTGGGAGCGGCGTGAGCCGCGATTGCGTCGGTCGTGAGGCAGCGCAGGCTGCCGATCGCGGCTCACGCCGCTCCCACAGAAAGCAAAGCAAGGCCGCGCCACACAGCGCAACGGCCGCGCTAGGCGGCCGTTGCGGATGTCCTGCCGGTGCGACGCTTACTTCTTCAGCGAATCGCGAATCTCGCGCAGCAGCACGATGTCCTCGGGCGTGGCCGCGGCTTCGGCCGGCTTGCGCACTTTGTTGTAGGCCTTCAGCACCAGGAAGATCACGAACGCGATCAGCAGGAAGTCGATGGCGGTCTGCAGGAACAGGCCGTACTTGATCGCGACTTCGGCCGCGACTTCCTTGCCGGCCGCATCCAGCTGCGAGGGCTTGAGCACGTACTTCCAGTCGCTGACGCTGACGCCGCCGCTGAGGAAACCGATCAGCGGCATCACGATGCCGTCGACCAGGGCGGTGACGATCTTGCCGAAGGCCGCGCCGATCACCACGCCCACGGCGAGGTCGACGACGTTGCCGCGCGAAATGAATTCCTTGAACTCGCTGATCATGCCCATGGCGGGTCTCCCTGGATGAACGGCACGGGGGTGCCTAGTGCCCGACTATACCGTCGCCGGCGCGATCTGGCCGTCCAATTCGGCCACGCCTTCGAGCACGGCGTGGTAGCGGTCGCCGGGCTGCAGCGCGGCCACGCCGGCCGGCGTGCCCATGAAGATCACGTCGCCGGCCCGCAGCGCGTACAGGCGCGACAGCTCGTGCAGGATCTCGGGCACGTTCCAGACCAGATCGTCGAGCGTGCCGCGCTGGCGCGGCTGGCCGTTGACTTCCAGGGTCAGCGCGCGCGCGCCGAGCTCGCCGACCTCGGCCGCCGGCACGATCGCGCTGACCGGCGCGGAATGGTCGAAGGCCTTGCCGGTGTCCCAGGGCAGGCCCTTGGCCTTGGCCGCGGCCTGCAGGTCGCGGCGGGTCAGGTCCAGGCCGACCGCGTAGCCGAAGATCAGCGGCGCGGCGTCGGCCGGATCGAGTTCGCCGGCGGGCGCGTCGCGGCCCAGCGCCACCACCAGCTCGACCTCGTGGTGCAGGTCCTGGGTGCCGCGCGGGTAGGGCACGCGGCCGTCGAGCACGATCGCATCGGCGGGTTTGAGGAAGAACACCGGCCGGCCGCGATCGGCGGCCGAGGTGGGGACGGCGGCGCCCATCTCGCGCGCATGCTCGGCGAAATTGCGACCGACGCAGTAGATGCGGCGGACCGGGAACTGTCCGCCGCCGCGGACCGGAATACGGGGCTGCGGCGGTGCCGCGATCACATCGGTCATTGCGGGCCTTACAGGGGTCGGGTGGTGTCGCCGCGTTCGATGCGGGCCGCATCGACGACGCGGTACTCGCCTTCGACGATGCGCGGATCGCGCGCCGCCACTGGCTGGCCGCGGCGCTTCCACAGTTTGTAGACGATGCCGGCGGCGATCATGGCCGCGCCGATCACCACGCTGAACATCACCAGCAGCGCCAGCAATCCCAGGCCCAGCACGCCGACGACGAAGCGCAGCAGCCGGTGGCGCGGCTTGCGCGGCTCGAAGGCGTTGCGCATGCGCTTTTGGAAGTGTTGGTGGTCGAAGCGGAAGCTGTGGGCGAACATTTCTTGCGTCGTGACACAATGCGGCAACAGGCCGGACAGGCGAGTATCGGACCAGCGATGGACGAGGGTGTGAGAACTTCGTTAAACCATGCCGAAGCCGGCGGCTCGGCGGCGCAGCCCTTGATTTCGCTGGAACGCATCGCCGTGGGCGGTTTCGCCGAGGCCGAGGCCAGCATCGACGGCGACGCCGAGTCGCTGTTGCTGTATCGCGACGAAACCGGCGTGCGCGCCTGGCTCAACATCTGTCCGCACGCCGGCCGACGCCTGGACTGGGCGCCGGGCCAGTTCCTCAAGAGCAAGGACGGGCTGCTGGTGTGCGCGGCGCACGGCGCCAGCTTCGAACTGGGCGGCGGCACCTGCGTGGCCGGCCCCTGCCGCGGCGAGGCGCTGCGCGCGATCGCGGTGGCGGTGCGCGATGGGGCGGTTTGGCTGGCTTGAGGCGTTAGAAGCAAATCCGCCCTAGCCCCTTTTTCAAAGGCGAGGAACCCCTTCGGCTTGAGACGGGTGCGGTCGGATTGCGATGCCTCTTCGACCTCTCGATTTACTCGTGCGCCGGCGCACCGGTTCCCCCCTTTGAAAAAGGGGGCCAGGGGGGATTTGCTGTTGCCCTTGCCCCTGCCTCACTTCCCCCAAAACAACAGATTCACCATCAGCACCGCGATCAGCGTGTAGATCAGCGACAGCGGCGCGCCGATCTTCCACAGCTCCTTGCCGCTGTAGCCGGCCGGCCCGGTGATCATCGAGATCACCGGATTGGACGCGGTCATGAAGTTGTTCGAGGCCGACAGCGCCACGATCAGCGCGAACGCGGTCGGGTTGCCGCCCGCGGCCAGGGCCAGATTCACCGCCAGCGGCACGACCACGATGGTCGCGCCGACGTGGCTGATCACCAACGAGAACAGTGTGGTGAGCAGGCCGATCAGCAGCTCCAGCAACCATATCGGCGTGCCCGAGGGCAGGCGCTCGATGGTGTGGCCGGCGATCCACGCCGCCGCGCCGCTGGAGTCCATGGCCCAGCCCAGCGGAATCAGGCAGGCCATCAGGAACACGGTCTTCCAATTGATCGCCGAATAGGCTTCGTCGATGTTGATCACGCCCGCGATCAGCATGCCGGCCACGCCGGTCATCAGCGCGATCGACACCGGCAGCCGCGACGACAGCGCCAGCAGCATGGCCACGGCGAAAATCGACAGCGCCAGCTTGAGCTTGTGCGGACGCTGCTCGCCCTTGGGGTAGTCGGTGACCACCACCAGGTCCTTGCTGGCGGCGACATCGGCCAGGTCGGTCCAGATGCTGTGCAGCACCAGCATGTCGCCGGCGCGCAGCGGTACGTTGCGCACGTTCTCGCGCAGCACCTGCTTGTCGCGGTTGACCGCCAGCAGGCTCAGGCCGGCCTGCTTGCGCAGATGCAGGTCGCCGGCGGTCTTGCCGATGTAGCCGGAGGTGGCCGGGATCACCGCCTCGGAAATGCCGGCGCGGCTGGGATTGAACAGGTCGCCGAAGGTGCGCAGGCGCGAGGACAGGCGCAGGAAATGGTTCTGGGCGAAATCGGCGACGTGCTGCTTCGGGCCCATCGCGCCGAGCACGCTGCCGACCCAGATGCGGGTGTCGGCTGGCGGCGACAGCCGCGATTCGTTGTCGCTCTTCAACGCCAGCAGCAGCGGCGCGCCGCGCAGCGCCTCGGCCTCGCCCAGCGACATGCCCACCAGCGGGCTGTCGGCGGTGACGGTGAGTTCGTAGACGTCGCCCTCGATGCCGTAGGCCTTGGCGAAATAGCTCTGGGTGCGCGCCGGAGTCGCGCCCTTGTCGCTGTCGTCCTTGAGCAGCTTGTCGCCGAAGAAATGGAAATAGGCCAGCGACGCGGCCAGCAGGGCCAGGCCGATCGGCAGCGGCGCGAACATCTTCAGCGGCTCGATGGTGGCCGCGCCCGAGGGCAGGTTGCTGTTGGCGTTGAGCAGCAAGTCGTTGAGCAGGATCAGCGGCGAGTTGCCGACCATGGTCAGCGCGCCGCCCATCACGATGGCCGCCGCGATCGGCAGCAGCAGGCGCGGCAGCGACAGGCCGGTGCGCGAGGACAACCGCGCGGCGACCGGCATGTACAGCGCCATCACCGACGGGTTCTGCATGAACGAGGAATTGAGCCCGGCGACCGCGGTGGTCAGCAGCAGCAGGCGCTGCTCGACGCCGTGCGCGCGCCGCAGCAGCCAGCCGGCCAGACGGTTGAGCGCGCCGGTGCGGTCCAGGCCGGCGCCCAGGATCATGGTCGCGATGATGCTGATCACCGCGTTGCCGGAGAAACCGTTGAACAGTTCGTCGGGTTCGACCAGGCCCGACAGGCCCAGCAGCACCAGCACCACCAGCGCGACCACGTCGGCGCGGATGCGTTCGAACAGGAACATCGCCATCGTGAAGCCCACCAGCCCGAGGACGAGCTTCATGTCGGTGGTGAGCGTCAGCGCGGTATCCATGCCGGATCGGTCGGGGGCTCGTCAGCGGCGGTCGTAGAGCAGGTCCCAGACGCCGTGGCCGAGTTTCTGGCCGCGGGTCTCGAAATGCGTTTGCGGGCGCCAGTCCGGCCGGGGCACCGTGCCGCGCGCGCCGGCGCGGTTGCTCAGGCCCTGGGTCGCATCCAGCACGTCCCACATCTGTTCCGCATAGTCCTGCCAATCGGTGGCGAGGTGCAAGCGGCCATCGGCGGCGAGCTTGCGCACCAGCAGCTGCGCGAACTCGGGCTGGACCAGGCGGCGCTTGTTGTGGCGCTTCTTGTGCCAGGGATCCGGGAAGTAGATGCGGACCTCGTCCAGCGAGCCGTCGGCGACTTCGTTGTTCAGCACTTCGACCGCGTCGTGGTGGTACAGGCGCACGTGGTCGCTGCCGTCGGCGGCCAGCGCGTTGAGCAGGCGACCGACGCCGGGAGCGTGGACCTCGATGCCGATCAGGTCGCGTTCGCGGTCGTGCTGGGCGGCGTAGCGCAGAGCGTCGCCGTTGCCGAAACCGATTTCCATCACGCGCTTGGCCTTGCGGCCGAAGATCGCATCGTAATCGCGCGGCGCGCCCTGGTAGTCGATGCCCAAGCGCGGCCACAGCTCGTCGAACGCGCGCTGCTGGGCCGGGGTGAAGCGGCCCTGGCGCAGCACGAAGCTGCGCACCTGGCGCCGGCCTTCCTCGACCGTGAACGGCTTGGGCGGGGTCTTGGCGCCGTCGCTGGAGAACGGATCGGTCATCAGTCGATCAGACCGTCGACCGGCGAGGACGCGCTGGCGTAGCGCTTGCGCGGAATGCGGCCGGCCTTGAACGCGGCGCGGCCGGCTTCCACCGCCAGCTTCATCGCGTGCGCCATCAGGATCGGATCGCGCGCGCCGGCGATGGCGGTGTTCATCAGCACGCCGTCGCAGCCCAGCTCCATCGCGATCGCCGCGTCGGAGGCGGTGCCCACGCCGGCGTCGACGATGATCGGCACCTTCGCGTTCTCGACGATCTCCAGCAGGTTGTACTTGTTCTGCACGCCCAGGCCCGAGCCGATCGGCGCCGCCAGCGGCATCACCGCCACGCAGCCGATTTCCTCCAGGCGCTTGGCCAGGATCGGATCGTCGGAGGTGTAGACCATCACGTCGAAGCCGTCCTTGACCAGGATCTCGGCCGCGGCCAGGGTCTGGACCACGTCGGGGAACAGGGTGCGCTGGTCGCCCAGCACCTCCAGCTTGACCAGCTTGTGGCCGTCGAGCAGCTCGCGCGCCAGGCGGCAGGTGCGTACCGCGTCGTCGACGTTGTAGCAGCCGGCGGTGTTGGGCAGCAGGGTGTAGCGGTCCGGCGGCAGCACGTCGAGCAGGTTGGGCTCGTTCGGGCTTTGGCCGATGTTGGTGCGGCGGATCGCCACGGTCACGATTTCGGCGGCGGCGGCCTCGGTGGCCAGGCGGGTCTCGTTCAGGTCCTTGAACTTGCCGGTGCCGGTGAGGAGGCGGGAACGGTAGGGCTTGCCGGCGATGACCAGCGGGTCTGCAGCGAGGGGGGTCGTCATGTGCGGAATTATGAACGATAGGCCGGGGCGCGGGGTGATCGCGGGAGCGTTGCGTCAGGGGTTTTTCAGGCCCGCGGGGCTCGGCTTTGGGGTAGGAGCGGCGTGAGCCGCGATCGGGGGCTGCGCGAGCGCTGTGGGCTTGGGTTGGGGGCGTTGCGCCGTGGCCGGCGTCGCTTCGGGTGGCTACGCGTTGCCATCCATGACGCTACTTCTCGGCTTCGGATCGTCCGGCCCGGCCATCCCTGGCCGGGCGTTCGCCGATGCACGAGCCAGTGGCACGTAAGCGCATCGGCTCACCCACCCCCCAGCGCATGCACTATTTCCACTTTGTCCCCCGCGCCCAGCGCATGCGCGGCGTGGGCGCCGCGCGGGACGATTTCGCCGTTGACCTCGACCGCGACCCGGCGTTCGCCCAGGCCCTCGTCCAGCAGCAGTTGCGCGACCGTGGTCGCGGCCGCGATCGCGCGCGGCTCGCCATTGAGAGTGATGTCCATGCCGTCTATTGTCCCGCGCCGCTACGCGCGCGGCCAGAGCGGGGCGGTCGGCTGTGCCCGGGCTGGCCGCCGGCTGGTGGACTTTTGCCGCACTGCGCCTTGTATGTCGCAGCGCCGCATGGTTCGATGCCGAGCCATCCGCGGGCGTACTGCCGCACTGCGGCAAACGTCTCGCCCCGAACCTTCCGTCCACTCCAGATCTGCAGGGAATCCCATGATCAAACCCGTTCGCACCGTGCTCGCCGCCGCCCTGGCGCTGGCGGCCGCACCGGCTTTCGCCCAGACCTATTCGCAGACCATCTTCTTCGGCGACAGCCTGACCGACTCGGGTCACTTCCGTCCGGCGCTGGTCCAGGCCGTGGGTCCGAACGGCGCCCTGCTGGGCCGCTTCACCACCAACCCGGGCCTGGTCTGGTCGGAGTATCTGGCCGACTACTACGGCACCAACGCCACCAGCGCCAACCAGGGCGGCACCAACTACGCCGTCGGCGGCGCCCGCACCGGCACCAACACCAGCGGCGCGCTGGGCCCGATTCCGTCGCTGGCCACGCAGGCCACCAACTACCTCGCCGCCAACGGCGGCCGCGCCGACTCGCGCGCGCTGTACACCGTCTGGGGCGGCGCCAACGACCTGTTCGCGGTCGCCGGCGGCGCATCGCCGACCACCATCGGCACCGCGGTCGCCTCGCAGATCGGCGTGGTCGGCGCGCTGACCAACGCCGGCGCCAAGTACATCCTGGTCCCGACCATTCCGGACCTGGGCCTGACCCCGCAGTTCCGCGCCGGCGGCGCCGCCAATCAGGCCGCGGGCACGCAGCTGTCGACCACCTACAACAACGCCTTGTTCGGCGGCCTGGCCACGGCCGGCTATCGCGTGATCCCGCTCGACACCTTCAACCTGCTGCGCGAGATCACCGCCAACCCGGCGCCGTACGGCATCACCAATGTCACCGGCACCGCCTGCAACCCGCAGATCACCGCATCCTCGCTGACCTGCAGCCCGCTCAACTACGCCAACCCGAACGCGCCGGACACCTACGCCTTCGCCGACGGCGTGCACCCGTCCTCACGCGCGCACAAGATCCTCGGCGACTACGCGGTGTCGATCCTGGAAGCGCCGCGCCAGATCGCGCTGCTGCCGAACTCCGAATCCATGGTCGGCCGCTCGCGCGCCGACCGCGTCGCCAATCACCTGGGCGCCAAGCCCGAGGACGGCACGCGCTGGTGGGCCGACGCGCGCGGCGACTTCCAGCGCTACGGCAAGGGCGACGTCTACGACGGCAGCGGCCCCAGCATCACCGGCGTCGTCGACTGGACCAGCGGCAGCTGGGTGTTCGGCGCTTTCGCCGGCTTCGGCAAGCAGAGCATGGACTTCGGCCGCAACGGCGGCGAGTTCGACCAGAGCGACGCCACCCTCGGCGGCTTCGCCGCCTGGTACGGCGCCAATGCCTGGGTCAACGGCCAGCTGAGCTGGACCAAGGTCGACTACGACATCGACCGCCGCGTCGTACTCGGCCCGACCAGCCGCGTGCACAGCGGTTCCACCGACGGCCAGAACATCACCGCCGCGATCAACGCCGGTTGGGAGTTCGGCGACGGCGCGCTGCGTCACGGCCCGGTGATCGGCCTGGTCGCGCAGAACATCGACGTCGACGGCTACAAGGAAAGCGACGCCGCCCTGGCGACCTCGCTGGCCTACAACGATCAGAACTTCGATTCGCTGATCGGCAGCGCCGGCTGGCAGGTGAGCTACGCGATCAACGACCACCTCAAGCCCTACGCGCGTCTGACCTACGACCGCGAGTTCGAGGACGCCGACAAGGAAGTGTTCGCGCGCCTGCAGTCGATGCCCAGCACCGCGCCCTACGCCGTGCCCGGCCACGACTTCGACCAGAGCTACGGCACCTTGCTGATCGGCGCGCGCACCCAGCTGTTCGGGCTGGACGCCAACATCGGCAGCAGCGTCACCGTGGGCCAGGCCGGCGGCAACCACGCCACCGTCTTCGCCACCATCGGCGCCGGCTTCTAAGCGCCGCGACCGCACCGCACCGCGCGGGCCCGCCGGGCCCGCGCGGTTTGCCAACCCGCGTAGGCGCGCATAGACTTCGCCGCATGCGGGTGTAGTTCAATGGTAGAACTGCAGCTTCCCAAGCTGCTAGCGTGGGTTCGATTCCCATCACCCGCTCGATTCCGCCGCCGCCGCTGTTTTGACGCGGGCGGGGCGCTGGCCGCGTCGCCGGCCTCGCGAATCGCATCCCTTCACGATCGCATCGGCCTCACGGCCGTTGGCCGGGGCTTTGTGCTTCTATGCCGCGCACGGCATCCATGGCGATAATCGCCATCGGCTTCGTCACCAAGGAAGGATGGACATGAACGATCGCCTTGCACTTGCCGCAGCGCTCGCGTTCGCTGTTCTGCTGCCCGCCGTCGCGCTGGCGACCGAGAGCGTGCCTGAGGCCGCGATAGTCGTGCGGAAGGCCGCGTTCAAGCACGCCTGGCCGCTGCCTTTCGATCGGGCGACGTTGACCTGCCGGCCGAGAGGTTATGCGAACACGATCGCCACGCCGCAGGGCGTGTTCGCGCTCAATCAGGCGGCCACGACGACCGGGATTCCCGAGCTGAAGACGATGCGATTGCCGCCTCCGCATGTCGCGGACGAGGCGGCCTTGACTAAGTTCGCAGCCGCCGCGGATGCGGTCTGCGTCAAACGTTGGTCGCGGTAGGCCGCGCTACGGAAGCGAAGGGCGGGTGCACGCCCACCGCAGTCGATAAGGCGACGTTGCTGGTGCTGGCGCGGTCAGACCATCACCGGGCGAGGGTCTGATGCAGTCGCGAGGTGCGGCTCCAGCGGCTTAGGGTGCGTGAACTTTAGGTCCTGCGCGAGCGTTCGTTCCGCCGTCGGCGGCGCCGGTTCGCCCGGCTTCGATGGTCGGTGCGATATGTGTCAGTTCGGCACATAAAGAAACCAGTGCAGAAGGTAGTGGCCTGTTTTGGCCGGTCGGTGATCGGTGCAGGTGGCCGCTTTGCCTCACGATCGGCGATTTCACTGGAAGTAGGATAGTCAGCTCGAGATAAAGACGAGTCCGACAAGGAGATCGAGATGAGTTCTGGCCGGCGTGGTAGACGCGATATCGGAGTTCTACTTGCCCTGATGGGGGCGATGCTTTCCGGGTGCGGGGCGCATGCCGAGGTCGCCCGTTCTGGCGAGAAGGCAGTGCCTGCGGCGAAGCGCGAGCGGACCATCTTGCCGGATGCGTTGCGCGGCGTCTGGTACGCCGATAGCGCGGAAGGACGAACGGCGTGCCGAGCCTATCTCAGCATCGATGCTGCGACGGTCGAGCGGACGGGTATGGATCCATTAGTGGGCGCAGTAGTCGTTAGCCGGAGCATGGTCCACCGGTACTCGGAATACGGGGAAGGTAACTTCTTTCGCGTGGATCGGGCACGCAAGAATTCCGCTGGCGCATGGGCATTGAGCGGGCAAATGTTCTTCGACTCCGTTCCCAGCGACGGCGAACAAGGGGTCGTGCACTCGGAACGTTTGGAATTGACGGGGAACGGGCAGTCGTTTTCTTCGTCCGAGGCGAGGGGCGTTTTGTACTTCAAGTGCGGCGAGGTAAGGAGCGACTTGTACCGCGCTCAGTAATGTCCGTTTGGAGAAGGCCGAAGGCAGCCAGGAGGTAGCCATGCCGGAAATGCCCAGAGCGTATGTCGTCAAACAATTGGTCTCCGATCATCGCGGCATGCGGAATGAGGAGGCGCAGACTCTCGACGATTTGGTGACTCACCACCCGCATAGCAATCGCAACATCCGGATGCGCGAAGGGCAGATCGTCCAGGCCGAAGACATGCTTCCAGGATACGGTGGAGGCAATCGGTCCTACGCGTTCATCGGCGGCGAGTTCCAGGAAGTCATTGACGCGCAGTCCGACCGGTATCGCAACCTCGGGCCGAATCAGGTTCTGATGTCAAAGGACTTCATTCTCGAGGATCCGCAGCCGCCTGCCGGTCAATCGGCCAGGGCCGTCGATGTGCCGTCGCCATTGAGTGGCTACGTCAACGCAGTCAATCGCAACGCGGGCTTCGTCGAGATCATGGATCGTCAAGGTGGTGAAGTCATCGCCAGGGTCCGGCATATGTCTGCGGTTACGGTCGAGGCGGGGGAGACCGTGATCTACGGACAGTCCTTGGGCACGCAGAACAACTCGGGCTTGAACCTGCCGGCGGGGCGATCTATCCATGTGCACCTGGACATGGATACTCGTTACTACCAGCAGTACCAAAACTACATCAGTGACTTGTCGGAGGGGCGCTTACCTATACAGGCAGAGTTCCGTAGGGGCATCGGACCTAGGCCGACAGTGGACGACGGAGTCGCGCGGATAGGGGAAACGAGCGAGCGCGTTCGCGATGCGCAGGCGGCTTTGGCGGCGGACGGTTATCGAGCCGTCGGAGGACGCCCGATCGAGGCGGACGGGGTGTATCGCCCTGAGATTCAAGCGGCGGTCATCGCATTCCAGCAGGACCATGGGTTGCTGCAAACCGGCGATATCGACCTCGCGACCTGGCAGCAGGCGACCCACATCAATCGCCGCGTGCAAGGTGTCGGCGATGCTCGGCCCGAGGGAGCCGTGATAGCGGAGGGCGTCTTGGGAATGATGCGGGCAGGGCAGGGCGAGCCGCTCGCGCCTGGCGATCCACGGTATGGCCTACGCCCGCCTTCCGACCCTTCCCGCTCCGGAAGAGCGCCCCAGTGGGAGACTCACGCCGGCCACACACAGGAACGCGATCCTGGCGGGCCGCAAGCGGCATTGCCGCCGCAGCCAGGCGCGCCCGTGACGCCCGACGGCGGTGGTCGGGTGGAGCCACCGGACGATCTCGAATTGAACGTGAGGAGAGTGCCGGTTCGGCAAAGGGTGCTGATGCTGGACGATCCGTCGCACCCGAGCCACGACATGTACTTGGCCGCCTTGCGTGCGGTCGGCGAGCGGGACGCGCAACTTGGACGGCTTTCGGACGAGATCAGCCGCCAGTTGGCCGGTGGCTTGGTGGAGAAAGCGCGCGAGCGCGGTCTGGACGCGATCGGTGCGGCACGGTTCACCGCGGACGGAACCAAGGTCGGGATGACGGATACCGGGGACCTCTGCGCACCTTGGGCGAGGAAGGCGATGGGCGATGTGGCTCAGTTGGCCGGTCAGAGCCTGGCTTGCAGCAGCGAGAACGTGGCGGCCATCGATCAACGTCAGGCGCTGGAGCGCAATCACAGGCAGGACGCTCAGGCGCAGGCTACGCGCGGCCTGGAAGACCCCGCGCCGAAAGGGCCGAGGATGGTCTGATTCCCGCAACCTTCGGTTGCCGCCGCCGCAGGGTCTGCGCTAATGTGCGGCCCTTCGACGATCTGGCGCGATGGTGCGGTTTGCAGCGTCGCTGAACTGTTTAAGTGGTTGAACGAAGGGGCGGTGGGTTTGAATCCCCATCACCCGCTCCAATTCCGGCCAGGAGCCCATCGCGGTTCCGACGCCACCAGTGACGGCGGCGCCCCCGAACGGCGGCCGCTGTTTTTTCTTGAGGGCGACCTCGGCGCGGCGGAGACGCGATGGCAGCTCGTATCGTGCTCGGTTGGCGGGAATGGGTGGCGATGCCCGGGTTGGGCGTCGCGGCCTTGCGCGCGAAGATCGACAGCGGCGCGCGCAGTTCGGCGCTGCACGTGGACGCGCAATGGCGCTTCAGCGAGGGCGGCGCGCCCTGGGTCGGCTTCCGGCTCAGCCCCGGCGCGGTCGGCGCGGGCGCGGTGGAATGCTTGGTCCCGGTCCACGACGAGCGCATGGTCACCGACTCCGGCGGCAACCGCGGCGCGCGCGTGTTCGTGCGCACCGGCTTGCGTCTGGCCGGGGTCGAACGCGAAATTGAAATAAATCTCGCGGATCGTCGCGGCATGCGCTTCCCCATGCTGCTCGGCCGCACCGCGATGGCGCGGGTGTTCACGGTCGACCCGGCTCGCTCGTTCCTGCACGGCAAGGCGGGGCCTAATTCCGCCGCCCCGGCCGCCCCCTATTCGGACATCCCCACGCCATGAAGCTCGCGATCCTGTCGCGCAACACCAAGCTCTATTCGACCCGGCGTCTGGTCGAGGCCGCGCGTCAGCACGGTCACACCGTGCGGGTGCTGGACCCGCTGCGCTGTTACATGCGCATCGCCTCGGACGGGTTCGAGATGCACTACAAGGGCCGGGAGATTTCCGGCTACCACGCGGTGATCCCGCGCGTGGGCGCGTCCATCACCCGCTACGGTTCGGCGGTGCTGCGCCAGTTCGAGCTGATGGACACCTACAGCCCGAACTCCTCCGACGCGATCCTGCGCGCGCGCGACAAGCTGCGCAGCCATCAGTTGCTCGCGGCCGAGGGCATCGGCCTGCCGGCGACGGTGTTCGGCGACAACCCCGACGATACCGCCGACCTGTTGTCGATGCTGGGTCCGCCGCCGCACGTGATCAAGCTCAACGAAGGCACCCAGGGCGCGGGCGTGATGCTGACCGAAAAGCTGTCGGCCTCGCGCGGGGTGATCGAGGCGCTGCGCGGGCTGTACGCCAACTTCCTGGTGCAGGAGTTCATCGCCGAAGCCAAGGGCGCGGACCTGCGTTGCTTCGTGGTCGGCGGCAAGGTGGTCGCGGCGATGAAGCGTCAGGCGCCCAAGGGCGACTTCCGCTCCAACCTGCACCGCGGCGGCACCGCCAAGGGCGTTAAAGCGAGCGCGGCCGAGCAGGACGTGGCGATCCGCGCCGCGCGCGTGCTCGGCCTGGGCGTGGCCGGCGTCGATCTGATCCGTTCCGATCGCGGCCCGCTGGTGCTGGAGGTCAACGCTTCGCCGGGCCTGGAGGGCATCGAGGAGGCCAGCGGGGTGGACGTGGCCGGCGAGATCATCGCCTACGTCGCCAGCCGTATGAAGCGGCGTTCGGCCCGACGGGCGGCAGTCAAGAAATAGTGACGGACCGCTCATTTTCGATTTTTGCCGCGATCTGCCGCGAACGCCCTGTAACCGGCTGATTCGTCGGCCAACGCCCCCTGTCGTAGGTCCCGGGCTTTGCCAGCCGGGCCGGCGCGGACCTGAACAAATTGCGATTTCGGGTTGCTATTAACAAATAAATAACATTCGTTTTAACAGCCGTTTAATCGATTTCCGCGTAGCGTGTCCGGACCGCAGCATGCCGCTCTTCCAAGTCAGCGATCTGGTCGAAGCAGGTTACGGTAATCGGGGCAATACCCTTTTGGCCCAGGCGCGGTGGCCCCGCGCTTGGGCCTTTGTTTGCCGGCGATGGTCCGTCACGAGCAGGTGAGAAGCGCATAGCGCGGGCTCTGGCAGAATCGTGGCACTCGCTGCTTCGTCTTCATTCCGCTCCGGCGCGCGGCGCCGCCGCCGAGTTCAGGAACCTTGCCGCGGCCGCCACGGTCGAAGGCACAAACAGGAAGGTCCAATGCGCATACTCGTCATCGAAGACAACCAGGACATCGCCGCCAATCTCGGCGATTTTCTCGAGGACCGCGGCCACACCGTGGACTTCGCCGCCGACGGCATCACCGGATTGCACCTGGCGGTGGTGCACGACTTCGACGCGATCGTGCTCGATCTGAATCTGCCCGGCCTGGACGGCCTGGAGGTCTGCCGCAAGCTGCGCAACGAAGCGCGCAAGCAGACCCCGGTGCTGATGCTGACCGCGCGCGACAGCCTGGACAACAAGCTGGCCGGTTTCGACTCCGGCGCCGACGACTACCTGATCAAGCCCTTCGCGCTGCAGGAAGTGGAAGTGCGCTTGAACGCGCTGTCGCGCCGCGGCCGTGGCGTGCAGACCCGGGTGCTCAACGCCGCCGATCTGGAATACAACCTGGACACGCTGGAAGTGCGTCGCCAGGGCAAGCTGCTGCAGCTCAACCCGACCGCGCTGAAGATCCTGCAGGCGCTGATGGAAGCCTCGCCGGCGGTGGTCACGCGCCAGGAACTGGAAACCCGCGTCTGGGGCGAGGAACTGCCCGACTCCGACAGCCTGCGCGTGCACATCCACGGCCTGCGCGCGGTGGTGGACAAGCCCTTCGATACGCCGCTGATCCAGACCCGTCACGGCATCGGCTACCGCATCGCGGCGCCCGAGAACGGTTGATCGCGTGGCGACAGGGGAATCGCCCGCGCCCGAGCGGCGCAAGAAACGGGTTCGCTACCGGCGGCGCTTGCGCAGCCGCATCATCCTGTCGTTCGTGCTGCTCGGCTTCGGCCTGACCACGCTGTTCGCGTTCGCGACCAACTGGACGCGCACGCGGGTGGAGGAGCAGCTCATCGTCGACCTGATGAGCCGCAACATCGATCAGTACGCGGCGCGTTACGCCAAGAATCCCAAGAACGTCGACGTGCCCGTGCAGCAGATGTACGGGCAGGTGGTGAAGCGCGCCGACTTCGAGGCCTTGCGGGTGTCGCAGCCGGATTGGTACGACCTGCCCGACGGCCTGCACAACATCACCGGCAAGGAGGAGGACGGGGTGCCGTTCTCCTACAAGCTGGCGGTGCGTAAGACGCCCGAGGTGTGGTTCTTCCTCGCCTACGACATGACCCAGGCCACGCGCGGCGAGAAGCAGTTCAACCGCGCGATCTACGGTTCGGTGCTGGTGTTCACGGTGCTGTCGCTGCTGGTGGGCTGGTGGGCGGCCTCGCGCGTGATGAGCCCGGTGTCGGAGCTGGCGCGGCGCCTGCGCCTGTCCGGACGCAGCTCGCAATCCGAAGGCCTGGCCACGCACTTCCCCGACGACGAGGTCGGCGAGCTGGCCAAGGCCCTGGACGATTACGCCGAGCGGCTGACCGACGTGGTCCAGCGCGACCGCGAATTCAACGCCGACGTCAGCCACGAGCTGCGCACGCCGCTGGCGGTGATCCGCGGCGCGGTCGAGCTGCTGCTCACGCGTTCGGACCTGGACGAGAAGACCCGCATCCGCCTGGCCCGCATCCAGCGCGCCGAGCAGCAATGCACCGACCTGATCAGCGCCTTGCTGCTGCTGTCGCGCAACGAACGCGGGCACGGCGCCACCGATATCGCGCGCCTGTCCGAGCAGTTGCTGGACGCGCACCGCGCCCAGCTTGCCGGCAAGCCGCTGGACCTGCGCGTGGAAGGCGAACGCGGCCTGACCGTGGACGCGCCGGAAGCCGCGGTGGCGGTGGCGCTGGGCAACCTGATCGGCAATGCGGTCAAGTACACCACGCAGGGCGAGGTGATCGTGCGCCTGCATTCGCGCTCGGTGGAGGTGATCGACTCCGGCCCCGGCCTCAGCGCCGAGGACGCGGCCAAGCTGTTCGAGCGCGGCTACCGCGGCACCCATGCCGGCCATTCGCAGGGCGGCGGCATCGGCCTGTCGATCGTGCGCCGCCTGTGCGAGCTCTACGGCTGGGACGTGCGGGTCAAACCGGGCGAGGAGAAGGGCGTGGTGGCCACGCTGACCTTCGGGGCCACCGGCGCCCTGGTCTAAGTGCCGCGTCGCGGCGCGGCCGTGCGGCGACGCCATCGCTCGCCGCTTGCGGTCCCCGCCTCATCCGAAGCGGGGACGCGCATTGCGCTCAGTCGACGCGCTCGAGCCAGCCGTACTTGTCCGGCGTCTTGCCGCTGAACAGACCGAAGAACAGTTCCTGCATGCGCTGCGTGACCGGGCCGGGCTTGCCGGCGCCGACCTGGCGGCCGTCGACCGAACGGATCGGCGTGATCTCGGCGGCGGTGCCGCACATGAACAGCTCGTCGCACAGGTACAGGTACTCGCGCGGCAGGTCGCGCTCGACCACCGTGTAACCGGCGTCGCGGGCGAGGGTGATGATGGTGTTGCGGGTGATGCCGTTGAGCAGCGCGGCGCTGACCGGCGTGGTGTGCAGCGCGCCGTCGAAGATCAGGAACAGGTTCTCGCCCGCGCCTTCGGACAGCAGGCCGGTGGAGGCCAGCGCGATGCCCTCGCCGAAGCCCAGGCGACGCGCTTCGCGCGCGACCAACTGGCCGGACAGGTAATTGCCGCCGGCCTTGGCGCCGGCCGGGATGGTGTTGGGCGCGAAGCGCTGCCAGCTGGAGACGCAGGCGTCGATGCCCTGCTCGAGCACGCTGGCGCCCAGGTACTGGCCCATCTTCCAGGTCGCCACGGCCATGTCGGTCGGGGTGTCCGCGGACAGGCCGAAACCGCCCAGGCCGCGATAGGCGACCGGACGCAGGTAGTCGGTGGTGTAGTTGTTGGCCTTGAGCACGTCGCGGCAGGCCTGGTTGACCTGCTCGACCGTGTACGGCATCGGCATGTCGTAGATCTTGGCCGAGGCGAACAGACGCGTGTTGTGCTCGCTCAGGCGGAAGATCATCGGGCCGTTGGGCGTGTCGTAGCTGCGGATGCCTTCGAACACCGACGAGCCGTAATGCAGCGCATGCGACATCACGTGGGTAGTGGCTTCGGCCCAGTGCTTGATCGCGCCGTTGTGCCAGATCCATTCGGGGTAGTTCATGCCGGCTTCCGTGGGGGGAGAAACCGCTATTGTGCCCTGAAGGGGCGGCCGGACCCATCCGCACGTTTCGGCACGCCCGTGCCGCGGCGGATCAGCCCTTGATCCACCAGCAGCCGAAATGGCGGATCAGCCCGAACACGGTGTGCGAGGGCGTGCTGCCGTTGGCCAGGGTCTGCTCGACCCGCAGGGCCACGGGCAGGCGCCGCGACTGGGGCACGTACTCGGGTTCGGGCGTGTCGGGCGCCAGTTCGGAGCCGGGCTCGCCGTCGAGCACGACCGGGCTGGGGCTTTCGACGAAGGCCGGCGGCGCTGGCCGCGCTTCCGGCGCCGGCGCCGCGGGCATCACCGGCACGATATTCACCAGCGGGCGCCTGGCGACGGTCTCCAGGCGTTCCAGCACCGAGTAGCCGGTGCTGCCGGACATGCCGGTCCAGTGGTAGACCGCGGCCAGACGGTTGCCGTCGTGGGCGTCGATCGCCTGGGTCATCTGGAACACCAGGTCCTGCACGCTGCGCGCGCAGCCGCCGCGATAGCCGCCCTTGGCCGCCGCCGCGCCGGCCGGCGCGCGCGGCAGGCTGTCGGCGCTGCCGACGTCCTCGCAGCGGCGGTCGGTGTACACGGCCGCGCCGTCGGGGCCTACGCAGCGCCGGATCTGCGCCTGCGCTGGGCGCGGCCACAGCGACGCGGCGGTCAGCAGCAGGAGGAGGGCGCAAACACGGACGTACCAAGGCATCGCGGCAGCGTAGCGCCGCGGGCGATGGGCGGACAGTGCGGAGGTCGCAGTCCGTTTAGCTGGGTGTTTGCTTGGGTGCTTGAAGCGAAAAGCGAATCCCCCTCGGCCCCCCTCTGCAAAAGGGGGAAGCAGAGCAGAAGGGGACGCGACGCGGAGCGCGATCAGCTCAAGCGCGAGATCACGCTCAGCGTCGGCTTGGACAGGTTCAGCGTGTAGAAGTGCAGGCCCGGGACGCCGTTGTCGATCAGGCGCTGGCACAGCTGCGCGACCACGTCGGCGCCGAACTCGCGCAGGCTGTCGACGTCGTCGCCGTAGGCCAGCATGCGCTGCTGGATCCAGCGCGGGATTTCCGCGCCGCACAGGTCCGAGAAGCGCCGCAGCTGGCTGAAGTTGGCGATCGGCATGATGCCCGGCACGATCGGGATATCGATGCCGGCCGCGCGCACGTCGTCGACGAAACGGAAGTAGGCGTCGGCGTTGTAGAAGTACTGGGTGATCGCACCGTTGGCGCCGGCGCGGACCTTGCGCTTGAAGTTTTCCAGGTCGCTGTGGGCGTCGCGTGCCTGCGGGTGCATTTCCGGGTAGGCGGCGACTTCGATGTGGAAGTGGTCGTCGGTCTCGGCGCGGATGAACTCGACCAGTTCGTTGGCGTAGCGCAGGTCGCCGGCGCTGGCCATGCCTGAGGGCAGGTCGCCGCGCAGCGTGACCAGGCGGCGGCAGCCGATCTGGCGGTACTGGTTCAACAACTGGCGGATCTCGTCGCGGGTGCCGCCGACGCAGGACAGGTGCGGCGCGGCGTCCAGGCCGTGCGTCTCGCGCAGGCGCTGCACCGTGTCCGGCGTGTAGTTCAGGGTCGAACCGCCGGCGCCGAAGGTGCAGGAGACGTAGTGCGGCTTGCGCGCCTTGAGCTTGGCCGCGGTCTTGTCCAGCTGCGCGCGCTGCTCGTCGGTCTTGGGCGGGTAGAACTCGAAACTGATCGGCAGCATGGGCATGGCGGGCGACGGAGTGGCGTCCATGGTATCTCTTCATCGCGATGAAATAAAACGAGAGCCGGCCGGCCCTTGATCGACGGCCCGGCCGGCCCAAACCTGGCCTTAGACCCCGCTACGCGCATACGGTGAACACGCATGTCCGAACAGGTGCTCGACAACCCGATCTGGGAATCCCTGGCCAGCCGCCACCGCGCGCTGGCGCTGCGCGCCGGCGAGGCCGCGCGCTTTCCGGCCCAGGTAGCGCCGTTTCTGGGCGTGCCCGAGGCGGGTGCCGCGGTCGAGGGCGCGCTGGATGAGCTGGTACCGGCCGGCGATACCGCGCTGGTGCTGGGGCGCGCGCCCACCGTGTCCGCGCGCTGGGAACTCAAGCACCTGGCCGAGCTGGCGCAGATGATCTGCGACCGGCCGGTGGAAGCGGTGGACGGGCCCGAGATCGTGGCGCTGGACGAGCGCCGGCGCGAGGACGTGCTGGCGCTGACCGCGCTGGTGTATCCGCATTATTTCCGTCCGCGCACGCCCGAGCTGGGGCGCTACTTCGGCATCTATCAGGACGGCCGCCTGGCGGCGATGATCGGCGAGCGCATGGGCATGGACGCCTACACCGAGATCAGCGCGGTGTGCACGCATCCGGATTTCAACGGACGGGGTTATGCGCGTCGTTTGTTGGTGTTCCTGTCCAACGACAACCATGCGCGCGGACTGACGCCGTTCCTGCACGTGAGCCAGGAGAACCCGCGCGCGGTGGGGCTGTACGAGCAGAACGGTTATCGGCTGCGGCGCGAGATTCCGTTCTGGTCGCTGCGGCGCGCGGACACGTAATCGAACGATGGCGATGCGGCGCGACTTCGGCTTACCGCATCCTACGTAACTGCGGTCTACCGCATCCCACGTGGGCGCGTCGCGACCGCTTTCTGTGGGAGCGGCGTAAGCCGCGATCGCTCTACCTGCGCCGCAACCCATCGCGGCTCACGCCGCTCCCACAGAAAGCCGGGGCGGCCTGCCTCGATGCAGGAATGGCGTACGCCGCCACAACGTGGTTTTTCTGTGGCTTGCGGTCGCGGCTCGCGCCGCTCTTACAGGAAGCGACGCCGGTCGCGCCCCAAAAAAAACGGGCGCCGTAGCGCCCGTTTTCGTCTTGCATCGCAGCGGCCCGCAAGCCGCGAACGATCAGTAGCGGTAGTGATCCGGCTTGTACGGGCCGTCGGCCGACACGCCCAGGTAGGCGGCCTGGTCGTCGGTCAGACGGGTCAGCTTCACGCCGATCTTTTCCAGGTGCAGACGCGCGACTTCCTCGTCCAGCTTCTTGGGCAGGATGTAGACCTTGGCCTCGTAGCTGTCCTTGTTCGCCCACAGGTCGATCTGAGCCAGGGTCTGGTTGGAGAACGAGTTCGACATCACGAAGCTCGGGTGGCCGGTAGCGCAGCCCAGGTTGACCAGGCGGCCTTCGGCCAGCAGGAAGATCGAGTTGCCGTTCTTGAAGGTGTACTTGTCGACCTGCGGCTTGATGTTGAGCTTGGTCGCGCCCGAGGCGTTCAGCGCATCGACCTGGATCTCGTTGTCGAAGTGGCCGATGTTGCAGACGATGGCCTGATCCTTCATCTGCGACATGTGCTCGAGCGTCAGCACGTCCTTGTTGCCGGTGGTGGTGACGTAGATGTCGCCGCGGCCCAGGGTGCTCTCGACGGTGTTGACCTCGAAGCCTTCCATCGCCGCCTGCAGCGCGTTGATCGGGTCGATCTCGGTGACCACGACGCGGGCGCCGTAAGCGCGCAGCGAGTGGGCCGAGCCCTTGCCGACGTCGCCGTAGCCGCAGACCACCGCGACCTTGCCGGCCAGCATCACGTCCATCGCGCGCTTGAGGCCGTCGGCCAGCGACTCGCGGCAGCCGTAGAGGTTGTCGAACTTGGACTTGGTGACCGAGTCGTTGACGTTGATCGCGGGCACCAGCAGGGTGCCGGCTTCGGCCAGCTGGTACAGGCGGTGCACGCCGGTGGTGGTCTCTTCCGAGACGCCCTTCCAGTCCTTGACCACGTTGTGCCAGAAGCCCGGACGCTCCTTGGCGACGCGCTTGAGCAGGTTCTTGATGATCTGCTCTTCGTGCGAGGACGCCGGCTCGTCGACCCAGGTCGAACCGTTTTCGAGCTCATAGCCCTTGTGGATCAGCAGGGTCACGTCGCCGCCGTCGTCGACCACCAGCTCCGGGCCCTTGCCGCCCGGGAAGGTCAGCGCGTCGAGCGTGCAGTCCCAATACTCTTCCAGGGTTTCGCCCTTCCAGGCGAACACCGGGGTGCCGGTTGCCGCGATCGCGGCGGCGGCGTGGTCCTGGGTCGAGAAGATGTTGCACGAGGCCCAGCGCACGTCGGCGCCGAGGTCCTTCAGGGTCTCGATCAGCACCGCGGTCTGGATGGTCATGTGCAGCGAACCGGTCACGCGCACGCCCTTGAGCGACTGCGCGGCGGCGTACTTCTTGCGGATCGACATCAGGCCCGGCATCTCGTGCTCGGCGATATCGAGTTCCTTGCGGCCCCAATCGGCCAGCGAGATGTCGGCGACCTTGTAATCGCCGTCGGTGGAGAAGGTCTTGGCTACTGCGTTCATTGTGAGCTCCGATTATGAGGGTCTGCCGCGTCGAAACCGGAGGTGGAACGGGTTTCGGCGGGTGGACCGCGGACATCGGGCGCCGTTTTGCGTGTGGAATCCGCCAAGCCTGGCCGCGCTCTTGCGTCGCGGTCGCAGCGCCCCTCGGCGAACCGGCAGAATTGTACCGGTAGTCGGCCCCGGAAGCCGCTATTCTCAGCCCGGGGAGGGCTTCGATGCCCGGCCCTGTTCATCGACGGGGCGTCGCCGGTCAGGGGGATTCGGGCCGCGCAAGCTTCCGTTTCCGCCCTCACTGCATACGCGGATCGCCCATGAAGCAGCCCTACCGGCCTCGCAGCGTCGCCCTGGCCCTGATCGCCACCCTCCTGCTACCCGTCGCCGCGTTCGCGGCCGCGCCCGCCAAACCCGCCGCCCAGGCCGACAGCGGCTACCGGCTGCCGCCGCCAGCGCTGCGGGCGCTGGTCGACGCGCCGCGCCCGCCGCAACTGGGCCTGAGCCCGCGCCGCGATCTGGCGGTGATGATGCAGACGCCCAACCTGCCCGGCATCGACGTGGTCGCCCAGCCCGAGCTCAAGCTCGCCGGCGTGCGCATCAATCCGCGCAGCTATTCGCAGAGCCGCTTCAGCTTCGGCAGCGACTTGTGGCTGCTCGACATCGCCCAGCGCAAGGACATCCGCCTGCAGGGCCTGCCGCAGCCGCTGGCGGTGGCCAGCCTGCTGTGGTCGCCGGACCAGAGCCAGCTCGCGTTCAATCACGTCGATCCCAAGAGCGGCGCCAACGAGCTGTGGGTGGTGGACATCGCCACGCGCAGCGCGCGCCGCCTGCTGAGCCAGCCGCTCAACACCGTCAGCGGCCGCGGCTACAGCTGGATGCCCGACAGCCGGCGCCTGCTGGTGCTGCTGCAACCCGAGAACCAGGGCGCGCCGCCGGTGTCCGACGGCATCCCGACCGGGCCGGCCACCCAGCAGACCCAGGGCGGCGGCGCGGTGCGCCAGCTGCGCACCTTCCAGGATCTGCTCAAGAACGAGAACGACGCGCGCCTGTACGCGCATTACCTGCGTTCGCAGCCGGCGCTGGTCGATCTGAGCGGCAAGGTCGCCAAGGTCGGTCTGCCGGACCTGTTCCAGTCCCTGAATCCCTCGCCCGACGGCAAGCTGCTGCTGGCGCAGCGCGTCGAGCGGCCGTTCTCGTACGTGGTGCCGGCGTTCTACTTCCCGCGCCGCATCGAAGTGCTGGACCTGGACGGCCAGCTGGTGCACGAAGTCGCCAAGCTGCCGCTGGTGGAAGGCCTGCCCACCGGCAACGACGCCGTGCCCACCGGCGTGCGCTACACCGACTGGCGCGCCGATGCCCCGGCCACGCTGGTCTGGGTGGAGGCGCAGGACGGCGGCGATCCGTCCAGGCAGGTGGCGATCCGCGACGCGGTGCTGATGCAGGCCGCGCCGTTCGAGAAACCGCCGGTGACCCTGGCGCAGCTGGGCTCGCGCGCGCGCGACCTGGAATGGGGACGCGGCGATCTGGCCCTGATCACCGAGTCGTGGTGGAAGACGCGCCAGACCAAGCGCTGGCGCGTGGCGCCGGACGATGTCGGCCGCGAGCCGCAGCTGGTGTTCGAAGGCTCCTACGAGGACCGCTACGCCGATCCCGGCACGCCGGTCACCGAAACCGACGCGGCCGGCAAGCAGCGCCTGCTGCTGGACGGCGACAGCGTGTACCTGATCGGCGACGGCGCCTCGCCCGAAGGCGACCGTCCGTTCGTCGACAAGCTCAACCTGGCCGACAACACCAAGACCCGTCTGTTCCATTCGCAGGCGCCGTACTACGAGTCGCCGCGCGATCTGCTCGACAGCAGCGGCACGCGCGCGATCACCACCCGCGAGTCGCCGACCGAACCCAGCAACTACTACCTGCGCGACCTGTCGCAGGCCGCGGCCGAGCCGGTCGCGCTGACCCGCTTCCCGCACCCGACGCCGCAGCTCAAGGACGTCAAGAAGGAGCAGATCCGCTACAAGCGCGCCGACGGCGTCGAACTCACCGGCACGCTCTACCTGCCGCCCAAGTACGAACCCAAGCGCGACGGCCCGCTGCCGCTGCTGATGTGGGCCTATCCGCAGGAATTCAAATCCGCCAGCGCCGCCAGCCAGGTCACCGACTCGCCGTACCGCTTCAACGCGGTCGGCTACTGGGGCCCGCAGGCGTTCCTGGCGATGGGCTATGCGGTGCTCGACGACCCCTCGATGCCGATCGTGGGCGAGGGCGACAAGGAACCCAACGACACCTACCTGCAGCAGCTCACCGCCAGCGCCCAGGCCGCGGTCGACGAGGTGGTGCGGCGCGGCGTCGCCGACCGCGAGCGGATCGCGATCGGCGGCCATTCCTACGGCGCCTTCATGACCGCCAACCTGCTCGCGCACACGCGCCTGTTCAAGGCCGGCATCGCGCGCAGCGGCGCCTACAACCGCACCCTGACGCCGTTCGGTTTCCAGGCCGAGGAGCGCAACTACTGGCAGGCGCAGGACACCTACGAGACCATGTCGCCGTTCAACTTCGCCGACAAGATCAAGGATCCGATCCTGCTGATCCACGGCGAGCAGGACAACAATTCCGGCACCTTCCCGATCCAGAGCGAACGCATGTACGCCGCGATCAAGGGCCTGGGCGGCAACGCGCGCCTGGTGATGCTGCCCAACGAATCGCACGGCTACCGCGCGCGCGAATCGATCCTGCACATGCTGGCCGAGTCGAACGACTGGCTGGAGCGCTACGTCAAGAACGGCAAGGCAGAGACCACGGCGGCCCAGGCCGAGGGTAAGGGCGGCAAGAGCAAGGCCGGCAAGTAAGCGCGCCGGCAACCGCACGGAAAGGGGCGCTTCGGCGCTCCTTTTTTTTCAAGACGAGGGCGTAAGGGTGCGGATCGGAATCCGCTTGCGCTGCGGCTTCGCCAGCGCGTACTCCTGCGCCGACAGCGAGGCGCCCCAGAACTCCTCGACGCTGGGCCCCTTGCGCGTGCGTCCACCGGCGAAGAAGAACTCGAACAGTTCGCGCAGCCATACCCGTCGGCCCATGCGCACGTACCAGCGCATGCCCTTGAGCACGTCGCGGTCGGGGTGCATCAGACTGCGGTAGAGCGCGCGCGGCCGCAGCTGCACGATCGCCTCGATCGCCTTCACCCACAGCAGCACCCGCCACGGCGGCACCCGTGTGGTCGCCAGCACCTGGTGCTTGTAGTCCCACTTGCGCGCATCGGTCTGGATCACGCGCCGGTCGGCGACGCTGTCGTAGTAGGGCGTCCAGCGATGCGGGGTGACGTAAAGCAATTGGATCTGGTCGGGGTCGTAACGCAGCAGGTGGCGCAGCGAGTTCCAGTAATCGCGATCGCGTTCCTCGTCGAAGCCCACCACATAGGTCGCCATAGAGATGATCCCGTGCGCGCGCAGCAGGCGAATCGCCTCGCGGTCCTCGCTGACGCTGGCGCCCTTGCGGATCTTGCTCAGGGTGGCTTCGGAATAGCTCTCGATGCCGAGCAGGAAGCGGATCACGCCCGCGCGCTTGTACAGGTGCAGGATGTCGGCGTCGCGCACGATGTCGCCGGCGCGGGTCGAGCCGACCAGGGTCAGGTCGACGTTCTCCGCGATCAGCGCTTCCAGGAAGGCCTGCCAGGCCTTGCGCGAGCCGGTCGGCAGCTCGTCGGCGAAGTTGATCAGGCGCACGCCGTGTTCGCGGTGCAGGCGGGCCAGCTCGCGCGCGAACTTGACCGGATCGCGATGGCGCCAACGGCTCCAGAAGCCGCGCTGGCCGCAGTAGCTGCACAGGTAGGGGCAGCCGCGCGAGAACTGCACCACCACCGCCTTCATGCCGCCCCAGTAGGAGTAGCGGTCGTGATCGATCAGCTCCCAGCCGACCCGGCACTGGTCCAGGTCCAGAATCATCTCGGCCTGGCCGGTCTCCATGATGCGGCCGTCGTCGCGGCGGTAGGCCAGGCCGGGCACGCCGGCCAGGTCTTCGCCGCGCGCCAGCGCCTGCGCGAGCAGGGGCGCGGTGCGCTCGCCTTCGCCGCGCACCACGACGTCCACTGCGGGCTCGCGCTCCAGCACGTCACGCCAGTGATACGTCGGATAGACCCCGCCGTAGACGATGCGCAGCTGTGGACGCTCGTGTTTGAGACGCGCGGCGATGCGGGCGATGGTCGGGTGCGCCGAGGTCGAGCCGGAGTGGCCGACCATCAACAGGTCGGGCGCGGCCGCGAGCGCGCGCCGCACGGTCTCGTCGATCGTCAACGGGCCGAACTCGGCGTCCAGCAGTTCGACCGCGAAGCCGGCGTCGATCAGCGGCCCGCCGATGCTGAGCAGGCCCAGCGGCGGCAGCTGCTCGCGCGGGATGCGGCTGCCGATCGCGGTGTGCGGCGGGTTCAGCAGCAGGATGCGGAAATCGCAGGGGTTCATGCCGGCCGCTCCTGGCTGCGATCAGCGGCGACGGCGGGCGAGGGTGCGTAGCGCGGCGCGGGCCAGGGCGACCGCGCCGACCACCGCGCCGCTGGCGATCAGGGTCAGGCCGATCGGGATCAGCGCGAACGGTTCGTGCAGTACGCTGCTGCCGTCGATGCTGGCGCCGATCAGGCGGAACGCGATCAGGCACAAGCTGCCCAGACACAACAGCGATACGGCGACTTGCGAGGCGAGGGACGGACTGGACACGGCGGCGGGCTCCTGTGCGGCGATGGCATCAGGCTGGCCCCGGCGGGTGCGCGCAGGATGAGGCGTTTGTGAAGCGAGCGTGGCGCGTTGACAAGACGTGCGGCCCCAAGACAAGGCTCTGCTTCCTCCTTTGGAAAAAGGCGAAGACGCGCGTTTACGAACCGCAGGTTCGTGCGCGACTGAACGCCAGCGGGCTGTGCCCGCTGGCCGGAGGGATCGAGGGGGGCTTTTCATCCCCACAAACAAAAACGGAGCGCCGAAGCGCTCCGTTTTCGTGGCGACGCCCGAAGGCGCGGCGCGACTTACTTCTTGAGGCCGGCGTCCTTGCGCAGATCGTCGGCCTTGTCGGTCTTTTCCCACGAGAACGCGGTCGCGGTGTGCTTCTTGCCGGCGGCGTCGACGTAGCTGACTTCCTTGGGCTTGCGGCCGAAGTGGCCGTAGGCCGCGGTCAGCTGGTAGACCGGGTGGATCAGGTCCAGCATCTTGACGATGCCGTACGGGCGCAGGTCGAAGTGCTTGCGGATCAGCTTCTCGATCTTGTCGTCGCTGATCTTGCCGGTGCCGAAGGTGGTGACCGAGATCGAGGTCGGCTCGGCCACGCCGATGGCGTAGGAGACCTGCACTTCGCAACGGTCGGCCAGGCCGGCGGCGACGATGTTCTTGGCCACGTAGCGCGCGGCGTAGGCGGCCGAGCGGTCGACCTTGGACGGATCCTTACCCGAGAACGCGCCGCCGCCGTGACGGGCCATGCCGCCGTAGCTGTCGACGATGATCTTGCGGCCGGTCAGGCCGCAGTCGCCCACCGGGCCGCCGATCACGAAGATGCCGGTCGGGTTGATGTGGACCTTGCTCTTGGGCAGCTTTTCCAGCCACGCCTTGGGCAGCACCGGCTTGAGGATGTGCTCGTACACGCCCTCGACCAGATCCTTCTGCTTGATGCCCGGATCGTGCTGGGTCGACAGGACCACGGCGTCGAGGCCGACGACCTGGTGCTTGTCGTCGTAGCGCAGGGTGACCTGCGACTTGGCGTCCGGACGCAGCCAGGGCAGCTTGGAGTTCTTCTGCTTGCGGATCTTGGCCTGCTGCTCGACCAGACGGTGCGAGTAGTAGATCGGCGCCGGCATGAATTCCGGGGCCTCGTTGCAGGCGTAGCCGAACATCAGGCCCTGGTCGCCAGCGCCCTGTTCTTCCGGCTTCTTGCGGTCCACGCCGGCGGCGATGTCCGGCGACTGCTTGCCGAGCATGTTGATGATCGCGCAGGTGTGGCCGTCGAAGCCGACGTTGGAGTTGTTGTAGCCGATGTCGTTGATCACCTTGCGCGCCAGCGACTCGATGTCGACCCAGGCCGAGGTGGTGACTTCGCCGGCGACGATGGCCGCGCCGGTCTTGACCATGGTTTCGCAGGCCACGCGGGCGCGCTTGTCCTGGGCCAGGATGGCGTCCAGCACCGCATCGGAAATCTGGTCGGCGATCTTGTCCGGATGACCTTCGGACACGGACTCGGAGGTGAACAGGTAGCTGGACATCAGGCGAATATCCTTCGATTCGGATAAAAAGATGGCCGCCTATGATACAGGCTGGGGCGGTTCGGCGCATTGTGCCCATTTTCGGCGTTGACGGGTCGTTAAGCGGTTCCCGACGGCTGTCACATGGCTGAAGCCCCGGCGCCATCGGACTGTCGCCGGCGCCGCGCAGGCTGCGCGGCATACCGCCGCCACCGCGACGTGCCATGCTGCAACTCGAACGCCGCCTGCAAGAACGCTTCCCGCAATGGTTCCGCGGCCGCCGCGAGCGGCTGGCCCGGCCGCTGCTGCGCACCCTGGGCCGCTGGTCCAAGTTCGACGCGGTCGACGGCTTCCTGGCCGAGAACGGCCACCTGCGCGGTTTCGCCTTCGTCGGCGCCGCCCTGGAGTTCCTGCAGGCGCGCTACACGGTCGATGCGGCCGAAAAACAGCGCATCCCCGCCAGCGGCCGCCTGCTGGTGGTCGCCAACCACCCCTCCGGCGCCATCGACGCCCTGGCCCTGCTGGACCTGGTCGGCAGCGTGCGCAGCGACGTGCGCATCGTCGCCAACGACCTGCTGCAGGCGCTGGACGGCCTGGACGGGCTGCTGCTGCCGGTGCGGATCCTCGGCGGCCGGCCCAGCGCCGACAGCCTGCAGGCGATCGAGGCGGCGCTGGAGGCCGAGCAGTGCGTGATCGTGTTCCCGGCCGGCGAGGTCGCGCGGCTGGGCCTGCGCGGGGTCACCGACGGGCGCTGGCGGCGCGGGTTCCTGCGCTTCGCGCGCAAGACCGGCGCGCCGGTGCTGCCGGTACGCATCGAGGCGCGCAACTCGGCCCTGTTCTACGGCGCCTCGGCCTTGTTCAAGCCGGCTGGCACCGCCTTGCTGGCGCGCGAGATGTTCGCGCGCGGCTCGCGCCGGATCGCGCTGCGCATCGGCCGTCCGCTGCAGCTGCCCGCCGACGCCGATCCCGCCCGTCTGCTGCGCGAGGTGCGACGCGAGTTGCATGCCATCGGCACCGTGCGCGAGCGCGCGGCGCCCGAGGGGCCGGAGCCCTTGATCGAGGCGGTCGACCCGACTGCGCTGCAGATCGAGGTGGCGGCGCTGACCTCGCTGGGCCAGACCTTCGACGGCAAGCAGATCCGGGTCGGCCGGCTGCAGCCGGGCTCCAAGCTGCTGCGCGAGATCGGCCGCCTGCGCGAACTGACCTTCCGCGCGGTCGGCGAGGGCACCGGCCGGCGCCTGGACGTGGATCTGTACGACAGCTGGTACGAGCACATCGTGCTGTGGGACGCGACAGCGGCGAAGATCGCCGGCGCCTATCGGATCGCGCGCGGCGCCCAGGTGCTGGCCGAGCGCGGACTGGCCGGGCTCTACACCGCGTCCCTGTTCCGCTACGCCGACGACACCGTGCCGCGCCTGGCCCAGGGCATGGAGCTGGGCCGCAGCTTCGTCGCGCCCGACTACTGGGGCAGCCGCAGCATCGACTACCTGTGGCAGGGCATCGGCGCCTACCTGGCCCGCCACCGCAACGTGCGCTACCTCTACGGTCCGGTCTCGATCAGCGCCGCGCTGCCGCCGGCGGCACGCGAGCAGATCGTCGCCTACTACGCACGCTACTACGGCGCCGACGCGGGCGCGGCGGTGTCGCGCCAGCCGTTCGCCTACCGCGCCGCGCCGCCGCAGTTCGACGAACTCGACGCCGGCACCGCGTTCCGCGTGTTGCGCGGCAACCTGGACGCGCTGGGCGCGACCCTGCCCATGCTCTACAAGCAGTACACCGAATTGTGCGAGCCGGGCGGGGCGCGGTTTCTCGCCTTCGGCGTGGACCCGGCCTTCAGCGACGCGGTCGACGGCCTGATCGAGGTCGATCTGGAGCGCGTGCGGCCGAAGAAGCGCGAACGCTATCTGAGCGTGGTCGACCCCATGGCCGAAGCGGCCGCAGCGCGCCACGACGATGCTTCCGTCGCCAGCGAGAGCCGCGTATGAATCCGCCGATCGCGCAACTGCCGCCACGCCGCCGCGCCGTGTTCGTGTCCGACGTGCACCTGGGCGCCAAGCATTGCCACGCCGCCGAACTGGCGGAATTCCTGGGCAACCTGCGCTGCGACCGCCTCTATCTGGTCGGCGACATCGTCGATCTGTGGTGGATGGCGCAGCGGCGCATGAGCTGGGGCGCGGCGCAGTACCGGGTGATCGAGGCGCTGCACGCGTTGCGGCGCGCCGGCACCGAGCTGATCTACGTGCCGGGCAACCACGACCGCCCGATCCGTCGCTTCTGCGGTCTGGCCCTGCCGCGCATGTCGATCCGCCGCCGCAGCATCCACGTCACCGCCGACGGCCGCCGCCTGCTGGTGACGCACGGCGACGACTACGACGGCGTGACCCATTTCGGCGGATTGCAGGAGCGATTCGGCGACTGGCTGTACTACCGCATCCTGACCGGCAACCAGATGCTCAACCGGGTGCGGCGCCGTTTCGGCCTGCGCTACTGGTCGCTGTCGGAATTCCTCAAGCGCCAGAGCGGCGCGGCGGAGCGCTACATCGCGCGCTTCGTACAGGCCGGCATGGACGACGCGCGCCGGCGCGGCCTGGACGGCGTGATCTGCGGCCATATCCATCGCCCGGGCCTGATCGAGCGCGACGGCTGCGTCTACGCCAACGACGGCGATTGGGTCGAAAGCCTGACCGCGCTGGCCGAGGATCCCGACGGCACCCTGCGCCTGCTGTCGCACCACGGCGACACGCTGGCGATGCTGCCGGCGCGCGAGCCGCGCCGGCCGGACGCGCAGCTGCCGCAGGCGGCGTGAGCGCGGCCCGCGCTTCCAGACTCTCCATTCAAAGACGCAACGCCCTTGGCCTCCCCCCTTTGAAAAAGGGGGATTGAGGGGGATTTGCTCTTGCCTCCGCCTTCCAGAAACAACAGCAACAGCAAATCCTCCGCCGCCCGCTGCGCGGTCGCCCGCCCCTTTTTTCAAAGGGGGCTAAAGCCACGAGTCGTCGCCTGGTCCTCTGGCCTCAGCAGCCGGACGGCGCAACCCAAGTGGCCTCGCGCATCCGCCCACCGCCCGCCGAACCGAAGGGGAGGGAGGCCGGCGGTGGCGGATGCGTCGCGGCTTACTTGGCGGCGAGGTCGCGTTCCTGCATGCCGCTCAGCGCGAGGTGACGATCGCCTACCTGGATCGCCTTGCCGGCCATGAGGCGCTCGTAGCGCTCATCGCCGAGCGCGCGCTTGAACTTCTCCAGCGAGCGGTCGTAGCTGCGCGTGTACTCGGCGAAGGCGGTGCGGTTGCCGACGATCATCTGCACCTTGCGTTCGCTCAGGCCGGTTTCCTGCGACAGCGTGCTCACCACTTCATTGGCGTAGACCGGTGCAGCTGCGGCCATCGCGACGACGACGAACAATGCGGTTCTTGCGTTCATGACGTTCTCCGGTCGGGCCTCCTGGCCCTGTGGCTGCGACGTCGCCGCAGGCCGGTGTGGGGACTCCGGCGTTGTCATGATTCGTGTTCGCGCGCACGCGCACGAGTGCCGGAACGGCCTATGACTGACGTCACGTAGAACGCGAAACCGACGAACGGCGGCAACCTTCGCGCACACGACGGCATCGATAAGGGGATCGCTCGCCGCCACGCCGCAGCGGTCTTCGCGCGCATCGCTGCGTCCATGCGCCGCGCTTGCGAATTCGCGCGGCGCATCGCGAAGACCGCGTCGCACTGGCGGGTTCCGCAGCCTGTCCGCGCGCGAAGTCGCCGGCCGACACCCCGATCGCGGGGCCCGGCCCGCGCCTGCCGGCGCGCGCTAGGCGACATTGGCGTGTCAGCGAATTCTGTGCCAACCTCGGCTCCGCGGGAGGGTTCGCGCGCCGTAAGGCGGCGGACACGGCCATCGGGGAGCGATGACCGCCGCACAGGCAGCCAGGGGTGGCAGGAGGGCGCACAGCGCCGCCTGCGTATCGGCCAAGCGACCAAGGACGGCAGGCGATGGTTCGGAAGGATCCGGATGTCCCGACGTGTTTCGCCCGTGGCGCGCAGGCCGCGGCGACGCTGGCGCTGATGATGGCGTGCGGTCCGCTGCAGGCGGCCACCGATCCCACCGACGACATCCACACCCTGCAACGCGAGCGGGTCAGCGCGAGCGCCTTGCCGATCACCGCCGCGGCGGCCAGCCAGCACGTCACCGTATTGGAGCGCGCCGAGCTCGACGCCCTGCAAGGTTTGAGCGTCGCCGACATCCTGGCGCGTCAGGCCGGCGTGGTGGTGGATCGCGGCGCGGGCAGCGGCGGCTACGGCGCGCTGTACCTGCGCGGCGCCGATCCCAGCCATGTGGCGGTGCTGATCGATCACGTACGCCAGAACGATCCGCTGTCCTCGCGCGGCAGCGCGGTCGATCTCAATACCTTGTCCAGCGACGACATCGAGCGCATCGAGATCGTGCGCGGCAACGTCAGTGCGGTCCATGCCGAAGCGATCGCGGGACTGATCCACATCTTCACCCGGCGCGCCACGCCTGGCGCCTCGGTCGGCTTCGGCGCGGGCGGCGATGGCCTGCGCAGCGCCCGAGCGTCATGGTCCGGTGCCGCCCTGCGCGCCAGCGCCACCCAGCGCGAAGAAGAAGGCGAAGGCGGCGCGCGCAATCGCGTGCGCGCCGCCAATCTGGGTTGGGACCGCGTGCTGGGCGACCGCGTGTTGCTGCACGCGGCCGCGCGCTACAGCGACAGCGCCAACCTGGGATTTCCCGACGACAGCGGCGGCGATGCCTATGCGGCGATCCGCAGCCTGGAGAGCCGCCACAGCCGCAGCCGTCAGCTGTCGCTGCGCGGCGAATACCGTCCACACGCCGGCGGCACGGTCGATGCGCAATTGCTCGCGTTGGCGCGCGAGGGCGAGGACGATACGCCCGGGGTCGCGCCGGGTCTGCGCGATCCGTTCGGCCTGCCGCCGATGCGCAGCGTCGGCGACTATCGCCGCGACGAGGCGCAGTTGAATTGGCTGTTGCCGGCCAGTGAGCGTCTGATGCTGACCGTGGGTGCGCAGTACCGGCGCGAACGCGGCGATCTCGACAGCCGCATCGACTTCGGCGGCTTCGTGCTGCCGGCCGGCTTCGCCTTGCGCCGCGCCACGGCCAGCGCCTATGCGGAGGCGCGCTGGCAAACCGGCGCCTGGACCGCGCAGGGCGGCCTGCGCTACGAGCATCCCGATCGCGGCGATGCCGCCACCCACCCCATGGTGTCGCTGCAGCGCGCGCTGGGCGGCGACCGCGGCGAATGGGGCCTGTCGCTGGCCCGTTCCTCGAAGTTGCCCAGCTTCTATGCGCTCGCGCATCCGCTGGTCGGCAACCCCGCGCTCAAGCCCGAACGCGCCCTGCATCGCGAGCTCTACTATGCGACCGTCGCCGATGCGCCCTGGCGCCTGCGCCTGACCCTGTTCGACGCGCGCTACCGCGACCTGATCGATTTCGACGCCGGCCCGCCGCCGCAACTGGTGAACCGGGCCAGCATCCGCACGCAGGGAGTGGAATGGCGCGCGGGCCGCCGCTTCGACAACGACTGGCGGCTGGACTTCGAAGGCAGCTGGATGCGCGTGACCACGCCCGGCGACGACGACACGCGCCTGCGCTTCCGCCCGCGCGCGCAGTGGAGCGCGCAACTGGGCCTGCCCGCGGGCGAGCGTCGCGAGCTGTCGCTGGCGCTGCGCCACCTGGGCCGCCGCTACGACTCGTCCATCCCCACCGGCGAACGTGCGCTGGACGCGGTCACCACCCTGGATCTGAGTCTGCGCCAGCAATGGGGGGCGGCGCAGCTGCTGCTGGCGATCGACAACCTCGGCGACGCGCGCGGCGAGGAGACCATCGGCACCGACATGCCGGGACGCAGGCTGCGCGTGACCCTGCACTGGACGCTGCAATGAACCGCGACCTCTCGATGCCGGTACAGCGCGCGCAATGGCTGCGGCTGGGTCTGTTCGCGACTGCGTTGCTGGCCTGCGTGCTGGTGCCGTTCGCGCTGTGGGGCGACGCGCTGGATCGCGCCGCGCCGGCCTGGCTGGCCGCGCAGGATGCGCGACTGTGGCTGGCGGCGCTGGGCATCGCCTTGCTGATGGCCGACGTGGTCTTGCCCTTGCCCAGCAGCGTGATCGGCGTGCTGCTGTGTTGGACGCTGGGCCCGGTCTGGGGCGCGGTCACGGTCGCCGTCGGCGGCTGGTTGGCGTTCGCGCTGGGTTATGTGCTCGGACACGTGCTGCCCGAGGCGCGCCTGCGCCGCTGGGTCGGGGCCGCGTTGTGGGATCGCGCGCGCGGCTTGGCGCGACAGCGCGCCCTGTGGTGGATCGTGGCCGCGCGACCGCTGCCGGTGCTGGCCGAGCTCAGCGCGCTGCTGGCCGGCGTCTGGCGGGTGCCGCCGCTGGCCGCGTTCGCACACGCGGCCTGGTCGTCGTGCGTGGTCGGCGCCTTGTACGGCGCCAGCGCCTGGTTGGGCCTGGGCGAGCCGCACCCGGCCGCGATGCTGCCGGCGATGCTGGCGCTGCCGACCGCCATGTGGCTGGTCCATCGCATTCTCCTGCGCCGGCTGCTCGCCGACGCAGGCTCCGCTGTACCCCGTGAGCACGATCAAGGAGGAGTAGCGCCATGAGCAGGATCTCCGCAAGCGCAGTGTCCAGGAGCAGGACCAAGACCGGCACCGGCTTGGCCCGCATCGTCATCGCCGCCGCATCGTTCGCGGTCGTGCTGACCTTGGTGGCCGGTTCGGCGGCGGCGTCCGGTCGCAGGATCGATGCCGCGGCGAAGAAATCGCAGACGCCGGCGCAGCGCCACACCTACTACACCGGCGGCGTCCACAACGACGAGGGCTGCGTGCCGGCCTCGCGCTGCATCTACCCGCGCAAGCCGGGCGAGCCCAGCGATCCGCTGTACCCGAAGTGGTGGACCAGCGGCTGGACCATGTACCGCGTGTTCGCCAACTACGACCGGTACCCGCCGCCGTACACCTCGCCGCCGGCGGGGCTGACCGCGGCCGACTATCAGGTCTCCTACGGCGCGACCTACTACGACTCCACCTACGTGCCCGCCGACAAGGACGGCGAGGGCGCGATGATGGAGTACTACGACAAGCAGTGTTTGCCGATCTTCCCCTCGGCCAACAACTACACCTGCGCTTTCGTCTCGCTGGGCAACAAGGCCTATTTCCTGCGCTATGCCGACCGTCCGGCCGGCACGCCGCAGTGCTGCAAGTTCTCGCCCAAGAACCATCCGCCGCGTCTGGATTTCATCAAGCACCTGCCGTACGACGCCCAGCGCAGCACCCATCTGAACGGCAGCATCCAGGCCTATGCGCGCGAGGTCGGGCCGCAGAAGATCCTGTTCGGCTACGCGTTCTGGCGCGAGCCGACGTCCGACCATCCGATGGACGCGAACGCGCCGGTGTATCGCCACCCGCAGTCGTTCTATTTCTCCGGCTATCCGCTGGATCCGCCCAACGCGCCGATCGTGAGCCAGAACTACAGCAGCTTCCGCGACCAGCGCCCGGACCCGGCCACGACCTGGGACCAGGTCGCGCAGATGTGTCCGGTCGAACCGGAGTGGTGCTGCCTGTTCGAGGGCGATTGTCCGGACCAGGACGCCAAACAGAAGTAACCGTAGCCAGATCCCAGCAAGGAGCCGGCCCCGCGCGCGGGGCCGCATAGCCAGGAGCACCACCATGAGCTACCTAGACGCGCCGCGCCTGCATTTTCGCGGTTGGTTCCAGGCCGACGTCTCCACCATCAACAACGACGTCCGCACCTTCCAGAACGAATCCTTCGTGCCGGAGTACCAGCAGTACAACCAGAACGGCAGCTGGAATCCCGAAGGCACCGGCATTTTCCGCTTCCTCGATTGCGCGGTGACCGGTGGCGCCCTGGACGGCCGCGCCTTGCGCACGCCGGCCGACGATCCGGCGATCGGCATGCTGGTGGAGAACGCCGACCAGCGCGCGCCGGGCAAGCTGGTCGATCTGGACCCGCAGCAGCAGATGGTCTCGCAGATCTGGGGCATGCAGGTGCGGCTGCTGGACGCGGCGCGCAAGCAGGCGCTGAGCGGCGAGTTCAAGCCGGCGCCGTTCTGCAATCTGTGGCAGCGGCAGCAGAGCGGCGTGGCCATGGACCAGAAGCTGGCGGCCAACTACCAATCGGTGCTGGAGGCGATCGGCTGGGACGAGGCGCTGGATTCGCCGCTGTTGCGTGCGTTGCGCGACGCCACCCAGGACGGCTTGCTGTCGATCGCCTTCAATGTGTATGGCTACGGCCGCGATGCGACGATTCCGCGCTACACCCTGGGCCACGTGGTCGGCAGCATCGGCCCCTACCTACGCGGCGAGCCCAAGCATTTCGTGCTGGGCCGGCAGATGGTGGCGGTGCCCTCCAAGCAATCGCCGCTGGCGCCGCTCAACGGCGTCTACGACGCGCAAGGCAAGTTCGACGGCGCCTCGTTGACGCTGGACCTGGGCAATACCCTGCCGATCAAGAGCGCCGACACCGGCTTCGAGGACCTGGGGCCGCTGCTGATCGGCGTGGCCACGACCAATCCGACCACGGAGCTGACCGACGTGCCCGCGTCCGCGGTGACGGTGATCGGCGAGGTGCCTTATCAGACGCCGCACTGGTACGCGCAGACCGCCGGCGTGCAGAGCTACGACCTCAGCGGCAATGCGCAGGCGCGGTCGCTGCTGCCGGGCTGTCCCGTGCTGCTGCTGTCGCCGCAGGCGGACGGCAGCTACAAGGTGTTGCTGCAGGAATCGCTGGACGGCCAGTACCTGCGCGCCGACAACTTCGTGTTCCGCCTGGACGCGGGCGAGCGCGCCGACATCGAGCTGTACGCCAGCCGCTTCGGCACGCCCCTGGCCGGCGCCGCGGTCGCGCTCAGCGCCACCGAGGGCTTCATGGGCGGCTCCGGCGGCGGCGACAAGATGACGCCGCCCACGCGTCCGCATGCGGCGATTCCGGACATCGCCACGCCCGCCGACGGCGTCGCCTACGCCGCCAGCGCCAGCACCGACGGCGACGGCCGCGCGCGCGTGGAACTGAGTGCGGCGGCGGACGGGCCCGGGCGGCCGCGCGGCTACATCGCCGGCCAGCTCTACGGCATCGGCTACCAGCTCAGCGCGCAACCGGCCGGCTACGTGTCCAATCCGCTGAATTACATCAGCGTGCTGGCCTACACCAAGAGCGAGCCGCCGCCGCAGCCGACCTGGTACGAGCACATCCAACCGCTGTTCACCCAGTACGGCAACCTGTATCCGATCATGAGCCGCTACGTGGTCGACCTGCGCAGCTACAACTCGGTGTGCACCCGGCTCAAGGCCCTGCGCCTGGCGTTCTCGCTGCCGCTGCACGATCCCAACCACATGCCGGTGACGCGCGACCTCAGCGCCGGCGACCGCGCCACCATCCTGCGCTGGCTGGACACGCCCGGCCCGGACGGCCTGCCGCTGCTGGGCCATCCGCCGATGGCCGAGCCCGCGCCCAAGGCCGTCTCGTCCGCGGCGCCGGAGCCGCCCGAGATCGAACTGGCGCCGCTGCAAAGCGCCGGCAAGACCGCCTTCGTCCTGCAGTACCTCGCGCGCCGCGAGCGCGCGGGCCAAGAGCCGGGAGAGTCCTCATGATCCGCCTGCGTCCCGAGATCATCAGCGCCATCCATGCGGTCGAAGACCCGATCGACCTGCACCGCTACCTGCAATGTGCGGTGGAGCTGGAGCACAGCACCATTCCGCCCTACCTGACCGCGATGCTGTCGCTGCGCCCAGGCACCAACCTGCGCATCGCCGCGTTGATCCGCAGCATCATCGTGCAGGAGATGCTGCACATGAGCATCGCCGCCAATATCCTGATCGCCATCGGCGGCCATCCGCAGATCGACAAGCGCGGCTTCGTGCCCGATTACCCCGGCCCGCTGCCGATGGACATCGGCAACGGCCTGATCGTGGGCATCGAGGCGTTCTCCATGCCGCTGGTCAAGAACGTATTCATGGCCATCGAGGAACCGGAGCAGGAGATTCCGATCAAGCTCAGCGCGGCCGAGCAGGGCTACGCCACCATCGGCCAGTTCTACGACGCCATCCAGGAGCGCATCCGCGCGTTGGGCCCGTCGATCTTCGTGCACAAGGATGCGCCGCCGCAGGTGATCGCGCCGCGCTGGTTCGCGCCGGACAAGCTGTTCCCCATCGTCGATCCGGACTCGGCCTGCCACGCCATCGACATCATCAAGCTCGAAGGCGAGGGCACCGCGCTGGATCCCTTCCAGGCCCCGGGCGAGCCTGCGCATTTCTATACCTTCGGCTCCATCGTCGCCGGCCGCGAGCTGGTGGTCACCGCCGACGGCTACGCCTATGCCGGCACCCCGATCGAATTCGACCCGTCCGCGGTCTGGCCGCTGCGCGCCAACTGCAAGATCGCCGACTTCGCCGTCGGCAGCCAGGCGCGCACGCGCATCGAGCAGTTCGCTTACAACTACAGCGCCCTGCTCAACGCGCTGCACACGACCTTCAACGGCCATCCCGAGACGCTGGATCGCGCCATCGGCCTGATGTACGACCTGCGCGTGCTGGCGGTGGCGATGATGCAGACCGTGGCCGACGAGGCCAGCGGCCAGACCGTGGGCCCGAGCTTCGAGTACGTGAAGACCCAGGGAGGCATGCCATGAGCGATGCGGGCGTGGCCAACCGTCACCCGGTGGCGATGTTCGAGATCATCGCCCGCGACCAGGCGGCAATGCAGGCCTTCTACAGCCGTGTGTTCGGCTGGCAGTACCAGGTCGGCGACGCCGGATTCGCCTACGTGCACTTCCCCGTGCGCATGCAGCCGCTGTTGGGCGGCATCGGCCAGGCCGATGCGCGCACGCCCGGTTTCGAACCCGGCCACAACTTCTATCTGCTGGTGGACGATCTGCAGGCGACCATCGCCGCGGCGGTGGCGGCCGGTGGTCGCCAGTACATGGCGCCGGCCGATGCCGACGGTTATAGCTTCGCGATGATCCAGGATCCGGAAGGCAATCCGGTCGGGCTGATCCGGCCGTTCCAGCGCTAGCCGCCGCGGCTGGCGCAGCGCTGAATCGCGGTGCGGCGGCGCGCTCGACCGCCGCGCCGCGCGCGCTAGCATGCGCGCATGGATTCCCTCACCCAGATCGTACTCGGCGCCGCGCTCAGCGCCGCCATCGCCCCCGCCGGCCATCGCCGCGCCGCACTGCTCGCCGGCGCCGCGCTGGGCACCTTGCCGGACCTGGACGTGATTCCGGTGAACCTGCTCACCGACGATCCGGTCGCACGCATGACCTGGCACCGCAGCCTCAGCCACTCGCTGCTGGTGCTGCCGCTAGTAGCCTGGGCGCTGTGGGCCTGGTTGCGCACGCGCGGCGGTCGCGTGGCGCAGGCGCCCACGCGCTGGTTCTGGGCGATGCAGGCCGCGTTGCTCACCCATCCTATCCTCGACGCGTTCACCGTTTACGGTACCCAGCTGCTGTGGCCGCTGAGCGTGCGGCCGGTAATGTGGTCCAGCATCTTCATCATCGACCCGCTCTACACCGTGTGGCTGCTGGCCGCCTGCGTCTGGGCCTGGTTCGCGCGCGAGCGCCGCAGCGCGCAACCGGCGCTGCTGCTGGGCCTGGCATTGAGCTCGCTGTATCTGGGCGGTTCGCTGTGGGCCAAGCAGCGCGTGGACAGCGCCGCGCAGCCGGCGCTGGCGGCGATGGGCCTGGGCGACGCGCCGCGTTTCTCGGTGCCGATGCCGTTCAACATCCTGCTGTGGCGGGTGGTGGCGATGACGCCGACCGGTTACGTCGAAGGCGAGCGTTCGCTGTACGCCGACCGCGGGCCGATGCGTTTCAACGCCTATCCGTCCGACCTGGACGCCTATCGCCAGGTCGCCGCGTATCCGGCGGTCGCACGGCTGGCGTGGTTCAACCACGGCTTCATGAAGGCCGAGCAGCGCGACGGCCGGCTGGTGCTCAGCGATCTGCGCATGGGGCTGGAACCGGATTACAACTTCCGCTTCGTCGTCGCCCAACGCGGCGACGGCGGTTGGAGCGAGGTGCCCGCGCAACAGCTGCAATGGCCGTGGCAGGCGGCCGACCGACTGCCGGCGATGTGGACGCGGATCTGGCACGAACCGGCGGCACCGGCCGGCAACAGCGACGCCGCTGGCGCGACGACTGCGCCCTAGCGCATCGCAGCCTCAGGCCGCCGCGGGCAGTTCCGGCGTCACGCCTGCGATCAGGGCGTCGAAGTAGTCGCGGGTCAGGCGCAACTGCGCGTCGGCGCTTTCGGCGCGGTTGACCACAGCGCGGAAGGCCGCGTTCTCGGGCCGGTCCTTGGCGTACCAGCCCAGGTGCTTGCGCGCGATGCGCACGCCCGAGAGCTCGCCGTAGAACGCGTGCAAGTGTTCGAGATGGCCCAGCAGCCAGTCGCGGATTTCGCGCAGCGACGGTTCCGCCAGCAGCTCGCCGTGGGCGAGGTAATGGGCGATCTCGCGGAAGATCCACGGCCGCCCCTGCGCCGCGCGGCCGATCATCACCGCGTCGCAGCCGGTGCGCGCCAGCACCGCGGCGGCCTTGTGCGGCGAGTCGATGTCGCCGTTGGCCAGCACCGGGATGCGCAGCTCGGCCTTGACCGCGGCGATGGTGTCGTACTCGGCCTGGCCGGTGTACTGCTGGTCGCGGGTGCGCCCGTGCACGGCCAGGGCCTGGATGCCCGCGGCCTCGGCGATGCGCGCGATGCGCAAGGCGTTGCGCTGGTCGTGGTCCCAGCCGGTGCGGATCTTGAGCGTGACCGGCACGTCCACCGCGGCCACCACCGCCTCCAGAATGCGGCCCACCAGGGCCTCGTCGCGCATCAGCGCCGAGCCGGCCCAGGCGTTGCAGACCTTCTTGGCCGGGCAGCCCATGTTGATGTCGACGATCTGGGCGCCGTGGTCGACGTTGTGCCGCGCCGCCTCGGCCATGATCTCGGGCACCGTGCCGGCGATCTGCACGCTGATCGGCGCCGGCTCGCCGCTGTGGTCCATGCGGTGGCGCGACTTGGCGGTGGTCCAGAAACGCGCGTCGCTGGTGGTCATCTCCGACACGCACAGACCCGCGCCCAGGCGCTTGCACAGCACCCGGAACGGCTTGTCGGTGACGCCCGCCATCGGCGCGAGCACCACGCGGGGGTCGATCTGATGGGGGCCGATGCGCATGCGCGCATTGTAGCAACCGCGGATTCCGCGGCCGGCAACGCAGGGCGCCGCGGCCCGCCCGTCACGCGACGGGCCGCCGGCGCGGCGCTCAATCGGTGGTGTCGTCGACCGTCGCGCCCGGTGCGTTCAAGGTCACCGAGGCGATGCCGTTCTCGCGGCCGCTTTCGTCGGCGTACATCTGGCTGGTGCCGATCACCTGGCCGTTGGTGGCGGTGAGGTTGAAGTAGAGCTTGCCGTTGCTGGCGGTCTTGCGGTCGTAGCGCTTGGGGTCCTGGCTGTTCTTGCGCACCGACTCGATGCCGGCGGTGCACGAGGCCTTGGCCGCATAGCCTTCGCTGGTCAGGATCACCTGGCCGTTGCCGGCCTTGAGTACGAACTGGAATTCGCCGTTGGAGCGCTTGCTGATCTCGAACTTGCCGGCCATCGGGTTTCCTCCTTGGAAGGGCGGGTGCCCAGTCCAACACACTAGCCCCGACTTTGTTACCGGTCCATCGGCAGGCCGCGGCCCAGGGCGGCTCAGCGGCGCGCGGTGCGCCGGCGCCAGAACAGGAAGCCGGTGACCAGCAGGAACGCCGGGACCAGGCCGGTGAAGGCCACCAACCATTGCCAGAGGCGGCCGCCGACGAAGCCGCCGTGCAGCGGATACAGCGCTTCGCTGACGCGCGCGCCGGTGTCCTGGGCGGTGGCGTCGTGCACGCCCAGCACGGCGACGCGGTAAGGATCCAGCCAGACCACGCTGCGGCCGACCGGGTGCCATTCGCCGGCCGCGCGCATGCGGATCGAGACCAGGCCGCTGTCGGCCTTGGGCAGGCCGATGCGGCGCAACTGCGCGCCGGGCAGGCGGCCGTCGGCGGCGCGCAGCACCGCCGGCCAGTCGATCGCCGCCTCGCGCGCGGCCAGTTTCGGCGGCTTGCGCGCATCGGCGCCGTCGCCGAACGCGAACCGCAGGCTGCTGCGCGTGGCGCCGTCGTACACCATGCCCACGCCGGTCAGTACCGCCAGCAGGGTCAGCGGCAGCCACAGTACGCCGGCGCCGCGGTGCCAGCTGAACCAGCGCCGCGTCGGCGGGCCGCGGTACCAGCGCAGGCTCGCGCCCAGCGCGGCCAGCCGCGGCCACCACAGGTACAGACCGGTCAGCAGCAGGAACAGGGCGATCAGGCCGACCACGCCCAGCACCTGCTCGCCGGCCTTGCCGGTCAGCAGATGGGTGTGCCAGTCGCGCAGCCACAGCACCCAGTCGTTGCCCTTGTTGCGCACCAGCAGCAGCTCGCCGCTGGCGCCGTCGAAGTAGCGCCGTTCGCCGTTCGGGAAGTAGCCCTGCCAGACCGGCAGCTGCGCGGTCGGCAGATCGAGCGAACTCATGCCCTGCGGCTGCCAGTCGGCGACGATGCGCGCCAGCGCGGCCTCGCGCTGCGCGGACGACGGCGGCGCGCGCTCGACCAGCTCCGGCTGCGACCACGCCAGCAGCTCGCGCTGGAACGCCAGCACCGTGCCCGACAGCGCGACCAGCGCGAACACCAGGCCCACGCTCAGGCCCAGCCATAGATGCAGCCACTTCAACGCCGCGCGGACGCGGCGCTTGATCGGGTGCGGTGCCTGGCGTGACGTCATGCTGGGCTCGATGAAGGTGGCTGCGGTTTAGAAGCGGTGCGACCAGCTCGCGCTGAACACGCGCCCGCGACCGGCGACATAGGTGTCGGCGCGCGGCGTGCTCTGCGAGTAGTAAGTGACGTACTGCTCGTCGAACAGGTTCTCGATGCCCAGGCTGAGGCTGCCCACCGGCAGGGCGAAACGCGCCTGCAGGTCGACGGTGGTGGTGCCGTCGGCGCTGGCGACCTGCGCGCCGCGCAGGTCGAAGTCGCGATCCAGCGAGCGGCTGCCCTGCAGGCGCGTGGAGATCGTCGGCGTCCAGGTCTGGTCCCAGAACGCGGTCACGCGGTCGGGGCTGATATTGATGCCGGGCAGGTCGCTGTCGACGCGGTCGTCGCCGTTGCTGTCGTAGCGGCCCTTGGCGCCGGCGTAGCCCAGGCCGACGCGACCGGCTTCGGAGAACTGGAACGCCACGTTGCCTTCGATGCCGCGGATTTCGGTGCGCTCGCGCACCACGTTGTAGCTCTGAGTGGCGTTGTCGAAGGCCAGGCGCGAACCCAGGTCGCTGTCCGACCAGTACGCGGCCAGGTGCGCCAGCCAGCGGCCGTTGTCGAAATCCAGGCCGATCTCGCGGTTGTCCGACACCACCGGCGACAGATCGACCAGGTTGTCGACGCGCTGGTTGGGCGCGGTGATGCCGCGCAGCACGCGGCCGATGTCGGCGACGGTGTAGCCCTCGGAGTACGAGGCATAGAACTTCAGGGCCTCGGTCGCCTCGAACACCACACCGAAGTTCGGCAGGGTCTCGCTGGTCTTGGGAGTGCCGCCCTCGACGAAGCGGCTGCCGCCGGCGTTGGCGGGGATGGTGGTGAAGTCGTCGACCTTGAGCTTGCCGCGCTCGTAGCGCAGGCCGCCGGTCAGCATGACCTTGTCGCTGATCCACCACTCGGCCTGCACGAACGGCGACCAGGATTCGTACTGGGTTTCCGGCACCCAGTTCATGCGCGCGACCACCAGCTCCTGATAGGTCGTGTCGCGTCCCCAATCCAGGCCCAGGGTCATGCGCAGGCGCTGGTCGAACAAATTGTCGCGCGACCAGCTGAACTTGCCGCCGAGCTTTTCCGACACGTTCTGCGACTGGTCCCACCAGTGCAGATCGCGGCCGTCGCGCCAGAAATCGCCCCAGTCGGAGGCGCCGTACAAGCCGTTGAAATCGACCCAGTACAGCTGCGCCCGGAAGTAGCCGCCGGCCAGCGACTTGTCGCTGTAGTCCAGCGCCAGCGAGGTCGAGCGGTTGCGCGCGCCTTCGCCCTCGCGGCTGCCGCGCGCCGAAGTCGCGAGCTGGCCGGTGGCGAGGTTGCCGTTGACGGTGATGTAGTCGTTGTTGCCCTGCAGCTCGTAGCGGCTGGCGGTGAGCTGCAGACGGCGCTCGTCGTCGAGTTCCCAGCCCAGCTTGGCGAACAGGTTGTGGCTGCGCGCGTCCATCAGGTCGCCCTGGATGTCGTTGACCGCGATCGCGTCGCCGTTGCCGTCGTAGTACAGGCCCTCGCTGGCGTAGGAGACGCCGCCGACGAAATCGAACGCGCCGCTGCGGGTGCCGAACAGGTAGGATGCGCGGTAGCCGACGCTGTCGCTCTGGTTGGGCAGCGCGGTGCTGGCGCCGATGCTGACGTCCTGGAAGGTCTCGCCGTCCTGGCGTGGGGCGCGCTTGGTGATGATGTTGATGATGCCGCCGGACGCGCCCAGGCCCTGCAGCGCGTTGGCGCCGTGGATGACCTCGATGCGCTCGATCATGGCCGGATCGACGGTGTGGCCGTCGCGGCCGCCTTCGCGCAGCGGCGTGGACTGCGGCACGCCGTCCACCAGGTACAGCGGCTTGCGCCCGCGCAGGGTCTCGCCGCCGTTGGTGAGCTTCTGGCGCGAGGGCGAGAACGAGGGGATCAGGTTGGCCAGCACCTGCGAGATGTCCTGGGTCACCGCGAGCTGCTGGCGCAGCTGCGCCTGATCGATCACGGTGATGGTGTTGGGCAGCGCGGCCTCGGAGTTCGGCATGCGGCTGGTGCTGGCCGAGACGGTGACGCGGTCGAGGTCGGTGGCCTCGTCGGCGGCGTGGGCGACAGGCGCGGCGAGGACGGCCAGCAGGGCGCTGGCGAGCAGGTGGCGAGGGGGCATTACCGGTTCCGGGAACTGCAGGGGACCGTCATGATAATGCGAGTTATTCTCATTTAACAGCCGGGAGTGGTTCGACCAGCCAGCTTGGAGTTGGGGATGACGGTCCGGCGCTCTGCGCCGATCCGGCGGATCGCCGCCAATCCGACCCCGTCATTCCGGCGAAAGCCGGAACCCATTTTGCTTTTGAGCGCATGAAACGGCGCACTTGGCCGGCGGCAAATCGAGATGGGTTCCGGCTTTCGCCGGAATGACGGAACTGGGAGATCCAGGCGGGAGGTGGGAGATCGATCCGATCCGATCCGAGGTGTGCGCATGGGCCTCGTAGGATGCGGTGAGCCGCAGGCGAAGCGCATCGCTACGCCGGGCACCACATCGCATCGCCACGGCGTGTTGAAGCGATGGTGCGGTTGTCACCGCACCCTACGGCCGACGCGGATGTTTCCGGTCGGCCGGGTGGCGGAGCGCATTGTCGCGCCCGCAACGGATCCGCGCTCAATCCGCGCCGAAGCGCGCGCGCAGTTCGTGATCGCGCGGCATCGCCAAGGCGGCGCCGGCGCGTTCGGTGGACAGGCCGGCGTAGCGGGTGGCGTAGGCGACGTGGCCGGCGAACGCGGCGTCCGGATCGCGCGCCAGCGACGCGGCCAGGGCGCCGTTGAAGGCGTCGCCGGCGCCGGTGGTATCGAGCGCGCGCACCGGCGCGGCCGCGACCCGGTAGTACGCATCCTGGTCGCCGTGCAGGCGGCCCGGCGCATGCGAAACGAAGCAACCGGCCGAACCCAGCGTGATCACCACGCTGCCGTGCGGCAGCAGGCGCCGGCAGTCGGCGTGCAGCTCGTCGTCGGCCAGCGCGGCGAGCTTGTCGGGATCGATCACCGCGCCGGTGTGGCGCTTGAGCTGGGCGCAGAACTCGGTCTCGTTGGGCGTGACGATCTCGGCCAGCGCCCACAGTTCCGGCGTCGCCACGGCATCGGCCGGGGCGGGATTGAGCAGTGCGAGCGCGCCGGCGCCGCGCGCGTGCGCGAACGCGGCCGCGACCGAGGCCGGCGGCGATTCCAATTGCCCCAGCACCACCCGCGCCTGGGCGATGGCCTCGCGCTGTAGATCGACGAACGCGGTCGACAGCTCGGCGTTGGCGCCGGGCCCGATCACGATGGAGTTGCGGCCGTCGCGGTCGACGTAGATGCCGGCCGTGCCAGTGGGCGCGTCGCTGCGCAGGTCGCGCAGGTCGATGCCGTCGGCGGTGGCCAGCGCGCGTGCGAGCTGGCCGCCGGCGTCCTCGCCCAGCGCGCACACGAAGCTGGTGCTGGCGCCGGCGCGCGCCGAGGCGGTGGCCTGGTTGAAGCCCTTGCCGCCGGGGCCGGTGTGGTACTGGCCGGCCAGGGTCTCGCCCGGCCGCGGCAGGGCCGCGACCGACCAGACGTGGTCGACATTGAATGAACCGACGACGACGACGCGGCTCAACTCAAGCCCCGAAGTGGGTCAGCACGCCGGCGATGGTCGCGGTCATGAAGGTCGCGATCGAACCGCCAAGCACCGCGCGCAGGCCGAAGCGGGCCAGGTCGGCGCGACGTTCGGGGGCCAGGCCGCCGATGCCGCCGATCTGGATCGCGATCGAGCTGAAGTTGGCGAAGCCGCACAGCGCGTAGGTCGCGATCAGGCGGCCCTGGTCGGTAAGCACCACGCCGGCGACCTTGCCGTTGACGATATCGGCCAGGTGCGCGTACGCGACGAACTCGTTCAGCACCACCTTCTCGCCGATCAGGCCGCCGACCGTGGTGGCGTCCACCCAAGGCGTGCCGATCACCCAGGCGATCGGCGCCAGCAGGTAGCCGAACAGGGTCGACAGGTCGGTGGGCTTGCCGATCGCGGCGGCCAGGCCGGTGACGTCGCCCAGCCAGATCAGCGGATGGTTGACCAGCGCGATCAGGGCGATGAAGGCCAGCAGCATCGCGCCGATGTTCAGCGCCAGGCGCAGGCCGTCGCCGGCGCCGGCCGCGGCCGCGTCGATGACGTTGGCGGTGGTCTTCTCGACCTCCATCTTGACCGTGCCGCGGGTCAGCGGCTCGCCGACCTCGGGCACCAGAATCTTGGCGATCACCAGGGTCGCGGGTGCGGCCATGATCGAGGCCGCGAGCAGGTGCTTGGCGTAGAACGCCTGCTGCTCCGGATCGCCGCCGCCGAGCATGCCGACGTAGGCCGCCAGCACGCCGCCGGCGATGTGGGCCATGCCGCCGATCATCATCGTGATCAGCTCGGACTCGGTCATCTTCGGGATGTAGGGGCGCACGGTCAGCGGCGCCTCGGTCTGGCCGATGAACACGCTGGCGCAGACGCTGGTGGTCTCGGCGCCGGACACGCGCATGACCTTGGTGATCACCCAGGCCATGCCGCGCACGATCGCCTGCATCACGCCCAGGTGGTAGAGCACGCCCATCAGCGCGGCGAAGAAGATGATGGTCGGCAGCACCTGAAAGGCGAAGATGAAGCCGAACTTGGAGGTGTCCATCAGGCTGCCGAAGATGAACTCCGAGCCCTTGCCGACGAAGCTCAACACCTTGACGAAGCCGTGGCCGATCGAGTCGAACACGTCCTTGCCGCCGGGCACCAGCAGCACCAGGGCCGCGAATGCGATCTGCAGCGACACGCCGGTGACCACCAGCTTCCAGTCGACGCGACGCTTGTTGTTGGAGAACAGCCACGCGATGCCGACCAGCACCGCCAAGCCGAACAGGCCGAATAACACTCGGACGATAGAATCCACTCAGTTCTCCCCGTGCCTCCGGGGCACCGGCGGCTGATTATCGTTATTGGACCGCGCCGGACGCGGCCGCCGGCCTTTTGGTGGCCGGAGGCGCAGCCTAGTCCACCGGTCCGCGCCGCGGCAAGCCGCGGTGCCGGTTCAGGTATCGCGCGCGACCACGCGGTTGCGGCCCTGCTGCTTGGCCTGCTGCAGGCGGCGGTCGGCGCGGCGCAGCAGCCGCGACAGGTCCGAGCCCTCCTGCGGGTAGCCGGCCAGGCCGGCACTGAAGGTCAGGCGCAGCGGCTCGGCGCCGCGACCGGGCTCGAACGGGCGTTCGGCCAGGACCTGGCGGATCGCGTCGACCTGCTCCCAGGCCGTGCCCAGGGGCTTGCGCAGCAGCAGCACGAACTCCTCGCCGCCCAGCCGCACCAGCCATTCGGTCGAGCCGGTCTGCTCGCGCAGCACCGTGACCACGTGGCGCAGGGCGCGGTCGCCGGCGTGGTGGCCGTTGTCGTCGTTGATGCGCTTGAAATGGTCCAGGTCGATCAGGGCCAGGGTCAGGCTGCCGCCGTCGTGGCGCACCGCGTCGAACAGGCGCTGGATGCGGTGCACCAGCCAGGTCCGGTTCGGCAGCCGGGTCAGGCCGTCGGTGCCGGACATCTCGATCAGGCGCTGCATGCGGTACACGACCATGGCGGTGATCAGCGCCACCATCACCAGCAGCACCACGCGCTGGCCCTGGCCGCCGGGGGTGACCGCGCCGTAGTCGCTGGAGATCAATTGCTCGGGCGAGGACGCCAGCGCGAACACCGCCAGCACCAGCGCGCTGTACTGCACGATCGCCAGCCCGCCGGCGAACAGGGTCACGCGGCCGTCGCTGCGCAAGGCGGTGAGAATGATGGACAGCACGTAGCCGCACCACACGATCAGGCTGTTGAGCCCGGCCGGCAGGTGTTGCAGCGCCAGCGCGGTCAGCACCAGGGTAGTGGCGGTGACGTCGAAACCGGCGGTGGCGAACGGCAGCCAGCGGTAGCGCCGCGGCCGCCGCGCCAGCGCCAGCCACAACTGCGCGAACACATTGACGAAGATCGCCCCGCCCAGGCCGATCAGGGTTTCCTGGATGGTGCCGCCGCCGATCGCGTTGAGCGGCGGCAACAGCAGCAGCATCGCCGCCAGCACGGCGCGCAGCCGCGCCACCGTCAGCTCGCCGCCGGCGCCGATCTCGAGCATGATCTCGTCGGGTCGCGACAACAGCGATACCGCGATGTCGCGCAGGCGTGAGCCCGTGGCGTGCATGGTGTCTCCCCGATGAGCCCGCCGAGCATAGCGCGCGTGCGGCGGCGAGGGCAGGGCGCCCGCCGCCGCCACGCGGCCGCGCTTAGATCCCGCGCACCGCCACCCACAGCGCCAGCGCCGCGAACACCGCCGCGGCGACCATGCGCGCGGCCTTCAGCGGCAGGCGGTCGGCGAAGCGGCTGCCCAGCAGCACCACCGGCACGTTGGCCAGCAGCATGCCCAGCGTGGTGCCGGCCACCACTTCCCACAGCGGCGAATAGCGCGCCGCCAGCAGCACGGTCGCCACCTGGGTCTTGTCGCCGATCTCGGCCACGAAGAAGGCGATGGTGGTGGCGATGAAGGCGCCGCGCGCGGGCAGGCGCTCGCCTTCGCCATCGAGCTTGTCGGGCTTGAGCGTCCACAGCGCCACCGCCAGGAAGCTGCCGGCGACGATCCAGCGCAGGGTCGCCGGCTGCAGCCATTGCGCGACCAGCGCGCCCAGCCAGGCGGCCAGGGCGTGATTAAGCAGGGTCGCGACCAGGATGCCGGCGACGATGGGCCAGGGCCGGCGGAAGCGCGCGGCCAGCAACAGGGCCAGCAGCTGGGTCTTGTCGCCGATTTCCGCCAGCGCGACCGTGCCGGTCGAAAGCGCGGCGGTGGCCAGGGGCAGCGTGCCTAGCGAGGACATATCCATCAGGAACTCCGGGGCCGGGCTTCGCGCGAATGGCGAAGGCAAACGCTGCACGGCCCGACCCGGCTTTCGCCTGAGTAATCGCGCAACGCCTGCCTTCGGTCTTGCCCGTGGTCGCTGGCGCGGACGCGAGGTCGCGCGCTGGCTGCCGCTCCTGCGCCATGGCCGGTGGGCCAAGTGTGTTGACGCAGGTCCCCGCGTGCCGGGCGACCGGCGGCGGAGGGGCTACTCCCCGGAGGAGGAAGTGCGCGCATTGTACCCGCTCCGCCGCCGCGCCGCATTCGGCCCGATCCGCCCGTCTGTGGTTGCGTCATGGCCGTCTGTAGGAGCGGCGTAAGCCGCGATTGAAACTCAGTCGCGACGTGACCGCCGTCTGTGGGAGCGGCGTAAGCCGCGATTGAGACCCAGTTGCGACGCGCAGCCATCTTGGCTACGCCGCTCCCACAGACAGCGGTCACGCGGCTGACGGCCAGCCCGACCCCTCGACCACGGGCCAGCGAGTAGCATGCGAATTCGATCCGCCCCCATTCGGAGCACCTCATGCAATACCGTCGCCTGGGATCCTCGGGCCTGCAGCTGTCGGCGCTGTCGTTCGGCGCCTGGGTCACCTTCGGCACCCAGATCGGCCGCGGCGCGGCGCGCGAGCTGATCGCCACCGCCTGGGACCACGGGGTCAATTTCTTCGACAACGCCGAGGGCTACGCCAACGGCGAGGCCGAACGCGTGATGGGCGACGTGATCGCCGACCTGCGCCTGCCGCGCGACGGCTACTGCGTGTCCAGCAAGGTGATGTTCGGTTCCGCCGCCGATCCCCTGCCGACCCAGAAGGGCCTGTCGCGCAAGCACGTCACCGAGGCCTGCCACGGCGCGTTGCGCCGGCTGCGCGTCGACCATCTGGACCTGTACTACTGCCATCGCCCCGATCCCGAAGTGCCGATCGAGGAAACCGTGTGGGCGATGGACGCGCTGATCCGTCAGGGCAAGGTGCTGTATTGGGGCACCTCGGAATGGTCGGCCGCGCAGATCCGCGAAGCGCACAAGATCGCGCGCGCCCAGCACCTGCATGCGCCGACCATGGAGCAGCCGCAGTACAACCTGTTCCACCGCGAGCGCGTCGAGCTGGAATACGCGCCGCTGTACGCCGAACTCGGCCTGGGCACCACGATCTGGTCGCCGCTGGCCTCGGGCCTGCTGACCGGCAAGTACAACGACGGCGTGCCCGAGGATTCGCGCCTGAACCACGAGGACTACCGTTGGCTGCAGCGCAGCGTGCTCAGCCCCGAGCAGCGCCGGATCGAGCGCGCGCGCGCCTACACCGCGGTCGCGCGCGAGCTGGGCGCCGAGCCGGCGCCGCTGGCGATCGCGTGGTGCCTGCGTAACCCGCACGTGTCCAGCGTGATCCTGGGCGCGACCCGTCCCGAGCAGCTGCGCCAGAACCTGCAGGCGCTGGAGCTGGTCGACCGCTATGCCGAGCCGGACTGGGACCGGGTCGAGAAAGCCACTGCCTGAGCCCGAGCGGGCATCCCGCAGGGCGGGGGCGGACCAATGTATTGGGACCGAAACGCGCAGCAGCGCGGCGCGGCAGGGCAGCGCCTGCGCGTCGCCGGCGTTTCCGTCGGGCAGCGATGTAAACAGGTGTTGACTGGCAAATGAGAATCATTATCATCAAACTCGAACCCCGACCGAGTCACCTGCCATGTCCCTGCGCCAGCCGGTGTTGCAGCTCAAACCTCGTACCGATCGCTCCCTCCCCCCGGTGGTCAGCGTTGCCGTCGCCGCCGTAGCCGCCGCCCCCGCGGCGAGCGCCGCCAGCACGCTGCTGGTCGAAAGCGGCTCGCTGCTGCGCGGCGCGCGCGAAGTCCTGATCCGCCACGGCGGCGAGGTCTATCGCCTGCGCCACACCCGCAACGACAAGCTGATCCTGACCAAGTAAGGCCCGCAAGGCCGTTGCGCGACTGCGTTACGGCATGGCCGCGCCGCGTTCCCAAGGATGGGAGGCGGTGCGGCGGTGCCATGCCGGTCGCGGAGCTTTCGCATTCCGATCCAGCGCGACGCGTCAGTCGCGATGCGATGGCTCGGATGCAGCGCCAGGGACGGCGCGACACCCACACAGGTAGCCAGCTCCGCCGCACCGCGGCATGCCAGCCAGCCCGAATCCACTATTCGAGTCTGACTCCATGCATCGCGTCCACCGCACCACCGGCCTGCGCCCGTCCGTTCGCCCCTTCGTCCCCAACACCCTGGCCCTGGCGCTGTTGCTGGCCCTGCCTGCCGTCGCGCTGGCCGCGCCCGCCGACGGCGCCGCCGAATCGCCGGACGGTTCCGGCGCCGGCGCGCGCGAACTCGAGCGCATCGTCGTCACCGCCACCCGCACCGAGCGCGAACTGCAGGACGTGCCGGCGGTGGTCACCGCGATCGACCGCGAGCGCATGGACCAGGAGATGGTGCGCGACCTCAAGGATCTGTTCCGCTACGAGCCCGGCATCGGCGTGAGCAACGTGGTCGGCCGCTTCGGCATCGGCGACATCCGCATCCGCGGCCTGGGCGGCAACCGCGTGCGCGTGGAAGCCGACGGCATCTCGGTGTCCGACAGCTTCAACATCGGCAGCTTCTCCAACGCCAACCGCAACTTCGTCGACCTCGACACCCTCAAGCGCGTCGAGATCGTGCGCGGTCCGAGCAGCGCGCTGTACGGCTCCGACGCATTGGGCGGCGTGGTCTCGTTCGTGACCAAGGATCCGTCCGACTATCTGCTCGACGGCCAGGACAGCTACTTCGGTTTCAAGCTCGGCTACCAGGGCGAGAACCGCGGCCTGTTCGGCGGCGCCACCGCGGCCTTCGGCGGCGAGCGCTGGTCGGGTCTGGTCGCGGTCGGCCACCGCCAGGGCAAGGAGACCGAGAGCATGGGCACGCGCCGCAGCGAGGACGCCAGCCGCACCGCCGCCAACCCGCAGGACAGCGACGGCCGCAGCTTGCTGGCCAAGCTGGTGTTCGCGCCCAGCGAGCACCAACGTTTCAAGCTGACCGTGGAAGGCAACGAGGACCAGACCGACACCGACGTGCTCAGTTCGCGCGGCAACGCCCTGACCGTGCCCGGCGCGCCGCAGGTGCGCACGCTGTCGCTGCTGGGCGACGACCACCAGACCCGCGCGCGGGTGTCGTTCGCGCACGAGGTCGACGCGCTGGACGCGGCCTTCGCCGACTCGCTGCAGTGGCAGCTCTACCGCCAGGACAGCGAGACCACCCAGCGCACCACCGAGGAGCGCGTGACGATCGTCGGCGGCCGCCCCACCAGCCCGACCCGACGCGAGCGCGAGTTCAACTTCGACCAGCGCACGGTCGGCGCCGAGGCGACGCTGCACAAGGAATTCGCCACCGGTGCGGTCGCGCACACCCTGACCTACGGCTTCGAGTACAGCCGCAGCGACATCCGCCAGAAGCGCGACGGCCAGGCCACCAACCTGACCACCGGCGTGGTCACCAAGACCATCTCGCCGGACGTGTTCCCGGTGCGCGATTTCCCGGTCAGCCGCACCACCACCGCGGCGCTGTTCGTGCAGGACGAGATGCAGTTCGCCGACGGCGCGTTCCGCCTGGTGCCGGCGCTGCGCGTGGACCGCTACGAACTCAAGCCGGAGCTGGACCCGATCTTCGCCGGTGACAACCCGGGCGCGGCGGTGAGCCAGCTCACGGAAACCGCGGTCTCGCCGAAGCTGGGCGCGGTGTGGCATTTCGCCCAGGACTGGTCGCTGTTCGGCGGCTATCAGCACGGTTTCCGTGCGCCGCCCTACAACGACGTCAACCTGGGCTTCACCAACCTGCAGTTCGGCTACACCGCGATTCCCAATCCCAACCTCAAACCCGAGACCAGCGACGGCATCGAACTGGGCCTGCGCTACTCGGGTGAGGCGGTCTACGTGGAGGCCTCGGCCTACTACAACCGCTACGAGGACTTCATCGAGTCGCAGCGCTTCATCGGCACCAATGCGCAGGGCCTGATGGTGTTCCAGTCGCAGAACGTGTCCGAGGCGGAAATCCGCGGCGTGGAAGTGCGCGGCGGCGTCGACTTCGGCGCGCTGTCGGCCTCGCTGAGCGGCTGGTCGCTGCGCGGCGCCGCGGCCTGGTCGAAGGGCGAGGATCGCAGCACCGGCGCGGCCCTGTCCTCGATCGATCCGCTGCGCGCCTCGCTGGGCCTGGCCTACGACCGCGACAGCTGGGGCGTCGAACTCGCCGGCCGTTTCGCGCGCCGCAAGAGCGATCTGCCGCAGCCGGGCCTGTTCGCGGCGCCGGGTTACGGCGTGCTGGATCTGCTGGCGCATTTCAGCTTCGCGCCGGGCGCCACGGTCAACCTGGGCGTGTTCAATCTCGGCGACAAGAAGTACTGGGACGGCGGCGATCTGCCCAGCACCCTGGCCGGCAGCAGCATCACCCTGGACCGCTACACCGCCTCGGGCCGCAACCTGGGCGTGAGCCTGGCGGTGAACTGGTAAACATGCGCGCTGCACGACCGCCGATGCTGTCGCTCGCGGACGCGGGCCTGCCCGCGCCCGAGCGGCTGGCCGCGGTCGCGACCGTGCTGTGTCTGTACCCGAGCCGACAGCGCGACGCGCTGGCCGGCTGGTCGAACAGCGCCAGCGCGCAACGGCTGTTCGGCGAGGGGTCTGACGTGGCGCGCGAAGGCCTGCTGTTTCGCGACGCGCAGGGACGCGCGTGCTGGCGCCTGTACCTGCTGCCCGACAGCGATTTCCTGGCCTGGGACTTGGCCGTGGGCCACCTGCCGGCGGCCGCGCGCCGCGACGACGCCGGTGGCTGGGCGCGCATGCGCGGTCGCGTGCGGCGCTGGCTGCGAGGCGGCTGGACCGCGCAGGCGCTGCGGTTGCAGCTGACCTGCGACGAAGCCGGCCGCCGCATCCTGATCGCCGACGGCGCGGCGCTGTCGCCCTTGGGCCGCGAACACGCGCGCCGCATCGCCGCCTCCGAGCGCGCGCCGCTGCGCACCACGCCCGACACCTGCTGCTGCATGGCGCGCCGCGCCGCGGCGGTAGCGCACGCGCGTGCGGCCCAGTCGCTCGCCTCCCACCGACCGGGCATTCCGCTCCCGACTTCTTCAATCCGCTAGACCCACAAGAGAAACGCAACCATGAAGCACCGCCTGCTAGCCCTCGGCCTGACGCTCTCCTGCGCGGCTGCGCCAGCCTTCGCCCTCACCCCCGCCGCCGCCGACACCGCGCGCGACCGCGCCTCGATCCTGGCCATGCAGGGCGAGTACATCGTCGATTTCGCGTTCGACGAAACCGTGTTGCTGCAGCCCGGCTACGAGCGCGCGCCGGCCATGCGCAGCGGCGGCAACGAGACGGTGATCGTGGTCGAGGACACGCCGACCAAGATCGTCCTGCAGCACATCCTGGTCGACGAGAAGAGCGGCCACGTGACAAAGCACTGGCGCCAGGACTGGACCTTCGAGGCGCCGACGCGTTTCGAGTTCAGCGCCGACCAGACCTGGCAGGTGCGCGCGGTCCCGGCCGAACTCAATCGCGGCGCCTGGACGCAGTGCGTGTTCGAGGTCAGCGACGCGCCGCGCTACTGCGGCACCGGCCGCTGGGAGTACCGCAACAACGTCGCCACCTGGACCAGCGACCTGAGCTGGCGCCCGCTGCCGCGCCGCGAGTACACCAAACGCAGCGATTACAACGCGGTCGCGGCGATCAACCGCCACACCCTCACGCCCGGCGGCTGGACCCACGAACAGTTCAACACCAAGGTGCTGCGCAAGCCCGACGGCAGTCAGGTCGAGCTGGCGCGCGAGTTCGGTTTCAACGATTACCAGAAGACCAAGGACGTGGACTTCAAGCCGGCCTATACCTATTGGCAGGCCACGCGCGGTTACTGGGGCAAGGTGCGCCAGCGCTGGGATGCGTTCCTGGGCAAGGCGCCGGGCGTGCACCTGAAGACCAAGGTCGACGGCATGGCGATGATCATTCCGCTGTTCGAGCAGGCCGGCGAGCTGGAGCAGGGCAAGCCGGTCGCCGACGGCGCGATCGATGCGGTGTTCGAAAAGTGGGTGGAGGCGGCGCCGCAGGAAAAGCGCTGAGTCGCCGCGCCACGCGACGCGATTCGTCGTCGCGCGAAACGACGAACGGCGCCTCAGGGGCGCCGTTCGTTTGTGCGCATCGCGCTCAGACCAGGACCGGCGCGCTCGGCGGCTTGGGTGGGCTGGGCGGTGCGGGCGGCGGTGCGGGCGGGCTCGGCGGCGCGGGCGGTGCCGGTGCCGCGACGGGAGGCGCTGCGGGTGCCGCCGGCGGGCGCGGTGCGGCGGGTGCGCGTGGCACGGCCGGTGCGCGCGGCGCGGCCGGTGCGGCCGGCGGCGCCGGCGGCGTCGGCAGCAGCAGGCGCACGGTCTTGGGCACTTTGATGCGGGTGCTGGCTTCCTTGCGATCGCGCAGGTACGCCACCGACACCTCGCTGCCGTCGGGACGCGCGCGCAGCGCTTCCATGGTTTCGCGCGGCGTGCCGACCGGTTTGCCGTCGATGCTGCGGATCACGTCGCCGGGTTCCAGCCCGTCCAGATCGGCGCCGGCGCTGAGCACCAGCACGCCGCGTTCGGCGCCGAAGTAGCGGCCCAGGCCCGGATCGACCGTGGCCAGGTTGAGGCCGTTCCAGCGGAACGCCTCGACCAGGGTCGGCAGCGGGCAGTCCTCGTCGTGGCGACCCTGGCAGGCAGGGGAGCGCAGGCGTGCCAGATCGGTCCGGATGTGTTCGCGGATGCCGGCCATCGCCTCGTTGGCGGCGCGCGGATCGGCGTTCGCGGCGTCGATACGGAAGCGGCGCATGACCGCGTCGCGACCCGCCATCGAAACCGGACCGTCGGGACCGTCGAACATCACCACGTGCTCGCCCAGTTGCGGCGTGACCTTGACCGTGGCCTTGCGGCCGTCGCGCTCGTAGTCGATCGCCACCGCCTTCTTCACGTCCAAATCGTCGAGCGCGGCGCGGGTCGCGTCCAGGCGTGCTTCCTGGTCTCCGGCGCGCATCGTACGCCCGTCGATGGCGAGGATGCGATCGCCGCTACGCAGGCCGGCCTTGGCCGCGGCGCTGTCGGGCGTGACCGCGACGATGCGCGCGCCGGCTTCGGGGTCGGAGTCCAACACCACACCGAGCAGCGGACGGCGTTCGCTGCGGTTGATCACGAAGGTGCGTTGCGCGTCGAGCGCCGACAGGCGCGCGAGTTCGGCGGTATCGCGCGCCAGTTCGGCGTCGCCGCGATCATCCAAGGCTTGGCCGCGCGCGCCTTCCGCGCGCAGGCGCGCCAGTTCGCCGACCCTGCGCTGGGCCTGGCGCAGTTCGTCGAGCGCGGCCTTCATTTCGGCGTCGGTCTTGGCATCGGTGGCGGCGTCGCCGCGGACCACCACGGTACGGGTGCGTGCCGGTTCGTCCTGGGCGATCGCCACCGTGGCGACGGTCGCGGCGATCGCGAACGCGAGTGCGGTGATGCGGAGCTGGGCTGACATACGGACCTCTGTGGGTGACATGTGCTTGGGAATGAGGCGGAAAGCGGGGATGAGGGATCAGTCGACGCGCACCAGCGCGCCGTCGTAACGCTCGCCGTGGGCGGCGAACCAGCGTTGGGTGCTTTCGACGCCGGCCAGGTCGCGCAGCGTCTGCACGCGTTGCTCCCATAGCGAGGCGCGCTGCGCCAGCGGCAGGGCGTCCTCGCGCAGGGCGGCGTCGATCACGCCGATCCGGCTGTCCAGATCGGCGCTGATCACCGTGGTACTGGCGTTGCCGACGCGCTCGTCGCGCGCCAGCGCCACCAGCGCTTCCAACTGCGCCGACTCGCTCTGCCAGCGCGAGATCGCGGCGGCGTCGGCATCGGCCAGTGCGATGTCGTCGGTCACGACCGCCGGGGCCGGGCGGTCGATCGCGGGCTTGGCGTTGCGGCGCGCGCCCGGGCGTGAGCGGCGCGTGTCCTGGGCGAGCTTGCGCGGCGGCGCGGCCTGGCCGCGGTCCGGCGTGGCGCTGGCAAGGGAGGTCTTGGGCGCGGTCGCGAGCGGGACGGCGTCGACGCGGCGCGGCGCGTCCTTCGATGCCGGGGCATCGGTACGCGGCGCCGCGGCGACCGGCGGCTTCGTCGTTGCGACCGAGGCGACGTCCGGCGTCGCGCGGTCGCTGTCGCCCAATCGCGCGATCGGCAGCAGCGCGATCAGACCGAACACCGTGGCCGCCGCGGCCCACAGCGGCCAGCGACGACGTCGCGCGCGCTGGGCGTGGGGCGATGCCGTGCCGGCGCCGCCGCGCGCATCCAACCTCGCCGACACGCGCGACCAGCCGTCGGCGGGCGGCGTTTCGGACGGCAGCGCGGCGAACGCGGCCGACCAATCCTGTGGCGGGCGAGGGCCCTGACCGGAGCTGGCGTCAGGCATGGGTGGTCTCCGTGGTCGGTTCCAGCAGGTCGCGCAGGCGGCGGCCGCCGCGCGCTAGCTGGGATTTGGAAAAACTCGGCGTGCGCTGCATCAGCGCCGCGATCTCGTCGTGGGTATAGCCCTCGGCGTGGTACAGCCACAGCACGCTGCGGGTGGCGGCCGGCAGCTGCGCCAGCGCGCGCGCCAGCGCCGATGCGTCGGCCGCGGCCGGCGGCGGCGGCGCGACCTCGTCGGCGAGGCGATCGTCCTCCAGCACCAGGGCGTGCTCGTGGCGGCGTTGGCTGCGCAGGCGCATCAACGCCTCGTTGATCGCGATCTGGCGCAGCCAGCCCCAGAACGGGCTGTCGCCGCCGCCGCCCTGGCCGCGGAAGTCGCCGATGCGCGCCAGTACCTTGAGCATGGTGTCCTGCAGCACTTCGGCCGCCTCCTCGCGATCGCCGCCGCTGCCGCCCAGGATCCGCAGCGCCAGGGTGTAGACCGGGCGCTCGAACCAGCGGTAGATCTGTTCGAACGCGGCCCGCTCCCCGGCGCGCGCGCGGGCGAGCAGGGTGTCGGGCACATCGATCGCGAAGCTGGAGGTGGCGGGCATGTAGAGGTCTGGATGCGGCCGGGCGGCAAACCGTCGCAGCCCCCGGCTGGCCCTATACTCCGCCTATCTACAAGGAGGGGACACCATGGGACCGATTCTGGCCGTCGTGCTGCTGGTAGCCGGCGTGATCATCCTGTTCAAGACCGTGCGCATGGTGCCGCAGGGCTACGAATGGACCGTCGAGCGCTTCGGCAAATACACCCACACCATGACCCCGGGCCTGCACTTCCTGATCCCGGTGGTCTACGGCGTCGGCCGCAAGATCAACATGATGGAGCAGGTGCTGGACGTGCCGTCGCAGGACGTCATCACCAAGGACAACGCCGTGGTCAAGGTCGACGGCGTGGTGTACTTCCAGGTGCTGGACGCGGCCAAGGCCGCCTACGAGGTCGCCCAGCTCGAGGTGGCGACGCTGAACCTGGTCATGACCAACATCCGTACCTCGATCGGTTCGATGGACCTGGACGAATCGCTGTCGCGCCGCGACGAGATCAACGCCAAGGTGCTGGTCGCCGTGGACCAGGCCACCCATCCCTGGGGCCTGAAGGTCAACCGCATCGAGCTCAAGGACATCCAGCCGCCGCGCGACCTGGTCGATTCGATGGCGCGGCAGATGAAGGCCGAGCGCGAGAAGCGCGCCAACATCCTCGAAGCCGAGGGCCACCGCCAGTCCGAGATCCTGCGCGCCGAGGGCGACAAGCAGGCCGCGATCCTGGAGGCCGAAGGCAAGCGCGAGGCCGCCTACCGCGAGGCCGAGGCGCGCGAGCGACTGGCCGAGGCCGAAGCCAAGGCGACCGAGATGGTGTCCAACGCGATCGCGCAGGGCAACGTGCAGGCGATCAACTACTTCGTCGCGCAGAAGTACATCGAGGCCTTCAAGGCCCTGGCCGAGGCGCCGAACCAGAAGTTCGTGATGATGCCGATGGAATCGGCCGGCGTGATCGGTTCGCTGGGCGGCATCGCCGAGCTGGCCAAGGAAGCGATGGACCGTCAGGGCGGCCGCGCCGCGCCGCCGGTACCGCCGCGCGCGGGAGGCTGAGCGATGCGCCTGGACTGGCAGATGGTGACCTGGGCCGCGGTGGCCCTGCTGTTGTTCGCGGCCGAAGCGTTGGCGCCGGGAGCGTTCATGCTCTGGCTGGGCTTCGCGGCGGTCGCGGTGTTCGTCGGCGTGCTGGTGTTTCCGGGCATGCCGGTGCTGGCGCAGGTGGCGGCGTTCGTGGTGCTGAGCTTTCTGTCGATCCAGGTCTACCGCACCTGGTTCCGCGGCCGCGAGCGCAGCAGCGATCAGCCGGCGCTCAACCGTCGCGGCGAGCAACTGGTCGGCCGCGTGGTCGCCTTGGACCGCGGCATCGTCCAGGGCCGCGGCCGGGTGCAGATCGCCGACGCGTACTGGGAAGTGATCGGCCCGGAACTGCCGGCCGGCGCCTCGGTGCGCGTGGTCGCCAGCGAAGGCATGAGCCTGCGGGTCGAAGCGGTCGAGTAAGGCGGTCCGGCTAAGGCGGGAAGGGGATGCGATGAAGCGGCATGAAGCCCAGGGGTGGATCATCGGTCTGGCCGCGTTGGCGGCCTGGGCCTGCGCATGCCCGGCGTCGGCCACGCCGCCACCGGCAGCGGCGGCGACGCCCGCGCCCGCGCCGGCGACGGTCTGGATCGGACGCGTGGTGCCGCCGTATCCGGACGGTTTGAAGTCCAACACCGGCAGCTGCGTGGGCTCGGGCAGCGCGCCGGAACAGATCTGCGCGCGTTCGATCGGCACCCTGGACGACGCCCAGGACCGTTCGCTGAAGTTCTACGCCGGCGAGTTCGCCGGCCGCGAAGGCAACGAGCCGCGCTGGAAGATCACCGACGTGGTGCCCTATCCCAAGCTCAAGCGCGGCGAGTACGTCTCGGTGGCGACCTGCCAGCGCGACGGCGTCGACGACCCGGGGCTGATCGCGATCGTCGACACCGCGGTGGACAACGCCGCCGAGCAGGAAACCTTCGAGGCGCGGCGCTGGGCGATGCGCCTGGACCGCGACACCGGCAAGTTCGTCGAGGTGCCGCCGGCCAGCGTGCGCTGCTACAACGAAGGCTTCGGCGCCGAGTAAGGCGCCCGTCGCGCGGCCTGCTTCCTGTGGGAGCGGCGTGAGCCGCGATAGGGTTCCGCCCACGACGACAACCACAACGCGCATCGCGACCCGCGCCCGCATCGTTGGCGCGGCGTACGCAGGCATCCATGCGCCGCCGTACCGTGAGCCGGGCCGCATCGCGGCCGATCTCCATGGGATAATCCCGGGCTCCCCCTCCGTCCAGGCCCCGCAGCTCATGACCCAGAAGACCATCCTCAACGACGCCCACCGCGCACTCGGCGCCAAGATGGTCGACTTCGGCGGCTGGGATATGCCGATCAGCTACGGCTCGCAGATCGAAGAGCACCATCAGGTGCGTCGCGACGCCGGCATGTTCGACGTCAGCCACATGACCGTGGTCGATCTGCGCGGCGCGCGCACGCGCGAGTTCCTGCGCCACCTGGTCGCCAATTCGGTCGACAAGCTGCTCAAGTCCGGCAAGGCGCTGTACACCTGCATGCTCAATCCGCAGGGCGGCGTGATCGACGATCTGATCGTCTACTTCCTGGCCGAGGATTTCTTCCGCCTGGTGGTCAACGCCGCCACGCGCGAGAAGGACCTGGCCTGGATCGGCGAGCAGGCGCGCGCGTTCGACGTGCAGGTCAGCGAGCGTCCGGACTACGCGATGATCGCCGTGCAGGGCCCCAACGCGCGCGACAAGGTGTTGGGCCTGCTGCGCGAAGAAGACCGCGCGCGCATCGGCAAGCTCGGCAAGTTCGTCGCCGGCGAGGCGCAGACTCTCGACGGTACCGCCTTGTTCGTGGCCCGTACCGGTTACACCGGTGAAGACGGCTTCGAAGTGGTGGTGCCGGAGACCGGCGCGGTCGCGCTGTGGGACGCGCTGCTGGCCGCGGGCGTCAAGGCCGCCGGTCTGGGCGCCCGCGACACCCTGCGCCTGGAAGCGGGCATGAACCTGTACGGCCAGGACATGGACGACACCGTGTCTCCTTATGAGGCGGCGCTGGCCTGGACGGTCGCGCTGGACGCGGCCGCCGACGGCGCCGCGCGCGACTTCATCGGCCGTGCCGCGCTGGAGCAGCAGAAGGCCGCCGGCGCGCCGCGCCAGATGATCGGCCTGGTGATGGACGAGAAGGGCGTGCTGCGCCACGGCCAGAAGGTGCTGACCGCGCACGGCGACGGCGAGATCCTGTCGGGCACGTTCTCGCCGACGCTCAACAAGTCGATCGCGTTCGCGCGCGTGCCGGCCGGCGACATCCCGCTGGGCGCGGACGGCCAGGTGCGCGTCGATATCCGCGGCAAGGAAGTGCCGGTGCGGGTGGTCAAGTTCCCGTTCGTGCGCGACGGCCAGCCGCAGGACGGCGTGCTGGGCTGAGCACGACCATGGCCGCGCGCGTCGACTACTACTTCAGTCTGATCTCGCCCTACGCCTATCTGGGCCACGCCGCGTTCCTGGACGCGGCGCGCGCCGCCGGCGCCGAGGTGGTCTATCGGCCGCTGCGCATCTTCGAGCTGTTCGCGGCCAACGGCGGCCTGCCCCTGGGGCAGCGCGCGCCGGCGCGGCAGCGCTACCGCCTGCTCGAACTGCAGCGCTGGCGCGACAAGCGCGGGCTGCCGTTGAACCTGGCGCCCAAGCACTTCCCGCTGGACCCCGGCCTGGCCGACCGCTGCGCGATCGCGCTGGTCGCGGCCGGCGCCGAACCGTCCGACTACATGCAGGCCGCGTTCGCCGCCTTGTGGGCGCAAGACGCCGACATCGCCGATCCGGCGGTGCTGGCGGAACTGCTAACGCGTCACGGTTTCGACGCGGCCGCGGTGCTTGCCGCCGCCGATGGCGCCGACAGCGGCGCGACCTACGAGCGCAATACGCGCGACGCGATCGCCGCCGACCTGCCGGGCCTGCCCGGCTACGTGCTCGACGGCGAGCCGTTCTGGGGTCAGGACCGCATCGACGACTTGCGCGACGCCCTGCTCAGCGGCCGCGCACCCTTCCGGGTAGCGTAGGACCGCCATGTCCGCACGCACCCTCTCGCATGTTGCGTCCGCGCCGCTAAACTAGGCGCCAATCCCCCAGCCGCCCCCGCAGAGTTCGAGGCCAGCCATGAGTGAAATCCCCGGCGATCTGAAGTTCATGAAATCCCACGAGTGGGCCCGCGTCGAAGGCGACGGCAAGGTCACGGTCGGTATTTCCGACCATGCCCAAGGCCTGCTCGGCGACCTGGTCTACGTAGAGCTGCCCAACGTCGGCGACCGCGTCGAGGCCGGCACCGCCTGCGCCGTGGTCGAGTCGGTGAAGGCCGCCTCGGACGTCTACGCGCCGATCAGCGGCACCGTCACCGCGGTCAACACCGCCCTGGCCGACAAGCCGGAGACGATCAACGAAGACGCGTACGGCGAGGGCTGGATCTTCACCGTCGAGGTCGAGGAACCCGATCAGCTCAACGAGCTGCTGGCGCCGGACGATTACGCCGAGCTGCTCGAAGACGACGATCACTGATCACCGGCGTCGCCGGACCCGCGCGGTCCGCGACTCCGACGGCCGGACCCGCTGCGCGGATCCGGCTGCCCGCAACGGCCGCCTCGTGCGGCCGTTCGCTTTTCTGGCGCCGGCGCCTGAGCCTGCCTGCGGCGCGCCGCGCCGCCGCGCTAGAGCCCGCCCGCGCTGCCGCGAATCGCGGGCGCAGCCGGCGCGGCGCAGCGTCTCGAGTGCGGCGGCAGCTCGTCGTGGCCGCCGGTTCGGATGCGCGTTTCCTGCCGTCGCACCGCCGTCGTCGATGCGCGGACCGGCGACTGGCGTAGCCGGACGCGGTGCGAGACCTGGCGCCGCTGCGTCGAACATGCGGCGCGACGCCGCCGTCGTGCGCCGCGGATCGCGACCGACGGCCGACGGCCGACGACGCGCCGCTCTGTCGCCGCCGATCGCCGCTTCACCCGCTCCTCACGCGTTCAACGTCGTAGCGTCGCCGCTCCGGCCGCGCCGGCGGCGGCGCCGATGGCGGTCGGGCGCGTCGACGCGTGGTCGGACCGCGACCGACCCGACGACCGCTCGGCGGGGAAGCGGCGGCGCGCTCGCCGCGATCCGGCGCGCGAACGCGCGGGCGACCGCCGTCGTCGTCGCGGCCGTCGCCGCGCGCCTCCCGCCCATCGAAGGAAAATCACTTGTTTTCAGCCGTCGCGTGCATGCGATGCGCGCAACGGTCGCGGGCGATGCCGGTACGCGCGGGCGTGGCGGGCGACCGCATGCGACGCGAGTTCGTCTGCCGCGATCGGACCGGCGCGACGCCGTCGCGCGCGCGGTTCGCGACGCGTCGGCGGTCGCCGGCGGCGTCTGCGGCGGCGGAAAAAGTTCGCGCACTTTTGCGCAAATCGGCTTGTGCGGCGCGAAACGCGGCGCCTTCCGGCGCCGCCGCCGACGGGCGCGAACGGACGCTCGGAACGCGTTCGGGAACGCGTCGCCGCGATGCGCGCAACGCGATGCGCACGCGCGATAAAAAAAAAGAGATGCGCTGAAAGCCGCGCCAGATATAGCTTTCAGCGTGTTCGAAAAATTTTCGTGCGATGTGCGACGCGCGATCGTCGCGCGCCGTCGTCGGCGGCGACGACGATTTCCGGCGGGGGCGGCGGACGCCGCCCCGGAAAAATTTTTGCCGGAGTTGTTGACAGTGCGAAAAAGCGTGATTAGGTTTCGCCCAGCAGACGTTTCCTGCGGAAGAGAGTGAGTACAACGAACGCGACAACGCGCAGCAAAAAACGAACCTCCGCCCGGACAGTCAAAACGGTGGACGCAGGATTCGTTTCCCTCGCGAAAACGCAATCGTTCTCCTCGGCCCCGTCGGCGTCGCTCCCAATACGACCCGGTTCGCCCTGTGCGGATCGGGTTTTTGTTTGGCCGCCGTATGCGGCCGCACGCGTCCCCGCCCCCGGCGGACGCGACGAATCCGTACCGGCGCGCTCCGCGCGGCGGCGGCTGCTCGCGGGTCCGACTCCCGCGGCTCTGGTTCAACTGGGCTTTAAACCGGCAATACCCCTGATCAATCGCTGATCAACCACTGACGAGGAGCCATCACATGGCCATGAAGAAAGCTGCGAAGAAGAAACCCGCCGCCAAGAAGGCTGCCAAGAAGGTCGCCAAGAAGCCGGCCGCCAAGAAGGCTGCGAAGAAGGTAGCCAAGAAGGCCGCTAAGAAGGTCGCCAAGAAGCCGGCCAAGAAGGTCGCCAAGAAGGCCGCCAAGAAGGTCGCTAAGAAGCCGGCTAAGAAGGCCGCCAAGAAGGCTGCTAAGAAGGTAGCCAAGAAGCCGGCTAAGAAGGCCGCCAAGAAGGCGACCAAGAAGGCCGCCAAGAAGGTAGCCAAGAAGCCCGCTAAGAAGGCTGCGAAGAAGGCTGCCAAGAAGGCTGCCAAGAAGCCTGCGAAGAAGGCGAAGAAGGCCTCGAAGAAGTCGGCTCGCAAGCCGGCCGCGACGGCCCTGCCGGCAACCCCGGCTCCGCTGATCTAATAAAGTCCCGATAGCCGTAATCCCGCTCTCTCCCCGCAGCCCAGGCGGGGGGAGAGTTTTTTATTTGGGGCACCGGAATCTTCGGCCCGCGGCCGATAGGCGGCTGCGGCCGTGGGCCGGCGGCACCCGGAATGGTCCGCGCTTCGATCGACGCAGGGCCGGCATCGCGCTGTCGTCCCTATGAGCCTCGCCTCATGGGTGGGTCGGCAGGGTCGGTCCCTGGCCTGAGCATCGCGATGCAGCGACCGTGGCGCCGCCCGCCGTCGAGCGTGCGCCGATGCGGTTGTCACCGCATCCTACGAAGCCCGATCCCGCCGCCGTGCGCCCGCCGTAGGGTGTGGTGAGCCGCGGGCGAACCGCACCAACGCGTCGCTGCGGCGCCGCGCGCCGATGCGGTTGTCACCGCATCCTACGAAGCCCGATTCCGTCGCCGTGCGCCTGCCGTAGGGTGTGGTGAGCCGCGGGCGAACCGCATCAACGCGTCGCTGCGGCGCCGCGCGCCGATGCGGTTGTCACCGCATCCTACGAAGCCCGATTCCGTCGCCGTGTGCCCGCCGTAGGGGGTGGTGAGCCGCGGGCGAACCGCACCAACGCGTCGCTGCGGCGCCGCGCGCCGATGCGGTTGTCACCGCATCCTACGAAGCCCGATTCCGTCGCCGTGCGCCCGCCGTAGGGTGTGGTGAGCCGCGGGCGAACCACACCAGCGCGTCGCTGCGGCGCCGCGCGCCGATGCGGTTGTCACCGCATCCTACGAAGCCCGATTCCGTCGCCGTGTGCCCGCCGTAGGGTGTGGTGAGCCGCGGGCGAACCGCACCAACGCGTCGCTGCGGCGCCGCGCGCCGATGCGGTTGTCACCGCATCCTACGAAGCCCGATTCCGCCGCCGTGCGCCCGCCGTAGGGTGTGGTGAGCCGCGGGCGAACCGCACCAGCGCGTCGCTGCGGCGCCGCGCGCCGATGCGGTTGACACCGCATCCTACGAAGCCCGATTCCACCGCGATGCGCGCCGCGCGCCTGGGGCGCGCGGCGAGTCGGGTAAGGATTGGGAGCGCTGCGCGTCGCTTAGTGCGGCGCGGCGGTCGCGGTGGAGGCTTCGCTGCCGGGCGGATTGGCCGGATTGCGGCCGTTGTTGCCCGCGTCCACGTAGAGCGTGGGGTCGTCGAAGTCGACGTCGAGCCAGCGCTCCGGCGACAGGCCGATGGCGCGGTCGAGGATGGTCGGCAGCAGGCCGGAGGGCAGGGCGCTCTCGCTGTTCCAGAGCACGGCGATGCCGAGGTCGCGTTCGGGCAGCAGCGCGACCAGGCCGCGGTAGCCCTGCACGGCGCCGCCATGGAACACCAACTGATGGCCCGAGTAGTCGTACACGCGCCAACCCAGCGCGTAACCGGCCGAGCTCACGCGCGAACGGCGCCAGGCCGAGCCGCGGGTTTCGCCGGGCGTGTCGACCAGCGGCTGATGCAGGGTCGCCAGCAGCGGCGCCGGCAGCACGTCGGGGCGATGCCCGGTCTGCGCGAGCAGCCATTGCGCCATGTCGCTGGCGCTGGCGTTGACGCCCGCGGCCGGCGGCAGCTGGTAGTAGGTCGGCTTGGGCGTGACCGAGGTCCAGCCGCCGCGCGCGCGCACATGCGGACGCGCCCAGCGCGCGCTGGCGGTGATGCCTTCCAAGCCCAGGCTGGCGTCGTTCATGCCCAGCGGCTTGAACAAACGGCGCTGCACTTCCTGGCTGTAGAAATCGCCGGTGGCCGCGAACACCACGTCGCCGATCAGGCTGAAGGCGATGTTCTGGTAGCCGTAGCAGGTGCCCGGCTGGCAGGACATCGGCGCGTACGCGAGCTTCTGCGTGAGCGTGCGGTAATCGGTGTAGTTCTCGAGGTCGCGGTCGTAGGTGTTGTGGGTCAGGCCGACGCGGTGGCTGAGCAGGTCGGCGACGGTGATCTGTTGCGCCGCGTAGGGATCGACCATCTGGAAGCCGGGCATGTAGTCGACCAGCTTGCTGTCCCAACGCAGGGTGCCGTCGTTGACCAGCACGCCGGCCATGGTCGCGGCCACACCCTTGGACAGCGAGGCCAGGCGGAACACGGTGTGCGCATCGACCGGCTCGGCCGCGCGCACGTCGGTGATGCCGTAGCCGCGCGCGCTGAGGATGCGGCCGTTGTGCACGATCGCCATCGCCAGACCGGGCACGCGCTGATTGGCGACCAACTGTTGGGCCATGCCTTCGAACTGCTGCACGTCGAAGCCCGCGGCCAGCGGCATCACGTTGCCGCGTTGGGTGACGTAGGTCGATACCGGTTGCGGCAGGCCGTGCGCGGCTTGCGGGTTAGCCTGCGCGCCCGACGGCGGCGGGTTCCAGCGCAGCGACGTCTGCGCGGCGGAACCGAGGGTGAGGGTGAGCAATCCGGCGAGGCTGGCCACGCGCCAGAAGGTGCGTCGCGACCGTGGGTTCGGCTCGTCTTTCATCGGTCGCAGCGCCTGCGTATGCTGGGTTGCGTTCGATCATAGCGCCGATCTAAGGGGATTGGGGAACAACCATGTTCAGCATTCTGATTTTGTTGGCTTTAGTGGTGATCGTCGCAGTTTGGATCGTGGGCATTTACAACGCCCTGGTGACGTCCCGCAACGCCTATAAAAACGCCTTCGCGCAGATCGACGTGCAGCTGCAGCGGCGCTTCGACCTGATCCCCAACCTGGTCGAGACCGTCAAAGGCTATCTGGGTCATGAACGCGAGACGCTGGAAGCGGTGATCGCGGCCCGTGGCGCAGCGGTATCGGGCCTGGCTGCAGCCAAGGCCAGCCCCGGCGATCCGGCGGCGATGGAGCAGTTGGCGGCCAGCCAGGGGCAGCTGAATGGGGCGCTGGGCCGTTTGCTCGCGGTCTCCGAGGCCTATCCGGACCTCAAGGCCAACCAGAACATGATGCAGCTCACCGAGGAGCTGACCAGCACCGAGAACAAGGTCGCGTTCGCGCGTCAGGCCTACAACGACTCGGTCATGGCCTACAACAACCGGCGCGAGATCTTCCCGTCCAGCGTGATCGCCGGCCTATTCGATTTCCGCGCCGCCGCGCTGCTGGAAATTCCCGCCGACCGCGCGCAGATGCGCGAGGCGCCGAAGGTGCAGTTCTAAGGCGCGGAGATTCGGGGCGGGGAACTCGGATCGGCCGTGGCGGCGCCGGCGCGACCGGCGCGTGCGCGTGCCTCCGAATGCCGCCCGGACCTGCTGCGACGCCGACCCCGCTTTCCAATTCGGACGCCATCGACCGATGAACTTCTTCGAACACCAGGCGCAGGCCCGGCGCAGCTCGACCCGTCTGATGCTGCTGTTCGGCTTGGCCGTGCTGGGCATCGTGCTGGCCGTGGACCTGGCGGTGCTGGTGGTCGCCGGCGCGCATCCGGGCCTGCTGACCTTGGCGACGCTGGGCACGATCGCGGTGATCGTGCTGGGCTCGCTGTACCGCATCGCCAGCCTGCGCGGCGGCGGCGAATCGGTGGCGCTGCAGCTGGGCGGCGTGCCGGTACCCGAGGACACGCGCGACGCCGGCCTGCGCCGCCTGCGCAACGTGGTCGAGGAAATCGCGATCGCGTCCGGCGTGCCGGTGCCCAAGCTGTACGTGCTAGAACACGAAGCCGCGATCAACGCCTTCGCGGCGGGTTACTCGCCCTCCGACGCGGTGGTCGCGGTGACCCGCGGCGCGCTGGACCGGCTCAATCGCGACGAACTGCAAGGCGTGATCGCGCACGAGTTCAGCCACATCCTCAACGGCGACATGCGTCTGAACATCCGCCTGATCGGCGTGCTGTTCGGGATCCTGATGCTGGCCATCATCGGCCGCAAGATCCTCGAGGGCGGGCGCGGCGGCGGACGCCTGGGCAAGAGCGTGAGCGTGATCCTGATCGCGGCGCTGGTGGCGATGGTGGTGGGCTACGTCGGCATGTTCTTCGCCCGCATGATCAAGGCCAGCGTGAGCCGCAGCCGCGAGCGCCTGGCCGATGCGTCGGCGGTGCAGTTCACCCGCCAGACCGCGGGCCTGGCCGGTGCCTTGAAGAAGATCGGCGGCCTGCACGAGGGCGCCAAGCTCAACGACCGCGCCGATGCCGAGGAAGTCAGCCATATGCTATTCGGCGACGGCGTGGGCTTCGACGGCTTGTTCGCGACCCATCCGCCGCTGCTGGAGCGCATCCGCGCGCTGGAGCCGTCGTTCCGCGCCGACCAGCTCGAAGGCCTGAGCCGACGTTGGGCGATCGAACCGCCGCACGGACTGGACGAGGATCGCGCCATGGGCCTGGCCGGCCCGACGCAACCGCCGCCGTTGCCGGAGCCCGACAGCCGGCAGGCGCTGACGCCGCCGATGGTGGCGGCGCAGGTCGCGCATCCGGGCGTCGACGACTACCGCCGCGCCGACAGCATCGTCGCCACGCTGCCCGACGCGTTGCGCGCGCTGGCCGCGCAGCGCGAGGCGGTGGTGCCGCTGCTGCTGGCATTGCTGCTGGACGACGATGCGCAGATCGCCGCGCGCCAGCATTACGAGATCGCCGCGCGCCTGGGGCCGGAACTGGCCGACGAGGCGCGGCGCCTGCGCGCGCAGGCGCTGGCGGATCTGCATCCGATGCTGCGCCTGCCACTGGCTTCGCTGGCCTTCCCGGTGCTGCGCCTGCGCCCGCGTCCGCAGTTGAACGTGTTCATGGACGCGGTGCAGGCGGCGGTCAATGCCGATGGCAGGGTCTCGTTGTTCGAGTACTGTCTGGCGCGCTTGTTGACGGTGCAGGTGACCGAGTCGCTGGACCCTTCCCGGCATGCGCGTTTCGGCCGCCGCAAGCCGCAGGCGGTGGCGGCGGAGATCGCGACGTTGCTGGCGGTGGTGGCGCAGGGCGGTCATGCCGATGCGGCCACGGCGCAACGCGCGTATCTGGCCGGTCTGCAGCGGGTGCTGCCGCAGGAGCATCGGCCCTACGCGCCGCCGGCGGACGGGGTGTTGGCGTTGGATCGGGTGTGGGAGGCGTTGGACGCGTTGGATCCTCTGGCCAAGCAGCTGCTGGTGGAGGCGGTGACGGCGGCGATCAGTCACGATCAGCGGGTGGCGGTGGCCGAGGCCGAGTTGCTGCGCACGATTTGCGCGGCGCTGCATTGTCCGTTGCCGGCGATGTTGGCCAAGGCCTGAGCCTTCGCGGCCGCTCGTAGTCGCGCACGCGGTGCGTTGCTTCAGATGCTCCCTGTAGGAGCGGCGTCCCACAGGGATTTCCTTCGGTCATAAGCCGCGACCGCGAATTCCGGCTATTGCGCTTCTCCGGTTCTGATGGCCTCCAAACTACGGCGTCGCGCTTTTAGCTTCCTCTTTTTAACAAAGGAGGGCTGGGGAGGATTTGCCTTTGCTGTTGTTTCGCTTCTTCTGACCGAACGTCAAAGGCTTCCGCCTGCTGCGCATGCGGGTTACTTTCTCTTGCTGACCCAAGAGAAAGTAACCAAAGAGAAGGGTCTGAGCCCAGAGCTCCCGTGTGGCTTCGGTTCTGGCGCGGGGATTTTTCGATAGGACATCCCTGTCCTATCGAAAAACGGCGCGCGTCCTGCGCGCCGCCCTCCGGGTCTGGGGTGGTTCGTGTGGCTTCGGCTCAATGGATTTGAATGCCGGAGCAAACTCAACGGCAACGGCAACGGCAACGGCAACGGCAACGGCAGCGGCAGATGCGCTGCGTCGTGGCGCTTGTGGCTTTCTGTGGGAGCGGCGTGAGCCGCGATCGCGTCAATGCGCGGGCTGGCGCAGCAGCCATTGCGCCGAGAATCTATCCCTTGCCGCCGTAGGATGCGGTGAGCCCTGGGCGAACCGCATCGCGTTGAGCTGGCCCTTATTGCGTCGCAGCATCTGCTAGCTTGCTCGCAAGCTAGCCTGCGGAGGCCGCCGCTGCCTCCCAAAGTGGTTCGCCTTACGAAATGCATATCGGAACGGCGGGCGCTTCGTTACCGCGCAGGGACGAATCCAGCGGCTTTCAATGGAGGAGATCGCAATGAAGCGAAAGGCTAAAGCGGCGGTGCTGGCGGTGTTCGTCGGGGCGATCGGCTTGGCGGCTCCGGTTGCCGCCGAACCGACGTATGCGTGCACGGCGGAAACGGAAGGGCATATGTTCCTGGTGGCCTACGACCATCCGGTCGATCCGGGCTACTACTATCAGTGCCGTGGCGGTGCATGGCGGTTGGTCGGCATCTGCACGCCCAGCACGGGCTGTCCGTCGCCACCGGACCCGAACGGGCCGATCGTGGAGATGTAGCGGCGCGGGCCGTGGGCCGTATGGCGCAGGGCTTGGGGCACCGTATTTCCCGGTCTCTCTCCCGCGGTGGGAGAGAGACCGTGGGGCGCGCAGCGATGCGGCGGCGTGCGATCGCGCCAAGCCGCCGCTCAGTGCGATAGCGACAGCGACCCGGCTGCGGCCCTCAAATCCGCCCGCGGATCAGGTCGGCCGCGCGCTCGGCGATCATCATCGTCGGCGCGTTGGTGTTGCCGCCGATCAGGGTCGGCATCACCGAGGCGTCGACCACGCGCAGGCCTTCGACGCCGCGCACGCGCAGTTGGGGATCGACCACGGAGGCGTCGTCGCTGCCCATGCGGCAGGTGCCGACCGGGTGGTAGACGGTCTCGGCTTTTTCGCGGACGAACTCGATCAGCTCGGCGTCGCTGTAGTCGCTGCGCGGCGGGAAGATCGGCGCGCCGCGGTAGGCGTCGAACGCCTTCTGCGCGAACAGCTCGCGCGAGAGCTTGGCGCACTCCAGCATCATCTTCAGGTCGAAGCCTTCCGGATCGCTGAGGTAGCGCGCCTCGATGCGCGCCTTGTCCGAGGCGCTGGCGCTGGCCAGGGTGATGCGGCCGCGGCTGCGCGGACGCAGGAAGCAGGCGTGCAGGGTGTAGCCGTCGCCGGCCAGACGGCGGCGGCCGTGGTCGTCGAGCATGGCCGGCACGAAATGCAGCTGGATGTCGGCGCGCTCGTCCGGCGCCAGCGCCGAGCGTACGAACGCGCCGGCCTCGGCGATGTTGCTGCTGCCCGGGCCGCTGTGGCCGCGCAGGTAGTAGTCGAAGGCGATGCGCAGGTCGCTGACGCGGTCGTAGGTGACGCGCTGGGTGGAATGCTGCAGGGTGCAGATGTCCAGATGGTCCTGCAGGTTCTCGCCGACCTGGTCGCGGTCGGCGACCACGTCGATGCCGAGCTTGCGCAGCTGCGCGGCCGGGCCGATGCCGGACAGCATCAGCAGCTGCGGCGAATTGATCGCGCCGCCGCTGAGCAGGATTTCGCGCGAGACGTCCTGGTGGAAGGAGCGGCCGCCGGCGGTGTAGATCACGCCGTTGGCGCGGCCCCGCTCGAACGTGATGCGGTTGACCTGGGCGCCAGTGACGATGGTCAGATTGTGGCGTTCGCGCGCCGGGTCCAGGTAGGCGACCGCGCTGGAGCAGCGCGCGCCGTTCTTCTGGGTGACCTGGTAGTAGCCGAAGCCTTGCTGGGCGGGGCCGTTGAAGTCGCGGTTGACCGCGTAGCCGGCCTCGCGGCCGGCCTCGATGAACACCTGCGACAGCGGGTTGGTATAGCGCAGGTCGGACACGTAGAGCGGGCCGTTGGCGCCGTGCAGGGCATCGTCGCCGCGGCTGTTGCGCTCGGAGCGGCGGAAGTAGGGCAGCACCGACTTCCAATCCCAGCCGCTCGCGCCCTGCGTGGACCAGTCGTCGTAGTCGCCGGCCACGCCGCGGATGTAGCACATGGCGTTGATCGAACTCGACCCGCCCAGCACCTTGCCGCGCGGCCACCACAGGGTGCGGTCGTTGAGCTCGCGCTCGGGCGCGGTGTCGTAGTCCCAGTTCACGCCCTTCTTGCCGACCAGCTTGGCCAGGCCGGCGGGCATGTGGATGAAGGGGTGGCGATCGCGCGGACCGGCTTCGAGCAGCAACACCTTGGTATCGGGGTCTTCGCTGAGGCGATTGGCGAGCACGCAGCCGGCCGAGCCGGCACCGATGATGATGTAGTCGTACACGCCCGCACCTTGTCTGTGACCGGGCGACCGTAAGCCCGGCGATTAGAGCAAATGCTCCCAATCGATCCGGTCCGGCGCGCTGGCGGGGTGCGGCGGCATCGGCTAACGTTCCGCCAGCACGTGCCGGCCAGCGCGCACGGGAGCCAGGACATGACGCGCGACGCCCGCCAGCCGATGCCCGGACGCCTGCGATCGCGGGGCCGCGTCCGTGGCTGATCCGGTCCGCACCGATAGCACCGCGCCAGCCGCCGCGCCCGGCCGCGGCTGGGACGTGTTCCGCAGCGAGGTCGCCGAGTCGCCGCCGCTGCTGTGGTCCCTGCTGTACTTCTTCAGCCTGCTCTGCGGCTACTACGTGCTGCGCCCGGTGCGCGACGCGATGGGGGCCTCGGGCGATATCGAGACCGTGTTCCCGCCGGGGTTGATCGCCTGGGCCGCCGGCCACGGCGTGTCGCTGAAGGAGTTCACCCTGCAGGTGCTGTTCACCTGCACCTTCCTGGCCATGCTGGCGCTGCAGCCGATCTACGGCGCGCTGGTGTCGCGTTTCCCGCGACGGGTGTTCCTGCCGGTGGTGTACCTGATCTTCATCGCCTGCCTGATCGGCTTCTACTGGGCGTTCCACCGCGAACTGCCGGGGCGCGGCGCGCTGTTCTTCGTCTGGACGGCGGTGTTCAACCTGTTCGCGGTGACGGTGTTCTGGAGCTTCATGGCCGACGTGTTCGACAACGAACACGCCAAGCACGTCTACGGCTACATCGGCGCCGGCGGCACGGTCGGCGCGCTGGTCGGGCCGGTGCTGACCAGCGTGCTGGTGGGGCCGCTGGGCGTGGCCAATCTGCTGCTGGTGTCGGCCTGTTTTCTCGGCCTGTGCCTGCTGTGCATCCTCAAGCTGCGGGTGTGGGCGATCCGCCGCGAACGCGCCAGCGGCGGCGGCAGCGGCGAGGTCGCGATGGGCGGCTCCGTGATCGCCGGCCTCAAGCTGGTCTGGCAGCGGCCGATGCTGCGCGCGCTGGCGATCGTGATGTTCTTCGGCGTCGGCGTGGGCACCCTGCTGTACAACGAGCAGGCCGCGATCGTGAAGGCGTTCTATCCGGGCGCGAAGGAAGCCACGCGCTATTACTCCACCATCGACAGCGCGGTGAACTTCACCACCATCCTGGTGCAGCTGTTCCTCACGCGATTCCTGCTGCGGCGCTGGGGCGTGGCCCCGACCCTGCTGGTGCCGGCGTTCGCGATCCTGTTCGGCTATGCGCTGCTGGCGCTGTCGCCGCTGCCGTTGCTGGTGGCGATCGTGCAGGTGGCCACGCGCGCGGGCGAGTTCTCGCTGGCCAAGCCCGGCCGTGAAACCCTGTACACGCGGGTGGATCGCGAATCGCGCTACAAGGCCAAGGCGGTGGTCGACACGGTGATCTACCGCGGCGGCGATCTGACCTTCGTCTGGCTGCACAAGGCGCTGGCGTTGTTCGGTTCGCGCGTGGTGTTCTTGGCCGGCATCGGCGTCGCCCTGGGCATGACCTTCGGCGCATGGCGGGTGATCCGCGCCCAGCGCACGCTGCCCCTCGACGCCACCACGCCGGGGAACGACCGATGACGCACCGCCGCGACTTTCTTGCCGCCGGCCTCGCCGGCGCCAGCCTGCTGGCCCTGCCCGGGTTCGCCACCAGCCGCCTGCGGCCGAAGCCCAAGAAGATCCTGGTCATGGGCGGCACCGGCTTTCTCGGCCCGCACTTCGTCGAGGCCGCGCGCAAGGCCGGGCACACGCTGACCCTGTTCAACCGCGGCAAGACCAACCCGGAGCGTTTTTCCGGCGAGGACTTCCGCGACATCGAGCAGCTGCACGGCGACCGCAAGACCGACATGAAGGCGCTGGAAGGCGACCGGCGCTGGGACGCGGTGCTGGACACCTCCGCCTATCTGCCGGCCGACGTCACCCGTTCGACGAAACTGCTGGGCGGCCGCGTCGGCCAGTACCTGCTGGTGTCGACGATCTCGGTCTACGCCAAAACCGACACGCCCAACCAGGACGAGACCGCGCCGCTTGCGCAGCTGGCCGATCCCAACGTCAGTGAGATCACCGGCGAAACCTACGGCGGCCTCAAGGCGCTGTGCGAGCGCGCGGCCGAAAAGGAAATGCCGGGCCGGGTGACGGTGGTGCGGCCGGGCCTGATCGTCGGCCCCGGCGACACCACCGACCGCTTCACCTACTGGCCGGCGCGCGCCGACCGCGGCGGCGAGATCCTGGCGCCGGGCGGCGCGCAGGATCCGACCCAGTTCATCGATGTGCGCGACCTGGCCGCGTTCCTGCTGCGCACGCTGGAACAGCGCAGCCTGGGCATTTACAACGCCGACGCCCCGGCCGGCAAGCTCAGCATGGGCGAGCTGCTGGGCAGCTGCCAGCAAGTCGCCGCAACGATGGGCGCGCCGAAATCCAGCGTGACCTGGGTGCCCGCGGCGTTTCTGGAAGCCAACAAGGTCGGCCCCTGGCAGGACATGCCGGTGTGGATCCCGCCGGTCGGCGACTACGCCGGCTTCGGCCGCATCAGCAGCGCCAAGGCGCAGGCGGCCGGGCTGCGTTACCGCCCGCTGCAGGACACGGTGCGCGACACCCTCGCGTATTGGCGCGGTCTGCCCGCCGAACGCCGCGCCAAGCCCAAGGCCGGGCTCAGTCCCGCGCGCGAGAGCGAAGTGCTGGCGGCGTGGCATGCGCAGGCCAAGGCCAAGGCGGGATGACGAGCGCGCCGGCATGAAGCGACCGCGCTGGCGGTGGACGCGGCGGCGCAGTTGGAGCGCGCGCATCCTCGCCCTGCTGGTGCTGAGCTTCGCGGTCTGGGGCTGCGTGATCGAGCCCGGATCGCTGACCCAACGCGACTACGCCTTCGCCCTGCCGAACTGGCCGCGCGAGTGCGATGGGCTGCGCGTGGACCTGGTGTCCGACCTGCACGTGGGCTCGCCGCGCAACGGCGTCGAGCAGTTCGATCGCCTGGTCGCGCGGCTGACGGCCAGCGATGCGCAGGCGGTGCTGATGGCCGGCGACTACGTGATCCTCAGCGTGTTCCTGGGCACCTACATCCCCGCCGAGACCGTGGCCGAGCACCTCAAGCCGCTGACCGCGCGCAAGCCGGTCTACGCCGTGCTGGGCAACCACGATTGGTGGAAGGACGGCCAGCGCGTGCGGCGCGCGCTGGAATCGGCCGGCGTGGTGGTGCTGGAGGACCAGGCGCGCGAGGTCGAGCTGGGACGCTGCCGGCTGTGGATGGTCGGCGTGGGCGATCTGCTGGAGGCGCCGCACGACGTAGCGCGCGCGTTTTCCGCAATCTCGGATCAGGCGCCGGCGCTGGCGATCACGCACAATCCGCTGGTGTTCCGGCGCATGCCCGCGCGCGCGTCGCTGGTGGTGGCCGGGCATACCCACGGCGGGCAGATCGCGTTTCCGCTGCTGGGCCGGCCGGGTTTGTGGAAGGAAGCCGACGGCGCGTATCCGGTCGGACGCTTCGAGGAAGGCGGACGCCAGCTGTTCGTGACCCAGGGCATCGGCACCAGCATCCTGCCGATCCGGTTCGGCGTGCCGCCGGAGATTTCGCGCCTGCACTTGTGCGGGCAGGGGCCTGGACGCGATCTGGCCTGTCGTTGAGTGCGCTCGTAGTGGCAGACGCGTAGTTCAGACGGGCCGTCGCAGGCCCGCCGTTGCAAGACCGGTCGTTGGCGATGGGAGCATCGGAACATGGCCGCAAGCTGGCGTGCGTGGCGATGGGCGATCCCGTTATGGGCGTCGGCGCTGACCTGCGCGGCCGCGCAGGCGCCCACCGCCGAGGTCGTGATCGAGGAGCGCGTGAACCCGTACCGCATCTTCGGCCGCAGCGCGCTGGAGCTGGCCGGGCAGATGCGCGAGTACGGCCCGCAGCACGCCTACGGCGATCGCCGCCTGGCCGGCAGCACCGACTGGCATGTGACCTGGACCTATCAGTCGCTGCCGCGGCGCGACCGTTGCGAGTTGATCTCGGTGACGGTGGGCGCCGAGATCGTGACCACCCTGCCGTCGTGGAGCGGCGCGCGCGTCGACAGCGACCTGGCGCGCGAGTGGAAGCGCTTCTACGCCAGCCTGGAGGCGCACGAGGCCGGCCATGTCCAGCACGGCCGCGAAGCGGCGATCGCGGTGCGCGACGCGATGCTGGCGATTCCCACGGCACCGGACTGCAAGCTGCTGCGGCGCGCGCTGGACAACGCGGCACGCGCGCAGCTGCGCCGCTATACCGGCATCACCCGCCGCTACGACGCCGACACCGAGTACGGCCTGCGCCAGGGCGTGCAGCTGCGGCCGTGAGCGCGGCGACGTTCCGGCGCTGGAGTGTGTCGTGTCGACGCGCGCTTGGCAGGCAATCCCTTGCGAAGCGACCGCCTTGAATCCGCCCTACGACCGTTGATCCAGTTCGTGGTGGATCAGCGTCACGCACTGCGAAGCGAACAGCATGGTCGGTCCCAGGGCGATCAGCTTCGTGCCCATGCGTTCGAGGCTGGGGATGGTCTTCTTCGGCATGGGGATGTGGTCGGTCAGCAGGAAGCAGGGCCGGTCTGCGAATGCCTGTTCGCGGATCGGCGTGCCCTTGCGGTCCATGAGGAACAGCTGGTGGTCTTGGGACAGCGCCAGCACCAGCTTCTCGAAGCTGATCGTGCGTACTTCGACGCCGGGTTCCACCGGGCGCGATTCCTCCTTGGCCATGCCGCGCGATGCGTCGAGCGCCTTGGCGACCTTGGTCAGCAGCGAACGTTCGTCGAAGCCGCCGATGTCGCGCATGGCATTGATGTCGAACCGAATGGTGCGAGAGAAGTCGTGGGTGCTTTCCAGCACCAGGTAGACCACGACATCGGGACGATGCGACTGGGCCACGAACATGGCGTTCATCAGCGTGTGCGCCAGAATCTCGGTGTGCGCGGCCCCGCCCACCGATGCCCACAACGCCTGGCTGTCGGTCGGTGCCGCGCGTGCTCTGAGTACGAAGGTTCGCATGGGGGTGTCGCTGGATCCCTCCCGGCACCGAGCGTGCCAGGGCCATTCTCGCGTGAAACCGGGATGGCGGCCATCGCGGCGATCGACGGAGCATTCCAGCGACAGGTCGTGCACGATGGAGTCGATCTGCCTTGTCACCGGTAGATGTCGGTGTCGTAGTGGGTCTTGTTATCGCCGCTAGCGCCGGTGTGTTCGCGCGCCTTGATCTTGCTTTTGCCTGCGGCGGTTGTGCCGATCTTGCCGTGGAGGACCAAGGCACCGGCGTCGCCGCCGTCACGACGCACCGAATTCGGCTTGCGTTGGGGCGTGTGGCTGCGGCCGTGAGCGCGGCGGCGCTTCCGGCCCTAGACTAGGCCGGACCGAACCTGTCCGGAGTCGCCATGTCGCTGCTCGCCGTTTGCCTGATCCTGCTGGTCGCCGCCTTGCATGCCGGCTTCCTGGTGCTGGAAATGTTCCTGTGGACCAAGCCTTACGGCATGAAGGTGTTCCGCCAGTCGCGCGAGAAGGCCGAGCAATCCAAGGTGCTGGCGGCCAATCAGGGCCTGTACAACGGCTTCCTCGCCGCCGGCCTGATCTGGGCCGCCGCCGGCGGACGCCGCGACGTGGCGCTGTTCTTCCTGGGCTGCGTGGTGGTGGCGGGCGCCTACGGCGCGGCCACGGTCAATCGCCGCATCTTCTTCGTCCAGGCCGTGCCGGCGCTGGCGGCGATCGCGGCGCTGTATCTGGCGGGTTGATCGCCGCGGCCGCAGCGGCCCCCGTCGATCGCGCATCGTACTCGTACGATGCGATGAACCGTCATCCCAGCAACGGCATCGCGAACAGCACCGCGCCCAGCACGAACAGCGCCGTCAGCACATGCACCAACGGCCGGTTGATGCGCAGGAACACGAACTGCTCGATCGTGCGGCCGACCCAGAACAGCGACATGCCGGCCAGCAAAGCGTGGCCGAGCGCGCTGCCGTGAAGTTCGTCGGTGTACGCGAAGCACAGCGCGGCCATGCCCAGGAACACGTAGATCAGGCGCAGGTTGAGGATCTGCAGAATGGCGCGGTCGGCCACGGTCGCGGTCTTGAGCGTGTCGCGCCAGCGGAACAGCTTCCAGAACGCCAGGTGGAAGCCGGCGAAGGCGAGGCTGTGCAGGCCTCCCAACACGATCCAGGTATGTGCGCTCATGGCGGCACTCTAGCGCAGGCGCGCCTCAGGCCTTGCGCGGCGATACCCACATCGCGATGCGCGCGCGGAACACCGCCTCGCCGCCGTCGTCGCTGACCACCACGCTGACCGGCAGCTCGTAGCCGCTGTCGGCCGCGACCACCGGGATGTCGGGCGTGGCCACGCCATGCATGGTGCCGACGGCCTTCTTCAGGTACTCCACGGTCATGCCCTTGGGAATCCAGCGCATCTCGCGCGGGATCGTGGCGTCGGTCATCACGCCGGCGGTGAGCTCGGCCAGGTTGCATAGCGCGATCGCGTGCACCGTGCCCAGGTGGTTGGTGACGCGGCGGCGGTGGCGCAGGGTGGCCTCGCAGCGGCCGGGCTCCAGCGACACGAAGCGCGGCGAGATGCTGGCGAAGTAGGGCGCCTTGAGGCAGACCGCGCGCGAGAACAGCCAGCGCCCGGCGGGCATGCGTTCGAACTTTCGGTACAGGGCGAGGACGTTGGCGCTCATGGCGGGTGGCGGGTCCGTAGGTCGGTGGGTCGGTGGGGCTGTGCGTTGGTCGATCGGTGAGACGCTGGATCGGTGGGGTGAGGCGATGGAGGCATGGGTCGATGGAGTGATGAAGCGACGGCGGTGTGCGTAGCGCCGCTTTGGCTCGTCATCCGCACTTTCGCGGAGATGACGGCTATGAAGCCACGCAGCAAGGCCGTGGGGCCCATACCGAAACGGCGGACCCGAAGGCCCGCCGTTTGCGATCAAGCGTCGTGGCGAACCATGCCGCCGCCGCGCATCACGCCGCCGCGCGGGCGTCGTCGTGGCCGCGGTCGCGCAGGTTGCGGTAGCCGGCCGAACGCAGCTCCTCGGTGTCGAAGTCGTCGACGCTGATCGCGTCGATCGTCATCTCGCGCAGTTCTTCCAGCTGCTTGCGTTCCTCGGCGGTGATCCAGCCCTCGCGCACGCCCTCGTCGAGCTGGCTGGCGAAGTCCAGCGCTTCGATGTCGCTGTTCTTCAGCGCCTTGAGGAACTTGCGCTCCACCGGCTCGGCCAGGATCACCTTCTGCAGGTAGCTGTTGACGCGGCCGGCCGGGTTGTTCGCGCAAGGCGTGGTGAACACGCCCTCGGCGAGACGGTCGCGGGCGTCGTTGGGCGACATCAGCAACGCGGCGGCGCGGTGGCCCAGGCGGTCGCTGGGCGCCTGCGCGCGGCGGCCCCAGGGGAAGATCAGCGCCCACAGCAGCCAGCCCACCGGACGGATCGGGAAGTTGCGCAGCGCGCCCGACAGCGCCAGCTCGATCTTGTGCACGGCGTCGTGGAAGGCCCAGGCCAGCAACGGCTGGTCGCCGACCGGACGGCCTTCGTCCTCGTAACGCTTGAGCATGCTGCTGGCGATGTAGAGCTGGCTGAGCACGTCGCCCAGGCGTCCGGACAGCGACTCCTTGAACTTGAGCTTGCCGCCCAGCAGCAGCATCGAGGTGTCGGCCATCACCGCCAGCGTCGCCGAGTAGCGGTTGAGCTTGCGGTAGTAGCGGCGGGTGTAGGTGTCGCCGGGGGCGGCGCCGATGCGCGCGCCGGTCAGGCCGTACCACCAGCTGCGCACCGCGTTGGAGATCGCGAAGCCGATGTGGCCGAACAGGTTCTTGTCGAACTCGCGCAGCGCTTCCTTCTTGTCCGGCAGCATCGCCGCCTTCATTTCCTTCAGCACCCACGGATGGCACAGGATCGCGCCCTGGCCGAAGATCATCAGCGAGCGCGTCATGATGTTGGCGCCCTCGACCGTGATCATGATCGGCAGCGCCTGCCAGTTACGGCCGGCGTAGTTCTTCGGCCCCAGGATGATGCCCTTGCCGCCGTGGATGTCCATCACGTCCTTGGCCACTTCGCGCGCCATCTCGGTGCAGTGGTACTTGGCGATGGTGGACGGCACGGCCGGGTTCTCGCCGCGCGCGACCGCGGCGGCGGTGGCCTGCGACAACGCGCTGACCGCGTAGGCATGGCCGGCGATGCGCGCCAGCGCTTCCTCGACGCCCTCGAAGCGGCCGACCGACAGGCCGAACTGCTTGCGGATGCGCGCGTAGGCGCCGGTGACGATCGCGCCCATCTTGGCGCCGCCGCTGCCGGTGGAGGGCAGGGTGATCGAGCGGCCGATCGACAGGCACTCGACCAGCATCTGCCAGCCCTTGCCGGCGTAGGCTTCGCCACCGATCAGCTGGCTGAGCGGGATGAAGACTTCCTTGCCGTGGATCGGGCCGTTCTGGAAGGTGCTGTTGAGCGGGAAGTGGCGGCGGCCGACTTCGACGCCGGCGGTGTCGCGCGGCAGCAGCGCCAGGGTGATGCCGATGTCGCGCTTGTCGCCGATCAGGCCGTCCGGGTCGTACATGCGGAAGGCCAGGCCGATCAGGGTCGCGACCGGCGCCAGGGTGATGTAGCGCTTGTCGAAGGTCAGCTTGACGCCGACCACGCGCGCGCCGTTCCAGTCGCCCATGGTGACGATGCCGTAATCCGGAATCGAGGTGGCGTCCGAACCGGCCCAGGGGCCGGTGAGGCCGAAGCAGGGCACTTCGCGGCCGTCGGCCAGGCGCGGCAGGTAGTGTTCCTTCTGTTCCTGGGTGCCGTAGTGCATCAGCAGCTCGGCCGGGCCCAGCGAGTTGGGCACGCCGACGGTGGAGCTGACCACGCTGGAGACCGAGGCCAGCTTCTGGATCACCTTGTGGTTGGCCAGCGCGCTGAAGCCCAGGCCGCCGAACTCCTTGGGAATGTTGAGACCGAAGAACTTGTTCTTCTTGATGTAGTCCCACAGCTCCGGCTGCAGATCGGCGTGGACGTGGGTGATCTCCCAGTCGTTGGTCATCTTGCACAGCTCTTCGACCGGACCGTCGAGGAAGGCCTGTTCCTCGGCGCTGAGTTCGGGCTTGGGCTGCGACAGCAGCGCATCCCAGTCCGGCTTGCCGGAGAACAGTTCGCCCTCGAAGCCGACCGTGCCGGCTTCCAGCGCGGTGCGCTCGGTCTCCGACAGCGGCGGCAGGATCTTGGTGTAGAAGCCCAGCAGCGGCTTGGTGATCAGCGGCAGGCGGATTTGCGGGATCAGCAGCGGCACCGCGATCAGCGCCACGATCGCCGCGGCGACGATGGTCGCGGTCGGGTTGGCGCCGAACAGCCAGCAGCCGACCAGCACGGTGGCGGTCAGTGCGGCCCAGACCGGCAGACGCAGCCGGTGGTAGGCGGAGATCGCACCAATAAGGAGGAAAGCGAGGAAGGGAATGGCGATGCTCATGGCGACGCTCCAGCGGCGTTACGACGTGTTGGCTAGGCTCAGGCTAGTCGGGCGGGCGTGATGCGGACGCGGTAATGCAGGGCTTGTGGGCCGACACGCATTCAAACGCCAGCATCAAACGCTCAACATACGCACGAGTATGGTAAGGTTTCCCTGCCGCTGTCAACTCACCGATGTTGCGCTGCATACTGTTCCCGTCGGTGGCGTATGGTTACACTTGTCATCCATGAGCCAGCCCGCCCCGACCAAGCAAGAACGCAACGGCCGCCTGAGTGCCGACGACTGGGCGCAGGCCGCCCTGGACCTGATCGCCGAACAGGGCGTGGCCGCGGTCGCGGTCGAACCCCTGGCGCGCCGACTGGGCGTCACCAAAGGCAGCTTCTATTGGCATTTCCCTTCGCGCGACGCGCTGCTGGTCGCCGCGCTGGAGCGTTGGGAAAAGGTCGAACAGGAGACTGTATTCGGCCAGCTCGAACCGATCCCGGATCCGCGCCAGCGCCTGCGCTCGCTGTTCCACCTCGTCGCCCACGAGGTCAAGTCGCACATCATCTATTCCGAGCTGCTCAAGGCGCTGGATCATCCGGCGGTGCAGCCGGTGATCGGCCGCGTGTCCGAGCGGCGTCTGGACTACCTCACCGCTTCCTTCCGCCAGGCCGGGCTCAGCCGCACCGACGCGCAACACCGCGCGCGACTGCTGTACGCCGCCTACGTCGGTTTCCTGCAGCTCAATCTGCAGTTGCACCAGACGCGGATGCAGCACGACGAATTCGAGGCCTATGTCGAGCACATGATGGCCACGCTCATTCCTAACTCTTGAACAGTCCCCCCGGCTGGAGGCCCTTGCCGTGAACGCAATTTCGAAAGACGTACCGACCGCTGCCGCGCCGGGGAGCGCGGGCAGCCGTTTGGCCGCATTGAACGACTGGGTCGCGCAGGTCGCGGCCCTGACCCGTCCCGACCATATCCAATGGTGCGACGGCAGCGACGCCGAGAACGCCGCGCTGATCCAGCGCATGCTCGCCGACGGCACGCTGGAAACGCTCAACGAGCAGACCCATCCGGGCAGCTACCTGCACCGTTCGCATCCGGACGACGTGGCCCGCGTCGAGCACCTGACCTTCGTGTGCACGCGCGAGCGCGAGGACGCCGGCCCGAACAACCATTGGATGGCGCCGGCCGAGGCGCACGCCAAGATGGACGCGCTGTACGACGGCTGCATGCGCGGCCGCACCCTGTACGTGATTCCGTACTGCATGGGTCCGATCGACTCGCCGCTGTCGCGTTGCGGCGTGGAGATCACCGACAGCCCGTACGTGGTCGCCAACATGCGCATCATGACGCGCATGGGCGCGCCGGCGCTGGCGCGCATCGAGCGTGAGGGAACCTTCGTGCGCGGCCTGCATTCGATCGGCGAGCTCGATCCGGAGCGCCGTTTCATCATGCATTTCCCCGAGGAACTGACGATCAAGTCGTTCGGTTCCGGCTACGGCGGCAACGCCCTGCTGGGCAAGAAGTGCCACGCCCTGCGCATCGCCTCGCACCAGGCGCGCAGCGAGGGCTGGCTGGCCGAGCACATGCTGATCCTGGGCATCGAGAACCCGCAGGGCGAGACGCACTACGTCGCCGCGGCGTTCCCCTCGGCCTGCGGCAAGACCAACCTGGCGATGCTGATTCCGCCGCAGGGCTATCGCGACGCCGGCTGGAAGGTCTGGACCGTCGGCGACGACATCTGCTGGATGCGCCCGGGCGCCGACGGCCGCCTGTACGCGATCAATCCCGAGGCCGGCTTCTTCGGCGTCGCGCCGGGCACCTCGACCAAGTCGAACCCCAACGCGCTGGCGACGATCCAGAAGAACACCATCTTCACCAACGTCGGCGTCACCGCCGACGACCAGCCGTGGTGGGAAGGCCTGGACAACGGCCAGACCCCGGTCACCGACTGGCGCGGCAACGCCTACGACCCGGCCAAGGGCCCGGCCGCGCATCCGAATTCGCGCTTCACCGTGTCGGCCAAGCAGTGCCCGAGCTACTCGGACAAGGCCGAGGACGCGCAGGGCGTGCCGATCTCGGCGATCGTGTTCGGCGGCCGCCGCGCCTCGCTGGTGCCGCTGGTGTTCGAGGCGCGCGACTGGACCCACGGCGTGCTGGTCGGCGCCGCGATGGGCTCGGAAACCACCGCCGCCGCGACCGGCGCGGTCGGCGTGATGCGCCGCGATCCGATGGCGATGAAGCCGTTCTGCGGCTACAACTTCGCCGATTACTTCAGCCACTGGCTGTCGTTCGACGGCGCGCAGGCGCAGCTGCCTAAGGTCTTCCACGTCAACTGGTTCCGTAAGGGCGACGACGGCAAGTTCCTGTGGCCGGGCTTCGGCGACAACCTGCGCGTGCTGGAGTGGATGATCGGACGCGTGAAGGGCGAGGCCGGTGCGGTGGAAACGCCGATCGGCCATCTGCCGGCCGCGACCGATCTCAATCTGGACGGCGTCAGCCTGTCGGACGAGGCGCAGGCCAAGCTGTTCGGCTTCGACCACGCCGGCTGGAGCGCCGAGTTCGACAGCATCGGCGGTTACCTGGACGAGTACGGTCCGCGCATGCCGCAGGCGCTGAAGGACGAACAGCAACGCATCGCTGCCGCCTTGGCCCGCTGAGATCCGCATGGCCGCCGTGAACCCCGCCGCGCTCGCGGCCAGTCGTGAACTGCTGATCGACGGCCGCCCGCTGCGGGTGTACGACGGCCTGCTGTCCAATGTCGGCGAGTACGTGCGCGGCCTAGCGCGCGCGCCGTTCACGCGCACCGAGGTCGCGCGGCCGGAGACCAACGACTACAAGCACTGGGCCACCGAGGTGAAACTCGAGGCCCTGGTGCAGCAGCCGATCTTCGACCTGACCCGGCGCGCGGTGCTGGGCTTCACCGGCCAGGGCTACGGCTACAAGCCGTATCGCGCCTACACCAACGTCGCCAGCTTCGGCGACATGCTGTTCACCCACACCGACTGCCTGCCCGAACAGCAGGATCTGACCGCGCTGTGGTACCTGTGCGAGCACTGGGATCTGGAGTGGGGTGGCGAGACCATGTTCTACGACGCCGCCGACGAGGTCGCCTGCGCGCTCACGCCGCGTCCGGGCCGGCTGGTGATCTTCGACGGCGCGATCAAGCACGCCGGTCGCCCGCCGAACCGGATCTGCTACGCGCCGCGCTACACCTTCGCGATCAAGTTCGAACGCGTCGCCCTGGGTCCGGCCGCATGAGCCAGGCCCAGGTGCAGAAGCTCTGGCGACAGGGCGAGGATCACGCGCGGCAGGGCCAGGCCAACGCCGCGCTGGAGGCTTTCGAGAATCTGCTGGCGGTCGATCCCGACCACGTCCAGGCGCTGCTGCGTGCGTCGCGGCTGGCGCTGATGGTGGGCCGTTACCGGCTCGGCCACGACTACGCCATGCGCGCGCTGGCGCGGCGGCCGAGCGCGGACGAGGCGGTGCTGACCCTGGCGCGCGCGCTGCGCATGTACAACGAACCCGGCGCGCTGCTGGAATGCGTGGAGCATTCGCGCTGGCGCGAACGGCGCTCGGTCGAATGGCTGACCGAGCTGGCGACGCTGGTCAGCACCATCGGCGACAACGCGCTTGCGCTGGAAATCCTCGACGTGGCGGCGATCCGCGATCCGCGCCACGCGCCGATGCGTTACTTCCGCGGCGTGGTGCAGATGTTCTTCGGCGACATGGACGCGGCCGAGCGCGAGCTGGAACTGGCGATCGCGCGGCAGCCGAATCTGGCGCAGGCGCACTGGGTGCTGTCGCGTCTGCGCAAGCAGACCGCCGAATCCAACCATGTCGAACGCATGCGCACGCAGCTGCGCGCGGTGCCGGCGATGAGCGAGAGCGAGGCCTACCTGGCCTTCGCCCTGCACAACGAACTGCACGACCTGGGCCGCTATGAAGAGTCCTGGAATGCGCTGGAGCGCGGTTGCTGGATCAAGCGCCAGCTGACCCCGCACGACCGTCTGGACGCGCGCCGCATGTTCGAGGGCCTGACCCGCCTGTGCGACGCGGACTTCGTGCGCCCGGTGAGCCAGGAGCCCGGCGCCTACGTGCCGGTGTTCATCCTGGGCATGCACCGTTCCGGCAGCACGCTGCTGGAACAGTTGCTGGGCGGGCACCCGATGGTGTCCGACGGCGGCGAGACCTACGCCTTCACCACCCAGATGCGCTACGGCGCCGACTACCGCAACAAGGCGGTGCTGGACGCCGAGCTGGTGCGGCGCGCGGCCAAAGTCGATTTCGCCCAGGTCGGCCAACGCTTCCTGGACCGCAGCGCCTGGCGCGCCAAGGGCCGGCCGTACCTGACCGAGAAGCTGCCCTCGAACTTCCTCAACGTCGGCTTCATCGGCCGCGCCCTGCCGCAGGCCAAGGTGCTGCATATGGTGCGCGACCCGATCGACACCTGCTTCTCCAATCTGCGCACCATGTTCTCGGACGTGAACACCTTCTCCTACGACCAGCACGAGATGGTGGAGTGGTTCGGCCAGTACCAGCGCCTGATGGCGCATTGGCACGCGGTGATGCCCGACCGGATCATGGACGTGCGCTACGACGCCCTGGTCGCCGACCCCGAGGGCGTGATGCGTCAGGTGCTGGCGTTCCTGGGCCTGCCCTGGGACGCGGCCGCCACCACCCTGGACCGTGCCGGCGCCGTGGCCACCGCCAGCAGCCCGCAGATGCGTGGCGGCATCATCAAGAACCGCGCCTCCGCCTGGTCGCCCTACGAGGCCCAGCTGCAGCCGCTGATCCAGGGGCTGGCCACGCTGGGCTGAGCGGCCGCGCGCCCGCAGACGGGCGTCGGCTTAAACCTTCCGCCGCGGCCGGGCATCGGAATGACTATGCTGACCGCCGTGACCGAACCCACCACCGACGAAGCGACCACGGCCGACGACCGCGATCTGGTCGGGGCGGCGGCACGCGGCGAGACCGCGGCCTTCGAAACCCTGTACCGCCGCCACGCCGGCCGCGTCCATGGCGTGATCGCGCGGCTGGTCGGTCACCACGGCGCCCGCGCCGAGGACCTCACCCAGGAGGCCTTCGTGCGCGCCTGGCAGGCGCTGCCGGCGTTCCGGTTCGAGTCCGCCTTCAGCACCTGGCTGCACCGGCTGGCGGTCAACACCGCGCTGATGGAACTGCGCAGCCGGCGCAGCAAGCCGCTGGAAGAGGGCGACGAGGACGTCTTCGAGCTGGTCGGCAGCGCCGATTCGGCCGGGCACGTCACCGCGCTGTCGATGGACCTGGAGCGTGCGGTCGCCAGCCTGCCGCCCCGCGCGCGCGCGGTGCTGGTGCTGTACGACGTGGAAGGCTGGAAGCACGAGGAGATCGCCGCCGAACTCGGCATGGCGGTCGGTAGCAGCAAGGCGCAATTGCATCGGGCGCGCGGATTGCTGCGCGAGCGGCTAGGAGGACAGGCATGAATACCGAACATCGAGAGCTCGGACCGGACGGCGAACTGCCCGACGCCCTGCGCTGGCAGTTGCGCGCGCTGCGCCGCGACCAGGCGCCGGCCAACGACCTGTGGCCCGGCATCGCCGCGCGCCTGCAGCCGCAGACGGCCGCGCCGGTGCGCGCGCCGCGGCCGCGCTGGCTGGCGCCGTTCGCGGTCGCCGCGACCCTGGCGCTGGCGATCGGTTTCACCGGCGTCTGGCGCGAGCCGGCCGCCAACGACGCGCCGCAGGCGCAGGCGGAGTCGCTGCTGCAGCGCGAGGCCGCCGGCATGACCCTGCAGTACCAGGCCGCGATGCAGGAAGTGCAGCGCGCCGCGCCGGCCCAGAACGCGACCGCCATGCAGCCCGCGTTCGACGAACTGGACCGCAACGCCGCGCTGATCCTGGATGCGCTGGCCCACGATCCCGATTCGCGCCTGTTGCTGGAGCAACTGCGCCGCACCTACGCACGACGCCTCGCGCTGACCCAGCGCGTGGCCTACACCTGATACCCGGAGGACGACCATGACCCGCGCAACCCACACCGCAAGCCCGCTCGGACTCGCCCTCGGACTGGCCCTCCTGGCCGCCGCTCCGGCGTTCGCCGCCACGCCCATCAACCAGACCCGCCCGCTGGATCCGCGCGGACGCGTCGAGATCGAGAACGTCAAAGGCCGCATCGACGTGCGCGCCTGGGACCGCCCGGAAGTGAAGATCGAGGGCAGCCTCGGCAACGGCGTGGAGAAGCTGGAGATCGAGGGCGACAGCAGCCGCCTGTCGATCAAGGTCAAGTACCCCAACCGCGGCAGCGGCATGGGCTTTCTGATGGGCGGCGACAAGAGCGAGCCGACCGACCTCAAAGTGACCTTGCCCTTGCGCGCCGACGTCGAGATCGACGGCGTGTCGGCCGACATCGACGTCACCGGCGTGGCCTCCTCGATGCTGTCCATCGACAGCGTCAGCGGCGACGTGACCGTGGCCGCGGCCCCGCGCGAGGCCAGCATCGACAGCGTCAGCGGCGATCTCACCCTGACCCTCAACAGCGGCAAGGTCAGCGCCGAGACGGTCAGCGGCGATCTGCAGCTGCGCGGCCGCCTGGACGGCGACGTCGAGGTCGAGACGGTCTCGGGCCGCATCGACGTGACGGTGCGCGAGTCGGCGCTGCACCGCTTCGACGGCAACTCGGTGTCCGGCGACATCCGCCTCACCGGCGCGCTGGCCGCCAACGGCGACATCTCGGCCGAAACGGTCAGCGGCGACATCCACCTGGCCTTGCCGCGCAGCCTGTCGGCGACCGTGCACGGGCAGAGCTTCAGCGGCGACCTGTCGGCGCCGGGCGCGCAGATCGTCAAGCCCAAGCACGGCCCGGGCTCGAACTTCGAACACCGCTACGGCAGCGGCAGCGGCGAGATCCGCATCGAGACGTTCTCGGGCGACGCGACGCTGCAGCTCGACTGAGCCGGCGTGAAGCTCCAGGCCCTGAAGACGCCGTCGCTCAGGCGGCGTCCTTCATCGAGAACCAACAGTTGAACGCGATGGTGATGCGCTCGTCGCGGCCGTAGAACGGCAGCACCTCGTGCGGCAGCCACGACGGGAACAGGATCAGCTGGCCGGGCGAGAAGCGGATGTTCCAACTGCCGTGGTGGAACGGCATCTGCATGCGCTGGTTGCCGGCGTCGACGAACTGGTTGCTGTACTGGTGCGGGTTGTGGAAACGCAGCACCCCCGATTCCGGCCGGTCCTCGGGCGTTTCGCCCGGATCCACGCAGTACACCCCCGACCACGACGCCATCGGATGGGTGTGGGTGATGGTGAAGCCGCCGTGGCGGGTGATGTGGTACCAGGTATGCGAAAAGATCTGCAGGCGCGCCATCTCGGCGGCGCCGTAACCGTTGAGCTCCTGGATGGTCCGGCCCAGCGTGGCCCAGCAGAACTGGCGCAGCATCTGCACGCAGGTTTCCGGCCACGAGAACAGCACGAACTCGCTTTCGAACACGCCTTGCTGCAGGGTCAGCGACGGGTTCGGATTCGCGTAGCGCGCCCCCTGCGCCTCGCGCGCCAGCAGCAGCGACTTGAGCTCGGCGTTGATCGCCTGATGGTTGGGCAGGACGTCCTGCGCGAACGGGACCGAAAAGGCGGGGTAGAGCTCGAAGGACATGGGACGGTTCCGGAATCGGAGGCCGCGCGCGCGGCCGCGTTCGGAGTGTAGCCCGGCCGGCGCCGCGGCGGCGCGTGTCGGCGATCGCCGCGGCGGCGGCCGCTCCACAAAAAACTACGGCCCCTTTCGGGGCCGTAGCGGGTGCTGCGTGTTGCGGGTCGATCAGAACTTCTGCGCGTAGCGGAAGTACACGAAGCGGCCCGGGACTTCGTACTGCGGATCGAACGAGTTGGCGAACGTGGTCACCGACACCGGCGGGTTCTTGTCGAAGATGTTGTTCACGCCGATCGTGATCTTGGCGTTCCACGGTGCGTTCCAGTAGAAGCTCGCATCGTGGTAGGTGGTCGCGCCGATGTGACGCTCCGCCGCGTTGCGCTGCGTGAAGCTGTCGCCGCCAGCCGCGCCGTCCCAAACACCGTTGTTGTTGGAGTCGGTCGGGATGGCCACGACGCGGTCGGCGTCGGTGCAGAGGAACGCGTAGCCGTAGTCTTCCAGCGCCTGGCAGTTTTCGGTCTGCGAGGAGTAGTAACGGATGTTCCAGGTCGCGCCGATGTCGCCCTTCTCCCAGCGCGTGGCCAGGTTGGAGCGGATACGCCAGGCGTTGGACTGGTTCGGGCCGTCGTACTCGCCGACCTGGTTGCCACCCTCGTTGAAGTGCAGCGGCTGGCCGATGGCCGGCACGTCCTGCTCGTCTTCGCCGTAGATGCCGTTGCCGTTGAGATCGTCTTCCTGGCTGGCCAGATAGGTCGTATCCCAGATGAAGCTGAAGCGGCCCCACGAGGTTTCCGGCAGACGGTAGTTGACCGTCAGGTCGTAGCCTTCGACTTCCGTACCACCGATGTTGGTGGTGGTGTTGAGCAGGGTCTGGATGTTGCCGTCGGCACGACGGGTGTACAGGGCGCAGGTCGCACCGGTACCGCCGCTATCCAAGCACTGCTGGATGATGCCGGCGCCGCCGATGGTGGTGATCGCGTCCTCGATCTTGATGTTCCACCAGTCCAGATTGATGTCCAGACCTTCGATCCAGCTCGGGCTGTAGACCAGACCCAGGGTCTTGGTCTCGGCGCGTTCCGGCTTCAGGTTCGGATTGCCGCCGACCGTGATGCGGATCTGCTGGTTGTCCTGCTGGTAGCCGCCGTTCGGCACGCCTTCGGCGATGCAGCGCGCCTGGCCGGCCGGATTCTGGTTACCGAAGTTGGCGTTGTTGCAGGGATCGCTGAGGGTCGGGAACGAGTCGGCCTGACCGGCGAACAGCTCGGAGATCGACGGAGCGCGGAAGCCCTCGGACCAGTTGCCGCGGATCATCAGGTCGTCGATCGGCTTCCAGCGGAAACCGAACTTGCTGTTCAGCGTGTCGCCGAAGTTGCTGTAGTCGGAGTAGCGGGTAGCGACCGAGAAGTCGAGCAGCTTGGCGAACGGCACGTCGGCCAGCACCGGGATCGCGAGTTCGAGGTAGGCCTCGTCCAGCGAGTAGGAGCCGTTGGTGGCGGTACGCGCGTTACCGGTGGTGTTGCCCGAGTTGATCAACGCGTCCGGCGAGTCGTAGCCGGACTCGGTGCGGTGCTCGAGACCGAACGAGAAGCCCAGCGGGCCGCCCGGCAGGTTGAACAGGTCGCCGCCGATGTTGGCGTAGTAGCTGTTCTGGACGTAGTTGTACTCGTCGTGCGCAGTGAACGACACGAAGTTCATCATGTCCTGGGTGATGCTGCCGACGCCGCCGAGCAGGTTCAGCGGCACGCAGCCGGCGATCACCGCGGTCGCGGTGCCGCAACGGGCCACGCCCTGGGCGTCGCGGAACGACGGGCCCAGCGCCTGCTGCAGGGCGATCATGTTGAACAGGCCGTAGGTGGTGTTGTTGGCCTTGTTCTCGCCGCGGAAGTAGCCGGCTTCCCAGTCGTAGTACTTCTCGCCGAAGGTCAGCGTGCCTTCCAGGCCGGCGTTCATCGCGAACGTGCGCACGTCCTGGTTGAAGCTACGGCCGCCGGACTCGGTGATGCGGCGGTTGATGCGCGAGATGTCCTGGCCGAACGGGTTGTAGATGCTGTTGCGGCTGATGAAGATCTGCTGACCGGCCGGGGTTGCGCCCGGAGCGGTGCCCAGCACCACCGGCATCGAGGCGAGCAGCTGCTCGGACTCGCGCTGGTTATAGGTGATGGTGGTCTTGAAGCGCAGGCTGTCGGTGATGTCGACGGTACCGGCGGCGAAGACCGAACGGCGCTCCTGCGGGGTCAGCAGGTAGTTCTCGGGCGCGAAGTTGTAGACATCGCCCGGGGCCACGTACGGACGCGGGGCGCTGTTGCCGCCGGCATCGTAGGTAAAGGTGCCGGGGCCGCCGTTGAAGTTGGTCTGCGCGCCGGTGCAGGCGCCGTTGACGTAGCCACCCGGGCACAGGGCGAAGCGGCCGCCCGGGCTGGTGCCCGAACCGAACGCGTTGCCGGTGCCGACGATCGGCTCCTTGGAGATCTTGCGATCGCCGGCCATGACCGGCTCTTCCTTCACGTAGCCGAAGCCCAGCATGGCGCTGAAGCGGTCGGAGGTCGTGCCGATGGTGAAGTCGTAAGCCGAACGGAAACCGTCGCCCTTGTCGAAGGAACCGACGTAGGCATTGGCCTCGGCGCCTTCGAAGTTCTGGCGCAGGATGACGTTGACCACGCCGGCGATGGCGTCGGAGCCGTAAATCGTCGAGGCGCCGTCCTTCAGGACTTCGATGCGCTCGACCGCGGCGGTCGGGATGGTGTTCAGGTCGACCGCGCCACCGAGACCGGTGCCGCCGACCCAACGACGGCCGTTGACCAGCACCAGGGTGCGGTTCGAGCCGAGGTTACGCAGGCTGACGCGGGTTTCGCCGTTGCCGCCGTTGTTGAACGAGCTGTTGAGGGTCGAGCCGTTGGCCGTGATGTTCTGGATCACGTCGCCGACCGAGGTCAGGCCCTGCGCGGTGATGTCTTCGCGGCTGAGCGAGAAGATCGGCTGCGAGGTTTCGATGTCGGCGCGCTTGATGCGCGAACCGGTAACCTCGATGCGGTCGAGGGTGGTGGCTTCTTTTTCGGTTTCCTGAGCAAAGGCGACACCGGTGCCTGCGGCAGCGGTCGCGCCCACTGCGAGGGCGAAGGTAATCGCCTCGCGGAGCTGGGTGGTCTTCAAGGTCATCTCTCTCTCCAAGTCAGTCTTGGTGTCCCATGGGAGCCTGCCGGGTGGCGCAAAACGAACGGCCTAAATCGGCAAGGCTGGCGCCGATACTAGCCGGCCCGGGAAACTAATTAAAGTGTCGTTAACTGACTGGGGGCGGTCTCCGCTTCCGGTGAGACGCCGTACAAAAAGCTACGGCCCCGTATGGGGCCGTAGCAGGGTGCAGCGGCTGTATTGGAAAGTCTGTACAGGGAAGTACAGGCTCTTGCGGACGGATCCGCCTACAGCTTGGAACCGATCAGAACTTCTGCGCGTAGCGGAAGTACACGAAGCGGCCCGGGACTTCGTACTGCGGGTCGAACGAGTTGGCGAACGAGTTCAGGACCGTCGGCGGGTTCTTGTCGAACACGTTGTTGACGCCGATGGTGATGCGGGCGTTCCACGGCGCGTTGAAGAAGACGCTGGCGTCGTGGTAGGTGGTGCCGCCGATGCGGTGCTGCGATTCCTTCACCACGTTGATGCGGTCGCCGCCGGCCACGCCGTCCCAGACGCCGTTGCGGTTGAAGTCGGACGGAACACCGATGAAGCGGGTGGTGTCCGAGCACTTGCCCAGGCCCTCGAACTGCGCGTTGCACAGTTCCATCTGCGACGAGAAGTAGCGCATGTTCCAGGACGCGCCGAAGTCGCCCTTCTCCCAGCGCACGGCCAGGTTGGAGCGGATGCGCCAGCGGTTGTTGTTCTGCGCGTAGTCGCCGACCAGGTTGCCGCCTTCGTTGAAGTTCAGCGGCTGGCCGATCGCCGGCTCCAGCTGACGGTCTTCGCCGTACTTGCCGTCGCCGTCGATGTCCTGAAGGCTCTTGGCCAGGTAGGTGGTGTCCCAGGTGAAGGCGAACTTGCCCCACGAGGTTTCCGGCAGACGGTAGTTGACCGTCAGGTCGTAACCCTCGACTTCCTGGCCGCCGATGTTGACGGTGGTGTTGAGCAGGGTGTTGATCGCACCGCCGACGCTACGCGTGTAGAGCGCGCAGGACGGGCCGGTGCCGCCGGAGTCGACGCACTGCTGGATGATGTTGGTGCCGCCGATCGTGGTGATGGCGTCTTCCAGCTTGATGTTCCACCAGTCCAGGGCCAGATCCAGGCCTTCGACCCAGCTCGGGCTGTAGACCAGACCCAGGGTCTTGGTCTCGGCCTTTTCCGGCTTCAGGTTCGGATTGCCGCCGACCGTGATGCGGATCTGGGTGTTGGGCTGCACGTAGCCGCCGTTGGGCACGCCCTCGGCGACGCAGCGCGCCTGGCCGACCGTGGTCTGCTGGCCGAACTGGGCCGTGTTGCAGGGATCGGTGACGGTCGGGAACGAGTCGGCCTGACCCGAGAACAGCTCGGAGATCGACGGAGCGCGGAAGCCCTCGGACCAGTTGCCGCGGACCATCAGGTCGTCGATCGGCTTCCAGCGGAAACCGAACTTGCTGTTCAGCGTGTCGCCGAAGTTGCTGTAGTCGGAGTAGCGGGTCGCCAGCGAGAAGTCGAGCAGCTTGGCGAACGGCACGTCGGCCAGCACCGGGATCGCGAGTTCCAGGTACGCCTCGTCGACCTTGTAGCTGCCGGCGGTGGCGGTACGCGCGTTACCGGTGGTGTTGCCCGAGTTGATCAGCGCGTCCGGCGAGTCGTAGCCGGATTCGGTGCGGTGCTCGAGGCCGAACGAGAAGCCCAGCGGGCCGCCCGGCAGGTCGAACAGGTCGCCGCCGATGTTGGCGTAGTACGTGTTCTGCTCGTACTTGAACTCGTCGTGCGCGGTGAAGGTCACGTAGTTCAGCATGTCCTGCGTCATCGAGCCCGGCGCGCCGAGCAGATTCAGCGGCACGCAGCCGGCGATGACCGCGGTGGCGGTGCCGCAGCGGGCCACGCCCTGGGCGTCGCGGAACGACGGGCCCAGCGCCTGCTGCAGCGCGATCAGGTTGAACAGGCCGGTGGTGGTGTTGTTGGCCTTGTTCTCGCCGCGGAAGTAGCCGGCCTGCCAGTCGTAGTACTTGTCGCCGAAGGTCAGCGTGCCTTCCAGCATCGCGTCCATGGCGAAGGTGCGCACGTCCTGATTGAACGAGCGGCCGCCGGTTTCGCGGGCGCGGCGCTGGATCGAGGTCACCGCCTGGCCGAACGGGTTGTAGATGCTCTGCGCGCTGATGGTGATCGCGCGCTGTGCCGGGGTGGTGTTCGGCGCGTTGCCCAGACCGATCGGCATCGAGGCGAGCAGCTGCTCGGACTCACGCTGGTTGTAGGTGATCGTGGTCTTGAAGCGCAGGTTGTCGGTGATGTCCACCGAGCCGTTGGCGAACACCGAACGGCGCTCCTGCGGGGTCAGCAGGTAGTTCTCGGGCGCGAAGTTGTACAGGTCGGCCGGGGTGTTGAACGGACGCCAGTTGGCGCCGCTTGCACCCGGGTTGTAGGTGAACGAGCCGGTGGTGCCGTCGGGACGGCGGTTGTTGGCCAGGGTGAAGTTGCCGAAGATCGTGTTGGTGCTGCCGCGGGCGTTGCCCGTGCCGACCGTCGGTTCCTTGGAGATGTAACGGTCGCCGGCCATGACCGGCTCTTCCTTCACGTAGCCGAAGCCCAGCATGGCGCTGAAGCGGTCGGAGGTCGTGCCGATAGTGAAGTCGTAGGCCTGGCGCTCGCCGTCGCCCTTGTCGAAGGCGCCGATGTAGGCGTTGGCTTCCGCGCCTTCGAAGTTCTGGCGCAGGATGACGTTGACCACGCCGGCGATGGCGTCGGAGCCGTAAATCGTCGAGGCGCCGTCCTTCAGGACTTCGATGCGCTCGACCGCGGCGGTCGGGATGGTGTTCAGGTCGACCGCGCCACCGAGACCGGTGCCGCCGACCCAACGCTTGCCGTTGACCAGCACCAGAGTGCGGTTCGAGCCGAGGTTGCGCAGGCTGACGCGGGTTTCGCCGTTGCCGCCGTTGTTGAACGTGCTGTTGAGCGTCGAACCGTTGGCCGTGATGTTCTGGATCACGTCGCCGACCGAGGTCAGGCCCTGCGCGGTGATGTCTTCGCGGCTGAGCGAGAAGATCGGCTGCGAGGTTTCGATGTCGGCGCGCTTGATGCGCGAACCGGTCACTTCGATGCGGTCGAGGGTGGTGGTTTCCTTGCTCTCTTCCTGAGCAAAGGCCACGCCCGTGCCGGCAGCGGCAGTGGCGCCCACGGCGAGCGCGAAGGTAATCGCGTCGCGGAGCTGGGTGGTCTTGAAGGTCATCTCTCTCTCCAGAAAATCGGAATTGGTGGTACCCATGGGACCAAGCTGGCGGAGTCAAATAAGACGCCAAATCCTGCAAGGTGGGCCGGATCGTAGCCGATTGCGGAGAGAAAATTAAAGTGTCGTTAAACGTCGCCTTTTGACAATTCCTTCACATCATTCAGCTGGCATTACAGCTGCCCTCACCAGCGATGTGCCGAAGTTGCTAAGTACTTAACCGTACGGAGCTTTTTCCCCCGTTCCTGCAAGCTCGTCTGCGCCAGGACGGTGCTGGCACCGGTTCGGCGCATGTGGGCACACGGGCTGTGACTAGAGCCGCGAAACGTGCATGTCGGGGCCGGAGTGCGACGCGGGTTGTGCGCCGCATCAGGCGGGCATCGGCAGCACGAAGGCGGTCGTCCCCGGCGTGCCGGTGCGGCGCACAGGGGCCACGCGGTATCGCCGCGTCGAGACTGCCGGAAGTGGGGTGCGCGCGTGGACGCGCGAGGCGCGACCTGCTTAGAGGTCTTGCTCGTAGCGGACGTAGGGCACGGTGCCTTCGTCCTTGTCGGTGTTGCCAGGCGCGAACGGGTTCTTGCCGCGCGTGATCACGTTCTCGGCGCCGACGGTGAGCTGGCCGCTCCACGGGGTGCGCCAGGTCAGGCCGACGCCCAGGCCTTCCCATTGGCCCGGCTGGCCAGGGGTGTCGACCACGCGGCCGACGATGTTGGCGCCGAAGTTGCCGTAGCCGGCGCCGATGGTGAGGCTCTTGCTGTTCCAGCGGTCGGCGATGGTCGGCATCTCGCCGGCCGGAATCAGGCGCGCGCGCGCCCAGGTGCCGCCGATCGAGACCGTGGCCTCGCGGCCGATGTTCTTCTGGCCGTAGACGGTCAGGGTGTTCTGGTCGAGCTTGCTGTTGCGGCCGTTCGGGCTCAGCCAGGCCGGCAGGGTGTCCTTGCCGCTGCCGATCGACAGGCCGATCTTGCCGCCCGGACGGCTGAGCGCGGCGCCCGCCGAGACCTGGCGCGAACCGCCGCGGTCGTCTTCGTCCAGCGCGGCCAGCATGCAGTGGTTGGCGAGGTTGCCGATCGCGCCGGCCAGGCCGGTCTTGCGGTCGCAGACCAGGCCCAGGGTGTCGCCGGCGTCGAGGCCGAACGCGGCATCCAGCGAATTGCTGCCCACGCGCCAGCGCGCACCGGCGACCGGGGCGTTGGTGGGTTCGAGCTGCAACAGGTATTCGACCTTGCCGTTGGACTGGTTCCAGACCGGCAGGTACGTGGTATCGGGGCGCTTGGCGGATTGCGCATGCGCAGCCGATGCCGCGCCGAAGGCGAGCATCAAGGCGAACGACAGACGTAGCGCGCGTGCGTGCATGGTGACGGTACGACCGGCGTGGACCGGTCAAGTTCCCCTAGAACCTGGGCATCAACTATAGACGGTTTATGTTTATTTAACAAACCGAGATGACGGTGTGAAGACCTTATTGCAGCCGGTCCGGCGCCGCCAGCTCGGTGGCCGCGGTGGCGAACAGGCGGGCGATCTGTTCGGCCCCGAAACGATAGCTCTGGCCGCAGAATTCGCAACGGATATGCGCCTCCCCGTCGGCCGCGGCGGCGGCCGCCTCGGCCTCGTCCTGGCCCAGCGAGACCAGCATGGCCTCGACCCGCTCGCGCGAGCAGGAGCAGGCGAAGCTCAGCGGCTTGCCGCCCAGGACCTGCACGCCGTCCTCGTGGTACAGCCGGGTCAGCAGGGTGGCGGTGTCCCAGGCCAGCAGCTCGGCCGGCTGCAGGGTATCGAACAAGGCGCCGGCGCGGGTCCAGCCGTCCTCGTCGCCGCCGTCGCCGGGCAGCTTCTGCAGCATCAGGCCGGCCGCGCGCTCGCCGTCGGCGGCCAGCAGCAGCCGGGTCGGCAGCTGCTCGGACTGACGGAAATAGTCTTCGAAGGCGCCGCTGAGCGAGTCCGAGTCCAGCGCCACCAGGCCTTGGTAGCGGGCCGGGTCGCGGTCGTCGCCGGCGCGGCCGCCGATCGGCGGGTTCTCGATGGTGATCGCCAGCACCGCGTCCGGGCCGAGCTGGCGCAGGTCGCGCGAGACCTCGCCGCCGTCGTCGGACAGCTGGACGATGCCGCGCAGGGTGCCGGCAGCGGTGCATTCGGCGAACAAGGTGCGCAGGGCGCCGTCGCCGCGCAGCTGTACCGACAGACGGCCCTCGACCTTGGCGTGGCCGGTGAACAGGGCGGCCGCCGCGGCGGCCTCGCCCAGCAGTTCGGCCGCCGCGGCCGGGTACTCGGCGCGCTCGCGGATCTGGCGCCAGGCCTGATCCAGATGCACGTGCACGCCGCGCACGCCGGCGCCCTCGATCAGGAAGCGGGTCAGGCGGTCGCCGTCGGAACGGGCGGCGTCGGGGGTGGGGCTGGCATCGTTCATCGGTGGACTCGTGCGGCGGCGGCGCGCTGGATTGCGTTTCTATCGCGGATAATGCGCGCGACCGCGTGAAAGGGGAGACCGGCCAAGATGGGGATGGAGCGCAGACAGTGCAAGTCGTGAACGAGACCTTCGCCGCGCCGCCGCCGCGTCGCCGCCGCCGTTGGCTGCGCTGGCTGCTGGCGCTGCCGTTCCTGTTCGCGGCCGCCACGATCCTGCAGGTGGCGGTGCTGCGCTTCGTCGATCCGCCGTTCAGCGCCTTCATGGCCGTGCGCCAGTTCGAGGCCTGGGGCAGCGGCGATGTCGGTTTCCGCGTCGCCTACGATTGGCGCGACCTGGACGAGATCTCGTCGAACGTGCCGGTGGCGCTGGTGGCCTCGGAAGACCAGAACTTCGCCGAGCATTTCGGCTTCGATCTCAAGGCCATCGAGAAGGCGCGCAAGAACAACGCGCGCGGCCGCAAGGTCCGCGGCGGCAGCACGATCAGCCAGCAGACCGCCAAAAACCTGTTCCTGTGGAGCGGCCGCAGCTGGGTGCGCAAGGGCATCGAGGCCTGGTACACCTTATTGATCGAACTGATGTGGCCCAAGCACCGCATCATCGAGGTCTACGCCAACATCGCCGAGTTCGGCGACGGCGTGTACGGCGCGCAGGCCGCCGCGCGCACCTACTACCGCAAGGACGCCTCGCGCCTGGGCCCGGCCGAGGCCGCGCGCATGGCCGCGGTGCTGCCCAACCCCAAGCGCTACAGCATCGCCCGGCCCGGCCCCTACGTGCAGCGTCGCGCCAACGCGATCCAGCGCCAGATGCGTTATATCGGCGGCAGCGGTTACCTCAAGCAGATCGACTGAGTGCGGCCGGCGCACGGGCCGAATCGACGGCCCGCGGCGGCCGCGAGACTGCGAAACGCTTCGGAGCCGCCGGCGTCCGCGCCGGCTATGATTGAAGGCATGAATCGCGATCTGCTGACCGTCGTCGTCGCCGCCTACAACGAGGCCGAAAGCCTGCCGCTGCTGCAGCCGCGCATCGCCGCGGCCCTGGACGCGGTCGCCGCCGACGGCGTCGACGGGCGCGTGCTGTATGTGGACGACGGCAGCCGCGACGACACCTGGGCCGTGCTGCAGCGGCTGGCCGCGGCCGATCCGCGCATCGCGCTGCTGCGCCTGTCGCGCAACTTCGGCAAGGAACTGGCGCTGACCGCCGGCCTGGACCGGGTCGAGCGCGGCGCGGCGCTGATCCTGGACGCCGACGGCCAGGATCCGCCGGAACTGATCGCCGCGTTCGTGGCGAAGTGGCGCGAAGGCTACGACGACGTCTACGGCACCCGCATCGAACGCGAGGGCGAAAGCTGGCTCAAGCGCAGCACCGCGCACGCGTTCTACCGCGTGATCGGGCGCCTGTCGAAGACGCCGATTCCCGCCGACACCGGCGATTTCCGCCTGCTGTCCGAGCGCGCGTTGGCCGGTTTGCGCCAGCTGCGCGAGCGCCATCGCTTCATGAAGGGCCTGTTCGGCTGGGTCGGCTACAGCCGCGTCGCCTTGCCCTACCACCGCGAGGCGCGCGTGGCGGGCGCCAGCAAGTTCAATTTCTGGCGGCTGTGGAACCTGGCCCTGGAAGGCATCACCAGTTTCTCGACCGCGCCGCTGCGGCTGGCGACCTACCTTGGCCTGGCGACCGCGCTGTTCGCGTTCGGCTTCGGCGTGTGGGTGGTGGCCAAGGCCCTGCTGTGGGGCGACCCGGTCGCCGGCTGGCCGACCATGATGGCGGTGATCCTGTTCCTGGGCGGCGTGCAGCTGATCGCGCTGGGCCTGATCGGGGAATACCTGGGCCGCCTGTACGAGGAATCCAAGCAGCGCCCGCTGTACCTCGTCGACACCTGGCGCGCGGCGGCAGGAGTATCCTCGGGCCAGGGCTCGCTGCCCCCGACCCGGATCGCGGAAGGAGAAGGCCATGCGCACCGTTCGGCAACTGCTAGAGGCGAAAGCATCTGAAGTGTTCGCGATCGGCCCCGACGCGCCGGTCATCGACGCGATCCGGCTGATGGCCGAGAAACGCATCGGCGCGGTACTGGTGATGGAAGGATCGCGCCTGGCCGGGATCCTGTCCGAGCGCGATTACGCGCGCAAGGTCGTGCTGCAGGGCCGCTCCTCGGCCGACACCCCGGTGCGCGACATCATGACCGCCGACGTGGTCAGCGTCGGCCTGGACGACAGCGCCGAACGCTGCATGCAGATCGTCACCGACCGCCGCATCCGCCACCTGCCGGTGCTGCAGGGCGGCCAGGTGCAGGGCGTGGTGTCGATCGGCGATCTGGTCAAGGCTGTGATCGAGGATCAGCAGCTCGAGCTGGATCAGCTGCAGCGGTATATCGCCAGTTGAGCGAGGCGGTGCGGCCACTCGTCAGGGCACCGTACTCTCGTCAGCCCACCAATGGGCGTTGATGCGGTTGTCGCCGCATCCTGCGGCGATGCGTAGGGTGGAGTGAGGCGAAGGCGAACCGCATCGTCGCGGCGCTTATTGCCTCATCCCTCAACGCGCATACGTGCCGCCGCAGGCGGCGTCCTTGCCCGGACCCAATTCGATCGTCGCCAACAACGCCGCCGGCGGCGCGATCGTGCCCAGCGCCACCGCGGCGGCGCCGCGCAGGCCCAGGCGCGCGTAGTCGGGCTTGGCCTTGGGATGTTTGAACGTGCCCGTCACCTTCAGCGGCGAGCGCAGGGTGAGCAGGCTGCGGTCCTTCGGCCGCGCGCGGATGTCCAGGTCCAGGGTCTCGTCGCCCAGGTCGATTTGGCCCTTGCCGACCAGCAGCGTATCGCTGGTGTCGAAAGCCAGCGCGCGCGTGCGCATCACGCCTTCGCGCACCTGGAAATCGCCGAACGCGCAGCGGATCGGGATCTGGCGGTCGTGGCCGAGTTTGAACTTGAGGATCTCGGCGATATCGATGCCGGTGAACTCCATCAGCAGGTTGCTGATCCGCCCCTGACCCATGCCGACGGCGATGTCGCCGTCGCTGCTGGCGAGCATGTCGGCGATGGAATTGCCGTGCCCGTCCAGCGCGATGCGGCCGCCGACCTTGCCGACCGCGTCGCGCGCCAGCTGCACCGTCGGCAGCAGCTTGGCCAGGGTCAGCCCGCGTGCGTCGATCTCGGCGCGGGTGGCGATGGTCGGCTTGCGCGCGTCCATGCGCACGTTGGAGCGGATGCGCCCGTCGGCGACGCCGAAGTCCAGCGGCTGCAGGCGCAGCACGCCGCCTTCCAGCAGCAGGTGCGCGTCCATGTCGTCGATCGGCCAGCCCGGCGCATTGATGCGCTGCGCCTTCAAGCGCACGTCGGCGTCCATCGCGCGCAGCTTGTCGAGGCGGTAGGGCGTGTCGGGCAGCACGCGCGCGCTGGCGTCCTCGCGCGCGGCCAATGCGGTCAGCTCGGCATTGCTGGATTCGCCGCGGCCGGTCTGCGGCGCCGCGCCGACGAAGCCGCCGAGGTCGTCGAAATCCAGGCGGCGCGAATGCAGGTCGGCGCGCAGGTAGGGGCGCGCGCCGCCGGTTTCGACGCTGGCGCGGCCGGACAGATCGCTGTCGCCGACCTTGCCGGTGAAACCGTCGTAATGCCACGTGGTGCGCGCACCGGCGATGTCGCGGGTGAGGCGGCCGTCCAGCGCGTACGGCGGCGTCGGCGGCGTGGCCACGCCGATCAGCGGATACAGGTCGGCCAGATCCTGGCCCGACAACGCCAGGCGCAGGTCGAAATCGCGCAGGCGCAGCGGATCGACCAGGCTGCCGCGCGCGTGCGCGCGGGTGGCGCCGGCGATGGCGCGCACGTCCAGGCGGTAGGGGCGTTCGCTGTCGCGCAATTCCAGCGGCGAGTCGGCACGGCCCTGCAGGCTGAAGCGGTTGCCTTTCCAACGCCCGCCGCCGCGCGCGGCGATCGGCGCGGCGGCATCGTCGGCGCCGGCGGGCAGGCTGGCGACACGGAACCTCATGTCGCTGCGGCTGACCGGATCGAGGAAGCTCAGCTCGCCGTCGTCGATCCACACCCGGTTGAACTTCGGACCTTCGCCGCCGCTGCTGCCGAACACCCAGTTGCCGCCGCGCTTGGCGTCGTTTTGCAGATGCAGGCGCGGGCGTTGCAAGCGCAGGTCGGGAATGCGGATTTCGCCGCGCAGCAGCGGCCACACTTCGATATCGAACTGCAGGCGGTCGGCGACCGCCATGTCGCGGCGACGCGACCAGTCGGCGTCGCCGAAGCGCAGCGCGTCGGCGCGTATGCGCGTGGTGCGGCCCAGATCGACGTCGAGGTCGCCGCCGATGTCGAACGCGCGACCGGTGCGCGCCTGCACCTGGCGCTCGATCGGGCCGCGCAACCAGTTCCAGTCCCACAGCGCGATCAGCGCCAGGATCGCCAGCAGCGCCAAGGCGCCGGCGCTGCGCCAGGGATGGCCGCGCAGGCTGCGCGCAACGCGCGCGGGAGCGGCGCCGATCCGGGAGGGCGGATCGTTCGGATCGGACGGGCTGGCCTGGGGTTCGCGCTCGCGCATGCTCGTGGGCGGTGCCGGTGAGCCGGATAGCGCATTCGCGTGAGCGCGCCGTCGCCGCCTTCCTTCGTGGGAGTGGCCCCACCATCCCCAGGCAGCGGTCAAGCGCAGGTGAATGCGTTGTGCGGCGTTCAGGCGAACGCCGCCGCGCGGTTCAGGCCGCCGGAATCACCTGCGCCATCACCGAGATGTAATGGCAGACGCTGCCGCCGACGACGAACAGGTGCCAGATTGCGTGCGAGTACGGCAGCTGCGGGCGGTGATAGAACACCGTGCCCAGGGTGTAGCAGAGCCCGCCGGCGAGCAGCCAGCCCAAGGTCCAGGTATCCAGTGCGCCGAGCAGCGGCTTGATCGCCACGATTACCAGCCAACCCATGGCGATGTAGATCGCGGTCGACAGCAGCTTGAAGCGGCCGGTGTAGAACAGTTTGAACACGATGCCGGCGAAGGCCAGGATCCAGATCGCCGCGAACAGGCCCCAGCCCCACGGCCCACGCAGCCCGATCAGGGTGAACGGGGTGTAGGTGCCGGCGATCAGCAGATAGATCGCGCAGTGGTCGAACACCTTGAGCCGCGCCTTGGCGATCGGATGCTGGATCGCGTGATACAGCGTGGAGGCCACATAGAGCAGCAACAGGCTGATGCCGAACACGATCGCGCCGGCCAACTGCCAGCCGTCGCCGTACAGCGCCGCCAACGTGATCAGGACCGCGCCGCCGGCCAGTGCGGCGGTCGCGCCCAGGCCGTGGGTGAGCGCGTTGGCGATCTCCTCGCGCACCTGCGCGGCGTGCAGGGCGGGCGCGAGCGCGCGGTCGGGAAATTCGCTGCCAGGGCGTGCGCTGTCCATCGTTGCAGCATCCTCGGGGGGAAAGGAGCAAATGCTCGGAACCGGAGCTAGTGCGGATGGCGAGGCGCGCGCGGACCGTGTCCGGCGCGCCTGGAGCTGGCTTAGGATAGGCCGATTCCAAGGCCATACGCATGATCATCTCCCACCAGCACCGTTTCGTTTTTGCCGCGATTCCCAAAACCGGCACCCATTCGGTCCGTCAGGCCCTGCGCGAGCACCTGAGCGCGGAGGACATCGAGCAGGTCGGCCTGTTCGTCAACAAGCGCTTCCCCTACGAGGAACTGGCGGCGATCAAGCACGGCCACCTCAGCCTGCAGCAGGTGCGTCCGCATCTGGGCGAGGAGGCGTTCGCGGACTATTTCAAGTTCGCCTTCGTGCGCAATCCGTACGACCGCTTCATTTCCTACTGCGCGTTCATGACCCGCGCCGACGGCGCCTTCCTGCAGCGTCCGCAGGCGGTGATGCGCCACATTCTGTTCGAGGCGCGGCCGCTGCAGCACGTGCTGTTCCAGCCCCAGCACAGCCTGATCACCGGCGCCGACGGCGAGCTGTTGGCCGACGACGTGGGCCGGGTCGAGGAGATGCAGGCGTCCTACGACCGCATCTGCGCCCGCATCGGCATCCCCAGTGCCACGCTGGGCCAGGTCAACAGTTCGCGCCGCGGCAGCTATCGGGACTACTATGACCAGGACTTGATCGACGCGGTGGGCGAGCTGTATCGGCGCGATCTGGACCTGTTCGGCTATTCGTTCTGACCGGTGCCTGGCTATGAACGCGACTCCCATGAATGCGACCCCCGCTAACGTGCCCCAGCCCAACCCGCGCAAGACCACCTCGATCCGCCGGCTCGGCCGGGTCGACATCGCCGCGCTGCGCGAGGCGGTGCTGGCGCTGCCCGAGGCGGTGTGGGACGCGGAGAACGCCGACAAGCCCAACCGCTTCGAGGCCCTGGACAAGACCCGTCACGTGGTATTCCGCTTCGTCAGCAATTTCCAGGACTGGCGCGATTCCTACGACCGTCCGCTCTGGGCGCAGTGGCGCGAACTGCTGGAACCGGTGCTGGCGCAGGCGGTGCGGCCGTACGGCTACGCCAACGCGGCCTTTCCGCGGGTGATGCTGGCGCGGATGGCGCCGGGCGGGGTGATCAAGCCGCACCGCGATGCCAACCCGGCGGCGAAATGGCCGCACAAGGTGCACGTGCCGCTGCTCACCAACGAGCGGGTGACCTTCTTCGTCGACGGGGTCGGTTACCACCTCGAAGAGGGCGAGGCGGTGGAAGTCAGCAACATGGCGGTGCACGCGGTGGAGAACGCCGGCGACAGCGACCGCATCCATCTGATCTTCGAGTACTACGACCGCGACCAGCCCGAACCGGAGTGGCTGTCGCGGCGTTGACGGATCCGGCGCGGCGCGCGCGCCGGACCCGCGGTTTTCTTCAAGCCCGCGTCATGCGGCCGAGGCGTTGGCCGCGGCGCCGAGTTCCGCCATCGACGGCATGCCCACGGCGATCAGCACCGCGCCGATCAGGCACAGCAGCAGCGGGATCTTGTTGGCGGAGAAATTCATCAGGCCGAAGATCAGCGCGACGAATGGGATCAGCAGCGAACCCAAGCCCCACAGCACGCTTTCGCGAAACGCATTGACGACGATCCACAGCACCCCGATCGCGCTCAGCGCGAACCCCAGTAGATACATTGCATTCCCCTTGCGATGGTTGGCCGCGGCCCCCGCCGCGGTAGGGCGATGCTAGCCGATCCTGGTCGAAAGTGTGATGGGCTTGGGGTTTTCAGGGGTGGGCGCCCGCGCGCAGGCAGGCGTCGCGCGGGACTTATTCCAGCGTGTTGAGCCGGCGCACCCGCCGCAGCCGGCGCTGGATCTTCTGCGGGTGCGGGAAGCGGTATTCCTCGACCTCGACCAGCAGCGCGCAGTCCTCGCCGAAGGCCTCGCGCATCGCGTACAGGCGGCCGTTGCCCTCGAACGCGAGCCAGCGCTCGCCGTCGCGCACGACCTTGATCTGCGAGACCGAGGGGATGATCTGGTTCAGCGCCGCCAGGTCGAGGCGGCCGTGCGCCAGCAGTTCCTCGCGCCGTGCCGCCAGCGCCTGCGCACGCGCCTGGGTGGCCTGCAGCGCGGACTCGCGATCGATGCGGTGGATCGGCTGCAGCGCATGCAGCGGCACCATCGCCTGCGCCTTGTCGCCGCGCAGGCGGTGGATGTCCATGATCACCTTGGCCATGTAGGCGTCCTTGTAGTCCAGCGCGGCGACTTCGCTGCGCTTGCTCAACAGGTACAGCCACCATTGGCGCAGGCGCGACATCAGTCCAGGGCCACCGCGTGCGCGTGCTCGCGCGTGGCCAGGAACTCCACGCCCGGCGCGCGCTCCTGCGCCAGCTGCAGGTTGACCCGGGTCGGCGCCAGATAGACCAGCTGGCCGGCGGCGTCCAGGGCCAGGTTCATCGCGTTCTTGTCGCGGAACTCTTCCAATTTCTTGGCGTCGTTGCAGCGGATCCAGCGCGCGGTCGCCACCGACACCTGCTCGAAGCTGGCGTCCACGCCGTATTCGTCCTTGAGGCGGTAGGCGACCACGTCGAACTGCAGCACGCCGACCGCGCCCAGGATCAGGTCGTTGCTCATCAGCGGGCGGAAGAACTGGGTGGCGCCTTCCTCGGACAACTGGGCCAGGCCCTTCTGCAACTGCTTGAGCTTGAGCGGATCGCGCAGGCGCGCGCGGCGGAACAGTTCCGGCGCGAAGTTGGGAATGCCGGTGAACGACAGCGCCTCGCCTTCGCTGAAGCTGTCGCCGATCGAGATCGTGCCGTGGTTGTGGATGCCGATCACGTCGCCGGGGTAGGCGCTCTCGGCGATCTCGCGGTCGGAGGCCATGAAGGTCAGCGCGTTGGCCAGCTTCAGTTCCTTGCCGGTACGCGGATGGAAGGCCTTCATGCCGGCTTCGAACTTGCCCGAGCACACGCGCATGAACGCCACGCGGTCGCGGTGCATGGGGTCCATGTTGGCCTGGATCTTGAACACGAAGCCGCTCAGCTTGTTCTCGCTGGGCTGCACCTCGCGCGTGGTGGTGGCGCGCGCGCGCGGCGAGGGCGCGTGCTCGACGAAGAAGTCCAGCAGCGGCTGCACGCCGAAGTTGTTGACGCCGGAGCCGAAGAACACCGGCGACTGGCGGCCGGCCAGATAGGCCTCGCGATCGAACGGATGGCTGGCGCCCTGCACCAGTTCCAGCTGATCGCGCAGTTCGGCCAGCATGTTCGCGCCGATGCGCTCCTCGACGCCGGGCGCGTCCAGCGAGGGGAAGATGGTCGAATCCTGGCGGGTGAAATTGCGGCCGGGCTCGTACAGGTGCACCTCGCCGCTGACCAGATGCACCACGCCCTTCAGGCGCTGGCCCATGCCGATCGGCCAGGTCACCGGCGCGCATTGGATGCCGAGCACGGATTCGATCTCGTCCAGCAGATCGATCGGGTCTTTGCCTTCGCGGTCGAGCTTGTTGACGAAGGTCATGATCGGCGTGTCGCGCAGGCGGCAGACCTCCATCAGCTTGATGGTGCGTTCCTCCACGCCCTTGGCGACGTCGATCACCATCAGCGCCGAGTCCACCGCGGTCAGCACGCGGTAGGTGTCCTCGCCGAAGTCGGCGTGGCCGGGCGTGTCCAGCAGGTTGACGATGCGGCCCTCGTAGGGGAACTGCATCACCGACGAGGTCACCGAGATGCCGCGCTCCTTTTCCAGCGCCATCCAGTCCGAGGTGGCATGGCGCGCGGCCTTGCGGCCCTTGACCGAGCCGGCCATCTGGATCGCGCCGCCGAACAGCAGCAGCTTTTCGGTGAGGGTGGTCTTGCCGGCGTCGGGATGCGAAATGATCGCGAAGGTACGGCGGCGGAGGGCTTCTAGGGAAACGTCGGACATGGCGACGGCGCGCACCGGGCGCGCCGGGAGGTAAGGAGGTGGGCGCGATTATAGCCGGTAGCGGGGCGGGGGCCTGGAGAAGCGCGGGCAGGCGGAAAGCAAATCCCCCTCAATCCCCCTTTTTCAAAGGAGGAGGCAAAACGCCAGGCGGCGGGGGCAATAGCGGGCCCATGCTATGGCCCTCTTTGACAAAGGGGCGGGCGCCCGCGCAGCGGGCGACGGGGATTTGCTCCTGCCCTTGGTTAAAGCCCGCCGGAAATCCGCAGCGGCCCCGCCGGTCCGTTCATGCGGAACGGAATCGACTCCAAGCGCATGCCGCGGTTGACCTGGATCGCGAAGTGCAGGTGCGGCCCGGTGGTGAAGCCGGTGTTGCCCGACAGGCCGATCTGCTGGCCGGCGCGCACGCGCTGGCCGACCCGGACCAGGGCGCCGTCGGCCTTTAGGTGGGCGTACAGGGCCATGCTGCCGTCGTCGTGGACGATGCGCACGAAGTTGGCGCGGCCGCCGTACTTCTCGCGGTTGAGGCCGGCCTTGTCGAAGTCCGACTCGACCTGCATCACCACGCCCTCGCGTGCGGCCAGCACCGGCGTGCCGATTTCGGCGGCGAAGTCGACGGCGTAGCGGTTCTCCGGGTCGGAGTGGCTGAACTGCCCGCCGTAGCCCTGGTCGATGCGGAAATTGTTCTGCCGCAGCGGCAGCACGTAGTCGACGTTGCGCGGCTGTGCCTGCGGATCGCCGGGCAGGCTTTCCATCTGCAGTTCGATGCCGCGGCCGGAGTCCTCCGGGCTCAGCACCGCGACCAGCGCGCTCGCGCGCGCGGCCACCGTCGCCCGCGCCGGCAGGGTGGAGGTGCCGCCCACGCCGCCGCCGTAGCTCTGGCTGTAGTCGACCTTGACCTCGATCGGGCCGGACAGGTTGTTGTCGGCCCAGGCCAGGTAGCGGCTGCCGTCGGATTCGATGCGCAGACGCGCGATCGCGCCGGGCTCGCTGTGCACCGGGATCACCTTGACCTCGGACGGCGGCGCCGCCTCGGGCACGTGGTCGCCGTAGTGGGTGATGCCGCTGCGGTCGGTCCAGCGGTAGATCTTGCCGGCATGCGCCTGCGGCGCGGCGGCCAAAGCCGCCACGCACAGCGATACGGCCAAGGCGCGCGGCCCCCAAACCATGCCAGTTCCTATTCGGTGCAGCCCGGCTTCAAGTTTAACGCGCGCGTCACGTCGGCGAGGTCGAACGCGGTCACGGCTTTGTCGTCGTGCACGGCGAACAGCGCGCCGCTGGGGAAGGCGCGGGTGGCGGCGGCGTGCAGGGCGACGCCGTCGGTATGCGCGGTGACCTTGCCCTCGAAGCTGCCGACCGGCGCCAGCGTGACGCGGTCGAACAGATGGAACACGGTCAGCGGCGCGAGCTGGTCGACCGCGATCCAGTAGCCGCCGCCGTCCGGACAGGTCCACAGCGCCACGCCCTCGGCTTCGGCGCCGAAGCTGCGGTCGGGCAGGCTGCGGCCGGTGTACTTGCCGCCGAAGGTGTACTCGCGCAGCGTCGATTCGTGGCGGCGGTCCTCGTCGGCGATCAGCATGCGGTCGTTGGCCGGGTCGCCGGCGATCGACTCGACCATGCGCAAGCCCGCGGCCTCGCTGGTGTCGCCGAAGGCGCCGCCGTAGTTGGCGCGCATGCGCCCGTCCTGGTCGAACTGGATGCGGTAGCGGCGCACGCGCTGGTCGAGTTCGGCCCACGGCGGCACCTGGTCGAACTTCTTGCCGTACATGAAGCTGTCGGTGACGTAGACCTCCAGCTCGCCCGGCTCGGTCTCGGTCAGCCAGATGCCATAGGGGCTGCGCAGTTCCTTCTCGCCGAAGCTGCCCAGCGGAGTGAAGTCGGGCAGGGCGAACACCTGCACGCGGTGGTTGTCGCGCTCGACCACGAAGGCATGGTCTGCATAGACGGCGATGCCGTTGGGGCGGTCGAACTGGCCGATCGCCTGGCCTTCGCCGCCGACCGTGCGCAGCGCTTCGCCGGTGTCGGCGTCGTAAACGTCCAGGCGATGGGTCGACTTGGCGGTCGCGATCAGCCAGGTCTTGCCGTCCTCGGTGGGCCAGGTCGCCAGCGAATCCAGCTCTTCCTTCGGCGTTTCGGCCGACACGTAACGCTCGGCGATCGAGGTGACGCCAGGCGTGCCGGCGGCCGGAGCGGTAGCGGGCTGCGTGGTCGCGCAGGCGGTGAGGAGGGCGGCGAGCGTCGCTGCGGCTAGGAGGCGTGGGGTCATGGAGGCAAAGTGTATGCGGGGGGCGGGCACTTTTGTGATGCCGGTCGCGAGCTTATAATTAATCGCTATATGCGGATGAAGCGATTGACACGCGTCCGGGGCGCGGGCAGACTGGCCGCATCCATCGAGACCGGCTGAGGGACAGGCCCTTAGAAGCCGGGGCAACCCAACGCGACGCAAGTCGCGTGAAGGTGCCAATTCCTGCGGCCCGCCTAGGCGTTGGTCGGAAGATGGTTGCGACGTGCGCTGCCGCGCACGAGCGACTTGCAAGCTCGATGGCCCCGTCACTTCGGATGCCCGCCATGAGCTTCGCCCCCGCTACCGCCTTCGCCGAATCCCCCACGACCCACGCGCCGGTCGCGTTCGAACGCGTCGACGATTACGTCGCCGCCGTCGAGCGCGACGCCGTGCGCGGCGAGCTGCGGATCGAACTCGAGCTGCGCCACGCCGGCCGCCGCAGCGTGACGCTGCGTTACGAGATCCAGGGCGACGCCGCGCTGCCCGCGCTGTTCGTGGCCGGCGGCATCTCCGCGCACCGCCACCTCGCGCCCAGCCGCGCGTTTGCCGAAGGCGGCTGGTGGGAGACCCAGGTCGGCCGCGGCCGCGCGCTGGATCCCAGCCGCCACCGTCTGGTCGCGTTCGACTGGCTGGGCGCCGACGGCACGCTGGATGCCGCGCTGGATCCGTCCGATCAGGCCGACGCGATCGCGGCCTTGCTGGACGCGCTGAAGATCGAGCGCCTGGACGCCTTCGTCGGCTATTCCTACGGCGCCATGGTCGGCCTGCAGTTCGCCGCCCGTCATCCGCAGCGCGTCGGCGCGCTGGTCTCGATCAGCGGCACCCACCGCGCGCATCCGTATGCCGCCGCCTGGCGCGCGCTGCAGCGCCGTGCGGTCGCGCTGGGCGCGCTGCAATGCGACGAGAGCCAGGGCCTGGCGCTGGCGCGCGAGCTGGCGGTGCTGAGTTACCGCACGCCGGAGGAATTCGCCGAGCGCTTCGGTCCGGCGCAGGTGCGCGACGGCCGCGTGCGCGTCGACGCCGAGGACTACCTCGACCATTGCGGCGCCAAGTACGTGGCGCGCACGCCGACCACCGCGTTCCTGCGCCTGTCCGAGTCGATCGACCTGCAACAGGTCGATCCGGGCCTGATCCGCGCGCCGGTGACCGTGGTCGCGGTCAGCGAGGACCGCCTGATTCCGCTGTCCGAATCCTACGACCTGGTCGAGCGCCTGCGCGGCGAAACCCGCCTGCGCGTGCTGCGCTCGATCTACGGACACGACGCCTGCCTCAAGGAGGCCGGCGACATCGACACCATCCTGCGCGAAGCGCTGGCCGACTGTACCCAGGCGGCGGCATGAGCACCCATAACGAAGGAACGACCGCCGTGACCCAGATCCGCACCCGCAATGCCTGCACCGCCGCCGTCCGTGCCGGCATCGACCGCGACACGGCCTACGGTGCGGTCACGCCGCCGATCGTGCTGTCGTCCAATTTCAGCTTCGCCGGCTACAACGACAAGCGCCAGTACGACTACACCCGCAGCGGCAATCCCACCCGCGACCTGCTCGGCGAAGCGCTGGCCGAACTCGAGGGCGGCGCCGGCGGCGTGATCACCAGCACCGGCATGGCCGCGATCACCCTGGTGCTGCATGCCTTCCTCAAGCCCGGCGACCGCATCGTGGTGCCGCACGACGGCTACGGCGGCAGCTGGCGCCTGTTCAACGCGCTGGCCGCGAAGGGCGCGTTCGAACTGATCACCGCCGACCTCACCGATCCGCGCTCGCTGACCCAGGCGCTGGCGACCAAGCCGGCCGTGGTCTGGATCGAAACCCCGTCCAACCCGCTGCTGCGCGTGACCGACCTGCGCTTCGTGATCGAAGCCGCGCATGCGCAGGGCGCGCTGACCGTGGTCGACAACACCTTCCTGTCGCCGGCGCTGCAGCGCCCGATCGAATTCGGCGCCGATCTGGTCGTGCACTCGACCACCAAGTACGTCAACGGCCACAGCGACGTGGTCGGCGGCGCGGTGGTGGCCAAGAGCGCCGAGCACCACCAGCAGCTGACCTGGTGGGCCAACGCGCTGGGCCTGACCGGTTCGCCGTTCGACGCCTTCCTGACCCTGCGCGGCCTGCGCACGCTGGACGCGCGCCTGCGCGTGCACCAGGAAAACACCCGGGCGATCGCGGCGTTGCTTGACGCGCATCCGGCGGTGCGCGTGGTCCATTACCCGGGCCTGGAATCGCATCCGGGCCATGCGTTGGCGGCGCGCCAGCAGCGCGGCTTCGGCGCCATGCTCAGCGTCGAGATCGACGGCGGCGAGGCGGCGGTGCGCGCCTTCCTCGACGGTCTGCAGTGTTTCACCCTGGCCGAGTCGCTGGGCGGCGTGGAAAGCCTGATCGCTCATCCGGCCACCATGACCCATGCGGCGATGTCGCCCGAAGCGCGCGCCGCCGCCGGTATCGGCGACGGGCTGCTGCGTCTGTCGGTCGGCATCGAGCATGCCGACGATCTGATCGCCGACCTCGAGGCCGCGCTGGAACGTGCCGCCGACGCGGTGGCCACGGCGGCGCGCGCGAAACGATGAGCGCCGCGGCCGACGTCCTGCACGCGCAGGCTCCGCAGGCGCTCGCGCCGCATCCTTATCGCGCCGCGGCACCGGCGCGGCTGGCCTTGCTGGGCACCGGCACGGTCGGCGGCGCGGTGCTGCAACGGCTGCAGGCGTGGCAGGGTTCGCCGCTGGGCGAACGCCTGACGCTGGTGCACGTGGCCAATTCGCGGCGTGCGCTCGCCGACAGCGACGGTCTGGCGCCTGCGCAAGCCGCGTCGGCGCTGGAAGCGGCCAGCCAGACCAGTTCGCTGGACGACGTCGCCGGCAGCCTGGGCGCGCACGGCGCGCGCGTGGTGGTCGACGCCACCGCCAGCACCGCGGTCGCCGAGCGCCATGCGCAGTGGCTGGCGCAGGGCATCCATGTCGTCACCGCCTGCAAGATCGGGCAGGGCACCTCGCTGGCGCGCTGGCGCGCGATCCGCGGCGCCTGCGCGGTCGGCGGCAGCGGATACGGCGACAGCGCGACGGTCGGCGCGGGCCTGCCGCTGCTGCGCAGCTTGCGCGACCTGCAGGTCGGCGGCGACCGCATCCATGCGATCGCCGGCGTGCTGTCGGGTTCGCTGGCCTGGTTGTTCAATCATTACGACGGCATGCGCCCGTTCTCGTCGCTGGTGCGGCAGGCGCGCGACGCCGGCTACACCGAGCCCGACCCGCGCGACGATCTGTCCGGCGAGGACGTGCGCCGCAAACTGCTGATCCTGGCGCGCGCCGCGGGCGTGGCCTTGGAAGCCAGCGACGTGGACGTGGCCTCGCTGGTGCCGCCGGAACTGGCGATCCTGTCGCGCGAGGGCGTGGACGCTGCGCTGCCGGCCCTGGACGTGTCGCTGCGCGAGCGTTACGCGGCCGCCTACAAGAACGGCGAACGCCTGCGTTTCATCGCCCGCCTGCAGGACGGCGTGGCGCGCGTCGGCCTGGAGTCGTTGCCGTCCGATCATCCGCTGGCCGGTGGCGCCGGCACCGACAACAAGGTCGCGATCTGGTCGGATCGTTATCGGCAACAGCCGCTGGTGATCCAGGGGCCGGGTGCGGGCGCTGAAGTCACCGCCGCGGGGTTGCTCGACGACGTGCTGCGCCTGGTGCATTGAGCCCGCAGGGCTACGCCCAAAGGGTAGGAGCGGCGCAAGCCGCGACCGCGTCAGTCGCTCTCCGTCTCCCGTTCGCGATCGCGACGCCTCTTGCTCTCTGTGGGAGCGGCGTAAGCCGCGATGGGCTTTACCCTCGCGCCCGGCCTGCGCTTCGTTCCAGCGCCCATGACGACATCGATGCGGCTGCCGATGCGCGATCGGGCTTCGATTCCTATCGAGCCCGGAGTTGCGCGGTCGCGGCTTGCGTCGCTCCTACCCGGCGATTCGCGGCAACAACCTAGTTCGCAGCAAATCGCGGCTTACGCCGCTCCCACAGAAAGCAAGGGGGCGGCCACTGCCTGATGCGGATTTGCATCGCGTTCGATGGTGCGCGGTCGCGGCTCGCATCGCTCCTACGGAAGACGGTTGCGCGAACGAAACGGCCGCCTGCTGGCAGGCGGCCGATATGGGTTGCGATGCGGTTCGATAAATCCGGGGCGCCGGCCCGAGGGGAGGCCGGCGCCCCGAGGCAAGCGCCGGACCGCGAGCGGTCCGGCGCTGCGCAAGCTCACTGCAGGCCGTCGCGGATCGCGGTGGCCAGGCTGCCTTGCGGGTCGTCGCCGCTGAACTCCCAGAAGAACGCGCCGCCCAGGTTCTGCGCCTTCACGTAGCCCATCTTCTCGATGATCATGGCCGGCGTGTCGTAGCTCCAGAACGTGCTGCCGTCGTACTTCCAGGTCGCGCGCGCATTGGCGTCGGTGTAGATCGTGCCCGGCCGGTTCTTGAGCACCTTGTAGTCCTCGTTGCCGGCCTCGTAGGTGCCCGGCGCCGCGCTACCGCTCTGGTACAGGCCGTTGTTGACGTTGGCCACGCCGGTCCAGCCGCGGCCGTAGAAACCGATGCCCAGATTGAGCTTGGACGCCGGCACGCCGCGCGACAGGAAGGCTTCCAGCGCGTCGTTGGTGTTGTAGAACTTCTGATCGCCGGTGGACGGATCGTTGGGCGAGTCGAACAGCGCCGAGTGATGGTTGGTCTTCGAATCCCAGGTGCCGTGGAAGTCGTAGGTCATCACGTTGATGTAATCGAGGTACTGGTGGTACGCGGCCGGATTGGTCACGCGCACCTTGTCCACGCCCGCGCCGGCGGCGATGGTCAGCAACAGGCCCGGACGCACCGCGTTGAGCTGGCTGCGGAACTCGGCCAGCAGGGCGGTGAAGTTGGCGCTTTCCTCCGGCGTGCCGCAGGTCAGGCCGCAGGCGGCGGGGTATTCCCAATCCAGGTCGATGCCGTCGAACACGCCGGCCGCCGCGCCCACGCCGCCGGCGCCGTCGGTCACCGGCAGGTTGCCGCGGATGTAGGCGTCGATGCAGGAGGCGACGAACGCCTGACGGTTTTCCGGACGCGCCGCGCTGGCGAAGCCGCGCGACCAGGTCCAGCCGCCCAGCGAGATCAGCACCTTCAGGCCCGGGTACTTGGCCTTGAGCTGCTTGAGCTGGTTCCAGTTGCCGCGCAGCGGCTGATCCCAGGTGTCGGCCGCGCCGCTCACGCTTTCGCCCGCGCCGAAGGACTTGCTGTAGTCGGCGAACGCGTCGCCGCCGGCGCCGGTGTTCGGGTCGGAGGGCTGGATCACGCCGACTTCGCAGCGGTTGTTGCGCACGTTGCCGAAGGCGTAGTTGATGTGGGTCAGCTTGGAGGCCGAGCCGCTGGTGTCGATGTTCTTGACCCGGTAGTTGCGGCCGTAGATGCCCCACTGGGTGAAGTAGCCGATCACGCGCTTGTTGCCGCCGCCGCCGCCGTCGGTGGTGCTGGCGCTGATCTGCGCGCTTTGCGCGGAGGCGTTGCCGGCGTTGTCGCGTGCGCGCACGCGGAAGGTGTAGGCGGTGTTCGCGGTCAGGCCGCTGCTGGTGTAGCTGGTCGCGGTGGGCGAGCCGACCAGGCTGCCGTCGCGATAGACGTCGTAGCCGGCCACGCCGCTGCCGCCGGCGTTGTCGGTGGAGGCGCCCCAGCTCAGCGAGATGCTGCTGGACGTCTGCGAGGGCGAGCTCAAGCCCGCCGGCACGCTAGGCGGCGTGGTGTCGGTGGACGGCACGGTCACGGTGATCGTCGCGGTGGCCGAGGTGGTGCTGGCGCCCTGGTTGTCGGTGGCCACCGCCTTGAAGGCGTGGCTGCCGGCGCTGGCGTTGCTCCAGGTCACGCCGTAGGGCGCGCTGGTGTCCACGCCCAGCGACACGGTGCCGCGGAAGAATTCGACCTGGGCGACGCTGCCGTCGCTGTCGGAGGCGTTGGCGCTGACGGCGATGTTGGCGCCGGTGCTGTAGCTGCCGCCGTTGGCGGGCGAGGTCAGGCTGACGCTGGGCGGCTGATTGGTGCCGACGCCGCAGGCGCCCAGATCCTGGTACCAGCCGCAGCTGGGGCAATGCGTGGGCGGTGCGTTCCAGATCTGGATGTTGGCCTGGTACAGCCGGTTCTGATAGACCAGCTTGTCGCCGGGGTTGTAGATGGTCGCCTGGTTCCAGGCCGGGATATTGGCGCAGCTGGCGCTTTGCGCGACTGCGTTGCCGCCCCACGACGCTGCCAGCAGGCAGGTCCATAAGGCCAGTGTGGTCGATCGTGCGTGCTTCATGAGCGTCCTCTCCCTTGCGATTCCGTTGCGAGATCCCGATCCGTCGCCGGCCGGTGCTGTCCCTCTGTGTTTGGAAAGGAGGCAGGGCGCCTCGGTGTTGCGCGGGAGGTTCGGACCTCCTCGTAGGTCGCCGCGGAGCGGCGCGTGAGCGGTGCGGTCGTGGCCGCGTGTGCGTGCTGGATCCCTCCCCGGAGCCGGTGGTGATGGCGCGGGGCGGGTTCGACCCGTCTGCGTGCCTGTGTCGGGGACTGAGGCTGTTTTTCGCTGACAACGTTGTCAACGCCGAAAATATGGGTTTGCGGTGCAGTTCACAGATTCATATGACAACGTCGGTCAGTAGAAGGCGTGAATGTTGCATTGCAGCGCGGTGAAAATGACCGACAGACAATCGCGCCGTGCATTGCGACGGCACGTGGCGGTTGCGGGCTGTGCCGGGCTTTGGGGTAGGAGCGGCGTAAGCCGCGACCGGGCATTGCCGCTCATCGGTGCGGGCGCGACCGTGCGCACTGGCGCGGTCGCGGCTGACGCCGCTGCTACCCCAAGGCAGGGGCAGTGGTCAGTGCGCGGGCTTGCCCTTGCGCAGCTCCGCGACCGCGCCGGCGTCGACCGCCGATGCCTTGGTCGGCGCACGCAGCCAATTGGCGAGCGCGGCGACTTCGGCGTCGCTCAGGTCTTGGGCGAAGCCCGGCATCGGCTGCATGCGTTCCAGTCCGACCAAGTCGTGTTCCGGCAGGCCGTCGAGGATGGCGACGATCAGGTTGTGCGGATCGCGGTCGCGCACGCTGCTGTTGTCGCGCAAGCCCGGCGCGACGTGCGGCACGCCTTCGCGTTCGCGGCCGTGGCAGCCCGCGCACAGGTTCAGGTAATGCCGGCCTGCGCCATCGGATAGGGGCGCCGCGGTTTGCGTCAGCGTCTGCGGCGCGGGCGGCGCGTCGCCGAGCAGGTAGGCCGTCATCGCGTCCAGATCGGCCGGTTTCAGGCGGCTGGTCGACAGGCGCACCACGGTCAGCATTTCGTCGGAGGCCACCGCGCGCGGATTGAGGCCGGTGGCGAGATAGCTGCGCAATTGCGGCGCGTCCCAGCCGCGCGCAGCCAGGCCCTGCGGGGTGATGTCGGGCGCGGCGAAGCGGCCTAGCGCGTTGTTGCCGGCCAGCGGCTGCGCGCGCTTGAGCTGTCCGGCCCAGCCGCGCGGGGTATGGCATTCGCCGCAATGGCCCAGCGTATCGACCAGGTAACGTCCGCGCTGCCAGGCCGGCGTGGCGCCCTGCGAGGCCGGCTTGGCCTGGGCGCCGGCGAAGGCCAGGTTCCACAGTGCGATGCCGCTGCGGATGTTGAACGGGAAGCTCACGCCGTTCTTGCGGTTGGGCTGAGCCACTGCCGGCTGATGCATCAGGTAGGCGTAGATCGCGTCGGAATCGGCACGTGAGATATCGCGGTACGACACGTAAGGCATGGCCGGATACAACTGATGGCCGTCGCGCGCTTCGCCGCGGGTCAGCGCGTGGTGGAAATCGTCGGCGCTGTAGCGGCCGATGCCGTGCTCAGGATCGGGGGTGATGTTGGTGCCGTGGATGGTGCCGAACGGCGAGGCCAGCGGCACGCCGCCCGCAAACGGCGCACCGCCGGGCGCGGTGTGGCAGGCGGCGCAATCGGCGGCGTCGGTCAGATAACGGCCGAGCACGAGTTGTTGCGCGCTGGCCTCGACGCGCTGTGTCGGGCCGCGTGCGGACCACCACCGCAGCAGCCAGCACGCGAGCCACCAGATCGCGAGCAGCAGCACCGCCCAGGCCAGGATGCGCCGCCAGCCGACCCGGGTCATGGCGCGCGCTCCCGCACCAGTCCGGGCGTGGCCAGCACCAGCGCCTTCACCGCCTGGTAGTAGCGCACGTAGCCGGTGCAGCGGCACAGGTGCGGATCCAGCGCCTCGGTGACCGTCGTCTCGACCTCGCTCGCCGCGATCGGCGCTTTCGCCAGCCGCTCCAGCAGCACGGTGGCGGCGTTGACGAAGCCGGGCGTGCAGTAACCGCATTGGAAACTGAAGTGATCGAGGAAGGCCTGCTGCACCGGCGACAGTTCGACGATGGCGCCGGCCTCGTCGCGTCGGGCGTGGCCTTCGACGGTGCGGATGCGCTTGCCGGCGAAGTAATGCGCGCCGGTGATGCAACTGCGTACTTCACGCGGGCCGTGCTCGTCGTCGACGATCACCGTGCAGGCGCGGCACACGCCTTGGCCGCAGCCGAAGCGGGTGCCGGTCAGGCCCAGGTACTCGTGCAGCACATCGACCAGCATCATGTCCTCGGGCACGTCGACCGGGCCGTGGGCGCGGCCGTTGACGTGCAGGGCCAGTGGCCGTTTGACGATGGGTGCGCTCATGCGGCGCTCTCCTTAGCGATGCTTTGCGCGGCCGGCGCTGCGAGCGCGGTCAGCACCTTGTCCGGCGTGATCGGCAGTTCGCGCAAGCGCCGGCCGGTGGCGTGCGCGACCGCGTTGGCGATCGCCGGCACCACCGCGATCATCACCACTTCGGCCATGCCCTTGGGCGGATCGGTGTCGGACAGCGGCGGCAGCACTTCGCCGCTTTGCTTCCATACCGCGACGTCGCGCGCGCGCGGCAGGGTGTAGCGGTTGAAGTTCCAGGTGCCGTTGCCGGGCCCGTCTTCGTACAGGGGCAGGAATTCGTGCAGGGCATGGCCGATGCCCATCGCCAGGCCGCCCTGCAACTGGCCGGAGACCAGCTCAGGCACGATCTGGTTGCCGCATTCGAGTATCGAGTGATGGTTCAGCAGTTCGACCGCGCCGCTGGCGGTGTCGACCGCGACCTCGGCCAGGGTGCCGATCGCGCTGTAGTAGACGACGCCGGCGTTGTTGCGCTGGGTCGGCGGGTAGTGGACGCGCGTGCGTTCGATCATGCGGTAGCCGTTGGCGGTCGGCGTGCCGGCGCCGGTCGCGCTGCCGTCGCCCCAGCGCAGGGCGATGCCGTCCAACGGCAGACGCGCGTCGTCGCCGTCCAGCGGGAACTCGGCCTCGGCCCACTGCCAGCGATTGAAGGTATGCACGATCGCGCCGGTGGCCAGGCCCAGTTCGTGCGCCTTGGCGGCGAGCTGCCTCAGCGTCAGCGGCACCATGCCGGCGGCGGTGAGCCTGCCGTCGATCCAGCGCGCGTCCTCGCGCCGCACCACCAGCGGCGCGAGTTGGCCGCCGCCGTAGCCATGGCCCCACATCGCCAGCGCGGCCGGCCACAGGCCCTGGGTGAACACCAGGCGCGCGGCTTCGCGCGTGGCGTGGCCGAAGAAATACGCCGAGTTGCTGGCGCTGCTCGGAATCACCCGGTTCGGCGTCCAGCGCGGATCGCCCTGATGGCGGTCCTGATCGGCCTGCGACATCAGCCAGGGGTCGCCGGTGGCGACCATCGGCAGTTCCGGCCAGTCGATCTCGCCGGTGCGCACCTCGTCGGCGGGGCGGCCCAGCCATTGCGCGCAGATCGCGGCCTGGCTGGTGGTCATGCCGGTGCCCATCTCGATGGCGACATGCCGCAGCAGGATCTGTCCGTCCTTCGACACCGCGACTTCGGCGAAGCCGGATTCGGCGCCGGTGCCGAAGTCCTTCTGCACGCAGCCGAAGCCCACGCCGTAGCGCTTGCCCGGATGCGCGGCCTCGTACTCGCGCTTGCGCCGAGCGCGCTCGCGCCACAGCGGATGCGCTTTGGCTTTGGCCAGTACTTCGTCGGCGCGTTGCGCGCCGCCCGGGATCGCGCCCTGGGTGTTCTTCATGCCGGACTTGAACACGTTGCGCTGACGCAGCTCGATCGCATCCAGGCCGAGTTCGGCGGCGACTTCGTCGACCAGCATTTCGGTGGCGCCCATGCTCTGCAGGGTGCCGTAGCCGCGCGCCGAGCCGGCGTCCAGCGCGCGCGAGGCGATCACCGTGCTGGCCAGATCGCTGCGCGGGAAGTAGTAGATCGACTGCGCCGCGGTTGCCGCGACCAGGCACACCGAGGGCGAGAAGTTGCGGCGGCCGCCGCCGTCGCCGGTCATCACGCCCTGCAGGATTTCGAAGCGGCCGCTGTTGCGGTCCACCGCGATGCGGTAGCGCATCTGGAAGCTGTGGCGCTTGAGGCTGGCCTGGAACTGCTCGTATCGGTCGTTGGCCAGGCGCACCGCGCGGCCGTCGCCGTAGAGGCCGGCGATCAGCGCGTAGAACGGGAACGGGTTGTGGTCCTTGGAACCGTAACCGACGGTGTAGCAAGGGTGCAGCACCAATCGCTTCACGCCCAGCGCGCTGGCCGCCAGCAGGCGCGCGCCGTCCTCGGCGATCTCCTGCGGCGATTGCGTGGCCGTCACCAGGTGCAGGGTGGCGTTGTCGCGGTCGTACCAGCCGTTGCCGTTGTCGGGCTCCAGGGCGGCGGTGTCGATGGATTGCGAGAAATAGTCGCGCTGCAGAACCAGGCGGCCGTCGGCCGGCGCGTCCAGGCTGGCCGCCATGGCCGCAGCGTGGGCCGCGCCCTGGGCGTCGATCGCGCCGTCGGAATTGGCCTGCGGCCATTGCGGCTGGTTCTTGCGATAGCCGGACGGAAACAGCGGCGTGTCCTTGAGACTGGAATACACGTCGTCGTCGTAGGCGGTGGCGCCGCCGACGCGCACGTAGCGGAAGCTGGCCCAGGGATCGCGTTGCAGCGGGCCGGTTTCGGCGCCCCAGCGGATCAGGTCTTCGCGGAACTTCAGGCGCGTCTTGGCGGCGCGGAAACGGTCGAAGTCGTGCCAGATCAGCAGCGCCACCGCATGGCCCAGGTAGGCCGGCGTCTGGCCTTCGGGCAGCAGCATGTGCTCGCCGTAGAACGGCGGGAAACCGAGCCCGTCGCGGGCCAGATCGGCGGCGGTGACGACACGGTCGGGCTGCAGGCCGTCGCCCAGCACCGACAGGTCGTGCCCGGCATAGACGCGATCGGCGCGCGTCACCCGCAGCAGCATCGCGTGCGCCTGCTGCTGCGGCCAGCCGGGCAGGTCGCGCGCGCGCATGTCGAAGCTGAAGAGTTTCTCGCCGCTGACCTTGGCGGTGGCGTCGCTGCGGTAGCGGATCTTGCCGCTGGCCGCGTCCCAGGGCAGGGGGCGCAGGCGCTCGCGTTCGAACAGGGCGGCCAAGGCGGCGCTGCCCGGTGCGGCGACGTAGACCGAGACCCCGGCCACCACGCTGCATTTGAGAAAATCGCGACGACTCAGGCGGGCTGGCATGGACGGCGTCCTAGCTGGCTTTGGCGAATAGTAACCACAACCGCGGCAGGGAAAACCGTCGTGCGCCGCGGGTTTCGCGCGCGGCCCGCGGCCGGACGCGAGCGCTGTGTAAATTGCGTGAGGGAGCGCGCCGCCGCGGTTGCGGCCGGGATCAGGGCGCGAACGCGCGCTTGATCGCGTCGGCGGCCTGGGCCGCGTTGGCCTGCAGCAGGAAGTGCGGGCCGTCCAGCTCGACGTATCGCGCCTGCGGCTGGATCGCGCGGATCTGGCGGACGCTGGCGCGCGACACCAGCCGGTCGCGGCGGCCGTGCAGCACCAGCACGGGGCAGACGACCTGGGCCAGGGCGGCGCGCTCGTCGGCGTTGCCGCCTTCGCGCATGCGGCTGCGGATCACGGCCGGGTCCAGCGACGCCAGCAGCGCGCGCGTGCGCGCGCGCCAGTCCGCGCCGGCGTTGGCGCCCAGCATCGCGCGTACCGTCAGCGATGCGGGGATGCGATCGACCGGCAGCGCCGCGCCCAGACGCGCCAACCAACTTGCCGGCAAAGGCCAGCCCGGCGGCCGGGGCGCACGCGCGAAGCTCGCGCACAGCACCAGACCGCGCAGGCCGGAGGGTCGCGATGCGGCCAGGCGGATCGCGATCGGGCCAGAAAAGGATTCGCCGATCAGCAGATAAGGGCGGTCCTGCGGCAGACGCCGGCGCGCGAACGCGGTCAGCGCGTCGTAGCCCAGCGCGGGGTCGGCGGGGGTAGCGCAACGGCTGGGCTTCGAATTGCGGGGCCAATGCCGCGACGAAATCGCCCAGCAGTTCGCCGGTGCCGTCCATGCCGGGCAAGATCAGGCAGCGCAGCGCTGTACTCATTGGATGCGACGCACTACCCGCGGCGGCCATGCCCGTGTGCGAGCTCACGCCGCTTCATCGCCCAACCGCCGACTCAAGCGGTCCAGCGCTTTCAACATCAGCGGCCGATGACGGGCGAGCTTCATCCAGGTCGGCAGGCGCGAAATCATGGTCTTGTTGCCCAGCGTGCGGTGGCGTTCGCGCAGATCGGCGCTGACGTAGCGTCGGAGTTCGTCGATGTGCTCGCCGTTGTAGGCCCATAGCAGGCCCGCGCGGGTGCGTTCGATCAAGCGCAATGGCAGGCCGAAGTGCGGGTCGTAGCCTTCGTTGCCGCGCTCGCGGCGGGCGTCGATCGCGACGATGCTTTCGTGCTTGCAGACCGGGCAGGCGACCGCGAGGCTGTCGTCGGTGGGCGTCGTCCGCCATGGCGCGAGTTCGATCGGCGCGCGCAGGGTGCCGGCGCGTATCCGATCCACGCACAGCCATTGATGGCCGCAGTAGCCGCAGGGGCGCCGGCCGCTGAGGCGCACCTGGCCCAGCCAGTCGTTGCGTTCGCTACGCGCATCGAGACTGCAACGACCGCAGACGAAGTGCGCCACCCAGCGCGCGTCGGCATGTACGGTGCCTGCGTGCCCGCAGCGCGGGCAGTTCACTTCGATCCGGGTCGCGAACGCGCCCAGCCACTGCCCGTGGTCGCGATGGCGCAGCGGTTCGGTCATCAGCACTCGATGACGTTGACCGCCAAACCGCCGCGCGAGGTTTCCTTGTACTTGTCCTGCATGTCGCGGCCGGTGTCGCGCATGGTCTTGATGACCTTGTCCAGGCTGACCTTGTGCTTGCCGTCGCCGCGCATGGCCATGCGGTAGGCGTTGATCGCCTTGACCGCGCCCATGGCGTTGCGTTCGATGCAGGGGATCTGGACCAGGCCGCCGATGGGGTCGCAGGTCAGGCCCAGGTTGTGTTCCATGCCGATTTCGGCCGCGTTCTCGATCTGGCTGGCGGTGCCGCCCAGCGCCGCGACCAGGCCGGCGGCGGCCATCGAACAGGCCACGCCGACCTCGCCCTGGCAACCGACTTCGGCGCCGCTGATCGAGGCGTTTTCCTTGTACAGGATGCCGACCGCGGCGGCGGTGAGCAGGAAGTCGCGCGCGCCCTGGGCGCTGGCGCCGGGGCAGAAGCGGTCGTAGTAATGCAGCACGGCGGGGATGATGCCGGCGGCGCCGTTGGTGGGCGCGGTGACCACGCGGCCGCCGGCGGCGTTTTCTTCGTTGACCGCCAACGCGTACAGGTTGACCCAGTCCAGCACGGTCAGCGGATCGCGCATCGCCGCCTCGGGCTTGCCGGACAGTTCGGCGAACAGCGCCGGCGCGCGCCGAGACACGTGCAGGCCGCCGGGCAGGGTGCCGGTCTCGCGGATGCCGCGCTCGACGCAGGCCTGCATCGCCTTCCAGATTTCGTCGAGGCCGGCGTTGATCTCGTCCGGCGTGCGCCAGGCCTGTTCGTTGGCGAACATCATCGCCGCGATGCTCAGGCCGCTGCGCTGCGCCTGCGCCAGCAGTTCGTCGCCGGAATGGAAGGGGTAGGGCAGGTCGGTGGTGTCGGCGACGATGCGGTCTTCGGCCGCTTCGTCCTGATTGACCACGAAGCCGCCGCCGACCGAGTAGTAGTCGCGCGTGGCGATCACTTCGCCGTCGCCGTCGTAGGCGGTGAAGCGCATGCCGTTGGTGTGGAACGGCAGCTTCTGGCGCTTGTTCATGATCAGATCGTGCTTCTCGTCGAAGCCGATCTCGTGCTGGCCGAACAGGCGGATGCGCTTGCTGCTGCGGATGCGCTCCAGCGCGGCGGGAATGATGTCCGGATCGATCTGGTTCGGCCAATGGCCTTCCAGGCCCATCAGCACGGCCTTGTCGGTGCCGTGGCCGCGGCCGGTGAGCGCGAGCGAACCGAACACTTCCGCGCGCAGCCGCGCGGTGCGCGCGAGGTCGCCGTTCTCTATCAGCCAGCGTTCGATGAAACGCGCCGCGGCGCGCATCGGGCCGACGGTGTGCGAGGAACTCGGCCCGATGCCGATCTTGAAGAGGTCGAAGGTGCTGACGGCCATGGGGCGGGGGATGCTCGGCTGGAGGGCGATGGGACGCGGTCAGCGTCCGTTGGCGATCTTGCGGTAGCGGGCGCTGCGGCGCTCGTCGGGGGCGCGCAGCAGCAGGGTTTTGGCGTCGGTCATGTCCACGGCGTACTGCCAGTGCTGCCCGGTCGCGGCATGGTCGATGCGCAGGCGACAGGTCTTGGGGTCGAAGCGCCAGGTGCCGCCCAGCATTTCCGGGCGTTCGTGCAGCCACGAGTCGAAGCCGTTGCGGCCATCGCGGCGGCTGAGTTCGAACTGCTCGAAGTCGCCCTCGCCGTCGCTCTCCCAGGCCGCGACCAGCTGTGCCGTGTCCACCGCGCAGGCGGGGCCCGCGCATGCGGCGGCGGGCGCCAGCAGCAGCGCGCCCAGGATCGCGGTGTGGATGCAGCGCAAAGCCATGGTCCCGTCCCGTTCGGACTCGCAGGTATTCTAGACGCTAGCGAGGCCCCGCCACCTCAGTACGCAAGCGCATGCACCTGACCCTCTACCAGCGCGACGACTGCCACCTGTGCGACCTAGCCCTGGACGTGCTGGCGCAGGCGCGCGCGCCGGAGTTCGACAGCGTCTTCATCGACGAGGACGAGGCGCTGGAGCAGCGCTACGGCACGCGCGTGCCGGTGCTGCGCGACGAGGACGACGGGCGGGAGCTGGAGTGGCCGTTCGATGCGGAGCGGTTGGCGGGGTTCTTGCGGGGCTGAAGGCTCCCGCGTCCTTCGCGGCGCGGCCGCGAAAAGCAAATCCCCCTCAGTCCCCCCTTTTGCAAAGGGGGAAGCGGTGCGGCCAGGTGTGGGGTTCTGCCTCTGCACAAGGTGGAGGAAGGGGATGCGTTCCGCGCTTACTTCGCCGGCACCAGGTTCAGTTTGGTGCTCACCGCGACCTCGTTGGGAATGATCGAGGTGTCGGCCCAGTCGCCGCCGCCGACGCCGAAATCCAGGCGTTTGACCGTGGCCTTGCCGGTCAGCACCGGATTGGCGCCGCCGGTCCAGGTGAAGGTCAGGACGACCGGCTTGGTCACGCCGCGCAGGGTGAGGTTGCCGTCGGCGGCGTAGTTGTTGCCGCCCAGGCTGCGGAACTTGGTGGCGGTGTAACGCGCCTGCGGAAACTTGGCGATGCTGAAGAAGTCCGCGCCCTTGAGGGTGTCGTCGCGCTCGGCGTTCTTGGTATCGCTGCCGGCCAGCGGAATGATCACGTCGAGCTTGGCGGTGCTCAGTTGACCGGGCTCGAAGCTGATCCTGGTGGTGAAGCCGGGCAGGCGGCCGCTGAACACTTCGCCCTGGTACTTGGTGGCGAAGGTCAGGGTGGAGCTGGGCGCCTGCACGTAGTCGGCGGCGTGGACCGGCGCCGCGGCGAACAGCAGGGCGAGCGCGAGGGGCTTAAGGGACATCGGGATTCTCCGGAGCGGGGGCGGTGGCGACGACGGGCGCAACCGCGACCGGCGCGGCTGCGGCCGGCGCCTGACGCAGACGCATCGGCAGCATGCGGCGCAGGGTGTCGTCGTTCTGGAACACGTGGTGGTAGAGCGCGGCGCCGGCATGGGCGAGCACCAGCAGCAGGAGCAGCCAGAAGCCGTTCTCGTGCAGCGATTCGCTCAGATCGGCCAGCCCGGGGTTCACCGCGGCGATCTTGGGCAGGTTGAACAAGCCGAAGTACTGCAGCGGATAGCCGGAGCTGGAATTGAACAGCCAGCCGGTGATCGGCATGGCGAACATCAGCAGGTACAGCGCCCAATGCGTGAGCGAAGCGATGCGCTCCTGCCAGTGCGGCGTGCCCGCGACCGGTTTGGGCGCACCGGCGTAGAAGCGCCACAGCAGGCGCAGCACGACCAGCGTGAGCAAGGTCAGGCCCAGCGATTTGTGCAGGGCGTAGATCTTGATCTTGGACGGGCCGTTGGCCATGTCGGTCATGGTCAGGCCGATGATCGCGATGGTGGCGATCAGCAGCACGATGGCCCAGTGCAGCGACTGGCTGACGGCGCCCCAGCGTTGGTCGGTGTTCTTGATGGTCATGCGTGCGGTACCGGGGCGGGTTCGTAGGGGTCGTTGTCGGGCTTGGCCGGCGCGGCGGGCGGCGGCGCGACTTCGGTGTCGGCGGGCGGCGGTGCGGGTTCGTCGCTGTCGTCCGGCTTGCGCTCGCGTACCGCCTCGGCCTCGATGCGCAAGTCGACGCTGTCGCCGATCACCGATTTCCAGGCGTCGATGCCGAATGCGGCGCGGCTGAGCGTGGCGGTGGCGGAAAAGCCGGCGGTGCGGCGAAACGGCGGCAGCGGATGGCGCTTGAGCGCATTGAGGCGCACGTCCATGCACAGCGGCGCGGTCTTGCCGTGCAGCGTGAGCTGGCCGCAGACCTGGGCGCGGTCGGCGTCGACGGGTTCGACGCGATCGGAGACGAAGCGCGCCTCCGGGTAGCGCGCGCCGTCGAGCAGGTTGCCGGCCAGCGCGGCGGCGTTCCACTTGGCGTCGCCCAGATCGAGCCGGTTCAAGGGCACGCGCACGTCCAGCCGCGCGCTGCGCCAGTCGTCGCGGTCGAAGCTCAGATGGCCGGTGCTGCCCGAGACGGTGCCCAGCGCTTGCGAGAAACCCGCGTGCGAGATCGCAAACATCACCCGCGTGTGCACCGGATCCAAGGCATAGTTGTCCGCCGCATGCTTGTCCGCCGCATGCGCACGCGGCGCCAGCGCGCACAGCGCCAACGCGGTCAGCAGCACGGCAGTGGGCGGATTCGGCACGCAAGGCTCCAGGCAGGTCCGGCCTGCATCGTCCGGGGATTCTATGGACCGCACGATGAACCCGTAGACGCGTGTCCGCAACGGTCCGTTGCGGGCCGGTCGCGGAACGCGCGGGGACCGCGCGCGGTCGCGGGCCTTGCCTAGCCGGGCCAGGATCGGGGAGCCTAGCGTCCGTATTGCGAGGAATCGGACCCGAGGATGCTCAGGCCAGCGGTCGTGCATGGAAGCCCGGAGTGGCTGCGTTGGCTGTGCTGGCTGCTGCTGGCGGCGCTGACCTTGCCGGCGCGCGCGACGCTGCCGGAGACGCCGCAGTTCCGCACCTACGGCGTCGCCGAAGGCATGCCGTCCAGCACCGTGGCGGCGTTGGCGCAGGACGCCGAGGGCTACATCTGGATGGCCACCCACGATGGCCTGGCGCGCTACGACGGCATCAGTTTCCGGGTCTGGCGCCACGTGCCCGGCGATCCGGGTTCGCTGCCCAGCAACATGGTGCAGGCCCTGCATGTGGACGCGCGCAACCGCGTGTGGGTGGGGCTCAGCGGCGGCGGCCTGCACATGCTCGATCGCGAGCGGCAGAACTTCGTGCACTACAGCCGCGAAACCCATCCCGACATCGGCAGCGACGAGATCTACACCATCGCGTCCACGCCCGACGGCGCGATCTGGTTCGGCACCGACGGCGCCGGCGTGCATCGCCTGGACGCCGAGGGCCGCATCACCCGCTACATGCCCGACGCAGGCAAGCCCGAACGCGCCGGCGCGGGCGCCGCGAAGGACGGCCTGCCCGGCGAGTACATCTGGACCATGAAGACCGACAGCACCGGCCGGCTGTGGGTGGGCACCACCACCGGTCTGGCCTACTGGGACGGCGCGCGCTTTCACACGATCGCGCACGCTGGCATCAGCGGCGCCTGGGTCACGGCCTTGTCGCCGGCGGCCGACGGTTCGTTGTGGATCGGTGCCGGCCTGCGCGCGTTCCGGCGTGCGCCGGACGGGCGCATCGCGCAGATGCCGTGGTTCGCGCCCGCCGACAAGACCGGCGTCTACGGCGTGGCCGGCGACGGTCCCGGCAATTATTGGGTGGCCACCCACCGCGGCTTGCGGCGTGTGCTGGATGGGCGCCTCACGCCGCTGTCCGGCGATGCGGCGATCGCCAACATCAACACCCTGGACCTGCTGCAGGACCACGAAGGCGGCTGGTGGTTCGCCACCGAGGAAGAGGGCGTGGCCTACCTGGCGCCGAACTGGCGCCAGTTCACCGTGCTCAAGCCCGGCACCGGCCGTCCGGGCGCGCCGCGCGTGGCCTACATGCGCGACCTCGCCGCCAGTCGCGACGGCCACGAAGTATGGATGGTCGGCGAGCGCGGCGTGATCGACCGACTGGATCTGCGCGACGGCCATTCCACCCAGCGCGTGGTGCCGGCGCTGGCCGACGCCGCCTTGTACTCGGTGCTGGAAGCGCGCGACGGCGCGCTGTGGTTCGGCGACAACCGCGGCCTGACCCGGGTCGCGGCCGACGGCGGCACGCGCAACTGGACCGCGACCTCGCCGCGCGATGCCGCGCTGGGCGACGACGGCATCACCGACCAGCTCGTGCAAACGCCCGACGGCAACGTCTGGATCGCCTACATGCCGCCGGCCTTGCAGATGCGCGACGCCGAAGGCCGCGTGCAGGTGTCGGTGACGCCGGAGGACGACCGCGGCGTCGACACGCTGTACATCGAACAGATCGACGTCGGCCCCGACGGCGCGCTGTGGATGGCCGGCCCGGCCGGCCTGTCGCGCTGGAACGCGGCCACGCGCCGCTTCGACGCCTTGCCGGGCAGCCCGGTCGATCGCGTGTTCGGCTTCGCCATGCTCGGCAAGGACCGGCTGTGGCTGCACCGTCTGGAGGCCCTGGAGCAGTACGCCTGGGACGGCCGCGAACTGCGCCTGCTGGCGCGCGTGAGCGGCGACGAAGGCCTGCCGGCGACCGAATCGGGCGGCGTGCTGGCCTGGGGCGACAACGTCTGGCTGACCACGCGCCGCGGCCTGATCTGCTGGAACCAGAGCCGCCAGCGCCTGCGCATCTACGGCATGCGCGACGGCCTGCCCAGCCAGGAATTCACCGAACGCAATCCGCTGCTGACGCCGTCCGGCGTGGCGGTGGCCAGCACCATGGAAGGCGTGGTGCTGTTCGACGCCGGCCGCGCGCCGGAGGCGGCCAAGGCGCCGCGGCTGGTGATCGAGACCTTGAGTTACCGCCGCGACGAGGACGAGTTCAAGCTCGATCCCGAACGCCCGGTGGTGCTGGGCCCGCAGGACCGCGACCTGCGCGTGTCGGCGCGCCTGCTGTCCTTCGTCGACCTGCAATCGCACCGCTACCGTTTCCGTCTGCACGGCTACGACCCGGACTGGGTGATCCAGCCCGGCAACGGCGAGCGCGTGTTCTCCAAGCTGGAGCCCGGCACCTACCGCATGGAAGTGCAGGCGGCCAACGCCGACGGCATCTGGTCGCAGTCGCGGCAGTTCTCGCTGACCGTGCAACCGCCGTGGTGGCGCACGCCGCCGGCGCTGGCGGCGTTGGTCGGCATCGCCATCCTCGCCGCCTGGTGGGCGGCCGACCGTTACCGCCGGCGCCTCAAGCGCCGTCTGGACTGGCAGGCCGCCGAGCACGAGCGCGAGATCGCCAAGGAGGCTTCGCTGGCCAAGACCCGTTTCCTGGCCACGCTGGGTCACGAAGTGCGCACGCCGATGACCGGCGTGCTGGGCATGAGCGAATTGCTGCTGGACACGTCGCTGGACCCGCAGCAGCGCGGCTACACCGAGTCGATCCAGCGCGCCGGCAAGCATCTGCTGCGCCTGGTCAACGACGCGCTGGATCTGGCCCGGATCGAGTCGGGCAAGCTGGAACTGGCCGACGAGGCCTTCGATCTGCGCGCGCTGGTCGAGGACGCCAGCGCGTTGATGGCGCCGCTGGCGCGCAAGCGCGGCCTGGCGTTCGAGCTGGAGATCGCCGACGACGCGCCGCGCGGGCTGCGCGGCGATCCGCATCGGGTGCGGCAGATCCTGCTCAACCTGCTCGGCAACGCGATCAAGTTCACCGAACAGGGCCGCGTCTCGTTGCGGGTGGCGGCGCTGGCGCCGCAGGGCGTGCGCTTCGAGGTCGCCGACACCGGGCCCGGTTTGAACGAGGAGCAGCAGTCGCGCTTGTTCCGCCGCTTCGAACAGGCCGAGGGCGCGCGCACCGCCGCGCGCTACGGCGGCAGCGGCCTGGGCCTGGCGATCTGTCAGGAACTGGCGGCGGCGATGGACGGGCAGCTTTCGGTCGAGAGCCGGCCCGGCGAGGGCGCGCGCTTCGCGTTCGAGCTGCCGCTGCCGGCGGCGACCGTAGGCGCGGCCGCGAACGCGCCGGCGCGCGGCGGCGACGCGCGGCGCGCGCCGCTGGCGCTGCTGCTGGTCGAGGACGACGCCACCGTGGCGCTGGTGATCGCCGGCCTGCTGCGCGCGCAGGGCCATCGCGTGACCCATGTCGGCAACGGCCTGGCGGCGCTGACCGAAGTCGCCACGGCCCACTACGAAGCGGCGCTGCTCGACCTCGACCTGCCGGGCCTGAACGGGCTGGACCTGGCCCGTCAGCTGCGCGCGCAGGGCTATGCGCGGCCGCTGATCGCGGTCACCGCGCGCGCCGATGCCGACGCCGAGCCGCAGGCGATCGCGGCCGGTTTCGACCGTTTCCTGCGCAAACCGGTGACCGGCGCGATGCTGGCGGCGGTGCTGGACGAGGCCTTGCCGCCGCCGTGAGGGCCGCCAGCCCTGGCCGCAGCCCGCGGACTGGTGGATGCGGCGCAAGCGGCGCATGATCGCCACGGAAACAGCGGTGGCGAACGGCGGCATGCGCAGCAGGGGGCGGGGATGACAGTCAGGGCGGTACGCGCGTACCTGCGCGCGAGGGCAGGGTGCGGCATCCTCGCCGTCGCTTTGGCAGGCCCCACGCTCGCGGCCGATGCCGGCAACGCGCTGGCCAGCGCCGACAGCGGCCAATCGCCGGCCATGCCGCTGCTGGGCGGTTACCTGCGCGAGTCGCGCGTGGTCTATCCGCTGCGCCTGGGCAAATGGCAGGCAGTGGACGAGCACCGTTTCGACCGCCAGGAGTTCGGCGTGTCGGTGCGCTATGCCTTGAGCAAGCGCCGCGATCGCTGGATCGACGTGTATTTCTATCCGACCGGCGCGCTGTCGGCCGCCGAGTTCGAGCGCGTCGCCGACGAGGAGCGCGACGCGCTGGCCCAGGTCGGCCGCCAGTCCGGCGGCTACGAAGACATGGACCTGGGCCCGCTGCGCAGCTTCGCCTACGCGCGCGGCAAGGGCGCTGCGTCCAGCGGGCGTTCGCTGGATCTGGCCTTCACCAGCCAGGGCGAACGCAAGAGCTCGGCGATGACCCTGCAGATGGACCGCATGTACATCGTCAAGGGCCGTTACAGCGTGCCGGCCAAAGCCGCCAGCCGCGAACAGGCGCGTTCGTCGCTGGAAGATTTCATGGCCGACCTGTCGCGCCGCCTGACCGTGGTCAGCACCGGCCACTGCTGGAATCCCTTGCCGATCGAGCAGCTCGAAGCCGGCGCGCCCAGGCCCAGCGGCGCGGTGTCCACGCTGTCCAAGGACGGCCACGACAGCGCCTATCTGCTCAGCGACCGCGTGCTCGCGCGCGAACCGCAGTCCAGCGAAGCGCAGGCGCTGATGATGGTCGGTATGAGCCTGGGCAATCGCCTGCAGCCGGGCTGCGAACGGCCCGAGGACATCGAGCAGATGGTGCCGCAGGACATGCGCGAAATCCGGCTCGAGTACGGCGCGCCCAGCGACGCGCCGGCCGACCCCTCGCGCCTGCTCAGGAGCAACAAGATCGACGTGGGCTGAGCCCGCGCCGACTCAGGGCAGTTCGATCACGCGGATGTCGTCGTGCAGCACGATCCGGGTCGGCGTGGCGCCGGGCACCTTGGCTGCATCGGGCCGATACAGACCCCACTGAATGGTGCCGGCGGTGCCGGCGTACGCCGGGTCGAAGGTCGGATAAGCCGCTTCCGCGGCCTTGAGCGTGTAGTCGGCATCGCCGTCGCGCTTGACCTCGGCGGTGTAGTAGCCGCTGTCGTCCTTGGCCCAGTAGATCTCGAAGCGGAAATCCAGCCAGCGGTTGTCGTAGGGCCGCACGTCGTCGATCAGCACGGCCTGCTTCTCGCCGTAGCGCAGGATCATCTGGTTGCGGCGCACGCCCACGTAAAAATCGGGGCCGCCGTTGAAGTGCTTGAACTGCCAGACGATGTCGACGGGGGCGGGGCCGGGCGCCCCGTTCCAGTCCTCCCAGTCCTTGAGCATGACGCTGAAGGTGTAGAGGCGGTGCTGCCCCGGCGCGTACTGACCCGGCTTCAGCGCGCCGTCGCGAACCGAGCTTGCATGTGCTTCGCTGCGCGGCGCGCCGAAGGACACATAGCCCGGGTCGGTCCAGGTCACCTTGTGCGCGAGCGCGTAGCGGCCCGAACGCGCCTCGCCATCGACTATGTACGCCGCGTCGGCGGCGGGCGCCTCGGTGGCGACCAGTCTGAAGATGCCCGAGTCGGTGGTGCCGGTTTCGTAGTCGATGTTCAGCCGGGTGGTTTGCGCGAACGCAGCGGATGCAGTCAAAGCCGCCAAGCCGGCCGCCAGTCGCAGGTAAGTCCGCATCGCACGCATCTGCCATTCCCCAGCTGCGGTCGATCCGCCCTGTTCGGGGCGGCACTTTACGCGAGAAAAAGCCCGCGAAAATGCGGGCTTTTTCTCAGTTCGCGCAGGCGTCGAAAGGCGCCGTGCCAGGCTGCGCTCAGCGTGCGCTTAATTGGTGTACCGCATCCACCATCGCCGCGACGTGCTCCGGGCTCATGTCCGGCGACAGTCCGTGGCCGAGGTTGAACACGTGGCCCTCGCGCGAACCGCCGTTGCCGTCGCGGTAGTCGTCCAGCGCGCGGCCGACCTGGTCGCGGATGGCCGCGGGCGTGGCGTACAGGGTGACCGGGTCGAGATTGCCCTGGATCGCGACGCGCCCGCCGATGCGGCGCGCGGTGTCGCCCAGGCCGATGGTCCAGTCCACGCCCACCGCTTCGGCGCCGCTGGCGGCCAGGTCTTCCAGATACGGGTCGTTGCCCTTGCCGAACAGGATCAGCGGCGCGCGCGCCGCGCCTTCGCCGCGCGGCAACTCGGCGGCGATGCGCTGCAGGTAGCGCAGCGAGAACTCGCGGTACATCGCCGGCGACAGCACGCCGCCCCAGGTGTCGAACACCTGCAGCGCCTGCGCGCCGGCCGCGTGCTGGGCCTTGAGGTAGGCGATCACCGCATCGGTCACCACGCCCAGCAGCTTGTGCATCGCCGCCGGGTCGTTGAGCGCCAGCGATTTGACCTTGGAATAGTTGTCGCTGCCGCCGCCTTCGACCATGTAGCAGGCGATGGTCCAGGGGCTGCCGGAAAAACCGATCAGCGGCACCGAACCGTTCAATTCGCGACGGATGGTGCGCACCGCGTCCATCACGTAGCGCAGCTCGCCTTCCATGTCCGGCACGGCCAGGCGGTCGATGTCGGCAGCGCTGCGGATCGGGCGCTCGAACTTCGGGCCCTCGCCGTCGGCGAAGTACAGGCCCAGGCCCATCGCATCGGGCACGGTGAGGATGTCGGAGAACAGGATCGCCGCGTCCAGCGGGAAGCGGCGCAGCGGCTGCAGGGTGACCTCGCAGGCCAGCTCCGGGTTCTTGGCCAGGTTCAGGAAGCTGCCGGCCTGGGCGCGGGTGGCGCGGTACTCGGGCAGGTAGCGGCCGGCCTGGCGCATCAGCCACACCGGCGTGCGGTCGACCGGCTCGCGGCGCAGGGCGCGCAGGAAACGGTCGTTGGCGGGTGCGGCGTCGGTGGCGGTCATGCGGAATCCTGGGGCGGAGAAGCGAAGGCGGGGCGGCATTATCGCGGGCGGGCGGGGCCCGGCGCGAGTCGCGGTGAGGCCGATGGCCGCGTTGCTGTGTTCCGCGCGGCGGCAGGCGCGGCGGTGCGGGCTTGCGCTAGGCCTGCGGCTCGCCGCGGCGGGCGGGTACGCTCAGGGCGCTTCGGCGCCCTGCGCGAACATCAGCTGGAAGCCGCGTTTGAGCTGCTGGTCGCGCGCGTGTTCCAGCGCGGCGAAGGCGCTGTCGCGATCCATGAACTGCTCGCGGCGCAGGGTGCTGCGGCCGCCGATCTGGCCGGTTTCGCGCACCAGGGTCCAGCCGCCCAGCAGATCGGGCTGCAGCATCAGTTGCACGAAGCGCGGGGCTTCGCGGCCGTCGGGGCGTTGTTGTAGGAGCAGGCGCACGCACCGATTCTAGCGGGATGTTCTAGCGGGATGCGCCAGCGGTATGGGGCGGCATGCGCGGGCGCCGTCTCAGGTGCCGCGGAACTCGCGCCGGTAGGCCGTGGGCGAGGTCTTCAGCGCGGCCGCGAAGCGCTGGCGCAGCGACACCGCCGAGCCGAAGCCGGTGTCGGCCGCGATCGCCTCCACCGGCCGGTCGGTGCTTTCCAGCAGGCGCTGCGCGCGCGCCAGGCGCTGGCTCAGCAGCCACTGCGCGACGGTGGTGCCGGTGGTCTGGCGGAAGCGGCGGGTGAAGCTGCGCCGGCTCATCAGCGCGCGCTCGGCCAGGGCATCCAGGCTGTGCGGCTGGTCCAGATGCGCCAGCGCCCAACTCAGCACCCCGGACAGGCGCTCGTCCTGGGCCGAGGCCGGCACAGGCTGCTCGATGTACTGGGCCTGGCCGCCCTGGCGGTGCGGCGCCACCACCAGGCGGCGCGCGACTCGGCTGGCCAGTTCGGCGCCGCAGCGCCGGCGCAGCAGCTGCAGGCAGCAGTCCAGCGCGGCCGCGGTGCCGGCCGAGGTGGTCAGCTCGGCGTCCTCGACGTACAGCACGTCCTGTTCCAGGCGCACCTGCGGGTAGCGCTCGGCGAAGTGCCGGCTCCAGTGCCAATGGGTGGTCGCGCGGCGGCCGTCGAGCAGACCGGCCTCGGCCAGCACGTAGGCACCCAGGCACAGGCCGACGATCTGCGCGCCGCGCGCGTGCGCTTGGCGCAGCGCCTCCAGCAGCGCCTCGGGCGGGCGTTCGTCGCCGTCGCGCCAGGACGGCACGATCACCACGCCGGCGTCGTTCAGGCCTTCCAGGCCGTGCTCGACCGCGATGCTGAAACCCGCCTGGGTGCGCAGCGGGCCGGGCTCGGCCGCGCACACCCGCAACTCGAAGCGCGGCTGGCCGTCGAAACCGCGGTCCTCGAACACGATGCAGGGCACCGAGAGATGGAAGGGGCTGATGCGGTCGAAGGCGACCACGGCGATGGTGTCGGCGTTCATGGCCCGATTGTACATGGCCCGATCTTATCTAATATTGGCAATCGGGCCACTGTCGGCGTATCGGGCCGAAGCGGAGCATAGGCGGCGTCCGATCCATCCCTTCCTCTCAGGAGCAACGCCATGACCCGCAAGCGCGCCCTCATCGTCGTCGACGTCCAGAACGAGTACTTCAGCGGCGGCCTGCTCATCGAGCATCCGCCGGTGAGCCAGACCCTGCCCAATGTCGGCCGCGCCATGGACGCCGCGCGCGCCGCCGGCGTGCCGGTGGTGGTGGTGCAGAACACCGCGCCGCCGGAGGCGCCGGTGTTCGTCAAGGGCACGCCGGGCTGGGAACTCAACGATGTCGTCGCCTCGCGCCACCGCGACCACTACATCGAGAAGAACCTGCCCAGCGTGTTCACCGGCACCGATCTCAAGGACTGGATCGCCGACCACGGCATCGACACCCTGACGGTGATCGGCTACATGACCCACAACTGCGACGCCTCGACGATCTTCGAGGCCGCGCACCTGGGCCTGAACGTGGAGTTCCTCGGCGACGCCACCGGTTCGCTGTCGTACGAGAACAGCGCCGGGCAGGCCAGCGCCGAGGAGATCCACCGCGTGTTTTCGGTGGTGTTCCAAAGCCGCTTCGCCGCGGTGCTGGGCACCGACGAGTGGATCGATGCGCTCAAGGCCGATGCGGTGCCGTATCTGGACAACCCGTACTCGTCGAATCAGCGCGCGCTGGCGCGCCGGCGCGAGGCGGCTTGAGAGCAAATCCCCAACGATCCCCCTCTTTCAAAGGGGGGAAGACAAGCGGGCTTCAGCAGTTCGGCGATAAGGAGCGCATGGGTTCCCCCCTTTGGAAAAGGGGGGCTAGGGGGGATTTGCTTTTGCTCCAGATCCTTCAACCCGCCGCCAACACCTGCAGCACAAGGTCGTCGGCTACTCCCGACACGATCCGCGCCAACCCCGCACGATCCCACAGGATGAAGCGCAAACCCGACGCATCGGCCTTCTTATCCAGCCGCATGCGCGCCAGCAAAGCCTGCGGCGACAAGCCCGCGGGTATCGTCGTCGGCAGGCCCAGGCGTTCCAACAAGGCGCGCAGGCGTTCCGCATCGGCGGCGCCGGCCAGGCCCAGCGCGGTCGACAGCCGCGCGGCCAGGACCATGCCCACCGCCACCGCCTCGCCGTGGTTGAGGCCGTCGCCGGTGGCGCCGGCGTAGCCTTGCTCGGTTTCGATGGCGTGGCCGAAGGTGTGGCCGAAATTGAGCAGGGCGCGATCGCCGCGTTCGTAGGGATCGCGCGCGACCACGTCCGCCTTGTACGCGCAGCTGCGCGCGATCGCCTGCGACAGCGCGGCGTCGTCGCCAGCCAGCAGCGCGTCGGCGTGCGCTTCCAGCCAATCGAGGAAGCTGTCGTCGAAGATCGCGCCGTACTTCACCACCTCGGCCAGGCCGGCGCGCAGTTCGCGCGCGGGCAGACTGCGCAGGGTGGCGGTGTCGGCGAACACCGCGCGCGGCGGATGGAAGGCGCCGACCAGGTTCTTGCCGCTGGGCAGATCGACCGCGGTCTTGCCGCCGACCGAGGAATCCACCATCGCCAGCAGCGTGGTCGGCAGCTGCACCACGTCGACGCCGCGCATCCAACAGGCCGCGGCGAAGCCGGCCAGGTCGCCGACCACGCCGCCGCCCAGCGCCAGCACGGTGGCGTCGCGGGTGGCGCCAAGCCGGGCCAGCGCGTCCAGGCATTCGCCGAAGCGGGCCAGGGTTTTTTCGTGTTCGCCCGGCGGCAGCACGTAGCGCGCCAGCGTCAGGTTGGGCCTGGCCGCGCGCAGCGCGTTTTCCAGCGCGTCGGCGTACAGCGGCGCGACATGGCCGTCGCTGACGATCAGGGCGTGGCGGCCGCGCAGCTGCGCGGCGATGCGTTCGGCCTCGCCCAGCAAGCCGGGGCCGATCTCGATCGCGTAGGGCGCGTCGCCGGACACTTTGACGCGGTGCAGAGCGGGCGGCAGCGGTGCGGTCATGCGGAAGCTCCTTGCGCGTGCGCAAGGCGGCGCCAGCAGGTGTCGAGTTGGTCGGCCAGCTTGTCCGCGGCTTCGGCCGCGGTCATGCGTTCGGTGTCGAAGCGCAGGTCGGCCACTTCGGCGTACAGCGGCGCGCGCTGCGCCGACAGCGTGCGCAGCACGTCTTCGCGGTCGTCGCGCGCCAGCAACGGGCGGGTGCGGTCGCGCGCCAGGCGCTCCAGCTGGGCTTCCACGCTCACTTGCAGGTGCACCACGTAGCCGCGCTCGCGCAGCAGGGCGCGGTTGGCCGGGTCCAGCACCGCGCCGCCGCCGGTGGCCAGCAGCAGGCCGTCCTCGGCCAGCAGTTCGGCCAGGGTCGCGCGTTCGCGCGCGCGGAAGCCGGGCTCGCCCTCGCATTCGAAGATGGTCGCCACGGTGGCGCCGGTGCGCTGCTCGATCTCGCGGTCGGCGTCGGCCAGACGCAGGCCGTAGCGCTCGGCCAGGCGGCGGCCGATGCAGCTTTTGCCGGCCCCCATCGGGCCCACCAGGATCAGATTGCTCGCGGGATTCATGCCGCGATTGTAGCCAGCCGCGATGCCGCGCTGGCGGCCCGATCCTGTTGCGTGGCCTTAACGCCGGCCGGCCTAGGCTCGCCGTTCCGGCCGCAAGCCCGCGCGCCGGCCTGACGGGAGCACGCCATGGCGGTCGCCAAGATCATCGAACTCAACGCCTCTTCCAAGACCAGCATGGAGGACGCGGTCAAATCCGGGCTGAAGAAATGCGCCGAGTCGGTCAAGAACATCAAGGGCGCCTGGGTCAACGAAATCAAGGTCGTCACCGACGACGACGGCACCGTCACCGAATGGCGGGTCAACCTGCGGGTGAGCTTCATCGTCGAGTAAGTCCGGCGCCGCGCGACGGTGCCGGCCGAGCGCGTGCGCGTCAGTCGCGCACGCGCCAGTCCCGCACGCGCCGTCGCGCGTCGACCGCCACGCTCACCTCGGCGATCGCCGGCAGCCGCGCCAGCGCCTGGCGGCTCACGCGTTCGAACAGGCGCACGAAGCGCTCGACCCCCGCGCGGTCCATGCCGACGCGTCCGGGGCGGGCGGCCTGCAGCGCGCGCTCCTGCTGCCAGCGCCACTCGGGCACGTGCTCGAAGCCGGGCGGTTGCAGGAACAGCAGGCGGTCCAGGCGCGCCCACAAGGGCGGATAGGCCTCGGCCAGGGCCCGGTTGCAGTAGCCGCGCCAGACGCCGTCGGGATCTTCCGCGCGCTCCAGTTCGTTGATCGGTGCGATCAGCTCGGCTTGGGTTTGCGCGGGCGTTTTCAGGAACCAGCCCTCGAACAGGGTCAGATCGACCGCGCGCAGGCGCGGCCAGCGCGACGGCGGCAGGCGCCGGTCGCCGAGCTTGTCGAAGCGCGGCAGGCGCACCTCGCCGCCCGCGCGCAGGCCGTCCAGGGTGGCGCAGGCCAGCTCGACCGCGTGCGTGCCCGGCGGTCCGCGCGTGGCCAGCAAGGGGTGCACGCGACGGCCCAGTTGCGCGCGTTCGCGCCGGCCCAGGTAGCAGTCGTCGATCGACAGCACCGCCACGCGCAAACCGCGTTCCTGTGCGTGCGCGGCGACCTGCGCGGCCAGGGTCGATTTGCCGCTGCCCTGCAGGCCGGCGATCGCGTACGTGCGCGCCGAATGCGACAGCGCGTCGTCGAGCACGCGCTCCACGAAGTCCGCGGCATAGGCCTGGGCGGCGGAGGGATGCGGAGCGGCCGGCATCGGGCCACAATAACCCAATGAACCCACATCCCCTGTTAGCCGAAGCCATCGCCGGATTCAGCGGTCTGTTCGAAGAGGCGCGCATCGCCGGCGAACCCGATCCGACCGCGATGACCGTCGCCACCGCCGGCCTGGACGCGCGTCCGTCGGCGCGCACCGTGCTGCTGAAGGCGCACGATGCGCGCGGCTTCGTGTTCTACACCCATCTGGACGGCCGCAAGGGCCGCGAGCTGCAGGCCAATCCGCATGCGGCGCTGCTGTTCCACTGGCCGCGCGTGCGCAATGGCGTGCAGGTGCGGGTGGAAGGCGCGGTCGAGATCGTCGCCGACGCCGAGGCCGACGCGTATTTCGCCTCGCGTCCGCGCGTGAGCCAGATCGGCGCGTGGGCCTCGCTGCAGTCCGAGACGCTGGATTCGCGCGACACCTTCGAGCAGCGCCTGAGCCAGGCCGAGCAGCGCTTCGAGGGCCGCGACGTGCCGCGCCCGCCGCGCTGGACCGGGTTGCGCGTGCGTCCGGAAAAGGTCGAGTTCTGGTACGGCGCCGATTTCCGTCTGCACGAGCGCTGGCTGTACGAATGCGACCGCGCCGGCGACTGGTCGAAGCGGATGCTGTATCCGTGAGCGACGCGGCCTGGCGCGTGCGGCCGGCGACGCAGGCCGATCTGACCGCCTGGGCGCAACTGCGCAGCGCCTTGTGGCCGGACGAGGACGGCGAGCCGGCCACCGATCACCGCGACGACATGCTGGAAATGCTGGCGCAGCCCGAGCGCCAGGTCTGCCTGCTCGCGTTCGACGAACGCGGCCAGGCCTGCGGTTTCGCCGAAGCCAGCCTGCGCGGCGACTACGTCAACGGCACCGACCGCTCGCCGGTCGGGTTTCTCGAAGGCTGGTACGTGGCGCCGTCCGCGCGCGGCCGCGGCATCGGCCGCGGGCTGATCGCGCAGGTCGAGGCCTGGACGCTGGCGCGCGGTTGCGACGAGCTCGCGTCCGATTCGCTGCTCGACAACACCTTGGCGCACCAGGCGCACGCCGCCTGCGGCTTCGAAGAGACCGAGCGTGTGGTGTACTTCCGCAAAGCCCTGCGTTGATTCTTGCGCTGCAGACCGCCGGCAGGATGCGCCGAGCGCGGCGAACCGCAGCGCCGCCGCTAATGCGACAATCGCGCCATGGGCCCCCAACGCATCGTCTGCCTCACCGAAGAACCGACCGAAACGCTGTACGCGCTCGGCGAGCAGCACCGCATCGTCGGCATCAGCGGCTTCACCGTGCGTCCGCCGGTCGCGCGCAAGGAAAAGCCCAAGGTCAGCGCCTTCACCAGCGCCAAGATCGACGAGATCCTGAAGCTGCAGCCGGACTTCGTGATCGGCTTTTCCGACATCCAGTCCGAGATCGCCGCCGCGCTGATCAAGCAGGGCGTGGAGGTGTGGATCAGCAACCACCGCAGCGTCGAGGGCATCCTCGACTACATCCTGCGGCTGGGCGCGCTGGTCGGCGCGGCCGATAAGGCGCGCGCCTACGCCGACGGCCTGCGCCGCGGCCTGGAGGAGATCGAGCGCGCCAGCGCCGCGTTGCCGCGCCGGCCCAAGGTGTATTTCGAGGAATGGGACGAGCCGCTGATCACCGGCATCCGCTGGGTCGCCGAGCTGGTGCGGATCGCGGGCGGCGACGACGTGTTTCCCGAACACGCGGCGCAATCGCTGGCCAAGCATCGCATCCTGGCCGATTCCGCCGAGGTGATCCCGCTGGCGCCGGACATCGTGTTCGGCTCGTGGTGCGGCAAGAAGTTCCGCCCCGAGCGCGTCGCCGCGCGCCCCGGCTGGGACGCGATTCCGGCGGTGCGCGACGGTCAGCTGCACGAGATCAAGTCGCCGATCATCCTGCAGCCCGGTCCGGCCGCGCTCAGCGACGGCGTGCGCGAGATCGCCCGCATCATCCAGGCCTGGGGACGCACGGCGGCGGCGCAGTAGGGCGCCGCACGCGCGACCGGCGTTGGGTGCGATGCAGCATCGGTCGTGGCGGACGGTGCCGGTTGCGGCGGTCGCGCGCGATAAGCATCACAGTTCGCTCCCGTATGGTGCACTGCGGCGTGCAGCGCCCATACGCATTCGTACAGTCGGACGGGCCGGCGCCGCCGGCCTCGCCAGCGGTACGGCACGGTTTCTGGGAGGGAACATGTCGCGATCGATCCTGCGTACGGGCGCCTTGCGCGCCGGAGTCTGGGCCCGCGTGTTCGCGGTCCTGCTGTTGCTGGCGGCGGCCCTGCCGGCCAGCGCCGACGACTACACCAAGACCAAGCATCCCGTGGTACTGGTGCACGGCCTGTTCGGCTTCGACGAGCTCGGCGGCCTCTACGACTACTGGTACGACATTCCCGGCCAGCTGCGTGCCGGCGGCGCCAAGGTCTACGTCGCCAACGTGTCCTCGGCCAACTCCAGCGAACTGCGCGGCGAACAGCTGATCGACTATCTGGAAACCCTGCAGGCGACCTACGGCTACACCCGCTTCAACCTGATCGGCCACAGCCACGGCGGCCCGACCGCGCGCTACGTGGCCTCGGTGCGGCCGGATCTGGTCGCCTCGATCACCTCGATGGGCAGCCCGCACACCGGCAGCAAGGTCGCCGACGGCATCGGCACCGCGTTCCCGCCGGGCTCGCCCGGCCGCGGCCTGGTCGCCGGCCTCGCCGACGCGCTGGGCTCGTTCCTGGAGTTCCTGTCCGGCGACGACGATCCGCAGGATGCGTTGGCGGCATTGGCCTCGCTGGACAGCAGGGGCGCGGCCGCGTTCAACGCGCGCTATCCCGAAGGCCTGCCCGCCAGCGCCTGCGGCCAGGGCGCGGCCAGCGTGCGCGGCGTGCGTTATTACTCGATGGGCGGCACCCAGCCCTTGAGCAATGTGTTCGATCCCAGCGATCTGCTGATGGGCGCGGGCGCGCTGTTCTTCGGCTTCGAGGCCAACGACGGCCTGGTCGGGCGCTGCTCCTCGCACCTGGGCAGCGTGATCCGCGACGACTACGCCTGGAACCACCTCGACGAGGTCAACCAGGTCGCCGGCCTGCGCGGCCTGTTCGCATCCAGCCCGCCCAGCGTTTACCGTGCCCACCTCAATAGGCTGAAGAACGCCGGGTTGTAGGCATGCTGCGTTTCACCTTGGTATTGATGTTGGCCGCCGGCGTGGTGCTGGCGGTGGCGCTGTCGGGCTGGCGTCGCGAGACGGCGCCGGCTCGTGCGCCCGTACCGTCGGCGGCGAACGCGCAGGCCTCCGCCGCCGCGCCGGCGTCCGCACGCCGGCCCGCCGCGCCGGCGGGCGCAGGCGATTCCCTGCGCGACACCGCCGTCGACGGCGCCCTGACCCTGGACGCCGCCGGCAAGCCGGTGGTGGATCGCGCGATGCGGCGATTGTTCGATTACTTCCTCACCCGCCTGGGCGAGCGCGACCTGGCGGCCATCCGCAACGACCTGCGCCGCTATCTGCAGCCGCGCCTGGGCGCGCCCGCGCAGGCGCAGGTGCTGGCCTGGTTCGATGCCTATGTCGCGCTGGAACGCGAAAGCGCGGCGCTGGGCGTGGGCAGCGATCTGCGCGCCGACCTGGAACGCCGCCGCGAGCTGCGCCGGCGCCGTCTCGGCGCCGCCGTCGCCCAGGCCTGGTACGGCGAGGAAGAACTGCGCCTGGCGCAGACGATCGCGCGCCAGGCCCTGCTGCGCGATCACGGCCTCACGCCCGCGCAACGCGCCGCGCGCCTGCGCGAGCTGGAGGCCGCGCAGAGCGACGCCACCCGCGTAGAAAGCGACAACGTGACCTTGGCGATGCGCCAGAGCGCGCAATTCGAGGCGCAGGGCATCGGCCCCGAACGCCGTTACGCCGAACGCGAGGCCGCGTTCGGTGCGCCGGCCGCGCAACGCCTGGCCGACCTCGACCAGCGCCGCGCGCACTGGAATCGGCGAGTGGCCGAGTACCGCGCCGGCCGCGAGCGGGTCTTGGCCGATCGCAGCCTCGACGCGGCGCAGCGCCAGGCCCGTCTAACCGCCTTGCTCGCGCCGTTCGACGCGCGCGAACGCCTGCGCGTCGAGGCGCTGACCCGCGACGATCCGCGCCACTGAAGCCGCGGAGTCAGGTGAGCGCGCGCCGGTGCAGCGGACGCCTCAGCGCGGATAGAACTCGCGGCTGAACTGCACCGTCGTACTCGCTCCTTGCTCCGGCGTCACGCCGACCTCGAAACGCAGGGTGTCGGGCAGGGCGATCTCGACCGTGCCGATGTAGTCCAGCAACTGCGCATCGCCTTCGCCGGTGCGCAGCTCGCGCAGCTCCAGCGTGTGGCGCTGCCCGCGCAGGTCGGTGGCGGTGGCGCTGACGCGCGCCGGCACCGCCACGTCCTGGCCGTCGGGCCCGCGCCGCACCGCCACCAGCAGCATCACCGTGGCGTCGTCGCGCACGATGCCGTACTGCGCAGCGACCGTGGGCGACAGCGCCGAGGTTTGCAGCGCGCTGGCGCGCACGGTGACGTCGCCGCTGCGCGCCACCGCTTCCTGCGGCGCCGCATTGGCATTGCCGGAGCTGCCGGGCACCGCGGCCTCGCGGCCGCAACCGGCCAGCAGTGCCAGGCTGAGCAGGCAGACGGCGAGGGCGCTACGCATGGCGATGGCTCCTTGGGGTGGCGGATCAGTCGTTGGCGGCGGACAGTTCGCGCCCGCGCTGGGTGGCCGCGGCGATCGCGGCGGCGACCAGCGGACGGAAACCGCCGGTCTCGAAGGTTTCGATCGCGGCCTGGGTGGTGCCGCCGGGCGAAGTCACGCGCGCGCGCAGCACGTCGGCGGCCTCGTCGGAGCGGGTCAGCATGGTCGCCGCGCCGAGCAGGGTCTGGTTGACCAGCGCGCGCGCGGCCTCCGGCGCCAGGCCTTGGGCCACGCCCGCGGCCTGCATCGCCTCGGCGAGCAGGAACACATAGGCCGGGCCGCTGCCGGACACCGCGGTGACCGCATCCATCTGCGCTTCCTCGTCTATCCACACGGTCGGCCCCACCGCATCCAGCAGCGCCGCCGCGCGCGCGCGCTGCGCCGGCGTGGTGGCGGCGTTGGCGTACAGGCCGGTGATGCCGGCACCGAGCAGCGCCGGCGTGTTGGGCATCGCGCGCACCAGCGCCTGCCCGCCGCCCAGCCACAGGGCGAGCTGGCTGGCGGTGATGCCGGCGGCGATCGAGATCACCAGCGGCCGCTGCGACTGCGCCAACGGCGCCAGCGCCGAACACACGCTGCGCATCACCTGCGGTTTGACCGCGAGCAGCCACACGCTGGCGCCTTCGGCCGCTTCGGCCGCGTTGGCGTGGCTGCGCACGCCGAACTCGCGCTGCAGGGCCTCGCGCAGTACCTCGACCGGCTCGGCGACGCGGATCGCAGCGGCGTCGCCGCCGCGCGCGACCAGACCGCCGATCAGGCTGCGCGCCATGTTGCCGCCGCCGATGAAGGCGACCGGGCTGAGCGTGGACAGGGCGGTATCGGATGCGGACATGGCGGGATCGAGCGGCTGCGGAGCGCCCAGCATACCGAGGCCGCCGCGGCGCCGCGCGACCCGGTCGTCGGCGCAACGCCGCCGCGCGCTTATGCGACGGCGCGCACGTTCACGTCGACGCCTTCGGCGCGCGCGCGCCGAACAGCGCCGTGCCGATGCGCACCATCGTCGCCCCTTCCTCGATCGCGATCGCGTAGTCGTCGCTCATGCCCATCGACAGCGTGTCGATGCTGGGATGGGCTTCGCGCAACGCCGCGAACAACGCCTGGCTGCGACGGAAGGCCGGGCGGCGCTGCTCGGGCTGCGCATGCGGCGTCGGGATCACCATCAGCCCGCGCAGGCGCAGACGCGGCTCGCCCGCGATCGCCGCGGCCAGCGCCGCCGCGTCCTCCGGCCGGCAGCCGTGCTTGCTGGATTCGTCGTCGATGTTGACCTGGATCAGCACCTGCAGCGGCGCGCGCGCCGGATCGCGGTGGCGGGCCAGGGCGGTCACCAGTTTGGCGCGGTCCACGGTCTGCACCCAGTCGAACAGGCGCGCGGCCTGCTCGGCCTTGTTCGACTGCAGGTGGCCGATCAGGTGCCACTCCAGGTCCAGCGCGGCCAGCGCCTGCGTTTTGGCTGCGGCTTCCTGAACATAGTTCTCGCCGAACGCGCGCTGGCCGGCCGCCGCCAGTTCCGCGACGGCGGTCGCATCCTGGGTCTTGCTGACCGCCAGCAACTGCGGTACTGGCCGTTGCGCAAGGCGCGCGGCGTTATCCAACTGGTGCAAGATGCCGTGCAGGGCGAGCGCGCGCACGTGGGAAATCCTGTGAAAGAGGGCTGGTTCGGCGATGCGGGTACGGGGCTATACTGCCTCGCAGGGGACGCTGCCCGCTAGTCGCGGCTGGCCGTTATCGTCGCTCGTTTGCGTTTAAGCGTTTTCGCTGTAGCTTGCCTACGTGTGGTTTGAAGTTTCCATCTGAAGTTCTGTTGCAGTGCGGGGGAGCACGCATGGATATCGCCGAACTGTTGGCGTTTTCGGTCAAGAACAAGGCATCCGACTTGCATCTGTCGGCCGGATTGCCGCCGATGATCCGCGTCGATGGCGACGTGCGGCGCATCAATATTCCAGCGCTGGACCATAAGCAGGTCCACTCGCTGGTGTACGACATCATGTCGGACAAGCAGCGCCGCGATTACGAAGAATTCCTCGAGGTCGACTTCTCGTTCGAGATCCCCGGCCTGGCCCGCTTCCGCGTCAACGCGTTCAACCAGAACCGCGGCGCCGGCGCGGTGTTCCGTACCATTCCTTCGGAAGTGCTGTCGCTCGAGGATCTGGGCTGCCCGCGCATCTTCAAGGAACTGATCGAGCAGCCGCAGGGCCTGATCCTGGTCACCGGCCCGACCGGTTCGGGCAAGTCGACCACGCTGGCGGCGATGATCGACCACATCAACAAGAACGAGTACGCGCACATCCTGTCGGTGGAAGACCCGATCGAGTTCGTGCACACCTCGCAGAAGTGCCTGATCAACCAGCGCGAAGTCCACCGCGACACCCACGGCTTCAACGAGGCCCTGCGTTCGGCGCTGCGTGAAGACCCCGACTACATCCTGGTCGGCGAGTTGCGCGATCTGGAAACCATCCGCCTGGCGCTGACCGCGGCCGAGACCGGCCACTTGGTGTTTGGCACCCTGCACACCTCCTCGGCGGCCAAGACCGTGGACCGCATCATCGACGTGTTCCCCGCCGGCGAAAAGCCGATGGTGCGCTCGATGCTGTCGGAGTCGTTGCGCGCAGTGATCTCACAGGCGCTGCTGAAGAAGGTCGGCGGCGGCCGTACCGCGGCCTGGGAAATCATGGTCGGCATCCCGGCGGTGCGTAACCTGATCCGCGAGGACAAGGTCGCGCAGATGTACTCGGCGATCCAGACCGGTCAGAACCACGGCATGATGACCCTCGACCAGCACCTCCAGGACCTGGTGAAGCGCGGCATGATCCTGCGCCCGCAGGCCCGCGAGTACGCCAAGGACAAGCGTCTGTTCGACTAAGTGAAACCGGTCCCGGTTGCCCGGGACCGTTGCTGGCACAGTGCCGGCGCCGGTCCCCCGGCAGTCACCGCGTCACGGCACCGTCTTTTTAGTTAGACCTCCCGAGGAGGCAGCCCCATGAGCACCATCGACTTCACCTCGTTCCTCAAGCTGATGGCGCACCAGAAGGCCTCGGACTTGTTCATCACCGCCGGCATGCCGCCGTCGATGAAGGTCCACGGCAAGATCTCGCCGATCACCCAGAACCCGCTGACCCCGCAGCAGAGCCGCGACCTCGTGCTCAACGTGATGAACCCTCAGCAGCGCGAGGAGTTCGAAAAGACCCACGAGTGCAACTTCGCCATCGGCGTGACCGGCGTCGGCCGCTTCCGCGTGAGCTGCTTCTACCAGCGCAACCAGGTCGGCATGGTGCTGCGCCGCATCGAGACCAAGATCCCGACCGTCGAAGAGCTGAACCTGCCGCCGATCATCAAGACGCTGGCGATGACCAAGCGCGGCATCATCATCTTCGTCGGCGCCACCGGTACCGGTAAGTCGACCTCGCTGGCGGCGATGATCGGCTACCGCAACATGAATTCCAGCGGCCACATCATCACGATCGAAGACCCGATCGAGTTCGTGCACAAGCACGAGGGCTGCATCATCACCCAGCGCGAAGTCGGCATCGACACCGACAGCTGGGACGCCGCGCTGAAGAACACCCTGCGCCAGGCGCCGGACGTGATCATGATCGGCGAGGTGCGCACCCGCGAGGGCATGGACCACGCCATCGCCTTCGCCGAAACCGGCCACCTGGTGCTGTGCACGTTGCACGCCAACAACGCCAACCAGGCCATGGATCGCATCATCAACTTCTTCCCCGAGGACCGTCGCGGCCAGCTGCTGATGGACCTGTCGCTGAACCTCAAGGGCGTGGTCGCGCAGCAGCTGATCCCGACCCCGGACGGCAAGGCGCGCCGGGTCGCGATGGAAATCCTGCTGGGCACGCCGCTGGTGCAGGACTACATCCGCGACGGCGAAATCCACAAGCTCAAGGAAGTGATGAAGGAGTCCGTGCAGCTGGGCATGAAGACCTTCGATCAGGCCCTGTTCGAGCTCTACCAGGCCGGCGAGATCAGCTACGAGGACGCGCTGCGTTACGCCGACTCGCAGAACGAAGTGCGCCTGCGCATCAAGCTGGCCCAGGGCGGCGACGCGCGCACTCTGGCCCAGGGCCTGGACGGCGTCGAGGTCGCGGAAGTGCGCTGACGCGTCGTCCAAGCGCCGCATGGTCAAGAAGCCCGGCCCGTCCGGGCTTCTTGCCGTTTGGGCGCCGTGGTCGGCTGCCCTGCGGCGCAGCCCGCATCGGCAGCGGCGCTGGGCCGCACGGCCCGACGGCCGGCGCGGTGTCCTGTGGGACGCATGTGTATCGTTAGCCGCTAACAGGGACGTATCCCCCACGACAGGGAGCATGTCGCATGGCCGCGACCGACCACCGACCCGCCGCGTCCGGCCCCGAGCCCGGCGCCGCGCCCGACAGCGCGCACGAGCATGGCGCGGGCCCGCAACACGCGACCGCCGATGCCAACGCGGACGCGCTGGCGGCCACGATCGACGCCGCCGAACGCGCCGCGATCGATGCCCGCCGCGAGGCGGCCGGCGTAACCGGCCGCGACGGCGCGCCGCCCAGCACCATCGGCCTGGCCCTGTCCGGCGGCGGCGTGCGCAGCGCCACCTTCTGTCTGGGGCTGATCCGCGGCCTCGCCCAGAACGGCCTGCTGCCGCGCCTGGACTACCTGTCGACGGTCTCTGGCGGCGGCTACGCGGGTGCGGCGCTGGGACGCCTGATCGCCTCGGTGGGCCTGGCGCAGGCGCAGGAACTGCTGCGTCGCAGCGACACGCTGCTGCTGGGGTGGCTGCGCCGTTACGGCCGCTACCTGGTGCCGCGCGGCGCGCGCGACTACGGCGTCGCCATCGCCACGTATCTGCGCGCGGGCCTGGCCGTGCATCTGGAAATCGGACTGCTGGCGATCGCGATCGGCGCGCTGGTGGTGTTGCCGCACATGATCCAGAGCCGCACCTATCTGCTCGCGCCGCAGGATTGGAGCGCATGGCGCAGCGCGTGGTGGCCGTTGACGGCGCTGGTCTGGCTGTCGTTGGCGCCGGGCAATCTGATGGCCTATTGGGCGTTGCGCGACGCGGCGCCGAACGACGCCGCCGCACCCGCCCAGCGCGCGCGCTTCCGCGTGTGGGACATGTTCATGGTGTTGGGGCCGGCCGCGCTGGCGGTGCTGCTGTATCGCAGCCTGCCCGTGGCGACGGTGCCGCTGCCCGGATACTCGGGCAAGTTCCTGGCCTGCGTGGCGCTGACCAGCGTCGCCGTCTACGGCTTGTGGCTGTGGCTGCGCATCGCGCGTGCGCGCGAGGATCGCGACACCGTCAACGCACGCGAGCGCGATCGCCTGACCGCGCAGCTGCGCCTGATCAACATCGTCGCGCTGCTGCCCGCGTTCGCGGGCTTGCTCGACCTGGCCAGCTGGAACCTGCTCAAGCTGCTGGAGTCCGGTGCGCTGTGGGTGTACGGCAGCGTCGGCCTGGGCGGCTTGCTGGTGATCGTGGTGCGCGCGTTCGGCGAGCCCATCCAGCGCCTGCTGTCGAACGAGGAAGGGCCGCGTCCGGGCCTGATGCCGCTGCTGATCAACGTGCTGGGACTGGGCGCGGTGGCGATCGTGCTGGTGTTGTGGGTGACCGTGGTGCAGTGGTGGGTGTTCGGCGAACACGCCGGCGACTCGGGCTGGCGCGTATGGCTCGCCCAGCAATCGGCCCTGCAGCGCGTGGGTTGGCTGGCGCTGGCGCTGGCGGTCTGGTTCGTCGGCACCGGCCTGCACACCGAAACGGTCAACACCACGTCCTTGCACGGCTTCTACCGATCGCGCCTCACCCGCGCCTATCTGGCGGTCGGCAGCCGGCGCCGGTTCCCGGGCGAGGCCGTGCTCGGCGCGCGGCGCGCCAGTCCCGAGGAAGTGTCGAACATCGTCGAAACCGTCGACGACGACGATGTCGCCATGGCCCAGTACCGCCCCGATCTCAAGGGCGGCCCGCTGCACCTGGTCAACACCTGCCTCAATCAGACCCGCGGCGCCAGCAGCCGGCTGTACAACGCCGATCGCAAGGGCGTGCCGTTGGTGGCCAGCGCCTTCGGTCTGGAAGTGGGCCGCGATGCGGAGCGCGCGCAGATCGCGCCGCCGCGGCTGGACAAGCTCGGCCGCTGGATCGCGATTTCGGGCGCGGCGGCCTCGCCGGGCGCGGGCTCCAACACCACCACCGGCTGGGCGATGCTGCTGTTCCTGGTCGGTGCGCGCCTGGGCTACTGGTTCGACACCGGCCGCGGCAACGCTCAGTTGGATCCGCCCATGGCCGGCGTCGGCCGGGGCCGCACGCACGGTCCCGGCAAATGGACGCTGGCACTGGCGCGGCGCTGCCGCAACTCCAAGTTCGGGCGGCTGATGGCCGAGGCTCTGGCCTCGTTCGACGGCGCCGCCGCGCGCGCCTGGTTCCTGTCCGACGGCGGCCACTTCGACAACACCGGCGTGCATCCGCTGCTGCGGCGGCAGCTGGATTTCATCGTGCTGGCCGATTGCGGCGCCGACCCCGACTACGAGTTCGCCGATCTGGAGAACCTGATCCGCAAGGCGCGCATCGACTACGGCGCCGAGATCGAGTTCTACACCGAGGACAGCGCTTGCCACCTGCCGCTGATGCAGGACGAACACATCTGCGTATTGGCGCCGGAGAAGCTGCACGACCACTACACCGCGCGCGGGGTGATGCTGGCGCGCATCCGCTACCGCCCCGATCGCCAGGGCCGCAGCAAGCTGGGCACCTTGCTGGTGGTGAAGCCGAACCTGCATTTCGCGCTGGACAGCGACGTGCTGGCCTACGCGCGACGCAACCCCGCGTTTCCGCAGCAGCCGACCTCCGACCAGTTCTTCGACGAGGCGCAGTGGGAGAGCTACCACCGGCTGGGCGAGGACTTCGGCCGGGCCCTGAAGCCGGGTTGGCTGGAGCAGCTGCCGGGCTGGGCGGCGCCGATCGAGCCGCAGGACGCCTTGCCGTCGTTGCGGCGCCTGCGGCCGTCCACGGCCCAGGCCGACGAAGCGGTCAAACCGTTCTGGCGGCCGGAAACCAAGGCTGCGGCGATCAGCGCCGGCCTCGGCGCTGGCCTGGCCGCGACCCTGGTGGTGCCGGCCTGGAACGTGTTCGACAAGTTCGCTGAACAACGCCGGCAAGAGGCTGCCGCATCCGGCCAGCGCCTGAAGGAACTGCGCCAGAAATTGCCGGTGTGGGCGCGTGCCGGTCTGCCCGCGCCTGGCGGCGAGAAGGACGTCGATGTCGACGAAGACACGCAGGCCTTGCTCAACGACGTCTACCGGCAGGTGCGGCGCGAACGCGACGGCATCAGCGATGCCGGCCGCACGGTCAGCAAAGTCCAGGCCAGTTGCGGCTTGCCGCCGTCACGGTCGCTGGCCAAGGCCTGCCCGCCGCTGCAGAGCGCGCACCGCAATCTGTGCGATGCGGTCTGCGATCCGCCTGCGCGCGATCCGTATTGGGAGCGCAGCACCGAGGCGGTCGCGTTGGCGTCGGCGCCGGACGGAGGCCTGAAGATCGGAACCGAGACGACCGGTATCGACGACAGCGCAATCCACGACAGCGGCGGCTACGATTCGGTGTTCGTCGGCGATCCGCTATCGCGCGGCACGTCCGTGCCGACCGCCACGCTGCCGGACGTGCCCGTCGTCATAGACGCGCCGCCGCTGCGGGTCGGCGGCAACAAGCACGACGGCGCCAAGAAGCAAGGCGGCAAGCCGCAAGGCGGCGTCGTCGCCATCGAGCGCGCGCCGCCGGCGCAGGCGGCGGTGCAGCGCGCCTGCGGCCGCTATCCGGTGGCGGTGTACGTGCAGGTCTACGACGAGGCCACGCGCCTGCGTGCGGCGGCATTGCCCTGGGCGCAGCTCAAGCCCGCGGCCGCCATGCCCGGCATCGAGAACGTGGTGCGTTCGGCGCGCGCGCGCAATGCCGAGCCGCCCAAGTCCTACCGGCAGCCGACCCTGGTCGTGCATCGCATGGACGATCAGGGCGCCTGCGCCGCCGCGCTCAAGGACTGGTTGGCGCCTCAGCTCACGGCCTGGTACGGCGACAGCGCCGGGGTCGAATTGCGCAAGTTGCCGGGCGCGTTCAAGCCCGAGGAGCGGGTGATCGAACTGTGGCTGCCGAATGCGACGGTGGCGTCGGCAGCGATGGCGGGCACTGTGCCCGAGCCCGAGCGGTAGCGGCGACACGCCGCAGCGTGCGCGGTCAAGCTCAGGCCTTGGCCGCGCCTATCCACGGCGGCGGCGGCCGCAGCTTCGCCAGCTTGGCGTAGACCGGGCAGGTCTCGCGATGCCCGCCGGGCAGATAGCCCAGGCTCATCAGGAACTCGTTGGTGATCTCGCCGCCGGTGAAACGGAAGGTGTTCTTGAACAGCTTGACCCAGCCGGCCTTGTCGCGCGCGCGGCCGTCGAGCAGCAGATGCGCATCCAGCCATTGCGCGAAGCCGCCGTGGCTGGCGCGCAGGGCCTGCACGACCTGGGCGTTGTGGATCGCGGCGTCGACCTTGAGGCGGTTGCGGATGATGCCGGCGTCGGCGAGCAGGCGCGCGCGGTCGCGTTCGCCGTAGGCGGCGACGGTGTCGACGTCGAAACCGTCGTAGGCCGCGCGGAAACTCTCGCGCTTGCGCAGGATGGTTTCCCAGCTCAGGCCGGCCTGGTTGATCTCCAGGATCAGGCGTTCGAACAGCTCGGCCTCGGCGCGTTGCGGATAGCCGTACTCGCGGTCGTGATATGGGCCGTGCAGGGGATGGCCGGGCGCGAAATCGCAGTAACCGGACATGGCTCAGGCGGCTCCGCGATGGAGCGTGGCGGCGTCCGCGGGCGTTGCCGGGGCCGGAAAACGGAGGGTCGGCCGGGGCATGGCGCGGGTCCGGTGAGGGCAAACCCCATGCTACGACGGATCGGGCGCGACCCGCGAGCGCGACCCGCACGTTAGAATGGCGCCATGTCCGTGATGCCCACACCCCTGGCCAGCCAGCTCCTGATCGCGCTGCCCGCGCTGTCGGATACCAACTTCTCGCGCAGCGTCGCCCTGATCTGTCAGCACGACGACGATGGCGCCATGGGCATCGTGGTCAACCGTCCGTCCGAATACACCCTGGGCGAGGTATTCGGCCAGATGGGCGTGGACGGCGGCGACGACAGCCTGCGCTCGCAGATCGTGCTGGCCGGCGGCCCGGTCCATCCGGAACGCGGTTTCGTGCTGCACGACGGCGGCATGCAGTGGGACTCGACCCTGGCCATCGCCGACGCGCTGTTCCTGACCACCTCGCGCGACATCCTCGAAGCGATGGCGCGTGGCGAAGGCCCCGACAATGCCATCGTCGCCCTGGGCTGCGCCGGCTGGGGTTCGGGCCAGCTCGAGCACGAGCTGACCGAAAACGATTGGCTGACCGCGCCGGCCGATGCCGAGCTGCTGTTCGATCTGCCGCTGGACGCACGCTGGCATGCCGCCGCGGGCCGCATCGGCGTGGATTTCGCGCACCTGGCCGATTACGCCGGACACGCATGAACGCCGACGCCGACCAGCGCCCGGTGATCCGCCGCGACGGCACGGTGCTGGGGTTCGATGTCGGTTCGCGCCGCATTGGGGTCGCGGTCGGCAGCGCCTTCGGCCACGGCGCGCGCGCGCTGGCGGTGGTGGACGTGCACGGCCACGGCCCGGACTGGAACGCGATCGACCGCCTGCGCAGCGAATGGCGTCCCGACGGCCTGATCGTCGGCGACCCGATGACGCTGGAAGGCGGCGATCAACCCGCACGCGCGCGCGCGCACGCCTTCGCGCGCGAACTGCACGCGCGCTATCAATTGCCGGTGGTGCTGGTGGACGAGCGCGCGAGCTCGATCGAAGCCGCGCAGCGTTTCGCCGCCGACCGCGCCGAGGGCCGCAAGCGCCGCCGCGACGCCGAAGCGCTGGACGCGGTGGCCGCGGCGGTGATCGTCGAACGCTACCTCGCCGCCCCCGACGACGCCATCGAACTCAGCCAACTTCCCGCCGCATGAACCTGACGCAATCGCATTCCGCGCCGGCCGCCGCGCCGCGCCATCTGTTGACCCTGGACGGGATCTCGCACGAGGCCCTGACCTCGCTGCTGATCCGCGCCCAGGCCTTCGCCGAAGGGCACTACGACCGCCGCGCGCTGGATGGGCTGGCGGTGTGCACGCTGTTCTTCGAGCCGTCCACGCGCACCCGCATGAGCTTCCAGCTCGCGGCCCAGCGCCTGGGCGCGCATACGCTGAACTTCGACGCCTCGACCTCGTCCACGCGCAAGGGCGAGACCGCGCTGGACACGCTGAAGAATCTGGAGGCGATGGGCGTGCGCGGTTTCGTGATCCGCCACCACGAGGACGGTGCGGTGGCGACGCTGGCCGAGCACGCCAACGCCGGCACCAGCCTGGTCAACGCCGGCGACGGCCGCAGCGCGCATCCCACACAGGGTTTGCTGGACATGCTGACCCTGCGCCAGGCCAAGGGCACCGATTTCTCGGGCCTGCGTGTGCTGATCGTCGGCGACGTGCGCCATTCGCGCGTCGCGCGCTCGGACCTGCACGCGCTGCGCGCGCTGGGCACCGGCGAGATCCGCGTCTGCGGCCCGGCCGCGTTGCTGCCCGATGCGGCCACGCTGGACGGCTGCACGGTCTCGCACGAGCTGGATGCCGCGCTGGAAGGCGTGGACGCGGTGATGATGCTGCGCCTGCAGCGCGAGCGCATGGAAGAAGGCCTGATCGCCTCGCTCGACGACTACCACCGCGACTACGGCCTGACCGCCGCGCGCCTGAAGCGCGCCGCCGCGGACGCGATCGTGATGCACCCGGGCCCGATCAACCGCGGCGTCGAGATCACCGACGAGGTCGCCGACGGCCCGCAGTCGCTGATCCTGACCCAGGTCGCCAACGGCGTGGCCGCGCGCATGGCGGTGCTCGAGGCGCTGCTCAAGGGTTGAATCCGCTTACTCAGGCACGCGGCAGCACGCCGCGCGCCGGCAAGGAACGAACGATGATCGTGAAAGACAGCAACGGCACTCCGCTCGCCGACGGCGATTCGGTGCTGGTGATCAAGGACCTGAAGGTCAAGGGCACCTCGGTGACGCTCAAGCGCGGCACCTTGTGCAAGAACATCCGCCTCACCGACGACGAAGAACTCATCGAGTGCAACGTCGAGAAGGTCAAGGGGCTGGTGTTGCGGACGGAGTTTTTGAAGAAGGCTTGACGGAGGGGAGAGCAAATCCCCCTCTATCCCCCTTTTCCAAAGGGGGAGGCTGCACGCGCAAGTGTGAAGTGTGCGCGGGATTCACTGCCTTGCCGGATAGAGGGACGCGTCTAGGCCTGCGTCGAAGTCACGCCGAAGCCTGCTGGTCTTCCCCCTTTGAAAAAGGGGGCGAGGGGTGCGCTTCTTCGCCCTCAGTGCCGCCGCTGCCGCCACACCCACTGCCACAGCTCGTCGCTGGCGTAGGCCGGATCCCAGGCGTTATGGCCGGTGCCGGCCAGTTCGGTGTAGCGCACGTCGCCGCCGGCCTGCTTGAACGCCTCGGCCATACGCCGCGACTGCTCCACCGGTACCGATTCGTCGCGGTCGCCGTGGAAGATCCAGGTCGGCAGGCGGTGCAGGCGCTGGGCCGCGATCGCGAACGGATTGTCGTCGGTGGCCACGCCGTGCACGTACAGGTCGTCGTTGGGCCGGGGCGCGGTCACGCCGCCGCAGATCGGCACCAGCGCGGCGAAACGGTCGGGCTGCATCAGCGCCAATTCGTAGACGCCGTAGCCGCCGCGCGATAGCCCGGTCAGCACCACCCGCTCCGGGTCGCCGCCGAACTCGCGCATCGCCGCGTCCAGCGCCGCCAGCGCCATGCGCGCGGTGTCTTGCGTCCAGGACGCGTCCGCGGGCGACTGCGGGAACACCGCGATCGCCGGGAACTCGTCCGGATTGCGGGCGATGCGCGGCGCCAGGCCGACCGCGAGCTGGCGCTGGTTGTCGTCGCCGCGTTCGCCCGAGCCGTGCAGGAACAGCAGCGCCGGCGGATGCCGGCCGCTGGCCGCGCGCGCCGGCACGAACACTTGATAGCGGTAGGTCTTGCCGTCCAGGCTGAGCGTGCGCGCGACGAATGCCCCGTGTTCGCGGGCGGCCGGGGTATGCGTACAGGAGGCCGCGATCATCAGGGCCAACGGCAGCAGGATCGCCCACAGGCGAACGGTAACGGGTCGCAGCATCGTGCTGTCCAAGGCATCCTTGTTGATCGCATCATTCCGTGCGATTTCGGCGCTGTCCATGCGCGCTTCGGCGAATCGCCGCGACCGCCACATTCGGAAAAGTCGTCGTTCACATTCGCGCTGCGCTGCGTGGCCATGGCGCGCGTTCAGCGCAACAGGATCAGCGTCGCCAGGCCGAGGAAGCTCAGGAAACCCATCACGTCGGTGAGCGTGGTCAGGATCACGCCGCCGGCCAGCGCCGGGTCGAAGCCCAGGCGCTTGAGCGTGATCGGCACCAGCACGCCGCCGGCCGCGGCGGTGAGCAGGTTGATGGTGAGCGCGGTGCCGATCACCAGCGACAGACCCGGCTGGCGGAACCACAGCAGCACGATCAGGCCCAGCCCGATGCCCAGCACCAGACCGTTGATCAGCGCCACCGACAGCTCCTTGCGCAGCAGCACGCCGACGTTGGAGGCGCCGATCTGGCCCAGGGCCAGGCCGCGGATCATCAGCGCCAGCACCTGGGTGCCGGCGTTGCCGCCCATGCCGGCGACGATCGGCATCAGCGCCGCCAGCGCCACCAGCTTGGCGATGGAATCCTCGAACTGGCCGACCACGCTGGCGGCCAGGAACGCCGTGCACAGATTCACGCTGAGCCAGATCAGGCGGCGCCGGAACGCGCGCCGGACCGGGCTGAACAGGTCTTCGTCCTCGTCCAGGCCGGCCGCGCTCAAGGCCTGGTGTTCGGCCTGGTCGCGGATGATGTCGACCACGTCGTCGATGGTGATGCGGCCGAGCAGGATGTTGTTGTCGTCCACCACCGGTGCGCTGATCCAGTCGTGGTCGGAGAACTGGCGCGCGACCTCGGCCGCGGTTTCGGTCATGTCGATCGCCGGTTGCTCGTCGTCCATGAGCTTGTTGATCGCGGTGCCGGGCTCGTGGGTGAGCAGTGCGGCCAAGGCGATCCGGCCCAGGTACTGGTGACGGCGGCTGACCACGTACAGGTGGTCGGTGTGTTCCGGCAGCTCGCCGCGCAGGCGCAGATAGCGCAGCACCACGTCGATGGTGGTGTCGGCGCGCACCGTCACCACGTCGGGGTTCATCAGGCGGCCGGCGGTGTCCTCGGGGTAGGACAGCACCTGCTCCAGGCGCTCGCGGTTCTCGCGGTCCATCGACTTGAGGACTTCGTCGATGACGGTGTCGGGCAGATCCTCGACCAGGTCGGCCAGATCGTCGATGTCCAGGTCTTCGACCGCGGCCACGATCTCGTCGGTGTCCATGTCCGCGAGCAGGCTTTCGCGCACTTCGTCGCCGACGTGGACCAGCACCTCGCCGTCGTCCTCGGGATCGACCAGGCCCCAGACCACGACGCGCTTGCCGGGCGGCAGCGATTCGAGCAGGTTGCCGATCTCGGCGGGCGAGAGGGTGTTGACCAGGCGCCGTACCGGCCCCAGACGACCGCTGTCGAGCGCGTCGGAAAGCAGTCGCAGCTGACGTGCGGTCTTGTCGTGGCGGACGGCTTCGGCCATGCGGTACTTCCGTTGGCGCGTCGCGGCCGCGAGGGCGGCGACAGGGTTAGGCGTTCATGCGGGCATTATCGCCCGCGAATGCGGCAAAGCCCAGCAAAATCGGCATGCGGACGCGATGGTGTGCCGCGGCGGCGCAGCGCGGCGCGCGCGCACGTGCGCCCGCGCGACCGGCTCGCCGCAAATACGCCGGGCAGTCCGGTGCCGCCTGGGAGCGATGTCCGCGCGGCGCTCACAATGCGGGCACGGGGCTGGCGCGCATCCGGCGCGCAGCCGTCCGCCATATCTGCGAGAGCGTCATGAACATCAGAAGCTGGGTCCTGATCGCGCTGCTGGCCTGCAGCGGCAGCGCGTATGCCGAACAGGGCTGCCCCGACGGCCAGTACCCGGGCGGCAATCCCAGCGGCCAGCTGTGCATTCCGCTGCCGGGCTATGGCCTGCACGGCGATAAAAAGCCCGCCGACGCGGCGCCGGCCGGCACGCCGCAGGCGATCAAGCGCGAGTACAAGGCCTGGGCCGCGATCGCCCACGATCCGGTCAGGCGCAGCCTGGGCATGGCCGGGCAGGACAACGGCATTAGCGAGAAGAAGGAGGCCGAGCAGGGCGCGCTGGAGGCTTGCCGCGCCAACGGTGGTGGCGCCGACTGCAAGGTCTTGCTGTCGTATCGTTCCGAATGCGCGGCGATCGCGGTGGGCATGGGGCCGGACGGCAACGCCAGCCTGTACGCCGACAAGGGGCGCAGCGAGGAGCAGGCCCTGGCGACGGCGCTGGCGCGCTGCGGCAAGGGCGCGCAGATGTGTCAGAAGATCAGTACGAACTGCGTGACGGGGAGTTTTTACTTTGATGGGTGGAAGTAAGCGGTAAGGTCGCCTAGAGGTGGCCGCAAGGCGCTGCTGGCTCGCAGTGGCAGAACGCTGCGGCTCTTAAGCTCGTCATTCCCGCGAAGGCGGGAATCCAGTGACTTTCGTGCCGCTGCGCACAACGACGTCGTCTAAAGAAGAGCGGAACGAACGCTTTTTCTTCGTCAGAGCGAAGTAACCTATTTTTCGCGCTGACGTCACTGGATGTTCGGCTGCGCCGAAGTGGGGCGGAGCCCGCCTTCGCGGGAATGACGGCTAAAAGGCGGCGCGTCGAAGTTGATCGTGCGTCTAAGGCGGCAACGCCTCCAACGCCTCCAACGCAATAGCCGTCACCGATAGCACCACCATTGCGGCGATCCGTCGGCCGACAATCTGAACTCTCAGTCGGCGCCGTCGCCGCCGCCCGCCTTGCGCACCCAAGCCTCGATTCCCTTGCGGTCGGCCGCGCGCAACAGCGCCGGCGCGCGCGCGCGCAGGGCCGACAGGTCCAGGCCGCGGATCGCGCGGCGCAGTTCCAGCAGGGTCGCCGGATGCAGGCTGAATTCTTCCAGCCCCAGCGCCAGCAGCAGCGGCGCGAACGCGGGGTCGCCGGCCATCTCGCCGCACACCGCCACCGACTTACCGCGCGCCTTGGCCAGGCGGATCACGTCGCGGATCAGGCGCAGCACCGCCGGGTGCAACGGCGTGTAGAGCTCGCCCAGCGCCTCGTTGTTGCGGTCGGCGGCCAGCAGGTACTGAATCAGATCGTTGGTGCCGATGGACAGGAAGTCGACCGCGCCGATGAAGCTGGGCAGGGCGATCGCGGCCGCGGGCACTTCGATCATCGCGCCCAGCGGCACGCGCTCGGCGATTTCGTGGCCCTCGGCGCGCAGGTCCAGGGCGACTTTGTCCAACAATCGGCGCACGCGCAGGATTTCCTCGCGCGAGCTCACCATCGGCACCAGCACGCGCAGCGGACCGTAGCCGGAGGCGCGCAGCAACGCGCGCAGCTGGGTTTCGAGCAGGCCGTCGCGCGCCAGCGACAGGCGCACGCCGCGCAGGCCCAGGGCGGGGTTGGGTTCGTCGCGCAGGGCCAGGCCGGTGCGGTCGGCCTTGTCCGCGCCCAGGTCGAGGGTGCGGATGGTCACCGAGCGGCCGGTCATGCCCAGCACCACGTCGCGATAGGCGCGGAACTGCTCGTCCTCGGTCGGCAGTTCGCTGCGCTGCAGGAACAGGAATTCGGTGCGGTACAGGCCCACGCCGGCCGCGCCCAGGGCGTGCGCCTCGGCCACGTCGTCGCGCGATTCGGCGTTGGCGTAGAGCTTGATGTCGACGCCGTCCAGCGTGCGTGTGGGTTCGCGGCGCAGGCGGTGCAGCTGCTTGCGCTCGCGCGCGTGCTCGCGCACGCGGCCGCGGTGCGCGCGCAGGTCGTCGGCGTTGGGCTCCAGGATCACCGTGCCGCTGCTGCCGTCGACGGTCAGCGCGTCGCCGTCGTTGATCTTGAGCAGAGCCTGGGCGGCGCCGACCACCAGCGGCAGGTGCAGGCTGCGCGCCAGGATGGCGCTGTGCGAAAGCGTGCTGCCGGCGGCGGTGACGATGGCCAGCACGCCCTGCGCCTGCAGCTGCGCCAGCTCGGCCGGGGCGACGTTGTCGGTGATCAGGATCTCGCCGGCCACGCCCTGCATCTCGCCCTCGCGGCGGTGCAGGGCGGCGTGGATGCGGCCGATGACCTGATCGATGTCGTCGACGCGGCTGCGGAAGTAGGCGTCGTCCATGGCCTCGAACACCGAGGCGATGCGGTCGCGCTGCAGGCGCAGCGCGTAGTCGGCGGCGTAGCGGCCGGTGCGGATCAGTTCGTCCAGGCCGTGCAGCAGTTCGGGGTCGTCCAGCAGCAGGGTGTGCAGGTCGAGGAATTCGCCGACCTCGTGTGCGAGCGCGCCGTGCAGGCGGTCGCGCAGGGCATGCATTTCCTTGCGCACGGTTTCGATGGCGGCGTGCAGGCGCGCCAGTTCGGCCTCGACCTGGCCCTGCTCGATCCGCTCCTCGGCGACTTCCAGCGCATGCGGCAGACGGACCCGGGCACGGCCGAGCGCGCTGCCACGCGATGCGCCATGTCCGAAGAACGCTTGCCTCATCTAGGCTGCCTCATGTGCCGTGCCCGCTCAGCTGTCTTCGTCGAAACGGCGATCGAACAGCGCGATCACGGCATCGGCGGCAGCGGTTTCGTCCTCGCCTTCCACGCGCAGCTTGACCGTGGTGCCCAGGCCGGCGGCCAGCAGCATCACGCCCATGATGCTCTTGGCGTTGACCTCGCGGCCCTTGGCGGTGAGGGTGGCGCTGCTGCGGAAGCCGGACAGCACCTGCACCAGCTTGGCGGTGGCGCGAGCGTGCAGGCCCAGTCGGTTGGAGACGGTCAGTTCGCGTTCGATCATTGCGGGTTCCTCGATTTCCGTCTCGGTATTGCGGTGTCGCGGGTGGGTCTGGGGATGGGCATCAGGCCTCGTCGATGATCACGCCGTTGCGCGCGCCGGCCGCAGCCACCGCGGGCAGTTCGTCCAGCTCGAGGTCCGAATAGTTCAATACGCGCAGCAGCATCGGCAGGCTCAGCGCCGACACCCGTCGCACCGGCGTGCCCAGGCGGGCGACGCGCGCGGCCAGATTGCTGGGCGATGCGCCGTACAGGTCGGTCAGCACCAGCACGCCGTGGCCGCCGTCGACGCGGCGCAAGGCCGCGCTGGCCATCGGCAGCAGCAGGTCGTGATCGGCGTCGAACGGCACCTCCATGGCTTCCAGCTTCAGCGGCAACGGCCGCATCAACCGGCTCGCCACCGCGACCAGTGCGTTGCCGATGCCTTCGTGGGTGATGAGGAGGATGCCGACGCTCATACGGTCAACTTAACAGACCGCGGTGACAGCCCGGAAGCGCCGGACGTGGCGCGAATGCGAATTTGCGAGCGGCGTCGGCGAGCGCCGCGACCGGCGCGGCTTGGACCGCGCTCACGGGCTTGCTGCGATCCTGGCTGCCCTGGCAGGAGGACCGCGGCCATCCCTCGCGAGGCGGCGGTCTCGGCCGCCTCGATCGGTTGCCGCGGTCTGCTTCAATCGGCGACGCGGACCCCGCGCGCCCCGGAGGCCGGCCTCGCGGGACGCGGGCGGTTGCGGCCGGGGATCACTGCGCCGGCGGCGGGCCGTCGGTCTTGGGCGGTTCCGGCCGCGCTTGGGTGGCGGTGCCTTCGACCGGCGGCGGCAGCCCGGCATCGGCCGGCGCTGCAGCGGCCGTGTCGGCCGGCGGCGCGCTCTCGGGCGGCGGCGACGCGGTGTCCGCGGGCGGCGCCGGCTCGGCGCTGGGCGGCGGCAGTTCGCCCGGCGGGGTTTCGGGCTTGCTGCAGGCCGCGAGCGCGGCGGTGGCGAGCAGCGCGCCTAAGGACAGGGTCAGCTTGCGGGATGGCAGGGCTTGCATGAGGGGCTCCTTGGAAGGGCGGCCGGCGCAGGCGTCGGGTACGTCGCTTCGATCGGCTTACTTGCGCTTGCCGTCGTCGCGCGGGGTGGGGCCGGCGTGGTACTCGGCTTCGCTCAGCGCGCCGTCCATGTCCTGATCGCGCTTGGCGAAATCGCGCGTGAGCTCGCCGTCGACCGCGGCTTCGGCCTTGCTGATCTTGCCGTCGCTGTCGACGTCGAACTCGGCGAAGGTGGGCGTGATGCGGCTGCTGGCGGTGGGCGGCGCGGTGGTGCGCGTGGCGTCGCTGCCGGTGGTCGGCGGCGGATCCCGCGGCGGCGGCGCGGCGGATTGGGCGATCGCCGGCGGCAGTGCCAGCAGGGCGGACAAGGCGATCGACAGGGACAGCGCGGTGCGGGGCTTGCGGCTCATGGCGATGCTCCGAGGGGCGGAGTGCGCTGCGCGGCAGCGCGCATTCACCGTACGTGCGCGGGCGTAGAGCCGCGACAGGAATGCGCAAAGGTTTCGTAAGGCGGGTGCGGATGCGCCCGTTCACCGTTCCAGGATGCGCCTGCGATGAACAGGCGCGCGTCGCGCAGGAACTTAGCGCTCAGTCCAGTTCGCGATGATGCACCGCGACTTCGTTCCAGCCGCGCTCGCGCGCGTGTTCGGCCAGACGTTCGGCCAGGTACACCGAGCGATGGCGGCCGCCGGTGCAGCCGAAGGCGACGGTGGCGTAGCTGCGCGTGCTGTCGGCCTGCAGGCGCGGCAGCCAGGTATCGAGGAACTCGCCGATCTGGCCGACGAACTGCTGCACGTAGGGCTGCGCCTGCAGGTAGTCGCGCACGCCGGCGTCGCGACCGGACAGCGGGCGCAGCGTCGGATCCCAATGCGGGTTCGGCAGCGCGCGCGCGTCGAACACGAAGTCGGCGTCGGCGGGCACGCCGCGGCGGTAGGCGAAGGACTCGAACAGCAGCGACATGCCGGTCTCGCCGCCCATGCCGAATTCGGTGATCACGTAGCGACGCAGCTGGTGCACGTTGAGGTCGCTGGTGTCGACCACGGCGTCGGCGATCTGGCGCAGCGGGCGCAGCACCTGGTGTTCCAGCGCGATCGCGTCGGCCAGCGCCAGGCCGAGCTGGCTCAGCGGGTGGCGGCGGCGGGTGTCGGCGTAACGCTTGAGCAGCACCTCGTCGCGGGCGTCGAAGAACACCAGCTTGGGATCCACGCCCAGCGCGCCCACGGTCGACAACCAGCCGGGAATATTGGCCAGGTCGCTGTGGCGGTTGCGCACGTCGATGCTGACCGCGAGCTTGGCCGGCGCGCCGTCGTCGGCCTTGACCACGCTGCGCACGAACTCGGGCAGCAGTTCGGCGGGCAGGTTGTCGACGCAGTAGTAGCCCAGATCCTCGAAGGTGTGCAGGGCCACCGACTTGCCCGACCCGGACAGGCCGCTGACGATGATCAGGACCGGTTCGACGCTCTGGTTCATGATTCGCCGCGCTCGAGGAAATTGCTGTGGCGCGCGATGAACGCCGCGGCCGGGTCCAGGCCCTTCATGCGCAGGCTGTGCAGGCGCGTGGCCGCCTCGGTCAGCACCGCGAGGTTGCGGCCGGGCATGACGGGCAGGGTGATCATCGGCACGTCCAGGTCCAGCACCCGGCGCAGGCCGGTGTCGCCGGTGAGGCGCTCGATGCCCGAGGGCAGGGGCTCGGTCATCGGCTTGGTCAGGTGCACGATCAGGCGCAGGTACTTGTTGTTCTTGACCGCGGTGTCGCCGAACATCTGGCGGATGTTGAGCACGCCCAGGCCGCGCACTTCCAGCAGATCCTGCAGCATCTCCGGGCAGGTGCCGTCGAGCACGTCGGGCGCGATCTGGGTGAACTCGGGCGCGTCGTCGGCGACCAGGCGATGGCCGCGAGTGACCAGTTCCAGCGCCAGCTCGCTCTTGCCCGATCCGGATTCGCCGGTGATCAGCACGCCGATCGAATAGATCTCCATGAACACGCCGTGCATGGTGATGCGCGGCGCCAGCGTGCGCGCCAGGTGGTACTGCAGGTGGTTGAGCAGTTCGTGGCCGCGCCGCGGCGAGACCCACAGCGCGGTGCCGCTTTCCTCGGCGGCCTGGCGCAGGTCTTCGGGGCAGGCCTGGTTCTTGCTGATCACCAGCGCCAGCGGGCGGAACTGGATGATCTTCTCGATGGTTTCCCAACGCAGGCGCGAGTCCAGGCCGTCCAGCCAGGACAGCTCCTCGCTGCCCAGAATCTGCACCTTGTTGGGGTAGATCGCGTTGAGGTAACCGGCCAGCGAGGGGCGGCGCGCGACGGTCTCCACCGCCGCCACCACGCGGTCGTCGCCGCGCTGGCCGGCCAGCCAGCGCAGATCCAGACGTTCGCGCTGCTGCTCGAACAGTTCGCCGGCGCTGATGCTGGTGGTCATGCGCGCGCTCCGCTGCGCAATGCGCCGCCGCCGAGCAGGCGCCAGCCCAGTTCGTCGGCGTCGGCCGCCGCGCGCAGGGCGGCGCGGTATTCGGGGTCGCCGAAGCGCTCGGCCAGTTCGGCCAGCTGCTGCAGATGCTGTTGCACGTAGTGTTCGGGCACGGTCATGGCGAGCACCAGGTCGACCTTTTCGCCGTCGGCGGCGCCGAAGTCTACCGGTTCTTCCAGGCGCAGGAAGGCGCCGCGGCTGTCCTCGAACAGGGCGCTGCGGCCGTGCGGGATGGCCACGCCGTGGCCGATGGCGGTGCTGGCCAGGCGCTCGCGCTCGCGCAGGCTGTCGCCGATGGCGCGGATCGCCGACGGCGTGCCGTCGCCCAGCAGGCGCGCGGCGGCGTCCAGCACGGCGTCGCGATCGCTGGATTGCTCCAGGATCGCGACCCGTTGCGCGCTCAGCAGTTCATGAAGCGGCATCGTTCAACACGGCGTCGGGAGGCGCCGCATTATCCCCGAACGATCAGCCGAATTCGCCGTTCCGGGCGAGACTTTCTCCGCGGTGATGGTCGACCAGCTTGCTCTTGTGCTTCATCAGCAGGCGGTCCAGCTTGTCGGCGAGCAGATCGATGGCCGCGTACATGTCGATGGCGGCGGCGTCGCAATGCAGGGTGCGGCCGGCCAGGTTCACGGTCGCTTCGGCGCGATGGTCGGGCTTGTCGAGGCTGAGTTGGGTGCGAATGTCGAAAGGCTGTTCGTAATGACGTTGCAGCCGCGCCAGCTTGGTCTCGACGTAGTCACGCAGGGCGCTGGTGACTTCGATCTGCTGGCTGTGGGTTTCGATACGCATCGGAGGCCTCCTTACACGTTGCAGGGAATGCGGCTCCGTAGCCGGAGCCACGAGCCCAGCATCGCACGATGGCGATGGCGCGCAAGGGGTTTGCGACACGAAATTTGGCGGCTGGCGTTAAAAATCCGGATCCGATACAGGTTCGGCGTGGAGCTGCGACCAAAGTCGGAGGCGAGAGTAAAAACGGAGTTAATGCGGGGTGTGAAAAATGTTCCACGCGGAGAGTGCGAGTGCTCCACGCGTGGGGCGTCCCCATTCCCGCCGGCGGGAGTAGGTGCCCGCAGGGCGGCTGAGGGCCGCCTTCAGCCGATCCGCACCCGGTCCTGCGACGACGGGATGCTCATCGCCTCGCGGTACTTGGCCACGGTGCGGCGCGCCACCGGCACGCCGGTGGCCTTGAGGGTTTCGGCCAGGCGCGCGTCGGACAGCGGCTTGCGCGGGTTTTCGGCCTCGATCAGGCGCCGGATCATGGCCTGGATCGCGGTGCTGGAGGCCTCGCCGCCGGTGCCGGTCTCGATGCCGGAGGCGAAAAAGGCGCGCAGCGGCACGGTGCCGCGCGGGGTGCGCGCGTACTTGCGCGAGATCGCGCGCGAAACCGTGGATTCGTGCAGGCCGATTTCGTTGGCGACCTCGCGCAGGGTCAGCGGGCGCAGCGCGCTATCGCCGAACTCCAGGAACGCGGCCTGCTGCTTGAGCAGGCAGCGGCTCACCTTGAGCAGGGTGTCGCCGCGCGCTTCCAGGCTCTTGAGCAGCCAGCGCGCCTCCTGCAGGTGGCCGCGCAGGTAACTGGCATCGGCCGCGCTGGCATGGCGGATCATGCCCTCGTAGCCGCGGTGGATCGAAATCCGTGGGCGCATGCCGTCGGCCAGGGCGACGCGCCACAGACCGTGCTGGCGCCAGATCACCACGTCCGGCGCCACGTAGGTGTCGGCGGCGATGGCGCCGATCTGGGCGCCCGGGCGCGGGTCCAGCGAGCGCAGCAGCTGCACCGCGGTCTCGACCTCGGCCACGTCCAATTTGAGTTCGGCCGCCAGCCCGGCCACGCCGACGCGCGGCAGGCGTTCCAGCGGCCCGTTGGCGAGCTGGTTGGCCAGTTCGCGCCCGGCGGTGTCGGCGGGCAGCTGGCCCAGTTGCAGGCGCAGGCACTCGCCCAGCGAGCGGGCGCCCACGCCGACCGGGTCGTAGCGCTGGATCTGATGCAGCACCGTGGTCAGCTCGTCCAGGCCGGCGTCGATCGCCGGGCCCAGCGAAGCGGCGATCGCGTCCAGCGGCTCGCGCAGGTAGCCGTCGTCGTCGATGGCCTCGATCAGCGACACGCCGATCAGGCGGTCGCGCGCGGTCAGCGGGCTCAGGTGCAGTTGCCACAGCAGGTGGTCGTGCAGGGTGTCGGAATCGGCGACCTGTTCGGCGACCGGGCCGTCGTCGTCCTGGTCGGAGGGGCCGATGCGCTGATACCAGGGCTCGCCGTCGCCGGCGCCCCAGTCGGCTTCCGGCGGCAGCGACTCGCGGTCCTCGCCGGAGGACTCGGGCGCGCTGCTCTCGCGTTCGTCGCCGCTGCTGCCGGTGCCGGCGCCGTTGCTGACGCTGATCGCGGTCTCGGTCCAGTCCAGCAGCGGATTGCTCTCCACCGCGGTGACCAGTTCGGCTTCCAGCTCCACCGCCGACAGCTGCAACAGACGGATGGCCTGACGCAGCTGCGGCGTCATCACCAACTGTTGTCCTAGCGAGGCTTGCAGGCGGGGCTTCATGCTGGGTGTCTAACGCGACCTGATAGGGCGGGCGGCCGCATGCGCGTTCCGGGTCGGGCGAACGCCACGCCTGGAACCCTGCGCGATCGAATTGTGCAATCGGCTAAGGCTACAGGCGGAAGGTTTCGCCCAGGTACACGCGACGGACGTCGGGATTGGCCAGCAGCGCGTCCGGAGCCCCCTGCGCGAGCACGCCGCCTTCGTTGAGGATATACGCCCGGTCGCAAATGCCCAAGGTCTCGCGCACGTTATGGTCGGTGATCAGCACACCGATGCCGCGATTCTTGAGGTGGCGCACGATTCGCTGGATCTCGCCGACCGAAATGGGGTCGACACCGGCGAAGGGTTCGTCCAGCAGCATCAGCCGCGGCTTGGCCGCCAGCGCGCGCGCGATTTCGACGCGGCGGCGCTCGCCGCCGGACAGGCTGGCGCCGATCTGGTCGGCGACATGGGCGACCTGCAGCTCGTCCATCAGGTTGGCCAGCTCGCGTTCGCGGCCGTTGCGGTCCAGGTCGTCGCGCAGTTCCAACACCAGGCGCAGGTTGTCGGCCACGCTGAGCTTGCGGAACACCGACGGTTCCTGCGGCAGATAGCCCACGCCGTACTTGGCGCGCGCGTACATCGGCTCGCTGGTGATGTCCTTGCCGTCCAGCACGATCTGGCCGGCATCGGCCGGGACCAGGCCGACGATCATGTAGAAGCAGGTGGTCTTGCCGGCGCCGTTGGGACCGAGCAGACCGACCACTTCGCCGGCGTCCAACGTCAGGCCGAAGTCGCGCACCACTTCGCGCGAACGGTAAGCCTTGCGCAGGCCGCGGGCGACCAGCATCAGCGGCCTCCCTTGGCCGGCGTCGCGGGCTTGCCCTTGGGCTGCAGGCGCAGGTTCACGCGGCTGCCGGTGCCACCGCTTTCGATCTGGCCGGTCTTCATGTTGTAGACGATGCGCTCGCTCTTGATCGTGTCGCCGGCCTTGTCGACGTAGGCGTTGCCGGTGAGGATCACGGTGTCCTTGGGCATGTCGTAGTCGACTTTGTTGGCGCGGCCGTTGAACGGCGAGCCGTCGTCGAGCTCCTGCTTCAAGGTCACCTGCGAGCCGGTCAGCGTGACGTAGCTGATGTCGCCGTCGGCGCGCTTGATGTCGGCCTTGGCGGCGTTGATGACCAAGGTGCCCTGGACGATCTTGACGCTGCCGGTGAGGACGCAGGGGCCGGTGTCGCTGGCGACCGAGCAGTTGCTGTGGTCGGCGCCGACATCCATGGGCTGGTTGCGGTCCGAAGAACGCGCATGCGCCGCGGTGGCCGCCAGCAGGGCGACGATCAGGCACAGCACCTGCGGCTTAGCGGGCTTTCGCTTCATAGCGGACCTTGACGTTGGGGATGTTGACGTTCTTGGTTTCGAGATCGGCCTGCAATCCCGAGCCGGTCATTATAGTCCCGGGCTGAACTACCTTAACCGGAACGGCCGAGGTCGCCTTGTTGGTGTCGGGGAACACATTCAGTTCCTCGGTGGCGATGCTGATCGGCTTGCCGCCGGCGTTGGTGCTGTCGGCCTGCACCTGGCCGCGCAGACGCACCTCGTCGGCCTTGGCGCTGACCCAGGCGCTCTTGGACTTCACTTCCCAGGCGCCGCCGCCGGCACCGGCCGCGGGCGGGATCAGGAAGGTCGGCGTGGCGATGTCCATGGTCTTGATATTGGGGTCGCGGGTCAGCTTGGGCGCGCGTAAGGTGAAGGATTCCTTGCCCTGCTTGTCCAGCACCACCACTTCGAAGTCGTTGAGCACGTAGTCGGAGCGGCCGCCGGCCTTGGGGCCGCCGTGGTCCTTGTTGCGCTGCGACCACAGCGCCCAGCCGCTGGCCAGCGCGCCCAGCAGCAGGAACACGGTGATCATCGAGCGCCAGCTCATTCCAGCACCTGCGCCAGCACGCGCTCGGCGTGGCCCTGCGCGGCCAGCAGCAGGTCGCACAGTTCGCGGCCGGCGCCGGCGCCGCCCTGCGCGCCGGTGCGCCAGTGCACACGCTCGCGCACCCAGGGGTGGGCGTTGGCCGGCGCGACCGAAAGGCCGACATGGGCCATCACGCGCAGGTCGGGCAGGTCGTCGCCCATGAAGGCGACCTCGTCCAGGCCGATGCCCAGGCGCTGGGCGATCTCGCGCACGCAGGCCAGCTTGTCGGCCACGCGCGTGTGCGCTTCCAGGCCCAGTTCGGCGGCACGCTGCTCGGCGATGGTGCTGGCGCGCGCGGTCACGAACGCCACCGCGAAGCCGGTCTTGCGCAGCAACACCAGGCCCTGGCCGTCGTGGACGTGGAAGGCCTTGAGCTCGCGGCCCTCGCTGTCGAAGATCAGGCGGCCGTCGGTCAGGGTGCCGTCGACGTCGAAGCAGGCCAGCCGGATGCGGGCGGCGCGTTCGCGGACTTCGGCGGGGTAGTCGTTGAGGTGGCTGTAGGGCACGTGGGGGGATTCGGAAAGGGGTGGGCCGCGGGCTGCAGGTGGGGCGATCGGGCGGTCAGGGGATCGCGGATCCCGAATCCTGGCCTTTAAACCACTCTAGCGCGCAACAAGTCATGAATATTGAGAGCGCCGACCACGCGCTGTTCAGCGTCCACCACCAGCAGGCCACTGATCTTGTGGGTTTCCATGAGCTGGGCGGCCTCCACCGCCAGCGCCTCCGGGCCGATGGTCTTGGGCGCGCGCGTCATCACCTCGAGGATGCGGGTCGAGCGCAGGTCCACGCCCGGATCGTCCAGGGTGCGGCGCAAGTCGCCGTCGGTGTACAGGCCCAGCAGGCGGCCGCCGTCGTCGACCACCGCGGTCATGCCCAGGCGCTTGCGGCTCATCTCCACCAGCGCCTCGCTGACGCTGGCGTCGGCTGTGATGCGCGGCACGTCCTCGCCGGCATGCATGATGTCGGTGATGTGCAGCAGCAGGCGCCGGCCCAACGCGCCGGCCGGGTGCGAGCGCGCGAAGTCGTCGGCGGTGAAGCCGCGCGCCTCCAGCAGCGCCACCGCCAGCGCGTCGCCCATCGCCAGCGAGGCGGTGGTGCTGGAGGTCGGCGCCAGCGCCAGCGGGCAGGCTTCGGCCGGCACGCTGACGTCCAGGTGCACGTCGGCCTCGCGCGCCATCGTCGACTGCGCGCGGCCGGTCATCGAGATCAGCTTGTTGCCCTGGCGCTTGAGCACCGGCAGCAGCATCAGCACCTCGTCGCTCTCGCCCGAATAGGACAGGGCCAGCACGATGTCGGCGTCGGTGATCATGCCCAGATCGCCGTGGCCGGCTTCGCCCGGGTGCACGTAGAAGGCCGGGGTGCCGGTCGAGGCCAGGGTCGCGGCGATCTTGCGCGCGACGTGGCCGGATTTGCCCATGCCGGTGCAGACCACGCGGCCGCGCGATTCCAGCATCAGCCGGCAGGCCGCGGTGAAGGCGCCGTCCAGCCGCTGCGCGACCGCCGCCAGCGCCTGGCCCTCGATCTCGAACACGCGCCGGCCGCTGGCGGCCAGGCCGGCGTCGGAGACCGGGTGCGGGGCGGGGGCCGCGTTGAGGGAAGGCATCGTCATCGGCACAGGTCGCTCTGGAGACGGAGCGGCGGACGCTCCGGGTCGAAAGGGGGCCGGCGGGCCGCGGCGCAAGGGCCGGGTCGGCTGGGTCGCGTGGCCGGCAGGACGGGCCGTTCCCGTGCCGCCATTCCGGACCGCGGGGCTTTCCGCTAGGCTAATCCGCGAATTCTATGCGGTTCGTCCGCTGAATGCCCGTCTAGCCGGGCGTCGTGACGCCCAGCTAGCGCGGCCAGGGACTGGCCGCGTCGGCGCAACCCGCGCGCAAGCGCTGGCGGCGCCGCGAGCGCGCCCGCTGGATTCCGGGCTGGCGACACGCGATGCGTCCCGCACGGGCGCGTCGCGGACCTCCGCCAGGCGGGCCGCCAGCGGCATCCCCATCCCTCACGGCTCGCCGGGCCGCGCGCAGCATCGCGCCGACCGTCGTGCCGTCGTCCTCCGACCGAATCCAAGGCTGTGCCCCAGACGTGAACGCCGAAACCATCCAATCCTTGATCGAACAGGGCCTGCCGGGCGCCCGCGCCGACGTGCGCGGCGACGACGGCGTGCATTTCGAAGCCACCGTCGTGGCCGAGGCCTTCCGCGGCAAGTTGCCGCTGGCCCGCCACCGTCTGGTCTACGCCACCCTGGGCGAACGCATGGGCGGCGAAATCCACGCCCTCGCGCTGAAGACCCTGACCCCCGAAGAAGCCGCCGCGGCCTGAACCGAGTAGACAATCCATGCAGAAGATCGTGGTCGAGGGCGGGCCGGCACTGAACGGCGAAGTCCAGATTTCCGGCGCCAAGAACGCCGTGCTCCCCATCCTGTGCGCGACCCTGCTGGCCGACGCGCCGGTGACCATCCGCAACGTGCCGCATCTGCACGACGTGGTCACCACCGCCAAGCTGCTGGGCGAACTCGGCGCCGGCGTGGTCACCGACGGCGCCACCGTCACCGTCGACCCGACCACGGTCAACAGCCACGTCGCGCCTTACGAGCTGGTCAAGACCATGCGCGCCTCGGTGCTGGTGCTGGGCCCGCTGCTGGCCAAGTACGGCGAGGCCGAAGTCTCGCTGCCGGGCGGTTGCGCGATCGGTTCGCGTCCGGTCGATCAGCACATCAAGGGCCTGCAGGCGCTGGGTGCGGAGATCACGGTCGAGAACGGCTACATCAAGGCCCATCGCAAGGGCCGCCTCAAGGGCGCGCGCTTCGTCTTCGACGTGGTCAGCGTGACCGGCACCGAGAACGTGCTCATGGCCGCGGTGCTGGCCGAAGGCACCAGCGTGCTCGAAAACGCCGCGATGGAACCGGAAGTCGTCGACCTGGCCGACTGCCTCAACGCGCTGGGCGCCAACATCGAGCACGCCGGCAGCGGCCGCATCGTCGTGCACGGCGTCGAACGCCTGCACGGCGGCAGCCACGACGTGCTGCCCGACCGCATCGAGACCGGCACCTTCCTGGTCGCCGCCGCGATGACCGGCGGCCGCGTCACCACCACCCACAGCCGCGCCGACACGCTCGACGCCGTGCTGGACAAGCTGCGCGACGCCGGCGCAAAGATCGAAGTCGACGGCGACCGCATCACCCTGGACATGGGCGGCCGCCGCCCGCGCTCGGTCGACCTGACCACCGCGCCGTACCCGGCGTTCCCGACCGACATGCAGGCGCAGTTCATGGCGCTCAACTGCATCGCCGAAGGCGCCGGCGTGATCAACGAAACCATCTTCGAAAACCGCTTCATGCACGTCAACGAACTGCTGCGCCTGGGCGCGGACATCCGCGTCGACGGCCACACCTCGGTGGTGCGCGGCGTGCCCAAGCTCAGCGGCGCGCCGGTGATGGCCACCGACCTGCGCGCCTCGGCCTCGCTGATCCTGGCCGGGTTGGTCGCCAGCGGCGAGACCACGATCGATCGCATCTACCACCTGGACCGCGGCTACGAGAACATCGAAGCCAAGCTGTCGCAGCTGGGGGCGAAGATCCGGCGTATCGGCTGATCGCCGAGCGCCCACGTGCCGACGTCCAGCCCCGCTACGGCGGGGCTGTTTGTTTGTGGGCGGCCCTGGCTAGCGGCGGTGGGCTCGTGCATGATCGCCGCATGCGCGCCATCGCCCTTGCTGCTCTGATACTGGTTGCTTCATTGCTCCCGCGAGTGGCGCAGGCCTGCAGCTGCGTCCCGCCGGGCGACATCGCCTCCTCGTTCGACGAGTCCGGCGTGGTGGTCGCGGCCAAGGCGATTTCGGTGACGAACGGCCCCATGCCGTCTGGCGAATCGAAGACGCACGGAGCGGTGGACGAAGGGCAGCGGGTCGAGTGGGAAGTGGCCGAAGCCTGGAAAGGGCCTTACCGGGTCGGGCAGCGCTTCACCACGCAGACCATCGTGCAGTGCTGCATGTGCGGGTATCCGGTCGAGGCGAACAGCGTTCATGTCCTGTACCTGCATGCGGATGCGCCGCATTCGGTGAGCATGTGCAGCCGCAGCTCAGAACTGTTGCACGCCTTGCCGGAAATCCCGGAGCTGTATCTGTTGCGCGATCGCTCGCGCGAAAAGAACGATCAGGGGCGCTGAGCGCGTCCTGGTTGCGGCGTCTGTAGTAGGGGAACGATCTCGCGCTGCCTGTCGTCCGGCTTCGATTCGGACGGCACGATGCGCGACCCACGGCCTTTGACGGAGACTTCATGGAAATCGAAACGCTCGTGCGCGGCGGTGCCGACAACGGCGGTTACCGGTATCTGCTGCCGTTCGCATGGATGCTGCCCACTTACTACGCGACACCGCCCGGCAAACCGATACCCGCCAGCGGCGCGCCGCGGATCGAGTTGACCGATCCGGACCTGCAGGCGCGCGCTCAGCGTCTGATCAATGTGCTGCATTGGACGGCGCAGACCTACGCGCATATCAGTGGCGCCAGCGATGCGGACACCTTGAAGGTGTTCCTGGCACCGGAATTCCTGTTCCGCAAAGGGGGGCACGCCATCGTGCCGGCCACCGACACCGGGTTCGGCGCGTACGACCACTCGACGCGCTACGAGCTCGCTGAAGCTCTGTATAACGCCATCAACGGCACGCCGTTGTTCGAGAATTGGCTGGTCTTGGCCGGCAGCCATTGCTCGGCGCTATCGACGGAGAGGTTTCAAGGCGATTTGCTCAACACCACGATACTGATACGCGGCCGACGCGCACAGAGGGACGCCTCGGTGCCGTATGTGCTGGTAGAGCAGCATTACCGTTCGAGTCTGGACGACAACGCCGTTGCGCGCCTGGCCGGCACCGACCAGAGCGTGGCGGGCCGCTACGCTCTGAACCCCAGCCAGGATATGGATCATATGATCCGCTGGGACGACATGACGCTGGGCGTGGAGCTGGGCTTGAATCACGGCCAGCAGGCGCTGAGCAACGATCTGGCTCATCTGTCGCGCGTGCTCGGCCCGAATATGCCTCGCCCGGATCTGCAACTGGTCGCGTCCTGCGGCGCGTCCATCATCGACCCATCCTGCGGCGTCAAGGACGGCGCCCTGATCCTGCTGGCCGATGGCCATAGCAGCGCTTACCCGGCCACGATCGAGCCGCGTTTCCAGATCGGACGCTACGATGCCGCGCGCGGCATCGCGCGGCCCTTGCCGGCCGACGCCATGACCTTTAGCGAGGTGCCGCGGGACGACGCGCATGGGGTCGACTACATGCAAGGGCGCTACGCCCAGGCCGGATGTCGGCAAGGCGTGTGGTCGTGCAAGGCGAAGCTTCCGATGCTGGCCTGACGGTCGGCGCGGCGGTGCCGCGACGATACGCGGCATGCGCGCGGCGTTCGGCGCATGAAAAAAGCCCCGCGATCGCGGGGCTTTTCGTTGCCGCGTCAGCGGACGCGCCCGATATCAGCGCACGCCGCGCACGCGCAGGTCGATCGCGTCCTGGCCCTTGTCGCGCTGCAGGATGCGCGCCGGCACCGGCATGCCGTCGACGACCCAGGCGATGGTCTGCTTGTCGCCGTTGCTGCTGATCAGCTTGGTCGCGCTCTGGCTTTTGCCGCCGACGTCGATGGTTTCCTTGCCGGCCACGGTGTAGGTCAGCTGTTTGACGCGGCCGTCCTCGACCATGCGGTAATTGAGGGTCTTGCCGGCGCCCGCGTCGCGCACCAGCGCGAGGTTGATCAGCAGGGCGTCGAGGTCGCCGGCGACCAGCGGGATCGGGCCGGCGCGGTTGGCCTTGACGTCGCCGGTCCAGGTGGCCACGCCGCGGTTCCAGTCGTAGGTCGCGTTCTTGACCTGCTTACGCGTCAGCACCTTGCTCGAATCGCTGCCCGATAGCGGGCGCCATTGGCCGCCCTTGTCCTCGAACACGGTCGACTGGCTGAGGTTGGCCAAGGGGCTGCTGACTTCCAGGCTGTACTTCCAGCGGCCGGGACCGGCCGCGGCCAGGGTCATGCGGCCGTTGCCCTGCATGCCCATGTAGCTGGCGGTGTAGTCGGCGCTGAAGGGTTTGATCGCCAGTGCGGGCAGGCTTGCCGTCAGCAGGGCGCCCGCCAGCAGCCAGGACGACAGACGCAAGGACGGGACCTTGGGGGTGGGGGTCATCGTTGCACTCCTCGATATTCGACCAGACGCAGGTCGTAGGTATCTTGACCGTTTTCGCGTTGGAGTATGCGAACGGGGGTCGGAACGCCTTCCACGACCCAAATCACGGTCTCTTCGTTGCCGCTTTGCACGCGATTCACGCGCATGGCGTTGTAGCCCATGTCGGCGACCGACACGCTTTCCAGTTCCTGCGCGACCACGTACTGGTGCGGGCGCGCGCGGCCGCCGTCGACGAAGCGGTAGTTCAGGGTCTTGCCGGGCTGGGCGTCGCGGACCACGGCCAGGTTGATCAGCAGGCCGCTCATGTCGCCGTCCTGCAGCGCGATGGGCTTCTGCCGGCTTTCCTTGACGTCGCCGGTCCAGCGCGCGCTGCCCTTGTTCCAGTCGTACAGGCCGATCACCTGGCGCTTGGAGAACACCACCTTGCGCACCAGCGCCTGGCTCAGCGGACGGTAGGCGTCGCCGATCAGATCGAACACGGTGCTCTGCTGCGCGGCGGCGCCGGCCAGGCCCATCATGCCGCGCTCGGCGCGGATATCCAGATCGACGCGCCAGTGCCCGCCCGAGGGCAGCACCTGCATGGTCGCGTCGCCCAGCGCCTTGCCGCTGTTGTAGACCTGATAGTCGGCCACGAACGGCTCCAGGGCGCAGGCGCGTCCGGGAAGCAGCGCGCCGAACAGGGCGGCTGCGAGCAGGGGCAACAGGGGCTTCATGGCGGGAGCGGGGTCCTGGGGTCGCGAAGCGTCGCGGGACGGACGGAGAGGGGCGCGGCGGGCGCCACGTGCGAGGGGCCGGTGAGACGCCGAGGATCAGCGATTCAATGAATTTCCGGCGGAATCTAAACGCAGTGGGGTAAATAACGGATGACCGTCCAGGGTGACCGTTGCGCCCTGTTCAGCAATCCGGCCCGCGACGGCCAGCTGCAGTGTGGCCAGCAGCAGCGGGTGTTCCACCGAAAGTACGCGCGCGGCGAGGCGCTCGGCGTCGTCGTCCGCGGCCACCGGCACCACCGCCTGCGCGATCACCGCGCCGGCGTCGAGTTCGGGAATCACGAAATGCACGCTGGCGCCGTGTTCGGCATCGCCGTCCTCGATCGCGCGGGCATGCGTGTGCAGGCCGCGGTGCTTGGGCAGCAGCGAGGGGTGGATGTTGAGCAGGCGGCCGCGGAAGCGCTGCACGAAGCCGTCGCTGAGGATGCGCATGTAACCCACGCACAGCACCCAGTCCGGCGCGCTCGCGGCCACGGCGTCGGTCAGGGCGGCGTCGTAGTCGGCGCGGCTGGGGTAGCGCGCGGGGACGGCGCTCCAGCGCAGCGCTTCGGGCACGCGTTGCAGCGCGGCGGCGGCGGGCCGGTCCGAATACACCCCGACTACTTGCGCCGCCAGCCGTCCATCCGCGATCGCGTCCAGCACGGCCTGCAGGTTGCTGCCGCGCCCGGAGGCGAGTACGGCGATCCGGGGAGGCTGTGGCATGCGGGCGGCGATCCGGGGAGCGGGCCCGCATTTTAGGCGATACGCCGCGGGCGCGCGGCCCGCCGCAACGCTAGGCGCTCACGTGCGAGCGCAGGCGCGCGACATCCGCGCACCAGTCGGCGTAATCCTCGGTTTCTTCCCACAGTTCGCGCAGCTCCGAGTCCGGCGCCAGGATGCGTTCGATCGCGCGCAGCGCGTCGGGCACCAGGCTGGCGTCGCCTTGCAGTTGCAGGCGCGCCAGCCATTCGCGGAACTCCTCTTCTTCCTGCGCCGCGACGGTGGGGCGGCCCAGGGTGGCGGCCAGCACCTCGATCGCGGCCAGGGCTTCGACGGCGAGGTCGGAGTCCAGGTAGTCGTCCTCGGCCAGCACCTGCGCGATCGCGGCGCGCATCGGCGCCAGGTCGTCGCCTTCCAGCAGGTCCAGCAGCCAATCGCTGGCGTGGTCGTTGTCGAACGAGCCGATGCCCCAAGCGCCCATGCGTCCTCCATGACGGTTGGCCGGTGCCGAGTGGATGGGATAGCGCCGGCGCGGCCATCGCCGGCGCCGGCAGTGTCGCAAGAATCCGGCCGCGATGCGGCGAGGCGGGGCGCCGTTGGACTGGCCGATGCGCCCTTCGGTCCGGTCCGGGCCGCCGTGGCCCGCCCGGACAGGGCGTTCAGCCGGTCCCGGGCTCCAGCGCGAGCAGCGCGTCGTGCGCGGCCGCTGCGTCGGCGCCGCCCTCGGCGGCGATGGCTTCCAGCACCGGCCGCAGCGCGCGCGCCTGGCGCGCCAGCTCGGTGGCCGCGGTTTCCTGTCCGGCGTCGGGTTCGAACGAGAACGCCAGGTCGACGAAGGCCTCCAACGCGGTGCTGCGCGGCCAGCCGGCGCCGTGCCGCATCAGCTCGGCCAGGAACGGCAGCACCGCCAGCGCGATCGCGTGATAGGTGCCGGCGTGGTTGTTGCCGACCGCATACAGCAGCGCGTGATAGGCCGCGACGCTGCCGGCGCGGTCGTGCGCGCGCAGCGCCTGCCGCAGCGCGTCGCGCACCTGCGCGGCGTCGCTCCAGGGCGGACGCGGGTAGGCGTTCCAGTCGACCGCGGCGACGCGCTGTTCGAAGTCCTGCAGGGCCGGCGGCAGCAGGTCGGCGCTCACTTGGCCGCGCGTCGCCCCGGCCAGGCCGCGAACGCGCCCAGCGTGGCCAGGAACATGTCGGTGTGCGCGTCCCAGACGTCGCCTTGCTGGCCGTTGTAGGACTCGGCCGCTTCCGGCGACATGCCCAGCGCGATCGCCCACTCGATCCATTCGTAGATCAGGCTGCTGCACATGATCGCGGCGATCGCCAGCACGAAGGCCTGGCGCGCGCTCAGCGCCGGCCAGCGCTGGCGGAAATACTCGCGCACCGCCGGCGCGAAGCACACGCCGTAGAGGAAGTGGATCAGGCGGTCGAAGTGATTGCGCTGGAAACCCAGCGCGCGGTCCAACGACCAGCCGCCGGTCGCCCATTGGATCCAGCGGTCGTAGGGCACGTAGGAATACAGCCAGCGCGCGGCGATGCAGTGCGCGATCATGAACACGCAGATCGCGGCGAAGTGCCCGTCGCGCATCGGCCAGCGCCGGTTGTGCCACCACAGCCAGGCCAGGCCGACCACGGTCAGCACGCTGTGCATGCCCTGTTCGAACGGGCTGGTCGGCGCGATCCAGCTCAGCGCGAACACGATCAGCACCGCGCCCAGCGCCAGCCGCTGGACGGTGCTCATGCGTCCCGGTGCCTGCGTCATGCGCGGCTTAGCCGATGTGCACGCGTTCGCCGTCGGTATGCGCGACCACGCGGCCGATGCGCCAGTTCGGCAGCGCCATGCGCTGCAGCTCCGCCTCGACCGCGGCGGCATCCTGCGGCGCCACGATCAGCACGAAGCCGATGCCGCAGTTGAAGGTGCGCCACATCTCTTCCTGCGGCACCGCGCCTTCGCGCTGCAGCCACTGGAACACCGGCGGCAGTTCCCAGGACGAGGCGTCGATGTCCAGGCCGAGGCCGTCGGGCACCACGCGGATGATGTTTTCGGTCAGGCCGCCACCGGTGACGTGGGCCATGCCGTGGATCGTGTGCTCGCCGCCGTTGGCGCGCAGCAGCTCCAGCACCGGCTTCACGTACAGACGGGTCGGCGCCATCAGCGCGTCGATCAGCGTGACGCCGCCCAGGTCGGTGTCGGCCGGGCGGCCGGCGCGGTCGTAGATGCGGCGGATCAGCGAGTAGCCGTTGGAATGCGGACCGCTGGAGGCCAGGCCGATCAGCAGATCGCCCTCGCTCACGCGGCTGCCGTCGAGCAGCTGCGATTTTTCGACCGCGCCGACGGTGAAGCCGGCCAGGTCGTATTCGCCCGGCGGGTACATGTCGGGCATCTCGGCGGTTTCGCCGCCGATCAGGGCGCAGCCGGACTGCTCGCAGCCGATGGCGATGCCGCTGACGACGGCCGCGGCGGTGTCGACGTCGAGCTTGCCGGTGGCGAAGTAGTCGAGGAAGAACAGCGGCTCGGCGCCCTGCACCAGCACGTCGTTCACGCACATGCCGACCAGGTCGATGCCGATGCTGTCGTGGCGGCCCAGCTGCTGGGCCAGCTTGAGCTTGGTGCCCACGCCATCGGTGCCCGAGACCAGGACCGGCTCGCGGTACTTGCCCGACAGGTCGAACAGCGCGCCGAAACCGCCCAGCCCGCCCATCACTTCGGGACGGAAGCTGCGCTTGACCATCGGCTTGATGCGTTCGACCAGGGCGTTGCCCGCGTCGATGTCGACGCCGGCATCGCGGTAGGTCAGGGGAGTGGGAGCGTCGGGGGTGGAAGCGGTCACGGCGGCTCCGGCGGGCGCGTAAAGAGGATAAGCCTGGCATTTTAACAGTCGCCGAGCGCGCGAATGGACGTTCCGGCCCCACTACGGCACCATTTCCTCCATTACGCACCTACTAGGGACAGCGATGGTTCGGGCAATCCGCGTTTTTCTGGTCGCGACCCTGCTGCTGGCGAGCTCTGCCGCCTGGGCGCAGCGTGTCGAGGGCGATCGCGCCAAGGCCGAGGGCGTTTACGCGGCCGAAGTGCCGGTCAACGGCCAGGGCGAGGCCGAGCGCAACGCCGGATTCGCGCGCGCGCTGGCGCAGGTGCTGGGCAAGCTGTCCGGCGACCGCGGCGCGGCCGCGCGCCCGGGCGTGGGCCAGGAGCTGCGCCGCGCCAAGGACTACGTGGCCGGCTACGACTACCGTCAGGACGAGGGCGTGGGCCCGACCGGGGCACCCAGCTACCGCACCACCCTGGTGGTCAATTTCGACCAGGGCCAGGTCGACAGCCTGGCCTCGGTGCTGGGCCTGCCGGTGTGGCCGACGCCGCGCCCCAAGCCGGTGCTGTGGCTGGCGATCGACGACGGCAGCGGTCCGCGCCTGGTCGGCCTGGCCCAGGCCAACGCCGCCCGCTCGACCCTGAACCGCGCCGTCGAGCGCGGCTACCGGCTGGGCCTGCCCACCGGCAACGCGGCTGAACAGGCCGCGGTCGGCGCGATCTGGCGCGGCGACAGCGCCGCGGTGGCGCGCGCCTCGGCCCGTTACAGCCCGCCGATGCAGCTGATCGGCAAGCTCTACCGCTCCAAGGCCGGCTGGAAGGCCGACTGGATCTTCGTCGACAGCGGCAAGGTGCTGTCGACCTGGACCAGCGAAGAGGCCGACGCGCGCCGCGCCATGGCCGGCGGCGCCGACGGCGCGGCCGACGCGCTGATGCGCCGCTACGCCAAGCGCGGCTCCGCCGCGGGTCCGCCGGGCATCTACCGTGTCACCTTCACCGGCCTGACCAGCAGCGACGACTACATCCGCCTGGCCGGCTATCTGCAGCGCCTGGCCGTGGTGCGCAAGCTCACGCCGATACGCGCCACCCCGGGCGGCGTCGAGCTGGAGCTGGACCTGATCTCCGGTCTGCAGGGCCTCAAGCGCATGAGCGAGGGCGACGACGTGATCGAGGCGCAGGAAGGCCTGGAAGGCCAGCCGCCGGTCTACCGCCTGCGCTGATCGAACCCAGGCCCACACGAACCGCGCGACCACGAAACGCGCCGCGCCGCCCGCCGGCGCGCCGCACGCTCGCAACCGACAGGACTCCTCCGGATGGAAACCACCCCCTTGCACGACATCGCCCAGTTCCTGCGCCGCCTGCAGTGGGCCGCGCTCGGCGTGGGCGCGTGCTGGCTGCTGTGGCTGCTGGCGCCGGTGCTGACCCCGTTCGTGGTGGCGGCGATGCTGGGCTGGCTGGGCGACCCGCTGGTCGACCGCCTGGAGCGCGCCGGCCGTTCGCGCAACGTCGCCGTGACCCTGGTGTTCACGGCGATGGCGCTGCTGGTGCTGCTGGTGCTGGTGATCCTGGTGCCGCTGATCGAGCGACAGATCTCGACCCTGATCGCGTCGCTGCCCAGCTACCGCGACTGGTTCATGAACACCGCGCTGCCGTGGGTGGAGGCGCGCACCGGTTTCGAAATCACGGTGTGGCTGGATCTGGAGCACATCTCGCAGCTGGTGCGCAGCAACTGGGAGCGCGCCGGCGGCGTCGCCACCACGGCGCTGGGCTATCTGTCGCGTTCGGGCTTCGCCCTGATCGGCGTGGTCGCCAACCTCGCCCTGCTGCCGGTGATCACCTTCTTCTTCCTGCGCGACTGGGACCTGATGGTCGCCCGCGTGGCCTCGCTGATTCCGCGCAATCACCTGGACACCGTCGGCCGCCTCGCGCGCGAGTCCAGCGACGTGCTCGGCGCGTTCCTGCGCGGCCAGTTCCTGGTGATGCTGATCCTGGGCGTGATGTACGGCCTGGGCCTGTGGGCGGTGGGTCTGGATCTGGGCATCCTGATCGGCCTGATCGCCGGCCTGCTGACCTTCGTTCCGTATCTGGGCCCGGCCAGCGGCATCGTGCTGGGCAGCATCGCCGCGCTGGTGCAGTTCGGGGACTGGAAGTACGTGGCCGGCGTGCTGACCGTGTTCGGCATCGGCCAGCTGATCGAAGGCTATTGGCTCACGCCCAAGCTGGTCGGCGACCGCATCGGCCTGCATCCGGTGGCGGTGATCTTCGCCGTGCTCGCCGGCGGCCAGCTGTTCGGCTTCCTCGGCATGCTGCTGGCGCTGCCGGTGGCGGCGGTGACCAACGTGCTGTTGCGCTACGCGCAGGAGCGTTACACGCGCAGCCGCCTGTACGCGGGCACGCCGTCGGCGATCCTGCTGGAGCCGACGCCGCACAACATGCCGGCGCCGACGGAGCGCGAGGCCGAGTGAGCTTGCGTCGATGACCGCCAAGCAGCTGCCGCTGGCGTTGCGCTACCCGCCGGATCAGCGACTGGACACCTTCGTCGCGGCACCGGAGGGCAGCCTTGAGCAGCTGCGCGCGTTGGCGCGCGGACCGAGTTCCGACTGGCTGTACCTGGCCGGCCCGGCGGGCGTGGGCAAAACCCATCTGCTGCTGGGCGCCTGCGCCGAGGCCGAAGCCGCCGGCCGCCGCGCCGCCTATCTGCCGCTGATGGCGGCCGCCGGCCGCGCGCGCGACGCGCTGGAGGCGCTGGAAGGCAACGACCTGCTGGCCCTGGACGGGCTGGACGCCATCGCCGGCACGCGCGAGGACGAGATCGCCTTGTTCGACGCCCACAACCGCGCCCGCGCCGCCGGTGCGGCGGTGATTTACGCCGGCCGCGAAGCGCCCGACGGCCTGGCGCTGACGCTGCCGGACCTGCGCTCGCGCCTGTCGCAATGCGCGCGCATCGCACTGTCGCCGCTGGACGACGACGGCCGCGCCGAAGTGTTGCGCCAGCGCGCGCAGCGCCGCGGGCTGGTGTTGGAAGAAGCCGCGCTGGATTGGCTGCTCAAGCGTGTCGACCGCGATCTGGCCGGCCTGACCGCCTTGCTCGACCGCCTCGACCGCGCCTCGCTGGCAGCGCAACGCCGCATCACCGTGCCGTTTTTGAAGCAGACGCTGGAGCAGCGCTGAGGCCAGGTGCGTCACCCCGCAATGCGGCGCGGCCAGCGTCGCGGCCAGCGTATCGAGGTCACCACCATCGACCTCGCGAGAACGCTCGCAATCCCCCTGTAGGAGCGGCGTAAGCCGCGACCGCGACACTGGCTTGCGTGGCATGCGCGACCCGCCGCGCTAACGAATCGCGGCTCACGCCGCTCCCACAGGAATCAAAGACGCCTGCGCACGCGCCACTCACGTCGCTCCGCGATATGGCGTTCGCGCGCGACTCCGCCGATCACCGTTGAACCCGTGTTCGGATATCCAAGCACGTGCAGACGCTGAATGCCTTCTGTGGGAGCGGCGTGAGCCGCGATTGCGGGACTCGCTTGCGTCGTGAGCTGGGTGTTGAGCAGCCATCGTCGTGGCCTGCGTCGTTGGCGTAGTGGCGCGGTCGCGGCTTACGCCGCTCCTACCCAAAGCGCTCGACCGCCGTGCCCAACCCAAAGCATTCAACCGAGCCAGCGGCTCAACGCCCGCAGCGCGCATACCCCGGCACGTTCAAACCCAGCACGATATCGCGCTGCACGCGCCAGCCGCTGCGCGCGTCGCCCTGTGGGCGGGCGATGCCGCTGCCGCCGTAAGCCAGGCGCTGCTGCGCGCGCCGCGCCGGAGTCAGGCGCGGATCGTCGTCGAACAACACATCGCCCAGGTAGTAGGTGCAGCGCCCGCGCTCGATCACGTGCAGGTGGATGTGTTCGGGCTCGTCGCTGCTGGGGTAGCCGCCGGGGCGGATCGTGCGGAAGCTGTAGCGGCCCTGCGCATCGGTCACCGCCCAGCCGCGCAGGCGGCCGTGTCGCGCGGCGGCCCCGGACAGGCGCGCGTCGTGCGGGTACACACCGCCGCGGTCGGTCTGGTAGGCGTACACGATCACGCCTGGCACCGGCGCGCCCGGCCCGCTGCGTGCGTTGAGGCGCACGGTGCCGCTCAGCAACAAGGCTTGGCCGGGCTCGTTGGCGGGCGCCAGCCGCGACGCCGAGGCCGGCTTGGCGGGCAGCCCGTCGAACACCGCCTCGCAGCCTTCGCAGGGCTGGCTGAGGACGATCTCGCGCACGGCGGCGGAGAACGCGGGCGCGGCGAAGGCGGAAGTCAGCAACAGCACAGACAGCATGAGGCGTGAGCGCACGGCGATCTCCTGAGCGTGTCGGGCGGTGAGCTTAGGGGGCAGCGGCCTCGTCGGGCCAGTCGATGAATTCCGCCGCCACCGCGTCGGTCAGCCACACGCCGTTGTCGGCGCGAAAGAAGGCCGCGCCGCGTGCGTGCATCTCGCCCGCGCGCACGTGCAGCACGACCGGGCGGCCGTGGCGGCTGCCGACCTTGTGCGCGGTGTCGCGGTCGCTGGACAGGTGCACCTGCTGGCGGCTTTGCTTGCGCAAGCCTTGTGCGCGGATCGCGTCGGCGTAGCGGGTGGCGGTGCCGTGGTACAGCGAGTCCGGCGGTGCGATCGGCATCAGGGCCAGATCGATCTCGATCGAGTGGCCCTGGTTGGCGCGGATACGGCGGCCGTCGTCGCTGAGTTTGAAGCGCTGCTTGTCGTTGTCGCGGACCAGCTGCTGCAACAGCGCGTGGTCGTAGCGCTTGCCGTGCGCTGCGGCTTTGGCGATGAGTTCGTCGACGTCGGCCCAGCCCTGTTCGTCCAGTTGCAGGCCGATGGCCTCGGGGTCGTGACGCAGGATCAGGCTGAGGAATTTGCTGAGCGGTTTGAGGGTGTCGGTCATGTCGACGCGCATGCTAGCAGGTCGCTTTCGCATGCCAGCCGTCGCGGCGGCCGCTCAGGGTGTCGGCGGATCGCCGGCTTCGACCGCCGCCTGCAAGGCTTGCAGGAACGGGCTGTGCGTCAGTTCGCCGCCCCAGCCGTTGCCGTGCAGCAAGCCGCCCATCGGCAGGCGCGAACGCCAGCCCTGCGCCTGCAGTTCCGGCTGCGGCAGGAATTCCTCCACATAGCCCAGACACAGGTAAGCCACCGGCACCACGCGTTCGGGCAGGTTCAGCACGCAGCTCAGGTCCGCGGGTTCCAGGATGCTGACCCAGCCCACGCCTATGCCTTCGGCGCGCGCGGCCAGCCACAGGTTCTGCACGGCCAGGCAGGCGCTGAACAAGTCGGCGTCGAGCATGGTGTTGCGGCCCAGCACGTGTTCGCCGCCGCGTTCGCGGTCGCAGGTCACGCACAGGTTGAGCGGGCTGTCGACGATGCCTTCCAGCTTGAGCCGGCGGTACAACGCGGCGCGTTCGTCGCGGTAGTTGTGTGCGGCCTGGGCGTTGGCGTGTTCGTGCAGGGCTTTGACCCGCTGCTTGACCTGGGCGTCGTCTATGACCACGAAATCCCAGGGCTGCATGAAACCCACCGACGGCGCGTGATGCGCGGCGCGCAGCAGTCGCTCCAGCACCTCGGCGGGGATCGGGTCGGGCCGGAACTGCGAGCGCACGTCGCGTCGCTCGAAGATCGCGCGGTAGACGCCGTGGCGCTGCTCCTCGCTGAAGCCGTGGTCGCCGCTCAAGTCGGGTTCCCGCTCAGTTCCGTATCCAACTGCTGCAGCCGCTGCGGCGTGCCCACGTCGGTCCAGCGTCCGCGATGGTGCTCGCCGCTGATGCGGCCGGCGGCCATGTGCGCGCGCAGGATCGGCGCCAAGCGGAAGCGCGGCAGCGGATCGTCGGCGCCCGGGTCGCTGCTGTGTTCGCGCCAGCCGTCCAGCAACTGCGGCCGGTAGATGCCCAGGCCGGCATAGGTCAGGCGCTGTTCGCCGTCGCTGCGCACCAGGCCGTCGGTGTCTAGCGCGAAATCGCCCTGGGTGGCTTGCGGCGGTCGGTCCACCATCACCAGGTGCGCCAGTCCGGCCGGCTCGCGCGGCAGGCGCGCGAAATCGAAGTCGGTCCAGATGTCGCCGTTGACCAGCAGGAACGGCGCATCGCCGAGCAGCGGTAGGGCGTGCAGCATGCCGCCGCCGGTTTCCAGCGGTGTGCCGCCTTCGTAGGAATAGACGATGCGCAGGCCCCAGCGCGCGCCGTCGCCCAATGCCTGCGGGAAGCGATCGGCCAACCAGGAGGTGTTGACCACGACCTCGCGCACGCCGCAGACCGCCAGTTTTTTCAGATGCCACTCGATCAGCGGCTTGCCCGCGACCGCGAGCAAGGGCTTGGGGGTGGTGTCGGTGAGCGGGCGCATGCGCTCGCCCAGGCCGGCGGCGAAGATCAGCGCCTTCATGCCGACAGCCTCGCCAGGGCCGGACGGATGCGCGTGTCGAGCAGCTCCGCCAGCGGTTGCAGTTCCGGATAGCGCGGCAGCACTTCGTCCAGGTAGGCGATAAAGCGCGGCGCGTCGGGCAGGTATTTGGTCTTGCCGTCGCGGTAGTGCAGGCGCGCGAAGATGCCGAGGATCTTGAGATGGCGCTGCACGCCCAGCCAGTCGGCGTCGCGGCGGAAGCGCGCCAGCGGCGGCACCGGCACGCCGGCGGCGAGCGCGCGTTCGTGGTAGCGCGCCAGCCAGCCGTCGACGCGCGCCAGCGGCCAGCTGAGGAACGCGTCCTTGAACAGGCTGATCGCGTCGTAGGCCACCGGGCCGCGCACGCAGTCCTGGAAATCCAGCACGGCGGGACCGGGCGCGACCGGCATCAGATTCCGCGGCATAAAGTCGCGGTGGGTCAGCACCTGCGCCTGCGCCAGCGCGTTGTCCATCAGCCGGCGCTGCACCAGTTCCAGGCGATCGCTGTCGTCGCAATCCAGCTGCAGGCCCAGGTGACGGCCCAGGAACCATTCCTCGAACAGGCCGGCGTCGCGCTGCAACAGCGCCTCGCCGAACTCGCCCATGCCTGCGGGCGGGGCGATCGCCTGCAGCCTCAGCAATTGCCCGATGGCGGCGTCGAAATGGGCATCGGCGCTGTCGGCGTCGATGACCTGCGCCAGGGTCGGGCCGCCCAGGTCTTCCAGCAGCAGGAACCCGTGCTCGACGTCCTCGACCAGCACGCGTGGCACGCGCACGCCGCCTTGCTCCAGCAGCGTGCGCAGGCGCAGCCAGGGGCGCACGTCCTCCAGCGCGGGCGGCGAATCCATGACGATGGCGCTGGCCGGCATGCCGGCCGCGTCCGGCGCGGCGCGCCAGTAACTGCGGAAGCCGGCATCGACCGAGGCGCGCTCGAGTTGCAGGCGCTGGTCGCCGGTGGCGTGGCGGGCCCAGGCGAGGCGCGCGTCGGCGCGCTCGTCGGCGTGTGGCTGGGTCATGCGGTCTCCGCGCGGCCAAAGGGGCCGCGAGCGCACAGGGTACGCGGCCGGCCGGGCGGGGTGAATGGCTGGGTGGGGCAGGGACACGCGCCGCTGGCCGGCGGTGCTTAAGCTGGACGCCGGCAGAGAGGCGCTGAAGCAAAATGGGTTCCGGCTTTCGCCGGAATGACGCAGTGGAGGAGATCGGTTTTCCGATTCGTGGTTCCAGCACAAGCCAAAGCTCGCGCCGAAACCCCCATCGCCCGTCATTCCGGCGAAAGCCGGAACCCCTTCGTCCGTCATTCCGGCGAAAGCCGGAACCCATTTTGATCTTGCTCCAGTACGAGCCGACTCGCGTCGGCCCCGCACCGGCCCCGTCAGGCGGCGACCGTGTCGTCCTGCTCCAGTGTCGCCAGCCACTCCTCGTCGGAACCTTCCGCGACGCCTTCGAACAGGAAGGTCGACAGGTAGCGCTCGCCGGTGTCGGGCAGCATCGCCAGCAGCACGCTGCCGGGCGGCGCCTGCTCGGCGACCTGTAGCGCGGCGGCGACGGTGGCGCCGGCGGAGATGCCGACGAACACGCCTTCCTCGGCGGCGAGGCGGCGCGCGGTGTCGCGTGCGAGCACGTCGTCGACCGGGCGCACCTCGTCGGCGACGCCGCGGTCCAGTACGGCCGGCACGAAGTCCGGGGTCCAGCCCTGGATTTTGTGCGGCTGCCAGTCCTTGCCGCTGAGCAGCGAGGCGCCGGCGGGCTCGGACGCGACGATCTTCAGATCGGGGCGCGCCAGCTTGAGCACCTGGCCGGCGCCGCTGAGCGTGCCGCCGGTGCCCCAGCCGGTCACGAAGTAATCCAGCCGCTTGCCGGCGAAATCGCGCAGGATCTCCGGCCCGGTGGTGCTGCGGTGATAGGCCGGATTGGCCGGATTCTCGAACTGGCGCGCCAGGAACCAGCCATGTTTGGCCGCCAGTTCGGCGGCCTTGCGCACCATCCCGCTGCCGCGCTCGGCGGCCGGCGTCAGGATCACCTTGGCGCCGTAGGCGCGCATCAGCTTGCGGCGTTCGACCGAGAAGGTTTCGGTCATCACCGCCACGAACGGATAACCGCGCGCGGCGGCGACCATCGCCAGCGCGATGCCGGTGTTGCCGGACGTCGCCTCGACGATGGTCTGACCCGGCTTGAGCGCGCCGCTGCGCTCGGCGTCCAGCACGATCGCCAGCGCCAGACGGTCCTTGACCGAGCCGCCGGGGTTGAAGGATTCGACCTTGGCGTACAGCGATACGTGCGCCGGTGCGATCCGGTGCAGTTTGACGATGGGGGTGTTGCCGATGGTGTCGAGGATGCTGTCGTAGAGGGCCATGGCCGATCCGCAGAAGAGGGTGGGAGTGTGTGTGTCAGGCCGCTTCGGCCAGCGCCGGCGCGTAGCGCAGCGGCGCCGCGCCGTACCAATGCAGGCGTTCGGCCAGGCCCGCGACCTCGCCGACGATCAGCAGCGCCGGCGAACGCACGCCGTGCGCGAGCGCGGCATCGGGCAGTTCGGCCAGGGTGCCGACCACGGTGCGTTGGTTGGCGCGCGAGCCGTTTTCGATCAGCGCGAACGGCGTGCTTGGCGCGCGCCCGTGCGCGATGAGGCGGTCGCGCAAGCGGTCCAGTCCGGCCACACCCATGTACACCGCCAGGGTCTGGCGCTCCTGCGCCAGCGCGGCCCAGTCCAGCGCGTCTTCCGAATCCTTGCAGTGCGCGGTCACCAGCCGCACCGCCTGCGCATGCTCGCGATGGGTGAGCGGCACGCCGGCATAGGCGGCGCAGGCCAGCGCGGCGGTGATGCCGGGCACCACCTCGTAGTCGATGCCGTGCGCGCGCAGCACTTCGATTTCCTCGCCGCCGCGCCCGAACACGAACGGATCGCCGCCCTTGAGCCGGACCACGCGCTTGCCGGCGCGCGCGTGCGCGAGCATCAGCTCGTGGATGCGGTCCTGGGTGGTGTGGTGATCGCCGGCTTGCTTGCCGACCTCGATGCGCTCGGCGTCGCGTCGCGCCAGTTGCAGTACTTCGGCACTGACCAGGCGGTCGTGCAGGATCACGTCGGCTTCGTTGAGCGCGCGCAGGCCGCGCAGGGTCAGCAGGCCCGGATCGCCAGGGCCGGCGCCGACCAGCACCACCGCGCCGCGCCGCGCACGCGGTTCGCGCGCGTCCAGGGCGTCGTCGAATGCGCGCTGCGCCGCGCGATGGCGGCGCTGGCGCAACAGGCCCTGCAGCGGGCCGTCGAGCAGGCCGTCGAAGAAACGCCGGCGCGCGCCCAGGTCCGGATAGCGCGCGCGGATGCGTAGGCGTTCGCGGCCCAGCAGTTCGGCCAGGTCGGCCATGGACGGATCGAGCTGAGTTTCCAGGCGCTCGCGCAGATGCCGCGCCAGCATCGGCGCGCCGCCGCCGCTGGAGATCGCGATCTGCAAGGGCCCGCGTTCGATCCGCGCCGGCACGTGGAAGCTGGAGGCTTCGGCGTCGTCGACCACGTTGACCCAGAGCCGGCGCGCCTCGCCGGCCGCGGCGACCGCGCGGTTGACCGCGACGTCGTCGGTGGCGGCGATCGCCAGCCAGACCTCGTCCAGCCACTGCTCGACGAACTCGCCGGGCAGGTGGCGGATGCGGCCCTGTTCGGCCAGCTGCACCAGCGAAGCCTGCAGCGCGGGCGCGCCGACGCGCACCTGCGCCCCGGCGTCCAGCAAGGCCTCGACCTTGCGCTGCGCGACCGCGCCGCCGCCCACCACGAGAACGGCACGGCCGCGCAGAGCGGCGAACAGGGGAAAAAGACCGGTACTCATACGAAAGGCGGGGCGCGTTGGGCCTGAAGACGATGGGGCGAACCTACAAATCCCCGCGCGGCGGGGGAAATGACGCCCCCGCCTGTGCCCATGCCCTAACGGCATGAGCGCGGCTGCGCCGGCGGGCGGACACTACTGGACAGCGGCCCGGGGCCGGCTTAATCTATAAATCCTTCTATCCGAATAAAGAGATGAATGTGAACGCGATGCCGTGTCGGATGCCCGGGTGTTGCCGCGCCGCCGCCTGCCGCCGTTCCTCCGTCTCCCCGCTTCGGATCCCGCCGTTATGACCCTGACCCAACTGCGCTACCTGGTCGCCATCGCCGACTCGGGCCTCAACATCACCTTGGCCGCCGAGCGCGTGCACGCGACCCAGCCCGGCTTGTCCAAGCAGCTCAAGCAGTTGGAGGACGAGCTGGGCTTCCAGTTGTTCGTGCGCAAGGGCCGCAGCCTGGAAGCGATCGCGCCGGCCGGCGAGCGCGTGCTCGCGCATGCGCGCCGCATCCTCGACGAGGCCGGCAACATCCGCGCCTACGCCGCCAACGAGCGCGGCCAGCACGCCGGCCGCCTGGTCCTGGCCACCACGCACACCCAGGCGCGTTATGTGCTGCCGCCGGTGATCGCGAACGTGAAGCGCGGCTTCCCGCAGGTCAGCGTGCACTTGCAGGCCGCCGCCGACGGCGAGGTGCTGGAGCATCTGTCGCACGGCAATGCCGACCTGGCGGTGATCAGCACCGCCGGCGCCGCGCCCGAGGGCGGGTTGGCGGTGCCGCTGTTCCGCTGGCGGCGCGTGGTGCTGGTGCCCAGCACGCATGCGCTGGCCGCGCTCAAGCGCGCGCCCACGCTCAGCGAACTGGCCGCGCACCCGTTGATCAGCTACGAATCCTCGACGCGTCCGGAATCCTCGCTGCGGCGCGCCTTCGCCGCCGGCGGCGCCGAACCGCAACTGGCGATGACCGCGCGCGACGCCGACCTGATCAAGACCTACGTGCGCGCCGGCCTCGGCGTGGGCGTGCTGGCCGAGATGGCCGTGACCGGGCGCGACGAAGACCTCAAGGCGCTGACCGCGCCCGATGCGCTGCCCGAATGCGTGACCTGGGCGGTGATCCCGCGCGCGCGCGTGCTGCGCGACTACGCGCTGGAACTGCTGCACGGCCTGGCGCCGCAGATCGACCGCCGCGATTTGCGGCGCGTGCTCGAGGGCAATCTCGAGGCGCAGTGGCCGCGCGCGCCCAGCTGGGACGAGTTGGTGCGGGGTAAGAGCGTGGCTTGAGGAGAGGGCGTTCGACCGCGCAGCGCGGTTTCGTTGGCGTCTGAGTCTCTGAAAAGCAAATCCCCCCTAGCCCCCTTTTCAAAGGGGGGAACTGCAGGCGCAAGATCTGGGCTCTATCGCCACTGGCGAGCGCGCGCAAATCAGCGACAACGGCAGGTCCGCACGAAACTACCGTTCCCCCTTTGTAGAAGGGGGCTAGGGGGGATTTGCTTCTAGCGCGCAATCCTCAAGCCGCCTGCTCCGTCGTCCCCTCATCGTCGAAGTGCAGCCCGCACTCGCGCTTGAGCCCGAAGAACCGCGTGTCCTCCTCGCGCATGCCGGCCTCCAGCTTGCTGGTGGTGTGCACGTCGCCGATCGACACGTAGCCGTCGTGCCACAGCGGGTGGTAGGGCAGGTCGTGCTGCTGCAGGTACTGCCAGACGTCGCGGTCGCTCCAGTCGGCCAGCGGGTGCAGTTTCCAGCGGCCGTCGCGCAGGCTGAGGAAGTCGAGGTTGGCGCGGCTGCTGGACTGGCTGCGGCGCAGGCCGGCGATCCAGGTGCGCACGCCCAACTCGTTCAAGGCGCGCTGCATCGGCTCGACCTTGCGCAGGCGGTTGTAGCGCTCGATGCCGTCCACGCCCTGTTCCCAGATCTTGCCCATGCGCGCTTCCATCCAGGCAATGCCGATCTGCGGCCGATAGACCTTGAGGTTCAGGTCCAGGCGGCTGCTCATGTCGTCGACGAAGCGGTAGGTCTCCGGGAACAGATAACCGGTGTCGATCAGGATCACCGGAATCTTCGGCGCCTGCCGCGTGACCATGTGCAGGCTGACCGCGGCCTGCGCGCCGAAGCTGGACGACAGCGCGTGCTCGCCGGCGGTGTTCTCCAGCGCCCAGGCGATACGGTCCTGCGCGCTCAGGCGTTCCAGCCAACGGTTGAGATCGGCCAGCGCGCGCGGCGATTCGGCGGCGGTGATGGGATCGGGCGGGCTCATGCGCGGACCTCGGAGGCGACGACCGAGATCGGAATGCTCGGCCGGATGGCGTGGGGCGGAATGACGACGGCGGCGCTGCGCAGCAGGTAGTCGCCGAAGCCTTCGTCGGCCTGGCGCTGCGCGGCGTAATCGGCGAACAGCGGGTCCAGCGCGGCCAGGATTTCGGGCTCGGCGATGTTCTCGCGGTACAGCGTGTTGAGGCGCTGGCCGCGGTGATCGGCGCCCAGCATCAGGTTGTAGCGGCCGGGCGCCTTGCCGACCAGGGCGATCTCGCCCAGGTACGGACGCGAGCAGCCGTTGGGGCAGCCGCTGATGCGCAGGTGGATCGGCGCATCGGCGATGGCGTGGCGCTCCAGCAAGGTCTCGACCTTGCCGATCAGTTCCGGCAGATAGCGTTCGGCCTCGGCCATCGCCAGGCCGCAGGTCGGCAGCGCGACGCAGGCCAGGGCGTTGCGGCGCAACGGACTGGCCGCGCGATAGCCGTCCAGACCGTACTGCGCGATCAGCGCGTCGACGCGTTCGCGCAGCGCGGGCGCGATGCCGGCGATGGTCAGATTCTGGTTGGGCGTCATGCGGAACTGCGTGCCGTCGCCGGCTTCGTCCAGCACGCGCGCCAGTTCGCGCAGGCCGCTGAGATGGCGCACCTGGGCGCCGTCGGCGGATTCGCCGTCGACGATGCGGCCGGCAGGAATGCGCAGGGTCAGGTGCGCGCGTCCGTCCTCGCCTTCGACCCAGCCGAAACGATCGCCATTATGGGCGAAGGCGAACGGCCGCGCGGGGAGGAGAGAGAACCCGGCGCGGCGTTCGACTTCGTTCTTGAACCACTCCAGACCGTGGTCGTCGATGGTGTACTTCAGCCGCGCGCGCTTGCGCACGGCGCGGTTGCCGTGATCGCGCTGGGCGGTGACCACCGCCTCGCCGACCGCGATCACCTGATCGGGCGTGACGAAGCCGATCACGTTGCCCAGACGCGGATAGGTTTCCGGATCGCCGTGGGTCGCGCCCATGCCGCCGCCGACGCTGACGTTGTAGCCCTGCAGCTCGCCGGCCTCGTCCAGCACCGCGATATAGCCCAGGTCCTGGGCGAACACGTCGACGTCGTTGTAAGGCGGCACCGCGAAGCCGATCTTGAACTTGCGCGGCAGGTAGACGTTGCCGTAGATCGGTTCGTCCTCTTCGCCGCTGCCGGCCACGCGCTCCTCGTCCAGCCAGATTTCGTAGTAGGCGCGGGTGTTGGGCAGCAGGTGCTCGGACAGCGCCGCGGCCTGCGCGTAGACCGCGGCATGCGCCTGCGAGCGCTGCGGGTTGGCGGCCACCGCGACATTGCGGTTGACGTCGCCGCAGGCGGCCAGGGTGTCGATCAGCGCGGCGTTGATCGCCGCCATCGTCGGCTTGAGCTCGGTCTTGATCACGCCATGGAATTGGAACGCCTGGCGCGTGGTGATGCGCAGGCCGCGTTCGGCGTAAGTGGTGGCGATGGCGTCCAGCTTCAGCCATTGCGCGGGGCTGACCACGCCGCCCGGCGTGCGGGTGCGGATCATGAAGCTGTAGGCCGGCTCCAGCTTGGCCAGGCGGCGCTCCTCGCGGAGGTCGCGGTCGTCCTGCTGGTAGCTGCCGTGGTACTTGATCAGGGTCTGATCGTCCTCGCGCAGGCTGCCGGTGACCGGGTCGGCCAGGCTGTCCAGCAGGCTGCCGCGCAGGCGCGCGCTGGAACGCTTGATGTCTTCGACGGAGTGCGCGGACATATCAGTACACGTCCCGGGCGTAGCGGCCCTGCTGCTGCAAGGCGTTCAGATAATCCTCGGCGTCTTCGGCGCTCTTGCCGCCGTGCTCGGCGATCGCCGCCAGCAACGCGGCGTGCACGTCGCGCGCCATGCGCGTGGCGTCGCCGCAGACGTAAAGATGCGCGCCGCCTTCCAGCCAGTCGTAGAGATCGCGGCCGGCCTGGCGCAGGCGGTCTTGCACGTAGATCTTGTGGGCCTGATCGCGCGAGAACGCCAGGTCCAGACGATGCAGCTGGCCGGACTTCAGGGCCGCCTGCCATTCGGTCTGGTAGAGGAAATCGCTGCGGAAATGCGGATTGCCGAACAACAGCCAGTTGCGCCCGCTGGCGCCGTCGGCGGCGCGTTCCTGGACGAAGCCGCGGAACGGCGCCACGCCGGTGCCGGGACCGATCATGATCACGTCGCGGGCGCCGTCGCGCGGCAGGCGGAAACGTTCGTTGTGTTCGACGAACACCGGCAGGCGCGCGCCTTCCTCGCTGCGCGCGAGCAGGTGCGAGGCCGCGCCCCAGCGCGTGCCGCCATCGCTGGCGTATTCGACATGCGCCACGGTCAGGTGCACCTCGTCGCCGACCAGCTTCTGGCTGGACGCGATCGAGTACAGGCGCGGCGTCAGCGGACGCAGCGCGGCCACCAGTTCCTCGCCCGACCAGGAGCCGTCGTAGCGCTGCAGCAGGTCGATCACCTGGGTGTCGGCGAGCAGGCGGGTGAACGCGGCGGCGTTGTCCGGGGCCAGCAGGCGGTTGAGGTCCTCGCTGCGCGCGTGCGCAGCGTGGCTGGCGACGAAGGGCCGCGCCAGCTTGGTCAGTTCGCGCTTCTCGCCCAGCCACTGGCGCAGCGGCAGGCGCTGGCCGCCGTGTTCGATGTCGCTGTCGCCGTCCAGCTCCAGCGTGCGCAGTACCGCCTCGACCAGGGCCGGCGGATTGCGCGGCCACAGGCCCAGCGCGTCGCCGGGCGCGTAGCTCAGACCGGAGCCTTCCAGCGACAGCTCGATATGGCGCACGTCTTTGTCGCTGCCGCCCACGGTCAGGCGCTGGTTGACCAGCAGCTCGGCCGCGAACGGGGCCTCGCGGGTGTAGGCGGGCGCGGCCGGCAGCGGGCGCAGCGGGGTGACGGTGGCCAGCGGCGCGCTGGGCTTCAGCGCGTCCTTGGCCGCGGCCAGGGCCTGCTGCAGCCAGGGCGTGGCCACGGTTTCGAAGTCCAGGTCGGCATCGCCGCGCGCCAGCAGGCGGGTGGCGCCGAGTTCGGCCAGGCGCTCGTCCAGCTTGAGGCCGATCGCGCAGAACTGCGGATAGCTGGAGTCGCCCAGGCCCAGCACGGCGTAGTGCAGCTGCTTCAGCTCCGGCGCGCGCTTGCCGGCGATGAACTCGACCAAGCCGCGCGCGTCGTCGGGCGGATCGCCGTCGCCCTGAGTGCTGACGACCAGGTAGAGGTGGCGCTCGTTCTTGAGTTCGCGGGTCGGGTAGGCGTCGGCGCGCAGCAGGCGCACCGATAGGCCGGCCTGTTCGGCCTGGGCCGCGAGCTGCTCGGCCAGGCGCTTGGCGTTGCCGGTCTGGCTGCCGTAGACCACCGTCAGGCGCTCGCTGCTGCGCGCTTCCGGCGCCAGCGGGGCCGGCGCGGGGGCGCCACCGACGGTGCGCGCGGCCAGGCCGGCGGTGTAGCCCGACAACCACCACAGGCCGTCGCGGTCCAAGCCTTCGGTCAGGCGCAGCAGCGCGGACAGCCGGTCCTCGGCGAGCGGGGTGCCTGGGATGGCGAGTTGCGCGGACGCGGGCATGGCAGACGGCTCGGGGCAGGGAACGGCAAGGTTCGGAGCCTGCAGGCTAGGACCCGCGCGAGGCGCGCGGAAAGGATGCTGCGTTATGCGTTCATGCCCTGCGCTCATTTCCGCCGGCGCGGGCGGCGGCGGCCTAATGGCGGCCCGTTCGCTGTCGCCTCGCGCCTGGCATGCCCCTCGATTCCCTTCTGTGGTCAGATAGTCGCGGTCGCGCCGTGCCCCGGCGCGGCGCCGACGCACGCCCCGCAGCCACGAGCCCGACCTTGGACCTGAGCCATCTAGACCGCCTGGAAGCCGAAAGCATCCATATCCTTCGAGAGGTCGCGGCCGAGTTCCGCAACCCGGTGATGCTGTACTCGGTAGGCAAGGACAGCTCGGTGCTGCTGCATGTGCTGCTCAAGGCCTTTTATCCTGCGCGCCCGCCGATCCCGCTGCTGCACGTCGATACCGGCTGGAAGTTCCGCGAGATGATCGCCTTCCGCGACCGCCGCGCCGCCGAGACCGGCGTCGAGCTGCGCGTGCACACCAACCCCGACGGCGTCGCCCGCGGCATCGGCCCGATCAGCCACGGCGCCAGCGTCCACACCGACGTGATGAAGACCCAGGGCCTGAAGCAGGCCCTGGACGCAGCGCGCTTCGATGCCGCCATCGGCGGCGCGCGCCGCGACGAGGAGAAGTCGCGTGCAAAGGAACGCATCTTCTCGTTCCGCAACGAGCAGCACCGCTGGGATCCCAAGAACCAGCGCCCGGAGCTGTGGAGCCTCTACAACACCCGCATCCGCAGCGGCGAGAGCGTGCGCGTGTTCCCGATCTCGAACTGGACCGAGCTGGACGTCTGGCTCTACATCTACCGCGAGAAGATCCCGGTGCCTTCGCTGTATTTCGCCGCCGAGCGGCCGGTGGTGGAACGCGACGGCGCCCTGATCCTGGTAGACGATGAGCGCCTGCCGCTGCGTCCGGGCGAAACCCCGCAGCTGCGCCGCGTGCGCTTCCGCACCCTGGGCTGCTATCCGCTGACCGGCGCGATCGAATCCGAGGCCGACAGCCTGGAGAAGATCATCGCCGAGATGCTGGTCGCCACCACCTCCGAACGCCAGGGCCGGGTGATCGACCACGACCCTTCCGCGTCGATGGAGAAGAAGAAGCAGGAGGGCTATTTCTGATGGCCGTCGCCGAAGACATCGCCGCCTACCTGCACCTGCACGAGTCCAAGGGCCTGCTGCGCTTCATCACCTGCGGCAGCGTCGACGACGGCAAGAGCACCCTGATCGGGCGCCTGCTGCACGACACGCGTCTGCTGTTCGACGACCAACTGGCCGCGCTCAGCGCCGACAGCCGCCGTCATGGCACCCAGAACGGCGAGATCGATTACGCCTTGCTGGTCGACGGCCTGGCCGCCGAGCGCGAACAGGGCATCACCATCGACGTCGCCTACCGCTACTTCGGCACCGAGCGGCGCAAGTTCATCGTCGCCGACTGCCCGGGCCACGAGCAATACACCCGCAACATGGCCACCGGCGCTTCCACCGCCGACCTGGCGGTGGTGCTGGTGGACGCGCGCAAGGGGCTGCTGACCCAGACCCGTCGCCACACCTACATCGCCGCGTTGCTGGGCATCCGTCATGTGCTGCTGGCGGTCAACAAGATGGACCTGGTCGGTTACGACCAGGGCGTGTTCGAGGCCATCGCCGACGAATACCGCGCGCTCGCCGCGCAGCACGGCATCGCCCAGGTCGCCGCGATCCCGCTGTCGGCGCTGCGCGGCGACAACCTGCTGCAGCGCTCGCAGGCGATGCCCTGGTACGAGGGCGCGAGCGTGCTCGAACACCTGGAAACGGTGGACGTGTCGCGCGTCGAAACCGAGGTCGGTTTCCGCCTGCCGGTGCAGTGGGTCAACCGCCCTAACCAGAATTTCCGCGGCTTCGCCGGCACCGTCGCCGCGGGTGTAGTCCGGCCCGGCGACGAGATCGCGGCGCTGCCCTCGGGCCGGCGCTCCAGGATCGCGCGCATCGTCACCGCCGACGGCGACCTGGACGTGGCCGGCGTGGGCCAGGCCGTCACCCTCACGCTGGACGACGAACTCGACATCAGCCGCGGCGACGTGATCGCCGCGGCCGCCGCGCCGGCGCAGGTCGCCGACCAGTTCGCCGCGCATCTGCTGTGGATGGGCGAGAGCCCGTTGCTGCCCGGCCGCCCGTACTGGCTCAAGATCGGCACGCGCACGGTCAGCGCCACGGTCACCGAGATCAAGCACAAGATCGACGTGAATACGCAGGCGCAACTGGCCGCCAAGCATCTGGAGCTCAACGAGGTCGCGTACTGCAACCTCAACCTCGATCAGCCGGTCGCGTTCGAGGCCTACCGCGACAACCGCGCGTTGGGCGGCTTCATCCTGATCGACCGCGAGGACAACGCCACCGTCGCCGCCGGCACGCTGGATTTCGCCCTGCGCCGCGCCGGCAACATCCATTGGCAGCACGTCGACGTCGACAAGGCCGCGCGCGCGCGCAGCAAGGCGCAGACGCCGCGCTGCGTGTGGTTCACCGGCCTGTCCGGTTCGGGCAAGTCGACCATCGCCAATCTGGTCGAAAAGCGCCTGCACGCGCTGGGCCACCACACTTACATCCTGGACGGCGACAACGTCCGCCACGGCCTCAACAAGGATCTGGGCTTCACCGATGAGGACCGGGTCGAGAACATCCGCCGCGTCGCCGAAGTCGCGCGCCTGATGACCGACGCCGGCCTGATCGTGCTGGTCAGTTTCATCTCGCCGTTCCGCGCCGAGCGGCGCATGGCGCGCGAACTGTTTGGCCCCGACGAGTTCGTCGAGGTCTACGTGGACACACCGCTGGCGGTGGCCGAACAGCGCGACGTCAAGGGCTTGTACGCCAAGGCCCGTGCCGGCCAGATCCCCAACTTCACCGGCATCGACTCGCCCTACGAAGCGCCGGACGCGCCGGAGCTGGTGTTGAACACGGTGGACGACGACGCCGAAGCGCTGGCGCAGCGGGTGATCGATCGCTTGTTGGGGTGAGGGGCCACGCGCGTGCGCCACTGGCTCTCGCCCTTGCGGTTCGCGGTGCGATTTGAAGCGCCGTGCGGTTCCGATTCGTCATCCCCGCGAAAGCGGGGATCCAGTGACTTCGGCGCATCGCAGCGCTCTTGCGTCGCAGCGCCGCTCGCCCGAATAGCGCCAGGCTCGCCCGCCTCGGCTGAGAACAGCGTGCGCCAAACGCAAACGCCCCAGCCAAAGCCGGGGCGTCCTCTCGCACGACCAACGCCAGCTCAGCGTTTCGCCGTCTTGCTGCGGATGATCTCGTAGAGGAACAGCAACACGATGGCGCAGATGATCGAGACGATGAAGCCGATCATTCCGCCGCCCGCGTACAGCAGGCTGCCGACATACGCGCCTGCGATGCCGAGCAGGATGGTGAGAATCCAGCCCATCGGGTCGGCGCCCGGTTTGAAGAACCGTGCCAGCACACCTATGACCGCACCGATGATGATCGTATAAACGATACCGCCCATAGCGTTCCCCTCCTCAGGGTCGTGGTGACGCCCGGAAATCCTAGCAGTCGGGGAGGTGAGCGCCGTGTCGCGGCGCAGCAGGGCGGCGGGGTGTCGCGAAAGGAGGCCGCCGCTGGGCGCTTCGCGGCTGAATCGTACGACGGCCGCTATCGGCCGGTGGTACTCGCGACCGTCATTCCGGCGAAAGCCGGAACCCATTTTGCTGTCGCCAACGTTTGGCCTCTAGGCAAGTTCAGCATACGTTCCGGCTTTCGCCGCAATGACGGGATAACCAAGGGCAATCCCGTCATTGCGTAAAGCGCCGGATCCTCGCGATCCGGCCCCACGCTTGCGCGATCAGCAGCAGCCGTGATCGCCGTGCTGTTCGCCGCCGGCGACCGCGGCCACGCCGCTGGTTTCGCCGCGCTGGCTGGCGGCGTGATGCTCGGCGACCACGCGCGCGACGCAGGCGGTCACGCGCTTGCCCATCGGGATGTGCAGGAACTCGTTGGGGCCGTGCGCGTTGGAATGCGGACCCAGCACGCCGGTGATCATGAACTGCGCGCCGGGGAACTTCTCGCCCAGCATGCCCATGAACGGAATCGTGCCGCCTTCGCCCATGTACATCGCCGGCTGGCCGAAGAACTCGCGGCTGGACGCGTCGATGGCGCGAGTCAGCCATGCCGACTGCGCGGGAGCGTTCCAACCGGTCGAGGCCTTCTCCAATTCCAGCGACACCTGCGCGCCGTTGGGCGGATCGCGTTCCAGCACTTCCTTGAGCAACTCGCCGGCGCGCTTGCCGTCCAGGGTCGGCGGCAGGCGCAGGCTGAGCTTGACCGAGGTGTGCGGGCGCAGCACGTTGCCGGCCGACGACAGCGGCGGCATGCCGTCCACGCCGGTCACCGACAGCGCCGGGCGCCAGGTGCGGTTGAGCACCAACTCCGACAGTTCGCTGGCCATCGGCTTCATGCCGGGCAGGAACGGGAACTTGTCGTAGACCGCGTTGCCCAGCACCTTGGCGGCCTGGCGCGCCTGCTCCAGGCGTTCTTCCGGCACTTCCACGTACAGGCCCTCGACCAGGATCTTGCCGCTGGTCTCGTCTTCCAGGCGCGACAGCAACTGGCGCAGCAGACGGAAGCTCGACGGCACGATGCCGGAGGCGTCGCCGGAGTGCACGCCTTCGCTGAGCACCTTGACGGTGAAGTTGCCGCCGGCCAGGCCGCGCAGCGAGGTCGTGCACCACAGCTGCTCGTAGTTGCCGCAGCCCGAATCCAGGCACACCACCAGCGAGGGCTTGCCGATGCGGTCGGCGAGGTGGTCGACGTAGGCGGGCAGGTCGTAGCTGCCGGATTCCTCGCAGGCCTCGATCAGGATCACGCAGCGCGCGTGCGGCAGCTGCTGTTCCTGCAGGGCCATGATCGCGGCCAGCGAACCGAAGATCGCGTAACCGTCGTCGGCGCCGCCGCGGCCGTACAGGCGGTCGCCCTTGATGACCGGGGTCCAGGGGCCGAGGTCGGCGTCCCAGCCGGTCATCTCCGGCTGCTTGTCCAGGTGGCCGTACAGCAGCACGCAATCCTCATCGCTGCCGCCGTGCGCGGCCGGGACGTCGATGAAGATCAGCGGGGTGCGGCCGGGCAGGCGCACCACCTCGACCTGCATGCCGGGGATGGTCTGGGCACGGGCCCAGGACTCCATCAGCTTGACGGCGTCGTCCATGTAGCCGTGCTGCACCCAATCGGCGTCGAACATCGGCGATTTGTTCGGAATACGGATGTATTCGACCAATTGCGGGACGATTTCGTCGTCCCATTTTTCGCCGACGTAGCGGTCGACCTTGCTGGCGTCCATGGATGGGCCTCGAGCTGGGGGTGAGACCACCCAGTTTACGCCTCCGGGCCGTGTAGGACTTTTCCTACCTTGGGATGCGGCATCCGCTGGCTTTTTCGGCGCGCGCCCATCGGTACGCTGTCCCCATCGAGTCGCGGAGCCTGTTTCCCCCGGTAGCGCCCCCACGCCGCCGATGCCGGAACCGGATTCCACCTCATGGAGCTGAACAAGATGAACGTCCTCGCCCTCGTCGCCCGCGTGCTGTGGTTGTCGCTGCTGCTTGCCGGCAGCGCCGTGGCCGCCGAGAAGGTCAATATCAACAGCGCCGACGTGGCCACCCTGGACCGGGTGCTGCTCAACGTGGGCGCGTCCAAGGCCGAGGCCATCGTCGCCTACCGCAAGGCCAACGGCGCCTTTCGCAGCCCCGAGCAGCTGGCCCTGGTCAAGGGCATCGGCCTGAAGACCGTGGAAAAGAACCGCGACCGCATCGTGATCGGCGAGGCGGCACCGGCGCGCAAGCCGGTCGCGCCCGCCTATGGCGGCGGCAGCAGCCAACGCGCGGCCAACCGCCGCTGACGAACCGCCGGTCCCGCACGGATGCGGTGTCCGGCAACGCACGGGCAGGATGCCCGACGAATGCAGGGGGAGAGCCCTGGACAAGGAAGTGAGCCGCCCGTCCGTGGAAGGATCCACGGGCGGCGGCGCATGGGGGTGACGGTCCGGCCGCGATCCGCGATCCGCGGACCGGGTCACGACCGGCGCGGGTCTGTGTTCGCGCCCATGCCCATGCCTGCTGGCACGCCGGTACGCGCGACAGCTCGTACCCGCCGCCCGCGCTCTTGCCGGCGATCGGGTTCGTGCCGGCCTCTGTGCCATCACGGGGCAACCGCGCCATCAGCCGCGCTAACGCCGCGATGGTTAGACTTTCCGCCATCCAGGCCGACGACAGCGATGGCGATGACAGACGAAACGGGGACCGCCCACGGCGGGCGCTGCTGGGCGATTCCGGCCAACGAGTACCGACGCGAGCGCTGGCGCAACCAGCTCGGCTGGACGCGCGAGATCCTGCGCCTGGACGCGCAGGCGCGGCCGGTGGACGGCGACGATTGGGATTGGCGCCTGTCGATCGCCGAGATTGAACGCGACGCCGCGTTCTCGGCCTTTCCGGGCGTGGACCGCGAACTGGTGCTGCTCAGCGGCAACGGCCTGCGCCTGCGTTTCGACGACGGCGAACTGCACGAATTGCTGCCGCCGCACGACAAGCTGCGCTTCGCCGGCGAACGCGTGGTCCGGGGCGAACTGATCGACGGCGTCACCCACGACTTCAATCTGATGTGGCGCCGCGACCGCGTGCAGGCGCAACTGTGGCACCGCCCGCTGGTGGGGCCGATGGTGATCTTCGCCGAGCCGGGCCAGACCTGGGCGGTGCACCTGATCGCCGGCCAGGCCCGCTTCGCCGACGACACCGGCCTGCCGCCGTTGGCGGCCGGCGACACTGCGGTGCTCGCCGCCGGCGCAGCACGCTTGCGCGCGGTGCTCGACGGCGGCGGCGAAGTGCTGTTGGTGCGGGTGGCGCGGGCTGAGTAGAGCGCTGCGCGCCGGCACGGCCGGCCATGGCTACACGCGTGAGAGCGTCGAGGTGGAATTGTTCCCGGACAAACGAAGCTCCTTGTTCCTGCGCACTCGAAGCTTCGTGTTCCCAGACAATCCGGCACTCGCGTACCCAGGTAGCCGGAGGATCCGTATGCCGGGGAAAAGCGCAAATCCGCAGGCCGTGGCAACCGCAAAATCCGTCATTCCGGCGAAAGCCGGAACCCATTTTGATTTCGCTTCGGCTTGGCGCTTCAAAGAGTCAACGTCAACATGGGTTCCGGCTTTCGCCGGAATGACGGGTGCGAGTAGCGGAATTGGATGGAGCGGCAGGCAGGGTGCGCTTAGTCGCCGACGCATGGCGCTGAAGTCACTGGATCCCCGCTTTCGCGGGGATGACAGCACAGAGCGCCACGAATCCAAGATCCTCGTTTCCCGTCTGGGTGTTGAGCTGTTCGCCGACGCATGGCGCTGAAGTCACAGGATCTCCGCTTTCGCGGGGATGACGGCATAAGGCACTACGAATCCAAGATCCTCGTTTCCCGTCTGGGTGTTGAGCTGTTCGCCGACGCATGGCACTGAAGTCATTGGATCCCCGCTTTCGCGGGGATGACGGCATAGAGCGCCACGAGCGCAAGATCTTCGTTTCCGCGGGGGCGGAAAGCCGGGGCGCCACCGGGCACGAAGTGAGTCGGGGCGTGAGCAGCGGGAATGGCGAGCAACGTGGCGGCGCCACCGGCTCGGATATAGCGTTGAAGGGGCGCGTTAGTACACGTCGCGCCGGTAGCGCCCATCCAGCGCCATCGCTTCCAGCGCCTCCAGGCCCACCGTCTCGCGCAGCACGGCATCCACCGCCGGCGCCATGCCTTCCAGGCTGCCGCAGACATAGACCGCGGCGCCCGCGTCCAACCATTCGCGCAAGCGCGCGCTCTGTTCGCGCAGGCGCTGCTGCACGTACACGCGTTCGATGCCGTCGCGCGAGAACGCCAGGTCGATGCGCTCGATCAGACCGTCGCTCAGCCAGGTCTGCAGCTCGTTGCGGTAGTGGAAGTCGTGGGCCGCGCTGCGTTCGCCGAACAGCAGCCAGTTGCGCGTCTGTCCGTTGGCGATGCGCGTCTTCAGCAGCGCGCGCAGGCCGGCGATGCCGGTGCCGTTGCCGATCAGGATCATCGGCCGCGCGTCGGGCGGCGCGTGGAAGGAGGGGTTGCGGCGGATGCGCAGATCGATGCGCGCCTGTTCGGCGGCATGCGCGGTCAGCCAGCCGCTGCCGCTGCCCAGGCGTCCGTCGGGCTGTCGCATCTGCCGCACCAGCAAGTGCAGGCTGCCGTCGTCTGGCAGGGAGGCGATCGAGTACTCGCGGTGCGGCAACGGCTGCAGGGCCTCGGCGATCGCTTGCGGCGACTGCGTGCGCGCGGCGTGCGCGTCGGGCAGGCGCGAAGCGCGCAGGCGGGCGGTCAAGTTGTCGATCTCATCGCCGATGCGCACGGGTGCCGCGCCGTCCTGCTGCGCCTCCGCCAGCCATGCGGCCACATCGGCTTCGCCGTTGCGCGGCCCGATCTCGGCGATGTCGCCGGCCTGCCATTGCAGTTCGGCCGGGTCTTCCGGCGTCAGCGCGATATGGAACGCGGGGCCGCCGACGCTGTCCGGGTTGAGCAGCGCGCGTTCGCTCAGGCGCCAAGGGCGGTACGACGGCGCGCTCCAATCGGGCAGATCGGTGTGGCCGGCGAGCAAACCCAGGTGATGCTGCCAGTGGCGCAGCGCGCCGGGCTCGCCGTTGTCGACCTCGACCAGATCGAACAGGGGCTGCGCGCCGGCGTGGCGCAGCCAGTGATCCAGGCGGTGTCCGAAGCTGCAGTACTGCTCGTACTCGCGATCGCCCAGCGCGAGCACGCCATAGCGCAGGCCGGACAGATCCGCCGGCGCGCCCATCGCCACGCGCACGAAGCGCGCGGCCGAATCCGGCGCGTCGCCTTCGCCGGTGGTGCTGACCACGAACAGCGCTTGGCGATAGCGCGCCAACGCGCTCCCATCCAGGCCGCCGAGCAAGGCGATATCGGCGCCGATGCCGCTGTCGGCCAGCGCCTGCCAGCTGCGACGCGCCAGGAACTCGGCGTGGCCGGTCTGACTGGCGTAGGCGACCAGCCATTCGTGGGCGGTGTCCGCGGCCGCGCGCGGCAACGCCTGCGCACGCGCGCGGCGTGCGCGCGCCCAAGCGACGGCGCCGACGAAGGCGGCGTATGCGCCCGCGCCCGCGGCCGCCCACAGCAGCCGCTGCCGGTCCGGTGCCAGCCAGCGCACCGGCTCGGCCTGCCAGCGCAGCAACAGGTAGGCGAGCACGGCCAGCGCCAGCAATACCAGCGCGTTGCCGATCGTGCTCAAGTCGATGCGTCGGTGCGCAGCAGCGGAAGTGGTACGGGCGGACATACGCGACGAACGCAACCTCAGGCCGCGCGCTGGCGCGCGATGAAGGCCGGCGTCATCCGGGTCAGGAAGCCGTCGCCGTCGTGCATGACGAACATCGCCGCCAACTGACGGCGGTTGGCGTAGGCCATGCCCGCCTGCGGGCCCAGCACCGCCAGCACCGTGGCCAGGGCATCGGCCTGCATGCATTGCGGGTGCAGCACGCTGACCGAGGCCAGCGCATGCGCGACCGGCCGGCCGCTGCGCGGGTCGACGGTGTGCGAATAGCGGCGGCCCTGGTGATCGAAATAGCGCCGGTAGTCGCCAGAGGTCGCGATCGCGAATCCGTCCAACGCGAGCGCCGCGCCGCCGTCGTCCTCTTCGGCATCGTGCTGGGGGCGTTCAATCGCGATTCGCCAGGCGCCGCCATCGGGCTTGCGCCCGTGGCCGTACAGCTCGCCGCCGACCTCGACCAGGAAGGCGTCGATCTGTTGCTCGCGCAGCCACGCCGCCACGCGGTCCACGCCGTAGCCCTTGGCGATCGAGGAGAAATCCAGATAGGTGCCGCCAGCCTGCGTCGCGCTGCGCGCGAGCGGATCGAAACCGACCCGCTGCCAGCCCACGCGTGCCTGCGCCTGGGCGATGTCGGCCTCCGACGGCGTCGCGTCGCGCGCGCCGTCGGGGCCGAAGCCCCACAGGTTGACCAAGGGGCCGACGGTGGGGTCGTAGGCGCCGTCGGTGTCGGCGGCCAGTTTCAGCGCCGCGTCCAGCACCGCATAGAAACCGTCCGGCAGCGCCTGCACCGTGCCGGCCTCGGCGCGGTTGTAACGGCTGAGGTCGGAATCCGGCTCCCAGGTGCTCATCTGCGCGACGACCTCGTCCAGGCGCGCCTGGATGCCGCGCTCCAGCGCCGTCAGGGCGGCGGCCTCGGCGACCAGCTTCACCGACCACTGCGTGCCCATGCTGCGGCCGGTCAGCGTGTGCAGCGCACGCGTGCTGGCGGCGGTTGGGGCGGAGTCGCCCCAACTCGTGCCGCTCCACGTCATGCGGACCTCAGGCGTTCGCACGTCGGTTCGCTTATTGCGCCAGCACTTCGAACACGGCGACGTAGCTCAGACGGCGCTGCTTGGCTTCCGGCAGCGTGGTCTTGGCGTCTTCGCTGGCGGTTTCCAGCCAGTACATGCCGGCCTGCGGCCAGGTGATCTCGAACTTGCCGTCGGCGCCGCTGGTCAGCTGCATGTCGTTCTGCTGATCGCGGTAACGGGTCGCGCCCGGCACCACTTCGATCTTCAGACCCGCGGCCGGCTTGCCGTCGACCAGCAACTGGAAGGTCGCCTTCTCGCCCGCGAACAGGTCGTTGGGGTGGGTGACCGGCACCAGCTCGATGCCCTTGCCGCTGCTCTTGAACACGGTGGTGGTCGGCGAGCCGACGGTGGCGAAGGTCTCGACGCGGCCCATGCTTTCCGATGCGTTGACTTCGGTCGCACCGGCCGGGATGCCGGCCTTGAACTCCTCGGCCTTGCCGCGCCAGCGCTTGGCTTCGCCGCCCAGCTTGTAGCTGGCGAACATGCCCTCGTTGACCATGGCGATCTTGTAGGTGCCTTCCTGCGCCAGTTCGACGTCGAACACGCTGCGCAGCTTGCCGGTGGCCGCGTTCTGCGGCTGCACCGCGCTGCCGTCCGGCGCGGTGATGCGCAAGCGCTCCAGCGGCAGCGGCACGTGGTTGAAGTAGAACAGGTCGTTGGACACGGCCGCGTCGACGGTCAGCCAGGCGCCCTTGTCGGAGAACACGGTCTGCGAGGGCTGCAGCCAGGCCTTGTGCGCCTGTGCGGAGGTGGCGAAGCCGAGCGCGGCGAGCGCGAGGGCGGCGAGTTTGATCTTCATGGGCGCAGCTCCGAAGTGATGAGAGAGTTCGTCGTAAGCGAGACGGACGCGAAGCCGCGGCGCGATGCGCGCGCGGCCTGATCGCGGATCAGGGCTTCACCGCCAGGCGCACCGCGCCCAGTTCGGTCTTGCCTTGCGCCGACAGGTTCTGTGCGCCGCCCTTGGCCGGCCACTGGAACGGAATGCTCAGCATTTCGCGGCCGCCGACTTCGCGCGCGGCCTCGACCACCAGCGTGTACTGGCCCGGGGCCAGACCGGCCAGCGGCTTGCTGCCGCCCTTGAAGTTCAGCGCGTGCTGGCCGACCGCGCGGGTCGCGCCGCTGACGCCGTCGACCGGCATCTTCAGCGTGCGGCCGCTGCGTCGCCACCACTGGCGGATGTCCTTCAGCCACTTGGTGCCTTCGCCGTTCTTCATGTCGACGTCGTACCAGACCGCCAGGTTGGCGGCGACCGTGTTGTCGGGGCGCTCGATCCAGGCCGCGACGTAGGGGCGGTGGTATTCGGCGACCTTCAGGCGCGGGATCTCGATGCTCAGGTCGAGGTCGGCGGCGATCGCCGACACCGGCATCGCCAGGGCGACGATCAGTGCGGTGCGGGGCAACAACTTCATCGCTATCTCCAGGGGGTCAATGCATGAAAAGGACGATCAGCAGCGCCGGTATCGCCAGCCCCGCCGCGACCAGCGGCCAGGTCTTGCCGCGCTGGCGCGCGTGCAGTTGCAGCAGCCACAGGCCGGTCAGCGCGAACAGCAGGCAGGCGACCGCGAACAGGTCGATGAACCAGCGCCACACCGCGCCGGTGTTGCGGCCCTTGTGCAGGTCGTTGAGCCAGGCGATCCAGCCGCGGGTGGTGACTTCGTATTCGATCGCGCCGCTCTCGCGGTCGATGCTGAGCCAGGCGTCGCCGCCCGGGCGCGGCAGCGACACGTAGACCTCGCCGTCGGACCATTCCACGCTGCGGCCCTCGGCGTTCACGCCCAGCTGCGCGCGCAGCCAGTCGCGCGCGCCGGCCGGCAGCGGCGCATCGGCCGCGCGCTCGCCCTGCAGGCCGCGCAAGGCGCTGGCCGGCAAGGTGTCCTTGACCGTGACCACCTGCGGCTCGGATTCGATCTGCGCGGCGTGGTTGAGGGTGATGCCGGTGGCGGCGAACAGCACCAGCGCGACCAGGCTCAGCGCGGCGCTGATCCAATGCCAGCGGTGCAGGGTCTTGAGCCAGTACGCGCGCCGGTTCGGATCGCCGGCCTTGGCGGCGGCCGCATCGCGCGCGCGCGCGGTGGCGTCGCTGGCGCTCAAGGCTCGCTCCAGCGCCGCAGCAGGTTGTGGTACACGCCGGTCAGCTGCACCAGCGCCGGATGCTCGGGCACGTCGGCGGTGAGGCGGCGGATCGAGACGTCGAGTTCGAACATCAGCCGGCGTTGCGCGTCCTCGCGCAGCAGGCTCTGGATCCAGAAGAACGAGGCCAGACGCGCGCCGCGCGTGACCGGCGTGACCTTGTGCAGGCTGGTCCCGGGGTAAAGCACCAGGTCGCCGGCCGGCAGCTTGATGCTGTGGCTGCCGTAGGTGTCCTCGATCACCAGTTCGCCGCCGTCGTATTCCTCCGGCTCGCACAGGAACAGCGTCGCCGACAGGTCGGTGCGCACCGTGTCCATGCCGCCGCGGCTGCGGTCGTAGCGGATCGCGTTGTCGACGTGGAAGCCGAACGCCTGGCCGCCTTCGTAGCGGTTGAACAGCGGCGGGAACACGCGCTGCGGCAGTGCGGCGGAGAAGAAGGTCGGGCTCTTGGCCAGGGCGTCGAGGATGATCGCGCCCAGCTCGCGCGCGACCGGATCGTTTTCGGGCAGCTGCGCGTTGTCCTTGGCCTTGGCCGACTGATGCCCGGCGGTGATGCGGCCGTCGGCCCAGCCGGCCTGCGCCAGCCGCTGCCGGCAATGCGCGACCTGTTCGGGGCCGAGGACTTTGGGGACGTGCAGCAGCATGGATGGCCTCAATGCGGCCGCCCGGGAGGTCCCGGGCGGCGCGCGCGGACGTGGAAGTCCGGATTAGAACGTGAAGTTGGCGCTCAATACCACCTGGCGCGCCTCGCCCGGCGTCGCCCAGCCGTTGTTGCGGATGCGGGTGTAGTACTCCTCGTCGGCCAGGTTGCTGACGTTGAGCTGCAGGGCGGCGTTGCGGTTGATCTTGTAGTTGACCATCGCGCGGTGGGTCCAATAGCTGTCGGCGGTGACCAGCGGGCCGTTGGGGTTGGTCGCGCTGTGCTGGGTCAGCCAGATCTTGCCCTGGTAGGTCGCGCCGTAGCCGATCTGCCACTTGGGCGACAGGTCGTAGGTGGTCCACAGGCTGAAGGAGTGCTCCGGCACGTTCAGCAGGCGGTCGCCCTTGGTGTAGTCCAGGCCCAGGCCGGCCTGACGGTCGGACACGCCCTGCACGACTTCGCTGTCGAGGTAGGCGTAGTTGGCGTAGACGGCCCAATGGTCGGTGAGCAGGCCGGACAGGCCCAGCATCGCGCCGTCGACGCGCGCACGGCCGTCGAGCTGCTGCGCGCCGGTCGGGTTGTTCGGGTTGCCCGGATCGGAGACCTTGTAGTTCTCGCGATCGTTACGGAACAGCGAGCCGGTCAGGGCCAGGCGGCCGTCGAACAGGTCCCACTTGGCGCCGATCTCGTAGTTGACCGCGGTTTCCGGATCGACCGTGCAGTTGGCGGTGCCGGTGGTGCTGGTGAGCGTGCACGAGCCGTTGACCGAGGCCTTGGACGGCGTCTTGGAGTTGCCGTAGGCGGCGTAGATGCTGACGTTCTCGACCGGCTTGTAGACCAAGCCCGCGCGATACGAGAACAGATCGTCGGTGTTCTTGGCCGGCACGCCGTAGCCGGTGACGGTGCCGATCGGCTGCGCCGGCAGCGGCGCGCCCACGGTGGTCGGCGCCAGCACCACGGTGGCGGTGTTGGTCTTGCCTTCGTTGTGCTCGTAGCGCGCGCCCAGGCTCAGCAACCACTGCTCGCTGAACTTGATGGTGTCGAACACGTAGATCGCCTGGTTGTCGAGCTCGCCTTCGGTGCGGCCGGTCAGGGTGCGGTTGATCGGGCCGCGGTAGACGTTGTCCGGGTTGAACATGTCCATCGTCGGCAGGCCGGTGATGTACGGGTTGGTGCCGTTGGCGTTGCGGAAATCGCTGGTGGTGTCCAGGTCGAAGCTTTCGTGCATCACCGAGAAGCCCGCGACCAGGGTGTGCTGCACCGGGCCGGTGTTGAACTCGGTGGTCAGGTCGGTCTGGGTGTACAGCGTGGTGTTGCGGGTGTCGCGGCCGAAACCGCGCGGGCCGCTGGGCAAGTAGCGGCCCGGGCCCACGCCGGCCGGGCAGGCGACGCCGAGCGGAGTGAGGCCGTTGGGCATGCACCAGGTGCCCTGCACCGCGTCCACCAGCGAGAACTGGTCGACCTGCTGCCAGCGCGTCAGGTTGCGCACCTTCATGGTGTCGCTGAAACGGTGCTCCAGGATCGAGGTCAGCGAGTCGTACTCGATTTCCTGCTTGTCGATGTTCTTGTAGCCGTAATAGGTCGACGGATCGACGCCCGGCAGCGGGCCGCCGTTGAAGAACGGCACGCCGTACTCGGGGATGTTGTCGTCTTCCTGGTGGACGTAGTTCAGCGTCCAGGTGGTGTCGCTGCCCAGGCCGAAGGTCAGCGAGGGCGCGATGCCCCAGCGCTCGTTGCGCTCGACGTCGCGGCCGGGTACGTCGTTCTGGTGCGCCATCACGTTGATGCGGAACGCGCTGCTCTCGCCGAGCAGGAAGTTGCTGTCGGCGGTGACGCGGGCGTAGTCGTCGGTGCCCGCGGCGATGCTGGCGCGGTGGAATTCGGTGGCGCCGGCCGACTTGCTGACCAGGTTGATGGTGCCGGCCACCGAGCCCGCGCCCGAGTAGACCGAGTTGGCGCCGTTGATGACTTCCACCGATTCCAGGTTGAACGGATCGGTGCGGCTGTACAGACCGCTGTCGCGCACGCCGTCGACGGTGATGTCGTTGCTGGCGTCGAAGCCGCGCAGGTTGATCTTGTCGCCGAAACCGCCGCCGCCTTCGCCGGCGCCGAAGGTGATGCCCGGCAGGGTCGCCAGGATGTCCTGCAGCGACAGCAGGTTCTGGCCGTCGATGGTGCTGCGGTCGATCACGGTGATCGTCTGCGGGGTATCGCGCAGCGGCGCGGTGTACTTGCCCGAGCTGGCCTTCTGCACCTTCACGCCGTGGACTTCGACGCCGTCCAGATCCTTGGCCTGGGGGTCGGGCGCGGGGGCGGCGACCGCAGGAACGCTGAGGGCGAGAGCAAGGGCGCCGGCAAGCGGCGACACGACGAACTTCGTGGTCGACATGGGAATTCCGAGAAAGCGTAGGGGAGGTGCGGCCGCTGGGGCCGCGTCAATCGGGAATATTAATGAGAGCGATTCGCATTTGCAACGAAAAATGAACGCGGAGTCGAGAAAAACCGGCTCGGCGGTGGTCGAAACGCGCCAGAGGGGGCTGGGGAAGCCGGCAGGGGCAGGGGAAACCGAGGGCGATGAGGCAGTGTCATGCTTCGGACAACTTCGAAATGGGCAGCGCTTGGCCCTGGCAGGCTGTTCCGATCTGTCGGCGTGGCGGGCCAGATGAAGGCAGGCCACGCCCCGGCGACCTGCGACGCAGCGCTCAAGCGCCGCCCCTCACACAGGAGTACCCATGCGTCGATCCGTTCCTGCTTCGTCCCTCGCTCTGATCGCCTGCCTGTGTGCGGCGGACGCCGGCGCCCAATCGGCGTCGGGCACCGCGACGGCTGCCGTCGATGCGGCCGCGTTGGCGCAGGTCGATCCGGAGTTGCGCGCCGTGCTGGCGCAGATTCCGGCATTGACCTTGGATGGGAGCAACGTGCAGGCGGTGCGCCGGGCGCCGCCGCCGCCGACCCTGCCGCCGCCGGCCGTTCAGCCGCTAGAGCGCTACATCGAAGGCGGTGCCGGCAATCCGCGTCTGCGCGTGCTGATCTTCGATCCCGCCCCCGAACGGGGCGGCAAGCCGGCGGTGCTGCATCTGCACGGTGGAGGCTATGTCGTAGGCGTGCCGGAAGTGGTGATGCCCGAATTGCAGAGACTGGCGAGCGCGCTGGAAGTGGTGGTGGTGTCGGTCGACTACCGGCTCGCGCCCGAACACCCGACCCCGGCTGGGTTGGACGACGCCTACGCGGCGCTGGGCTGGCTGCATCGCTCGGCCGATGCGCTGGGCGTCGACTCCGCCCGCATCGCCCTGCTTGGCGAGAGCGCAGGCGCCGGCCTCGCGGCCGCGGTGGCCTTGCGCGCGCGCGACCGCGGCGAGCACTCGATCCGCTTACAGGTGTTGCGCTACCCGATGCTGGACGACCGCACCACGCTGCGCTCAGCGCCCGCGCACGTCGGGCGCTACATCTGGAACGAGGGCTCGAACGCCTACGGTTGGACATCGGTGTTGGGGCGCACGCCGACCATGGACACGGCGCCCGCCGAAGCGGTGCCGGCGCGCGTCTCCGATCTGCGCGGTCTGCCGCCGACGTGGATGGGCGTGGGCGCCCTGGACCTGTTCGCGCAGGAGGACCTGGCGTTTGCCGCGCGTTTGATCGAGGCCGGCGTGCCCGTCGAGCTGCAGGTAGTGCCAGGTGCCTATCACGGCTTCGACATCATGAGCGGGCAGGCGCGAGTCTCGCGCGAGTTCAGCGCCAGCTGGCAGGCCGCGCTGCGACGCGCCTTGAGCAAGGATTGAACAGGGTCGCGGCCCGATCGCCGGGCCGCATCAGCCGCGGTCGTCGCGGGTCCAGACGCCGACGTCGTCGACCTTGACCGGGAACTTCGGCACCGGGCTGTAAGCCGGCGCGCACAGCGGGCGGCCGTCGCGGATGTCGAACTTGGCGCCGTGCAGCACGCACTCGACCGTGGCGGCTTCGCCGTCGTAGTTGCCGGCCGAAAGCTCGAAGTCCTCGTGCGAGCACTTGTCCTCCAGCGCGTAATAGTCGCCGTCGTAGTTGCAGACCAGAATCGGCGTGTCGCCGTCCCAGGCCACGGTGGACTCGCCAGGCAGCAACTGCGAGGTGGCGCAAACGAAAATCCAGTTGCCCATGGTGCGTGCTCTCTTACGGCTGGCTGGTGGCCGGTCAACGGCGGGCTGGCGCGGTGCTCAGAACAGCTTTTCCAGAACCTCGAAGCGCAGATCGTCGCGCTTGGGATCGCCGAAACGCGCATCGCCGTACGGGAACGGCTTGATCACGCCGGTGCGGCGGTAGCCGCGGCGCTCGTAATAGGCGATCAGCTCGCTGCGCACGTCGATCACGGTCATGCGCATCGCCGGCAGCCGCCAGTCCTCGCGCGCGATGCGCTCGGCTTCGTTGATGACGATCTTGCCGATGCCGCCGCCCTGCAGGCTCGGGCGCACCGAGAACAGGCCGAAGTAGCCGGCGCCGTCCTCGATCGCGACGTGCGCGCAGGCCAGCAGCTCCGGGTCGCCGCCATCGGCGGCGCGTTCGGCCACCAGCAGCACGCTGTGCGGGCGCTCGATGCATTCGATGATGTCGTCGGCGCCGGTGCGGCGGCCGCCGAGCAGGTCGGCCTCGGTGGTCCAGCCTACGCGGCTGCTGTCGCCGCGGTAGGCCGATTCGACCAGGGCCACCAGCGCGTCGATGTCGGCGTGGGTGGCGGGACGGAAACTCAGGGGCGTGTCGTTCATGCGAGCAGGGTGCGGACTTTGTTCAAGGCGGCGACGAAAGCGTCGATCTCGTCGTAGGTGTTGTAGTAGGCCAGCGAGGCGCGGCAGGTCGCAGGCACGCCGAAATGGTGCATCAGCGGGTGCGCGCAATGATGGCCGGAGCGGATCGCCACGCCTTCCAGGTCGAGCAGGGTGGCCAGGTCGTGCGCGTGGGCGCCCTCGACCAGGAAGCTGATCACCGCCGCTTTTTCCTGCGCCTGGCCGAAGATGCGCAGGCCGGGCACCGCCGACAGCGCGGCGGTCGCGTACTCGAGCAGCGCCTGCTCGCGTGCCTCCACGTGCTGCATGCCCAGGGCCGACAAGTAGTCCACCGCCGCGCCCAGGCCGACGAAACCGGCGATGTTGGGCGTGCCGGCCTCGAACTTGTGCGGCGCGTCGTTGAACACCGTGCCCTCGAAGCGCACTTCCTTGATCATCTCGCCGCCGCCGAGGAACGGCGGCATCTGCGCCAGATGCTCGCGCCGCGCCCACAGCGCGCCGGTGCCGGTGGGGCCGTTCATCTTGTGGCCGGTGATGGCATAGAAGTCGCAGCCGATCGCGGCGATGTCGAGCGCGCGGTGCGGCGCGGCCTGCGAACCGTCGACGACGCTGATGATGCCGCGCTTGCGCGCCTCGCGGCAGATCTCGCGCACCGGATTGACCGTGCCCAGCACGTTGGACACGTGGGTCAGCGCCAGCAGCTTCACGTCCGGGGTCAGCAGCGAGTACAACTGCGGCAGGTCGAGCTGGCCCAGGGCGTCGATCTCGGCGACCTTGATGACCGCGCCGGTGCGTTGGGCGACCAACTGCCAGGGCACGATGTTGGCGTGGTGCTCCATGCGCGTGAGCATGATCGCGTCGCCGGGCTGCAGCCGCGGCAGCGCCCAGGAATACGCGACCAGGTTCAGCGCGAAGGTGGTGCCGCTGCACAGCACCAGCTCGTCGGCGCGCACGTTGAGGAACTTCGCCAGCTTGTTGCGCGCGCCTTCGTAGGCCTCGGTGGCCTCGGTGCCCAGCGCGTGCACCGCGCGGCTGACGTTGGCGTTGTGGCGGCGGTAGAAGTCGTCGACCGCGGCGATCACCGCTTCGGGCTTCTGGCCGGTGTTGGCCGAGTCGAAATAGATCAGCGGCTTGCCGTGCACCTCGCGCGCCAACAGCGGGAAGTCGGCGCGGACGGCGGCCCAGTCGATAGGGGCGGCGGCAGCGTTCATGCGGCGGTGCCTGCTTCCAGCGCGGACAGGGCGGTGTCCAGGCGCGCTTCCAGCAACGCGCGCAGTCCGGCGTCGTCGAACACGCTCAGCGTCTCGCGACAGAACGCGGCGGTCAGCAGCGCGCGCGCCTGCTCGGCGGGCACGCCGCGCGAGCGCAGGTAGAACAGGGCGTTGGCGTCGAGCTGGCCGACGGTCGCGCCGTGCGCGGCCTGGACCTCGTCGGCGTGGATCTCCAGCACCGGTTGGGTGTCGATCTCGGCGCCTTCGGACAGCAGCAGGTTTTTGTTCGACAGCATCGCCGCGGTGCCGTCGGCGCCTTCGCGGATCAGGATGCCGCCGTGGAAAGCGGCACGCGAACGGCCGGCGCCCATGCCGCGCCAGACCAGGTCGCAGGCGCTGTCGCGGCCGACATGGTCGATGCCCAGGCGGGTGTCGAGATGGCGCTTGCCGGTCGCCAGCAGCACGCCGTTGGCGTGCACGCGCGCGGCTTCGCCGTGCAGGGCGACATTGAGTTCGTGGCGCGACAGGGCCGCGCCCAGTTCCAGGTCGAGGCGGCGGTAGACCGCTTCGCGCGACAGCACGGCGTCGGTGCGCGCCATCGACACCGCGCCCGCGGCCTCGTCCTGCACGCGCGCGTGCGTGAGCGCGGCGCGCGTGGCCAGGTGCACGTGGCTGACGCTGTTGCCCAGGTGGCTGTGCTCGCCGCCGCCGAGCTGGTGCTCGACCACGGTCAGGCTGGCGCCTTCCTGCAGTTCGATGAGGTTGCGCAGGTGCCAGGCGATGTCGCCCTCGACGGGCGCGCCCACAAACACCAGATGCACGCTGCCGCCCTGGGTGCCGGCGGCGACCTTGAGCACCGCGCCGTCCTCGGCCAGGGCGGCGTTGACGCGGGCGAAGATGTCCTCGGGCCGCTCATAGCGGCGCTCCAGGAAATTCGACGCGCGCGCATCGTCTTCGGCCAGCACCTGCGACAGCGGCCGCAGCGAGACGCCGGCGGCGAGGCCGCCGAGGTCGGACAGGGCGGCGTCGTAGCGGCCGTTGTTGAACACCAAACGCGGCGCCGGAATCGCGGCCAGCAGGGCGGCGTCGAACAGGCCCGGCTGCGGCGCGGCGTAGCGGCGACGCTCAAGGTTGCGCAGCGGGGTGTACTTCCAAGCCTCGCTGCGCGCATGCGGCAGGCCGGCCCGCAGTGCGGCGTCCATCGCCTGGCTGCGTTGCGGGCCGTGGTAGCGCTGGCGCTGCAGCAGCGGGGCCAGCGCTTCGGAGAAGGAGTCCAGCAAGGCGCTCATGTCAGGCCGCCGCGGTCGGTGCGATGCGGTCCTTGAGCCAGGCGTAGCCGTGCGCTTCCAGCTCCAGCGCCAGCTCCGGCCCGCCGCTCTCGACGATGCGGCCGTCGGCCAGCACGTGCACCACGTCGGGCTTGATGTAGTCGAGCAGGCGCTGGTAGTGGGTGATCACCAGGAACGCGCGCTCGGGCGAGCGCAAGGCGTTGACGCCCTCGGCCACGTTCTTGAGCGCGTCGATGTCCAGGCCGGAGTCGGTCTCGTCCAGGATCGCCAGCTTGGGTTCCAGCACCGCCATCTGGAAGATTTCGTTGCGCTTCTTCTCGCCGCCGCTGAAGCCTTCGTTGACGCCGCGATTGAGCAGCTCGTCCTTCAGGTGCAGCACGGCCAGCTTCTGCCGCACCAGCTTGAGGAACTGGATCGAGTCCAGCTCGGCTTCGCCGCGCGCCTTGCGCTGGGCGTTGAGGGCGGCGCGCAGGAAGTAGGTGTTGTTGACGCCGGCGATTTCGACCGGGTACTGGAAGGCCAGGAACACGCCTTCGGCGGCGCGCTCTTCCGGCTCCAGCGCCAGCAGGTCGCGGCCCTGGAACGTGACCGAACCCTCGACCACCTCGTAGCCGTCGCGGCCGGCGAGCACGTTGCCCAGCGTGGACTTGCCGGCGCCGTTGGGCCCCATCACCGCATGCACCTGGCCGGGCTGCAGGTCCAGCGAGAGACCCTTGAGGATGTCCTTGCCGGCGACGCGGACGTGGAGGTTTTCGATCTTGAGCATACGTATTCCAGTGTCTTTTAGGCCCCTCTCCCGGCGGGAGAGGGGTTGGGGTGAGGGTCCGGCGCGAGCGCGTTGCCACGTACTCGCGCCGGACCCTCATCCGCCCTTCGGGCACCTTCTCCCGGGGGAGAAGGAAAAGCAGATATCAGCCGACCGACCCTTCCAGCGAAACTTCCAGCAACTTCTTCGCCTCCACCGCGAACTCCATCGGCAGTTCCTTGAACACCGACTTGCAGAAGCCGTCGACGATCATCGACACCGCGTCTTCCTCGCCGATGCCGCGGCTGCGGCAATAGAACAGCTGGTCGTCGCTGATCTTGGAGGTGGTGGCCTCGTGCTCGACGGTGGCGTTGGGGTGGCGCACTTCGATGTAGGGGAAGGTGTGCGCGCCGCACTTCTTGCCGATCAGCAGGCTGTCGCACTGGGTGTGGTTGCGCGCGCCCTCGGCGCTGCGCTCGACCTTGACCAGGCCGCGGTAAGTGTTCTGGCCGCGGCCGGCGCTGATGCCCTTGCTGACGATCTTGGACTTGGTGCGCTTGCCGACGTGGATCATCTTGGTGCCGGTGTCGGCCTGCTGGCGGTGATGGGTCAGGGCCACCGAGTAAAACTCGCCGCTGGAGTCGTCGCCGATCAGCACGCAGGACGGGTACTTCCAGGTGATCGCCGAACCGGTCTCGACCTGGGTCCAGCTGATCTTGCTGCGCGCGCCGCGGCATTCGCCGCGCTTGGTGACGAAGTTGTAGATGCCGCCGACGCCGTTCTCGTCGCCGGGGTACCAGTTCTGCACGGTCGAGTACTTGATCTCGGCGTCTTCCAGCGCGACCAGCTCGACCACCGCCGCGTGCAGCTGGTTCTCGTCGCGCATCGGCGCGGTGCAGCCTTCCAGGTAGCTGACGTAGCTCTTGTCCTCGGCCACGATCAGGGTGCGCTCGAACTGGCCGGTGCCCATGGCATTGATGCGGAAGTAGGTGCTCAGCTCCATCGGGCAGCGCACGCCCTTGGGAATGAACACGAAGCTGCCGTCGGAGAACACCGCCGAGTTGAGCGCGGCGAAGTAGTTGTCGTGGGTGGGCACGACGCTGCCCAGGTACTTGCGCACCAGGTCGGGGTACTCGCGGATCGCCTCGGACATCGAGCAGAACACGATGCCCTTGTCGGCCAGCTCCTTGCGGTAGGTGGTGCCCACCGAGACCGAGTCGAACACCGCGTCCACCGCCACGCCGGCCAGCTTGGCGCGCTCGTGCAGCGGCACGCCCAGCTTGTCGTAGGTGTCCAGCAGTTCCTGCGGCACTTCGTCCAGCGAGGCGTACTTGGCCTTGGGTGCGGAGTAGTAGCTCACGCCCTGGAAGTCGATCGGGGCGATGTTGAGCTTGGCCCAGTGCGGCATCGGCATGGTCAGCCAGTGCCGGTAGGCGGCCAGGCGCCATTCGGTCATCCACTCGGGTTCGTCCTTCTTGGCCGAAAGCGCGCGGATGATGTCCTCGTTCAGCCCGGGCGGCAGGCTGTCGGATTCGATGTCGGTGACGAAACCGGCCTCGTAGCGGCGGCCCAGCTGCTCGTGGATCGCCTCGTTTTGGAGCGGGCGGTCGGCGAGATCGGCGGGCGCGGCGTCGGCGGAGGTCTGTTCGATGATGTCGGTGGCCATGGGGGCTGCCTACTGTCTATGCGTTGGCCAGGCGCAATGCGATGCGCCTGGCGTCGGGTTCGGGCGGGGGCGCGGGCGGCGCCAGCATCTGCGCCAGGGTCACGCTGCGCAGGGCTTCGACCACGACGTCGTTGATGCGGCGCCAGTTGGCGCGCACGCCGCACTGCTGCTCGATGCCGCAGTTGCCGGCGTGGACGCTGCACTCGGTCATGCCCAGCGGCCCTTCCATGGCCTCGACGATCTCGATCAGGCCGATCCGATCGGCCGGCCGCGCCAGGCGGTAACCGCCGTTGGCGCCGCGGAAGCCTTCGACCAGGCCGGCCTGGGCCAGCGGCTTGAGCAGCTTGCTCACGGTCGGGGTCTCCAGGCCGGCGCGCTCGGCCAGCTCGGAGGCGCTGAGCACCGTATCGGGCGCAGCCTCCGGCGTGCCGTCGCAATGGGCGGCAAGCACGGTCAGGACGACCGTCGCGTAGTCGGTGAGTTTGGTGACGCGGAGCATGGTCGGTGCGGTCGGTTTAATCCGTACCGGAATTGTACGGTTTCCGGGCGGGCGGGGCCAGGGGCCGCATTCAGGCGGTTCAGGGCGGGGGCGCGGCGTAGCGGGGGTCAGGGCGTGCACGGCGCCGGCCGGATCGGCAGCGGACGCCGAGGAACCGGTAGGTAGCGGCGCAGGCGCGGGTGTGCGTGCCGGGGTTCGTTCGACATGCGCCTAGCCGCCACGTATGTGCGCGGTGGCCGGGGCCGCAAGCGCGATCGCCGCTCGCGTTTGCTCCGCAGATCGGCCGGCGCGAGCGGGCGCAAACGCGCGAGGCGATCGCGCTCGTGCGAGCGATGCGCCATCGCCGATGGCCGTGGACGCGCGTTTGCGGTCAAAATGCGCGTTCGTCTCCGTCTGGACTACCGCATGCCGCGCAAGATCGCCGCCCGCCGCTCCGCCATCCACGGTAACGGCGTCTTCGCCGTCACGCCGATCGCCAAGGGCGAGCGCGTCATCGAGTACAAGGGCCGCCGCCGCACCCACGAGGAGGTGGACGCGGGCGATTCGGGCGACACCGACTCCGGCCATACCTTCTTGTTCACGCTCAACGACGAGTACGTGATCGACGCCAATTTCGAGGGCAACAGCGCGCGCTGGATCAACCACAGCTGCGCGCCCAACTGCGAGGCGGTGCTGGACGAGGACGAGGGCGACGACCGCCGCCAGGACCGGGTCTTCATCGAGGCGATCCGCACGATCGAGCCGGGCGAGGAGCTGTCCTACAACTACGGCATCACCCTGGCCGAGAAGCACACCAAGCGCCTGAAGCAGATCTGGGAGTGCCGCTGCGGCGCCGAGAACTGCACCGGCACCATGCTGCAGCCGAAGAAGGACAAGAAAGACAAGAAGGACAAGAAGAAAAAGAAGAAGGACAAGGACAAGAAGAAAAAGAAGGACAAGAAGAAGTCCAAGAAGGATTGAGGCAGGGCGCGCGCCCTGCTTTGGGGTAGGAGCGGCGTCAGCCGCGACCGTCGTCCCCAGCCTGCGCCGTAGGCGCGGATTCGCGATCGCGGCTCACGCCGCTCCCACAGGAAGCGAGTTCGGCTTGCGCCGACCCTGCAGCGGGCGCGGCTCCTGTAAGAGAAGCGGGCGCCGCGCGGGGCCGGTTGGTACCAATGGCCGATGGCCGGCCGCGCCGCGCTCGCGGGACACTGCGGTCCCGCGCCGCAACGCCGCGATAACGCAGGGCGGCGACAATGGCCGCTCTCGCGCCCGCTGCGTCGCGCCCCCTACGCATTCCCAGGAGCCATCATGAGTTCGATCCAAGGCCAGGTCGCCGTCGTCACCGGAGCCGCCAGCGGCATCGGCAAGGAAATCGCCCATGAGCTGGCCCGCGCCGGCGCCGCGATCGCCATCGCCGACCTCAACCAGGCCGGCGCCCAGGCCGTGGCCGACGAGATCGTCGCCGCCGGCGGGCGCGCGATCGGCGTGGCCATGGACGTGACCGACGAGGCGGCGGTGAACGCCGGTATCGAGCGCGTGGTGGCCGAGCTGGGGGGCGTCGATATCCTGATCTCCAACGCCGGCATCCAGATCGTCAACCCGATCGAGAACTACGCCTTCGGCGACTGGAAGAAGATGCTGGCGATCCACCTGGACGGCGCGTTCCTGACCACCAAGGCGGTGCTGCCGCACATGTACCGCGACAACAAGGGCGGCACCGTGATCTACATGGGCTCGGTGCATTCGCACGAGGCGTCGCCGCTGAAGTCGGCCTACGTCACCGCCAAGCACGGCCTGCTGGGCCTGTCGCGGGTGCTGGCCAAGGAAGGCGCCAAGCACGGTGTGCGCAGTCACGTGGTCTGCCCGGGCTTCGTGCGCACGCCGCTGGTCGACAAGCAGATTCCCGAGCAGGCCAAGGAGCTGGGCATCAGCGAGGACGAAGTGATCCGCAAGGTCATGCTGGGCAACACCGTCGACGGCGTGTTCACCACCGTCGAGGATGTGGCCAAGACCGTGCGCTTCCTGTCCGAGTTCCCCAGCGCGGCCCTGACCGGGCAGAGCATCGTGGTCAGCCACGGCTGGTACATGCAGTAAGGTCGCCGCATGGCCGACACTCCGGGCAAGCGTGCTGCTTCGCTCCCGCGCAAGCGCGCGAGGGTGAAAAACGCCGCGCCCGCCCGAAACACCGCCGTCCCGCCGCCGCAGCGCCGTCCCGAGCGCACCGCCCTGGTGCTGCAGGGCGGCGGCGCCCTGGGCGCCTACCAGGCCGGCGTCTACCAGGGCCTGGACGAGGCCGGCGTCGCGCCCGACTGGCTGGCCGGGATCTCGATCGGCGCCTTCAACACCGCGATCATCGCCGGCAATCCGCCCGGGCGGCGGGTCGAGGCGCTGCGCGAGTTCTGGGACACGATTTCGCAGCCGACCCTGCTGCCGGCGACCACGCTGGGCCAGGAGGCGCGCTACGCCGGGCTGGGCGACGAACTGCGCGCCTGGCTGGACACCTGGGAAGCCTGGCGCGCGCTGGTCGAAGGCCAGCGCGGTTTCTACCAGCCGCGCGGTTGGGATCCGTTGGCCGCGCCGGGTCCGGCGCAGGCCAGTTGGTACGACACCGCGCCGATGATCGCGACCTTGCAGCGCATGGTCGATTTCGACCGCCTCAACGACGGCGGCATCCGGGTCTCGGTGGGCGCGGTCAACGTGCGCACCGGCAATCTGGAGTATTTCGACAACACGCAGATGCGCCTGGACGCGCGCCACATCCTCGCCTCCGGTGCGCTGCCGCCGGCGTTTCCGGCGGTGGAGATCGACGGCGAGTACTACTGGGACGGCGGCCTGGTGTCGAACACGCCGCTGTCGCAGGTGCTGGCCAGCGAGCCGCGCCGCGACACCCTGGTGTTCCAGGTCGATCTGTGGAGCGCGCAGGGCGAGCTGCCGCAGACGCTGCTGGACGTGGCCGAGCGGCAGAAAGAGATTCAGTACTCCAGCCGTACACGGCTGATCACCGAGACCCAGCGCGTGGCCCAGCACTACCGGCGCCTGCTGCGCGAACTGCTGGAAGAGATCCCGGAGGACGTGCGCCGCAGCAATCCCTGGGCGCAGTACGCCGCGCAGCTGGCCTGCGACCGCCGCTACAGCGTGATCCATCTGATCTATCGCGAACGCGCGCGCATCGGCCACTTCAAGGACTACCAGTTCGGCCGGGTCGCGATGCGTGAACACTGGCTGTCTGGCCAAGCCGACATCGCGCGCGCCTTGGCGCATCCGGAATGGCTGGAATTGCCCACCGGCGAAGTCGCTTTCGTGTCCCACGACGCCACCGCGCCTTGAAACAAGCGCCCGCGGTCGCGCGCACCTTGACGAGGCAGAATCCGTGCCAACGGCGGATGCGCAAACCCTGCCGATGGTTGCCATGACTTTTGCCATGCGGTAACCGGACGCACGCCGTCTAGGCTTCGCCACGCTCGGGCTGCGCAACCGCCAGAGTCAGCACCACACGCAACCTTTTAGCAGGCGTTTGCATCCCAGCGATGCCGGACGTCCGCGCTGCGGTTTGCGGCGGCCAACCCCATCAGTACCGAGGCATCCGCCATGCGCGCACCCCTGACCCTGGCCATACTCGCCGCGCTAGTCGGCGCCGCGCCGCTCGCGCAGGCGGTGGAAATCGACGGCCGCCTGGATCCCGCCGAGTGGGAAGGCGCGCAGCGCATCACCGATTTCCGCCTGACCCAGCCCTTGTCGCGCGCGCCGGCGCCGCAGCCGACCGAGGCGCTGCTGCTGGCCACGCCCGAGGGCCTGGCGATCGGCTTCCGCAACACCCAGCCCACCAGCATTCCGCGCCGGCGCCAGTTCGCCCAGCGCGACCAGGGCGGGCCGGTGGACCGGGTCAACCTGTACGTCGATTTCGACGGCGACGGCCGCAACGGCTACAACTTCACGGTGCTGCTGTCCAACAGCATCATCGACACCACCATCACCAACGAGAACCAGTTCAACGACGACTGGGACGGCGATTGGCGCCATGCCACCAGCGAGGACGAGAGCGGCTGGTACGCCGAGCTGCTGATTCCCTGGCACATCGCGCCGATGCGCGAGGCGGCCGGCGGCAAGCGCACCCTGGGCGTGTCGCTGGACCGGGTGATCGGCGCCACCGGCGAGCGTGCGTCGTGGCCGGCGGTGGGCTTCAACGAAAGCCGCTTCCTGACCGCGTTCGAGCGCGTCGAGGTGCCGGCCTACAGCCAGTCGCTGTTGGCGATCACGCCCTACGTGTCAGGCGTTTACGACGCGGTCGGCAAGGGCAGCGATTTCGACGGCGGCGCGGACCTGTTCTGGAAGCCCAACGGCCGCTTCCAGCTCAGTGCGACGGTCAACCCCGACTTCGGCCAGGTCGAGAGCGACGAGCTCACGGTCAATTTCAGCGCCACCGAAACCTTCTTCAGCGACAAGCGCCCGTTCTTCACCGAGAACCAGGGCTTCTTCGACGTGCCCTTCGGTTCGCTCAACAACAACAGCCGCTTGATCTACACGCGCCGCGTCGGCGGCAGGAACGACGACGGCACCGGCTCCGGCGACGTCACCGCCGCGATCAAGCTCAACGGCAGCGCCGCCGGTTTCAACTACGGCGTGTTCGCGGCCAACGAGGCCGATGAGGTCGGGCGCGACTTCTACGCCGTGCGCGCCACCCGCGACTTCGCCGAGCAGGGCGTGGGCGCGATGGTCACACGCGTGAACCGGCCGTTCCTGGACCGCGAGGCCACGGTGTACGAGTTCGACCACCGCTGGACGCCGAATTCGCAGTGGTCGATCCGCAGCACCGTGGTCGCCTCCGACGTCGATCAGGCCGGCCGCGGCATCCGCGACAGCGGCGCGCAGGTGCGCATGGACTACGACATGGGCAACGGCTGGCGTCATCAGCTGTACGCGCTGCACCTGGGCCGCGATCTTCAGCTCAACGACTTCGGCTACCTCGAGCGCAACAACTTCAATTACCTGCGCTACGACCTGGCGCACCGGGTGACCGATCTGCCGGCCGATTCGATCTACGCCGGCAAGGATTTCCACTACGCGGTCTCGCGCCGCTACAACGACCAGGGCGTGTACATCGCCGACGCCTTCGCGATCAACCGCCGCAGCGACCTGCGCGACGGCGGCAACGAGTTCGCCGAGATCGCGGCCTGGAGTTCCGGCCACGACGACCTGATCACGCGCGGCAACGGCGTGGTCGACGTGCCGGCCAAGCTGTACCTGTATTACGAACGTTTCCGTCCGCGCCAGAACGACGGGCGCTGGTCGTTCTACGGCGAGGCCCAGTACGCGGCCGAAGGCCTGGGCGGCATGGACGAGGGCAAGTCGCGGCTGTACTTCGAGCCGCGCTACAACGCCAGCGACCGCCTGAGCTTCTTCAGCGGCATAGAGATCTCGCACAACCCGGACTGGCTGCTGTGGCGCGGCGGCAACCTGCTGGGCAGCTTCCGCTCCAACATGATCTCGCTCAACGCCGGTTCGGTGTGGCTGATCGACGACAAGCAGGAGCTGCGCGTGCGCCTGGAGGCGATCGGCCTGGATGCGCGCAGCCGCCAGGCCTACCGCGTGGCCGCCGACGGTCGCCCGCTCAAGGTCGCCGAGTCGATTCCCGACTTCAACCTGCGCAACCTCGGCTTCCAGATCCGCTACCGCTACGAGCTGGCGCCGTTGTCGCACCTGTACATCGCTTACGTGCGCGGCGGCGACTTGTTCGAGGAAGGACTGGAGTTGCAGGGCAGCGCCGGGCGAGAGTTCCGCGACGCCTTCGATTTGCGCGACAGCGAGCAACTGCTGGTCAAGCTGTCGTACCGCTTCGAGATCTGAGCGCGGCGGTCAATGCGCGGGCGTGGCGGGCACCGGTTTGACCCGTAGCGCCCACAGCACGCCGGCGATCAGCAGGCCTATGCCCAGCAGGGTCAGCGGGCGCGGCATCGCGCCGCGCAGGATGAAGGCGTAGGCCAGCGCGAACAGCGTTTCGAACACGATCAGCTGGCCGGCCAAGGCGGTCGGCAGGCGCTGGCTGGCCTCGTTCCAGCACAAGGTGCCGACCCACGAGGCGAGCAGGCCGATCGCCACCATCAGACCGATGAAGAACGCCGGGCGCGGGCCGAACGGCATCGGGAATTCGCTGCCGCCGACCGCGCTGCCGCCCCACAGCAGGGCGTAGCCCAGCAGCGCCAGCGGCAGCGTCGCCAGGCCTTGGGCGGTGGCCCAGGTGCGCGGGTTGCGGCCCGGGTGGGCGCGCAGCCAGTCGGCGTTGCGCAGCGGATACCAGGTCCAGCAGATCAGCGCACCGATCGCCAGCAGGCCGCCGCTGAGATAGCGGCGCAGGTCGGCGTCGCGGTCGGCCAGCAGCGCTTGCAGTTCGACCTGGTTGACGCAGGCGATGCCGGCGCCGATCAGCAGCAGCGACGGCGCCAGCCGGGCCCACGGCAGACGGCCGTCGCGCTGCGCGTTGCGGCGGTTGGCGGCGATCGCGATCAGCACCGGCAGGGTGCCGATGATCATGGTCGGCAACGGCCCGCCCGCGCGCTGGATCGCGCCGGCCAGGCACAGGTAATAGAGCAGGTTGCCGATCGCGCTGAGCTTGAGCGCTTCGATCCAGTCGGCGCGCTGGAGCTGGCGCAGCGCATCGCGGTCCAGCCAGGCCAGCGGCAGCGCGATCAGGCCGAACGCCAGGTAGCGTCCGACCGACTGCAAGGCGGCCGGGTACTCGGGCAGCAGCAGCGGGCCGACGAAGACCAGGCCCCAGATCAGGCCGGCCAGCAGTGCGTAGAGGGTTCCGATCAGCATGGCCGCAGCATGGCGCCGGCGCGGCGGGATTTCTTGTACGAGATTGCGCCCGTTAGCCGCGCAGCTGCTTGCGGTAGCGCGCCGGCGTGATGCCGTAGCGGCTGGCGAAGGCGCGGGTCAGATGGGCCTGGTCGGTCAGCCCGGTATCGGCCGCGACCTGCGCCGGCGCGACGCCGTCGGCGAGCAGGCGCTTGGCCTGGTACAGGCGCAGCGCCATCAGCATCTGCTGCGGGGTGACGTGGTAGTGGTCGCGGAAACGGCGCAGGAAATGGAAGGGGCTGAGCCCGGCGACGGCGGCCAGCGCTTCCAGGCTCAGACGTTCGGCCAGATGCGCGCGCAGATACTCGATCACCTGGGCGAAGCGCGGCGCGGCCTCGGCGCGCGCGCGTTGCGGCACGCGCGCGTGATCGCGGAACTCCTCCAGCAATGCGGCCAGCTGGCTGTCGAACGCCAGCGGTTCGCGCGCATGCCACAGCGCATCCAGGCGCGCGCTGATGCGGCGTGCGCGTGCGGGGTCGTGGCGCACGGCGTCGTCGAACCACCAGCCCGGTTCGCCGGTGATCTCGGCGGCCAGGTCAGGATCGACATAGGCCATGCGGTAGCGCCAGCCGCCCTCGGTCTCGGCGCGGCCGGTGTGCAGCACGTCGGGGTTCATCATCACCAGCGAATCCGGCGGCGCCAGATGCTCGCTGCCGCGGTAACGGAAGCGCTCTACGCCCGACTCGATCGCGCCCAGGCCGTAGGCCTCGTGCGTGTGCGGGTCGAAGGCGTGGCGGACGATGTGGGCGCGGTACAACTCGATGCCGCGGCGATGCGCGGGCTGCCGGAACTCGGCGGCGTCGTGGGCGTGGACGAAGTGTTCGGGTACGCCTTGCATGCGGCGAGTATCGCATGCGCGGACAGGACGGCCGCCGGCAGACTCAGGCGCCGTGGCGGTAGGCGTCCACGCCGGCCCAGGCCTGCGGCGTCATGATCTCGAACAAGCCCGCGCGCGCGTTGCGGCGGCCCAGCACGGTCAGGGCGTGATCGCGGCTGAGCAGGCAGGCGGCGTCGGCGGCGTAGGCCAGCTCGAGAAATTTCTGATCGTCCGGATCGGCGCAGCGCGGCAGCGCGGGTTCGGGTTGCGGGCGGCGCTCGGTTTCGGCCAGCACGCGCACGCAGGCGTCGTAGGCCTGCAATGCCGCGGCCTGCGCCTGCGCATCCAGGCCCAGTTGCGGATACGTGAGCACGCGCAGCCATTCGTCGCGGCAGTCGGCGTCGCTGACCGCCTCGACGCGGCCGCTGGCCAGCGCGTCGGCCAGCGCGCGCGTGCGCGGGTCGCGGAACACGAACAGGTCCAGGCAGACGTTGGTGTCCAGCACCAGCCGCGCGGGCGGCGCCGTCATCGCGGGCACCGCCGCTTACAGATCGTCTTCGCCCGGGAACGAGGCCGACAGCTCCGACACCACGATCCACTTGCCCTGCTCGGGATACTTGGGATCGGCACTGGAATAGGTGCCTTCGCCGACCGGCGTGGCGCCGTTCGGAATGCCCTGGTCTCCGTTGTCGCGCAGGCCCAGGCTGGCGCTGCGGCCGACCTGTTCGTCCTTGCGCGCATCGAGCTTGCCGCCGTGGTAGTCGACGATGGTGCCGCCGTAGTCCCACTCCAGGCCGTAGAACGAAATCGGCTTGCCGTTGAGCGCGACCAGCTCGGCCAGCGGCAGGCCCATGCGCACGCCGTTGTCCAGCGTCCAGGTCGATTCGCGGTCCAGCACGCGCACCAGCGACAGGCCCTGCAGGGTCTGTTCGTTCTGGAAATACAGGTAGGCGCGTTTGGCCGGATCGTCGGGGAACAGGATCACGCCGGGGAACTCTTCGCCCTCGGCGCCGGGCACCTTGCCCAAGCGCACGTTGGCGGCGCCGAAGCGCTGGCGCAATTGATCGGGCGTGGTGTCGGGAGCGAAATCGCCGGGCAGGACCAGCGCGGTCGTGGCCGGTGCGGCGGCGGGCTGCGGCGCGACGGGCGCCGCAGCCGCGGGTACCGCCGCGGGCGGCGCGGTCGAGGCGGCCGTCGCGGGCGCATCGGCGGCCGGCGCCGCGGGCTTGCAGGCGCCCAGCGCCAGCACGATCAACGAGGACGACACCAGCGCGCGTAGCTTCATGGCTTCACTTCCCTCAGGTCGGCACTGCCGATGCGCCAGGCGCGCTGTTCCGCGCTGGCGCCATCGACCACGGCGCGGCGCAGCACATACGCGCCCACGTACTTGCGTTGACTGCCGTCGCGCTGGCTCGCGGTCAGCGCCACCGGCACCTCCAGATAACGCGAACCGGCGGCGGCATCGACGCGGCCCGGCGGCAGGATCTCGATCGAAACGCCGGTGGTGTCGGCGAAACCGTCGGCGAACTGCTGCGGCGTCTGGCCGCTGGCGCGCCCGCCGTCAGACCACAGTGCGTAGGCGCGGGCGAAGCTGCGGCCGTTGATGGCGGAGTAGTAGTCGCGCAGCACCGCCACCGCGTCCTGCGGCGTGGGCTCGTCGGTGGGCGGCAGGGTGCCGTCCTCGGTCAGCGGCGTGCCGTCGTCGGCCACGGGCTGGGTGCCGTCCTCGGGCGTGGCCGGCAGGATCGGGTTGCCGTTCTCGTCCAGCACGACTTCTTCGGGCAGGCCGCCCGTCGCCACCGGCGGTCCGACCTGGCCCGGTCCGGGCTGGGTGGGCATGCCGGTGACGCCGCCGCTGACGCCCTGCGGCGCCGGCAGCAGTTCGCCGGGCTCGCCGTTGGCGGCGCGGGTGTCGGGGTCGTCGTCCTTGCCGCAGGCGCTCAGGGCGAGCGCGGCGGCGAGCAGGCAACCGGCGTAAGCGAGCGCGCGCATGTCAGCGGTCGAGGTGGACGACGACGCGGCCGTGTTCGATCTGGGTGCTGCCGATGCGGCGCGAACCCAGTTTGTCGAGCAGGCTGTTGTCGAAGCGGTAGACGGGTTCCTGGTTCGCGTAGTCGCTGAGCCAGGCGTTGAGCAATTCGCGCGAGGCGCCGGTCATCACCCCGCCCAGTTGCGGCACGTCGACGTAGTCGATGCGCGGATCGCGCAGGTGCAGGCCCTGGCTGGCGGCGTCGTAGCGCAGCGCGCTGGTCAGGGTGAAACGGCCCGACGGGCGGCTGCCCAGGGCGGCCAAGGCGATGTCGAAATCCAGACGCAGGCGGTCGCCGTCGTCGGGGATAGTCAGGCGCGGATTCATCAGGGTCACCGCGACCAGGCCGCCGAGTTTTTCGTAGCGCTTGGGGAAGTTGCGGTTCAGCGATTGCTGCAGTTGCGGCGCGGTGAACGCGACGTCGTTGCCGAGGTAGGCGTTGACCGCGTTGAGGGTGGAGCAGGCCGCCAGCGTCAGCAGCGCGGCGGCCAGCAGCAGGGAGCGCAGCAGGGTGGAGCGTAGGCGCGGTCGGGCGGACATCGGCGGCTTCCGTGGGCGATGCACGCACGATACCCGGAGCGGATGAACGGCGACACAGGCGGGAACCTTTTAAGCCCCTCTCCCGCATGCGGGAGAGGGGTTGGGGTGAGGGTGGCGACTGCTGGCCGGGCTCAGCCCCCGCGGGCGTCCTTCAATTGCGCTTCCAGTTGCGCCTTGAGGGCGTCGTCGATCTTGAGCTGACGCGCCAGCTCGTCCAGGTAGGCGCGTTCCATGAAGCTCTGTTCGTCGGCGGCCAGCAGGCTGGCCAGGTACATTTCCGACGCCATTTCCGGCGTGCTCGCCGCGCGCGCGACCTCGGCCGGGTCCAGCGGTTTTTCCAGTTCGGCGTGCAGCCACTGGCGCAGGGTCGGGTCGTTGTCGATGCGGGTGAACTCGCCTTCGATCACTTCGCGCTCGCGCTCGTCGATATGGCCGTCGGCCTTGGCCGCGGCGACCAGGGCCTTGAGGATGGCCTGGCTGTGCAGCTCGGCCTGCGGCGGCGGCAGGCGGTCGACCGTCTGCGGCTCGACGGCGCTGCCGCCCTGCTGCTTGCGGTACGCGCCGTAGGCCTTGTAGGCGAGCACGCCGACGGCGGCGACACCGCCGTACAGGGCGAGCTTGCCGCCCATCTTGCGCATCTTCTTGTTGCCCAGCAGCAGGCCCAGCGCGCCGCCGGCCAGCGCGCCCTTGCCGAAGTCGGCGTTGAGCAAGCCGCGCTTTTCCTCTTTCTTCTCTTCGTAGCGCGCCGGCGGCTTGCCGCCGCCCAGCAGGCCCTCGAGTCCGCCGCCACCGCCCAGGCTGTTCTGAGCGGTCTTCAGCAACTGGTCGAGCAAGCCCTGGGTCTTCATGCGCGCAACTCCGTGGATGAGGTCGTGACTGACGACCTGAGGGCGCGGGCAGCGGGCTTCAAGCGGCCGCGCGAACGCGGCGCGGCGGCGGTTCACCTCGGGCGCGGGTCTCAGCCGCGCTGCTGCACCGCCAGGCGCAGGCCCAGGGCGATGAACACGCTGCCGGTGATGCGCTGCTTCCAGCGGCCGGCTCCGGTCGAGAAACGCCGGCCGAGGCGGCCGACCGCGACGCTCAGCATCAGGCTGTGGCTGAAGCCGATCACCGACAGCAGCGCGCCCAGCACCATGAACTGCAGCCACACATAGCCGCGTTCGGGATGCACGAACTGCGGCAGGAAGGCCAGGAAGAACAGCGCGACCTTGGGGTTGAGCACGCCGGTGAGCACCGAGCGCAGGTAAATGCTGCGCGTGCTCGCGACCGGCGCGTCGGCCGCGGCCGGCGCGGCTTCGTCCGGGCTGCGCCAGGCCTTGATGCCCAGCCAGATCAGGTAGGCGGCGCCGGCGTACTTGAGCACTTCGAAGGCCATCGCCGAGGTCGCCAGCAGCGCCGACAAACCCAGGCCGGCGGCCAGGGCGTGGATCAGGGTGGCGGTTTCCAGGCCGAACGCGGCGCGCACCCCGCGCGCGGTGCCTCCGGCCGCGGCCTGGGTCACGATCCAGGCCGTGCCCTGGCCCGGAATCAGCACCAGCACGACGGCGGCGACCAGAAAGGCGGCGAGGGTGGCGGTGTCGAACATGGCGGCGTCGGTGGGGTGGGGTATCGCAGTGTGCGCCGCGGCTGCGGGGGCGCCAAGTGCGCCGCGTCGTCGGCGCGCGGAAATCAGCGTTGCGCGAACCGCGGTGCCTAGGGGTAGGCGCGGCGTGAGGCGCGATCGGGGCGGCGCAGGCCGGCGGCAAGCCGATCGCGTGCGGGATTCACGGTCGCGGCTTACGCCGCTCCTACCCCAAAGCGGCGGTGTGCGCTTCGGGTGCGCGCAGCTTCTCGATGGTCGCCACGAACGCATCCGGGCCCGGCCACTGACCGATGCGCCCCAGCTTCTTGGCGCCGCGGAACACCAGGAACGCCGGGATGCCGTGCAGGCCGAAGCGCGTGCCCATGCGCGGGTCTTCGTAGACGTTGTCGTGCAGCCACTCCACGTCGTCCCAGCGGAAGCGTTCGGGCGTCAGCAGGATCTGGCCCTTGGCGACGTCGCAGTTCGGGCAGTCCTTGCCCCACAGGAACAGGATCCGCAGCCGGCCGTCGTCCGCCAGCGCCTCGTCCAGGCGCGCCTCGCGCACCAGCCGCATCGGGAAGGTCCAGAAGAAGCGCGGGATGGTGGTGTCGGTCACGGCCCCATCCTACTCCCGCGATGATGCGTGCGCGCGGCGCTAGGGCGCGGCCAGTTCGATGCCCTGGACGCGGTACTCGGCCAGGGTGGCGTCGTAGATGTCCGACAGCAGCGCGTGCTGGCCGTTTTCGGCATCGGCGATCCACAGCTGCGCTTCCAGCACGATGCCCTTGTCGGTGATGGCGCTGACGTACACGCCGGGTTCCGGCGTGCGCAGCACGCGCGACTGCCCGGCGACCGCCCGCAGGAAGATGGTGCGCGCGGCCACGGTGTCGGTGGCGCCCTTGACCACCACGCTGGCGGTCAGGCGCACGTTCCGGTCCGACCAGGACTGGTTGAGGATGGTGTTGCCGGTCAGGGTGTCGTTGGGGACGATGGCCTCCAGCCCGTCGCGGGTGCGGATCATGGTGTAGCGCACGGTCATGCGCGTGACCCGGCCCAGCACGCCGCCCACCGAGACGCTGTCGCCCACCCGCACCGATTGCTCGAACAGCACGATCAGTCCGCTCACGTAACTGGCCGCAAGCTTCTGCAGGCCCAGGCCCAAGCCGATGCCGAGCGCGCCGCCGAACGCCGCCAGCGCGGCCAGGTTGATGCCGCTGGCGCTGAAGATCAGGATCAGCGCCACCAGCCACACCAGCACGCCGGCGATGCGCGACAGCGCCAGCACATGGTTCGGCGCCAGGTGCGGGCTGCGCTGGATGGTCTTGTCCAGCGTGCGCGTGGCCCAGTACGAGACGATCACGATCACCACGCCGGCGATCAGGCCGCTCAACGCGTCCTCGGTGCTGAGGCTGATCTGGCCGACGCTGAGCTTGGCCTCGAACAGCTTGCCGATCATCGCGTAGCGTTCGCCGAACAGCGCCAGCAAACTCATGGCCCAGGCCAGGACCGTGGCCACGCGCATCAGCACCTTCAGCAACGCCGTCGGCCGGAACAACAGCTCCACCAGCACGCCCAGCAGCCGGAACAGCACGAACAGCGCCATCGCCAAGGCCACCACCGACAACGCGGCGCGGCCGAACTCGCCGAACGGATCGAACGCGGACACCGTCACCAGCATCAGCAGCGCCAGCAACGGCGTGAACAGATAATCGAACACGATGCGCGTGCGCGGACGCGCGCTCAGGCGCGGGCGCAAGCGCAACTTGACGTAGTGGGCCAGCAGCAGCGCGCCGGCCACCAAGATCAGGACGGCGGCGGCCTCGAGCGGGTGCGCGCTTACCGACGTGGCCGTGTCCAGGGCCTTTTCGAACTGCGGATCGACGGCGTTGTCGGGGGTGGCTGGCTTCATGCACGGACTCGGAAGGGGGAGGGCGCGGCGCGGGCACGCGCGCCGGCCAGCGCCGATTGTGACACCGCCCCGCCTCCGCGCCAGCGCGCGGAGGCGGCCGTGCGCTCAGTCCTCCTCGGCCCTGGGCTTGAAGGCGTCGACCAGCTTCTGCTGCACCGTCGCCGGCACCGGCTCGTAGTGGCTGAAGTCCAGCGAGTAGCGTCCGCGCCCGGCGGTCACCGATTTCAGCTCGGCCGCATAGCCCTCCAGTTCCGACAGCGGCACCTGCGCCTTGACGACGATCTCGTTGCCGCGCGCGGCGTCGGTGCCGTTGATGCGCGCGCGCTTGCTGGCCAGGCCGCCGCTGATGTCGCCCATGTGCTGCTCGGGCGCGTTGACCTCCAGGTCGACGATGGGCTCCAGCACCTGCGGCCGCGCCTTGCCGATCGCATCCAGGAACGCCTTCTTGCCGGCGGCCACGAACGCGACCTCCTTGCTGTCGACCGGATGATGCTTGCCGTCGTAGACGATCACGCGCACGTCCTGCATCGGATACCCGGCCAGCGCGCCCTGGTGCAGCACCTGGCGCACGCCTTTTTCCACCGCCGGCAGGAACTGGCCTGGGATGGTGCCGCCCTTGACCTCGTCGACGAACTCGAAGCCGCCGCCGCGCGGCAGCGGCTCCACGCGCAGGAACACCTCGCCGAACTGGCCCGCGCCGCCGGTCTGCTTCTTGTGGCGGTGGTGGCCCTCGGCCTTGCCGCTCACGGTTTCGCGGTAGGCGATGCGCGGCGGCCGCGCCTTCACCTCGACCCCGTACTTGTCTTTGAGACGGTCGATGTTGATGCGCAGGTGCAGGTCGGACAGGCCGCGGATCACGGTCTCGTTGGTCTCGGTTTCGTGCTCGACGTGGAAGCAGGGATCCTCCTCGGACAGCTTGTGCAGCGAGGTCGACAGCTTCTGCTCCTGGCCCTTGCTGGCCGCCTCCACCGCCAGGCCGAACATGGGCTTGGGGAAGTTCAGCGGCGCCAGGTGGATCTGGTCCTCGTCGTGGCTGTCGTGCAGCACCGCGTCGAAATGCAGCTCGTCGACTTTCGCCACCGCCGCGATGTCGCCGGGGATGGCCTGATCGATCTCGACGTGGTCCTTGCCCTTGAGCTTGAACAGGTGGCCGACCTTGAACGGCTTCTTGCCGTCGTCGACGAACAGCTGCGTGTCGCGCTTGAGCGTGCCCTGATAGACGCGGAACACGCCGAGCTTGCCGACGAAGGGATCGTTGACGATCTTGAACACGTCGGCGATCACGTGCGCGTTGGGGTCGGGCGTGGCCACGATCGGCTGCGCATCGTCGCCCGTGCCTTTCACGAACGGCGGCGGATTGGCCTCGCCCGGGTGCGGAAACAGCGCCTCGGCCGCGTCCAGCAGTTCCTTGACGCCGACCCCGCTGCGCGCCGAGCAGAACAGCACCGGTACCAGGTGGCCTTCGCGCAGGCATTGTTCGAAGGCGTCGTGCAGTTCGGTGCCGGACAGGCCGCTTTCGCCCAGGTCCAGGTAATGCTCCATCACCGTTTCGTTGATCTCCACGACCTGGTCGATGATCTTCTGGTGCCAGTCGCCGACCGCGCCCAGGTCGCTGGCCTCGGCGCTGCCGGCCGCGGCCGCGGCGTAGCAGTCGACGATGCGCTGACCGCCGTCGGCGGGCAGGTTCAGCGGCAGGCATTCGGGGCCGAAGCTCTCGCGCAGGTCGTCGAGCACGCGCGCGGCGTTGGCGCCCTCGTGGTCGATCTTGTTGACCACCAGCACGCGGCAGAGGTTGCGCGCCTTGGCGTGTTCCATCATCCGGCGCGTGCCGTATTCCACGCCGGTGTCGGCGTCGACCACGATCGCCACCGTTTCCACCGCCGCCAGCGCCGACAGGGTCGGGCCGCGGAAGTCGGGATAGCCGGGGGTGTCGATCAGGTTGACGTGGATGCCTGCGTGATCGGTGCTGGCGATGGCGGCGTCCAGCGAATGGCCGCGCTGCTTCTCGATCGGATCGAAGTCGGAGACGGTGCTGCCGCGTTCGATGCTACCTGCCGTCTGGAGTGCGCCGCCGGCTTGCAGCAGGGCTTCGAAGAGCGTGGTTTTGCCGGCGCCGGGGTGGCCTGCCAGGGCCACGTTGCGGATGGATGCTGTGCTGTAGGACATGAGCGGACTTCTCCCTGGGTGAGGGTGGGAAGGCCGTCATGGCTGTCCGCGCTGCGCGCCCGAGCGTGGAGCGCTCGGCGGGCGGTCATGGCGGGTGCCGGCGTTCGGGGGGCCGGGAATCAAGACTCCCGCAGGCGCGGGGGCGGGTCAAGCCCGGGTTGGGTTGCGTTGCAACATGGGTCGTAGAAGCAAATCCCCCTCAATCCCCCTTTTTCAAAGGGGGAAGACCGGCCCTTTGCGAGGGGGGCGGCGCTTCGCGAGAGGCAAGACCGGCCGCCTCACTCGGAAAACGCATGCAGTTCCTCCCTTTGAAAAAGGGGGGCTAGGGGGGATTTGCTTTGCAACCGCAATACGGAACTAACACCCTCACGGTTACCCTGGCCGCCCCTCATCCACCGGAGTCAGGCCATGGGCATTTCGCGTCACGCCACCGCGCATTGGGAAGGCGACCTCAAGAGCGGCCAGGGCCGTCTGGCCACCCAGAGCGGCGTGCTGGAGAACACGCGCTACGCCTTCAATACCCGCTTCGGCGAGGAGAAGGGCACCAATCCGGAGGAGCTGATCGCGGCCGCGCATGCGGGCTGCTTCACCATGGCGCTGTCGGCCAAGCTGACCGAGGCCGGTCACCCGCCCGCGCGCCTGGACACCCGCGCCGAGGTCGATCTGTCGATGGAAGGCGGCCCCAGCTTTTCCCAGATCCGGCTCAAGGTGAGCGCGGAGGTGCCCGGCATCGATGCGGCCAAGTTCCAGGCCATCGCCGAGGACGCCAAGGCCAACTGTCCGGTGTCGAAGGCGCTGAGCGCGGTGCCGATCAGCCTGGAAGCGGCGCTGGCCTGAGGCCGCGAACGCGCGGGCCGGAAGCGCCACGCTTGTCGACGCCGGCCCGCGCCGCGCCGGTCCGCCACGCCCTGTTGGTCCATGGCGCGGGCGGCGGCGGCTGGGAGTGGAACCTCTGGTGCGCGGCACTGAGCGCGCGCGGGTTTCACGCGCATGCGCCCGACCTGCAGCCCACGGCCGCCGGCCTGGCCGCCACCGGATTCGACGACTACCTGCAGCAGGTGCGCGCCGCGCTGGACGCCTTGCCGCGTCCGCGCACATTGATCGGCGCCAGCCTGGGCGGCCTGCTGGCTTTGCGTTGCGCGGAAGCCGCCGATGCGCTGGTGCTGGTCAATCCGTTGCCGCCGGCGCCGTGGCATACGCGACGCCCGCCGCGCGAGTGGCCCGCGCGGGTGCCGTGGCGACGCGAGGCGCGGCTGGACTCGACCCGGCGCGCGCTGCCGGACGCCGACGAGGCGACGCGGCTCTACGCCTACCGGCATTGGCGCGACGAGTCCGGGGCGGTGCTGCGCACCGCGCAGGCCGGTGTCGCCGTCGCCGCGCCCGCCTGCGCGACCTTGTGCGTGGCCTCGTCCGCCGATCGCGACGTGCCGCCGGAACTCACCGCCGAACTCGCCCGGGCCTGGAACGCCGAACTGTGGCGCGCGCCATCGCCCAGCCACGTCGGCCCCCTGCTGGGACGCGGCGCGGCCGAATTGGCCGGACGCGTCGCCGATTGGCTGTCGGCCAGGTAAACGCCGCCAGGTCCGGCACCGAAACCGCGGCCGGATTCAGCCGGCGTTGACCGCCGCGACCCGACGATGCGATCCACGCCATCCCGGCGTGTGGAGCCCGAGCCATGAAGCGCCTGTCCGTTACCGCCCTTAGCCTGGTCCTCGCCGCCGCCACCGGCGTCGCCTCGGCGCAGTCCTATCCGCAGAACGGTTACGGTTCGGGCTATCCGAACAGCTACCCGGCCTCTTCGGGTTCGCAGGTCGACTACGCGCGCGTGCTGCGCGTCGATCCGGTGTTCGATTCCTACAACAGCGGCCAGTACGGCGCGCAGCGTTGCTACGAGCGTCCGACCTACGTCAACGGCGGCGGCAGCTACGACGGCTACGACGACCGCGGTTACGACGACTACTCCCGCCGCGACGACGGCTACACCGACCAGTACGGCAACTACCGCCGCTCCGGTGGCACCGAGACCGGACGCACCGTGGCCACGGTGATCGGCGGCCTCATCGGCGCGGCGGTCGGCAGCCAGGTCGGCGGCGGCAGCGCGCGCTACGCGACCTCGGCCGTGGGCTCCATGGTCGGCGGCATGGCCGGCCGCAGCGTCTACGAGCAGAGCAAGCGCAACAGCAACCGCGACCGCGTCGGTTCGGTGCGCGTCTGCGATCCGGTCCAGAACACCGGCTACGGCGGCGACGACCGCGCGGTCAGCGCCTACGACGTGACTTACGAATACGGCGGCCGCAGCTACCGCACCCGCACCAACTACCACCCGGGCGACAAGATCCGCGTGCGCGTGGACGTGCGGCCGGAGTAAGGGCGCCTGGACGGTCGGATGCGGCAGTGCCGCATCCGACCGCTGCAATCAACGAGAGCAAGGGTCCGCGCGAGCGGGCCCTTTTTTCGACCATACGCGTCGATCCGGGAACGTTATGGCGCTGGGCAGGCGTCGACGGTGTGCTCGTAAATGCGCGTGCGGTCCGAGAACTCGTAGATCGCGACGAATTTTCCGCCGTTGAGCACGATGCTGCGCGCGGTTTCTTGCAGCCGCCTTCCTGGGAAATTTCCAGCAAGGTCGTTTCGAACTGCTGTCGGGTCCGTCCGGTCTCCGCCAGCATGCGGTCGAAACCGTCCTTGCCGTGCAGGTAGGTGAAGTGGACTTCGATGGAGCGGCCCTGGCTTTGTGCGCGGCTCACCTCGAAGTGCTGGCCGTTACGGGCGCGGTTGTGGTTCAACCAGGCCGCGAATTGCCGCGCGCGTTCGCACACGTCCAAGCCGTGGGACACGCATATTTCATCGGCTGAGACGATCGCCGGAAACAACAGGGCCGCGGAGAACAGGGCCGGGAGGACGATGCTGCGCATGGTGCCTCTATGCTGCGTAAATAAGCCTCGGTCCGATTTCGTGAGCGCAGCGACAGCCGCGGAACGACTACGCACGTTCGCGTGCGCTCACTCGGCGGGCTTGGGGTAGCGGGCCGCCCACCATTCCTTCCAGCGCCCTTCCAGCGCAGCGAACTCGGCGTCGGACAGGCCATAGGTGGTCAGCAACGCCGAGCCGCCGCCGTGCGGACGCTCGGGCGAGGGGCCCTTGTCGGTAACGACCAACAGGCCCTGGCCCCATTGATCCACCGTCACAGCGGTCTGGAAATGCGTTCGGTACCAGGCCTGCCCCGAAACTTGGTCGCCGGTCGCGAGCATCGCGGTGCAAGCCGCGCCGGGAGGCAGGGAGGCGACGGAGCCCAGGCCGAGTGCGGCCGAGGGCTCGCCGACGCCCGCCTGCGCGGGGCCCGACAGATAGAGCGTGCGCCGGGTCTGCCCGGGATGGCATTCCAGCATCAGCCGCAGCTGCTGGAAGAAGGTGATCCAGCCCTGGCTGATGTCGTCGTACACCGCCACCCAGTCCAGCGCCGGGCCGCCGGTGCGCAGCAGGCGCACGCGCGTGCTGCCGGCGATGGACACCAGCTCGATTCTTTCGGCGATGCCTTCCCAGCCGTCGAACTGGATTTTGCGGTTCGCCTCGTCGCCGGTGGCGTGATCGACGAAGATGAATTGGATTTCCCCGGCCAGCGACGGCGAATCCCAGCCGAACCATTGCGCGATCCGCGCCGGATCGCGCAGGGCATCCCACACGGTTTCGATGGGCGCGGCGATGGTGATGTCGACGATGGCTTGCTCGTGCGTTTCGCTCATGGCGCTCCCGAGTATCGCGTGTGCAGTGGTTTTGGATAAAAGCTTAGTCGCCGGAATCTTGCGAGCAACGTTTGCCCGATACTTTCTTCTCCAGGGCATCGGCGAAGCGCCTGGCGATCCGCTCCTCGCCGCCGCCGAGATTGAACATCACCTTCTCCTCCCAAAGCTTGCGTCCGGCCGGCGAGTAGCAGACCACCCGTCCGGACTCGAAAGCAGCGGAGGTGTCTAGCCGGATTTCCACCACACCTCCGACACCGCCGGCTTTGGCTAGCGAGAGCGCTTGTAGCAACGAGCCTTCGTGATAACTCACATTGCCTTCCAACACGCTGCCGATTTGAGCCGCAGCCCAGGTGTGGGCAGGGTCCGGAACGACCAGGGTGGCAGGTGTTGCGGATTGAGCGGCCGCCGAAGTCGCCGCGATAGCGAAGATGCCCGACAGAACATGCTTGCTCATGAGGTCATACCCTGGCCTGAGCGCTCAGCGTAGCCTATTGAGAATCGCTGGGTTGTTCGCCGCTGGTTGGCGGTGGCAACGATCGAAAGTCTTGGCTGTAAACGTTACCGTCTTCATCGCCGTCATTCCGGCGAAAGCCGGAACCCATCTTGACCTTCGCCTTCGTCAGATGCTTTCGCAGATGCGATCTTGCAGCGACAAGGCCACATGGGTTCCGGCTTTCGCCGGAATGACGAGTGGGACTGTGGGAGCAAAATGGCGGGAGCCGTTGCCCAGGTACGGCGAGCGTCCCACAGCGGCGCGAACGCCGCGCCTACCAATCGATATGCCCGCTGACGATAGGATGCACGCGGCCGCCGGACCAGACTTCGCCGTCGGCGTCCACGCGCAGTTGCAGGCGCGCGTCGAAGCCGACCTCGCGGCCCTGGCTGACGGTGTAGCGGCCGTCGCGGCCGGGCAGGGCCTGGTTGTGCTGCAGCCAGGCGGCTAGGGTGGCGTTGGCGGCGCCCGAGGCCGCGTCTTCGAACTGGGCGGGCGCGCCGACGAAGGCGCGCACCACCAGGTCGTAGTCGTTGCCGGCGTCGGCGCGTGCGAACGCGCACAGGCCCATGCTTTCGGTGGACTCGGCCAGTGCGCCGATCGCGGCCCAGTCCGGTGTGGCGTTGCGCAATGCGGCTTCGTCGCGCAGTTCGGCCAGCCACCAGCGGCGGCCGCCGTCCATCAGCGCCGGCGGCAACGCGCCCAGCGGCAGCCCGCGCAGGGCGGCGCTCAGGCGCGGATCTTCGGCGCTGGCGGTTTCCAGCACGCGTGCGCGCGGCGTGCGCACCGCGATGGTGCGCGAGGCGCCGTCGCCGTCCACCGCCAGCGGCAGCAGGCCGGCCACGCCTTCCTGCAGCAGGCGGCCATCGACGGCTTCGGCCAGGCCGGCGCTCAACACCACGTGCGCGGTGCCGACGCTGGGATGGCCGGCGAACGGCACTTCGCGACGCGGACTGAACATGCGGATGCGATAGCTCGCGCCCGGCGCGGTCGGCGCGAACACGAAGGTGGTTTCGGGCAACCGGGTCCAGCGCGCGATCGCCTGCATGGCGGCATCGTCCAGGCCTTGCGCATCCAGCACCACCGCGAGCGGATTGCCGGCGCCGGGACGGTCGGCGAATACGTCCAATTGCAGGTAACGGCGCTTCATAGGCGGTGGATCGTCGTGGAGTCGCGGCGTGGGGTCCGCTGGGCCGCGCAGCTTACCAATCGGCGCGGCCGCGGATAACCGCCTGGACGCGGCCGCCGATCCAGATCTCGCCCTCGGCATCCAGCGCGACCTCGACCCGTCCGTCGCGGCCGAGTTCGCGGCCCTGGCTGGCGACATAGCGCGTGGCTCCGCCGGGGAAGCCGCCGCTGGCCGCGAGCTGGGCGCCGATCGAGGCGTTGATGCTGCCGGTGACCGGGTCTTCGGGGATGTTGTCGGCAGGGCAGAAGGCGCGCACGACCAGCTGATGGTCGCCGGCGTCGGCGGTCGCGTACACGCCCAGGCCGACCGCGCCGCAGCTGCGGGTCAGCGCGGCGATCGCGGGCAGGTCCGGTTGCAGGGCGCGCACCGCCGCGGCGTCGGCCAGTTCCAGCACCCACCAGCGCGCGCCGTTGTCCCACAGGGCCGGTGCGCGCTCGCCCAGGGCCAGCGGCGCGGTCACCGCGGCCAGGGCGGCGGCGATCGCGTCCGGCTGGTCGAGTTCGGCCGGGTCGATGCGTCGCGAACGCGGCGCCCGCACCGAGATCAGCGCGCGCGCGCCGCTGCCGGCGACCCGCACCGGCAGCAGCCCGGCCGCGCAGTCCTGCACCAGCGCGCCCTCGCGCGGCGTGGCCAGGCCGGCGTCGATCGCGACCCAGGCCGCGCCCACGCTGGGATGGCCGGCGAACGGCAGTTCCTGGCGCGGCGTGAAGATGCGCACCCGGTAGTCCGCGCCTTCCACCGGCGGCAGCAGGAAGATGGTTTCCGACAGGTTGGTCCAGGCCGCGAAGGCCTGCATCGCGGCGCTGTCCAGGCCGTCGGCGTTCAACACAACGCCCAACGGATTGCCCGCGCCGGGGCGGTCGGCGAACACGTCCAGTTGCAGGTAGCGGCGCAGGGTCATGGCGGTCTCGGGGGACGGGGCGGTGGGCCAGTAGAACCGTTCCGCTGCGGTGGTTCCAGTGTTGCGCCCGGCGCCGGCCTGCGCCGTCGCTTTCCCGTTTAGAATCGCAGGCTCATGCCCGCGCCGCGGGCGAGCGCGACCCTTCGAGTCTCCGGCCCCGGGCATGCCCACGGGCCGGCTCGGCGCGCCCGCCGGCCGTGGCCTGGCCCCAAACCAGCGTCCGGCCGCAGCCGGACATCCCTGAGCGCGACAACAGACCGGAGACAGTAGCGGTGGCGGAAGCATCTCGTTGGGTAGTACTCAAGTTCGGCGGCACTTCGGTGTCCCGCCGCAACCGTTGGGACACCATCGGACGCCTCGCCTCCAAACGCATGCACGAGGACGGCGTACGCGTCGTGGTCGTGGTGTCGGCGCTGTCGGGCGTGACCAACGAACTGCAGGCGATCGCCAGCGCGCCGGAAGGCGCGCAGGACGACATCGCCGCACGCGTGCAGGCGCTGGTCGAACGCCATCGCGCGTTCTGCGCCGAACTCGACCTGGATGCCGACACCGTGCTGGGCGAGCGCCTGGCCGCGCTGCAGGCGCTGGCCGTGGATCCGCGCGTCGCCGCGCGCGCGCTGGACTGGCAGGCCGAGGTGCTGGCGCAGGGCGAGCTGCTGTCGTCGACGATCGGCACGGCCTACCTGCGCAGCCAGGGCCACGATTTCGGCTGGTGCGACGCGCGCGACTGGCTGGACGCGGTCTCGCTGCCCAACCAGAGTGCCTGGGCGCGGCGCCTGTCGGTGAACTGCCGGCGCGAGCCCGATGCGCAATTCGCCGCGCGCTTCGCCCGCCAGGCCGCGCCGATGCTGCTGACCCAGGGCTTCATCGCGCGCCACGACGATGGCGGTACGGCGATTCTCGGCCGTGGCGGTTCGGACACCTCGGCCGCCTACTTCGGCGCGCTGCTCAAGGCGCAGCGGGTCGAAATCTGGACCGACGTGCCCGGCATGTTCAGCGCCAATCCGCGCGAGGTGCCCGACGCGCGCCTGCTGACCCGCCTGGACTACGCCGAAGCGCAGGAAATCGCGACCACCGGCGCCAAGGTGCTGCATCCGCGCTCGATCGCGCCGTGCCGCGACGCCGGCGTGCCGATGGCGATCCTCGACACCGAGCGTTTCGATCTGCCCGGCACCCGCATCGACGCCAGCGCGGCGACCGTGCCGGGCGTCAAGGCGATCAGCCGCCGCAACGGCATCGTGCTGGTGTCGATGGAAAGCATCGGCATGTGGCAGCAGGTCGGCTTCCTGGCCGACGTGTTCGAGCGCTTCAAGCGCCACGGTCTGTCGATCGACCTGATCGGCTCGTCGGAAACCAACGTCACCGTATCGCTGGACCCCAGCGAGAACCTGGTCAACAGCAACGTGCTGGAAGCCTTGTCGGCCGACCTGGCCGAGGTGTGCAGGGTCAAGGTGATCGCGCCCTGCGCGGCGGTGACCCTGGTCGGCCGCGGCATGCGCTCGCTGCTGCACCGGCTGTCCGACATCTGGGCGGCGTTCGGGCGCGAGCGCGTGCATCTGATCTCGCAGTCCTCGAACGATCTCAACCTGACCTTCGTCATCGACGAGGCCGACGCCGACGGCCTGCTGCCGCATCTGCACCACGAACTGATCCGCGGCGGCGCGATGCCGGTGCGCGACGACAGCGTGTTCGGGCCGAGCTGGCGTGAGATCGCGCACGGCAAACCCACGCGCGCGCCGGCCTGGTGGCGCGGCGAAAGCGCGCGCCTGCTCGAAGCCGCATCGGCCGGTACGCCACGCTACGTCTACGACCTGGCGACGGTGCGCGAACGCGCGCGTTCGCTGCGCGAGACGGCCTCCATCGATCGCTGCTACTACGCGATCAAGGCCAACTCGCATCCGGACGTGCTGCGTGCGATCGCCGACGAAGGCTTCGGCCTAGAGTGCGTATCGCTGGGCGAGATCGAACGCGTGTTCGAGACTCTGCCGCAGCTCGCCCCGGCGCGCGTGCTGTTCACGCCCAGCTTCGCGCCCAAGCGCGAGTACGTCGCCGCGTTCGCGCGCGGCGTCACCGTCACGCTGGATAGCCTCGAAGCGCTGCAGAACTGGCCCGAGGTGTTCCGCGACCGCACGATCTGGCTGCGCATCGACCTGGGCCACGGCGAAGGCCACCACGAGAAGGTGCGTACCGGCGGCGTCGCCGCCAAGTTCGGCCTGCCGATGTCGCGTTTCGACGCCTTCGTCGAGCACGCGCGCCGTCTCGGCGTGCGCATCGCCGGCCTGCACGCCCACCTGGGCAGCGGCATCGACGATCCGCGCCACTGGCGCGGCGTGTACGCGCAGCTGGCCGGTCTGGCCGACGGCATCGGCACCATCGAGACCATCGACATCGGCGGCGGCCTGCCGGTCGCCTACACGCCGGAGGCGCGGGAGTTCGACCTCGCCGCCTGGCGCGACGGTCTGGCCGAGATCAAGGCCGCCTACCCGCGTTACGGCCTGATCGTCGAGCCCGGCCGCTATCTGGTCGCCGAGAGCGGCGTGCTGCTGCTGACCGTCACCCAGGTGGTCGAGAAGGACGGCGTGCGCCGGGTCGGCGGCGATGCCGGCATGAACGCGCTGATGCGTCCGGCCATGTACGAGGCCTATCACGGCATCCACAACCTCAGCCGCCTGGACGACGCCGACAGCGTCGCCTTCGACGTGGTAGGCCCGATCTGCGAAAGCAGCGACGTGCTCGGCCGCGGCCGCCCGTTGCCGCGCGCGACCGCCGAGGGCGATGTGCTGCTGGTCGCCGACGCCGGCGCTTACGGCATGGCGATGGCGCATACCTACAACCTGCGGGCGCTGCCCGCCGAGCAAGTTCTGCAAGAAGGTGATCTGTAATGACTGATTGGCGTTTCCAGCGCGAGGCGATCCGCGCGTTCCGTTTCGTGCGTTGCGGCCTGGACGCGGCGAGCGGCGTGGCGCAGCTGGTCTACGCGTTCGACGACGGCCCGGAGCTGATCGAGACGATCACCGTGCCGGGCGCGCCGTTCGCGCTGGACGACGCACGCGCGGCCGCGGTCGAGCGCGCGCTGCGCCTGCTGCACCTGATCGCGGGCGTGAGCTACTACAAGGCCGCGGTGCCGCAAGAGATCCGCATCGATTCCTACGCGATCGACGCCGACACCGCGGACCTGCTGGAACTGATCTACGTCAACGGCCTGGGCGAGTTCGCTTACCGCAACGGCCTGAACCTGCACGGCAAGATCAAGTTCCCGGCCACCGCCGCCGCCGAACCCTCGGCGCCCGCGCTGGGCCTGCGCGAGCACGCCCTGGTCGCCATCGGCGGCGGCAAGGATTCGCTGGTCAGCATCGAGGCGCTGCGCGCCTTGGGCGTCGAACAGACGGTGACCTGGATCGGCGGCTCGCAGCTGATCGCCGCCTGCGCGCAGCGCACCGGCCTGCCGACCCTGAACCTGGGCCGCGCGCTGGCGCCGCAGCTGTTCGACTACAACCGCGAAGGCGCGTGGAACGGCCATATCCCGGTGACGGTGGTGAACTCGGCGATCATGGCGCTGGCCGCGTTGCTGCATGGCGTGGACCAAGTGGTGTTCTCGAACGAGCGTTCGGCCAGCTACGGCAGCCTCATCGAGGGCACCGGCGAGGTGAACCACCAGTGGTCGAAGGGCTGGGCCTGCGAGCAGGCGTTCGGCGATCACCTGCAGCGCCACGTCGCCGCCGATCTGCATTACTACTCGCTGCTGCGCCCGCTCAGCGAGCTGGCGGTGGCGCGTCAGTTCGCGCGCAGCGACCGCTACGACGCGCACTTCAGCAGCTGCAACCGCAACTTCCATATCCTCGGCGAGCGTCCGGCCAACCGCTGGTGCGGCGTTTGCCCGAAATGCCACTTCGTATTCCTGGCGCTGGCGCCGTTCATGCCTAAGCCGCGCCTGGTCGGCATCTTCGGCCGCAACCTGCTCGACGATGCGGGCCAGATCGGCGGCTACGACGCCTTGCTGGAGTATCAGGACCACAAGCCGTTCGAGTGCGTGGGCGAGGGCCGCGAATCGCGTGCGGCGATGGCCGCGCTGAGCGAACGCCCGGAATGGCGCGAGGACACCCTGGTCGAGCGCTTCGCGCGCGAGATCCGCCCGCAGCTGGACGCCGAGGATCTGCGCATCGAGCCGCTGCTGGTGCTGGACGAGGAACAGCGTTTGCCGCCCGCGCTGTGGGAGCGTCTGCGTGCGTATTTCTCAGCTTGACGGACGCCGCGTAGCGCTGTGGGGCTGGGGCCGCGAAGGCCGCGCCGCCTACAGAGTGCTGCGCGAGCGCCTGCCGGAACTGACCCTGACCCTGTTCTGCTCGCAGGACGAGGCCGCCGACGCGCGCGCCTTGAACGATGCGCGCCTGCTGATCGAGACCGCGGCCAGCGCCGAGCGCCTGGGCGCGTTCGAGTTCGTGATCAAGTCGCCGGGCATCAGCCCATACCGCGCCGAGGCCGTGGCTGCGGTGGAGCAGGGCACGCGTCTGTTGGGCGGCACCGCGTTGTGGTTCGGCGAACATCCCGAGGCGCGCACCGTCTGCGTGACCGGCACCAAGGGCAAGAGCACCACCACCTCGCTGCTCGCGCATTTGCTGCGCGCGGCCGGGCACCGCACCGCCCTGGCCGGCAACATCGGCCTGCCGCTGCTGGAACTGATGGCGCCGCCGCAGGCGCCGGAATTCTGGGCGATCGAACTGTCCAGCTACCAGACCGGCGACGTCGCCGCCGGCGGCGTGCGGCCCGAGGTCGCGGTCGCGCTGAACGTGTTTCCCGAGCATCTGGACTGGCACGGCTCGCACGCGCGCTACGTCGAGGACAAGCTGCGCCTGCTGACCGACGCCAAGCCGCGCATCGCGGTGCTCAACGCCAACGACGCGACCCTGGCCGCGCTGTCGCTGCCCGACAGCGAAGTGCGCTGGTTCGGCCGCGAGGACGGCTGGCATCTGCGCGGCGATGCGCTCTATCGCGGCGATGCGCAGATCATGGACACCGCCTCGCTGCCGCTGCCGGGCCGCCACAACCGCGGCAACCTGTGCGCGGTGCTGACCGCGATCGAGGCCCTGGGCCTGGACGCCGCGCCGCTGGCTTCGCACGCGGCCAGCTTCCGCCCGCTGCCGCATCGCCTGCAGCCGATCGGCGTTCGCGACGGCATCGGCTACGTCAACGATTCGATCAGCACCACGCCGCATGCCAGCCTCGCGGCGCTGGATTGCTACGACGGCCAACGCATCGCGATCCTGGTCGGCGGCCACGACCGCGGCGTGGAGTGGGGCGTGTTCGCCGACGCGATGCGCCGCAAGGCGCCGGTGGCGATCGTGACCATGGGCGAGAACGGCCCGCGCATCCACGCGCTGCTGGCGCCGCTGGTCGCGCAATCCGATTTCCGCCTGAGCGCGGCCGTCGACCTGGCCGACGCCATGGCGCAGGCGCGCGCGGCCTTGGGCGAGGACGGCGTGGTGCTGCTGTCGCCGGGCGCACCCAGTTTCGGGCCGTATCGCGACTACGTGGCGCGCGGCCGCCACTTCGCCGAGTTGGCGGGCTTCGATCCCGATGCGATCAGTTCGATCCCGGGGCTGGGCATCGCCTGAGCGGACGCGACCGCCTTCACATCTCGGCGTCATCGGCGCGAGGTAGGCTGCGCGCTTACCTCAGGGAGTAGCCGCCATGCGCCGTCTCGTAGCCGCGATCGTTCTAGTGTTGTGCGCCTCGCCCGCGTTCGCCGCGATGCAGGCCAAGCCGGTCACGTGGAAGGTCGGCAAGGAATCCTTCACCGGCGTGTTGGTCTACGACGACGTCAACGCGATCAAGCGGCCGGGCCTGGTGATGGTGCCGAACTGGAAGGGTGTGACGCCGGCCGCGATCGAGCGCGCCAAGCACATCGCCGGCGACGATTACGTGGTGCTGGTGGCCGACGTGTACGGCAGCAAGATCCGTCCTAAGGACGACAAGGCCGCCGGTAAGGTCGCCGGGCCTCTGCGCGCCGATCGTCCCAAGCTGCGCGCGCGCATCGAGCAAGCGGTGAAGGTGCTCAAGGCCCAGGCCGGCAAGGCGCCGGTGGACGCGGACAAGATCGGCGCGCTGGGTTACTGCTTCGGCGGCAGCACCGTGCTGGAGCTGGTGCGCGGCGGCAGCGAACTGGCCGGCGTGGTCAGCTTCCACGGCGGGCTTGCGACCGACCTGCCGGCGCAGGACGACGCCGTGCGCACGCCGGTGCTGGTGCTCAACGGCGCCGACGACCGCGGCATCACCGACCAGGACATCGCCAGTTTCGAGAAGGAAATGGACGCCGCCGGCGCCGACTGGCAGTTCGTCAATTTCAGCGGCGCGGTGCATTGCTTCGCCGAGCCGGAAGCCAACAACCCGCCGGGCTGCGTTTACAACGAGCGCGCGGCCAAGCGCGCCGAGCGCATGATGCGCGACTTCTTCGACGAGCGTTTCGGGGCGCGGTGATCGCGGTTGGCAGGCTTCGGGTGAGAGGGGCCAATAGCGAAGGGCTGCTTTAGCGCCGCTCCCGCAAGCGGGAGAAGGGCCAATCCGAAGGCGAGGAAGTTGCTTTAGCCCCTCTCCCGTTTACGGGGGAGGGGGTGGGGTGAGGGCACGCGGCACGACGATCGGCTGCGCAAGCGCGGCCTGGCGCCAACGCGCTACGCAACGCGCGGCACCGAACTACCGCGCCCCAACTCAGTGATCCCGGCTCACCGCATACCGCGCCAAGCCGCGCAGCGCCGCCATGTAGTCGTTTTCGTCCAACCCGTCCAGCGCGGCCTCGGCCGCGTCGGCGTAATCGCGCGCGCGCTGGCGGCTGTAGTCCAGGCCGCCGGTGGCGTGGATGGCTGCCATCACCTCGGGCATGGCGTCGGTATCGCCGTGTTCGACCGCCGCGCGCAGACGCGCGCGCACCGCGTCGTCGCTGTGGGCGATGGCGTGGATCAACGGCAGCGTGGCCTTGCCTTCGGCCAGGTCGTCGCCGAGGTTCTTGCCCAGCGTCTGCGCATCGGAGGCGTAGTCGAGCACGTCGTCGGCGATCTGGAAGGCGTAGCCCAGCGCCATGCCGTAGTCGTGCAGACGCTGCTGGGTGGCCGCGTCCGCGCCCGACAGCAGCGCGCCCAGGCGGGTCGCGGCGGCGAACAGCACCGCGGTCTTGCGCTCGATCACGCGCAGGTAGGCGCCCTCGTCGGTGTCCGGATTGCGCACGTGCAGCAGCTGCAGCACTTCGCCCTCGGCGATGGCGTTGGTGGTGTCGGCGAGGATCTTCATCACTTCCATGCGGTCCAGTTCGACCATCAACTGGAAGCTGCGCGAGTACAGGAAGTCGCCGACCAGCACGCTGGCGGCGTTGCCCCAGACCGCGTTGGCGGTCTTGCGACCGCGGCGCAGGTCGGACTCGTCGACCACGTCGTCGTGGAGCAGGGTGGCGGTGTGGATGAACTCGACCACGGCCGCCAGCTGGTGGGCGTCCGGTCCGCGGTGGTCCAGGGCCCCGGCCGCCAGCAGCAGCAGCATCGGCCGCAGGCGCTTGCCGCCGGCGCCGACGATGTACTCGGCGACCTGGTTGATCAGGACCACGTCCGAGGCCAGGCGACGCCGGATCAGGGCGTCGACCGCCGCCATGTCGTCTCGGGCCAGGGATTGGATGGTCGCCAGGTCGGGAACGGACAGGGGCGATGCGCTGGAAGGCATGGGGGAGCCGGTGCAGTGGGGACGCAAAGTATAGGGCGAGGCCGTGTTCAGCCGAACCCGGCCTTGGGCCCTTCACAGAGGGTGTGGCCGATAGCGCCCACTTCTGTGTGTTTTCAGTGGCTTAGTAGGTAATTCCCCTGATACCGCTGGCGCAGAATGTGACGCATAACGGCGCTAGTTGCCCTGCAGCTATCAAATCGTGGATTAGGCAAAAGACAGGACAGGCTTCTGTGAATTGGGTTGCCGTTCGAATGTGATGGATGGCACACTATTTGCAGCGTACCTCCGGAGCCAAGGCTGACGGATGTGCGCAGTGCGGAAGGGATTTGGAGGAAGGAACATTCCTCGCGTCCGCACATGCCAGCACCCGACACACGGATCGAGTGCGGCACTGGCGTGAGATTTGGCACCCGTTTGGGTGCCATGGGGATTCAAAAAAAACCTGATGACGCAGGAGCGTGCGCGCGTGGCCGGAGGCTGCGTGCGGGTGCTGCTGCGGCACCCGACGCGCGGACTTTTATGACGATAGCAGTCAATCGCCGGCTCTACGGCCGGCTTTACGGATCGACCGCACGCGCCTGTGCCGCGTTGCTGGCCCTGCTGTTCGTCGCCGGTAGCGCCGCGGCCGCGACCACCGGTACTTGGACCAACGGTGCTGGCAACACCACGACCTCGCCGGCGGTGGGCGTGACCGTGACCTGGTCGGGCGCGTTGGGCGGCGGCGCCGGCAATCCGTATACGAACGGCACGTTCAATACCACCAATTTCTGGACCAACCCGTACACGGGCACGGTCGCAGGCGCCAACGGGCTGGAAATGCTGGTTCAGCCCGGCAATCGCACCTTCACCGTCACCTTCAGCAAGGCGGTGGACAACCCCGTGCTGCACATGGACCGCATCGGCGGTTCGTCCGGCGGCCTCAACAACTCCTCGCAGTGGACCTTGACCAGCAACGTGTCCACCGGCGGCACCGTCGGATTGACCCGGCTCAGCGGCAACTCGGTCTTCACCGTCACCGGCAACAGCTTTCAGCGCACCACCGGCGGCGCGGCCGCCGCCAGCACCGAATGCAGCACCACCGCCGCCAACGGCACCGGCTGCGGCTCGATCCGCTTCGACGGCACCGGCATCACCAGCCTGACCTTCTCCGTCGTCGCCATCGATCCGGGTGGCGGCGGTACCGGCGACGGCCTGGAAGTGATCTGGTCGCTGGCGGGTTCGGACCTGCGCATCGTCAAGCAGACCCTGGCCAACACCGGCAGCTTCCCGTTCACCGGCACCAACGGCGTCGGCTCGCCGACGCTCAACACCGGCACGCTCAACCCGGCGACCTCCGCGGTGTTCCCGATCACCAACCACAGTGCGGCCATCGGCGTGACCGAGACCGCGGTGGCCGGCTTCGTGCTGCAGTCGGCGAGCTGCGTCGACCAGAGCAACGCCGTGGTGACCTCGTCGCTGGCCGGCAACGCGCTGACCATCGCCGCGGCCAACTACCGCGCCAACCAGAACATCACCTGCACCTTCGTCAACGCCACTGTGACCGATCTGACCATCGCCAAGAGCGACGTCGCGACGAGCTACACGCCTGGCGGCACGACCAGCTACACGCTGATCGCGCGCAACTTCGGCGCGACGACGATCACCGCCGCGCAGATCGCCGACACCCTGCCGGCCGGCGCCACCTTGTCCGGTACCTGGAGCTGCGCCGCCAGCGCCGGTTCCAGCTGCAGCGCCGCTACCGGCGGCACCGCGGGCGGCAACACCGTTTCGCTCACCGTGAATCTGCTCGCCAACGGCACGGCCACCATCACCGTACCGGTGGCGTTCAACGCCAACGCCGGCGCTTACTGACCCTGTTTGGGCCTACGCATGAAGACTGCCAACACCCGCCCGTCCGCCACTCCGCCGCAGCATGGCCGCGAGGAGAAAGCAGGATCGCGTCTGTCCCGGACCGTGTCTCGTTTCGCGCTGGCCGCGATGCTGCTGTTCGCAGCACCGCTGGCGTTGGCCCAGACCTTCCCGCCGTCGCTGAGCAACACCGCGAGCATCTCGCCGCCCAGCGGCGTGACCAATAGCGGCGCGTCGTGCACCGGCGCCGGGCGCACTTTCAGCGCCGGCGTCTGCTCGTCCACCGATACCAACACCCTGGCGGCCTCGTCCGACCTGGCGATCAGCAAGACCGGCACCGCCACCGTCAATCAGGGCGGCACCGTCACCTACACCATCCTTGTGTGGAACAACGGCGTCAGCAGCTCGCTGGGCGCCAGCATCGCCGACACCGTACCGGCCAACCTGACCTCGGTCAGCTGGACCTGCGCCGGCACCGGCGCGGGTTCGACCTGTAGCGCGGCCAGCGGCACCGGCAACACGATCGCGCTGACCGCGAACCTGCCGGTCGATACCGGCGCGGCCACCACGGCCGACACCGCGTTCGTCACCATCACCGTCACCGGCACCGCGACCACCCCGGGCGCGATCGCCAACACCGCCACCGTGGCAGCGCCGGCTGGCGCCACCGACCCGACGCCGGGCAACAACAGCAGCACCGCCAACACCACCATCACCGCGCTCAACGACCTGGCGATCAGCAAGACCGGTACCGCCACCGTCAATCAGGGCGGCACCGTCACCTACACCCTCCGCGTGTGGAACAACGGCCCGGCCGCGGTCACCGGCGCGAGCATCGCCGACACCGTGCCGGCCAATCTGACCGCGGTCAGCTGGACCTGCGCCGGCACCGGCGCGGGCTCGACCTGCAGCGCGGCCAGCGGCACCGGCAACGCGATCGCGCTGACCGCGAACCTGCCGGTCGATACCGGTGCGGCCACGTCGGCCGACACCAGCTTCGTCACCGTCACCGTCACCGGCACCGCGACCACTCCGGGCGCGATCGCCAACACCGCCACCGTCGCCGCGCCCGCGGGCACCAGCGACCCGACCGCCGGCAACAACAGCAGCACCGCCAACACCACCATCACGGCGCTCAACGACCTGGCGATCAGCAAGACCGGTACCGCCACGGTGAACCAGGGCGGCACCGTCACCTACACCATCCGCGTGTGGAACAACGGTCCCAGCGCCGTGACCGGTGCGAGCATCGCCGACACCGTGCCGGCCAACCTGACTTCGGTCAGCTGGACCTGCGCCGGCACCGGCGCGGGCTCGACCTGCAGCGCGGCCAGCGGCACCGGCAACGCGATCGCGCTGACTGCCAACCTGCCGGTCGATACCGGCGCGGCCACCTCGGCCGACACCAGCTTCGTCACCGTCACCGTGACCGGCACCGCGACCACCCCGGGCGCGATCGCCAACACCGCCACCGTCGCCGCGCCCGCGGGCACCAGCGACCCGACCGCCGGCAACAACAGCAGCACCGCCAACACCACCATCGCGGCGCAGGCCGACCTGTCCATCGTCAAGGGTGTGTCGAACAGCACGCCGACGGTGGGCACCAACGTCACCTTCACCCTGACGGTCACCAACAACGGCCCGTCCGCTGCGGCGGCGGTGTCGGTCGCCGACCTGCTGCCCAACGGCTACACCTATGTGTCCGACAACGGCGCGGGCGCCTACGTGTCCGGCACCGGCGTGTGGACCATCGGCAGCCTGGCCAACGGCGCCAGCGCCTCGCTGCAGATCGTCGCCACCGTGCGCGCGACCGGCACTTACGCCAACACCGCGACCGTGTCGTCCACCACCGGCGATCCGACCCCGGGCAACAACACGTCGACGTCGACCCCGACGCCGGTGGCCTCGGCGGATCTGTCCATCGTCAAGGGCGTGTCCAACAGCACGCCGACCGTGGGCACCAATGTCACCTTCACCCTGACGGTCACCAACAACGGCCCGTCCGCTGCGGCGGCGGTGTCGGTCGCCGACCTGCTGCCCAACGGCTACACCTATGTGTCCGACAACGGCGCGGGCGCTTATGTGTCCGGTACCGGCGTGTGGACCATCGGTGCGCTGGCCAACGGCGCTTCGGCCTCGCTGCAGATCGTGGCCACCGTGCGCGCCACCGGCACCTACGCCAACACCGCGACAGTATCGTCGACGACCAGCGATCCGACCCCGGGCAACAACACCTCGACGTCGACCCCGACGCCGGTGGCCTCGTCCGACCTGTCCATCGTCAAGGGCGTGTCGAACAGCACGCCGACCGTGGGCACCAACGTCACCTTCACGCTGACGGTCACCAACAACGGTCCCAGCGCCGCGACCGGCGTTGCCGTCGCCGACCTGCTGCCGAATGGCTACACCTATGTGTCCGACAACGGCGCGGGCGCTTATGTGCCCGGCACCGGCGCCTGGACCATCGGCAATCTCGCCAACGGCGCGTCGGCCTCGCTGCAGATCGTCGCCACCGTGCGCGCGACCGGGACCTACGCCAACACGGCGACCGTGTCGTCGACCACCAACGACCCGACCCCGGGCAACAACACCTCGACGTCGACGCCGACGCCGGTGGCCTCGTCCGACCTGTCCATCGTTAAGGGCGTGTCGAACAGCACGCCGACCGTGGGCACCAACGTCACCTTCACGCTGACGGTCACCAACAACGGCCCGTCCGCTGCGGCGGCGGTGTCGGTCGCCGACCTGCTGCCGAATGGCTACACCTATGTGTCCGACAACGGCGCGGGCGCTTATGTGCCCGGCACCGGCGCCTGGACCATCGGCAATCTCGCCAACGGCGCGTCGGCCTCGCTGCAGATCGTCGCCACCGTGCGCGCGACCGGGACCTACGCCAACACAGCGACCGTGTCGTCGACCACCAACGATCCGACGCCGGGCAACAACACCTCGACGTCGACGCCGACGCCGGTGGCCTCGTCCGACCTGTCCATCGTCAAGGGCGTGTCCAACAGCACGCCGACGGTGGGCACCAACGTCACCTTCACGCTGACGGTCACCAACAACGGTCCGTCCGCCGCCGCCGGCGTGTCCGTCGCCGACCTGCTGCCGGCCGGCTACACCTACGTTTCCGACAACGGCGCGGGCGCTTATGTGCCCGGCACCGGCGCCTGGACCATCGGCGGCCTGGCCAACGGCGCGTCGGCTTCGCTGCAGATCACCGCGACGGTCAACGCCGCCGGTCCGTACGCGAACACCGCGACCGTGTCGTCGACCACCAACGATCCGACCCCGGGCAACAACACCTCGACGTCGACCCCGACGCCGGTGGTCGCGTCCGACCTGTCCATCGTCAAGGGCGTGTCGAACAGCACGCCGACCGTGGGCACCAATGTCACCTTCACGCTGACGGTCACCAACAACGGCCCGTCGGGTGCGACCGGCGTCGCGGTCGCCGACCTGCTGCCCAGCGGCTACACCTATGTATCCGATAACGGTGCGGGCGCTTACGTGCCGGGCACGGGCGCCTGGACCATCGGCAGCCTCGCCAACGGCGCGTCGGCTTCGCTGCAGATCACCGCAACGGTCAACGCGACCGGCACCTACGCCAACACCGCCACGGTCACGTCGACCTCGAACGATCCGACCCCCGGCAACAACACCAGCACCTCGACGCCGACGCCGGTGGCGTCCGCCGATCTGGCGATCGTCAAGGGCGTGTCGAACAGCACCCCGGTGATCGGCACCAACGTCACCTTCACCCTGACGGTCACCAACAACGGCCCGTCGGCCGCGGCCGCTGTGTCGGTCGCCGACCTGCTGCCGGCCGGCTACACCTACGTCTCCGACAACGGCGCCGGCGCGTATGTGCCCGGCACCGGCGCCTGGACCATCGGCAGCCTGGCCAACGGCGCGTCGGCTTCGTTGCAGATCACCGCGACGGTCAACGCCGCCGGTCCGTACGCGAACACTGCGACCGTGTCGTCGACCACCAACGATCCGACGCCGGGCAACAACACCAGCACCTCGACGCCGGTACCGACGGCGTCGGCGGACCTGGCCATCGTCAAGGGCGTGTCGAACAGCACGCCGACGGTGGGCACCAACGTCACCTTCACCCTGACGGTCACCAATAACGGCCCGTCGGCCGCGGCCGCTGTGTCGGTCGCCGACCTGCTGCCCAGCGGCTACACCTACGTCTCCGACAACGGTGCGGGCGCGTACGTGTCCGGCACCGGCGTGTGGACCATCGGCAGCCTGGCCAACGGCGCCAGCGCTTCGCTGCAGATCACCGCGACGGTCAATGCGACCGGCACCTACGCGAACACCGCGACCGTGTCGTCGACCACCAACGATCCGACCCCGGGCAACAACACCTCGACGTCGACGCCGGCTCCGGTGGCTTCGGCCGATCTGGCGATAGCGAAGTCGGTCGATAATTCGTCCCCGACGGTCGGCACCAACGTCGTGTTCACCCTGACGGTGACCAACAACGGCCCGTCGGCCGCGACCGCCGTCTCGGTCGCCGACCTGCTGCCCAGTGGCTACACCTATGTGTCCGACAACGGCACGGGCGCCTATGTGTCCGGCACCGGCGTGTGGACCATCGGCACGCTCGCCAACGGCGCTTCGGTTTCGCTGCAAATCACCGCCACGGTCAACGCGACCGGCACCTACGCGAACACCGCGACCGTATCGTCGACCACCAACGATCCGACGCCGGGCAACAACACGTCCACCTCGACCCCGGCACCGACGGCGTCCACCGACCTGGCGATCGCCAAGTCCGGCCCCGCAACCGTCAACCAGGGCGGCACCGTCACCTACCAGATCTACGTCTGGAACAACGGCCCCAGCGTGGCGACCGGCGCGAACATCGTCGATATCGTCCCGACCAACCTGACCGCGGTCAGCTGGACCTGCGTCGGCACCGGCGTGGGCGCGAACTGCGCCAGCGCCAGCGGCACCGGCGATCCCAACCTGAGCGTCGACCTGCCGATCGACGGCGGCGTGACGAACGAGCCCAACACCGCGTTCGTCACCATCACCGTGACCGGTACCGCGACGACCCCGGGTTCGATCACCAACACCGCGACGGTCACCGCGACGGCCGGCACGACCGACCCGACGCCGGGCAACAACAGCAGCTCGGCCAACACCGTCATCGTGGCGCAGGCCGATCTGGTGATGGCGAAGTCGGTCGACAATTCGACCCCGACCGTCGGCACCAACGTCGTGTTCACGCTGACGGTCACCAACAACGGTCCGTCCGACGCGGCGGCGGTCTCGGTTGCCGACCTGCTGCCGAACGGCTACAGCTACGTGTCCGACAACGGTGCGGGCGCCTACGTGCCCGGCACCGGCGTGTGGACCGTCGGCACCGTCGCCAACGGCGCTTCCGCTTCGCTGCAGATCACCGCGACCGTGCTGGCCACCGGCACTTACGCCAACACGGCGACGGTCAGCTCGACCACGACCGATCCGACGCCGGGCAACAACACCTCGACGTCGACGCCGACGCCGGTGGCTTCGGCCGACCTGGCGATGGCGAAGTCGGTCGATAACGCGACCCCGACCGTCGGCACCAACGTCGTGTTCACCCTGACGGTGACCAACAACGGCCCGTCGGCTTCGGCCGGCGTCTCGGTCGCCGACCTGCTGCCCAGCGGCTACACCTACGTGTCCGACAACGGTGCGGGCGCTTATGTGTCCGGCACCGGCGTGTGGACCATCGGCAGCCTGGCCAACGGTGCGTCGGCTTCGTTGCAGATCACCGCGACCGTGCTGGCTACGGGCACCTACGCCAACACCGCGACGGTCAGCTCGACCACCAGCGACCCGACCCCGGGCAACAACACCTCGACCTCGACGCCGACGCCGGTGGCGTCGGCCGACCTGGAGATGGTCAAGAGCGTCTCGAACGCCAGCCCGAACGTGGGCGACAGCATCACCTTCACTCTGTCGGTGACCAACAACGGCCCGTCCGCCGCCACGGCGGTGTCGGTGCTGGACCAGTTGCCGGCCGGCTATACCTATGTGTCCGACAACGGCGCGGGCGCCTATGTGCCCGGCACCGGCGTGTGGACCATCGGCAACCTGGCCAACGGCGCCACCGCGGTGCTGCAGATCTCCGTCACCGTCAATGCGGCCGGCCCGTACGCCAACACCGCGACGGTGAGCTCGCCGACCAACGATCCGACGCCGGGCAACAACACCTCGACCTCGACGCCGGGCCCGGTGCCGACGGCCGACCTGGCCATCGTCAAGGGCGTGTCCAACGCCAATCCGACGGTGGGCACCAATGTCGTCTTCACCCTGACGGTCACCAACAACGGCCCGTCGCCCGCGGCGGCGGTGTCGGTCGCCGACCTGCTGCCTAACGGCTACACCTACGTCTCCGACAACGGTGCGGGCGCCTATGTGTCCGGCACCGGCGTGTGGACGATCGGCAGCCTGTCCAACGGTGCGTCCACCTCGTTGCAGATCACCGCGACGGTCAACGCAACGGGCACCTACCTCAACACCGCGACGGTCAGCTCCACCACCAACGACCCGACGCCGGGCAATAACACCGGTACCGCCACGACCGCGCCGGTGGCTTCGGCCGATCTGGCGGTGGCCAAGTCGGTGGACAATGCGACGCCGACGGTCGGTACGAACGTGGTGTTCACGCTGACGGTCACGAACAACGGTCCTTCGGATTCGGCTGGCGTGTCCGTCGCCGACCTGCTGCCCAATGGCTACGCCTACGTGTCGGATAACGGCGCGGGTGCTTACGTCCCGGGCACCGGCGTCTGGACGATCGGTAACCTTGCCAATGGCGCCAACGCTTCGTTGCAGATCACCGCGACGGTCAACGCGACGGGCACCTACCTCAACACCGCGACGGTCAGCTCCACGACCAGCGACCCGACGCCGGGCAACAACACCGGTACTGCCACGACCACCCCGGTAGCTTCGGCCGACCTGGCGATGGCGAAGTCGGTCGACAACGCCACCCCGACCGTCGGCACCAACGTCGTCTTCACCCTGACGGTCACCAACAATGGCCCGTCGGCTTCGGCTGGCGTGTCGGTTGCCGACCTGCTGCCGAACGGCTACACCTACGTCTCTGACAACGGTGCGGGCGCCTACGTCTCCGGCACCGGCGTGTGGACGATCGGTAGTCTGGCCAACGGTGCGTCGGCTTCCTTGCAGATCACTGCGACGGTCAACGCGACGGGCACTTACCTCAACACCGCGACGGTCAGCTCCACGACCAGCGACCCGACGCCGGGCAACAACACCGGTACTGCCACGACCACCCCGGTAGCTTCGGCCGACCTGGCGATGGCGAAGTCGGTCGACAACGCCACCCCGACCGTCGGCACCAACGTCGTGTTCACCCTGACGGTGACCAACAACGGTCCGTCGGCCTCGGCTGGCGTCTCGGTCGCCGACCTGCTGCCCAGCGGCTACACCTACGTGTCCGACAACGGTGCGGGCGCCTATGTGCCTGGCACCGGCGTGTGGACCATCGGTAGTCTGGCCAACGGCGCCTCTGCATCGCTGCAGGTCACCGCGCTGGTCAATGCTGGTGGCACCTACCTCAACAGCGCCACCGTGTCGTCGACCACCAACGACCCGACCACGACGAACAACACCGGCACCGCCACGACCACGCCGGTCGCGTCGGCCGATCTGGTCATGGCCAAGTCGGTGGACAACGCGACCCCGACCGTGGGCACGAACGTCGTGTTCACGCTGACGGTGACCAATAACGGTCCGTCGGATTCGGCTGGCGTGTCGGTCGCCGACCTGCTGCCGAACGGCTATGCCTACGTCTCCGACAACGGTGCAGGCGCCTACGTGTCCGGCACCGGCGTGTGGACCATCGGTAATCTGGCCAACGGCGCCTCTGCATCGCTGCAGATCACCGCGACGGTCAACGCGACGGGCACCTACCTCAACAGCGCCACCGTGTCGTCGACCACCAACGACCCGACCACGACCAACAACACCGGCACCGCCACGACCGCGCCTGTCGCCTCGGCCGATCTGGTGATGGCGAAGTCGGTGGACAACGCCACCCCGACGGTCGGTACGAACGTGGTGTTCACGCTGAACGTGACCAACAACGGTCCGTCGGCTTCGGCCGGCGTCTCGGTCGCCGACCTGCTGCCCAACGGCTACACCTATGTGTCCGACAACGGTGCGGGTGCCTATGTGCCTGGCACCGGCGTGTGGACCATCGGCAACCTGGCCAACGGCGCGTCTGCTTCGCTGCAGATCACCGCGCTGGTCAATGCCGGCGGCACCTACCTCAACAGCGCCACCGTGTCGTCGACCACCAACGACCCGACCACGACCAACAACACCGGCACCGCCACGACCGCGCCTGTGGCCTCGGCCGATCTGGTGATGGCGAAGTCGGTTGACAACGCGACGCCGACGGTCGGTACGAACGTGGTGTTCACGTTGACGGTGACCAACAACGGTCCATCGGATTCGGCTGGCGTGTCGGTCGCCGACCTGCTGCCGAACGGCTACACCTACGTCTCCGACAACGGTGCAGGCGCCTACGTGTCCGGCACCGGCGTGTGGACCATCGGCAGCCTGACCAACGGTGCGTCTGCCTCGCTGCAGATCACCGCGCTGGTCAACGCGACGGGCACCTACCTCAACACCGCGACGGTCAGCGCTACGACCAACGACCCGACCACGACCAACAACACCGGCACCGCCACGACCACGCCGGTCGCGTCGGCCGATCTGGTCATGGCCAAGTCGGTGGACAATGCGACGCCGACGGTCGGTACGAACGTGGTGTTCACGTTGACGGTGACCAACAACGGTCCGTCGGATTCGGCCGGCGTCTCGGTCGCCGACCTGCTGCCCAACGGCTACACCTACGTCTCCGACAACGGTGCAGGCGCCTACGTGTCCGGCACGGGCGTGTGGACCATTGGCAACCTGGCCAACGGCGCGTCGGCCTCGTTGCAGATCACCGCGCTGGTCAACGCGACGGGCACCTACCTCAACACCGCGACGGTCAGCGCCACGACCAACGACCCGACCACGACCAACAACACCGGCACCGCCACGACCGCGCCTGTGGCCTCGGCCGATCTGGTGATGGCGAAGTCGGTGGGCAACGCGACCCCGACCGTGGGCACGAACGTCGTGTTCACCCTGACGGTGACCAACAACGGTCCGTCGGCCTCGGCTGGCGTCTCGGTCGCCGACCTGCTGCCCAACGGCTACACCTACGTCTCTGACAACGGTGCGGGCGCCTACGTGTCGGGCACCGGCGTGTGGACCATCGGCAGCCTGGCCAACGGCGCCAGCGCCTCGTTGCAGATCACCGCGACGGTTAACGCGACCGGTACCTACCTCAACACCGCGACGGTCAGCGCTACGACCAACGACCCGACCACGACCAACAACACCGGCACCGCCACGACCACGCCGGTCGCGTCGGCCGATCTGGTCATGGCGAAGTCGGTCGACAACGCCACCCCGACCGTCGGCACCAACGTCGTCTTCACCCTGACGGTGACCAACAACGGTCCGTCGGATTCGGCCGGCGTCTCGGTCGCCGACCTGCTGCCCAACGGCTACACCTACGTCTCCGACAATGGTGCGGGCGCGTACGTGTCCGGCACCGGCGTGTGGACGATCGGTAACCTCGCCAACGGTGCCAGCGCCTCGCTGCAGATCACCGCGACGGTCAACGCGACGGGTACCTACCTCAACACCGCGACGGTCAGCGCCACGACCAGCGACCCGACCACCACCAACAACACCGGCACCGCCACCACCACGCCCGTGGCCTCGGCCGACCTGTCGATCGACAAGGACGACGCCGGCGCCACCGTGGTGCCGGGCAACAACGTGGTCTACACGATCACCGTCGCCAATGCCGGTCCGTCGGCGGCGTCTGCGATCGTCGTCAGCGACGCGATCCCGGCCGGCCTGGGCTTCGTCAGCGCCAGCGGCGCCGGCTGGAGCTGCGTCAATAACGCCGGCACCGTCGAGTGCTCGCGTCCGACCCTGGCTGCGGGCGCCAATGCCGCGATCACGCTGACCCTGTCGGTGCCGTCCAACTACGCCGGCGCTTCCACGATCAGCAACACCGCCAGCGTCGCCAGCGCCACCAGCGACCCGAACAACGGCAACGACAGCGACACCGAAACCACCCCGGTCTCGATCACCATCGATGCCGTGGACGATGCGGCCACCGTGCTGCCGTTCGCCGGCGGCACCGTGCCCAACGTGACCGTCAACGACACCACCAACGGCGTCGCCGTGGTCATCGGCGTCAACGCCACCGCGCCGACCATCGTCAGCGACGGCGGCCTGACCGGTCTGGTCGCGAACCCGGACGGCAGCTTCACCGTGCCGGCCGGCTCGACCCCGGGCGCCTACACCGTCACCTACCGCATCTGCACGCTGCCGGGCACCACGCCGGCCACCTGCGACGATGCCAGCGTGCCGGTCGTGGTCGGCCCGGATGCCGTGGACGACACCGCCACCACGCCGCAGAACACCGCGCTCAACGGCACCGCCACCGGCGGTGACAGCGCGCCGGTGGGCTCGACCTACGCCCTGGTCACCGGCACCAGCAACGGCACCCTGACCCTCAACAGCGACGGCACCTACACCTACACGCCGAACGCCAACTACAGCGGTCCGGACAGCTTCAGCTACCGCCTGTGCCTGCCGGCGCCGAACGGTTCGGTCTGCGACACCGCGACCGTGTCGATCACCGTCGGCGGCAACACCGTCACCGCGGTCGACGACAGCGCCAGCACGCCGCAGAACACCCCGGTGGTCGTCAATGTGATCGGTAACGACACCACCACCGGTGCGCCGCTCAACCCGGCCTCGGTCAGCATCGTCACGCCGCCGACCACCAGCACCGTGACCTGCGATGCCGCCGGTCTGTGCACCTACACGCCGAGCACCGGCTTCAGCGGCGTGGTCAGCTTCGTCTACCGCGTCTGCGACGTGTCCACGCCGACCCCGGTCTGCGCCGATGCGACCGCCACGATCACCGTGGCGCAAGCGGTGATCGTCGCCAACGACGACGACTACAGCGGCACGCCGGTCAACGGCGGCACCGGCGCGGCCAACGTCGGCAACGCGCTGACCAACGACAGCCTCAACGGCGGCGCGATCGACCTGGCCTTCGTGACCTTCACCGTCAACGACCCGAACCCGGGCGATGGCGTGTCGGTCGCGAGCGACGGCACGATCTCGGTCGCGGCGGGCACTCCGGCGGGCACCTATGTGATCCCGTACCAGCTGTGCGAGACCGCGCGTCCGAGCAATTGCGATACGGCCTCGATCACCGTGGTGGTCAACGCCGCCCCGATCGACGCGGTCGACGACCCGGTGGCGACGCCGGTCAACGGCAGCACCGGTGCGACCGGTGTGGTCAACGTGCTGGGCAACGACACCCTCAACGGTATCGCCGCCACCACGACCACCGTCACCCTGGCGCCGGTCACCAGCGGCCCGCTGACGGTCAATGCCAACGGCACGGTCGATGTCGCGCCGAATACCCCGGCCGGCACCTACACCGTGGTCTATCGCATCTGCGAGGTGCTGAACCCGAGCAACTGCGACACCGCGACGGTCACCGTGACGGTCAACGCCGCGCCGATCGACGCGGTCGACGACACCGTCGCCACGCCGGTCAACGGCAGCGCCGGCGGTACGGGCGTCATCAACGTGCTGGGCAACGACACCCTCAACGGCAGCACGCTGAACCCGGCCGACGTCACCCTGACGCCGGTCACCAACGGCCCGCTGACGGTCAATGCCAACGGCACGGTCGATGTCGCGCCGAACACCCCGGCCGGTACCTACACCGTGACCTACCGCATCTGCGAGGTGCTGAACCCGAGCAACTGCGACACGGCCGTGGTCACGGTCACCGTGGTCGCTCCGGCGATCACCGCGGTCGACGATCTGGTCGGCGGCGGCAACGGCGTGACCCCGCAGAACACCCCGCTGGTCACCAACGTGCTGGGCAACGACACCCTCAACGGTGCCGCGATCGATCCGGCCCTGGTCAACGTCACCATCGCCACCAACCCGGCCAACGGTACGGTCGTGGTCAACAGCGACGGCACCGTGACCTACACGCCCAACCCGAACTTCAGCGGCAACGACAGCTACACCTACACGATCTGCGAGAAGCTCAACCCGACCAACTGCGCCACCGCCACCGTCACGGTGCTGGTGCAGCCGAACGTGGTCGTAGCCACCGACGACGTGACCACCACCAACCAGCAGACTCCGGTGGCGATCAGCGTGCTCGGCAACGACACCGTGACCAGCGCCCCGCTGGATCCGGCGTCGGTCGCCGTGACCGTGCCGCCGGCCAACGGCACCGTGAGCTGCGCCGCGGGCGTGTGCACCTACACCCCGAACCAGTTCTTCGCCGGTACCGACAGCTTCACCTACCGCGTCTGCGACACCTCCGTCCCGACCCCGGTCTGCGACACCGCCGTGGTCACCATCACGGTGAACGCCAACGCGCCGGTGCTGCGCCTGAGCAAGCAGGCGGCCACGCGCTCGGTCAAGGTCGGCGACCTGGTCCGCTACACCGTGATCGCCGAGAACGTGGGCGACTCGCCGGCACGCAACGCGACCCTGGTCGATACGCTGCCCGCGGGCTTCACCTACGTCGACGGCTCGCTGAGCGTGAACGACGAGGACGACGCGGCCACCGTCGGCGGTACCAGTCCGCTGCGCATCAACGGCATCGATGTCGCCATCGGTCAGCGCGCCACCATCGTCTACTTCCTGCGCGTCGGCGCCGGCGTGGGCAAGGGCGTGCACACCAACAGCGTCACCGCGCTGGACGTCACCGGCACCTCCATCAGTAACGTCGCCACCGCCGATGTCGATATGGCTGGCGATCCGCTGCTGGAAGACAGCCTGATCATGGGTTCGGTCTACGACGACCGCGACGGCGACGGCTGGCAGGATCCGGCCAAGGCCGGTGGCGTTCGCGTGCAGGGCGGCTTCGCCCCGGGCGCCTACGTCGCAGGTTCGACCACGGTCGACCGCGGTGCCGGCCCGCAGCCGGAGCCCGACGCCAGCGCGCCGCTGCTGCACGGCATCGCGATCGGCGACATCGCCGGCCGCGGCTCCAACGCCGACAGCGCCCAGCGCCATCAGGTCGTCGTGCGTCAGACCCTGCGCTCGCTCGACTTCAGCGACGACTTCGTCCTGACCACCGAAGAGGGCAGCACCGTGCGCATGAACGCCGCCGGCCAGACCACGGTCGAACGCACTCGCGGCGATGCGGCCAAGGGCCTGACCGCGCAGGACCTGCAGGTCACGCGCCAGGTCAGCCAGCTCGCCGACGGCTACGAGGTGTCCTACACGATCCGCAACGAAGGCGTCGACGAGCGCGGCATCCCCGGCGTGCGTATCGCGTCGGTGGAAGGCCTGATCATGCAGACCGACGCCTACGGCCGTTACCACCTGGAAGGCATCCACGGTGGCGACGCCGCGCGCGGCCGCAACTTCATCCTCAAGGTCGACCAGGCCACGCTGCCGCCGGGCTCGGTGTTCACCACTGAAAACCCGCGCGTGCGCCGCGTGACCCAGGGCGTGCCGACCCGCTTCGACTTCGGCGTCAAGCTGCCCGCCGGCGAGATCCGCGGCGGCAGCAGCCAGACCGACGTCGAGCTGGGCGAGGTGATGTTCGACGCCGGCAGCGACCAGGTGAAGGGCGACTACGCGCCGATGTTCGGCAAGATCGCCCAGCGCCTGCGCGACGCCGACGGCGGCAGCGTGACGATCACCGCGCAGGCCGAAGGCGAGGCCCTGGCCTTCGCCCGCGCCCATGCGGTGCAGGCCGCGCTGAGCAAGGAACTGGAGCCGGCGCTGGCCGCCAAGGTCCGCATCGACGTGGTGGCGGGTACCGACGCCACGCTGGTGAGCCTGAATCAACCTGGTTTGGACCAGGCCATCAAGCTGGGCGAAGTGCTGTTCGACACCGACAAAGACACGATCCGTCCGCAATACCGCGGCCTGATCTCGGAAATCGCCAAGACCCTCAACCGCGAAGGCCGCGGTGTGATCGGTATCGTCGGCCGCGCCGATCCGCGCGGCGCCAACGCCTACAACGTCCAGCTCGGCCTGCGCCGCGCCAAGGCCGTGTTCGAGGCGATATCGGCCGAACTCGAGCCGAAGGTGAGACAGAAGGTGCGAGTGGACATAACTGACGATACCAACGCCCCCGTCGGCGTGGGCGGCCGCTGAGGACATGGCCATGAAGATGAAGATGAAGCTTCTGGACATGACCCTGATCGGCCTGCTCTCGGCCGGTGTCGCCGGCCCGTCGCTGGCTCAGGACGCGGCGCCCAAGGCCGAAGGCGAGGGCGGTGCGCGTTGCGGAGGCAGCGAGTGCCGCAGCGACGAAGGCCTGCTGTTCCGCGTCCGCACCCGCGGCGAGGAACGCCCGGTCGCGCAAGGCGACGACGCCGACGCCCTGCAGCGCAACCGTCGCGTCGACGTGGTGCGCGAGGACGTGCTGCCCGGCAGCGCCAAGATCGCCGGCCGCTTCAGCATCGACCTGCCCAACGGCGGTGTGATCTGGGCGACCGAAGATCCCACCCTGGGCCGCCCGGTGCTGGACGTGCAGGGCGGTTCCACCGTGCCGTTCGAGAACGGCCGCATCGCCAAGCCGCTGCGCTTCCACGGTTACACCAACTACGCCTCGTTCATCGAGCGCTGGGAAGTCACCGTCTACCGCGGCAGCGACACCGACCTGGTCACGCCGCTGGCCAAGATCGATCTGCCGGTGGCCAACGTCACCGACCAGACCTGGGACGGCACGCTGCCCGAGGGCCTCAACCTGCAGCCCGGCGACGAGCTGATCTATGTCGCCCGCGCCTACGGCAAGGACGGCAGCTTCGACGAAACCGTCGGCAACCGCGTGCAGCTGGTGCGTCCGGAAGACTACGAGCGCGGCATCCAGGTGCTGCGCGACGAGAACCAGCGCTCGCTGGGCAAGCTGCTGGACGGCGACGAGGCCGAATCGCAAGGCATCGAGAACGCGATCTACGGCCGCAGCTCGCTGCGCATCCAGAACATCCCGATCTATGGCTCGCGCGTGCGCATCTACGGCCGCGACATCCCGCGCGACACGCAGCTGACCATCAACGGCGAGACCTTCCCGATCGACCTCGAGCGCAAGTTCGTGGCCGAGTTCCTGGAGCCGATCGGCCGTCACGGCTACGACGTGGCGATCAAGCCGCGCGGCGGCGCGCCGCTGGAACACCGCCTGGACGTCGACGTCACCGGCAAGTACGCGTTCCTGGTCGCGCTGGCCGACGTCACCGTGTCGGAGAACAACGTCAGCGGCAACATCGAACCGCTGGCCGGCGACGAGCGCTACGACAAGGACTTCATCAGCGAAGGCCGCCTGGCGTTCTATTTGAAGGGCAAGGTCAAGGGCAAGTACCTGATCACCGCCCAGGCCGACACCCGCGAGCGCGAGATCAAGCAGCTGTTCAACGGCTTCTTCGACGCCGATGCGCAGGACGTGTTCCGCCGCCTCGACCCCGACCTGTACTACCCGGTCTACGGCGACGACTCCAGCACCTACCGCGACGTCGATACCCAGGGCCGTTTGTACGTGCGCGTGGACTGGGACCAGAACCAGGCGCTGTGGGGCAACTTCAACACCGGCATCACCGGCACCGAGTACGGCCAGTACGACCGCTCGCTGTACGGCGCGGCGCTGTCCTGGCGTTCGCGCGGCACCACCCAGCTGGGCGCGCCCAAGAGCGAGGTGCGCGCGTTCGGTTCCGAGGCGCAGAGCGCCTACGGCCACACCGAATTCCTCGGCACCGGCGGCAGCCTGTACTACCTCAAGCACACCGACGTGCTGCCGGGTTCGGACAAGGTCACCCTGGAAATCCGCGACCGCACCACCGGCCGCACCGAAAGCCGCGTGGACCTGCAGCGCGGCGCCGATTACGAGATCGACGAGCTGCAAGGCCGACTGATCCTGACCCGTCCGCTGGCCCAGGTCACGCGCGAGAACGTGCGCACCCTGACCCGCGACAACCCGCTGGACGGCTACACCCAACTGCTGCTGGTCGACTACGAATACGTGCCGGTCGGTTTCGACGCCGACGACGTCAGCGCCGGTTTCCGTGGCAAGCAGTGGTTCGGCGAGCACGTCGCGGTGGGCGGCACCTACATCGACGAGAACCGTCGAGGCGACGACTACACCCTCAAGGGCGCCGACCTGACCCTGCAGGCCGGTCGCGGCACCTACCTGAAGCTGGAGCAGACCCGCAGCGAGTCCACCGTCGCGCCGATCTTCTACTCCGACAACGGCGGCCTGAGCTTCATCCAGCGCAACCCGACCAGCGGCGCGCGCAGCGGCGAAGCCCGCGCGGTGGAAGCGCGCGCCAACTTCAAGGAGCTGGGCTGGACCGACCGCGACTGGAGCGTGGGCGCCTGGTGGCGCGACGTCGATGCCGGCTTCTCGGTCTCGCGTGCCGACACCGGTCTGGACATCGAGGAGTACGGCGCCGAGTTCCTGGGCTACTTCACCGAGAACTTCAGCCTGTACGGCAAGTACTCGCGCGCCGAGCGCGGTAACGAGGCGCTGGAACAGAGCCAGCTGACCGCCGATTGGCGCATCACCAACGACACCCAGCTGGGCGCCGAGCTGCGCCGCGTCCGCGAGGAGCGTCTCAGCGGCACCGCCGACGCCTTGTTGGCGGCCGTGAGCTACCGCCGCCGCTTCGGCTCCTCGCTGGAGGTGTACGGCGTCGGCCAGATCACCGCCGATGACGATAACGGTGCTTACGACCGCAACAACCTGGCCACGCTGGGCGCCAAGTACCTGTTCGGCGACCGTTCCAGCGTCGGCGCCGAAGTCAGCGGCGGCAGCCGCGGCCACGGCGGCAAGGTCGAGGCCGAGTACCGCATCAAGCCCGACCACACGCTCTACGGCGCCTACAGCTACAGCACCGACACCACCGCCACCGACCCGCTGTTCAACCGCGACCTGCAGAACGGCTGGACCCTCGGCCAGCGCTGGCGCCTGAGCAACCAGGTCAACCTGTTCAACGAAAGCCAGTTCCTCAAGGACCCCAGCGACAACAGCCAGGGCATCGTCCACACCTACGGCATGGACTTCTATCCGTCCGAAGGCTGGAACATCGGCTTCACCATCATGGACGGCGAACTGGATGCCGCCACCGGCCGCGTCGACCGCCGCGCCTACAGCGTCAGCGGCGGCCGCACCGACGAAATCGCCCAGTGGAGCAGCAAGCTGGAGTACCGCAAGGACACCGGCGCCGAGCAGCGCGAGCAGTGGGTCACCACCAACCGCCTGTTCTACAAGGTCAACGAAGACCTGCGCCTGGCCCTGCGCGCCAACTACGCCGACACCCAGGACGACCTCAACCCGCTGGAAAGCGCCAAGCTGGCCGAAGCCAACCTCGGCTTCGCCTACCGCCCGCACGACAACACCCGCTGGGGCCTGTTCGGCAAGTACACCTACCTGTACGACCTGGCCACCCTCGGCCAGGACGGCGGCGCCACCTACGACCAGCGCTCGCAGGTGCTGTCGTTCGAAGGCGTCTACCGCATCGACGACAAGTGGGAAGTGGCCGGCAAGCTCGCCAGCCGTTGGGGCGACTACCGCATCGGTCGCGGCGAAGGCCAGTGGCTGGACAGCCGCGCCGACTTCGTCGCCGGCCAGCTGCGCTACCACCTGATCGGCAAGTGGGAAGGCCTCGCCGAGTACCGCTGGCTGCAGGTCAAGGACGGCGGCGACCGCCGCGGTTGGCTGATCGGCCTGGACCGCCAGCTCGGCGACAACTTCAAGGTCGGCGTGGGCTACAACTTCACCGACTTCAGCGACGACCTGACGGATTTGAAGTACGACAATAAGGGGTGGTTCTTGAATCTGGCGGGTTACTACTGATCAGCCGGGTTCAACGCTACGCCAAAACGCCGCGGCCTCCGCGGCGTTTTCTTTTGCGGTCCTCCTTAGGGTAGGGGCGGATCGCAGAGGTGTAGCTGCGACCCACGCGGGTGGCCGTAGGGCGCGGCCGCGGCCTACGCCACTCCTACTCCAAAGCCCCATCACCGTCACGAATCGCCACGTGTCGGCGATGCCTTCCACGATCCGCTGCCGCTACTTGGCACGCCCGGTTTCAGTGCTGCCATCCGGCTAGCAAGCGATTGCATTAGGGCGGTGGCGTCCCCGCGCAACAGCAAGCTTTGGGGTAGGAGCGGCGTAAGCCGCGACCGCGAACCTTCGGCCACTTGCGCGGGTCGCGGCTTGCGCCGCTGCTATCCCAAGGCCCGTCGTGGGCGGCCTTAAGGCGTGGCGTCACGCAGCATCAGCTTCGGCGCGGTCCACACCGCCAAGGCCGCGCCGGCCAGCTGCGCCAACACGAAGCCGCCCGCATCGGCTGGGCGGATGCCCGCGAACGTCTGCGTCAGCGAGCGCGCCAGCGTGACCGCGGGGTTGGCGAAGGACGTGCTGGCGGTGAACCAGTACGCGGCGAAAATATAGCTGGCCACCAAGGCGGGCAGGGCGGTCGGGCGGTGGCGCGCGCCCAGCAGTATCGTGAGCAATAGCCCGAACGTGGCCACGGCTTCGCTCAACCATTGCGCCGCGCCGCTGCGCACGCGGACGCCGGGCTGCCACAGCGGCAGTTCGAACATGGCGTGCGCGAGCAGCACGCCAGCCACCGCAGCGGCGATCTGCACGCCGACGTAGGCCAGCGCTTCGCGGGTGTCCAGCGCTCCGCGCAGGCGTAGGGCCAGCGTGACCGCCGGGTTGAAATGCGCGCCCGACACCGGCCCCAGCAGCACGATCAGCACGTACAGCATGCCGGCGGTCGCGGCGGCGTTGGCGAGCAAGGCGATGGCGGCGTTGCCGCCGGACAAGGCCGTGCCCATCACGCCGGAGCCGACCACCGTGGCCAGCAGCAGGGCGGTACCGATGAACTCGGCCAACAGCTTGCGCGGCAAGCTCACTGCAACGAGGCCAGCAGCGCGCGCACGCGCGCCGAAATGTCGTCGCGCACGGCGCGGTAGGCATCGCCGTCCAGGTGCTTGGGATCGGGCAGCGCCCAATCCTCGCGCACCCGCGCTGGCACCCAAGGACAGTTGTCGCCGCACCCCATGGTGATCACGGCGTCGAATGCGCCGTCGATCTCGTCCAGCGACTTGGACGCGTGCGCGCTCAGGTCGTAACCCAACTCGGCCATGTAATGAATGGCCTTGGGGTTGATGCGGCCGGACGGCGCGGAGCCGGCGCTGTGGGCCTCGACGCGGTCGCCGCCATGAAGGCGGGCGAAGGCTTCGGCCATCTGGCTGCGGTTGGCGTTTTCGACGCAGACGAACAGGACGCGTGGCTTGGTGGTCATAGGAGGATTGAAGGGCTGGAGGGTGCGGCGATCGCGAAGCGTCGGCGATGTGCCGATGCCTATTCGATCTGTTTGCTCAGGCATGCCGCCGACGCCGGGCACAGCGATTGGAATTCGGCGCTGGCTTGCACGCCGGTCGGCGCCTGCGCACGTTCGATGGGCCTGTAACCGCGCTTGCTGAAGAAGTCGGCGGCGGTCTGCGTCAGCAGGACCAACTGGCGCAGGCCGCGCGCCTGCGCGTCGCGCTCGGCCGCGGCGACCAGACGGTCGCCGATGCCGGTGCGGCGGTACTCGGGACTTACCGCCAGCGAGCGCAACAAGCCGACGTCGCCGAACGCTTGCACCCCGACCACGCCGGCCAGCACGCGGTCGTCGTCCGCCACTAGAAAGGCGACTGCGGCTGTATCGAGGTCCTGCACAGGCAGCGCGCTGGCTGTCAGCAATTGACGGATAGCCGCGTGTTCTGAGGGGAGGGCGATGCGCACCTGCATGGCGCCAACCTCAGCCACAGCTGGCGGATGTGGCGCAGCAACCGGCGGCTACCGGTTTCGCGGCTATCGGCGGGCTGGGCGCGCAGGCGGCCGCGCCTTCGCCGGCGCACCCCACGTCCGGGTCGTAGTAGGTGGTGGCTTCGCCGAACGTGTGGAAGGTTTCCCAACGCGTGCCCTGCGGGTCGGCGGTCCACAGCTTGTCGGCCTGCGCGTAACAGCACACGGCCGCTTCCTCGGGGACGACGGTGCCGCCGGCCGCGTCCAGGCGCTGGCCCAAGGCGCTGAGTTCGTCGCCGCTATCGACTTGCAGCCCCAGGTGGTCGATGCCCGGCGCGCGGCCGGTATGGGAGATGGCGAAATTGATGCGCGGGTCGTCCAGCATCCATTTGGCGTAGTCCGCTTTCTGCACGGTCGGCGGCATGGCGAACAGTTCGTTGTAGAAGCGGATGCTGGCGGAGAGGTCGGCGACGTTCAGATGCACATGGAAGCGATTCATCGTGAGGCTCCTTTCGGGCGAGGGGCGCAAGCGGGCGCGCAGGTTTCGACGCCGCCGCAGCAGTTTTCGGTGAGGTAGGCCAGCAGCGCGTTCATCTGCACGTAATGGGCGCGGACCCGGATCACCCGGCCCTCGCGTTGGTCGTGCACCAAGCCGGCATTGCGCAGCACATTGAGGTGAGCGGTGAGGGTGGCGGGCGGTAGGTCCAGGCGCTCTCGAAGCTCGCCCACCGACATACCCTCGGGGCCGGCTTGCACGAGTTGGCGGAACGCGGCCAGCCGGGATTCGTGGCTTAGGGCGCCGAGCGCGGCCAGGGCGGTTGATTCTTCCATAGTTCCAGTATTATGGAAATATTGGATTTGTCAAGCCGGGATGCTCGCGAAGATCAGAGCTTCTCCGGCCGAGTCGCCGGCACGACATGGCCGCGTTGACAGCGCTGGAACGGCCGCACGACACTCGTTCGCAAACAAGCGCGACCGGTCGCCGCGATCGGTCGCACCCCAGCTCGGGAGGCGCTATGTGCCGAAACATCCGGACCCTGTACAACTTCGAGCCGCCGGCGACGGCCGACGAGGTGCGCGCGTCGGCGTTGCAGTTCGTACGCAAGCTCAGCGGTTTCAACGCGCCGTCGCAGGCCAATCAGGCCGCGTTCGATCTGGCCGTGAAGCAGGTCAGCGAGGCGGCGACCACGCTCATCAATTCGCTGACCACGTTCAGTCCGCCCAAGAACCGCGACGTCGAACGCGCCAAGGCCGCGGAGCTTTCGGCCAAGCGTTTCGGCCGGCCCGCGGGTTCGGGCCAGTCATCCAAGCCCAAGGCGCAACGCGGCTGAAGGCCTGGAGTAGCGTGGCATGGAGCGTTTGCTGCTGTGGTTCGCCTCGCTGGTCTTGGTCGCGGCAACGCTGCTGGTGGGCGCTTGCGATAGGCAAACCGGGCTTCCGTCTCTCGACGCCGGCGCGGTAGGCGGGATCGAGTCCATCGTCGTCGATGGGCGGCGTTACTTCTTCGGCTACAGCCATCGCGACGACCGCGTGCTGACGCCGTTGTTCACCCGCGAAGGCGCCATCGCCGAACACGCGGCGACGCACATGGCGCAGACCGACGGCCGCCACGATGCGGCGTTCTGGTCGGGCATGGCGCATCGCGCGATCGCCGAGTCCGATCTCACCGACGCCCAGGGCCAAGTCATCGCCTTGGCGCCGCTCAAGGCGGCCGTGGCGGACCTGCGCCGCGATACGGCCACGACACGGGCGTTGTCCGGCATCGTGCTGCCGGAGCATCTGTATTACTTGTTGGAAGTGAACAGCCAGTGGCCTGACGGGGATCCGTCGCCGGCAGTGGTGCAGGCCGCGCAGCGCCTGGGCCTGGAGGCCGACGACACCAGCGGATGGATGGAAATCTCCGCAGGCGTGCTCAGCGGCGCGACGCCGCTGCCGAAGGGCGCCGAGTTTCGGGATGCGGCGGCGGTCTACCTGTGGTACTTCGACCGTCTGGTGGGCCATCAGCGGCACGGTTGGTCGGCGAGTCTGGGCTTGTCGTAGTCTGCGCGCGGCGCAAGCCGCGACCGCGCCGCCTAAGCCGCCAGCGTAAGCACCGTGCCGGCGCCAACGCTCAGCGATCAGCCGCCCGGCACCGACGCGCTCAGCCACTGCACGACGATATCGAGCACCCCATCGGCCTGCTCGCGGTGAGGGACATGCCCGCAGCCTTCCAGCAGGTGCATGGTGCCAAGCCCCGCGCTCGATGTCGCAATGCGTTCGGGATGCCGCGCCGATCCGAACTCGTCGTGGTCGCCATGCAGCACCAGCACGGGGCAGCGCAGGCGGCGCAGGTCGTCGTCCAGCGTCCAGTCCGCGAACTCCGGCGCCAGCCAGGTGTCGATCCACGCGCTCAGCGCCCAGGCCGCCTTGTCGCCGTGGTAGCGCTGCAGGCGTTCGAGCTGACCCGGTTGCGCGAAAGCGAGCTTCGCCGCACGGATGCCCGCCAGCGTGCGGTCTTCAACGAAGGCCTGCGCCGACTCGGTGATCAACGCGCGACAGCGCTCAGGGTAGGCGGCCGCGCAGCCCACGGCCATGCCGCCGCCGACGCTGTGGCCGAGGGCGATGAAGTCGTCGATGGCCAATTGCTCGCGCACGTGCGCAAAACCGGTATGGGCCTCGTCGTGTATGAAGTCGGTGCGCAGGCGGTCCGGGTGTGCGTCCGAGCGGCCGTAACCCAGACGGTCGTAGGCGACGACCTCGCGCCCGCTCGCGGACGCGAGTCGTTCGGGGTAGTCGCGCCACAGTTCGACGCACCCCAGCGAATCGTGGAACAACACGATAGGCGTTGACGCCGCGCGTCCTACGGGCGTGGGCCAGCGGCGGGCGAAGAGCCGACCCTGCGGGGTGGCGATCCAATGGTCTTGGGGCGATGCCGAGGTCATGCGTGTTTCCGGCCGAGCAGCAACGGGGCGAGAATCATGGTAGCCCGCGCGGCGCCCGAACGAAGGCCGTGACCCAGGCGTGTGTCGCCGTCGTTCAAGCGCAACGCAGCGGTCCGCCGCTCGCCGCAGCCGCGCCGCGTTGACTTCTCCATCGGTGCATCCGACCATCCTGGCGAAGCGAATGCGGCATCGCGGAGAGGCTGCGTGCGCTATCCATGCAGGCGAACGGTGTTCGCGGCCAAGGGCTGTGGATCCGGCGCCGCGCCAATACCGCCCGCGCTAGGAACGTCGTCCGTGCCCGTGAACACCGCCCACCATGGACTGGAGTACCGGGCCCGGCTGGCCGAGACGATAAGGCGTTCGGATCGCATCGTGCTGACCGAGCATTCCTGCCCGCTGGACGTCTACGACAGCGGCCGCGGCCGCTCGCGGATTCCGGACGAGGTCGTCTACGGGCGTTGCGAATTCAGCGCCGCGCTGCGCGATCGCTTCCTGTCCTCGATCGATGGCCTGGATCCGCAGACGCAGAACGCCGTCACCGCTTGCATCTTCGAACCGCACCACACCCTGCGCTTCTACGCTGGCGACGCGTTGCTCAGCACCATGGCGATCTGCTTCAAGTGCTCGCAGGTGAAGTGGGACGGCGCCGATGTGGGTCCGCCGTGGGCCCTGTACCCGGCGCTGGCCGAGGTGGTGAAAAGCGCCGGATTCTCTCCCGAGCGCGACTGGACGGCGCTGGCGGAGCAGCATCTGGCCCGAGCCCCATAAGGAAGATGCGATGAATCTGACCGCCGTCGAGATCAAGGCCTTCGTCCCGGCCCGCGACCTGGACGTCTCCAAGGCGTTCTACGAAGCGCTGGGCTTCGAGGTGCCGTGGTGGTCCGAGGATATGGCTTACGTGCGCCATGGCACGACCAGTTTCCTGTTGCAGAAGTTCTACGTGCGCGAGCATGCGGACAATTTCATGATGCACTTGCTGGTCGAGAACGTGGACGATTGGTACCGGCAGGTCGTGGAGGCGCGCGTGGTCGAACGCTTCGGGGTGTTCGCCGAGACGCCGCAGGACCGGCCCTGGGGCCTGCGCGACTTTCCCATGAGCGATCCGACCGGCGTGCTGTGGCGCATCGGGCAGAACCTTCCGGCTTGAGCCGGACGCTGCGCCGGGACGGGGCGCCGGCACCATTTGCCGCGTACGGATTCGCCTATGCTGGTGCGGTCGAGGACCAGGACTGCCGGAGACTGTTCATGAAGAAGGACCGAGGCTGGCTCCTATGCGCCTGCCTGCTGCCGCTGATCGGCACGGCAAGCGTCGCGGCCGCCGCAGAACCCGCCTTATGCGCCGCGTTGCGGGGCGTGTCCGAAGCGCATGGACGCGTGGGGCAGGTGCTGGAAACCATGGACCTGACAGCGGCCGACGATGCGACGTGGAACTTGCGCATTCCCAACGTCGATCTCGACGGCGACGATGTCGGCGATTCGATCCTGCTGTACCGCGGTGCGTCGCCCAGCCGGGTTCCCTCGGACCCGATGCGGGCGCGCCTGACATTGTCCGCGACCGGCCAGAGCTACACCGCCGAATATCCGCATATCGCGTTTCGCAGGTTCCGCTCGCAAATCTTTCTGGTCGGCCTGACTTATGCGGAGCAGGGCGGATCCACGCGGCTGGACGTGCAACGGGTCGACCGGCATGGCCTGAGCCCGGCCTGTTCCGTCACGGTGTCCTCGCCGTGAGCGCGCGCGCCCGGCACGGCGTTCGATTCGCTGGGCACCCGAAGCCGGTCGGTTCGTCACAAAGCGTCCACAAGCGCATCACAGTCCACGTCGCAGCCTGATAGGCGCTCGTGGCAGTCACCGCCCAGGGTTCCCGCACGCAGCCGAGCCGACCGGTTGCGGCGTCTTCGTGTCGGCGACTCGGCCCGTTTATGGAGCAGCCAAGATGAGCAACAAGCCTACGGTGGTCCTGGTGCATGGTTTCTGGGGCGGCGCGGCCCATTGGAACAAGGTGATCCTGGAACTCAAGCGCCTGGGCCACACCGCGATGCGTGCGGTCGAACTGCCGCTGACCTCGCTGGCCGACGATGCCGAGCGCACCCGCAAGATGGTGGCGCAGGTCGACGGCCCGGTGTTGTTGGTCGGGCATTCCTACGGCGGCGCCGTGATCACCCAGGCCGGCAACCAGGACAACGTGGTCGGCCTGGTCTACATCGCCGCGTTCGCGCCCGATGCCGGCGAAAGCCCCGGCGGCATCACCCAGGAGCATCCGCCGGTGGCGGTGCCCAATCTGGCGCCCGACAGCGACGGCTATCTCTGGGTCAAGGCCGACAAATTCCACGAGAGTTTCTGCCAGGACTTGAGCGAGGACGAAGGCTACGCGATGGGCGTGACGCAGAAGGCGCCACTGGCCAGCACCTTCGGCGATGCGATTTCCGACCCGGCGTGGAAGCACAAACCGTCCTGGTACCAGATATCCAACCAGGACCGCATGATTGCGCCGGAAAACCAGCAGCGCATGTCCGACCGCCTGGGCGCGCGCAAAGTCATTACCCTGGACGCCGGCCACGCCTCGCTGGCGTCGCAGCCGGCGCAAGTGGCCGCGCTGATCGACGAGGCCGCAAGCGCGCGGGCATAAGGCCGCCTGCACGACGATGCGGGCGGCGTCGCGGCGCCGCCCGCTGCGCACCGGCCACTAGGGTGGCTACTGTGCCGGCGTGGAAGGGTGCACGATAGCGGCCAGTCGACACCGGCCGCTGCCCCATGGATCAACACGACCCCTACCGCCCGCCCGCCGCGGACACCGCCGTGGTGGCGACGCCGTTCGCGGGTTGGCGGCGCAGCTGCCTGGCGCTGGTGGCGATTCAAGCCTGCCTATACGTGTTCAATATCGCGACGGGTTACCAGCTGGCCAGCACCGGCGACATCAGCGTCCTCGCGCTGCTGGCGACCGTCGGCGCGGTGGCGTTCCTGACGATCGGTGCGGTGATGCTGGGCGCGCGTTCGCGCGCGGCCGCCTATGTGTTCGCCGCCGCGGCCTTGTGCGCCTGCGTTGTCTTGTGGCTGTGGCGCACGCCGATCGCGATCACCGGCGTCGGCATCGCGGCGATCGCCGTGCTCGTCAGCATGCGTGCGACGGGCGCGCGGGCGGTGGTCGGGCGCTGAGCCCCGCGCAGTCCTCTAAACCCGGCCGGCAAATTCGGCATCTCAGCTGCGCATGGACAGGTCGCGGCGGGGGATGCCGCGAATGGATCGCGTGATCTTCGTCCATGCCTCTCGGGCCGGCGTGCGCATCGTCGTCGCCGTGCCTACAGCGGACTCCGCCATCCAATCCAATCGGGATCTCATGAATCACCAACGCCTTCGCTTTCGCCGTCACCAGGTCGGCGCCGCCGTTGCTACGTTTGCCTCCTTGCTCGCAACCGCCGCGCCGCTAAGCGCGCAGGCCTACGGCGCAGCGCCATCCAATCCTCACGCGGCATTCGTCAGCGTCATCGAACGCGAAGTGCCGGCATTGATGAAGGAAGCGAACATCAAAGGCGTCGCGGTGGGATTGATCGTAAAGGGAAAATTGGTCTACGCCCGCGGCTTCGGTTACGCCGATCACGCCGGCACCCAGGCGGTGACGCCCGACACGGTGTTCGTAGCGGCGTCGCTGTCCAAGCCGATCGCCAGTTGGGTGACGATGGGGCTGGCCGCGCAGGGACGCATCGATCTGGACCGCCCGGTCGCCGAGGTGGTGTCGCCTTGGCCGCTGGCGATCAATCAGTACGACTACCGGCGCGTCACGATCCGCTACCTGCTGTCGCATACCGCGGGCACCACGCTGGGCGGCTACCAGGGCTGGCTGGACTACCAGGAACTGCCGACCCTTGAGGAGTCGCTGGCGGGCAAGACCAACGGCCGCGGTGCGGTCGAGCTGTTCGCGCCGGTCGGCGAGAAGTTCCAGTACTCCGGCGGCGGCTACACGCTGATGCAGTTGGCGATCGAGCGCGAGACCGGACGCAAGTACGCGGATCTGGCGCAGGAGCTGGTGTTCCGTCCGTTGGGCATGACCCACACCAGCGTCGCCATGACGCCGCAGATCATCGCCGATGCGGCGCAAGGGCATGGCGACGACGGTGCCGCGGTGCCGATGCGGTACTACGTAGAACAGGCGCCGTCGACGCTGACCACGACCGTCAACGACTTCGCGCGCTGGATGACCGCCGGCATGGCGGCCAAGTACCGCACCACGCAAGGCCCGCTGACTCAGCAGCAACTGGATCTGATGTACACGCCGGCAAAGCTCAGCGCGCCGAGCGCGCCCGGCGACATGGTCTATGGCCTGGGCCACTTCATCGAGCGCCTGCCCGACGGCAGCACCGCGGTCGGTCACGACGGACGCAACCAGGCAGGGTTCCGCGCCAAGTTCCTGATGCGGCCGACGACCGGCGACGGCATCGTGTTCTTCAGCAATTCGCGCAGCGGACTCGCACTGGACCGCGTCGTGTGTCTGTGGGGCGCGGACCTGGCCCACGCAGACGCCGCGACTGCCTGCAAGAAGTAGGCGCCGTCCCCGACCCGTGGGCGGTCGCGTCCACGGGTGCGGTGGCGGGCGAAGCCGGCGCCGTCAGTAGGGCGTTGGCGTCAGCTTGAGCAGCCGCGCATTGCTGCCGTCTTCCAGCACCCAGATCGCGCCGTCGGGCCCTTGCTCGACTTCGCGGATGCGCGCGCCCATGGGATAGCGCTTGGATTCGCGCGCTGTGACGCCGTCGAACTGGATGCGCACCAGCGCCTGCGAGGCGAGGCCGCCGATGAAGCCCTGGCCGCGGAAGTACGGGAACAGGTCGCCGCTGTAGATGATGAAGCCGGCCGGCGCGATCACCGGCGACCACCAGGCTTCCGGCGCGTTGAATTCCGGGCGGGTCGGGTGGTCGGGAATAGGTTTGCCGTCGTAATGGTCGCCGTTGGAGACGATGGGCCAGCCGTAGTTCGTGCCGCGTTCGATCAGGTTGAGCTCGTCGCCGCCGGCCGGTCCCATCTCGTGCGTCCACAAGCGCCCCGAGGCGTCGAAGGCGATGCCCAGCAGGTTGCGATGGCCCAGGGTCCACACCTGCGCGGCGACACCGCCGGTGGCGGCGAAGGGATTGTCGGCGGGGACCGATCCGTCGTCGTTGAGGCGGATCACCTTGCCCAGGTTCTGCTGCAGGTCCTGCGCCGGATCGAACTTCTGCCGGTCGCCGGAGGTGATCCACAACTTGCCGTCGCCACCGAAAGCGATGCGGTGGCTGTAGTGGCCCTCGCCGGTGACCTTGGGCGTCTGCCGCCACAGCACCTGCATGCCCGACAGGCTGCCGCCGACGCCATTGCCGTTGAGCGTGAGCAGCGCGCGCGAGACCACCGCGCCGCGGGTGCTGTTGGGTCCGGTTTCGGCGTAGCTGAAATAGACGTAGCGATTGCTCGCGAACTGCGGATGCAGAACCACGTCGCCCAAGCCGCCCTGACCGCCGTAGGCCACGGAGGGCAGGCCGGTGATCTCGCTGGTCTGGCGCGTGGCCGGATTGAACAGGCGCAGACGCGCGCCCTTCTCGGTGACCAGCAGGCGGCCGTCGGGCAGGAAGGTCATCGCCCAGGGCTCGTTGAAGCGTCCGAACTCGCTGGCGACGAACGGCGGATCCGGTTCGGCCGAGGGGCGGTTTGGGCCGCCTTTCGGTACCGGCGGCTCGGCCAACGGCTGCGCGGCGGGCGCGCTCGCCGGCTGCGGCGTTTGCGCGGCCGGCGGCGTGTCCGGCGTGGATTTGGCGACCATGATGAAATTGGCGGGCGCCTGATCATCCGTCTGCTTCGATGGGCTGCCCGTCAGCTGGCCGGCGCTGGGAGTACAGGCGGCCAGCAGCGCCAACGCGGACAAAGTCGTCAGTGACCTGTTCATGGGGGAGTCTCCGGCGAGTGCGTCTTGGTTTGTAGCGCAAGGCCGGCCAGTAAGACGTGACGGATGCGACGGTTCCGCTGCCGGGCCGGCACAGGCCGGCAGCGGCACTTGCGGCGCATGAACAAGGCCGGTGCAATGCGTCGAGCTGTATCCGAGGCCTAAGGCGCGCGCGCCTGCCTGGCGAATCCGACATGAGCGACGGAGAGGCGGCATTGATCAGTTGGGCTTTCATATTCGAAGCGCCGCAGATGGATCCGGCGGTGGACCGCATGGTGATCGAGCGCGGCGGCGTGCGCACCACGATCGTCGGCGTGCCGGAGCAAGCAGCCGTGGTGGACGTCGCGGTCGCGCTGGTCGAGGACGGCGCCCAGTTCATCGAGTTGTGCGGCGGCTTCGAGCCGGTGTGGGCGGGGCGCGTGTTCGACGCGATACGAGCATGCACAACGACGGCGTTCCGACCCTGTACGAATGGCTGGGCGGCATCGACGCGCTGCAGCGCCTGACCGTGCGCTTCTACCAGCACGTGCGCGCAGACGCGCTGCTGGGCGAGGTGTTCGCGCACATGAGCGACGACCATCCCGCGCACGTGGCGGCGTTCCTGGCCGAAGTGCTGGGCGGCCCCGAGCTGTACTCGCGCGCGCATGGCGGGCATCCGCAGATGATCCGCCATCATCTCAACCGGCATCTGAGCCAGGAGCAGCGGCGACGCTGGGTGAGCCTGCTGCTGGAGACGGCCGACGAACTGGCGTTGCCCGACGACCCGGAATTCCGCTCGGCGCTGGTCGGCTATCTGGAATGGGGTTCGCGCCTGGCGGTGATCAATTCCCAGCCCGGCGCCAGCGTCGAGGCCGGCGCGCCGATGCCGAAGTGGGGCTGGGGCGAAGTCAAAGGCCCGTACACCGGTTGAGCGGCGCGGCTGCGCGCGTCCGGTAGCATGGCCCTGCGCCGTTCGATCCTGACGTATCCGGGAGCCCGTCATGCAGAAGACACCGCCCGCCGCGAATCCCGATGCCTATGTCGCCGCCTTGGACGGATGGCGGCGCGACCTGGTCGAGCAATTGCGCGCCGACGTGCTGGCGGCGGCGAAGCTGGACGAGAAGATCAAGTGGGGCCACCTGGTGTACTTCAGCAACGGCCCGGTGCTGCTGATCCGCGCCGAGGCGCAGCGGGTGTTGTTCGGCTTCTGGCGCGGCAAGCGCTTGCTGGAGATCGAGCCCAGGCTCAAGCCCGGCGGCAAGTTCGAGCTGGCCACGCTGGACTTGCGCGAGGGCATGACGATCGCGACCGCGGTGGTGCGCCGGCTGACCAGGGAGGCGGTGGCGTTGAACCGCAGCGTCGGCGATCCCACGGGCAAGCGCGCGGCGGAAGCGGTGCGATGAATCTGCTGTTCCTGATGAATCTCCAGGTGGGACGCGGCAGCAATTGCGAGATGCCGTCGCATCTGGTCGGCGCCTTCGTGCCCGTCTACGTGGCGGCCGGCGATCACGAAGCCGCATTGGTACAGGCCGTGGCGCAGATTCAGGCGCGCGGCTACGAGTTCCTGGATCTGTCCGACGGCGTGGTCCATCAGCTGGATCCGATGAAGTGGCAGCACCACGTGGTCCAGGCCTGGCCGGAGTTTCCGAACCATTTCCCCAGTCAGGCCGAAGTGCTGGCCGGCTTGGCGGCGCCGGAATGGGTGTTTTTCGGACCGTTCGCGGCGTACGAGGCCCAGCGGCCGAGCTGAGGCGGAGCCGGCGGTCCGGTGTCGAACCGGCGTCGGACGGCGAGACGGTAAACTGTCGCCCGCGATGCGCCGTTCCACCGAAGCGGGTGGGGGCCATCATCGAGTTTCTATGTCGATACGACGGAGCGCTGACGGGTGCGTCTTACCAAGTTCCTATTCGGTCTGTCCGACCTGTGCGCCTGGATGTTGCTGACGGCCGCGGTGCTGGCCGTGGTCGCGGTGCTGTTCGTGGGCCCCGGTCCGGAAGGCGCACGCGCCGCGCCGGTGTCGTCCTTCGCCTCGATGGGCCAGGCGCTGTTATGGCTGCTGGTCGCGGTGGGCGCCTACCTGCTCACCCGGCGCCGGCCGCTGGGCGTGCCCATGGTGGTGCTGCCGGCGCTGGTGTGGGCGCTGCAGGGCAACGTAATGGTGGCGCTGATCTATGCGGGCGCGGCCCTACTGGTGTTCCTGACCCCGCTGTGGCTGGTCTGGCGCGAAGTGCGCCGCCAGGCCTGAGCCGCAAGGCCCGCGCCGCCGACGAGCGGTAGCGTGCGGGCCTGCCGTCCGTGGTCGCCTTAGGCGGCCGGATGCCGTTCGCATCCGCCCACAAGGAGGTCAGGCATGAAAGCGCAGACGCGTGCGCGGGCGATGCTCGCGCTGGTGTTGGCATGGACCACGCTGTCGGCGAGCGCGCCCGCGCACGCGCAGCGCAGTTGCGCGGAGATCGTCACCTGCCCGCGCGGCGCCGCGCCGGTGGGCGAGCCGCCGCAATGCGCGTGCGAAGAAGCGCCGCCGCCGCGCATGCCGTTGACGTGCGAGAACAACTTCGGCTGCGCCGACGGCAACCAGATCGGCGTTGGCGAGTGGCCGGACTGCGGCTGCCGCGATCTGAGCACGCCCGAGCCCGTGCCGGGCGACCGACTGCCGCGCACCGACCGCAGTCCCGGTCCCTTGGACAGCCTGGGCGGCGTGGACACCTGCAAGCAATTCCTGAAGTGCTCGCCGGGCTTCGAGATGATGTTGTGGAACGGACGCTGCGTATGCGGCGAGACCATGCTGCCGCCGCCCGACCAATGACGTGCGTGTCCGACCGCTGCGCGCATAAACGAAAACGCCGCGATCACTCGCGGCGTTTCCGTTGGCCGGTGGCCGTTGCCTCAGATCACTTGCGACGCATCAGCAGGATCAGGATCAACAGCACCAGCAGGGCGATCAGCCACACCCACCACTGCATCCAGATCGGCTTGTCGCCGCTGTCGACGATGCTGCCGCCGCCCTTGCCGCCGGTGCCGACCGCGTCGGGCAGTTTCAGTTCGAGTCCGTCGATGCGCAGCACCGGCGGGGCCATGCCCTTCTTGTTGTAGCCGATCACGATGCGGTAGCTGCCATCGAGATTGTCGATCACGTCGCCGACCAGGCCGCCTTCGAACGGCTGCACCAGTTGGACGCTGGCGCCCTTGCCGGGGCCGACCAGGTTGCCCTTGGCGTCGACCGGCTTCAGCGTCACCTGTACGCAGCCGCCAGCGAACGTGGACGGGCAGGCGCGCGCGGGCTCGTGCTTGATGGTCTTGGCGGTGGCGGCCGCATCGGGCGCCACTTGCACGTAGTGGTCGGTGGTGTAGACGCGGGTGAAGCCGCCGTTGTCGGGGCTGCTGCTGTCGATACGGTAGGTGACCTGATACACGCCCTCGGCCAGGGTGGCCGGGTATTCGCCGGTGTACACGCCGGGGCTGGTTTCCTTCAGCTCGATGCCCTTTTCCGCACCCAGTTCCAGCGCGGCGAGCAGCTTGTCGCGCTGCGCCGGGTCGTTGAGCATGGCCTGCGCTTTCAGGCCGGCCGCGCTGAGCGCGTCGCCCTGCGGCGCGTCGCCGGCCTTGGCCTTGCCGGCGGCGAGGATGTTGCCCAAGCTTTCGGCCGGGCCGGAGATGAAGGCGCGCACCGTGCCGGCGGCCAGTCCGGTCAGCGGCTTGCCGCCTTCGGTCAGGGTGGCCTTGAGCTGCAGCGGCTCGCCGATACCGGCCTTGTTCTGGCTCACCGCGTAGCGTGAGTAGATGCTGGCGTTGTCGGCGATGACGAACAGGTTCCAATGGCTGGGACCGCGCGCCAGGGTGCTGTTCACCTGCATCTTCCAATCGCCATCGGGCGACACGCACTTGCCGTGCGCATCGCAGAACGGCGCACGCAGGGTCAGCGCGATGTGGCCGTTGCCGCCGCTGATGGTGAAGCGCGGGTTATGCAGCGGGTCGAAATCGACGCCGTCCTTGCTCAGCTTGATGTTGGGACGGCCATCGGCCTGGAAGGCCTTGTCCCAGCCCAGCAGCACGGTGAAGGCCAGATCCTTCTTGCTGGTCTTGAACGCCATGTCGATCGGCGGGCCCTCGCGGCCGCCCGGATCGGCCTGCGCGCCCTTGGCGGTGTGCAACAGTTCCAGCTTGTCGCCGATCAGGGTGTCGGCCAGCACCTGCAGGAAATACTGGATCGCGCCGGCGGGCGGATTGTCCAGCGTGGTCTCGATGTTGAGCGCGCCGCAGCCACTGTAGTTGGCGATGTTCTGCAGCAGCGAGCTGGAATCCGGATCGCTGGGATCGTCCAGGCGCAGGCGGAACGGGCACAGGCTCAGCTGCTTGCCGGCCGGACGCACCAGCTCGCCGCCGATCGGGCTGTTGGTGGCGTTGAGGCGCAGGTCCAGGCCGTCCCAGACCACGAACTTGCTGGTGTTCTGGGCGCCGTCGGTGAACAGCAGCATGGTGTTGTTGAAGCTGGCGTTGTCGCCGCCGACCAGCGCGCTTTGCAGGTTCTCGATGCCGTCGCCGATCGAGGTGCCGCCGCTAGGCTGGTGGGCCGGCTTGTCGATTTCGCTCAGCACCGCGTCCAGATTGACGCTGCTCATCGCGGCGATGCCGCCGGTGTTGGTCGCGTCGTGATCGAAGAACACCACGCCAAGCTTGTCGGTGGGCAGCTGATAGGCCTTGGCCACCGAGATCATCTGCTCGGTCGCGCGCCGCAGCACCCTCCAGCGCTGGCAGTCGGGATTGGGCGCGTACAGCGCGCCGCAGACCGGGTCGCCGTTGAGCTTGGACGACCACGCCATGCTGCCGGACTTGTCGAACACCAGCACCAGGCGCGCCGGCAGCCGCGACAGCGGCGGACCCACGGCCGGTGCCGGCGGCGTGCCGGGAATCACGGTGTCGCTGTCGTAGGCATCGACGGTGTTGCCGCCGCCGCTGGCGGTGATGCCAGTGGCGGTGAGGCGGATGTCGCCCGACAGCATGCCCAGGTGGAACACCTCCAGGGTGTCGATCTGCCCGGCGGTGTTGCTCATGCGGAAGGTGCAGGTGCCGCCGTTGGTGCCGCTCATCACCGGCACGCCGGCGTTGAACGTGCAGTTGATCATCGGGCCGCCGCCCTTGGGGCGCAACTGCACGGTCGCGCCCGCGCCGTTGAGCGGATACACCGCCAGATCGTCGGACAGGTAGAACACCTTGATGGACTTGCTGGAGTTGGGGAATCCCAGCGCGTTGCCGAACGGCGCCCAGGCATCGCCGGTGCCGTTGAGCTTGGGCTCGGAGGTGCTGGCTGCGGTGACGTTGGGGCTGGCCGTGGCCGCCACCGCGTCGGTGCCGACGAACAGGGCGAGCAGCATCGCCCCGAGTCGCCATAGCGGAAGTTGAGGTTTCATTGAGGAGCTCCTTTCGCTCAGATGTGCTGGACCAGGCCGACCTGCTGCAGCAGGGCGCCGTTTTGGATGTAGAGGCCGGCGTTGCCGGCCGCGTCGACCGCGAGGCTGGGGAAGCGCGCGGTCTGCTGCGGCGGCAGCAGTTCGCGGGTTTCGGTCACGCCCAGCACCAGCCTGCGCGCGCGCAGTGTGCTGAAGCCGGGCGTGCTGACGGTGGAATAGAACAACCACAGCGAACTGTCGGCGGTGTAGCCCACGGCCAGGTCGATGAAGGTGGTGACCGGCACGGTCAGGGTGCTGTCGGTGAAGTTGGCTTCCCAGACGCCGGCGATGTAGCGCTTGGTGAATACCGCCCAGTTCGGCCCGATCGGATTGGGCTCCTGCACGTACACCAGTTGCGGCGCGCCAGTGGGATCGATGGTGATCGCGTGATCGCCCGGACGCACCATGGTGCCGGCGTTGGTGACCGCACCGGCGGCGCCGCCCAGCGGATAGCGCACGCTCTGCGCGGTGAGCACGCCGGCGGTGTCGCGCTGCCAGACGGCGATGATGGTGCCGGTGGTATCGGTGACCGCGCTGACGCGGCTGTTCTGATCGATCGAATCGACCAGCTCCTCCGCGCCCCACACGCCGGTGAAGGCGCGGCTGAAGATGCGGTTGTTGCCCGACAGCGCGGAGTAGAACACCCGGATGGTGCCGTTGGACTGCGCGGCCGCGGCCAGGCTGCTGACGCTGAGCACGCCGGTGAACTGGAACGCATCGGCGGCCGCGGTCCACACGCCGGCGATGCGGCGGCTGAAGGACAGGAAGCGGTTGGGTCCGGCCACGCGCACCCAGAACACCCAGGGCACGCCGGTGGAATCGATCACCGCGGTGGGCGTGTTGTAGGGGCCGGCGTTGAGCACCGTGGTCGGACCGACCGCGGCTGGCCGTTCGCGCAGCATCGCGTTGATCACGTCGCGCATCGGATACGGCAGCTGCGGCACGCCGCTGCCGTTGACCGCGTAGCCGCCGCCGAAGGTGTCGGACAGGACCTGGTTGAAATCCATTTGCGACGGCAGCGAGATGCCGCGGCGGCGGCGGTCGACCACGGCGGCGGCGTCGATGATGCCGGCCGAGGTCTGGGTGATCGTGGCCAGCGCGGAATAGCTGTGGCCGGCGATGAAGTCCGGATCGCCGTTGACCGGCGGCGCGGCGCCGGTGCGCACGCGCACCGCCCATTCGCGGCGCAGGCGCGAGCAGGTCTCGGTGCCCAGGCCCGGCAGCACCAGCGCGGGATCCTCGGCCAGCGTGACCAGGCGTTCCCAGACGTCGAGATAGACGGTGAGCGTGCGCGTGGCCGGCGCGACCGGCGGCGCCGGCAACGCCGCGATCACCGGCACGCCCCAGCTCGCGGCCAACGCGGCGGCGCCGCCCTGGCTGGCGTGCAGCGGCTGCGCGCTGAAGCCGACGTCGGCGGTGATGAACGCCTCCAGGCCGTCGACCAGCATGCGGCCGGCCTGCAGCGGTTGCGGGCCGCCGCCGCCGACGATGGTGAAGCTGGTCGCGGAGTTGATCGCGGCGATGCGGAAGCCGTCGTTGCCGACCGGCACGCCGTCGCCGACGAACCAGCGTAGGAAGGCGCGCAGCTCGTAGCGGCGCATGTCGTCGCCTTCGTTCCAGTCGGCGTCGGCCAGGGGCACGCCCTGGGCCAGGCGCACGCTGACGTAGCGGCGGATCGGATCGAAAGTGTTGGGCGAAATGATGGCCATGGCGTGTCCCCGTCGTGTGGTCGTGTCAGAACACGAGCCAGATGGTGCGTTCGAGCGTGCTGGCCGGGTCCTTGGCGACTACCGGGTGGCGCACGAGATTGATCTGCGTCGGCGCGCCGCCGAGTTGGGCGATCAGCCCGAACTCGCGCAGGTTGCCGCTGGCGTGGCTGCCGTTCGGCCAGGGCGGTACGTTGGGCCCGAGCGTGGCGACTATCTGCAGGCGGTTGGTCGGCGTGGCCGACGGCACCGGTCCGTCCATGAAGGTGAAGTCCAGCGCCGCGCCGGGCACCACGAACGGCGACGGATCGGTGAGGCCGGTTTCGTTGCCGGTCGGCGGCGGGGGCGGCACCTGGTCCCAGGACGCCAGGCCGGCGCCCACCGCCAGGCCCTGGATGCCGAGCGTGGCGCCGGGCGTGCCGCCCATGAACGCGGCCAGCAGGCGCCGGCAATCGGTGAGGATCGCGTTCTTGGCCCAGCCGCGGTCCCAGATCACGCGCCCGTCGGCGTCGCGCAGCACGTCGCGGTACATGCCTTGCGGCAGGGGCATGCGGGTGTCCGTGTCCATAGTTCGGTTCCTTCGATGAACGTGTTCGTTGAAAGGTGTGCGTGCGGAGCCGATCAGATCGGCGGCGGGAAGTAGGTGCGGCGGCGCAGGGTGTTCAAGTTGGTCGGATCGGCGCTGACGCCGGCGACCTGATTGCTCAGCAGCACCACCCAGTCCGGCAATGCCGCGGCGGTGGAGTCGGCCAGGTCGAGGAACTGTTCGACGAAGGGGTAGTCGTCCAGGTACGAATCGGTCAGATCCGCGCCGGGCGCGTACAGCACTTCGGTGGTCAGCGACGGCGCCAGCACGATCACCGCGCGCAGGTTGATCGGCAGGAATTCGGCCAGCAGTTGTTTCAGACGCGCGGCATTGGTCGCGGTCAATGCCTGGCCGAAGCGGCCGCGGGTGACGTACAGGCCGAGCGTGCCGCGCGTGTAGAACTCGTTGGGCGACAGCGGCGGTTCGTCGTCGCCGCCCAGCGGGCGATGCGGTGTGTACGCGAGCAGATCGCCCCATTGGTGGTGGCGGCTGTTGCGCGCGGTTTCGGCCATGCGCGGCGTGATGGTATTGCAGTGCCGGCGCAGCGTCGCGGCTTCCGGCACGCGCGTGGGCGCGGCGGTGGGCGCGGCGCCGGCCAGGATCGGCGCGAGCTGGTCCAGGGCCACGGACGCGTCGCAGCGGTGCAGCAGGGTCAATCCGGCGGTGGGCAGCAGCAAGGGCAGGGGCGCGACGCGCGCGGTTTCGTCCCAGGGCAGGGCCAGCGGTACGGTCGGCACCAGCGCCGCGTTCAAGGACACTTCCCACAGACTGCGGCCGCCGTTGCGGTCGCTGCTGAAGAACACGCGCGCGCCGCCGCCGCCCAGCGCCAGCGCCGAGGGTTGCACGTCGGCCGCGCCGGGCGCGGGCGGCGTGGTGACGTCGACGATCGCGCCCCAGCTCATCGCCACCGGGTCGTAACGGCGCGCACGCAGCGCGCGCCGGTCTTCGCCGGCCGCGCCGGCCAGCCAACGCGACCACAGCAGCAGCACGCTGCCGCCCGCTTCGCGCAACAGGCAGGGGTCGCGATCGCCGCGCGCGCCGCCGTCGCTGAGCGCGACCGCACCCGACCATGGCGACGACCAGGCGTTGACGTCGTTGCTGGGCAGGCCTTGCGCGCTGCGCACCGCGAGCACGGCATCGTTGCGGTCGATGCGCGCGGCGCCGGCAGCGGTGGCGACCCAGGCCTGGCCGCCGCCGTCCACGCCGATCTGGCGCGCGTCGACGCTGGGCAGTCCGTCGGCCAGGGTCCAGCCACGCCAGGCGCCGTCGGCCGCGCGCCGCCACACGCCGCTGGCGGCGGCGATCCACAGCGCGTTGTCGGCGTGGGCCAGGCCGCGCACGTCGTTGCCGATCGCCAGCGGCGGCGCCAGCGTCGACCAGACGCCGGCCGCGTTGCGTTCGCCGATGCCGGCCGCGGTCGCGACCCAGACGCGGCCGTCGGCGGCGAGCGCGACGTCGCGCACGTCGTCGCTGGGCAGGTCGGGTGCGAACGTGTTGGCGACGTTGCCGTCGCGATCGAGACGGCTGAGACCGGCCGCGGTCGCGATCCACAGCGCGCCGTCGGCGGCGAGCGCGAGCGCGCGCACGTCGTTGTCGGCCAGGCCGTCGCCGTTGTCGAACGTGGTGACCGCGCCGTTGGCGGCCACGCGCGACAGGCCGTTGTCGGTGGCCACCCAAACCGCGCCGTCGCCGGTCTGCAGCAGGCGGCGGCAGTCGTTGCTGGACAGGCCGTCGCCGGTGTCGAAACTCTGCCAGGTCAGATCGCCGCGACGCCGCGCGACGCCGGCATCGGTGGCCACCCACAGCGCGCCCAAGCCGCCGACCAGCGCGTGGCGCACGTCGTCGCTGGGCAGGCCGTCGGCGCTGTCGAGCACGTTGATCGCGCCGTTCTCGCCGCGCAAGGCCAGGCCGGCGGCGGTCGCGATCGGATCGACCGCGCCCAGCCACGCGCTCGCGCGCAGGCGCCAGCGCCCGTCCGCGTGTTCGCTCCAGGCCAGCACCGCGCCGTCGCCGGACGCGAGCGCGCTCAGCTCTGTGGGCCGGCCTGGCGTGAGAGCGGGAATGGTTTGCGTGGGCGTCAGGTCCAGCGTGTCGTCCCAACTGCCGAAGCTGGGCGCGGTGGCGTGGGCGAAGCCCAAGGCGCGCGCGCAGCTGGACAGGGACAGATCCACCGACAGGCGCGCGGTCGGTCCCAGCGCGGTGCTGGTGAGGCGGATCGAGCCGTCGCCGGCGGGGCTGGCGACGGCTTGGGTGAGCTGCGCGTTCATGGCCGCCACGACCTCGGCGGTGGTCGCCAGCGCGGGGTTGGCGTAGTCGATCGCGTTGACCTGGAACACGTCGTTGGCGCCGGCGGTGCGCAGGGTCATGCGCGTGCCGACCGTCAGGCGGAAGCGCGGCAGTTGCCGGCCCTGCAGCATCGCGGGCAGGCGCGGGCGCGAGCTGCCCAGGCTCCAGCGCACGCGCGCGTTCGCGCTTTCGGCGGCTTCCACGCGGGCCAGGAACACACGGCCGTCGGCCAGCGTCGCCGCGGCCGGATGCGCGACCGCGGCATCGTCGCCAGGGCGCGTGGCCAACAGCCGCGTGGCGCCGCGCCACTGGCCGGCGTCCCAGGTCTTGCAGACCAGGCCGCCGTAGGGCGCGCGTTCGCCCTCGCGCTGGTCGGGATCGGGCGCCGATGCGGCGTCGCTGGCGAACACGCGCACGCGTCCCAGCGCATCGGCCGCGGCGGCGATGCGATCGGCGCCGGCGGCATCCAAGGTCAGCGCTTCGCTCTCGCGCGCGCCGACGCTGATCTGCGCGTCCGGCCCGACGCTGCGCGTGCGCAGGCGCACCTGGCCGCCGACGGCGTCGGCGACGATGTCGCTGGCGACCGCGGCGATCGCCGCCGCGACTTCGGCCGCGGTGGCCGCGGCCGGATTGGCGAAGCTGGCTGCGCCCAGGCGCACGCGGAACGCCGCGCCGCCATCGACGGCGATGCTGAGCTCGGCACCGGCAAAGATCGCATACGGGCCGGCGATGTTGCCGACCAGGGTCGCGGGGGCCGGACCGATGCCGAAGGCCTCGTCGTTGCCGGCGCCGAAGCCGAGCAGCGCGGCGGCATCCAGCGGCGAGCGCCAGCCCGCGCCGGCCGGCACGCTGACATGCAGTTGATAGCGCGGCGCATGATTGCTGCGCGCCAGGTGCTGCACGAATTCGGCGGTGCGCGTGGTCCAGCCGGTGTAGCGCGTGACCAGGGCGCCGACCGCGGTCACCGTGCCCACCGATTCGTACAAACGCGGTGTGGCCTTGAGTTCGTTGCGCGCCAGCGGCAGCGCGTCGGCATCGCCCAGGCGCCAGCCCAGCCAACCGGCGAGCTGCGGCAGACGGCGGCCGTCGACGCGGTCGATGTCGTGCAGGTCCCACAAGTTCTCGGCCGAACTGCGCGCGCTGTCCATGGCCGAGCCGTAGACGTCCAGCAGGCGCCGCAGCTGGCCCGAGCGCGCGGCCATTTCCGGAATCGCGTCGGAGCCCGGCGTGGTCGGACGCAGGTTGACGTCGAACTGGCGATGCACCGCCGGCAGCAGGTCGTACATGCTGCGGTTGAGGCCGTGCGGCGCGGCCGGCGTGGCGATCGCGCGATGGCGCTGCGCCTCGACCGGGTCGAAGGCGGCGCTGAACAATTGGTAGTAGCAGGCGTCGCCCGGCGTCAGCGACAGCGGCGCGTCGCCGCCATCGACGATCTCGATCTGGCGCCGCAACGGCTGGCCGTCGCTGCCGTAGTAAGTGGCGACGATGCGGCGCATGCGCTCCAGCGGTTGGCCGCCGACGTCCTGGGCGACGCTGATCGCTTCGTAGACGATGCGTTCGGCGCCGTCGCGCTCTTCCCACGGCGGCAGGTCGATCACGCTGATGCCGCCGCCGGGGATCGGCGGGAACGCGGCGCTGTCGTAGACCAGGTACGGGTCCGGCGCCAGCGGAGGTTGCGGGAATTCGAAGTCGCGCGTCTTGCGCCGCAGGGTCTGCCGCGGCGCGTCGGCCAGCGTCTCGCCCGGTCCCGGCGTCAACGTCCAGGCCACCCGCACGCGGCGGGCGACCAGGTCGGATTCTGCGTTGAAGCGGTCGATGATCACGCCGGTCTCCTCAACCTATCTGCAGGCTGAGTTCGAGCTGCGACAGCACCGGCAGCTCGTAAGGACCGACATCGACGCGGCTGGCGACCGCGCTGCGCGAGATCAGCGCGTTGCGGATGAAGTCGGGCAGCTCGGCCATCGACGGCAGGTCGTAACGGCGCAGGTCCTCGTCCAGGGTGGAGGCCGGCTGGTCGGCGCGGTTGAAGCGGTAGATGTCCAGCGACAGCACGCCGGGTATGGCTTCGATCAGCGCGAACAGATCGCTGGGGTACAGCGCCTGGCCAAAGTCGACGGCGTCGTAGGCGAGGTAGCGCGCGACGGTGTCGGCGATCTGCTGGCGCAGCGGATCGGCCTGGTAGCGCGCGTCGTAGCGCACCGTCATGGCGATCGCCACCGGTGCCGGGCTGGCGTCGAGCACGCGCAGCTGCGTGCCGGCCATGCGCTTGTCCTCGAAGTAGGCCAGCAAGGCGGTGCGCAGCGCTTCGGGCACCGGCCGCCAGCTGTCGCCCTGCGGGGCGACGATCAAGTCGATCTGGTTCCAGTTGCGGCTGCGCGCGCGCGCCTTGGCCACGCCGCCGGCGTGATGGGCCAGCGCGACGCAGTCGTCGGGCGTGACCGCGCGGCGGCCGCTGCGGTAGACCATGGGCCCGTTGCGCACCGCGATCTCGCTGCTCTCCGCCTCGCTGCCGCCCGCGGCCGGGGCCGGGTTGGTCACCGCCAGCAGGTTGGGCAGCACCGTCACCGCGCGGGTGATGGTGTTGGCGCCGACGTTTGCGCGCACGCCGCCGCCGACACGGCAGGTGGCGCGCACGTTGTTGGTTCCGCGCGGCGGCACGCGTCCGAACACGTTGTCGCCGAACAAGATGCTGCAGGCGTCGTTCTCGTCGAACTGGCAGATGTAGTCGCGCGAGTCGCGCGTGGACAGCAGGGTGCGGCCGTCGGGGCCGGTGCTGTAGAGGAAGTTGTCGCGCCGGTCCCAACGCACCCAGCCCGCGCCTTCGTCGACTTCGACGATCAGGCTTTCCAGGATCGGCGGCTTGTGCGGCAGGCGGAAGCTCTGGTTGGGCTCGCCGCTGGACGAGCCCAGCAAGGTCGGCGGCAGGCTGCGGCTGTGCGACACCGGCAGCACGAACTGGGCCTGGCCCGCGACCGCGCCGGGCAGCACCTGATCCGAGTGCAGATCGATCGACAGCGCCGGGCCGAGGTATTCGAAGGTCGGCGGATCGTCGCTGGGCTGGCTGGCGATGAACTGCGCGCCGCTGGGGATCACGATCACCGCCGGGCCCACCGGCACCGAGAAGGTCAGCAGCAGATCGGCGCGCGCCGGCAGCGGCGGCGTCGGGTCGTAGCCGACCAGACGCAGCAGCTGCAGCACGCTGCGGCGTTCGCGCGCGGTGCCCGGAAACAGTTCGCTGGCGATGCGGTCCTGGTAGTACAGGATCACGTCGCCGACATAGGCGACCATGTCGGTGAGCACCACGCCCAGGTCGGACGGCGTGTGGTCGGTCCATTCCGGCAGGCGCAGGCGCGCCAGGTCGAGCATGGCGCGACGCAGCGATGCGTAGTCCTTGTTGGTGTAGTCGATCGCCGGGGGCGAGGGATCGGTGACGGCCATGATCGGACGCTCCTTGCTCAGGCCAGCGGAACCAGCAGGGAATCCGTGCTGGGTTCGCTGGTGTGGGTGTAGTCGAGGCGCACGTACAGCTCGGCCTCGCGGCGTTCGAAGGAAACGTTGGTGACCAGCACGCGCGGTTCCCAGGCCAGCAGGCATTCCTGCAACTGGCGCTTGACCAGGGTGGCCATGACCTCGTCGTTGGGGTCGTGCACCAGCGAATGGATGCGGGTGCCGTATTCGCGCAACATCACGCGCTCGCCGAAACGCGTGGCCAGCAGCGCGCGGATGTTCTGGCGGATCTTGTCCTGGCCGTTGGCGCGCTGCACGCCGCCATCGCTCAGGGCGAAAGGAAAAGCGAAACCCATGACGTTGTCCATGTCGTCGATGCTCCTCAGCTCAGTCCGACATCGCCGGTCTGGGTGGCGGTTCCTATGACCGCGTTGCCGTTATCACGTACTTGCGAAGCCACACCGGTCACGCGCGCGGCGCTGACGTAGGCGTGCACCACATCGGCGATCGCCTTGGCCATCGCGTTGGCGGCGTCGTCGCCGCTCCATTCCTCGTTCACGCCCTTTTGGAAATTGGTGCGCAGCGTGGCGGCCAGCGTCGATTCCAGCGTGTTGCGGTCCAGGGCCATGGCGTCAGTCCAGGGGGCAGGGCGGCAGGGTGGGCAGGGCCGGCAGCGCAGGCAGCGCGGGCGGAATCGGCAACGGCGGCAACGGCGGCAAAGTGATCGCGATCGGCAGCGTCGGCAGGGTCAGGCCCGGCAGATCGGGCAAGGCCGGCAGTTCCGGCAGCGACGGCAGCGACGGCGGCACCGGCAACGGCGGCAGCGGCGGCAAGCTGATCGCGATCGGCAGCGTCGGCAGGGTCAGGCCCGGCAACGACGGCAAGGCCGGCAGCGCGGGCATGCTCGGCAGCGACGGCGGCACCGGCAGCGGCGGCAACGGCGGCAGCGACAGCGGGATCGGCAGCTCGGGGAAGGTGCAACGGCTCATGCGTGCGCGCTCCTCACTTCACCAGCACCGAAGCGCTGAAGTGCTGCTGCGGCACCAGCAAGGCCGGCGGCGTGGCCGGACCGGTCGGGCCCATCGCCGAAGGGTGGGTGTGGAACATGAACTGCTTCCACAGGATGTCGAACTGCTTGGCCAGCAAGGTCGGTTCGCTGGCGCCGCTGCCCACCGACACCGTGGTGCCTTCCAGCAGGATGTTGGCGGCGGTGATGCGCACGGTGTCGCCGGTGAGGTCGAGGCTGGCGCCGTCCTTGTTCATCAGCACCACGCCGTCGGCGTTCATCGCCAGCACGTGGCCCTGCTCGGACATCAGCGAGGCCTCGCCCTTGTCGGCGTTGAGGTAGAGCGTCGAACCGCTCTTGTTGGACACCACCACGCTGCCCTTGTCGTCGATGGCGAGGAAGGAGTTGTCCTTGTGGCGGATCACCACGCGCGCTTTGTCGTCGGTGTCGTTGAGCTCGATGGTGTGGCCGCTGGCGGTCTGGATCACGCGGTTGTCCGGCGGCGACACGCGGCTCTCCTGCGGCGTCGCCGTCTTCGGGTACCAGGTGCCGACCCAGATCGGAAACTCGGGGTCGCCGCCTTCGAACTCGACCCACACCTTGGCCCCCACCGGCGGCACGAAGAAGTGGCCGTACGGGAAGCAGGGCCGCGCCTTGACCGCCAGTTCGGCGCCGAAAATGCTGGGCACCGTGACCATGACGCAGCCTTGCTGGTCGTCGTCTTCGTTGGCGGTGACGGTGCCGCTGTACTTGCCGTACCAGCGTTCGGCGTGGCGGTGAATGGCGTTCATGCGGGTCCTAACGGGTGAGCTCGAATTCGGAGGTGTAGCCCGGCGACATGCCGCCGCCGGACGAGGTGCGCACCGTGTGCTTGACCTTGCGCACGTACCAGCGGCCCGCGCCCCAGCCGCTGATGCCGGTGACGTCGACCGCGCCCTTGGCGCGCAACATCACCGTGCCCACGCAGGCGCCGCGGGCAGTGAAGCCCAGCGCCATGGTCGGGTCCTGGGCGGCGTCGCTGGTGGCGCGCGCGGCGCTGGAGGGCGTGCCGGGGGTGAAGGTTTCCGGGCGCTGGCTCTGCGGCGTTTCGGTGGCTTCGGCGGCGACGCTCAAGGCGCTGTCCAGCGGCGCGCCGCCGGCTTCGGCCACGGTCTCGCTGGGCGCGTGCGCGGGTTCGGCGGGCGCCGGCGGCGCGGTGGTGGTGACGGTGTCGCCGGTCAGCGGGTCCACCGCCGCGGTGGTGCGTCGCGGCGAGGCCGAGCTGGCGGTGCGCTCGTAGGAGAAGCGGGTGATGCGCCCGGCCATGCCGGTGGCGGCCAGGGTGCCCATGGCCTCGCCCTCGGTAAGGCGCGCGATCGGAATGAAGTAGAACTTGGACGCACCGCCGTTGTACTCGACGAAGGCGCGGCAGTTGTAGCGCCGCGCCAGCAGCACGATGAAATCCCAGTCGTTCTGCGTGGTCTGGCGCAACGGCGCGGCCTCGGTGAACTCCGGGTCCGGGCTGGGTTCGATCTGGCCTACGGCGATGCCGGTGGTGGGCTCGCGGGTGACGATGGTGCGCAGGATCGAGCTCAGCGAGCCGACGTGATGGGTGGCGCGGAACGGACGCTTGCGGATCCGGTACGACAGGTCCAGCGCGGTGATGGTCAGCTGCTTGGGATTGCAGCCGGCGGCCGCGTTGGCGATCTGGGTGACCTCGCCCTCGAACATGACCGCGTGATTCTCGCCCCAGCCCAGGTCCACCAGCAGCGTGTTGCCCTCGCGCGGCGCTTCGCTGCCGCTGCCGTTGGGGTCGTTGAGCACCACCACCGCCTTGTCGATCAGGCGATCGTTGTCCTCGACCTCGGCACTGCGCACGTTGGCGCTGATGTCGATGCCCTGCAGGTGCACGCGCTTGTACGGCTGGCGGCTGTCGCTCATGACCGGTCCTCAGAAGCGACGGTCGCGTTCGACCAGGCCCGGCGCGCTGCCGCCGGAAGCGACGTCGAGCTTGTCGCCCGGGCGCCATTCCAGCGGGAAGCGCAGCGGATTGGCGTCGGCCAGACGCCACCAGCCTTCGCTGGAGCCCTGGTAACGCCAGGCCAGGTATTCCAGCGATTCGGCGCCGGTGACCAGGTGCGCGTAACGCGCCGAACTGGCCGGCACGCCCTCGTGGCGGCGGATCGGCAGCGCGGTGCGCGGCTCGCCGTCGGCGTCGGGGGCCTGCATCGGCGCCATTCGGGCGTAACGCGATCGTGCGGAAACGGGCATGCGCGCTTGCTCCTCAGAGATCGAAGATGTGTTTGATGACGGACGCGCCCGGCAGCACGTTGACGTAGTCCATGCCGTAGCCGGAGCGGCCCATGGTGCGGGCGACGTTGACGTAGCGTTCGATGGTTTCCACCAGCGGCGAGATCGCCTTGGTCTGCTGCTTGAGGCTGACGCTGATCTCCGCGCGCGCCGGCGAGGTGTCGGCGTTGAAGCGGGTGATCTTGATGCTGAGGTTTTCCATCACGCAGTCGGTGTTGATGCCGCCGTAGATCAGCGTGCACAGCGGCGGCGAGAAGGTTTTCTCGAAGCCGCTGCTGATCCATTCGACCAGGCTGCCCACGTCCACGCCGGGATTGACGAAGGAGCGCAGCAGGGCCAGATCGGGCGAGATGTCGCCGTCGTAAAGGTTGCCCACGTCGGAGGTCGCGCCTTCCGGGCGCACCGCGCCGTCGAGCACGAAGTCCAGGGCGAAGGTGCGCGGCTCGCCGCAGCCGGCTTCCAGCGGATGCGTGCGCACCAGCTGCGGACCGAATTCCTTCAAGTCCTCCAATGCGCCGGCCGGCGCGGTGGCCAGCTTCACGTACCAGGGTTGGCTGGCGCTGAGCGCGGCCGAGGTCTTGTCGAAGGCCCAGTTGCCGAAGTTTTCGACGTCGGTGTACTTGTAGCCGCGCTTCTCGGTCAGCGACTCGGGATTGAACTGGAAGCGGAACACCAGCGGCGGCAGGCTGTTCCAGCAGGCGAGGTATCCGTAGGCCATGGCGCGTCTCCGGTTCCGTGGGCTCAGGCGGTGATCAGGGCGGGGTCGTCGGAGCCGCGCTGGGCCAGCTCGCGCTGGTAGGCCAGCAACTGCGCGTACAGCACTTCCGGCGCGGGCAGCGCCGCGACCGCGTCGTCGCCGGTGGCGACGGTGGCGGCGGTCAGGTCGATGATCACTTCCTGGATTTCGATCGAGGCGCGCGGGCGGTCGACCGCCTCGCCGACGATGCGGCCGGGGATCGAGTCGCCGGCGGTGGCCGCGGTGGAGGAGAACTGCGCGGTGATCTGGTCCAGCAGGGTGCGCAAACCGCTGCCGGCGAGCCATTGCTCGTACGCGGTCGCGATCGCCTCCATGCCGGTTTCGGGGCGTTCGCGCACCGCGCGTTCGGCTTCGGCGAAGGCGGCGGCGAACTCGGTCGAGCGCGCGCGCACCGCTTCCAGGTTGGCGGCGTAGTCGCTGCGGCTGCGGTCCAGCTCGGTGGAGATCATCGAGTCGAAGCGCGCCGACAAGGCGGCGAAACCGGTGGCGACGCTGCCGGTGAGCGCCTGCACGCCGTCCAGCAGGCCGGTGCGCAGGTCGTTCATCTGCGCGCGCAAGGTCGCCAGCGCCGCCGGCGGCGCGACCAGCGCGGCCGGATCGGGCATGGCCGGCAGCAGCGACGAAGGCAGCGCCGTGGACGCGGTGACCGGTGGCGGCAGCGGCAAGCGCGCGGCGGCGCTGAGGTCGGACAACTGGGTGGAGGTAAGCGGCGCGCTGATCGGCGAGCCGGTGGCGGGGTCGATGTCCTTGTTGCGCAGCAGTTCGTACAGCGGCGGCAGCACCGCCGGCATCACCTGGATCAGGTGGGTGATCAGGCGGAACACGCGCAGGTCGCCGAAGCGCGCCAGGGCGATGAACAAGGTGTCCACCAGCCAGCGCAGCATGCCGTTGACGACGCGTTGCAGGCCGCCGGCGAGGAACTGGAACACCGCCAGCGCGCCCTCCAGCACCGTGCCGGCGATGTCGAACAGGCTGGTCAGAATGCCCTGCAGCATTTCGCCTATGACCTGGGCCAGACCCGCGGCCAGGCGCGCGACCACGCCCAGCAGGTCGAACACCGTCACCAGCACCACGCCGCGCAACAGCAATACGTTGCGCACCAGGAACTGCAGGATCTCGACGATGGCCAGCTTGAACGTATCCAGCTTGTCGAACAGCAGCGCCAGGCTGCCCACCACCATCGGCACCAGGATGATCAGGCCGTTGACGATGCGGGTGACGCCGCCGACGATGTTCTCGACCGAGCGCAGCAGCGCCATCCAGCGCTCCTGCTGCGGAGTCAGCGAGGCTTGCAGGCGTTCCTGGGCGCGCGTGCCGCCGCCGCCGCCGCCGCTGCCCGCGGCTTCGAACAGGCCGGTCAGCAGGTCCAGGATGTCGCGCAGTTCGCCGATCTGATCGGTGAGCGGCGCGCCGGCGACCGTCGCGGTAGGGTCGGGTTCGCTGACGGCTTCGGTCGGCGTGGTCGCCTTGCCTTTGCCTTTCTTGCCCGTGTCGGGTTTTTTCCCGCCTATGCCCAGCCGGACCAGGATGTCCTGCAGCTTGGAGACGATGGATTCGATCTTCCAGATCATCAGCGGCAGCGTCACGCCGGCGATGGTGCCGCCGATCAATCCTCCGAACAGGCCGCCGAAGAAGCGGCCGATGCCGCCCAGCAGGCCTTCGAAGAAGCCGCCGATGCCGCTGCTGGCGACCAGGTCGCGCAAGTTGCTGACGTGCACCAGCAAGGCGCCGCCGCGCATCGGCGGCGCGCCGAAGCGGCCGCCGGGCGTGAACGCTTCGGCGAACGCGAAGCCGGCGTAGCGCGTGGTCGCCTGGGCGACCTGATCCAGCGTGCCGCGCAGGCCCTTCATCTGGGTCAGCATCAGGCCCATCTGGGTCACGATCTCGTCGCGGACGTCGTCGTCGGCCATGGCTCAGTGCGCTCCCGCCGCGATCTGGTCGAACTGGCGCCGGCCTTCGGCGTAGGCCTCGCCCACCGCTTCGCGGAAACGCTGGGCCAGTTCGCGCACCAGCGGTTCGTCGTGGGCGCGGCCCTGCGCGTGCAGGGTCAGGCGCGGCACGCGCACGCGGCCCAGGCGCGCGCGGCGCGCCAGAATGTGCGGCGAGGTCGGGGTGAATTCCACGTAGTTCTCTTCGCCGGCCATGGCGCGATCGCGCCACCACTGCCGCATCTGCGCGACGTACATCGGGATCGCCGCGCCGATCAGCTGGAAGCCGTTGCCGGCCAGCCAGCGCTCCCAGGCGCCGATCGGCGTGACGCGGACGCGGTCGCCCAGCGCGCGCAGCTGGCCGTCGTACAGTCCGTTGGCCAGTTCGGCCGATTCGCGCGCGAAGCGGCGCATGCGTCCGGCCGGTCCGGTGCGAGCGAAATCGGTGGCGGTGCGCGAGAACACCTCGCCCAGATGCGCCAGCGTGCGCGAGATGTTCTCGAACAGGCCGCGCACGTTCAATCCCAGGGCGCGGCCGAAACTGCCCATTTCCCGGCCCAGTTCGCCCGGCCGCACGCCGATCAGCATGTCGTAGAAGTTGGGCATGCGCGGAATGCGCGGGCGCGCGGTCTCCCGCATGGGGCCGCCGGTGTTGCGGAACAGCGCGTCGACGATTTCCTCGATCAGCCCCAGGTTGTGCAGCAGGCTCGCGCGCAGCGCATCGAGCTTGGAGCCGACCCAAGGCAGGTCGTTGATCACCGGCAGGAAATCGCTGGACACGATGGTGCCGCGCGCGGCCAGGATGGCGGCCTTGAGCGACAGGTACAGCGCCGTGTTGAGGGCCGCGCCGGTCAGATCCAGCACCTGCCTGACCGGCAGCTTGATCCCGATCATGTCGATCAGCATCGCGGTCGGGCCCAGGAAGGGCTTGATCAGCTCCAGCAGATCGAAGTTCATGATCGCGTCGATCGCGGCGAGCACGTAGTCGATGATGATGATGACTTCGTTGACCTGGCGCTGCAGGTCACGCAGGAACACGGTCAGCGAGAACAGCACCGTTTCCAGGTAGATGCGCGCGATCGCCGAGAAATAGTTGATGCTCCATTGCAGCATCGTGCCCAGCGCGCCGACCAGCGCCGGCACTTCGCGCAACATCGTCGGCAGCGTCTCGAAGAAGAACGACAGCACCTCGCGGCGCGCCCGGAACACCCGCGCCTCGATCCTGCGCAGCACCTCCACCACGGTCAGGCGCAGGCGCAGCCACAGCGCGGTGGCGAGGGTGCGAATCCAGCCGGGAATGATCGGCAGCACCAGCATCGCCGCGGTCATGCCGCGCAACACCAGGTCCATCGGGTCGCTGCCGAAGCCCGGGCCGGCGGTGTCGGCGCGGGTCGCCACGGCCTCGGCGGGCGTGGCCGGCGCGGCCGGGCCGTCGTGGGCGGCCGCCGGCGTCGCGAACAGCGCCATCGCCTTGCCCATGTCGCCGACCATGATGCGCAACTGGCCGGTGCTGGTGGTCAGGCCGCGCCAGGCCATGGCCAGCAGGCCGAACAGATCGCCGGCGCGCGCGTTGCGCGGATCGAAGCTGGTCGGCCGCGGCTCGATCAGGCGCTCGATCGAGCCGGCGATGCCGGACACGATGTTCTCGACCATGCCGATCAGGTTCGGCAGCACCATCTCGTCCTCGACCGCCTGCGGTATGCGGGTGAAGCCGCGGCCGAAGGCGACGAACGGCGCCGCCCAGGCCTGGCCGGCGTTGCGGTAGGGGCGCAGCGCGCCGTGCTGCTGCGGGTCGATGGCCAGCGACAGCGCGCGGCCTTCGAAGGCGAAGATCGGGAACGCGCGGGTGCGCCGCTCGAGTTCGCTCATGCGGCTCAGGCGTTCGGTCAGCCAGCGTTGCAACGCCGCCGACAGCCCGCCGATGCGGCGGCGCTGGTTGTCGAAATCGGCGAACCAGTCGGAGGTGATGGGCAGGAAGTCGATCGGCATGTCCGTCACTCCGCCGGCGCCAGGTAGGTCTGCTCGCGCAGCAGGCGGGTCAGATCGTTGGCGATGTTGCGCACCGACACGGGATCGGCGCCGGGCGCGCGCACGGTGATCCGCCGCACCACCGGGCGCAGGCGGCCGTTGTCGGGCAGGTCGCGCACCGGGAATTCGGGGTCGCGCGTGGGCACGTCGCGGCCGTAGATATGGCGGTCCAGCGCGTCGAACGCATCCAGCAGCATCGGGATGCGGATCTGGATTTCCGGCGGCAGGATGCGCGCGGCCACGGTGTAGATCACATCGCGATAGCGCAGCTCGTCGGTGCGCAGCCGGTCGAACGCGGCGTCGGGCGTGTCCACGCCGAACTCGGCCACCATCATTGGGATTTCGCCGCGGAACACGCTGGGCGGCTCGGCCATCAGTTGCTGTGCGAGCGCGTCGGTGGCCGGGTCCAGCGCGAACGGCGCGGCCATGTCGGTGTCGAAGTCCGGGCCCCAGGGATTCTCGACGACGGTGCCGCCACGCGCGGTGTCGACCATGCGGCGGGCCAGGTCCAGGCTGGGCGTGGGCGGGACCACCAGCAGGCTGGTGAGCGCGCGGCCGCGGCCCACGCCGGTGCTGACCGCGCCGCCCAGACCGCCGCCCGAGGACGGCGGCGGCGCCGCCGGCGGCGTCGACGACCCGATGCCCGAGGACGCGAAGATGCCGCGCACCACCGTCACCATCCGCGCGGTCGCGCGGAACATCCGGATCATCGGCAGATCTTCGATCAGCGAACGCGCCATGGACACGGTCGTCTCGATCTCGGCCCGGGTACGGTCGGCGATCGAGCCGAAGCCGTACTTCAGCGAGACCACCATCTCCGACAACATCGCGCCGGCGATCTCGATCAGGCGGCGGGCGACGGCCATGACGTGATCGATCAGGCGCATCAGGATCGCCAGCGGCGACGCTTCCGGATCGGCGCCTTGCAGTGCGGCCAGGGTGCCCTGGCCGATGCGGTCGACCACGTCCCAGATCGCCTTGGCGAAATCGATCAGGGCGCGGAACTGCATCGCCGTGGGCAACAGCATCCTGCCGAAGCGGGTCACCAGCCAGGCCGCGGCGCCGACCAGCTGCGCGAACAGTGCGGCGATGCGGTCGACCAGTTCGAGGATGCCCCGCAACAGCGGATTGCGGATCGCCTCACGCGGGCCCATCAGCAGGTTGATGAAGCGGGTCAGCGCCTGGATGGCGCGGGTGGCGTCGCCGAGCAGTTCGTAGGCCAGCACCATCGAGCTGTTCGGCCCGGAGGCCGCGGCGACGATGCCGGCGACGAAGCCGCCGATCAGCACCAGCGGGAACGCGACCGCGGCCACCGCGGTGCCCAGGCCGGTGATCTCGGCCAGGAAGATCGGGCTGTACAGAATGGTGAGCAGGCTGGAGACGATCGCGCCGGCGGATTCGCGCAGGCAGGTGTACAGATACATCAGCGAGCCGCTGGGGCTGATGAACATGCCCACCGCCATGCCGGCCATGCCGGCCAGCGGTTCGAGCAGATTGGGGCCGGTCTGGCCCCCCTTGGATTGCGCGCGCGCCTCGCGATACCGCTCGCCCAGCGCGACGATGTTGCTGATCACCACGCGCAGGCGGCTGTCCAGACGCGGCAGCCGTGCACCGAACCACTCCACCAGGAACGCACCGCGCGCGCGGTCGATCACCACGGCTTCCAGCCGCAGCACCGCGTTCCATCGCTCGAACGCCGTGGCCATGCCGGCCAACGGCGTCGACAGCGATGTCAGTAGCAGCCCGATGGGCATTCAACCGCTCCTGGTTGCGAAGGCAGGGGTCAGCGACCCCTGGACGATTCGATTTCGGCGTTTTCCCGCTCGATCTGCTCGATCAGCAGACGCGCGAAGCTGCGTCGGTCCTCGGTGGGCATATCCATCAACTCGGCGTGCGGCCAGTGAAGGTGGTACGCCAGAAAGAACACCTCGCGACGCAAATCCTCGAGCGTCAGTCCAATGCCAAAAAATGGGACAGATCCAGGCTGGCCTTGAACTCGTGGCCGCAGGCCGGGCATTCCAGCGCGCGGATCAGGTCGACGCCGGGCGCGGCCGAGTTGAGCGCCCGGTCGATCAGGCGCCGGTCGGTCATGGTCAGCTCGGCCAGCAGCTTCGGCCCGATCGCGTTGAGCCGGTGCTGCGGTACGTCGCCCAGCGACTTCAGGCAGCGCGCGAGCAATGCGTTCTTGCCCAGCGAGGCGTTCTTGCGCATCTGCGGCGCCACCGCCGATTCGTCGGCGCCGGTCGGCAGGCGCATCACCATCGCGTGGTGCGCGACGCCCTGGTTGTCGATGTAGCCGTCCTCCAGGCGGATGCGGATCTCGCCGGCCGACTCCTCTTCGCCCATGCGCCGCACCGGCAGCGCGTCGAGCTCCTCGGTGACCTCGTGGCTGTGGCCGCAGGACGGGCACTTGTAGGTCGCCTGCAGCTCGTTGCCGAAAGTCGCGCCGCGCAGGCGCAACAGCAGGTAGTTGCGGTCGGCCGAGTACATCTCCGAGACCACGCCCGGGCCGGTGGACTTGAGTTCGCCCAGGCCGACGATGCAGCTGGCCAGCAGTTCGGTGACCAGCTTGCCGCCGTTACGCTGGTTCTGCGGATCGGCCAGGATCGCCTCGTCGCGTCCGGTCATCTTGCGCAGCATGCCGTGACGGTGCAGGCGGCCCTCGTCGTCGTAGACGCCGATCGGAAGTTCGAACTCGTAGGTGCGGTGGGTCGTGCTCGGCGGCGGCGCCAGCGGGACCTCGCGCAGTGCGGTGGCTTGGTTGCTCATTCGACACGCTCCAGTCCTTCGTGCTCGAGGACGATGGTTTGCTTGAAGTGGTTGGTGGACCCGGCTTCCAGGTCGGTGAACTTCGACGACTTCACCCAGGCGCCGTAGAAGGCGAAGGTCAGCACGTCGGCGCCGTTATGGCGCTTGACGATCATTCCGTCGCGGCGCGGCACCGAGCCGCCCTGGTCGTCGCGATTGAGCTTGAAGCACTCCTGGAACCAGTCCTTGAAACGCTGGTCCTCCGGACTGCCGTCGACGTAGCGCTCGATCGTGAGCGAGTCGAACTTGACCTTCGCGCCGGCGGTCTTGAACACGCGGAACGAACCGCCGTGCGGTTGCTCCACGGTCTCGATCTCGCCTTCGCTGAGTCCGCCGATCTTGCTCACGCCGGGGCTTTCGCGCCCGTCGATCACCAGTACGAACTCGCTTGCGCGGTAACTTTCCCAAATGTCTCCGACTTGTGGCATGACGCCCTCCTGCGTGCGCTAGTGATGAATTCAGCCTTCGGACGCCGACGCCCCGGAGGGCTGCTGGCCGACGGTGATGACGATGGTTTCCGCCGGCTTGGACGGATAGAAATAGACCTCGACGTTGAGCAGGCCCTGATCGACCTGGTCCGGCGGGTTGTTGGAGGCGTCGCAGATGACGGTGAACACCTCTTCCGGCGAACCGGTGCCGAACGCGCCCTGTCGCCACAGGCCCAGCAGGAACGGGTTCACGGCGTTGAACTTGACCGCGTTCCACAGCGACTGGCGGTTGGGTTCCTGACGGACCCAGCGCAGGCCGTTCTTCAGGCTGCTCTTGACGAAGTTGAAGAGCAGGCGCACGCCGACGTACATCCAGCGCGGATCGGTGCTCAGCGTGCGCGAGGAATCGATGACGATGCCGGCGCGCGGAATCGCGCGGATGCCGTTGACGCTGCCGTCCTTGACCAGTTGCGTGTGCTCGGCGTCGGTGAGGCGGTAGGTCACGTCGAGCACGCCGGCCAGGTTGGCCTCGTCGCCCGCGGGCGCCTTCCACACGCCGCGCGTGCGTTCCACGCGCGCGTACACGCCCAGCACGTGGCCGACCGGCGGGATGTTGCGGCGCGGGTTGTCGCCGACGCCGGCCGGATCGGCGATGGTGATCCACGGCGCGTACAGCGCGCCATAGGCCTTCTTGGCCTGGAACGACTGGCCGTAGGCGACCGCCTGACCGGCCTCGGTGAAGCCCTCCGGCACCGCGCCCACGTACATGCAGTCGCCGCGGTTCTCGCAGTAGGCCAGGGCCGCGGCGACGATCGCCGGATCGGTGCGCTCGCAGGTCAGCAGCTGCACGTCGTGCGGATCGAAGGCGAACAAGCCGCTGCGCTGCGCCGGATCGCCGTTGAAGTGCGCCGACGTCGGCGTGCCGTCGCGGCCGGCCGCCAGCGGCGTCCAGGCCAGCACCGCCGGACGATCGGCGCCGACCGCGCTGGCGCTGAGCAGATCTTCGGCGACGATGTAGCGCGAACCGCGGATGGCGTCGTTGATGCGTGCCGGCGCGTAGTTCGGGGTGTCGGCTTCCATCGACAGGTCCGACCAGGTCTCGCGCACGTTCTCGGCCTCGGTGCCGCCCTCGGCGACGGTCACGCTGAAGCGCAGGTTGCGCACGCGGATGTTCTGCGCGGTCCAGGCGGCGATGCCGGCGATCGGCGGGCCCCAGGTGACCGCGCCGGTCAGCGGGTTGCGCGACAGCAGCTTGACCATGGCGGTGTTGGCCGGCACGGTCGGGTCGAACACTTCGATCGCGTCGCCGAGGTCGAAGTCCTCGGTGCGGCGCAGGGTGGCGCCGTTGGTGGCGACCGCGCTGGCGGTGCCCGGCACCGCCGCGGCGATCGCGAAGCCCAGGGTGGCGTTGGCGGCGATCACCTGGATCGAGGTCCAGCCGTCGCTCATGCGCGCGACTTCGCCGGTCGAGGTCAGCACCAGGTTGCCGGGGCCGGTCAGCGAGGCGACCACGCGGCTCTGACGGCCGTTGATCGCGTCGCGGATCTGCGCCGGCGTGGCGTTGGCCGCGCCGCCCGGGAAATCCGCGGGCAGGAAGGTGATCACGGTGTTGTCCAGCGAGCCGTCGACGCGGATGGTCAGGCTGGGCAGCGTGCTCATGTCGACGGGCGCGACCAGCGCCACGGTGCCGGTGATGGTGGCCGCGGCGGCTTCGCGCAGACGCGTGGTGGTCGGCGTGGAACGCGCGACCTGCACCTGCAAGCCGTTGCCCCAACTGCCCGGATCCTCGTTGCCGCGGAAGCCGGCCGAGATCCGCAGCGTGTCGGCGGGACTGGTGTCGCGCAGCGCCAGCGTGCCCGGCGCATGGCCGGTGGCGGGATCGTCGGAGACCACCCGGTTGACGTAGGCGACCTGGCCGCCGTTGTCGAAATAGCCCTTGACGAGGTACGCGCCCAGGCCTCCCGGGAAATAGCCGCCGAACCGCTCGACGAAGCGAGCGTAGGAATCGACCATCACGGCCTGATTCGGCGTGCCGCGCCGGGTCAGGATGTTGAAGCCCGCGATGGAGGTGGGCGCGGCGGCCAGTACCGGCGCGCCCGTTCCGTCGACTTCCCGCACATTGATGCCGATGAAGCTCATGATCCTTTCTTCCTCTTGGGTGGTTGCGGGGGCCGCGCGGTTCCTTCGGCGGCTCCCTGGCCGCGCTTGCGCGGAGTGGTTGCGATAGCGGCGGCCTGATCGGCCTCCGAGGGCGTTGCGCTGCGTACCGCCAGCGCCTTACGAGCGAGCAGGTGGGCCAGCTGCGGCGACGCCAGCGCGGCGGTGTCGAGCTCGACGCTCTGTCCCGACGCGAGCACGTGCACCGACGAGCCCAGGTGCAGCTCGACCGGCTGCGAACGCGTGTTGATCAGGCGCACGCGTTCGCTCGCCTTGTCTTCAGCCATGGCCGGACTCCTTCCAATCGACGTGGTTGACCAGGCCTTCCACCGGCTGCACGGACGCCGGCGCGTCCTGGTCCTGCCACGCGTAGACGCGGCAGTACAGCCGCTGGCGCGGCGCGGGGTTGAGGTTGGGGTTGAACTCGTAGGCGGGCGGCGTCTGGGTCTCGAACGACCAGGCGTGCGCGGCCACGCGCAACATGCCGCGCGGGGCGATCTCGCGCAGCAGGAAATCCATCAGCGCGCCTTGATCGGCGCGGTCGGCGGCGACCGCCTCGATGGCATAGCAGGCCTCGTACGCGGTCGGCGCCGTGCGCACGCGATAACCGTCGGCGACGAAGTCGCAGCGCTGCGCGCCGCCTACGCTGCGCTCGGGCAGGTTGCGCACGTCCATCGGCACGATCGCGATGCAGGGCGTGGTCGCGGGCCAGGCGCCGCCGGCCGTCACCAGCTCGGCCGGCACCAAGGCGCCGGACAGGCTGGTGCGCTCGTGCAGGCGCGCGAGCAACGATTGCTCCAGGTCGGCGAGCATGCTCGGCCGCACCGCCAGCGCTTCGTCGATGACGATGGCGTAGCCCTGACTGGCATCGATGCACTGCAGCTGCGCGACCGTGACCGCGCCGCGCACCGCCGGCGGAAGGTCGGCCAGCGAGAACCGCACCACGTCCCAGCCCGCGCCGCCGCTCACCGGCACGCGACGGTGCCAGCTGTTGCCGGGCGCGCCGATCGGCAGCGCGACGCTGCCCAGGCGCAGTTCCAGGTAGAACCCCGCCGCGGAGCTGCGCTCGCCGCGCAGCACCAGCCGTAGCTCGTCGTAGTCGTCCAGGTCGGTCGCGGCCAGCGGGCGGCGCGCGATGTGGTCCAGCGACGCGTTCGAATAGGTCAGCGTCAGGCTGCGGCTGTCGCCGCTGGGCGTGGCGCCCAGCAGATCCTCGGCGATCGCGATCGCCGCCGACGGCGTCACGCCGTCGGCCTGCAGCGCCTGCCAGCCGGCGGGTTGGGTGAAGGCGGCGAGCGTCAGCGACGGCACGGGCGTTCCTCCAGCGTCCTTGCGTGGGCGCGCGTCATGTCAGGCGGCGCCTCGACAGCTCATGCAGCACGCCGTCCAGCTCGTCGGCGCTGGCGATGCAGCGGTAGCGTTCGCCGGTGCTGTTGGCGCTGAGCATTTCGACCAGGCCGCGTGCGCGCATCCAATCCAGTGCGTCGAGCAGCGCGCGTCCGTCCACCACGGTCTGCTCGCGGAACCACCACGTGGCGATTCCTTCCGCGGTATCGGAACTGTTCGGGTTCGCCCGCAGGTAGCGGGCGAGCGCTCTGACCATCGCTAGCATTTCGGGGTAGTCGTCCATGCGTCCCAGCCTTGGACTGAAGAGCGCAAGTCGCGTGCCAAGTCGTTCGCACGCGCAAGTGATTGATTCCGTTCGCGCCGACAGCGGCGACTGCGATCGCTGCGGTTGCGCTTTGTCCTGCGTGCCTGGGGTCGCGATGCAGCGAAACCGCGCTGCGACGGGCTGCGCGCGATAGGGCGTTTTTGTCCTGGCGAGCGGACGATTCGGTCCGCGCGCGACGCGCGTGGCAGTGTCCGGCGCACGCACGACGGCGGTCGCGTCGAATGCGTGGCGCAGCGCGTTGCCGGCGCTGGGCGCCGTGGCGGTCGGATCGGGCTTCATCAGGAGGCGTCGTTGAAGCGGCGCGTGTCGATGTGGTGCTTGCGCACCAGTTCGAAGAACGCGCGCCGGTTTTTCTTGGCCGCTTGCGCGGCATGGGTGAGGTTGCCGTGGTGCAGGGCCAGCAGGGTCTCGATGTATTGGCGTTCGAAACGCTCGACCACGCGCTTCTTGGCCGATTGGAAGGATTCGCCGGCGATGCCGTCGGGCGGCGCGTCCGCTCCGGAATCGGCGTCGAGATCGGCATCGATGGCGATATCGTCGGCGTCGATGCGCTCGCCCGCGGCCAGCAGCACCGAGCGTTCGATCACGTGGCGCAGCTCGCGCACGTTGCCGGGCCAGTCGTAGGCCAGCAGCTTCTGCAGCGCTTCGGAGGTGAGCCTGCGGCCACGTCCGCCATGGGCCTGATCGAACAGTTGCACGAAATGGCCGGCCAGCAGGGCGATGTCCTCGCGGCGCTCGCGCAGCGGCGGCAAGGCGATCGGCAGCACGTTGAGGCGGAAATACAAGTCCTGACGGAAGCTGTTCTGCCGCACCATCAAGCGCAGGTCGCGATTGCTGGCCGCGATCACGCGCACGTCGGAGCGCTGCATGGCGTTGCAGCCGACCGGGCGGTACTCCTGCTGCTGCAGGAAGCGCAGCAGCTTGCCCTGCGCCAGCAACGGCAGGCAGTCGATGTCGTCGAGGAACATGGTGCCGCCCTCGGCCTCCTTGACCAGGCCGTGGCGGGAATTGTGGGCGGTGGTGAACGCGCCTTTGACGTGACCGAACAGCTCGCTTTCGATCAGTTCCACCGGCACCGCGGCGCAATTGACCGCGACCCAGGGCCCGGCCGAACGCCGCGACAGATAGTGCAGCGCCTGCGCGCAGATCTCCTTGCCGGTGCCGGTCTCGCCGACGATCAGTACGCTGGAATCGCTGCCCGCGATCACCGGCAAACGCTCCGCGACCTTCGCGCAGGCATCGCTGGCGTAGAGGAATCCGCGAATGTGGGGCGATCGTCCTAGCGTTTCGCCGTAAGGCATACATCACTCCTTCCCTGGGTCGCCGAACCCGTACAGCGTGGTCGCTGCCGGCCTGCCTGGCCGTCGGTGGTTCGGGGTACTGGGAAGAGAACGGCGATGGAACGCGCGACCGGACAAAGATTTTCTTCGTACGTGCGCGTCCTGCATCGCATCGGTCTTACGTACGCGCGCAACGTGCGCGTACGACCGCGCGATGATGCGTCGCGTTCCCTTGGGATGCGCTGCGACGATGCCGCTAACGTGTTAGCGCGCATGCGCGCAAGCGCAGTCGCGAGCGACATCGCGGCGCGAGGGCGATCGTCGCGCGAGTCGCGGCGACGCGTGAGCCGGTGTGCGTCGTCGCGTCCCGGTGGTTCGCGAGGTCGTGTTTGAAGCCGTGTTCGCGAGCGCATCGTCGGCAACCGCGCGGTGCGTCCAGTCGCCGTTATCGAACCGGTGGCCGCGGGTCGGAGAAGCCGGCGGGGCGGGCGAGAAGGGGTTGCGGCGCGAGCGTGGGTCGCGCCTGGGACGGCGCGCCCCGGCCCGGCGACGCTCGCCGGCGCGGGTATCGGTGGTGCGGAAGGAAGGCCGCCGGAGACGGGGCGGGCCGGGCGGCATTGACCGGGTCGGCGGGCTCCGGATCGGAGCCTGAACGCCCCAAAGCGCGCCACAGCGGCCTTTCAGGCGGCGCCGACGGCCCCGGCCTACCCCTGGGTGCGGCATTTTCCGACACGGCCCTGAGCCACCGGCCGACGGTCAGGGGCCGGCGGGTATACTTAACTATCTATCGCCCGCTTTCGGCGACAACTAAAGAAGGACCCGCATCCTCATGGCACGTGGCATCAATAAGGTCATCCTGGTCGGCAACCTCGGCAACGACCCCGAAACCAAGTACACCCAGGGCGGCATGGCCGTGACCACGCTCAGCCTGGCCACCACCAGCGTCCGCAAGGACAAGGACGGCAACACCCAGGAGCGCACCGAGTGGCACCGGGTCAAGCTGTTCGGCAAGCTCGGCGAGATCGCCGGCGAGTACCTGCGCAAGGGCCGTCAGGTCTATATCGAAGGCTCGATCCGTTACGACAAGTTCACCGGTCAGGACGGCGTCGAGAAGTATTTCACCGACATCGTCGCCGACGACATGCAGATGCTGGGCGGTCCGGGCGGTGAAGGCGGCGGTGGCGGCGGTGGCGGTCGCGAATTCCGCGGCGGTGGTGGTGGCGGCGATCGCGCCCCGCGTCAATCCGGCGGCGGTGGCGGCGGCGGGTACAGCGGCGGTGGCCGTCAGGACTCGGGCCCGCGTCGCGATGCGCCGCCGGCCAAGTCCAACGACTTCGGCAGCGATTTCGCCGACGACGACATCCCGTTCTGATTCGCCGCGCGGCTCGCGCGGTACGCTAGTCGAGATGGCAGGGGCCTGCGGGTTCCCTGCCATTTTTTTTTGCGACGAGGTTCGGCGGTCGGGACGCGCACGGTTCGGGCAGGCGCGCCCTGTGGCTTGCCGCTGCAAGTCGGACGTAGCCAGCTGGCATCGATACGTACCCGGCCGCGTTCCTTGCGCGACCGCGGCGATGCCGATTTATCGTTGCCCGACGCGCTCGATGTAAGCCAGGAACATGTCGGACATGGCATCCGCATACGCCTTGATCTCCGGCGCGGTGCGCGGCGATTCCGAGAACTGCTTACCCACGCTGCTCAGGGTCGTGCCGATCAGGTCGCCGGCCCGCTGACGGGCGGCCCTGGGCGTATGCGGCAGCACTTCGCGCATGAACGCCTGCAATGTGCGTTCACCGTTGGCGCGCGCTTGCTTCGCCTCCGGCGCATCGCGATACAGCGGCGCCGCGTCGTTGAGCGCGACCCGCATCTGCGCTTCGTCGCACTCGGAACGCACGAAGGCGTGGACCAAGGTGCGCAAGCGCTCATGCGGCGGCTTGGCGGTGTCTTTCAGGATCGCGCTGAGCAGGTCGGTGGTCTGCCGCCATTCGTCGCTCTGCAGCCGGAACAGGATGGCCGCCTTGTTGGGGAAGTACTGGTACAGCGAGCCCACGCTGACGCCGGCCCGCTCGGCCACGCGCGCGGTGGTGAAGCGCTGCGCGCCTTCCTTGGCCAAAACCTGAGCAGCCGCTTCCAAAACCGCGCTCACGAGCTGATTCGAGCGTGCCTGTTTGGGCTGTTTTCGCGAGGAAATCCTGGGTGTTTTGCGAGTCGTCATGGGGCGCTCCGCCAATGCGAATACGAAATATGACGAATTATTCGTATTGTGTCGACACGCGATTCACGTACGCGACCCCACCCACTCGAGGCATGCATATGAACACCCTTACCATCGAACCCTTGGCGTCCCTGATCGGCCGCCTCTTCGACGAAGCCGACGCGGCGACCAGCCCCGCCCTGGCCGAAATGCCCGGCGACGAGCGCTTGCGGCTGATGACCAGCAAGACCGAGTACCGGGAGTTTTACGAGCGTGCGAAAGACCTGTGGCTGCCGGTCTCGCGCGAGACGGGCCGTCTGCTCTACCTGCTCGCGCGTTCGTCGTCGGCGCGCACGGTCGTCGAATTCGGCACCTCGTTCGGCATTTCGACGCTGCATCTGGCCGCGGCGGTTCGCGACAACGGTGGCGGCCGCATCATCACCACCGAGTTCGAACCGGCCAAGGTCGTGCGCGCCAGGCAGCACATCGCCGAAGGCGGGCTGCTCGACCTGGTGGAGGTGAGGGCCGGAGACGCGCTGCAGACCCTGGCCTCGGATCTGCCCGAATCGATCGACCTGCTGTTGCTGGACGGCGCCAAATCGCTCTATCCCGAGGTGCTGGCGCTGGTCGAGGGCCGCTTGCGGCCGGGCGCGTTGATCGTGGCCGACAACGCCGACTACAGCCCCGACTACCTCGCGCGGGTGCGCGCGCCGGGATCGGGCTATCTGTCCGTGCCTTTTGCCGACGATGTAGAGCTGTCGATGCGGATCGGCTGAGTCCGGCGTTCGACCCAAGGCCGCGGCAGGATCGTCGTGCCGCGGCCGTTCATTCCTTGGCGTCGTTCGTCGTCGCGGCGCGCTCGCGCCCCGCCACCACGCCCGTCGCCGCGATATCGCCGGTGACATTGCCCAAGGTCGCGAACACGTCCGGAATGGTGTCGACCGCCAGCAGCAGGCCCATCGGTTCCACCGGCAAGCCGGCGGCCTGCACCACCGGCATGTTGGTCGCCATGAAACTGACCTGCCCGGGCAGGCCCACCGAGCCCAGGCTGATCACCACCGCCAACGCGGCGCAACCGGCCAGCTGCGCCGCGCTCAGGTCGACGCCGTAGATCCAGGCCACGAACGCCGTCACGCCGATGTACTGGATCGGGCTGGTCATGCGGAACAGCGAAACCGCCATCGGCAGCACCAGCGAGGCGATCTCCAGGGGATAGCCCAGGCGTACGCGCGCGCTGTCGACCATCGCCGGCAGGGAGGCCAGCGAGGATTGGGTGCTGGCGGCGATGGTCTGCGCCGGCAGCACGCCGGCGGCGAAGCGCCGCAGCGGTGTGCCCGAGGCGGCCGCGACCAGATACAGCATCAAGGTCACCGAGATGTACAACGTGCATTGCAGGGCGATGTAGTAGCCGACCGCGCCCAGCATGCCCACGCCGACATGCGCGCAGACGGCGAACATCAGCGCGAACACGCCCACCGGCGCGATCCACAGCAGCCAGCGCACGATCACGATCATGGTGTCGGCGATGGCCTGAAACAGTTCGACCAGGCGCGCGCGCCGGGCCGGCTCGATACGCGTCAGGGCGAAGCCGAAGAACAGCGCGAACACCACCAGCGGCAGCATCGCGCTGGCCGCGGCGGCGGCGATCACGTTGCTGGGGATCACCGCCGCGAACCAGTCGCCCAAGGCCGGCGGCGTGGTGGCCGGCGCCGAGGTCGCGGTGCGGAACGCATCGACCAGGGCCGCGTCGCGCGGCAGCAGCGACAGCAGCGCCGGCGCGGCGATCGCGGCGAAGGCCGCACCCAGGCTCAGCAGCACGATGAACACCACCATCGCGCGCCGCGCCGTGCGCCCGGAGGCGGCGGCGTCGCTGGCCGAGGTCACGCCGATCACCACCAGCGACACCACCAACGGCACCACCGTCATCTGCAGCGCGTTGAGCCAGAGCTTGCCGATCGGCTGCATCACCGCCGCGGCGCTGTGGGCGGCGTCGGGCGCCAGCGCGACCAGGATCAGGCCGGCAGCGGCGCCCGCGATCAGGGCGAGCAGGACGCGGGTGGTCATCGACATGCGGACGGGACTCTGTGCGTGAAGTGCGGACAGCGTGGATCAGGGCGCCGGCAGATGCCAGTCGCGGCCCAGGCGGCGCAGTTCGGCCTCGGGCAACAGCACGAACACCGGATGCCGCGCTGGGCTCAGCCAGGCCAGCAATTGCTCCATGGCCGGATCGGCCATCGCGGTGCAGCCCGCGGTCGGCTCGCCCGGCGCCTTCCACAGATGGGCGAAGATGCAGCTGCCCGCGCCCGGACGGCGTTGCGGGTTGTGCTCGATCACCAGGCCCAGCCGGTAGCGCTGGTCGCCGCCCGCGTGCAGGTCGCGGCGCATGGGCTCGGTGGAGCCGGCCACCGCGGCCTGGCCGACGGCGCCGGCATCGACGATGCGGTTGTACAGCGGCGATTCGTTGACGTCGATGCAATAGTCGTCCGCGCCCATGGACTGGTAGGGCATGGGCGTGGCCGCGCTGGCCCCGTAGCCGAACGCAGTGCCCAGCGCGAACACGCCGGCCGGCGCGCGGCCGTCGCCTTCGCGCTTCTGCGGCCCGTCGTTCTGGTCCGGGTGCAGGCCCAGGCCCCAGGCGCTGCCGTTACGTCCCACGGTCACCGACGTCGCCGTGCCGACCTCGCGCCAGCCGCCGCCGTCGCGCTCGTAGCGGCGCAGGCGGCCCTGGCTCGCATCCCAGCCGTCGGTGGTCACCAGCACCAGCTGGCGCGCATTGCTCCAGGGCACGGCGGCGGTCGGCGGCCGACTGGCGCAGGCGGCCAGGGCGAGCAGGGCGGTGATCAGCAGGGCGGTGCGGAGTGGCGTGCGCATGCGGCCTCGAAATCAGCTGTCGAGCAGATCCTGCATGCGCTCGAGGTTGTGGTCGAGCTGGCGGCGCCGGTGGTCGCTGGCGTCGCACAGCAGTACGAAGATCAGGTCCAGCAGGTGCTGCAGCGCCGACTGGTACAGCAACGGCTCGATATGCCGGCGCTCGTCGTGCGCCGACACCACCAGCGCGGTGTCGGCGTGCGCGCGCAGCGGGTTGGGCGTGTGGCGGGTCACGGTGATGACTTGGCCGACGCGCTCGCGGAAACGTCGGCCGATCTGGCACAGCGCCGGCTGCCGGCCGTGCTCGGAGAACACCAGCAGCACGTCGCCGGCGGCGGCGCTGGAGATGCCGGCCTGCATCAGCATCGCATCGACGTAATGCACGGTGACGATGCCCAGCATCGACAGCCGCGTCGCGAACGCGCGCGCCGGAATGCCGTCCTCGCCCAGGCCGATGATGTAGACCTTGCCCGCGCGTTCGATGGTGGCGGCGATCGCGTCGATGCGGTCGGCCGGATTGATCAGCCGCGTTTCGGCTTCGGCCAGGGCCTTGAGATGCCACAGGTCTTCGGCCAGCGCGGTGTGCGGATCGTCGGCGCCGGCCGCGGTGGGCGCATGGTCCTCGCCATTGCCGTTGCCGCGCGCGACCGCCTCGCCGATCGAGTACTTGAGGTCGGGATAGCCCTTGAAACCGAGCTTCTGGCTGAACTTGACCACGCTGGACTGGCTGATGCCCAGCGCATTGGCCAACTGCTGCGACGAGTAGTCGCGCAGCAGGTGGGCGTTGTCGAGCAGGAAATCGGCGATGCGGCGCTCGATCGCCGACATGCGGTCGCGCTCGGCGCGGATTTTCAACAACGGCGACATGGGCGGGGCGGTCCTGGGCTCAGCCGGGCAGGGGTTCGAGGCCGCGGATCTCGCGGATCCCCAGGCCGGGCGCGTCGGTGATCGAGATCTCCGACTCGTTGAAGTTGACGCCGCCGTCGACCGGATCGAACGCGCACAGCGACGGCCCGTCCAGGTCGACCTTGGTGATCACGCTGGCCTTGGCCACCGCCACGTGCACGGCCGCGGCCACGCTGATGCTGGTCTCTATCATGCAGCCGATCATGCACTCGACCCCGTACAGCGAGGCGATGTCGGCGATGCGGATGGCGTTGGAAATGCCGCCGGTCTTCATCAGTTTGATGTTGATGATGTCGGCGGCGCGCATGCGGATCAGATCGATGACCTCGGTGGGGCCGAACACGCTCTCGTCGGCCATGATCGGAGTATGCACGCGCTCGGTCACGTACTTCATGCCGTCCAGGTCCTGGGCCTTGACCGGCTGCTCGACCAGCTCCAGGCGCACCCCGGCGTCCTCCAGCTGCTGGATCGCGTACACCGCCTGCTTGGCGGTCCAGCCCTGATTGGCGTCCAGGCGCAGCAGGGCGCGGCCCTCGACCGCGGCGTAGATGGCCTTGACCCGTTCGATGTCGACGCCGATGTCCTTGCCGACCTTGATCTTCAGCGATTCGAAGCCGCGTTCGACCGCGCTCATCGAGTCGGCCACCATCTTGTCGATGTAGTCCACGCTGATGGTGATGTCGGTGGTGATGACCGGGTCGCCGCCGCCCAGCATCTTGTACAGCGGCGCGCCATAGAGTTGCCCCCACAGGTCGTAGAGGGCGATCTCGACCGCGGCCTTGGCGCTGGTGTTCTTCTCCAGCGCGCCCTGCACCAGCTGGGTCAGGCGGTTGAGGTCGGCGATGTCCTCGCCGATCAGGCGCGGGGCGATGAACTTGCGTACCGCCTCGATGATGGAGCCGTGGGTGTCGCCGGTGATCACCGCGGTGGCCGCGGCCTCGCCGTAGCCGACGTTGCCGCTGTCGGTGTGCACGGACACGACGATGTCCTCGACCGTGTCGACGGTGCGCAGCGCGGTCTTGAACGGCGTCTTCAACGGAACGCGCAGCATGCCGAACCGGATATCGGTGATTTTCATGGAGGTCCGATGGCTAGAAGGGAAGGGCGCTCAGGGGCGGATGCGTTGGATGTTGGTGATGCGGTCGACGTAGCTGTGGGCCTCGTCGAACAGCAGCGGCGTCAGCGGCGACACCGAGACCGCGTTGAGGTGGGCGCGCGTCATGCGGCCCTGGGCGTCGCGGTAGCTGATGCCCAGGGTGTCGTGGATCACGTAGGGCTCGCCGTCGCGTTCGCCTATGACCATCATCACGTGGCCGGGGATGTAGATCAGGTCGCCGACCTGCAGCTCGCGCACTACTTTCATGCGCGCCGCGCGGTCGTCCTGTTCGCCAAAAGCGATGCGATTCAGCGCCGGGCTCACCGCCTGATCGCGCGTGTTGCGCGGCAGTTGCACGCCGAAGCTGCGGTACACGTCCGACACGAAGCCGCTGCAGTCGCGCGCGTTGTAGGAGTGGCCCCAGCCGTAGCGCTCGCCGAGGAACTTGAAGCTCTGGCGCAGCAGGTTGGCCTTGGTCAGCGGCAGATAGGCCGGCGCGGTGTCCTGGGTCTTGGGCAACAGCGCCGGTGCGAAGCTCAGGCGGCCGTCGTCGCCGCGCATCGGCAGTTCGACCACGTTCGCGGTGTAGGGGTGCTGGCCGTTGACCGGACGGTCCGCCGGCCAGTCGCTCAGCAGGGGCACGCGCACGCCCATGTCCAGCTGCAGCTGCGACAGGCGCGGTTGTTCCGGCGTGTACACGGTGCGTGCGGTGGCGCCGGTGACGATCAGTTGCGGCGTGCGCCGGCCGTAGCCGAACACCGCCGCGGCGTCGCCCTCGGCGACGTAGCGTTTCTCGACCCACGCCGTGTAGGCCGGGCTGACCACGAACCACCATTGACGGTCGCGGCTTTCGTGCGCGATCACGACCGGGTCGCCGGGAAACAGGCCGCTCTCCTGGAAACGGTCGATGTCGTGGTCGTCGGGCGAGTTGAACACGCGCAGCCGGGTCGGGAATGCGCGCAGGTCGGCGCGCTGCACGATCAGGCCGTAGCGCAGCGGCTGTTGCGCCGGTATCGCGTCCAGATCCAGCGTGGTCGGCAAGGCGTCCAGCACGCTGGCCGCGATGGCTTGGCCGCGCTCGTCGTACAGCGCCTGGGCGGGACGTTCGGACACCGAGGCTATCCACTCGCGGACCTGTTCGCGCGTGGCCGTCTTCGGCAGCGCTTCCAGATCGTGCACCGAGGGGTCGAGTTCGCGCAGCTTGAGGTTCTGCGCCGCGATCGCGGCGCCGTTCAACACCACGCGATCCGCGCGCGCCTGCCGGTCGATCCAGTAATCCGCATTCAATTGGCGTTCCTCCACGCCGATCACGCCATGGGCGGGGATGGGAAACGCGGCGGGCGGCGCCGCCGCCAGCGGCTGCGACGCCGCGGCGAGCAGGGCGGCCGCGGTAAGCAGGAGGTGGAGCGCGCGCATCGGATCAGACTCCCGTGGGCGAAAGGCCGGACAGCACGCCGGCCATGAACAGTCCGATGCCGGTGCCCAGCACCAGGCCCAGCATCGCCAACAACACCGCCGCCGGCACCAACGCGCGCGAGTAGGTCGCCGCCAACACCGGCGCGGTCGCCATGCCGCCGATCTGCGCCAGCGAGGAAATCCCGCACAGGTACAGATCGAAACGGAACAGCCGCGCGGCCAGCGCGAACAGGCCCACGTGCAGCACCAGCACGGTGAAGCCCACCAGCACGAACAGCGGCGCGGCCGACATGCCGGCGAAGTTGCTCTGCGATGCCAGCACCGCGACCAGGCAGGCCAGCAAGGCGCCGGCCAGCGGCGCCGGCACCGGCGAAGCCGCCAGCGGCGTGCGCGCCAGCACCAAACCAACGACGGTCGCGATCAGCACCGTCCAGGCGGTGACGGTGAGAAAGCCCTGCGCCGGCAGCCAGGCCGCCAAGGCCATCGCGCCGTTGCCGACCAGCAGGGCGACGCCCAGCCACAGCAGCACACCGCCGGCGCTGGATTCGCCGCCGGCCTGCGGCGCAGCGGCGACGGGCAGGGCGCGTTCGTCGGCGCGGGTCCAGCGATTGAACGCGGGCGCGAAGCGTACCGCCGAGAACAACAGCACCACCCACACCGAATAGCACAGCGCGTCGGCCAGCAGCACCGGCGGCAACAGCGCGTCGGGCAGGCCGATCGATTGCTGCACCGCGACCAGGTTGGCCGAACCGCCGGTCCAGGTCGCGCTGAGCGCGGCCAGCATCTTCCAGCCGTCGGCGGGCAGCGCGTTGCGGTAGATCAGGTAGGCCAGCACGATCGCGGCGAGGATGCTGGCCATCGCGCAGGCGAACACCGCCAGCATGCGCGGGCCCAGGGCGAGGATCGCGCGCAGGTCGCAGCCGACCATCAGCAGGAACAGCAGGGCGGGCAGCAGTTGCGTGGTGAGCTGACGCTGCGCGTTGGCGATCTCGGGCGTGGCGCGCCACAGGCCGCCCACCGCCAGCGCGGTGACGAACAGATAGGTCAGCACGATCGGCGGCAGCACCGAGAACAGGCGCCAGCGGTAGCGCCGCTCCAGCGACGGGAACAGGCCGGCCGCCAGCAACACCACCGCCAGATAAGGCCAGACCGTTTCGATCATCGCGTCCCCTCGTGGGCGCCGCTCGCGTCGCGACCGGCTCAGTGGGAATACATACTTCACAAACGGAATTTGTCAAGAATAAATTATTGACCAGCCCGTCCGGCCATGTTACACAGCCGTGACTGGGTCCTTAGAGGGTCGGCTGCGACGTGGAACGTTCGGTGCTTGCGCTCGATTCGACGACGCCCGCGGCCCGTGCCCCGCGCAGAGCTGTGCCAGCGTTGTGCCTGGCTGCTTTGTTGTTTGTGCCGGCTGCGGCCGTGGCCGGTTACGACCGCGGTCCCGCCCCGATCGTGGCGCTGATCGACGCCGGACGCTTTCGCGAAGCCGCGGATGCTATCGATGCCGCATTGAAGCAGCCGGCCCTGAGCGGAGAGGCGCGCGCGGCGTTGGAGTTCCAGCGCGAGCGCATGCGCCGCATCCGTCTGGACTTCCCGCTCAGCGAGGCCGACGCCCGCAGCAAGCTCGCCGAACTGGTGCCGGACTTGCGCGACGAGGATTTCGCCGCCTGGAAGCGCGCCAACGTGCTCGAACATCTGGATATCGACGGCCAGTCGCGTTACTTCACGCGCGCCGTGTCCAACCTGTTCCTGCTCGATCCCGCGGCCGACGCGCGCCGTCGTCCGCAGCGCACGCCCAACAGCGGCCCGATGGAAAGCGCCAACGCCTATCACGACGAAGCCTTGCGCGAAGCGCGCGCCACCGGCAAGAGCAGCGTCGCCCCGCGCCGCGTGCGCGTGACCCAGTCCATCGTGGTCGATGCCGACGCCGTACCCAGCGGCGAAACCGTGCGCGCGTGGATCCCGTACCCGCGCCTGCGGCCCGGCCAGCAGGAAGATCTCGTGCTCCTGCGCAGTGCGCCCGCCGCGCACCGGGTCGCACCCGAATCCACCTTGCAGCGTACGGTCTATCTGGAGCAGGTCGCAAAGGCGGGCCAGCCGACCACGTTCTCGATCGACTACGAACTCACCGTCTACGGCCAGGTGCACCGCCTCGATCCGGAGAAAGTCCAGGCGCTGGGCGAGCGGCCGGAGCTGGCGCCCTACCTGGGCGAGCGAGCGCCGCACATCGTCTACACGCAGGCCCTGCGCCGCTACTCGCGCGACGTCGTCGGCGACGAGACCAACCCCGCACGCATCGCGCAGAAACTTTTTACGGCCGTCGACCGCATCCCCTGGGCCGGCGCGCGCGAGTACTCCACGCTGTCCAACATCAGCGATTACGCGCTGCACGCCGGCCACGCCGATTGCGGCCAGCAGACGCTGCTGCTGATGGCCTTGCTGCGTTTGAACGGCATCCCCGCGCGCTGGCAGTCGGGCATGGTTTATTCCGACGGCGCCTACGACAACCTGCACGACTGGGGCTGGCTGTACCTGGCGCCCTACGGCTGGGTGCCGATGGACGTGACCACCGGACGCTTCGCGGGCGCCAAGGATCCGGGCGTGGAGTGGTTCTATTTCGGCGGACTCGATGCCTACCGCATCGCGTTCAACGACGACTACGGGACCGAGCTGGTCCCGGCCAAACGGCACTTCCGTTCGGAAACCGTGGATTCGCAACGCGGCGAAGTGGAGTGGGCAGGGGGCAACCTCTACTTCGACCAGTGGGACTACCGATTCAACGCACAGGTACTGCCGCTGTCCGGCGACAAGCCGTAGCGGCAGCTCACTCGGCCATGCTCTAGGGGAAAGGGAAACATGCGCGCAACAACGATGAGGAAGACCGCGCTCTGCATCGCGATGGGGCTTTGCTTCGGCACGATGGCCATGAGCGCGTCGGCGGCCAATAACGACGGTTCGCTGGCCGGCCGCACCACGCCCGGCGCCGATGTCACGATCCGCAGCCCGGACACCGGCTTCACCCGCACCATCAAGGCCGACGAACAGGGCAACTACCGCTTCCCGTTCCTGCCGGTGGGCCGCTACACGCTGCAGACCACGAGCGACGGCGCGGCCAGCGAGCCGACGCCGGTCACGGTCTCGCTGGGCACCACCACCAACGTCAACGTCGGCGCCCAGGCGGCGACGGATTTGGCCGCGGTGCAGGTGGTGGGGACGCGAGGGATCAGTCCGGTGGATGTGTCTTCGACGGAGATCGCGACCAATATCACCCGTGAGCAGATCGACGTGCTGCCGGTCGAGCGTGACGTGGTGTCGGTGGCGCTGCTGGCCCCGGGCGTGGTCAAGGGCAAAGGTTCCCTGGGCGGGCAGGGGCTGTCTTTCGGCGGCTCGTCGGTGGCGGAGAACACCGTCTACATCAACGGTCTCAACGTCACCGACTTCTACAACCGGGTCGGGTTCTCGTCGGTACCTTTCAATTTCTACAAGGAATTCCAGGTCAAGACCGGCGGCTACTCGGTCGAGTTCGGTCGCAGCACCGGCGGCGTGATCAACGCCGTGACGCGCTCGGGAGGCAACGAGTTCCGCGCAGGCGTTGAGCTGAACTTCGAGCCGCGAGCCTGGCAGTCTTCGTCCAAGAACCGTTTTGGGATCGACGGCGAGCGTTACCTGGCCGCCAGCGAGGACGACTACAGCCGCACCACGCTCAATGCGTTTGCCTCCGGTGCCCTGATCAAGGATCGTTTGTTCTTCTTCGGCATGTACGAGGCGCGCGACTATACGCCTCGCAACACTAACGATGCGGGCACCTTCTACAACACGGGCAAGGCTGACGATCCGTTCTGGGGCGGGAAGCTGGACTGGCAGATCAACGACGATCATTTGTTGTCAGTATTCGGGTTTTCGGACAAGAGCCGGACCACAACAGACGTCTACGAATACGTGTTCGAGACCCGTAGCCGCGGAGATCGAACGAACCAGATATACAACGACAGCGGCGGCACCAACTGGGCGGCTTCGTACTCAGGCTATCTGAGCGATAGCTTCTCGATGAAGCTGCTCTACGGCGAGAATGAACGCGAGCGCGCGCAGAGCAGTCTCAACGACATCACCTGCAATCGAGTGTTCGAGAACCGCTCGCTGGCGCAGGGAGTTCCCGTCAATATGCAAGGAGATCGCGGCTGCACATCCAGCTCTTTGATCGAGAACGCGATTGACAATCGTAAAGCCGCGCGCGCGGATTTCGAGTGGCAGATCGGGGATCATCGGCTGCGATTCGGCATGGATCGCGAGGAAAACACTTCCGACTATCAGCGCTACTACCCCGGGCCCAGTGGCTACAGGTACGACGTGTATTACCGGAATCCAGGCACATCGCTGAACGGCGGAGTGGTCCCGGCCAGCGGGCTGGTGGTCCGCACGCGCCGACTTGAAGTGGATGGAAGCTTTGAAACTCTTAACACAGCCTACTACCTCGAGGACAACTGGTCCGTCACCCCCAACCTTCTGTTGAACCTCGGCGTGCGCCTGGAGGCGTTCGACAACAAAGGCGCCGACGGAGGGAGCTACATCAAGATCGACGACATGCTCGCCCCCCGCTTCGGCTTCTCATGGGATATGAAGGGCGACGGCACCACCAAGCTGTTCGGCAATGTCGGCCGCTACTTCCTGCCCGTGGCCAATGTCATCAATATCAAGCAGGCAGGCGGATTTCTCGACGAGCGCACTTGGTACGAATTCCTTGGCTATGGAGCGGGTCCGGGGAATATTCCGATTTTGGGTGGTCAGATCGGGCCGGTGGATAACTCACAGGGCGACGGTACGGTGCCGGACCTAAAGGCCGAAGTGAATCGTGATATGGAGCCGGTCTATCAGGATGAGGCCATTCTTGGCTTTCAACAGATGCTCGGAGACCATTGGTCATGGGGCGTCACCGGTACCTATCGCAAGTTGCACGATGCGATCGATGACATGAACATCACGGCGACTGGGCGCTGCGGGCCGATTGATGGCGTTTGGATCATGGGCAACCCCGGTAGGGTCAATACGGTGTGGGGCGACACCGATTGCGACGGCAGCAATGACGGCTGGATCGATATCGACACCTCGCGCGAGGGCTGGGCGATGTACGACAGCCTGGGTAATTACCTGGGACAGAGAGGCTGGGTGAAGCCGCGTCGTACTTACAAAGCTGTGGAGTTGCAACTGGATCGCGCTTGGGACGGGAAATGGGCGTTCAACGCGTCTTACACCTATTCCAAGAACGAAGGCAATGCAGAGGGGCCGGTGAACTCGGATACGGATTTTGCCGATAGTGGGCGCACCGAGAATTTCGACAATCCGTGGGTCAATTACAACGGGTTTGGATACCTGGCGAACGATAGGCGACACCAGCTGAAGCTGCGTGGCGCCTATGCCGTCGGCGATCATTGGCTATTCGGTGCGACGCTCGACGTGAAGTCGGGCTCGCCGATTACCGGCTTCGGTGCGGGAAATCCGTTTGATGAGACCGACTTCCACAGCTACTACATTTGCGTGCAGAACTGCAAAGGAATTTCGTCTCAACGGGTGTACGTACTGTCGCCGCGCGGTGGTTACGGACGCACCGATTGGACCTACGACCTCAGCGCGAGCGTGACTTACCAAGCCAAGATGGGGCGTGCTGACCTCAAAGTTAAGTTCGCGCTATACAACCTCTTCAATCAACAGCGTGAACTGGCAGTCGATCAAGATCTCGAGCCGCAGGACAGCATCGGCACGCCCGGGGAGCGGTTCGGCTTGGGTACCAGCTTCCAGGAACCCAGGCATGCGCAGCTGACGGTCTCGTTGAACTTCTAAGTCCCCTCGCCGGCGGTCCGCGCTCGCGCGTACCGCCGGATCTTTCCCGCGGTCCTCTACGGATCGTTCGGACACCTGATGATCGATACTCCCCCGCGCCTCGACGGCGTCGACCTCCATGCGCTCGCCGCTCAGGTTGGAACGCCGACCTACGTCTATTCGGCCAGCGCGATTCGCGACCGTATCCAGGCCTTGCAGCACGCGCTGAAGGGCCTGGATACCCGAGTCTGCTACGCCGTGAAAGCCAACGCCAACCTCGCCGTGCTGCAGCTGATGGCCGAGCAGGGCGTGGGGGCGGATATCGTTTCCGTGGGCGAGCTGCGCCGCGCCTTGCGCGCCGGCATCCCCGCATCGCGCATCGTGTACTCGGGCGTGGGCAAGACCGCCGACGAGATCGCCGAAGCCATCGGCATGGGCGTGTGGCGCTACAACGTCGAATCCCATGACGAGCTGCGAACTTTGCAGGCGGTGGCTGCGGGGCGGGGCGCCACGGTGCGGGCGTCGGCGCGGATCAACCCGGATGTAGACGCGGGAACGCACGCCAAGATTTCCACCGGCAAATCGGAGAATAAGTTCGGCGTGTCCATCGACGAGGCCAGACACTGGTTCGCCGAGGCCGCGCAGTACCCCAACGTTCGGCTGGACGGCCTGCATGCGCATATCGGCTCGCAGATTCTGAGCATCAAGCCGTTCCGGCTGGCGCTGCAGCGCGTGGCCGCCTTCGCGCGGGAGCTGGCCGGCCAGGGGCGGGAGTTGAACTGCATCGATGTGGGCGGCGGCTTGGGCGTGCGCTATCGGCAGGATCAAGCCCCGCCGCTGACCCCGGACCAGTACGCGGCGATGCTGCGCGAGACCTTCGCCGACTTCCATGGTCGCCTGATTCTGGAACCCGGCCGCTATCTGGTCGCCGAAGCCGGCTGGCTGTTGACGCGCGTGATCCGGGTCAAGCCGGGGCAGCAGCGCGCGTTCCTGGTCGTCGATGCGGCCATGAACGACCTGCTGCGCCCCGCGTTGTACGACGCCTGGCACGACATCGTGCCCTTGCACGGGCGCGACGCGGAGACGGTCGAGTACGACGTGGTCGGCCCGGTCTGCGAGACCGGCGACACCTTCGCGGTGCGCCGGCCGATGCCGGCCTGCCGCGCCGGCGACCTGATCGCGATCGCGGGCGCGGGTGCGTACGGCGCCGCGATGGCGTCGACTTACAACTCGCGCCCCTTGCCTGCCGAGGTGCTGCTGGATCGCGACCGCTACGCGGTAGTGCGGCGCCGTCAGGACTACGATGCGATGATCGCCGACGAATGTCCCGTCCAGGAGTGGTCGACCGCATGAAGCGCATCGGGCTCGCCTTGCTCGCGGCGATCGCCGCCTTGCCTGCATTCGCGCAGACGCCCACGGTGGCGCCGGCGGAGCTGGACGCCATCGTCGACGACGTGGTCGCGCGCTACCGGCTGCCGGGGCTTGCGATCGGCGTGGTCGAGCACGGCCAGGTGGTGTACCGCCGCAGCTTGGGCGAGCGCGTCGCGGGCGGCGGCGAACCCGTTACGCCGCAGACGCTGTTCAAGATCGCCTCCAACAGCAAATCCATGACCACCGCCCTGCTGGCGCGCCTGGTCGATGCCGGCAAGCTGCGCTGGGACGATCCTGTCGTCAAACATTTGCCGCAGTTCCGCATGCACGACGATTGGGTCACACGCCAGATGCAGGTACGCGACCTGCTGATCCACAACAGCGGCCTGCGCGCCGGCGCCGGCGATCTGATGCTGTGGCCGGAGCCGAACTCCTACACCCGCGCCGATGTCATCCACGGCCTGCGCTATCTCAAGCCCGTGCACAGCTTCCGCTCGCGCTACGACTACGACAATCTGATGTACATCGTCGCCGGCGAAGTCGCGGCCGCGGCCGGCGGGGCACCTTACGAAACCCTGCTGCGCCGCGAAGTGTTCGAGCCGTTGGGGCTGGCGCGCTGCCAGATCGGCGAGTGGAGCCGCGACCGCGTCGGCAACGTCGCCCAACCGCATCGGCGCGAGGACGGGCGCAATGTTCCCGTGCGCGAAGACGGCGCCATGATCGCCAATACCACCATGGCCGCGGCCGGCGGCGTGCGCTGCAGCCTGGACGATATGCTGACTTGGGTCGGCACCTGGCTGCAGCCCGACGGCTCCGTCGCGTCCTGGCTGTCGCCCGAGCAGCGCCGCGCGCTGTGGTCGCCGCAGATGCCGATGCCGGTCTCGCAGCGCCAGCGCGACTGGGACGGCAGCCGTTTCAGCGCCTACGGCTACGGCTGGCGATTGGCCGATGTCGACGGCGAGTTCAAGGTCTCGCATACCGGCACCCTGATGGGCATGTACTCGGTGGTGACGATGCTGCCCGAGCGCGAAGTCGGCTTCGTGGTTTTGATCAACGGCGAGGCCGACGAAGCGCGCACGGTGCTGAACCAGGTCCTGGTCAAACGCTACACCGCGCCCGAGCCGCGCCGCGACGTCGCGTACTACGCGCAGGCGCTGCAGCGCGAGCGGGCGGGGACGCCGCCCGCGCAGCGTGCGCCCGACACTTCGGCGCGCGCGCCGGCCAGGGCCGAGGACCTGCGGGCTTGGCTGGGGCGGTACCGCGATCCCTGGTTCGGCGACGTGTCGCTGTGCGACCGGGCCGGGCAGGTGCGTTTTGTCGCGCAGAAGTCGCCGTTGCTGAGCGGCACCGTGCAGCGCGTCGGCGAACGCTGGCTGGTGGACTGGGACGACGCCAGCGTGGATGCCGAGGCCTGGCTGGAGTTCGCGGCACGTCCCGCGCCCGGCGGCGCCGGCTTGCGCATGGCCAAGGTCGATCCCGAAGCCGATTTCAGCTACGACTTTGAGGACTTGGCGTTCGCGCGCACCGCCGCTTGCGATTGAGCACTGCGCAAAAAAACGGCCGGCCGATGCGTCGATCCGGCCGACCGTGGGGTAGTGGGGGAGGCTAGTACGGCGGCCGGCCGCGGTCTGAACGCTCAGGTGTGCTTGGGCTTGTCCGGCGCGGGATTGATTCGGCCACGCGCCTCCAACGCTATCGCGATCAGCGAAAATGCCAGCACCAGCGCCATGAGGACTTTCATGGTGCGGTCGCTGTGCGGCGCCATCAGCACCGGGCCGCTGACCAGCACCCATAGCATCGCGGCGCAGACCAGCAGGGTCAGGGTGGACTCGGCGTGGCGCAGCAGTGGAGACCAGCGGCCGCGGATGGCGACGAAAGCGAGCAGCGGCAGGTACAGAGCGAGCAATCCGAACAGCCAGGGCGCCGGGCCGTGCCGGAACGCGTCGGTGTAGGTCATCGCCTGATATGCGGCCGGTGCCGCACGGCCGCCGAACGCCAAGTCCAGTACGCGCGTGGGCTCCATCAGCGCCCAAAGCCCGCAGGCGATGGCGACCGTGGCCATCGCCATGCCGAGGCGGCCGCCGTGGATGCGATCGGCCGAACGCGGCGTCCATTGCGCGGCCCGCGGCCTGCGCCGGCGCACCCAGCCTGCGATGGCGTAGCTCACCACCAACACGCCAGGCCACCACAGCGAGGGCAGGACGGCGCCGGTCCACCATTGCGCCAGTGCGCGCATCGGGGTCGAGCCGGGGGCGGTGGCCGCTTCCAGCAAGCCCAGGATCCAGATGATCGCCATGCCGAACGCGGTCGCGCGCAGGAACGCGTGCCCGTCGGCGGGATCGATGATGCTCAGCTGCGGGCGGTAGCGCGCGGCCACTTCGTCGGGCCGGCCGAACTGGCGCAGGAAGGCGACGGCCATGTCGGCATCGGCCGCGCGGCCGGCCTCTTCGGCGCGGTCCTGCAGGCCTTCGTCGATCAGGGCGCGCAGCTCGTAGGCGACGTCGTTGCGCTGCCTGCGCGGCAGCCGCGTCGCCACGTCGGCGACATAGGATTCGATCACGTCGTTGGCATTCATGCTTCAGTCCTCCCGCAGCAGTCGATGCATGGCGTCGTTCATCCCCTGCCATGAGTCGGTGAGTTTTACGAGCAACTTGCGGCCGTTCGCGTTGAGCGAGTAATAGCGCCGCGGCGGTCCGTCCTCGGTACGCCATTCGCTTTGCAGCAGGCCCTGGGTTTCCAGGCGGCGCAGCAGGGGATAGAGCGTCCCTTCCTCGATCGGCATGCCTTTTTCGGCCAGCGCCTGGCGCAGCTCGTAGCCGTAACGCGGCGCGCGCAGCTGCGACAGGGTGGCCAGGACGACCACGCCGCGGCGCAGTTCCAGTTCGAGCTTGCCGAAGGCGTCTGTGTCGACCATGTGGCGCACAGTACTGTGCGTTACACAGTAAGTCAAGCGCTACGCTTCGCAGCACCCTCCGGGCCTGGAATACGAAACAAAACCTATCGTTTGAACATGCCTGGGCTGTGCGCTCGCTATCTTTGCCTTGGCGCACACTGCCGGCCATGACTCAGACCACCCAGGTGCCGCCGGCGCATGCGTAGCAAACTGTTCGTGCCCGGAACGCGGCCGGAATTGTTCGCCAAGGCCTTGGCCGGCGACGCCGATGCGCTGTCGTTCGACCTGGAGGACGCGGTCGCGGCCGAGCGCAAAGATGCCGCGCGCGCCGCGGTCGCCGAGTTCGTCGGCTCCGACGCGCTGGCCGCCAGCACCAAGCTGGCGATCGTGCGCGTCAACGCGCCGGATTCGCCCTGGTTCGCGGCCGATCTGGCCGCGATCGCACGCCCGGGCGTGAACCTGATCAATCTGCCGAAAATCGAATCGGCGCCGGCTTTGCTGGCCGCCGTGGCCCAGCTCGAAGCGGCCGAGGCCGGCAACGGCGTCGGCCAGCCGATCGGCCTGCTGGTCAATATCGAAACCCCGCGCGCGCTCGCGGCCGCGGCGCAGATCGCGGCCGCGCATCCGCGCGTGGCCGGTTTGCAGCTGGGCCTAGGCGATCTGTTCGAACCCGAAGGCGTGGACCGGCGCGATCGCGCCAACGTGCACGCGGCGATGTTCGCCTTGCGCATGGCGGCGGCGCAGGCGGGCGTGTTCGCGCTCGACGGCGCCTATGCCGACCTGCAGGACGAGGCGGGGTATCGCGCCGAGGCGGAGATGGCGCGGCGCCTGGGCTTCCTGGGCAAGACCTGCGTGCATCCGCGCCAGATCGCGCTGGCCAACGCGGCCTTCGCCGCGACCGAGGCGGAACTGGAGGCGGCGCGGCGTATCGTCGAGGCGGCGGCGCAGGCGCCCGAGCGCGGTGTATTCGTGGTCGATGGCCGCATGGTCGATCTGCCATTCTTGAAACGCGCACAGGCGCTGCTGGCTGCTAAGGGGCGTCCATGAGCGCGCAGGCGATGCAATGGTCCGATAAGGCTGCGTGGGCACGGATGTCGTGGCGCGCGGTTGTGCTGTGTTTGCTGCTGATCGTGGTCGGTCCGCTGCACGCGGAGGCGCTGACGCCGATGCGCGCGGCGCCGTTGCCTAGCCTGAAGACGCAGTCGCCGCTGATCGGCATCGCGCGCGTGCAGGGGCGCGCGATCGCGCTCACGCAGGACACTGTCTGGTCGCTGGAGGAAGGTGCGCGCGCCTGGTCGCCGCTGGCTTGGCCCGAACAGGCGAAGTCCTCCGACGTCGTGTCGGTGGTGCAGGACGGCGAGCGCGCCTATCTGCTGTTGGGGCAGGGCGCGCAGCGCATGGCGACGCAAGTGGTGCAGCTGAACCTGCGCGACGGCGCGATCGCCCTGCAGCCGCTGGCGTCGTTGCCGGTCGCCTTGCGCGACGCGCGCGGCGCTTTGTCCGCGGAGGCCTTCTATGTGGCCGGCACCGCGGGCGACGGCACGCCGCGCCTGTTGCAATTGCGCTTCGAGGACGAGCGTCCGCATTGGGCGCCATTGACGCCCTGGCCCGGCGGCGGTGCGGCGAGTTCGCTGGTCGCGCAGACCAAGGCGCTGTTCGTGGTGGTGCCGTCCGCCAGCGGCGGCGACCGCGTGCTGCGCTGGTCGGCCGAGCCGGGCTGGACCGAACCCAGCCGCGCGCCCGGTCGCGTCGTGGCCGGCTCCGGCCGCGCCATCGGCCAGGCCCACATCCTATATCTGGTGGAAGAGGCCGCCGCGACCGGCGCCGCCAAGATCGCAACCTACCAGACCATCACCGCGAGCTGGGCGACCCTGCCCGGCGCGCAGGCCGCCCGCAGCATCGCCACGGCGGCTTGGCCCGACGGTCTGATCTGGGCGCAGGCCGGCGCGGACGGTCGCGAGATCGCGTTCGCCAGCGCCCAGGTGCAGTCCAGCAAGCTGCGCCTGCACTGGCTGGACTGGCTGGTGATCGTGGTCTACCTGATCGGCATGATCGGCATCGGCCTGTACTTCTACCTGCGCGAGAAGCGCAGCTCGACCTCCAACTTCTTCGTCGGCGGCCGCACCATTCCGTTCTGGGCCGCCGGCATCAGCCTGTACGCGGCCAACACCAGCTCGATCAGCTTCATCGCGATACCGGCCAAGGCCTTCGAGACCAATTGGCAGTACATGGCCAACAACGTCATCGCGGTGTTCGGCCTGATGTTCGTGGCGGTGTGGATCGTGCCGCTGCTGCGGCGCCTGGACCTGATGTCGGTGTTCTCCTACTTGGAAACCCGTTTCCACCCCTCGATCCGCATGCTCGCCAGCGCGCTGTGCGTGTTCGTGCAGATCGGCAGCCGCATGAGCGTGATCCTGTTCCTGCCCGCGCTGGCGATCGCCACCATCACCGGCATCAGCGTGTTCTGGAGCGTGATCCTGATGGGCGGCTTTACCATCATCTACACGGCGATGGGCGGCATGAAGGCGGTGATCTGGACCGACTTCGTGCAGGTGATCGTGAAGATGGGCGGTGCGGTTTTCGCCATCGGCTTCATGATCTGGAGTCTGCGCGGCGGTTTCGGCGAGTTCTGGTCGGCGGCGATGGCCGAGAACAAGATGCACACCTTCGATTTCAGCTTCGACCTGACCAAAGCCACGGTCTGGGGCTTCATCTTCCTGGTGCTGTTCGAAGTGGTGCTGACCTTCCCCAAGGACCAGGTGCTGATGCAGCGCACCCTGTCGACCAAGTCCGATCGCGAAGCCGGGCGGTCGATCTGGGCATTCGCGGCGATCATGATCCCGGGCGGCATCATCTTCTACACCATCGGCACGGCTCTGTTCGTCTACTACAAGGCCAACCCGGAGCGAATGAACCCGCTGCTGCCCATCGACGCGACCTTCCCGATGTTCATCGCCGCCGAATTGCCGGTGGGCGTGACCGGGCTGATCATCGCCGGCATCTTCGCCGCGGCCATGGCGACCTTGTCGGGCATCATGAACTCGGTCGCGACCCTAATATCGGTCGACTTCTACGAGAAGCTGGCCAAGAACCGCACGCCCAAGCAGAGCGTGTTCTTCGCCGAGATCATGACCGTGGTGGTGGGCCTGGTCGGCATCGCCACCGCGCTGGTGCTGTCGCGCTTCGACATCCATTCGCTGTTCGACGTCTCGATCGAGCTGGCCGGTCTGCTCGGCGGCGGCTTCGCGGGCGCTTACACCCTGGGCATGTTCACCCGGCGCGCCAACTCGCCGGGCGTGGCGATCGGCATAGGCGCCAGCATCGTGCTGACCCTGGTGATCTGGTCATTCGACATGGTGCACCCGTACTTCTATCTGGCGATCTCGATCCTGCTATGCATCGTGATCGGCTACCTCGCCAGCCTGTTCTTCCCGGCGCCGACGCGCTCGCTGGAGGGGCTGACGATCTATCGCAGCAGGACCGAGCCGACCGCGGCCGCCGAAGCCGCGCCGCCCTGAGCGCGCTCGCGCCCGTGCGAGCCCTCGTGTAGCCTGCCGGACAGCAGCAGCGAGCCGACGTGGAAACCCAGTTCCTCCATACCTTCGTAACCGTCGTCGACCAGGGCTCCATGGCCGCTGCGGCGCGCGTGCTGGGCATCACCCCGGCCGCGGTCGCGCAGCAGATCCGCACCCTGGAGCGTGAGATCGGCGCGCCGCTGATCGCGCGCGTGGGCCGCACCGTCAGCGTCACCGAGGAGGGGTCGCGCATCCTGCAGCGCACCCGCGAATTGCTGCGCAACGTCGCCGACCTGCGCAGCGTGGCCAACGAGAGCGGCGTATCGGGCGAGTTGCGCCTGGGCGCCTGTCCGACCGCGCTGGCCGGCATGCTGCCGGACGTGCTGGCGCGCATGGTCGAGACCTTTCCGCAGATCAACGTGTTCATCAAGCCGGGGTACTCGGCCGATCTGTACCACGCGGTGGAGAAGGGCGACCTGGACGCCGCGGTGGTGCTGCAGGCGCCGTTTCCGCTGCCCAAGACCTGCGAATGGCAGCTGCTGCGCGAGGAGCCGCTGATCGTGCTGGCGCCGCAGAGCATGGCCGGCCGCGACCCGCACGAGTTGTTGTCGACCCAGCCGCTGATCCGCTACGACCGTCACCAATGGGGCGGGCGCCAGGCCGACGAATACCTGCGCGCGGCCAACATCGTTCCGCGCGAACGTTTCGAGCTCAACGCGCTCAATGCCATCGCGGTGATGGTCGATCGCGGCCTGGGCGTGTCGCTGGTTCCGGACTGGGCCAAGCCCTGGCCGGAAGGCCTGAAACTGGTGCGCATCGCGCTGCCCGACGCCTCGGCCACGCGCCGCATCGGCATCGTCTGGTCGCGATCCAGCGTGCGCGTGCGTTTGGTGACGGTGTTTCTGCAGGAAAGCCGCAAGGCCATGCAGGCCGCACAGCAGGCCTGAGCGATCGGCCGCGCACTGCCGCGGCCGATCGAATGCTGCGATGCGTCATTTTTCCTGCGCACTCAAGCAACAAAACCTAGTCTCTGAACATAGCCCGCGGCGGTTCTATGCCCGCGGCGAAGCGCATACGCTCGCCTGAAACATCCACCAGCCGGGGCGTCGGGGAGCGCCGCCAGAGCGTAGCGCGCACACCGCGCGGTTCCACCCAGCATCGATCACGCAGCGTGCCGCGACGGCGCGGTGCGCCATCCGAACCCATCACGAGACACGACATGGTCAAGCCACTCAGCGCCGCGATCAGCAGCATCCTGCTGCTCTCCGTCATCTCCGGAAATGCCCGCGCGCAGGATGCCGAAGCGGTTGCCGACAGCGAAACCAAGGACAGCGCCGCGGTCGATCTGGACAACGTGGTCGTCACCGGCACGCGCAGCCCGAAGGCGGTGGACAAGATCCCCGGCGCGATCACCCTGGTGTCGAAGGAAGAAGTGCAGCGCAGCCTGGTGCTGACCGAGGACGCGACCGCCGTGTTGGCGCGCTCGGTGCCCGGCTATGCCGAATCCTCGCAGGCGATGAGCAACACCGGCGAGAACCTGCGCGGCCGCGTCGCGCTGCGTTTGTTCGACGGCGTGCCGCAGGGCTCGCCGCTACGCGAGGGCACCCGCAACGCCACCTTCACCGACATGGGCATCGTCGGCCGCATCGAGGTCATCAACGGCCCCTCGGCCTCCGAGGGCATCGGCGCGGCGGGCGGCATCATCAACTACCTGTCCGCGGCGCCGACCAAGGAAGGCAACGAGGTCACCCTGATCACGCGCTATTCCACCCAGTTCGCCGACGACAGCGACGGCTGGAAGCTGGGCCTGAACTTCGCCCGCAAGGACGGCGATTTCGACATGCTGGCCAGCGCCTCGATCATCGACCGCGGCATCAGCTACGACGCCGACGGGCGCCGGGTCGGCATGAACACCAGCGGCTCGGTGGCCGATTCCGAGGCGCGCAACCTGTTCCTCAAGGCCGGCTACAACTTCGGCACCGACGGCAGCCAGCGCATCGAAGGTTCGGTCAGCCATTTCAAGATCGAGGGCAAGGCCAACTACATCCAGGTGCTGGGCTGCCGTCCGGAAGAATTCGCGATCTGCGGCGAGACCCGCACCAACACCTCCGAGCGCGGGCAGATCTTCGGCTCCAAGGCCGCGTTCAACGATTTCAAGCAGTACCAGCTGACCTACAGCCACTTCGATTTCTTCGGCGGCACGCTGGTGGTCAACGGCTACAAGGCCGATCAGGCCATGCGCTATCTGGTGGAGAATTCCTCCGACCGCCAGGACCCGCTGATCGCGCCGATCGGCACCATCTACGACCAGTCCGAAATCCTCACCGACAAGCAGGGCCTGCGCACCTCGTGGACGCGACCCTCGCTGTTCTCGGTGGAAGGGCTGGAGCTGCGCGCCGGCCTGGACCTGGTGAAGGACACCGCCGAGCAGCGCCTGGCCCTGACCAACCGGGTCTGGGTGCCGCCGATGGAGTACAAGAGCCGGGCGCCGTGGCTGCAGCTGTCCTGGGACGTGGGCCCGCTGACCTTCAGCGGCGGCATCCGCCGCGAGGACGGCGAACTGCACGTGGACGATTACACCACCACCTGGTTCCGCGACCGCCGCTTCGTGCAAGGCGGCACGCTCGACTACCAGGAGAACCTGGTCAATGCCGGCGTGGTCTGGCGCATCAACGAAGGCTTCTCGGTGTTCGGTTCCTACGGCGAGGGCTTCACCCTGGCCAACGTCGGCATCCCGCTGCGCAATATTCAGTGCTCCAACGACAGCCCGGAAGGCACCCAGCCCGACGGCTGCCCGAACGATCCGCAGATCAGCGTCGGCGACCTCCTCGACCTCAACGCGATCGTGGTCGACAACACCGAGTTCGGCTTCACCTGGCGCGGCAGCCGCGGCTCGCTGAGCGGCTCGCACTACGACTCCAAGTCCGACTTCGGCCAGTCGCTGTCGATCGATCCGGCCACCAACGACTTCGTGCTGCTGCGCGCGCCGGTGCGGATCAAGGGGTACGAATTGTCCGGCGACTACCGCTTCTCGGAGAAGTGGAAGGCCAGCGCAGTCTACTCGCACACCCGCGGCAAGACCTCGTTCTGGTCCGCGGATGCGGCCGGCCGCTATCCGGCCGGCGGGCTCAACCGTCCCATGGGCGTGCTGGACATCAATCCCGACAAGTTCGCCTGGTCGGTGACCTGGAACTTCGTGCCGCGCGGCGACATCACCCTGGGCGCGACCACGCTGTTCTCGCGCAAGCTCTCGGGCACCGACGTGCGCGCCTTCGACGGCCAGCGCTTCAGCTTCACCGAGCAGACCCACGGCTACACCTTGGTCGATCTGGGCGTGAACTACGAGACCGAGCGCTGGGGCCGTTTCTCGCTGGGCATCGAGAACCTGCTGGACAAGCAGTACATCCTGAGCTGGTCGCAGCCGCCCGGCGGCTTCCAGAACTACTGGGCCGGCCGTGGCCGCATGGTTTCGCTTACCCACACCATCAAGTTCTGATTCGAAAAAGTGGCGCGTAACTCCCGAACTGCCGCCGCCGGTCCCGTGGCCCGCGGCGGCGCCTTTTTCTTCGCCGTTCGCGGACGCGCATGGCGATGCGGCTTGCTTGCGGGCTGTCTGCAGCTGGCGGCCGTGGCGGGAGAACCGCCGCTGCCGACGTCGGCGCCGTCCGAACAAGGCTATTCGGCGGCGCGCCTGCAACGCCTGCACGATTTCATGGGCAAGACCACGGACGCGCACGGCTACCTGGGCGGTGTGACGCTGATCGCGCGCAACGGCCGCATCGTCGACTGGCGCGCCTATGGCTATCGGGATCTGGCACGCAGCCGGCCCCTGCAACGCGACGACATTTTCCGCATCTACTCCATGAGCAAGACGGTCACCTCGGTGGCGGTGCTGATGCTGATGGAGGAGGGGCGGTTCGCACTGGACGATCCGATTTCGCGTTATCTGCCCGGCTTCGAGGCTCAGCAGGTGGTGGCCGGCGGCAGCGTCGACCGGCCGCAACTGCGCGCGCCGGCGCGGCCGATCACCATCCGTCACCTGCTGACCCACACCGCCGGCTTCGCCGCGGGGCGCCCCGGCGACGAGGTTGCGCTGGCGTTGCTGCAACGCGCCGATCCGCATGCCGCCACCGACTTGCGCGGCTTCGTGCAGCGCCTGAGCGCGGTGCCGCTGGCGGCGGACCCGGGCACCCGCTTCGGCTACGACGGCGCGGCGCTGGAAACCCTGGCGCGGCTGGTCGAAGTCGGCAGCGGCCTGAGTTTCGACGAGTTCCTGCAGCGACGCGTGTTCGCGCCGCTGCGCATGCGCGACACCGGATTCAGCGTGCCGGCCGCGCAACGCGAGCGCGTGGTCGACATCACCGTCATGGGCGCGGACGGCCGCCTGCACCTGGACGACGGCCCCAGCGCGAGCGAGCCCGGCGCGCCGCTCAATGCCTATCCCAGCGGCGCGGGCGGCCTGTATTCGACCGCCGGCGACTACGCGCGCTTTTGCCAGATGCTGCTCAACGGCGGCAGCCTGGACGGCGAGACCCTGCTGGGCCGCAAGACCGTCGAGCTGATGCTGCGCAATCATCTGACCATGCTGAGTCCGCCCGTGACCCAGTTCAGCGATGCCGAGGGTTTCGGGCTGGGCGGTTACGTGGTGCTGGATCCGGCGCTGCGCGGACAGCCCGGATCGGTGGGTCAGTTCGGCTGGTCGGGCGCGGCGTCCACCAGCTACACCATCGACCCGCAGGAGCGCCTGCTCGCGATCCTGCTGCTGCAGCACTTGCCGCGCGAGGATCGCGCCGACCTGCCGCGCGTCTCGCGACCGTTCTACGGCTTGGTCTACCAGGGCCTGACGCCATGAGCGCGCGTATCGGAACCGTGCTGGTGGCCGGCTCGGCCAACCTGGATTTCGTGGTCCGCGCCGCGCGTGTGCCGGCGCCGGGCGAAACCGTGCTCGGACGCGGGCTGGCGACCTATCCCGGCGGCAAGGGCGCCAATCAGGCGGTCGCCTGCGCCCGCGCCGGCGCGCCCACGCGCCTGCTGGCGGCGTTCGGCGACGATGCCTACGCCGCGCCCATCGAGGCTTCGCTGCGCACGGCCGGCGTCGACGTGCAGGCGCTGCGGGTCGCCGATCGCGCGACCGGCACCGCCTTCATCTGCGTGTCGGACGACGGCGAGAACGCCATCACCGTCGCGCCCGGCGCGAACGCCGCGCTGCGCGCCGAGCATTTGCCGGACTTGAGCGGCGTGGCCTGCCTGCTGCTGCAGTTGGAAACGCCGTTGGCGACGGTCGAGGCCTGGGCAAAGGCCGCGCGCGCGGCGGGCGTCAGAGTGCTGTTGAACGCCGCGCCCGCGCACGTGCTGTCGCCCTGTCTTTTGGGCGCGGTCGATGTGCTGATCGTCAATGAGGGCGAACTGGCCGCCATCACCGGCGTGCACGGCGACCTGGTCACGGCCCTGGCGAACCTGCAGCAGGTGCCCTGGGTGATCGTGACCCTGGGCGCGCGCGGGTGCTGCGCGCGCATCGACGGCGAGCTGCTGCATCAGGCCGCGTATCCGGTCGCGGCCATCGACACCACCGCCGCCGGCGACACGTTCTGCGGCACACTGGCGGCGGCCCTGGCCGCGGGCGAGGGCGCCGCGGCCGCGTTGCGCCGTGCCAGCGCGGCATCGGCGCTGGCCTGCACCCGGCCGGGCGCGCAATCCAGCGTGCCGGCGCGCGCCGAGGTCGATGCGTTGCTGGCCGGCGCTCACGCGCGCGACGCGCAAGTCGCGCCATCCTGAGCCTGCGACGGCGTCCTTTCCCCCTTCCGATCTCCCCTGCGATCCGATTCCGATGACTTCCAGCTCCGACCCCAACACCCCCGATCCCGCCGACGCCGACGAACGCCGTCCGGTACGCAACGAGTACAAGTTCTCGCACGTCACCACCCAGCGCTATCTGCCGGTGCCGGGCAAATCGCCGGGGTGGCCGTTCGCCGAGATCGGGCACTGGAAGATGGACGTGGACGGCAGCCTCGACGACTGGATCGCCGAGCTGGTCGATTGGCGCCGCGAGCACCTGACCCGCATCGGCTACGACGACGCCAATTACCGCCGGCCCGAGCTGCAATGGGCGCAGCGCAACTTCGTGCACGCGCAGATGATGGCCGAGGACCGTTACTTCTACGATCCGGTCGAGGGGCGCTATACCGTCGCGCGCTATCTGGACGATCTCAAGCAACGCTACGGCGGCATCGACAGCGTGCTGATCTGGCATGTGTATCCGAACATCGGCATCGACGACCGCAACCAGTTCGATCTGGCCGGCGACCTGCCGGGCGGACTGGACGGCTTGCGCGAGGCGATCGCCGAGTTCCACCGCCACGGCGTGCGCGTGCTGCTGCCGACCATGCCCTGGGACAACGGCACCCGCGACGACGGCCGCAGCGATTGGGAATCGATGGCCGAACTGGTCAAGGCGACGGGCGCGGACGGCATCAACGGCGATACCTACAACGGCGTGCCGCGCGCGTTCTTCGATGCCTGCGATGCACTCTGCCATCCGGTGGTGCTGCAGCCGGAGTCCACCATCAGCGCCGAGGAAGCGCTGATCTGGAACGTGCAAAGCTGGGGCAAGAAGGCGCCGAACGAACCGGTGCCGCCGGTGGCCAAGTTCAAGTGGCTGGAACCGCGCCACATGATCAACTACGAGAACCGCTGGGGCCGCGACCGCAACCACGACCTGCAGTACATCTTCTTCAACGGCGTCGGCTACAACGCCTGGGAAAACATCTGGGGCCTGTGGAACCAACTCACGCCGCGCGACGCCGAGAGCCTGCGCCGCATCGCCGCGATCGAGCGCCGCTACGCCGCGTGCATGGTCAGCCAGGATTGGCGCCCGTACGAGCGCACCTTGCAGGCCGGCGTGTTCGCCAGCCGGTTCCCGCATGCGGGCACGACGCTGTGGACGCTGGTCAACCGCAACGAGTACGAGGTGGCGGGCGAGCAGTTCGCGGTGCCGCATCGGGATGGGCGCCGCTATTTCGATGTCTGGAACGGCGTCGCGCTGGAGCCGCGCCTGCACGACGGACGCGCCGTGTTCGAGTTCGCCCTGGAAGGCCGGGGGTTCGGCGCGATCGCGGCGGTCGATGCGGGCGTCGAAGACGAGGGGTTCGACGCGTTCCTGGCCGGCATGGCCGAGCGCGCGGCCACGCCGCTGGGCGAGTACTCCAGCCGCTGGCGCGCGCTGACGCAGGAACTGGTGGCGATCGAGGCCACCGCGCCGGTATCGGCGGCGCCGGAGGGCATGATCGCGATCCCGGGCGGCGACTTCGATTTCGTCGTCGGCGGCGTGCAGATCGAGGGCCAGACCTGGGAAGGCGCGGACGTGCAGTATCCCTGGGAATCCAGCGCGCGCCGCAGTCACCGTCGGCGCATGCGCATGCGTGCGTTCCATATCGACCGCACGCCGGTCACCAACGCGCAATACCTGGAGTTCGTGCGGGCCAGCGGCTATCGGCCGCGCGACGACCACAACTATCTGCGCGACTGGATCGACGGCGCGCCGCCGCCGGGCTGGGGGCGCAAGCCGGTGACCTGGGTCGGGCTGGAGGACGCACGCGCTTACGCGCAGTGGGCAGGCAAGCGCCTGCCGCGCGAATGGGAGTGGCAGTACGCCGCGCAGGGCAGCGACGGCCGCCGCTATCCCTGGGGCGACGACTGGCGCGACGACGCCGTGCCTGCGACCCATCGCGGGCGCCGCCTGCGCGCGCCCGACGATGTCGACGCGCACCCGGCCGGCGCCAGCCCCTTCGGCGTGTTGGACCTGGTCGGCAACGTCTGGCAGTGGACCGACGAGTACCGCGACGAGCACACGCGCGCCGCGATCCTGCGCGGCGGCAGCTACTACCAGCCGCAAACCTCGCACTGGTATTTCCCGCAGGCGCACCGGCTGGACCAACACGGCAAGTATTTGCTGATGGCGCCGTGCAAGGACCGCTCCGGCTGCGTCGGTTTCCGCTGCGTCGTCGATGCGGTCTGACGCCATGACGAGCTCATCCGCCTCGGCCTCGGTGCGCTTGCAGGGCTTGCTGGGCGAGGCGCTGGACGCCAATCTGGCCGGCCGCCTGTCGCACTTCATCGTCGACGAGCGCAGCCCGGCGATCGCGATCTTCGCGCCCGAGGCGCGCGCCGGGAATCAAGAGGGCGATTGGTACGGCGAGCACGCCGGCAAGTGGCTGGTGGCCGCGGCCAAGGCTGCCGCGCGCTCGGGCGACGCCGAGCTGTTGGCGCGTGTGCGTCGCGTCTGCGATTTCCTGGTCGCCAGCCAGGAGGCCGACGGCTACCTGGGCACCTACGCGCCCGAGCGCCGCTTCATGCGCAAGCAGGCGCCCAAGCCGTTGAGCTGGGACGGCGCGCCCAGCCTGCGCACCTGGGACATCTGGACCCACGCTTATCTGATCCTGGGCTTGCTCGAAGTCCATCGCCATTTCCCCGAGCCGCGCTACCTGCAGGCCGCGCGCCGCATCGGCGACCTGTGCGCGCAGACGCTGGGCGAGGGCGGCATCGACATCACCGACCTGGGCAACCATCACGGCATGTCGGCGACGGTGCTGATGGACCCCGCGGTCGAGCTGTACTTCGCCACCGGCGAGCGCCGTTACCTGGATCTGGCCACGACCGTGCTGGAGCAGGCCGACCGGCATCCCGAACTCGCGCTGCTCAGCCGCGCTCTGGCGGGCGCGGACGCCGCCGAGATCGCCACCGGCAAGGCCTATCAGCTGTGCTGGAACCTGGTCGGCCTGGCCAAGCTGCATCGCGCCACCGGCGTCGCCGCGTACCGCGACGCGGTCGAGCGCCTGTGGCGCAGCATCCGCGACCATCACCTCAGCCTGGGCGGCGGCCCCTGGGGCGGCGTCGCCCACCGTTCGCGCGAAGTGTTCAACGCGCCCGGCGCGTTCAGCCCGCACGGCTACGTCGAAACCTGCTCCACGCTGGCCTGGATCCAGCTCAACCGCGAGCTGCTGGCGATCAGCGGCGAGGCGCGTTACGCCGAGGAGATCGAACGCTCGGCCTACAACGACCTGCTCGGCGCGCAGGCGCCCAACGGCGAGGACTGGTGCTACTACGTTTACCCGAACGGCCGCCGCGTGCACACCACCTACTGGCGCTGCTGCAAGTCCAGCGGCGCGATGGCGTTGGAGGAGCTGCCCGCGATCGCCTACCGGCACGACGGCGAGTCCGCCGTCGCGGTGAACCTGTACGGGCCGGGCCAGGCCGAGATCGCGCTGGGCGCGGCCGGCACGGTGCGCCTGCAGCAGATCACCGGCTATCCGTTCGAAGGCGAAGTGCGTCTGCGCGTGGGAGTGGAGCGCGAAGCGCGGTTCGCCTTGAAGTTGCGCCTGCCGTCCTGGACCGAAGGCGCGACCGTGCGCGTCAACGGCGACACGGTCGGCGCCGTGGTCGAGCACGGCGGTTACGCCGTGCTCGACCGCGTCTGGCGCGACGGCGACGAGGTCGCGGCGACGTTCCCGATGCGCCCGCACGGACACCGTGCGCTCAACCGCAACGTGCAGGAGTCGCGCGCGCCCGATGGCAGTCCGGTGCGCCAGGAAGTGCTGCGTCAGGAGTACCTGGGCATCACCTACGGGCCGCTGGTGTATGCCTGCGGCCTGATCGACGGATTCAAGACCGAGGAGACCCTGCGCCTGCCGATCGCGCCGCAGAGCGACTGGCTGCTGCCGGCGCTGGGGTCGGACGGCACGCCGGTCGTCGAGCTGCGCCTGGGCTACCGTTCGCCGCTGTTGTTCGAGCCGTACTACCGTGCCGGCGGCCGCGTCGACGGCGCCTGGCGCCTGACCTGGATGTCCTTGACGCCGGAGCCCGCGGCATGAGCGCGCGTGCCGCCGCCAAGCAATATTTTGTGGCGCCAGAACATATGCGGCCTGCCTGTTTCTTTTCGCGCGCAGCGCGCACAGTGCAGCGCACATCACGCCAGGAGCTACATGGACGCGCAGCGTATGGACGCATTCCGACCTGACCCCGGCGCCGGCCGCGCGACGCCCTCGGGTCCGCTGGCCGGCGTGCGCGTGCTCGATCTGAGCGCCTACATCGCCGGCCCCTACGGCTGCGCGCTGCTCGCCGACCAGGGCGCGGACGTGATCAAGATCGAGCCGCCCGACGGCGACAATCTGCGTCAATACCCGTCGACCCTGCCCAGCGAGAGCCGCGCCTTTCTCGGCGTGAACCGCAGCAAGCGCGGCATCGTGCTGGATCTCAAGCAGGCCGCCGATCACGCTGCGTTGTTGCGCCTGGTGCGCGAGGCCGACGTGCTGGTGCACAACTTCCGGCCCAGCGTGCCGCAGCGGCTGGGTATCGACTTCGAGCGCCTGAGCCTGATCAACCCGCGCCTGATCTACTGCGCGGTGACCGGCTACGGCGAGACCGGGCCGATGAAGGACAAGGCCGGTTACGACCAGGTACTGCAGACGATGACCGGCATGTGCGCGCTGCAGGGCCGGCGCGGCGGCCCGCCCGAGATCATCTACGGCTCGGTGGTCGACTACTACACCGCCGCCCTGTTGGCCGCGGGCGTGTCCTCGGCGCTGTACGAGCGCGAGCGCAGCGGCCTGGGCCAGTTCGTCGGCGTGTCGCTGCTGCGCAGCGCCCTGACCATGCAGTCGGCGCGCATGATCTGGGCCGAGGGCGAGTCGCTGGACATCGGCCGCGACATGCGCTCCGGCGGCGTCACCGGCATCCATCCCACCCGCGACGGCCACATCTACATTTCCGCGAACACGCCGCGGTTCTGGAAGGCCTTGTGCGAGAAAACCGGCCTGGACGACCTGGCCGCGCAACCGCGCTACGACAGCGTGCGCAAGCGCGCCGAGCATGCGGCCGAGATCGTGCCGCGCCTGCACGAGGCGCTAGGCCGGCGCGGCGCGATGGAATGGGAGACGCTGTTCGGCGACGAGGTGCCGTGCGCGGCCGCGCGCCGCATCGAAGACATGTTCGAGCATCCGCAGGTGCAGGCCGAAGGCATCGTCGGCACCCTGGAGCACCCGCGTGTGGGCCGCTATCGCGCGGTCGCGCAGTCGATCAAGTTCGGCCGCACGCCGGGCCCGGTGCCGTTCGCGGCGCCGATGCTGGGCCAGCACACCGAGGCGGTGCGGGCCGCGATCGAATCGGACGCGGACGCCGACTGAGCGCGATCCTGCGCGGCCTGGACGTCACTGCCCCGCCGACCGGGAGTACGAACCGCGATGGCCGTCGCGGTTTGATGGCCGTGCCGATGGCTCATCGAGCCGCCCACGAGGCCGCGCCCGCCGAGATTTGATGCGCCCAGCCCCGTTTGCGCTGTCGTCGCGGCCCGCAAACCGGCCCGCACGAACGCCGTGCGTGCGGCGCAGGTCATTGGCGGGAAAGGGATTGCCCCAAGCACCCTGCCTGAACGGGCCCGTCCGGCCGTCCTGAAGCCCCGCCCGTGGGCCGCCCTCGGCAAAGAACGTATTAGAATCATCCGCTTGCATAGCTTCGGCGGCGTCCGATGCCAGCCGGCGGCGCGGGCGTGAGTGTCCCTTCAGCTCGCCTCCCGTATGGTGCGGGCGGCTCCGATATCCGGTTCGACCGGCTCGGGGCCGGTCTGGGTCATCGGATTGGCGACGGCGTGCGGTTTACTTTCTTCATCAGGGAGTGTCTGAGTGTCTACTTGGTTGGTGACCGGCGGCGCCGGTTTCATTGGCGGTAATTTCGTACTCGAAGCGGTGCAGCGCGGTATCAAGGTGATCAACCTCGACGCGCTGACCTATGCCGGCAACCTGGACACCCTGAGCCCGCTGGACGGCGACGAACGCCACGTGTTCGCGCAGGGCGACATCGGCGATGCGCAGCTGGTCGCGCGCTTGCTCGCCGAACACCGCCCCGACGCGGTGATCAACTTCGCCGCCGAAAGCCACGTCGATCGCTCGATCGACGGCCCGGCGGCGTTCGTGCATACCAACGTGGTCGGCACCCTGAGCCTGCTCGAACAAAGCCGCGATTACTGGAAGTCGCTGGACGCGGCCGGCCGCGATGCGTTCCGCTTCCTGCACGTGTCCACCGACGAGGTCTACGGCAGCCTCGGCGACAGCGGCAAGTTCAGCGAAACCACGCCCTACGCGCCGAACTCGCCTTACTCGGCGTCCAAGGCGGCATCCGACCATCTGGTGCGCGCGTTCCACCACACCTACGGGCTGCCGGTGCTGACCACCAACTGCTCGAACAATTACGGCCCGTACCAGTTCCCGGAAAAGCTGATCCCGCTGATCATCGCCAAGGCGCTGGCCGGCGAACCGTTGCCGGTCTACGGCGACGGCCTCAACGTGCGCGACTGGCTGTACGTCGGCGACCACTGCGCAGCGATCCGGCGCGTGCTCGAAGCCGGCCGCCTGGGCGAGACCTACAACGTCGGCGGCGACGCCGAACGCCAGAACATCGTCGTGGTCAAGACGATCTGCGCGCTGCTCGATCAGCGCCGTCCGCTCGCCGACGGCCGCGCTCGCGAATCGCTGATCACCTACGTCAAGGACCGCCCCGGCCACGACCGCCGTTACGCCATCGACGCCTCCAAGCTGCAGGGCGAACTGGGCTGGGCGCCGACGGTGACCTTCGAGGAAGGCATGGCGCGCACGGTCGACTGGTACCTGCAGCATCAGCCGTGGGTGCAGCGCGTGCTGGACGGCAGCTATCGCTTGGAACGCATCGGCCAGGCTTGAGGACGACCATGAATCGCAAAGGCATCATCCTCGCCGGCGGCTCCGGCACCCGGCTGTATCCGATCACCCAGGCGATCAGCAAGCAGCTGTTGCCGGTGTACGACAAGCCGATGATCTACTACCCGCTCAGCGTGCTGATGCTGGCGGGCATCCGCGACGTGCTGATCATCAATACGCCGCACGAGCAGGCGCTGTTCCGCCACCTGCTGGGCGACGGTTCGCGCTGGGGCATGAACATCGAGTACGCGGCGCAGCCCAGTCCGGACGGCCTGGCCCAGGCGTTCCTGATCGGACGCGAATTCCTCGCCGGCGGCCCCAGCTGCCTGGTGCTGGGCGACAACATCTTCCACGGCCCCGGCCTGACCGCGATGCTCAAGCGCGCCGGCCAGCGCGAGCAGGGCGCCACCGTGTTCGGCTACTGGGTCAACGATCCGGAACGCTACGGCGTGGCCGAGTTCGACGGCGAGGGCCGGGTGATCGGCTTGGAAGAGAAGCCCGCGCAACCGCGCTCCAACTACGCCGTCACCGGCCTGTACTTCTACGACGGCCGCGCCAGCGACTTCGCCGCCGAGCTCAAGCCGTCGCCGCGCGGCGAGTTGGAGATCACCGATCTCAATCGCCGCTACCTGGACGAAGGTTCGCTGCATCTGGAACAGCTCGGTCGCGGCTATGCCTGGCTCGACACCGGCACCCATCAGTCGCTGCTGGAAGCGTCCAACTTCATCGAGACCATCGAGGCGCGCCAGGGCCTGCGCATCTGCTGCCCCGAGGAAATCGCCTGGAACAACGGCTGGATCGACGGCGACCGCCTGACCGAACTGGCCGCGCCGCTGGCCAAGAACGGTTATGGCCAGTATCTGCTGGGCCTGGCCAAGCGGGGGTTCGTGCCGTGAAGCTAATCGAGACCGATCTGCCGGGTTGCGTGGTGATCGAGCCGCAGGTGTTCGGCGACGCGCGCGGCTACTTCTTCGAGTCCTTCAACCGCGACAAGCTCGCGGCGCACGGACTGACGCCCAACTTCGTCCAGGGCAACGTGTCTTCCTCGGCGCGCGGCGTGCTGCGCGGCCTGCACTACCAATGGCCCAATCCGCAGGGCAAGTACGTGTCGGTGATCGAAGGCGAGGTCTGGGACGTGGCCGTGGACATCCGCCGCGGCTCGCCGCACTACGGCCGCTGGACCGCGGTGCTGCTCAGCGCCGAGAACAAGCGCCATTTCTGGATACCGGAAGGGTTCGCGCACGGCTTCTGCGTGCTCAGCGAACGGGCGGTGTTCACCTATCTGTGCACCGAAACCTACGACGCCAAGGCCGACGCCGGCATCCGCTGGGACGACCCCGCGCTGGCGATCGACTGGCCGCTGAGCGAGCCCTCGCTGTCCGACAAGGACGCGCGCGCGCCGCTGCTGGCCGAGGTGGCCGAAGAGCGGTTGCCCCTCTACACGGCATGAGTTCGCAGGGATGAAGATTCTGCTGCTGGGCGCCAACGGCCAGGTCGGCCAGGAACTGCGGCGCAGCCTGGCGCCGCTGGGCGAGGTCGTCGCGACCACGCGCACGGGCGCGCTGCCGGATGGCGGACGCTGCGAGGCGCTGGACGTGAACGACCTGGATGCGATCGCGCCGTTGGTCGAGCGCGTCCGGGCCGACGTGATCGTCAACGCCACCGCGCACACCGCCGTGGACCGCGCCGAGGACGAGCCGGAAGCGGCGTTCCGCGCCAATGCGCAAGCGCCCGGGCGGCTGGCCGAAGCCTGCGCCGCGCAGGGCGCGACCCTGCTGCATTACTCGACCGACTACGTCTTCGACGGCAGCGGCACGCGTCCGTATCGCGAAGACGATCCGACCGCGCCGTTGGGCGTGTACGGCGCCAGCAAGCTCGCCGGCGAGCAGGCCATCGCGGCCAGCGGCGCGCGCCATCTGATCCTGCGCACGGCCTGGGTCTACGCCACCCACGGCGCCAATTTCCTGCGCACCATGCTGCGCGTGGGCGCCGAGCGCGACGAGTTGCGGGTGGTGGCCGATCAGGTCGGTTGCCCGACGCCGGCGTGGCTGATCGCCGACGTCAGCGCCGAAATCCTGCGCCAGGGCATCGCCGAATCGGGCGTGCGCCATCTGGTCGCCGCTGGCGAAACCACCTGGCATGGCTTCGCCGAAGCGATCTTCGAGCGCGCGTACGCGCTGGACTTGATCGCGCGCAAACCGTTAGTGCACCCGATCGCGACCGCGGACTACCCCACACGCGCGCGCCGCCCGGCGTACTCGGTGCTGGACACGACGCGCCTGCGTGGAGAATTCGGGGTGACGCTACCGGACTGGCGCAGCGCGCTGGACAGCACCCTGACGACCGATTCGGCAAAGTCGCAAGCCTGATCCGGCCACGGGTAGGGGCCTGTATGCCCTTACCCGTTGGATGGGTTAGGCTAGGCGCGAGCCGTTTTTTCGCGTCGCTTTAGGGGATAACCGAAATGAAAAAGCTGCACCTCGCGGTGCTGGGCCTGGCGCTGTGCGCGGCCTCAGCGCAAGCCGCCGATGCGCCGTCCGGCGCGCCTTCGATCGCCGACTTCGTGCGCCATCCGACCTACAGCGGCGCCAAGATCTCGCCTAGCGGCGAGTATCTGGCGATGACGGTCGATCGTGGCGATCAGGACGTGCTGACCGTGCTGCGCACCAAGGACCTGAGCGTGGTCAAGGTCAATCAGCTGCCCGACGAGAAGAGCGTCGGCCAGTTCGAATGGGTCAGCCCGGAACGGCTGATCTTCAATTCCGTACGTAAGCTCGGCCGCTACGCGCAGCCCTTCGGCACCGGCGAATGGTACGGCGTCAACGCCGACGGCACGCAGCCGCGCCCGCTGGTGTTCTACGGCACCCGCGATGCCACTCAGCGCGGCAAGCAGGTCGGCAACGAGCGCTTCCAACTGCTCGACACGCTGCCCGACGACGACGTCAACGTGATCATGACCGTGACCTCGCCGCGCTCCAGCGAAGGCGTGGGCACCGAGCTGGTCCTGTTCGACACCCTGACGGGCCGTCGCAAGTCGCTGGCGCGCGCGCCGCGCGAGAATTGCGAGATCGCGCTCGATGCCGCCAAGGCGCCGCGCTTCGCGATCTGCTACGACGACGAAGACGCGCAGGGCAACTTCGACAGCCAGAACGAACTCTACCGCCGCGGCGACGACGGCAAGTGGACCCTGGTCAACAGCTCCAAGAGCTCGGGTAAGCACCTGAGCGTGATCGGCACGTCCACCGACGGCCTGATCTACGCCAACCAGAGCGACGGCAAGAAGCCCGAGGCGCTGGGCACCATCGATCCGACCACCGGCGCGTTCAAGACCCTGTTCGAAGATGCGGTGTCCGATCCGGCCGGTTACATCACCTCGGCCGACGGCGACACCATCCTGGGCGTGATCACCGAGGCCGGTGCGCCGCGCGTGACCATGGTCGACGAGAAGCACGCCGATGCCGAGATCTACGCCTCGCTCGCGGGTGCGTTCCCGGGCCAGCTGGTGCGCTTCTCCAGCGCCACCAAGGACGGCAAGAAGATCGTCGTCTCGGTGGTCAGCGACAAGAACCCGGGCGAGCTGTACTTGTACGACCGCGACACCGGCAAGGCGCGCTTCCTGATGCAGGGCCGCAAGTGGCTGGACCCGAAGAAGATGGCCAGCGTCAAGCCGTTCTCGATGACCACCCGCGACGGTCTCAAGATTTACGGCTACCTGACCATTCCTAACGGTTCCGACGGCAAGAACCTGCCGATGATCGTCAACGTGCACGGCGGCCCGATGGGCCCGCGCGACGACTGGGCGTTCAATTGGGAAACCCAGCTGCTGGCCAGCCGCGGCTACCTGGTGATGCAGATCAACTACCGCGGTTCGGGCGGCTTCGGCAAGGAATTCCAGGACAAGGGCTACGGCACCTGGGCCACCGGCATCATGAACGACATCATCGATGCCACGAAGTGGACCATCAACCAGGGCTACGCCGACGGAGACCGCGTCTGCATTTACGGCGGCAGCTTCGGCGGCTACGCCTCGCTGATGGCGCCGACCATCGACCAGAAGCTGTTCAAGTGTGCGTTCGGCTATGTCGGCGCCTACGACATCGACGTGCAGCTGACCAAGAGCGACACCTCCGAGCGCGAGTCCGGCCGTCGCTACATGGCGCGCGCCTTCGGCAAGACCAAGGCCGAGCAGGACGCCATGTCGCCGGTCAAGCATGCCGACAAGTTCAAGATTCCGGTCTACCTGGCTGCCGGCGCACGCGATCCGCGCTGCCCGCCGGAGAACACCGAGTCGATGAACAAGGCGCTGATCGCGGCCGGCAATCCGCCGGAGGGCATGATCATCCAGTCCGGCGAGATGCACGGCTTCTACAAGGAGGAGAACAACCAGCGCCTGTACGGCGAGATGCTGGGCTTCTTCGACCGCCACATCGGCGGCAAGGTCAACGTGGGCGGGGCATCGAAAGCGAACTGAGTTTCGCCCGTCCCAGGTAAGCGGTAATCTGCGGCCACCTTCGGGTGGCCGCAGCTGTTTTGGGGGCAAGGTGCCATCGGGCACCAGAAATATCGGATTCAGGGGGAAGCATGAAGAAGTGGGTATGCACCGCGGCCCTGGCCGTGGGGTTGGTGCTGGCCGTGCCGGCCTTGGCCGCGGTCAATGTGGACCTGTTCGTACGGCGGGACCGCTTCAACGAGATCAAGCTGTCGCCCAATGGCGAGTACCTGGCGGCGACCGTCCCCATGGAGGACCACACGCTACTGGTGGTGATACGGCGCTCCGACGGCAAGATCACGGCGGATTTCCGCTTGCAGAAGAACACGCATGTCTACGATTTCTGGTGGGTGAACGCCGATCGGGTGTTGCTGACCATGACCCGGACGCACGGCGATATCGATACGCCGGCCCGGGACGGCAACCTGTTCGCGATCAATGCCGACGGATCGGAGGCGGAGTTGCTGGTGGGGCAATCGGTCAAGGGGGAGGGGCTCAGGACGCGAATTCAGCCGAAGAAGGTCGAGGCCGTGATGGCGGAACTCACCGACGACCTGCGCCAGGACGATAAGAACGTCATTGTTTCGGTGTCGCATTTCGGCTACGACACTTACGCGCGAGCCGAGAAAATGGACGTTTATACAGGGCGTCGCGTTCCGATGGCGCGTGCGCCGATCAACAATGCGCACTTCGTGACGGACAATCGCGGCGTCGTGCGGTTTGCCTACGGTTTCGACACCGACAATCAGCGCAAGCTGTTTTATCGTGCCGAGCAGGATGGTGCCTGGAAGCAGATCGGCGACGAGCAGGGCCCCGAGGGGGCGGAACAGCCGCTCGGGTTTTCGCAGGACGACAAGCTCGCCTACTTTCTGGCGGAGCGTAAGGAGGGTCCGGACGCGATCGTGTCCTACGATCCGGCGACCGGACAGCGCGAGCAGGTCCTGCGCGATGCGGCGCTGGACCCGGATGAAATCATCTATCAGCAGGGAACGATTCCGGTAGGTGCGTTCTTCGTGGGTGCCAGGCGCGAAGCCAGGTTCTTCGTACCCGGAACGCTCGAGGCGGAGATCTATCGAGTCTTGAGCCCATCGTTCGCAGACGACTCCATACGCATCACCTCGATGACCGACGATCGCAAGCTCGCGCTGGTCGAGGTCGGCGGCGGGCGAAATCCCGGCGATTTCTACCTCTACGATGTCGCGGCCAAGAAGGCCGATCATGTGATGAGTCGTAGGAGCTGGTTCGATCCCGCGCAAATGGCCGAGAAGCGCGAGATCGCGCTCAAGGCCCGCGACGGATTGGAACTGCGCGGCTACCTGACGCTCCCCAGGGGCAGCTCCGGCAAAAGCCTGCCAATGGTGGTGCTGCCCCATGGCGGCCCGTTCGGGGTTAAGACGCCTTGGGGCTTCGATGCTGAGCCGCAGATGCTGGCTTCGGCCGGTTATGCCGTGCTCCAGGTCGATTTTCGCGGATCCGGCGGCTACGGCCGCGCCTTCGAATGGGCCGGCGCGCGCGAGTGGGGCGGCAAGATGCAGGACGATGTGACCGATGCCACCCGCTGGGCGATGCAACAAGGAATCGCCGATCCCGCGAGGATCTGCATCTACGGCACCAGCTACGGCGCATACGCCGCCCTGATGGGCGCGGCCAAGGAGCCGGGGTTGTACAAATGCGCGGCCGGCTACGCCGGCGTGTACGATCTGCCGGCCTTGCACGTCTCGGGCGCCATCCAACGGCGCGAATCCGGCGAGGCTTACCTGCGCGACTGGGTGGGCCCGCGCGATGCGCTCGCCTCCGTATCGCCGATCCATATGGCCGATCGGATCAAGGTGCCGGTGTTCCTGGCCGCGGGCGGCCGAGACATGCTGGCACCGATCGAACACAGCATCGCCATGGAAGGCGCGCTCAAGAGGGCGGGCGTACCGGTCGAAACGCTGTACTACGACATGGAAGGCCATGGGTTCTATACGGCGGAACATAGGTTGGAGTACTACACGAAGCTGCTGGCGTTCTTGGCCCGCAATCTCGGCGGCGAGGTCGCGATGCCGGCGCCAAAGAAGAAGTGATGTGAAATGAAAGATCGAATTCGGTTGTTCTTAACAGCGTTACACAGGGGATCATGATGATGAGGCGGAGTTTCGGAGTAATGGTGCTGTGCGCGGCCGCGTTCGCTGCGCCGACGGCAGTGCCGGCGGCGGTCAACGTCGACGCCTATATCAAGAAAGACCAGTTCGAAGACGTGAAGCTGTCGCCCAACGGCGATTACCTGGCGGCGACGGTGCCGTTCGAGGACAAGACCGCGCTGGTGATCCTGCGTCGCTCGGACAACAAGGTCACCGCCAATTTCCGGCTCGAGAAGAACACCCACGTCGCGGGCTTTTGGTGGGTCGGTCCGGAACGCGTGGTGATCAGCATGTCGCGCAAGTTCGGGTCGCTGGACGAGCCGCTGCTGGACGGCAACCTTTATGCGATCAACGCTGACGGCACCCAAGCGGGTCTGTTGGTTGGGCAGAGCGTGCAGGGCGCAGGCCTAGGAACCAAGATCCAACCTAAGAAGGTCGAGCAAATCGCCGCTTTCCTTGTGGACGATCTGCCGGCGGACGACAAGAACGTGATTATCTCGGTCTCGCCGTTCAGCCAGGATCCCTATACCCGTGCCGAGAGGCTCGACGTTTTCACCGGTCGCCGTGCGCAGTTGGCGCGTGCACCCGTGCGCAATGCGGATTTCATCACCGATAACCAGGGAGTTGTTCGCTTCGCCACCGGTGTGGGAGCGGATAACGTTCGGAAGCTCTACTACCGAACCGGCGATGGCACGGAGTGGAAGCTGATCAGCGACGAATTGGTTGCGGACGGCGTTGAATGGCCGATCGGATTCTCTGCCGACGACAAAATCGCCTACTTGCAGGTCGATCACAAGGAAGGCCCCGATGCGATCGTTTCATTCGATATTGCGTCGGAGACACGTAAGGAAGTAGTGCGCGACAAGGTGGTTGATCCCGATTCGATCATCTACCAAGGCGCGACATCGATCCCCGTTGGCGTGATGTTCGCCGACGGTAAGCCGCGCAGTGTGTTCTTCGATACGGCTGCACCGGAGGCGAGGCTGTACCGCAGTCTGGAGGCGGCATTCGGAGGGGATGTCGTCCATATCACTTCAAAGACCTCGGATGGGCGACTGTTGCTGGTGCAGGTATGGAGCGACCGAAATCCAGGCGATTTCTACCTATTCGACACCGTGGCGAAGAAGGCCGAGCATCTGTTGAGCCGACGTGACTGGTTCGATCCGGCGGGAATGTCCGAGATGCGTCCGATCAAGTACACGGCACGCGATGGATTGGAGATCCATGGGCTTCTGACCGTGCCGCATGGATCGAGCGGTAAGCAATTGCCCCTGATCGTAATGCCGCATGGCGGGCCTTTCGGCATCAAGGACGAATGGGGCTTTCAGACCGATTCGCAGATTTTGGCGGCCGCAGGTTACGCCGTGCTGCAGGTCAACTATCGCGGCTCCGGTGGGTATGGCCGCGCCTTCCAGGTAGCGGGCGCCAAACAGTGGGGCGGCACGATGCAGGACGACCTGACCGACGCCACGCGCTGGGCGATCAAGGAGGGTGCAGCTGATCCGTCCAGGATCTGCCTGTATGGCGCCAGCTACGGTGCCTACGCTTCGCTGATGGGCGTGGCCAAGGAGCCGACTTTGTATAGGTGCGCGGTCGGCTACGTCGGCGTTTACGACTTGCCGGCGATGATCAAGGAGGATACCCCGGGCGGTACTGACCGTAACAAGATCTGGTCCGCCGAATGGGTGGGCGATGATCCCGCCAAGCTCGCGGCCGTTTCGCCGAACCGCATCGCGGAGCGCATCAAGGTTCCCGTGTTTTTGGTTGCCGGCGGCGAAGATAAGGTTGCGCCGATAGAGCACAGCAAAATGATGGAGCGAGCCCTTGTGAAGGCAGGAGCTTCAGTCGAAACGCTGTACTACGACACCGAGGGCCACGGCTTCTACACCCAGCAGCATCGGCGCGAGTACTACACGCGCTTGCTGGCCTTCCTGTCGCGTCACCTCGGCGGGCAAGCCGCTGCGGCGCCGGCAGCAGCCGGCGGCAAGTAAAGCCGTTCTGTTGCGCGGCCACGTGCCGCCTCAGCGGGAAAAGAAACGGCGCCGAAAGGCGCCGTTTCTTCTTGAGCGACACGGGGCCTCACTTCACCCCGTGCATCCACTTGCGCAGCAGCGGCGACAGCACGAAGTACAGCACGCCCGAGCCGATGCCGATCCACATCATCAGCTGGAACAGCTCGCCGTACTTGGCGCTGGCGGCGGCGAAGTCGACCGCGGCGCCCTCCGGCAGGTCCAGCGAGGCCAGCTTGCCGAACTGCGCGGCCAGCACTTCCGAGTACGCCGTCGCCAGCCAGAAGCCGCCCATCATCAGGCCGACCACGCGCGCCACCGACAGCTGGGTGACCGCGGACAGGCCGATCGGCGACAGGCACATCTCGCCGACTTCGAGCACGAAGTAGGCCAGCACCAGCCACCACACGCTGGCCATGGTGCCGCCGGCGGTGGCCTGCGCGGCCATCATCAGCGGCACGAACGCCAGGCCGGCCACGATCAGGCCGATGGCGATCTTGGCCGGCTTGCTCGGGTTGAGGCCGCGCCGCTCCAGCCACGGCCACAGCCAGGCGAAGATCGGCGACAACACGATGATGAAGAACGCGCCCAGGAAGGTCAGCGAACCGGCGGTCTGCGGTTTCAGCACCACGTCGTGGAAGCAGGCCACCGCCAGCCCCAGGCCCAGCAGGCCGACCATGGTCTTGGCCAGGCCGGCATTGCCGCGGTCGCTGGCCTTGAGCGCCGCGATCATCAGGAACGGGCTGGCCGCCAGCAGGAACAGCGACCACGGCAGCGCACCGCTGCTGAAACCGCTGAGGCTGGGGAACATGTCCTTGGTCAGCAAGCGGTCGCTGAAGGTGATCCAGCTGCCGTAGGTCTGCTCGTACAGGGTGAAGAACACCAGCACGCCGACGATCATCAACAGCAGCGAGATCATCTGCTCACGTTGCACCTTGGTGCATTGCGTGACCAGGAAGTAGACGAACCACAGGCCGAAACCGGCCGCGATCAGGTGCATGGCGCCATGCACGGTCTCGGTGCGCTGGATCAGCTGCCACACCACGGCCACGCCGGCGAACGAGCCGATGTAGATCCACCACTCGCGCGGCAGGCCGGCGACGCGTTCGCGCAGTACGGCGGGATTGGAGGGATCGGCATGGCCGTACAGGTATTTCTGGCCCCAGATGAACATGATCAGGCCGGCCACCATGCCGACGCCGGCGGCGCCGAAGCCGTACTTCCAGCCGTAGGTTTCGCCCAGGAAGGCGCAGATCAGGCTGGCGAACATCGCGCCGACGTTGATGCCGGCGTAGAACAGGGTGAAGCCGGAATCGCGGCGCGGATCGTTCTCGGGATAGAGCTTGCCGACGATGGTGGAGATGTTGGGCTTGAGAAAGCCCACGCCCATGATGATCAGCGACAGCGAGAGGTAGAACACCTGCAGCGCGCCCTGGTCGCGCTGGATCGTGCCGTCGGCCAGGCGGGTGGCCGCATGGCCCTCGTAGGCCATGCCCATGTGGCCCAGCACCAGCAGCACGCCGCCCAGTACCACCGCCTTGCGCATGCCCAGGTAGCGGTCGGCCAGCAGGCCGCCGATCACCGGCATGGCGTAGACCAGGCCGCCGTAGGCGCCCAGCAGGTCGTAGCCGGCGTCGTCGGTGAACAGGTGGTACTTCAGCAGGTACAGCAGCAGCAGCGCCTTCATGCCGTAGAAGGAGAAGCGCTCCCACATCTCGGTGAAGAAGCACACGTACAGGCCCTTGGGATGGCCGAAGAACTCGCCGTTGGCCGGCGTCGATGCGGTTGCGGGTACGGTCACAACGGGCTCCGTAGGGAGGGCATTCGGGACAATCGGGGGAGTATAGCGGCGTCGGCCCGGGCGGCCGGCCCGGGCCGGAGCGGGCCGGGGCGGACCTTGGGCCTTTGCGGCCCCCGGCCCGGACCCCTACCATCGGCGTTTTGGTCCCGCCCGGAGTTGCCATGAACCTGCGTCACGCCGTCCTGCCGCTGCTGATCGCGGCCGCGTTGCCCGCCACCGCCACCGCCGCGCCGCGCGGTTTCGAGGTGCGCGACATGGCCACCATGGACCGCGTGTCCTCGCCGACCGTGTCGCCGGACGGGCGCCGGCTGGTGTTCGCCAAGCGCAAGGTCGACTTCGCCGGCAACAAATCCAGCACCGGCCTGTTCGTGGAGGATCTGTTCGCGCGCGATGCGGCGCCGCCGCAGCCGCTCACGCCCGCCGGCTGGAGCGTGAACTCGCCGGCGTTCTCGCCCGACGGCCGCACCGTCTACTTCCTGAGCGCCAAGTCCGGCAGCCAGCAGCTGTATTCGATCGCGGCCAGCGGCGGCACGCCCAAGCAACTGACCGCGTTCGCGGCCGATGTCGGCAGCTACCAGCTCTCGCCCGACGGCAAGCGCGTGGCGTTCAGCGCCGAGACCTATGTGGATTGCGCTTCCGATCTCAACTGCAGCAAGAAGCGCGTCGACGAGCGCGCCGCCAGCAAGGCCAGCGGCGTGGTCTTCGACCGCATGTTCGTGCGCCATTGGGACGCCTGGAACGACGGCCGCCTGAACCGTCTGTTCGTGACCGCCTTGCCGGTGGCGAATAAGCAGGGCGCGATCAAGCCCGTCGCCAGCGCGACCCTGGTCGGCGGCGACGTGATCGGCGACGTGCCCTCGCGTCCGTTCGGCGACAGCGGCGAGTACACCTGGGCGCCGGACGGTCAGTCGCTGGTGCTGAGCGCGCGTCAGGCCGATGCCAAGGAGCCGTGGTCGACCAACTTCGATCTGTACCGCGTCAGCGCCGACGGCAGCGGCACGGCGCGCAACCTCACGCCCGACAATCCGGCCTGGGACACCGGCCCGGTGTTCAGCGACGACGGCAACACGCTGTACTACCGCGCGATGAAGCGTCCGGGCTTCGAAGCCGACCGCTTCGGCCTGATGGCGTTGGACCTGGGCAGCGGCCAGCGCCGCGAGATCGCGGCGAAGTGGGACCGTTCGGCCGATGGCATCGTGCTGTCCGCCGACGGCAAGACGATCTACACCACTGCGCAGGACATGGGCCAGCTGCCGGTGTTCGGCGTGGACATCGCCAACGGCAGCGCCACCCGCCTGATCGGCGACGGCAGCGTGTCCTCGCTGGTGCGTGGCGGCCCGACGTTCGCCTTCACCCGCAACAGCCTCAAGAGCGGCGACCAGGTCTTCGTCGGCGGCATCGACGGCGCGCCGGTGCGCGCGATCACGCCCAGCGCCAGCGAAATGCTCAAGGACGTGAGCTTCGGCGACTACGAGCAGTTCGAGTTCAAGGGTTGGAACGGCGACACCGTGCGCGGCTACGTGGTCAAGCCCTGGAACTATCAGGAAGGCCAGCGCTATCCGGTCGCGTTCCTGATCCACGGCGGCCCGCAGGGCAGCTTCGGCGACGGCTGGAGCTACCGCTGGAATCCGCAGACCTACGCCGGCCAGGGCTATGCGGTGGTCATGATCGACTTCCACGGTTCCACCGGCTACGGCCAGGCCTTCACCGACGCGATCAGCCAGCATTGGGGCGACCGTCCGCTGGAGGATCTGCAGAAGGGCTGGGCGGCGGCGCAGAAGAAGTACAGCTTCCTCAACGGCGACAAGGCCTGCGCGCTGGGCGCGTCCTACGGCGGCTTCATGGTCAACTGGATCGCCGGCAACTGGAACCAGCCGTGGAAGTGCCTGGTCAATCACGACGGCGTGTTCGATCAGCGCATGATGGGTTACGCCACCGAGGAGCTGTGGTTCACCGAGTGGGAGCAGGGCGGCACGCCGTACGAGGTGCCGAAGAACTACGAGCGCTTCAACCCGGTCAATCACGTCGACAAGTGGCGCGTGCCGATGCTGGTGGTGCACGGCCAGCAGGACTTCCGCATCCCGGTCGAGCAGGGCCTGGCCGCGTTCACCGCGCTGCAGCGTCAGGGCATCGCGTCCAAGTTCCTGTATTTCCCCAACGAGAACCATTGGGTGCTCAAGCCGCAGAACAGCGTGCTGTGGCACGACACGGTCAACGGCTGGCTGAAGCAGCATATCGGTCAGTGAGGCGTCGGGCCGCGCGCGCGGCGATGCTGCGTAGCAGGCAAAGGCCGCCTTCGGGCGGCCTTTTTTGTCGGCTCCCTCCTTTGAAAAAGAAGGGTTGGGGAGGATTCGCTTTCGACCTCAGGCGATGCGGATGGCAAAGCGAATCCCCCTCAGTCCCCCTTTTCCAAAGGGGGAGGCGGAAGCCCAAGCGGCCGTAGAATTCGGTAAGCCGTAGGCGCACCGCATCATGCGCGTCACCGAGCATGGCAATGATGCGGTTGTCACCGCACCCTACGAAAGAAAAAGGCCGCCCTTGGCGGCCTTTGTTTAGTGCATTAGGCTTCAACAACAACGCGAACGCCCCTTGCCGTAGCGCGCCATCATGCGTTCGTGGAAGAAAGCGTCGCGCGACATCGGCTCCAGCCCCGGATGCGCGCGCTGCATGTGCTCGACGTAGTAATCGTAGTCCGGTATCCCGATCGCCAGGCGCGCGGTCTGCGCCGCCGTGCGCCACCAGCGCAGCAGCAGCGACGCGGCCAATGCGCCGCCGTCAACGAGCCAGCGTGTCCAGCGCGACATAGTCGCTCTCCTTGGCCGTGGCCGTGTTGGCGCGACGCGCGGCGAAGGCCGCGCGCAGACCGAAGAACACCGTCGCGATCACCACCGCCACGAACAGCGCGGTCAGCCCGGCGTCGAGGTAGTTGTTGAACACCACCCGCTGCATCTCCTCGACCGACTTGGCCGGCGCCAGCACCTCGCCGCGCGCGGCGGCCTCGGCGAACTTGCGGGCGTTGGCGATGAAGCCGATCTTGGGATTGGGATCGAACAGCTTCTGCCAGCCCGCGGTGAGCGTGCAGATCAGCAGCCAGACGGTGGGAATCAGCGGAATCCACAGATACTTCTCGCGCTTCATCTTCACCATCACCACGCAGCAGAACACCAGTGCCAGGCCCGCGAGCATCTGGTTGGCGATGCCGAACAGCGGCCACAGCGTGTTGATGCCGCCCAAGGGATCGACCACGCCCTGGTAGAGGAAGTAGCCCCACATCGACACCGCGAGCAGAGTACTGGCGATGTTGGCGGCCCAGCTGTCGGTGCGCTGGAACGGCGTGTAAGCCAGGCCGATCAACTCCTGGATCATGAAGCGCGCCACGCGCGTGCCGGCATCGATGGTGGTCAGGATGAACAGCGCTTCGAACAGGATCGCGTAGTGGTACCAGAACGCCATCATGCCTTCGCCCGGAATCAGCCCGTGCAGGATCTGCGCCATGCCCACGGCCAGGGTCGGCGCGCCGCCGGTGCGGGACAGGATGGTGCTCTCGCCGATTTCCTTGGCGGTGGCGGTCAACACGTCGGGCGTGATCACGAAGCCCCAGTTGGAGATCGCGGCGGCGGCCGATTCGGCGGTGGTGCCGATCAGCGCGCCGGGTGCGTTCATCGCGAAGTACACGCCCGGCTGCAACACGCAGGCGGCGATCAGGGCCATGATCGCGACAAAGGCCTCCATCAGCATGCCGCCGTAGCCGACCAGGCGCACATCGCCTTCGTTGGAGATCATCTTGGGCGTGGTGCCCGAGGAGATCAGCGCATGGAAGCCGGACACCGCGCCGCAGGCGATGGTGATGAACAGGAATGGGAACAGCTTGCCGGAGAACACCGGTCCGGTGCCGTCGACGAATTGGGTCATCGCCGGCATCTGCAGTTGCGGCGCCGCGATCACGATCGCCAGCGCCAGCACCAGCACGGTGCCGATCTTGAGGAAGGTCGACAGGTAATCGCGCGGCGCCAGCAGGAACCACACCGGCAGCACCGAGGCGATGAAGCCGTAACCGATCATCAGCCAGGCCAGGGTGGTGCCCTTGAGGTGGAACATCTCGCCCCAGGTCGGATGCGCGGCGACCTGGCCGCCCAGCCAGATCGCCAGCAGCAGCAGGACGAAGCCGATCACCGACACTTCCAGGATGCGGCCCGGGCGGAAGTAGCGCAGGTACACGCCCATGAGGATCGCGATGGGGATGGTCATGGCGACGGTGAAGGTGCCCCAGGGGCTTTCCGCCAGCGCCTTGACCACCACCAGCGCCAGCACCGCCAGCAGAATCACCATGATCATCAGGATGCCGATCATCGAGATCACGCCCGCGGCCGGGCCCATCTCGGCGCGGATCATTTCGCCCAGCGAGCGGCCGTCGCGGCGGGTGGAGAAGAACAGCACCAGCATGTCCTGCACCGCGCCGGCCAGGACCACGCCGAACAGGATCCACAAGGTGCCGGGCAGGTAACCCATCTGCGCGGCCAGCACCGGACCGACCAGCGGGCCGGCGCCGGCGATGGCGGCGAAGTGGTGGCCGAACACGACGCTCTTTTCGGTCGGTACGTAGTCCAGGCCGTCGTTGCGGCGCCAGGCCGGGGTCGCGCGGCTGGGGTCGACGCCCAACGCGCGCTGGGCGATGTAGCGGCCGTAGAAACGGTAGGCGATGGTGAACGTGGAGACCGCCGCCACCACCAGCCACATCGCGCTGATGGATTCGCCGCGGTGCAGGGCCACGGTGCCCAGGCAGAACGCCGCCAGCACCGCCAACAGGCCCCAGCCGAGCCAGGACAAACCTTTCATATCGCGCCTCCGAATGGACCTGAGCAGCGTCGCCCCTGGGTCCGCCCGGGGTCAATGCGCAGTGCGGCATCGGGGCTAGTACTTTGGTCTAAGGGCCGGTGTCGGCGGCTGTTCATGGTTGCGACGCGGTCGTGGCGGCGCCGGGCTGGTCGTCGCGCCGTCGTGTCGGAGGAAGCGAGATCAAAATGGGTTCCGGCGTTCGCCGGAATGACGGGTGTGGGGATCCGGCGACGAGCGTCGCCGACACGCGCGGCTTTGGGGTAGGAGCGGCGTGAGCCGCGACCGCGTCGTGGCCGGAGCTGCGTGGTCGCGGCTTGCGCCGCTCCTGCCCCGAAGCGGTTAGAGCCCCGCCGCTATAGCCACTTCGCGCGTCGCAGGAACCCGAACAGCACGATGCAGATCACCACCGTCACACCGATCAGGATCCAGTAGCTGTGTTCGCCGGCCAGTTCCGGCATGTGCACGAAGTTCATGCCGTACCAGCTGGCGATCAGGGTCGGCGCGGCCAGCAGCGAGGCCCAGCCGGCCAGGCGCTTGACGATCTCGCCCTGGCGGATGGTCACCAGCGACAGGTTGACGCTCATCGCCGCGGTCAGCATCTCGCGCAAGGTGTCGGTGGTTTCGTTGATGCGCACCGCATGGTCGAGCACGTCGCGGAAATAGAGCTGGCTTTCCTCGTCGATCAGCGCGCTGCGCGAGCGTGCGAGCTGGCCGAGAATGTCCTGCAGCGGCGCCACCGCCATGCGCAGGCGGGTCAGCTCGCGCTTGAGGTCGTAGAGTTTTTCGACCGTGCCCTTGCGGAAGTCGTCGGCGAAGACGTCCTTCTCCAGCTCGTTGAGCTCCTGGCTGAACTCGTCGACGATGGGCGTGAAGTTGTCGACCACCATGTCCAGCACCACGTACAGCGCCGAGGCCGGCCCGTGGCGCAGTTCCTCGGATTCGCGCTCCAGCCGCAGGCGCGCGGCGGCGTAGCTGCTGGAGGCGCCGTGGCGCACGGTGACCAGGTAGCGCGGGCCCACGAACAGGTGGGTCTCGCCGAAACGGATATGGCTGTCCACGCTCTGCGCGGTGTGCACGACGATGAACAGCGAATTGCCGTAGGTTTCGATCTTGGGGCGCTGGTGCGCGTTGTGCGCGTCCTCGATGGCCAGATCGTGCAGGCAGAATTCTTCCTGCAGTTTTTCCAGGATGCCTTCGTCGGGCTCGTACAGGCCGACCCAGACGAAACTGCCGTCGTCCACCGCCAGCACGTCGCTGATGCGGTCCAGGCTGATGTCTGTGCGCACGCCTTCGCGGCTGTAGGCCGCGCAGTTGATCACGCATTGGGGCAGGTTAGGGTCTTTCATCGCTCGCATCGTGCCCGTGCGCGGCTTGGCGGGCAAGCCGCGCGCGCGTGCTCAGCGCCCGCGGAATCCCAGCCAAAGGCCCAGGTGCAGCGGCAGCAGCAGGCTGATCCAGTGCACGTTGCGCTGCGGCTGCACCGGCAGCCAGTGCGCGAACAGCGCCAGCACCGCGCAGGCCACCACCACGCCCAGCAAACGCCCGAACCAGGGGCCGGCCTCGCGCCCGCGCAGCACGCGCCAGCCGCCCAGCCACAGCAGCCAGCACAGCGGATTGAACAGCAGCAGGTTCTGGTTGGCCCAGCCGTAGGTGTGTTGGGTGCCGAACCAGATGAACAGCATCAGCGCCGACAGCACGCCGCACAGCGTCCACAGCGGCAGCGCGATCGCCGCCAACACGCGTGGACGGCGGCGGCCCAGCCAGGCCAGGGCCAGGCCCAGCACGATGCCCGACAAGGCCCACGGCACCCAGTTGATCGGCATGTCCGGCGGCTCGGGCGCGATCCGATGCGGCAGGATCTGCTGCTCGGACAGCACCAGCGGCCGGCCCTGGGTGTTCTTGCTCTCGCGCAGGGCCGCGGCCAGGCGCATCGGCACGTACGACTCCTTCCACACCGGCAGCGGCAGGTCGGCCGACGGCCCCAGGCCGATGTCGAAACCCAGCCACATCCACGGCGCCGGCGAGGCCAGCCGCACCGCTTCGCTGCGGAACGTACTGCCGTGCGAGCGGCTCTCGATCTGGCGCCGCAAGGCGCCGCCGAGCGCGCGGTCGATGGCGTCGCGTACGCGGGTGGCGCAGTTGTCGTCGAAGTACTGGTAGCGGTAGTAGGCGTTCTCGGGCTTGGCGTTCTCGGCCAGGGTCGCGGCCAGCGTGCGCGCCTGGTCGTCGTCCAGGTCCAGCCACTGGATCGATACGCCGCGGCCTTCCTCGCGGTATAGCGCCAGGTCCTGCTCCAGCGGCAACGCGGCCAGGCGGTAGCGCATGTCGTTGCGCACGAAGCGGGCGATGAAGTCCGGCGCTTCCGGATCGAAGAAGCCGAAGTTGTACGAGGTCGCCGCGCCGGTGACGGGGTCCAGGACCACGATCGAGTCGTGGCCGAAGCGCTCCCAGAAAATCTCGCCGGGCTGCATGGTGGCCATGCCGATGCGCGGCGGTGCCGCGGCGTGAACGGTCGCGGCGGGCGTCGGCGTCGCGGTGTCCAGCGGTGCGGGTCCGGTCGCGTCCAGGGCTTGCGCGTACGCGGCGGCGATGCACAGCCACAGCGCGGCAGTGGCGGACAAGCGGAGCAGGGCGCGGCGTATCGAATTCAAGGCAGGCAGCCGGTCGTCGGGTCGGGCCATTCTAAGCGGCGACGTCCGTGCGGATATGACCGAATCGGTGGGCGAGTCGGCCCGACCGCGAGCGGGCGACGCCGCGAGCGGCACCCGCCGTGCTCAATCCTTGCCCAGCACGCCGACGTGGAAGGCGTGCACGCGGCGCGCATCGGCGCTGGCGACGCGGAACACGAAGCGACCCAGCGTGAGTTCCTCGCCGGCCTCGGGCAGGTGTCCGATCGCGGCCGTGACCAGGCCGCCGATGGTGTCGTACTCGTCGTCGTCGAAATCGGCGCCGAAACGTTCGTTGAAATCGGCGATCGGCGTCAGCGCGTCGACCACGTACTGGCCGTCGGCCTGGGCCGCGATCAGTGCGTTGGGATCTTCGGCGTCGTCGTGCTCGTCGTCGATCTCGCCGACGATCTGTTCCAGCACGTCCTCGATGGTCAGCAGGCCGGCGACGCCGCCGTGCTCGTCGATCACGATCGCCATGTGGTTGCGCGACTGGCGGAACTCGCGCAGCAGCACGTCCAGGCGCTTGGACTCGGGTATCAGCACCGCCGGACGCAGCAGCTCGTGGATGCTGCCGGGTCCGTTGTCGGCGACCACGCCGCGCAACAGGTCCTTGGCCAACAGCACGCCGAGGATCTCGTCCTTGTCGTCGCCGTGCACCGGGAAGCGCGAGTGGCCGGATTCGACCACCTGCTTCATCAGGTCCAGGAACTTACCGTCGGCCGGCAGCACCACCATCTGCGAGCGCGGAATCATCACGTCGCCCACGGTGAGGTCGGACACGGCGATCGCGCCTTCCATCATGCGCAGGGTATCGGCGGCGATCAGCCCATCGGCCTGGGCGTCGCGCAGCAGCTCGACCAGGTCTTCACGAGTGGTAGGTTCGCCGGACAGCGCCGAGCTGATCCGCTCCAGCCAGGAGCGTCGTTTCTCCGGATGTTCGCTGTGTTGACTACTGTCGTCCTCGGACATGCGATGCGTGCATTAGGCCCTTGGGGGCAGGGCGAGACCGTCAGTCTAACCCGGATACCCGGCCGCGGCTCGGGAGGCGACTGGCGGGCGGGCCCCCAGGCCCCCAGGCGATGAGCGCTGTGGGGCGGGGTTCCGAGGCACTCTCCGGTCCGGCTTGGCGGGCTGGGCTCCGGACCGCCGTTACGGACAGGGGCGGCCCAGCGGCTCGTCATGCTCGGCGAAGCGGAATCGGCCCGCATTGGACAGGACCAGTACGCCGATTTCGCCGATATCGGGCGAACAGACCGTGAAGGAGGCGTTGCTGCCCTCGTTGCCGCCGTCGGTCTGAAACACCAGGCGGTCCCGGCCCTGCGTGCTGTACAGGCGCAGGCCTCCGGTGGGCGGCGAGGCGCGATGGACCACCGTATCCGGGCCGCCGTGGCGGCGATCGCCGTCTATGTCCGCGTACACCAGCCAGCCGCGGCTCCAGTCCGTGCCTTCCTGGCAGTCGCCGCGTTCGGTCACCGGGCATACCACCATGGCGCTGCCGGTGGTCACCGCCAGCCGGGTCGAGGTGAGGAAGGTTTCGGTCATGGACGCGGCGACATCGCCCATGCGTACGCGGGCGCTCGCTCGCACGACGGTGGGGACGGTCAGGGCAAGTACTAACGAAAGAACGATGAGCCCGAGTATCGCGTCGATAAGGGTGAATCCTTGCGAACGGTGCATGCGCCGTATTCCTGGAAAGGGATGCTTAGTGTTTCCCGCGACCGCGCAGTCGCGCCGTCGGGAAACGACGCGATGCCGAGTAGGAATTCGGCTCGATCGAATGGAGGCGGTGGCTTACGGCTTCAAGGCATTTTGTAAGTGCCTTCGTGGTGAGTGTTTGATTCAAATAGTGCGCAAAACTGCGAAAAAAAGCGCTCTTGTGGCTATTTATCACCAGTTTTACGCAATGGTTTTGTAGTGCTGGTGGAGCGGTCGCCGTTCGCTCCCCGCGGCATGCCTTTGGTCGCAAAAAGCTTCGTGGTGCATGCGCTTGGCTGGATAGGATCGCGCCGGATTCGGGCTGCGCATGTCCGGGCGGGGAAGGGTATGGCTACGACGCGATCGGATGGCTTCACCTTGATGGAACTGATGATCGCCATCGCCATCCTGGGCATATTGCTGGCGTTGGCCTGGCCCTCGTTCTCGGCCGCTTTGGCCTCCAACCGCCTGGCTGCGGCCTCCAACTCGATGATCGCCGGGGTCAATCTGGCGCGCAGCGAGGGCGTTCGCAGTAAACGCGCCGGTGGCATGTGCCCAAGCGCGGACGGTACCGTCTGCGGCGGCGATTGGAGCGCCGGCTGGCTGGTGTGGAACGACGCCAACCAGGACGGCGCCAAGGGCGACGACGAGCCGGCGATCCGCTACTTTCAGGGCAACCCGGCGCAACTGCGCGTGACCGCCGCGGCAGCGGTGCCGGTCATCGTCTTCGATCGCCGCGGCCGCATGACCGCGCCGGCCGTCAACGCGCAATTCAGCGCCCATGCCGCCGATTGCGCGGCCGGTGCCGCGGGCAGGCAACGCAATCTCACCGTCACGCGTGCCGGTCAGGTACGCGTGCAGAAGGCGGATTGCGCATGAGCCGGTCGATTTCGCGGCTCCGGCAGCCGATGGCGCGCTCCGTCGCCGGCTTTTCCCTGATCGAGGTGCTGATCGCGCTGTTGGTGCTGGCCTTCGGCCTGCTCGGACTGGCTTTCCTGCAGACGCTCAACATCCGCTATACGCAGAGCGCCAACCATCGCACCACGGCCGTCGATCTGTCGCATCAGGTGCTGGACATGATGCGCACCCATCGCGTGGTCGCCCGGCAGTACGCCACGCTGACGTTCGATAGTTTCCCCGCCAGCGCCAACAAGAACGGCTGCGCGCGCGCCGCGACGATCGACTACAAGGCCAGCATGGATCTGTGGCGCTGCGAAGTGAGCACCGGCCTTCCGGGCGGGCAGGGCCAAGTGACCTTCAACGGCGATGAGGTCACGGTGACGCTGCGCTGGAGCGACGACCTCAACCCCGCGACCCGCGGCTCCGGCCAATCCATCTACGCGGTGACCAGCCAGCTATGAACGCACGAGCACGCAAGCATGGGCAGGCGCAGCGCGGCCTGTCGCTGGTGGAACTGATGGTCGCGCTTGCGATCGGCATGCTGCTGATGCTGGGCCTGGTGCAGGTCATGTCGGCATCGCGCGCGGCCTATCGTCTGGCCGAAGGCATCGGGCGCGCGCAGGAGAACGCACGCTTCGCGATGGACTCGCTGGAGCGCGACCTGCGCATGGCGGGACACCTGGGCTGCGTCAGCGATTCGGCGCTGCTGCTGTCGCCGGGTCCGGCCGAGGCCGGTCTGAACCTGCTGTTTCTGAGCCAGGCCAACCGCGTGGCCGGCAACTTCGCCGCGGCGCCTTATCCGTTGCGCTTCGACGTCGGTTTGCAGGGCTTCGAGGCGCTGGGTACTACGCCGGGCAGCACCGTCACGCTGGCCCAAGGCGAGCCCGCGCTAGGCAACGCCAACCAGTGGAGTCCTTCCTTGCCGGCCGAATTGGTCGCGCTGCAGCCGGTCCAGAACAGCGACATCGTCGTGATGCGCTACTTCGCGCCGGACAGCACCGGCATCACCGCGTTCAATACCGGGTCCGGTGCCGGCTCGATCGCTCCGGCCCGGAAGCAGACGGTCACCGATACGGCGGCCAGCGGTCTGTTCGGCCTGTCCGACTGCCTGCGCGCCAGCGTGTTTGCCGGCACCGTGGATGCCGGCAGCGGCACCGTCACGGTCGCTTCGGGCGGTGGCCAGCTCAATCAGTCCGATTTCATGGGCGACCGGGACCTTTACGACCTCCACCGCACCATGCTCTACCGCGCCGAAGTGGTGGTGTATTACGTCGGTCGCGGCGAGGGCAGCGGCGCCACCGGCGTCCGTGCGCCCTCGTTGTTCCGCGCCCGTTTCGTGCGCGGATCGACCGGCGCATTGGACACCGTGCGGGAGGAACTCGTCGAAGGCGTCGAGTCCCTGCAACTGCTGTATGGGCAGGACCGGGTGACCGCGGCCGGTCAGCCGCCGTCGGGCTACATCACCACCAGTTGGACCGGCAATGAGATCGGTGGTGGCGTGGTCAACCCCAGCGCCGCCAACGCCGCGCTGTGGCGCCGCGTGGGCCTGGCTCAGATCGGACTGGTGATGCGCAGCTCCGAAGGCGCCGTGTCGGCGCAGCGCGATCCGGCGATCCAGCAATTGTCGGTGCTGGGAACGCAGGTGAATCCGCAGAACGACGGCTACTACCGGTCGGTCTACGAAACCAGCGTGGCCCAGCGCAACCGCCTGTTCGAGAACTGAGGAGACAGGCCATGAATCGTTCCGGCTTCCACGGTCCACGCAAGCAACGAGGCGCGGCCCTCTACGTGGCGCTGATCTTCCTGGTCATCATGGCCCTGCTAGGCGTCACCGGCATGCAGATCGCTGCGATGCAGGAGCGCATGTCCAGCAGCTATCAAGCCACCAACGCGGCTTTTCAGCGCGCGGAAGCGGCGGCCAGGCAGGCCGAAGCCGCCATTCGCAGCGATCCCGCCTCGGTGCACCCTGACGACGAGTGCGGCAACTACGATCCGGTCGGCTTCGGCGCGCAGGCCGCCATTGCGAGCGAGCGATCCGACGCGAAGGATCCGCTGCCGCGCATCGTCAACATCGATGCCTGCGTGCCCGCGAACGACATCGGCGTCTACGGCGGCGCACCCGCCAGCGAGAAAGTGTTCTCGAATTTTCGCGTCACGGTCTATCGCGGGGATCGCGCCGGTCAGCCCAATTCCGATGCCGTCGTCGACACCATTTTCATCCTGCCTTGAGCGGCCCGGCCATGAATACCTACCGCATACTGTTTACCGTCGTCGCGACCGGTCTGGTCGCACTCGGCCTGCGGGCCCCCTTGTCCGGCGCCAATGTCGACACGCAGGGGGCGGGCGTTCTCGCGCAGGCGCCCTTGAGCTTAGGCGGCGAGGGCGTTCCGCCCGCGTTCGTGATGACGGTGGACGATTCGCGATCCATGGCATTCCAGACGTTGTTCCCGGGGCCGGACGGAGCCGTGTGCTTCGGTTCGGACGATGGCAGGACCTTCGGCATTTTCTCGTCGGCCGCCACGCCCCGCACCACCGGCGCTTGCGACTACTACTACGTAATGGCGGGCAACCGTGCCCGCGACGCGAGCGGCGTCGTAGTGAGCGCGTGGCGCCTCCTGCCGCCGCTCGACTCGTTCGGCGCGGCTCGCTCGCCGGACTTCAATCCGGCCTATTTCGATCCCAATGTGACCTACGAGCCTTGGTTGGCGGCGAGCGTGCCGCCGGCCAAGCTGCCGTACGACTACAGCCTGCTCAATCCCGAAGGAAACGCTTCGGTCTCTTCGACCAAAATGGATCCGCGCAACGCGGACACAGTGAACCTGGCGGCGGACCGATACAGCACCGCGGACATCTTCACGGTGCGCGATGGCATGTTTCTTCCTGCAGGAACCAAGGTCCGCCGCGTAGGCGCCGCCAGCGATGTCGCCATCGGTCCGGGCGGTATGACTTGGAGCGGCGGCGGCGCCGAAGTCTATATGCAGTACTACCCGGCCACGTTTTACATGCGTACCACCACTGCGGCCGCGAGACAGCCGCAGGGCTACAAGACGAGTGCGCGGCAGGTCGTCGCCAATGCCTGCGGGACCGGCTGCGACCTGTGGAAGTACACCATCGCGTCGGACAACTTCAACTCGGCGGCCAACTACAACGCGATGCTGCAGAACTTCGCCAACTGGTTCAGCTACTACGGGAATCGCAACCGCGCGATGATCGCGGGCATGACTCGGGCGATGGCCGATGTGCGCAACCTTCGCATCGGGTACTTCACCATCAATTCCTTCGCCAGCTATGACGATCCGGCTACGGAGCGTGTCGCCATGCGCGACATGTCCGTGCTGGACGACAGGCGCGCCTTGTATACGAGCATGCTGTCCTTGCAGGCCAGCGATACCGCTCAGGGCACGCCGAATCTGCAGGCGGTGAGCGCGGCCGCGGGTCAGTTCGTGCGCACCGATGCCGCCACCGGAAATAGCCGCGGCGCGCCGGTGCAGCGCGCATGCCAAAAAAATGCGGTCCTGCTGTTCACCGATGGGTATACCAACATCAGCACCACCACGCCGGCGACGCCCGGCAATGTGGATGGCAAGATGGGGGCGCCGTTTCAGGACGGCTACTCGAACACCATGGCCGATATCGTCAGTCGCTACTACCTCGATGTCGCCAGCGGCGGAGTGGTGCCGCTGCGCTCTGACGGCGGCTTCGCGCTGGCTGGCGGCGCGGGCCAGGTGCCCGTGCCGGAAGAGTGCGCCAGCGCTTCGCCGAGCAAGAAATTGGATTGCGAGCGCAGGCTGCATCTGAACTTCTACGGCATCACACTGGGCGCGCGCGGTACTCTTTTCGATCCCAATCAGCCGAAGGATCCGTTCGTGGAAAGTCCCGCCTGGGCGGGTTGGCAGGACGGTACGCCCAGCACGGTCGACGACATCTGGCATGCCACCATCAACACCCGGGGCGAATACGTCAATGCCAAGGCGCCCGCCGACATAACCGCGGCGTTGCGTCGCGTGTTGGCGGCGGTGTCCACAGGCGCCAGTCCTTCCGGCAGTGCGGGTTTGAGCGGTGCGCGTATTTCCAGCAACTCGCTGTCGGTCGAGCCGTTCTTCGAGTCCAGGAACAACGGCACCGATTGGTATGGGCGTTTGCGGGGCTCCACGGTCGGTGTGGACAAGGACGGGCAGGTCGTCTTGACGCGCAAATGGGACGTCGGCGAAAGCTTGCCCCGGACCGGACGCAACCTTCTGTTCGCCGCCAGTGCCGGCGGCAGCGTGAATCCTACGGTCCGCGCATTCACCGCGGGCAATCTGAAAAACGTGTTCGCCCGGCTCTGCAGCGATGCTTTGGCCGTCTGCAGCGAGCTGTCGGCGACGCTGCTGGGTGTGAGCGAGGCCGAAGCCGTGGCCTACCTGGCGGGCCAGGATTCCGGCGAGAAGAAAAACGGCGGCAAATTGCGCGACCGGACCACCCGGCTGGGCGATATCGTCAATTCTTCGCCGGTGGTTTCGTCGCCCACGGACAATTATGGATTCACCAGCCTGCGCGGCGCCAAGTCCAGCGACTACGATCCCTACGATTACGCGGCGTACCTGAAGCAGAAAAGCGCGCGCCCGACGATGGTCTATGTGGGGGCCAACGACGGCATGCTGCACGGTTTTCGCGGCGACAGCGGCGCCGAGACCTTCGGTTTCATCCCCGATACCTCGCTCGGGCATATGGGCAACTTGCTGTTTCCATACGATCCGGATCGCAAGGGCGACCAGATCTTCCAGCATCGCTACTACGTGGACGGCCCCGTGACCGTCTCCGACGCCTACGCCGGCAGCGCATGGAAGACGGTGTTGGTCGGCACGGCCGGGGCCGGCGGCCGGGGGGCCTTCGCCTTGGATGTGACGGACCCGACCTCGTTCAGCAGCGGTAGCGTGCTGTGGGAGCTCAACGACAAGGTCAGCGGTGCGGTCGGCGAGCAAATCGGTCACGTGCTGGGCAAGCCCCTGATCGCGCCGGTACGCACGGCTGCGGGCACGCAATGGAAAGCGATCTTCGGCAACGGCTACGGCAGCAAGAACGGCAAGGCGTCCTTGTTCGTGGTGGACCTGGCGACGGGCGCTGCCTCCACCATCGAGGTGGCCGAGACGGCGGGCACCGGCGTGCCGACGGATTCCAACGGATTGGGCAATGTGGTTCTGCTGGACCGCTACAGTTATGACGGCAGCAAGTTCGTCGCCGGCAGCGACGGCTACGTCGATACCGTGTACGGCGGCGATCTGCATGGCAACATCTGGAAGTTCGACCTGCGCACGAATACGCCGGCCCTGGGTGCGAACCAGCCGCTGTTCACGGCCAAGGACGCTGCGGGTAAGCGCCAGCCGATCACCGGCGCGTTGAATGCGGTGGCGGGGCCCTCCAACGGTGTGATGATCCTGTTCGGCACCGGCAGCTATTCCTTCGGCGGCGACGCCGAGAACAAGGACATGCAATCCGCCTACGGCGTGGTCGACCGTGGCGTTCGCATCACTGGGGCGCGCGACACCGTCCTGCAGCAGCAGGTGCTGAGCAACGACAACAGCGACGGTGTTCGTGAAGTCACCCAGAACTCGGTCAACTTCACCGGGAAATCCGGCTGGTTCCTCGACCTGGCGGTGAAGACCGGGACGGCGGCGCCGGTGCAGGCCGGCGAGCGGATGGTCGGTCGTCCGCGCGTTCAGGGCGGCACCTTCTTCTTCCCCACATTCGAGCCGACCATGGCCGGTTCCAAGAACCAGGCGCTGGCCGGTTGCGCCATGGGCGGAACCAATTGGCTGTACGGCCTAAGCGCGCTCAGCGGTAGCGCCTACATGGACAGCGTGCGTGCCGGCTCGCCCACGGCCACGCCTAGCCCCGCCGGTTCCGGTGCGTTCGAGCTCAAGACGGACAGCAAGGGGCCGGTCACCGATGTCGACGTCATGAGCGCGCCGCCCCTTTCGCCGTTGGGCGAAGACGCGACCGAGGACGACATCAAGGCGCGGCTTGCCGCGCAGGGCCAGCAATGCATGCGCATCATCAAGGCCGCGGGCGGTCCCCCGCTGTACAAGGGCGGCATGTGCGGCCGTCAGTCGTGGCGTCAGGTTCGTTGATCGCATTGAGGAGTGTTCGAAATCATGAGCCGCACCGAAGCACGAGGATTCACCTTGATCGAGTTGATGATCGCGGTCGCGATCGCAGGCATTCTGGTCGCCGTTGCCGTGCCGGCTTATCAGGACAGCGTTCGGAAAGCGCGGCGCGGCCAGGCCAAAGCCGACCTGATGGAAATCTCTCAACAGGCCGAGCGCTTCCGCACCGTCAACGGAACCTATGTGGGGTTCGACATCCCGACCGGGATGGGGGTGTCGCCCCGACAAGGCACGGCGTATTACACGATCGCCATCGAGAATCGCACGGTCAACGGATACACGCTCACTGCGACGCCGCAAGGTTCGCAGGTGCAGGACAGCTTGTGCGGAGCCTTGGGGTTGAATGCCGCGGGCACGAAGAGCGCAGCCAGCTCCGATATCTCGCGCTGCTGGTAGGCGGTTGCGCTGAACTGCCCGCCGCGTGCAAGCCGACTCGTCAACAAAGCCAGGTCGACTGCGGGCGAGACATTGGGGTCTGGGATTTGCACTACGAATCTTTGGGATAAATCCGACAAGACATCGGCCAGTACACCGATAACGACGGGGCCGGCGCTTGGTTAGCGTGGTGATGCCCCGGTTGGCGGGGTCGCTATTCAAGGAGGAATGTCTATGCGCGGTTTGTCGAAGCGCTTGGCCGTACGCAGGATCGTGGCTTCGATCGTTGTGGCGGCGTCTACGTCCGTCTGCACCACGGCGGCGGCCGCCGCCGAGTACGTGGATGCCGGCAGCTACCTGCGCAGCGACGCGGAGTACGAGGCCTGGTATCGCGTGGTGCACGGTCTGCGGCGGGATTTCGACGAAATCTGCGGCGACACCTTCTGCGAGGGCGAGTACAGCAACCTGGAATCGCTGCGCTTCGTGTGTTCGGTGGAGCGCGTGAGCGGCGTCATCGCCCAGTGCGTCTGGGTGTTCGCCGGCAGCCAGGAGGAGATCGATCCGGCTACCGGTAGGGTGCAGGTGCAGGCGCGCTCGTGGCGCTGCAAGGCGCCGCTGGCGCCGCGCACCACGATCGAGGCCCTGCTGGCGGCGCTGGACGGCGATACGCCCTTGCGTGCGCCGCTGCCCGCGACGCAGCGCAGCATTTACGACGGCCTGGCCGATTGTCTGTAAGGGTGAACCGGCCGAGGCGCGACGGCGCGCGCAGGCGCGGTCTTCCCGCCTGCGCGAGGCCGGTCGGATCGCTACGGCCGGCTTCAGATCTCTTCGGCTGATGGACTTCGGGGTACCCCTTGGCCGCTGCGATAGGTGCCGGTGACCACGTCCGTGGTCGCGATGTTGTTGGCCGTCGCGTAGGCGGCGATCGCGTCGGTGGTGAACTGGCCGGATTCGCTGTGGCTGACGTGCGGCTTCGATTGCTTGCGGTAGTACATGATGACGGGCAGAGTCCCCGAACTCATGCTTTGGGTCATGTAAGGCATGCGTGTCTCCTGGTCGTTGGGCGACGTAGGCCGCGTCGCCTCGCGTTCGCACTTGGTTCAACGCTCGCAGGGCCGGGGTGTGAAGGAGGGCGCGCGCCTGCCGAATCGCAACGGCAGCGGTCCGCGTAAAGGGCGTGCAACCGGGCTTGCGGGGGCGATCCATCGTGCCGGGCGGGGATGTGCCGGGCTGGGCTGGGCGCGGGCACCGACCCGCCGTGGCGGCCCGGGGTTCGATCCGGCGGGCGGTGCGTCCAAACTGGCAGGTCCAGCATGGCCCGGCCCGGTTCCGCGGCTCGTGTCGCCTCGTTGCCCGTGGCGCAACCGCGGCGGCGAGGGTCGTAGCCCGAGGTTCGCGCCGCGGTCCTACCCGTGCCCTTTGGCCCAGGACGCCCCGCCGGGGCGCTGCTAGCGTGCGCTTGGGGAACTCTCGGGCAGGGTGCAGGCGCGATGGCGCGGGCGACTGCGTGCGGGGCCCTATCCCGTTCGCTGCCACCGGTACCGACCATGCGCCGATCTCCGATCCTGTTCCTGCTGATGGCCGCCCTGGCGGCTCCCGCTGCGTGGGCCGCCGCGCCGACCGTGCCCGACGTAGACAGCCTGCGCATCAAGCACGAACGCATCGTGCTGCCCAACGGCCTGACCGTGCTGGTGCACGAGGATCACAGCGTGCCGCTGGTCGCGGTCAACGTCTGGTACCACGTGGGTTCGCGCGACGAACGCCGCGGGCGCACCGGCTTCGCGCATCTGTTCGAGCACTTCTTCTTCAATGGCAGCCAGAACTATCCGCACGGCTTCCGCGAAGCGATGGACGATTTGGGCGCCAACAACCGCAACGGCACCACCAACACCGATCGCACCAACTTCTTCGAGGACGTGCCGGTCTCGGGCCTGGAGCGCACCTTGTACCTGGAGGCCGACCGCATGGGCTTCCTGGCCGGCAACATCAATCAGGAAATGTTGGAGCGCGAGCGCGGCGTGGTCCAGAACGAGAAGCGCCAGGGCGAGAACCAGCCCTACGGCCGCGTGTTCGACCGCATGGTGCAGTTGATCTATCCGTATTCGCACCCCTACAGCTGGCCGACCATCGGCAGCATGGAAGACCTGCAGGCGGCCAAGCTCGACGACATCAAGCAGTGGTACGCCACCTACTATGGTCCGAGCAACGCGGTGCTGGCGCTGGCCGGCGACATCACCGTCGAGCAGGCGCGCGCGCTGGCGACCAAATACTTCGGCGCGATTCCGCCCGGCCCGCCGCTGCCGCGCCTGCAGGCCTGGGTGCCGGTGCTGGAGCAGGACCTGCGCGACAGCGTGCAGGACCGCGTGCCGCAGCATCGCATCTACCGCGCCTGGCATCTGCCGCCGATGGGCGAGCGCGACACTCACGCCATGGAACTCTTCGCCAGCGTGCTGGCCGGCAGCGAGAGCGCGCCGCTGAGCCGCCGCCTGGTGTTCGACCGCAAGCTGGCCACCGACGTGTCGGCCTCGGTGTGGGACAAGCAGCTGACCAGCACCTTCATCGTCACCGTCGACGTCAAGCCGGGCGTGGACCCGGCCGAGGCTGAGCGCGAACTCGACGCGGTGCTGGCGCGCGCGCTCGCGCAGGCGCCGGCCGCGCCCGACCTGCAGCGCGCGCGCAGCCGCTACCTGGCCGACTTCGCGCGCAATAGCCAGCGCCTGGGCGGCTTCGGCGGACGCTCGGACGTGCTGGCCGAAAGCGAGACCTACTTCGGCGATCCGGAAGCCTATCTGCGCCGCCTGCGCGACCTGTCCACGCTGACGCCGGCGCAGGTGCAGGCCAGCGCGCGCGAGTGGCTGGGCCGCCACCACGCCACCCTGACCGTGGCGCCGGCACCGGAGCTGCGCGCGGGCAAGGACGAGTTCGATCGCAAGCTGCTGCCGGCGCTGGGCGCGCCGCCGCAGGTCGATTTCCCGAAGCTGCAACGCACCACGCTGTCCAACGGCCTCAAGGTGATGCTGCTGGAGCGCCACTCCGCGCCGCTGGTCAGCGTGGCCCTGGCGGTCGATGCCGGCGTGAGCGCCGATCCGGCCGACGCGCCGGGCACCTCGCGCTTCGCTCTGGACCTGTTGCTCAAGGGCACGGCCACGCGCGACGCGTTCCGCCTGGCCGACGAGCGCGACGCCCTCGGCGCGACCTTGAACGTCGGCAATTCGCTGGACCAATCCCTGGTCTACCTGACCGCGCTGCGCCCGAACCTGGGCGGTTCGCTGGATCTGCTGGCGGACGTGGCGCGCAATCCGGCCTTCCCCGAGGACATGGTCGAGATCCAGCGCAAGCAGCAGCTGGCCGCGATCGAGCAGCAGCGCGCCAGCCCGACCGGCGCCGCCACGCGCACCCTGCCGCCGCTGCTGTACGGGCCCGGCCACGCCTACGGCAATGCCGGCGGCAGCCTGGGCCGCGAGACGACCATTTCGGCGCTGCCGCGCTCGGCGCTGCAGGCCTGGCATGCGCGTTGGTTCGTGCCCGGCAACGCCACCCTGATCGTCGCCGGCGACGTCACGCTGGACGCGCTCAAACCCGAACTGGAACGCGCATTCGGCGGCTGGGCAGGCGGCACCGCGCCCAGCAAACGCCTGAGCGCGCCGAGCTCGCCCGGACGCGGCAAGGTGGTGCTGATCGACCGGCCGGACGCGCCGCAGTCGGTGATCCTGGCCGCGCACCTGGGGCCCACCGGCGCCAGCGACGACGATCTGGCGCTGGAAACGGTGATGCGCAATTTCGGCGGCATGGCCACCTCGCGCCTCAATCGCAACCTGCGTCTGGAAAAGCATTGGTCCTACGGCACCTCGGGCGGCCTGTCCGGCGCGCGTGGCCCGCGCAGCTTCGTGGTGGTGGCGCCGGTGCAGACCGACAAGACCAAGGAGTCCATGGTCGAGGTGCTCAAGGAAATCCGCGGCGTCGCCGGTGCGCGGCCGCTGGTGGGCGAGGAGTACGAGAGCATCATGCGCAGCCAGGTCGCGCGCCTGCCGGGACGCTTCGAGACCCTGGATTCGCTGGTCGCCGCCGCGACCGACATCGCCAACACCGGTCGCGCGCCCGAGTACTACTACGACTACGCCCAGCGCCTGCGCGCGTTGGATGCCGACGCGCTGGCGCGCGCCGGCAAGACGGTCAAGCCCGACGAGCTGGTGTGGATCGTGGTCGGCGACCTGAAGAAGATCGAAGCCGGCGTGCGCGAGCTCAACTACGGCGAGGTCGTGAAAGCGCAAGCGGACTGAGCGAGTCCGGCCGTAGGATGCGGTGAGCCAAAGGCGAACCGCATTCTGCGGGTGCTTCGCGGGTTCAAACGCGCGACGGATTGGTCGAGCCAACACCCCGCGTAGGATGTGGTGAGCCAAAGGCGAGCCGCATCGTCGCGACGATCCGAGCCCGCGCGACGATGCGGTTGTCACCGCACCCTGCGGCGGCGTCTTCGACGCCGACGAAGCCGCGTACTCAGGCGACCTCAATCCTCAAGATAAGGATCGGCGATCCCCAGGCCCGCGAGGATCTCGCGCTCCAGCTGTTCCATGCACTCGGCCTCGCGCTCGTCCTCGTGATCCCAGCCCAGCAGGTGCAGCGCGCCGTGGACGGTGAGATGGGCGTAGTGCGCGGCCAGCGGCTTCTTCTGCTCGCGCGCCTCGCGCGCGACCACGGGTGCGCAGATCACCAGGTCGCCCAGCAGCGGGAATTTGACGCCCTTGGGCAGGCCTTCGGGCACTTCGGCCGGGAAGCTGAGCACGTTGGTCGCGTAGTCGCGGCCGCGGTAGTGGCGGTTGAGCGCGCGGCCTTCCTTGGTGCCGACGATGCGGATCGCCAGGTCGGCTTCGCGGATGCGGCTGTCCAGCGCGGCCGCGACCCAGCGGCGGAAGCTCACCGCGGCCGGTATGCCGGTGCGCGGCACCGCATAGCTGATCGCGACATCGAGACGGACGGGGCCTTTGGTCATCGGGGCGTCGGAATAAGGTTAGGGCGGGTCAGGCGGAGGGGCCGGTCTGGACGTCCTGCGCGTCGCGGGCGTCGTAGGCGCTGACGATGCGCGAGACCAGCGGATGGCGGACCACGTCGCGCGCCTCGAAGAAGGTGAAGCTGATGCCGTCGACGTTGCGCAGCACGTCCAGCGCATCGCGCAGCCCGGACTTCACATGCTTGGGCAGGTCGATCTGGGTGAGGTCGCCGGTGACCACGGCGGTGCTGCCATAGCCGATGCGGGTCAGGAACATCTTCATCTGCTCGATCGTGGTGTTCTGCGCCTCGTCGAGGATCACATAGGCATCGTTAAGCGTGCGTCCGCGCATGTAGGCCAGTGGCGCGATCTCGATCACATTCTTTTCCAACAGCTTGACCACCTTCTCCACGCCCAGCATTTCGTAGAGCGCGTCGTAGAGCGGGCGCAGGTAGGGGTCGACCTTCTGGCTCAGGTCGCCGGGCAGGAAGCCGAGCTTCTCGCCGGCCTCCACCGCGGGGCGCACCAGGATCAGGCGCTGCACGCGCGCCTCGTTCAAGGCCTCGACCGCGCTGGCCACGGCCAGGAAGGTCTTGCCGGTGCCGGCCGGGCCGATGCCGAAATTGATGTCGTGGCCGGCGATCGCGTGCAGGTACTTGGCCTGGTTGGCGCCGCGGCCGCGGATGGTGCCGCGCTTGACCCGGATCGCGACTTCCTGCGGTTCGATGTCGTCGTTGACCAGCTGTTCGGCGTCGAACTCGGTCAGGGCGAGGTGGATCGCGCCGTCGTCCAGGGTTTCCTCGGCGGCGTCGCGCCACAGTCGCCGCAACAGGCGTTCGGCCTTGCCGACCGCGAGCTGCGGGCCGACCACGCGGAACACGTTGCCGCGGTTGGCGATCTCCACACCCAGGCGCAGTTCGATCTGGCGCAGGTGGCCGTCGAACGGGCCGCTGAGGTTGGCTAGGCGTTCGGTGTCGGCCGGTTCGAGTACGAATTCGGAGGCGGTACGGGCTTGCATCGGGGGAGGGATCTTCCATGGACCGCGCGCACGATCGCGCGCCGGGTGTGTCAGCTTGCGCCCGACGGCGCGGTTTCGCAAAGGCGGGCGAGGGCGGCGTTCAGTCGTCGACGCGCTCGCGCATCGACCGCGCCGCGCGCACGACCACGACCGCGCCCGCGAGCAGGATCAGCGCCGAGCCGATCAGCCACACCCAGGTGACGGCGTCGGCGGCGAAGGGGCCGTGACGGAACGCGCGCATCGCGCCGCGCAGCAAGCCCAGCGCACCCAGGCCCAGAAACCAGAAGCCGACGGCGCCGCGCGAAAGCAGGCTGGATGTGGGAGCGGTGGGCATCGCGGCGCCTTCGGGTGCGTTGGCGCGCAGCTTAGCCCGCGCGGGATCGGCGCGACGTGCGGAGTCGGGCGTCGTCGATGGGATTCGGTCGCGGGCGCTGACGCGTTCGCGACGGGGCCGATGGCAATACGTTTCCTAACGGCCGGTTGCTCAGGCGCGATACGCGTCACCGACGGGCGGCGCCGGGCGCCGTCGGCGGCTCGGCGCGCACTCCGTCGCGGGCGGATCCGGCGGGCAAGCCACGCCGGCTTTCCTCATGTCGGCGCGGCTCCGTCTGTCGCGCACCGGCCGTTCGTCGGATCGTGCTTGCGAACTAATTAAATGTTGAATTAAATAAGCGTATGAGCATCGATCCGCCTTCCGGCGCGCCCCGCCGCCCCCGCAAAACCGCCGCCACCCGTCGCGCCCCGGGGCGCCCGGCCGCGGACGGTCCCGATCTGCGCTCGCGCCTGCTGGACGCGGCCATCGTCTGCTACACCCGCCAGGGCATCGCCGCCACCGCGCTGCGCAGCATCGCGATCGAGGCGGGTGTGAATCCGGCGCTGCTGCACTACTACTTCGGCGACCGCGAGCAGCTGCAGGCGGCGGTGATCCAGGAGCGGGTGATGCCGGCCATCGCCAGCCTCGCCGGCCATCTGCAGGCCGCCGGCGACGACAGCGCGCGGCTGATCGCCGCCTTCGTGCGCGGCGTCGGCGACACCGTGGCGCAGTACCCGTGGTTCCCGTCGCTGTGGGTGCGCGAGGTGCTGTGCGAGGGCGGCGCGCTGCGCGATCTGCTGGTGGACCAGATCGGTCCGCAACTGCCGCAGATGCTGGCGCAGCGGTTCGCGCTGGCGCAGCGCGACGGCCGCCTCAACGCCGATCTCGATCCGCGCCTGCTGGTGGTGTCCCTGGTCGGTCTGACGCTGTTCCCGATCGCCGGCGCACCGGTCTGGCAACGCGTATTCGGCATCGAGACGTTCGACAACCAGGCCCTGCGCGAACACACCATCGCCTTGCTCGACCGCGGCCTGGCCTGCGGCTGATTCCGCCCTACCTGATCCCGCCACTTCCACATCCAGTGTTTCCGGAGCAATCCGATGAGCCGTCCCTCCCCATCGCTTTCCCGCTGGACCGCGCCGCTGCTGCTGGCGCTGGCCGTGTCCGCCTGCGGCGACGATCGTCCGCAGGCCCTGGGCACCTTGGAATGGGACCGCATCAGCCTGCCGGCGCCCGCCGCGGAGAAAGTGCTGCGCATCGACGTGCGCGAAGGCGAGCGCGTCGCCGCCGGCGCGCAGCTGCTGCAACTGGAGCCCGACCGCACCCAGTCGCAACTGGCGGCCTTGCAGGCGCAAGCACGCCAGGCCGGCGAGGCCCTGGCCGAACTGCAGGCCGGGCCGCGCAGCGAGGCGATCGCGCAGGCGCGCGCGAACCTGGCTGCAACGCAGGCGCAGGCGGCCGACGCGCGCGCCTACTACACGCGCCTGCAGCCGCTGGGCCGGCAGAAGCTGGTCGCCGCCTCCGATGTCGATCGCGCGCGCGCGGCCGCCGGCAACGCCGAGGCGCAGGTGCGCGCGGCGCAGGCCGCCTTGCTGGAGCTGGAACACGGCACCCGCAGCGAGCAGATCGCGCAGGGCCGGTCCGCGCTGGCCGCGGCCCAAGCCCAGGCCGCCGCACAGCAGGTGAGCCTGCAGAAACTGGACGTGGTCGCGCCGCGCGCGGGTGTGGTCGACAGCCTGCCGTACCGGCTCGGCGACCAGGCGCCGGTGGGCGCGCCGCTGGCGGTGATGCTAGTCGGCGACGCGCCGTACGCGCGCGTCTACGTGCCCGAGACGATCCGCGCCAACGTCCGCGTCGGCCAGGGCGCACGCGTCTACATCGACGGTCGAGAACAGGCCCTGGGCGGGCGCGTGCGCGCGATCCGCAGCGATCCCAACTTCACGCCGTACTACGCGTTGACCGGCGACGACGCCGCGCGCCTGAGCTATCTGGCCGAAGTGGAGCTGACCGACAAGACCGCCGCGCAGTTGCCTGCGGGCCTGCCGGTGCGGGTGGAGTTCGATGAGGCGCAGCCGTGAACGCCGACGCCCATGCGTTGCGCGCCCGCCCTGAGGCGGCGGCCGCCGAACCCGCGATCCGCGCGCGCGGCCTGAGCAAACAGTTCGGCGCCCTGACGGCGGTAGATCGTGTCGACCTCACCGTACCGCGCGCCCACGTCTACGGATTCCTTGGGCCCAACGGCTCGGGCAAGTCCACGACCATCCGCATGCTCTGCGGCCTGCTCACGCCCAGCGCCGGCGAGATCGAGGTGCTGGGACTGCGCATCCCGGAGCAGGCCGAGGAACTGCGCAAGCGCATCGGCTACATGACCCAGAAGTTCTCGCTGTTTGAAGACCTCACGGTGCGCGAGAACCTGGAATTCCTGGCTGCGGTGCAGGACATCCCGCGCAACGAGGCGCGCAAGCGCATCGACGAGCTGGTCGAGCAATACCATTTCCAGGACCGCCAGCAGCAGTTGGCCGGCACCATGAGCGGCGGCCAGAAGCAGCGCCTGGCGCTGGCCGGCGCGGTGATCCAGAAGCCCGAGCTGCTGTTCCTGGACGAACCCACCAGCGCGGTCGATCCCGAATCGCGCCGCGACTTCTGGGAGAAATTGTTCGACCTGGCCGACGCCGGCACCACCTTGCTGGTGTCCACCCACTACATGGACGAGGCCGAGCGCTGCCATCGCATCGCCATCCTCGACCGCGGCGTGCTGGTGGCCGACGGCACGCCGCTGGAACTCACCGGCGAGTTGGCCGGGCGCACGGTGGAAGTGCTGGCGCCGCAGCCGCGGCGCGCGCAGCAGGCGCTGGTGGCGGTGCCCGGCGTGCTCAGCGTGGCGCAGATCGGCAACAGCCTGCGCGTGCTGGCCGACGCCGACGGCGACACCGCCGGGCGCCTGCGCGGCGTGCTCGCCCAGGCCGGCATCGATGCCCAGGTCGAGCCTTCGCAGCCCAATCTGGAAGACGTGTTCGTCTCGGCCACGCGCGGCCGCGACGACGCGGCGCTCAAGGAGCGTGCCGCATGAACCTGCGCCGCCTGTTCGCGATCGTGCTGAAGGAACTGCGGCAGATGCGCCGCGACCGCGTGACGCTGGCCATGATCGTCGGCATCCCGGTGATGCAGCTGGTGCTGTTCGGCTATGCGATCAATCTCAATCTGCGCGGCCTGCAGACCGGCGTCGCCGACCAGGCCAATACCGCCGCCTCGCGCGCGCTGGTGATGGACATGGTCGCGACCGGTGTGATCGACCCGAGCGTCGCCGCGCGCACGCCCGAGGAGCTGATGCAGCGCCTGCGCCGCGGCGAGATCAGCGTGGGCGTGGTGATCCCGCCCGATTTCGAGCGTCGCCGCTACGAAGGCCGCGAGGCGGTGCAGGTGCTGGTGGACGGCAGCGACACCTCGGTGCAGGCCGCGGCCGCGCAGCTGGCGCAACTGCCCTTGAACACGGCGCCCACCGCCAACGACCGGCCGTTGCGCGCGGGTCCGGGGCAGGGCGGCGGCCAGATCGGCGTGGTCGCGTTCTACAACCCCGAGCGGCGCTCGGCGGTGAACATCGTGCCCGGGCTGATCGGCATCATCCTGACCATGACCATGGTGATGTTCACCGCGGTGGCGGTGGTGCGCGAACGCGAGCGCGGCAACATGGAGCTGCTGATCGCCACGCCGCTGAGCCGCAGCGAGCTGATGGTCGGCAAGGTACTGCCCTATGCCGGCATCGGCCTGATCCAGACCACCCTGGTGATCCTGCTGGGGCTGTGGCTGTTCGAGGTGCCGATCCGCGGCAGCGTGTTCGACGTCTATTGGGCGGCGGTGCTGCTGATCATCGCCAACCTCAGCCTGGGCCTGCTGATCTCGACCAAGGCGCAGTCGCAGTTCCAGGCCATGCAGATGACTTTCTTCATCTTCCTGCCCTCGATCCTGCTGTCGGGCTTCATGTTCCCGTTCGCGGGCATGCCCAAGCTGGTGCAGTGGCTGGCCGAGGTCTTGCCGCTGACCCATTTCCTGCGCCTGATCCGCGGCGTCATGCTGCGTGGCGCGTCCCTGTGGGAACTGTGGCCGGACGTGCTGGCGCTGCTGGGCTTCATCGCGGTGATGATGACGCTGGCGATCGCGCGCTTCCGCAAACGGCTGGATTGAGCCTGTCATACCGGTGCGCCGACGCGGCGCGCCGTGGCGACGTGGCACCGTAACGATGAACATCGCGGCGACAAGCATCGCAGCGACAAACATCGTAGCCCGACCACCCACTTGCCGCGTACCCCCAGAGCCGTCATCCCCGCGCAGGCGGGGATCCAGTGACTTCAGCGTCATCCCCCTTTGGCCCGCGCACCGTCCCTGCGTTGACGATCGATTCCAGGCTGCGGACGATCAACAACACACCATCGATAGCGTTCCCGATGCGGTCGCGCCGCCCACGAGCGGACGCCGCGCCCGACGTCCGCTCGCATCGGCGCGATCGCCGGTCACTTCTTGCGGCGAGGCTGGTCGGCGCTCAGACCTTTCTCGCTGATGCTCTTGGACGCCGGCTCGACCGCGGCACCGACGCCGCTGTCCGGTTTGGCGGCGCGTACGCCCTGCTCGCTGATGCTCTTGTCCGCCGGTTCGGCCGCGGTCTCGACACGGTGCTGCGCCCCGGACGCGCGGACGCCCTTCTCGCTGATGCTCCGGGATGCGGGTTCTGCCGCGGCGTCGACCGTGCGCCCCGGCTTGGTGGAGCTGACGCCCTTGGTGCTGATGCTCTTGGCCGCGGCTTCGTCCACGGCGCCGGGTTCGGCGGCGGTCTTGGCGTCGAAGGCGGCGCCGGCATAGTCGTTGGCGCGCGACGCCTCCTGCTGCTGGGCCCAGGCCGTACCGCTCGCGAGGGCCAGCGACACCGCGATCGACAGCATTGCGTTCCTGCTCATGGCGTTCTTCCTTAACACTGCGGAGGGTGTGGGGTGGACGTGTTCTAGCACCCTCGCGCGCCGCAACATGGAGTGGCCGCAGATCTTGTTAATTTATAGTTAACGGCGCGGACAGCCTGGGTTCACCCTGGAGGCGATGCGGCTATGCGTTTTGTTGGCGTGGGCGTTGAACATTCTTGGCTTCGGTCGCAGCGATCGAAGCGACGACTCCGGCAGCGTCTTGGCGCGACGCGTTTCCTCGCATCGCTATCGCGACCGTCGTCGCCAATCAAGTCGATCTCTCTCGAACGCGCATCGATTAATGTGCGTGCTATCAAAATTCTGCGCATTCAGGCGCGTTAGCATCACCGCCGATCGAGGAGCAGGGGCGGCTGCATGAGATGGATCGCGTTGCGCGCGGGATGGGCGACCGTCTGGCCGCGCTTGTTGGTGCTGTTGTTGGTGTTGGGCATGGTGTCGGTACCCGATCGCTGGTGGCGCGCCTTGTCGCCGCCGTCCGCGCCGAAGGCGGTCGCCAACGCAGCCAAGCCGGCGCCGCCCAAATCGAAACCGTTGCCGGCGCAGCTCGTGATCGACGACGCGGCCGCCGCGAACTTCCTCGCGCAGGCGACCTTCGGCCCGACCTGGGACGACATCGCCCGCGTCCAGCAACTGGGTTACACCGGCTGGATAGACGAGCAGGTCGCCGCGCCGCTGTCTTCGCAGCTGCGTTTCGTGCATGCGGCCAGCGCTGCCAGCGGCGGCGACATGCGCCGCGAATGGCGCATAGACGCGTGGTTCCTGCACGCCATGGGCGGTCGCGATCCGTTCGACCCGCAAGTGGTGCACCGCGACCAGCTGCGCCAGCGCGTGGCGTTCGCGCTCAGCGAGATCCTGGTGATCTCCGACGCCAACTCCGACCTGCTAGGCAACGCGCCGCATTCGGTCACCGATTACTACGACACGCTCGCGCGCGGCGCCTTCGGCAACTTCCGCCAGCTGCTGCAGGACGTGACCCTGCACCCGTCGATGGGCCTGTACCTGTCGATGATGCAGAACCAGAAGCCCGACCCGGTGCGCAACATCCGACCGGACGAAAACTACGCGCGCGAAGTGCTGCAGTTGTTCAGCGTGGGCCTGCTGCGGCTGAATCCCGACGGCACGCCGCTGCTGGAAAACGGCCGCACCGTGCCGACCTACAGCCAGGAAACGGTGAAGGGCTTCGCCCATGTGTTCACCGGCTGGACCTTCGACGGCTGCCGCGAGTTCGACTGCTACTACTACGATTCCGACGCGCCGGCGTGGGTCAAGCCGATGCAGAACCACGCGGCCTACCACGCCTCGGCGCAGGCCAAGCAGTTGCTGGACTATCCGGGCGTGGCCCTGGCAGGCGGCGTGCTGCCGGCCGGCGGCGACGGTCCCTCGGATCTGCGCGCCGCGCTGGACAACATATTCCAGCACCCCAACGTCGGCCCCTACATCGGCCGGCAGCTGATCCAGCGCCTGGTGACCAGCAATCCTAGCCCGGCCTACGTCGGTCGCGTCTCCGCGCGCTTCAACAACAACGGCCAGGGCGTGCGCGGCGACATGAAGGCGGTGGTCAGCGCGATCCTGCTCGACCCCGAGGCGCGCGACGCCGGGCAGCGGCCCGCGCATTTCGGCAAGGTGCGCGAGCCCTTGCTGCGCCTGACCCATCTGTGGCGCGCGCTGAAGGCACGCTCGGAGTCGGGCTTCATGGACGAGTTCTGGACCATCGGCTACGGCATGGGCCAGGCGCCGCTGTACTCGCCGTCGGTGTTCAACTTCTTCAGCCCGACCTACTCGCCGGTCGGCGAGCCCGCGCAGCAGGGGCTGGCCGCGCCGGAGCTGCAACTGGCGACCGACTACATGCTGCCGGGCAACGAGGGCTACCTGGGCACCAAGATCTACGAGATCTTCGTCGGCGTGCCTGACCTGAGCCCGCACGAGGTCGCGATCGACCTCAGCAGCGAACTGCCCTACGCCACGCGCCCGGCCGACCTGATCCAGCGCCTCAACATCCTGTTCCTGTCGGGGCAGATGTCCTCGCGCATGCGCACCGTGCTGGTGCAGCGCTTGAACGGCATGCCCGCCGACACCGCCGAGGAACGCCGCGTGCGGGTGCAGGAGGCGCTGTACATCATTTTCAACTCGCCCGAATACGTGGTGCAGAAATGAACCTCCGAGGAGACGGCCTTGAAGCGTCGTGATTTCCTGAGCCGCGCCATCCTCGCTGGCCTCGGCGGCGCCGGGCTGTATTCGGCGCGCGGCAATCTGCGTCTGCTGGAATCGGCGACGCGCGCCTACGGGCCCAACGCGTTTTCCGATTACAAGGCGCTGGTGTGCGTGTTCCTGTTCGGCGGCAACGACGGCCTGAACATGGTGGTGCCGCGCAGCGCCACGCATTACCAGCGCTACGCGCAGGCGCGCGCGACCCTGGCGGTGCCGCAGGCGCGGCTGCTGGCGCTGACGCCGCAGGCCGGCGGCGGCGCGTCGGACGGCGCCGACTACGGCTTGCAGGCCTCGACCCAGGGCACCGACACGATCGGCATGAGCGGCCTGCAAGGGCTGTTCAACAGCGGGCGTGCCGCGATCCTGGGCAACGTCGGCACGCTGGTGCGGCCGGTGACCCGGGCGCAGTACCAGGCCGGCGGGGCGGACGTGCCGCCGCAGTTGTTCTCGCACAACGACCAGCAGTCGTACTGGCAGGTCTCGCGCGCCAACGACGGCAGCGGGCTAGGCTGGGGCGGGCGCATCGCCGATCTGCTGCACGACGCCAATCCCGGCGCTTTCATTCCGATGAGCATCGCCCTGAATTTCGAGAGCGTGCTCAACCGCAGTCAGAACGGCAGCCAGTACGTGATCGGCAGCGACGGCCCGCGCCGGTTCAGTTATTTCGAATGGGACGGCGACACCCGCCAGGCGGTGCTGGAGCTGGCGCGGCAGGGCACGCAGAGCCACGTGTTCGAGCGCAGCTACGCCGATGCCTTGCGGCGCGCGCGCGAGAACGCCGAGGCCGTGTCCACCGCGCTGGAAAGCTCGACGCCGCTGACCACCACGTTCCCCGACAACGATCTGGCGCGGCAATTGAAGATGGTCGCGCGGCTGATCAAGGTACGCAGCGTGCTGGGCCTGAAGCGTCAGGTGTACTTCGTGTCGATGGGCGGTTTCGACCACCACGACCGCCTGCTGGCCGAGCAGCCGGTGCTGCTGTCGCAGATGTCGCAGGCGCTGACCGCGTTCTACCAGTCCACGGTGGAGCTGGGCGTGGCCAACAACGTCACCGCCTTCACCGCCTCGGACTTCGGCCGCACCCTGTCGTCCAACGGCGACGGTTCCGATCACGGCTGGGGCAGCCACCACTTCGCGATCGGCGGCGCGGTGCGCGGCGGGCGTTTCGTCGGCACCATGCCGGCCCTGCAGAACGACGGGCCGGACGACGCCGGCTGGGGCCAGATCATTCCCAGCACTTCGGTGGATCAGTACGGCGCGACGCTGGCGCGCTGGTTCGGCGTGGCCGATACCGAGCTGGACCTGATCTTCCCGAACCTGCGCAACTTCCCGGCGCGCGATCTGGGCTTCATGACCTGACGCGCGCCGTCGCGATGGCGCGCGTTACAGCATGCGGTGCATCACGTACACGTCCACCAGGCCCAGGTGGACGTGGCGGAACGCGCCGGGGATCTGGCCGACGATCTGGAAGCCGTGCTTGAGCCACAGGTGCACGGCCGGCGCGTTGCTGCTGACGACGTAGTTGAACTGCATGGCCTGGTAGCCGGCCTGGCTGGCCTGGGCCAGCGAGTGTTCGCACAGCGCCGAGCCCACGCCCTGGCCCCAGTAGCGCTCGGCGACCATGTAGCTGGCGTTGGCGATGTGGTCGCCGCGGCCGGCGTAGTTGGGGCCCAGTTTGTAGGCGCCCAGGATCTCGCCGTCGTCGCCCTCGGCGATGAAGCAGCGGTAGGGCGGGGAGGTCCACATCTCCTGCGCGCGCTCCAGCGACAGTTCGGCGGGGTAGTTGTAGCTTTCGCCGCGCGCCAGCACCTCGTGGAAGATCGGCCAGACCCGTTCGAACTCGTCGGGGCCGATCTCGCGGATGTTGAAGTCGCGGTCCATGCGTGGGCGGTTCCTGTCAGACGTCTGGGGTCGGGTCGGTCTGCACGCGACCGCGCAGGGAGTTGGACAGAGCCTGGGTGATGACCACGTCGACGAACTGTCCGATCAGGCGCTTGGGCGCCGGAAAATTCACTGAGCGCATGTTCTCGGTCTTGCCGGTGAGCTCGTTGGGATCCTTGCGCGAGGGGCCTTCCACCAGCACCGTCTGCACGCTGCCGACCATGGCTTCGGAAATGCGCATCGCGTTGGCGTTGATGGTCGCCTGCAGGCGCGACAGGCGCGCGTGCTTCTCGTCGTCGCCGACGCTGTCCTCCAGGTCGGCGGCGGGCGTGCCCGGGCGGCGCGAATAGATGAAGGAGAACGACTGGTCGAAGCCGACGTCCTCGATCAGCTTCATGGTCTTCTCGAAATCGGCCTCGGTCTCGCCGGGGAAGCCGACGATGAAGTCGGAAGAGATCGAGATGTCCGGGCGCACCGCGCGCAGCTTGCGGATCTTCTGCTTGAACTCCAGCGCGGTGTAGCCGCGCTTCATCGCCGCCAGCACGCGGTCGCTGCCGGCCTGCACCGGCAGGTGCAGGTAGTTGGCCAGCTGCGGCACGTCGCGATAGGCCTCGACCAGCGAGTCGCTGAACTCCAGCGGGTGCGAGGTGGTGAAGCGGATGCGGTCGATGCCGTCGATCTCGGCGATGGTGCGGATCAGCAGGCCCAGGTCGGCGACTTCGCCGTCCTCGCCGTAGGGTCCGCGATAGGCATTCACGTTCTGCCCCAGCAGATTGACCTCACGCACGCCCTGGGCGGCGAGTTGGGCGACCTCGACCAGCACGTCCTCGAACGGGCGGCTGACTTCCTCGCCGCGGGTGTAGGGCACCACGCAGAACGAGCAGTACTTGCTGCAGCCTTCCATGATCGAGACGAAGGCGCTGGGGCCCTCGGCTCGCGGCTCGGGCAGGCGGTCGAACTTCTCGATCTCGGGGAAGCTGATATCGACCTGCGGCTGGCCGGTGGCGCGCTTGGCCGCGATCAGTTCGGGCAGGCGGTGCAGGGTCTGCGGGCCGAACACCAGGTCGACGTAGGGCGCGCGCTTGACGATGGCCGCGCCTTCCTGCGAGGCGACGCAGCCGCCGACGCCGATGATCACCGGTCGGTCGCCCTGCTTGTGCTGCTTCCAGCGGCCGAGCTGGCTGAACACCTTCTCCTGGGCCTTCTCGCGGATCGAGCAGGTGTTGATCAGGATGACGTCGGCCTGGGCCGCATCGGTGGTGAGTTCCAGGCCTTCGCTGGCGGCGAGCACGTCGGCCATCTTGGCCGAGTCGTACTCGTTCATCTGGCAGCCGTGGGTCTCGATGAAGAGCTTGCCGCGTGGGGTCACGGCGGCGGGCGCCTGCGCGTCGGGCAGGGCGGGGGTGGCGATGTCGGTCATGGCGGTCTGGCTGTGTCCGGGGAGGGCGGCGGTTAATCCGCGCCGGAAGGGGCGCCAGTTTAGCGCCCCCGAGGCCGGTCGCGGGCAGCCGTCACGTTTTCGAATCAAGGACTTGGCAACCTGAGCGCGAAGGGGGACACTCGCCGCCATGAGGGGGGGCTCGCTACTGCTGGGGATCGTCTGCCTGTGGGCCACCGCGCCTGCGCAGGCCGGCACCGTGTACCGCTGCGACGGCGCGGGCGGCGAACGCAGCTACGTGAGCAAGCGCGTGCCCGGCGCCAAGTGCACCGTGGTCAGCCAGTTCCGGCCCAGCCGGGCAGCGCCGTACGTGCCCGCGCGCGCGCCGGCCGGCGCAGGCAGCGCCACGCCGGCCAACCCGGTCGCCGGCTCGCCGGCGTCCATCCATTCCAACCCGCCGGCGACCTTCATGGGCACGCCGGCGGTCGCCGCGCCCACCGCGGCCGCGACCGAGCTAGCGGCGCCCGCCCCGGTCGTGCAGACGCCGGCCGCGCCTTCGGCACCGGCCTCGCGCCTGGTCCAGGGCCAGGTCTACTCCTATATCAAGGACGGCGTCCGCCACTACACCAGCAAGCGTCCCAAGGGCCTGGCCAACGCCACGGCGGTGCGGACGATCAAGTACAGCTTCATGGAGACCTGCTACGCCTGCTCGGCGCGGCCGGGGGTCAATTTCGGCTCGATCCGCCTGAACATGGACGCCTACCGCGACGAGATCGCGGCCGCGGCGCGCCAGCACGGGGTCGAGGAGGCGATCGTGCGCGCGATCATCCACGCCGAGTCGGCCTACAACCCCAACGCCCTGTCGCGGGTGGGCGCGCAAGGCCTGATGCAGCTGATGCCGGCCACCGCGCGCCGCTTCGGCGTGTCCAACGCCTTCGATGCCAGCCAGAACATCCAGGGCGGGGTGCAATACCTGGCCTGGCTGCTCAAGCGCTTCAACGGCGACCTGACCCTGGCCGCGGCCGGCTACAACGCCGGCGAGGGCGCGGTCGACAAGTACAAGGGCGTGCCGCCCTACAGCGAAACCCAGCGCTACGTGCAGCGCGTGGCCCTGCTGGCGCAGCGTTACCGCGCCGGCCCCGTGGTGCGCTGATCCCCGTCCCCAATGCGGTTGCGGTGCCGATCGCGGCGCGATCGGCGCGGTGTCCCTGCGCGCGCGCCGCACCCGGACGGGCGGCTCGGGATGTGCCGGGGGCCCGGTTTCGCGGCGCTGGCGGATTGTCGGGCCGTTAACCGTTCCGTTACACTTCCCCGTCTTTTGAGCCGCGAGCCGTCGCCAGTGGCGGCGTGCTGTGCGGCGTAACTTCGAATTGCAGCTTTGCGGAGTGAGTGCCGGATGGCCAACCAAGGGGTCAACGATCCTATCAATACGGGCCGCCGTCGGTTCCTGACGGCGACCACGGCAGTGGTCGGCGCAGTCGGGGCCGGTTTTGCGGCGGTGCCTTTCATCAAGTCCTGGAACCCCAGCGCGCGCGCCAAGCTCGCCGGCGCTCCGGTGACCGCCGACATCAGCGCCTTGGAAGAAGGTCAGCGCCTGGTTTACGAATGGCGCGGTCAGCCGATCTGGATCGTTAAGCGCTCCGCGGCCGTGCTGGCGGCGCTGCCGACCCTGGACAGCCACCTGCGCGATCCCAAGTCGGACAACAAGGACCAGCAGCCGTCCTACATCAGCGGCGAAGGCCGCTCGATCAAGAAGGACATCTCGGTCCTGGTCGGCCTGTGCACCCATCTGGGCTGCTCGCCGGAAATGAAGGCCGAGATCCGCCCCGAGCCGTTCGATCCGGAGTGGAAGGGCGGTTACTTCTGCCCCTGCCACAAGTCGCGCTTCGACATGGCCGGCCGCGTGTTCCAGGGCGTCCCGGCGCCGACCAACCTGCTGGTGCCGCCGCACCACTACGAAAACGACACGACGATCATCATCGGCGTGGATCCGAAGGGAGCGGCGTAAGTCATGTCCAACATCATTACCCGCACCGCCAACGGCGTCTGGGATTGGGTCAACGCGCGCGCGCCCGGCATGATGCCGGTCTACCGCAAGCACATGACCGAGTACTACGCGCCGAAGAATTTCAATGTCTGGTACTACTTCGGTTCGCTGGCGCTGCTGGTGCTGGTCAACCAGATCCTGACCGGCATCTTCCTGACGATGCACTTCAAGCCGTCCGCGGCCGAAGCGTTCTCGTCGGTCGAATACATCATGCGCGACGTGGAGTGGGGCTGGCTGATCCGCTACATGCACAGCACCGGCGCCTCGCTGTTCTTCATCGTCGTGTACCTGCACATGTTCCGCGGCCTGCTGTACGGCTCGTATCAGAAGCCGCGCGAGCTGGTGTGGATCCTGGGCATGCTGATCTACCTGGTGCTGATGGCCGAAGCCTTCATGGGCTACGTGCTGCCGTGGGGCCAGATGTCGTTCTGGGGCGCCAAGGTGATCATCTCGCTGTTCGGCGCGATCCCGGTGATCGGCAACGGCCTGACCGAGTGGATCATGGGCGACTACCTGCCCGGCGACGCCACCCTCAATCGCTTCTTCGCCCTGCACGTGATCGCGCTGCCGCTGGTGCTGCTGCTGCTGGTCGTGCTGCACCTGGGCGCGCTGCACGAGGTCGGTTCCAACAACCCCGACGGCGTGGACATCAAGAAGGGTCCCAAGGGCAACCGTTGGGATGCCAACAAGCCCAAGGACGGCATTCCGTTCCACCCGTACTACACGGTCAAGGATCTGGTGGGCGTCGGCTTCTTCCTGATCGTGGCCGCGTTCATCATCTTCTTCGCGCCGGCGTTCGGCGGCTGGTTCCTGGAGCACGACAACTTCACCGAGGCCAACCGCCTGGTGACGCCGGAGCACATCAAGCCGGTGTGGTACTACACGCCGTACTACGCGATGTTGCGCGTGATCCCGCACAAGCTGTCGGGCGTGCTGGTGATGTTCGGCGCGATCGCGATCCTGTTCCTGGTGCCGTGGCTGGACCGCGCCAAGGTCAAGTCCTACCGCTACCGCGGCCTGCTGTCCAAGCTGCTGCTGGGCGTGTTCGCGCTGAGCTTCGTGTGGCTGGGCAAGATCGGCGCCGGTCCGGGTACCGACCCGGTCGAGACCATCGTCGGCCGCGTGTTGACCTTCCTGTACTTCGCCTTCTTCATCACCATGCCGCTGTGGACCAAGTTCGACAAGACCAAGCCGGTGCCGGAACGGGTGACGATGCATGACTAAGACCAGCCAGCCTCGGATGAAGAACCGACTCGTGAAGAAGCTCGCCACTCTCGCCGCCGGTCTGCTCGTGTCGGCCTCCGCCTTCGCTTCCGGCGGCGGCAACCTGATGCAGGCGGGTACCGACCTGGGCGACCGCGCGTCGCTGCAGCGCGGCGCCCAGCTGTACATGAACTACTGCTCGGGCTGCCACTCGCTGAAGTACCTGCGTTACTCGCGCATCGCCGAGGACCTGGGCCTGAGCGAAGACGAGGTGATGAACAACCTCAACTTCACCGGCGCCAAGTTCGGCGAGCAGATCCAGGTCAGCCTGACCCCGGAACACGCCAACCAGTGGTTCGGCAAGATGCCGCCGGACCTGAGCGTGATCGCGCGCGTGCGCGGCAGCGATTGGATCTACACCTACCTCAAGTCCTTCTACCTGGACGAGGCGCGTCCGCTGGGCTGGAACAACGCCCTGTTCCCGAACGCGTCCATGCCCAACCCGCTGTGGCAGATGCAGGGCACGCAGACGCCGCAGTTCACCGACAAGAAGCCGGCGCACGGCATGTTCGGTGAGAAGAAGGACGAGAAGGGCAAGCCGATCATGGAATGCCCGCACGGTACCAGCGAGATCGACGGCAAGTGCTTCACCAAGTTCGAGGCCGGCGCCGCCGGCACGCTCGAGCCGGAGCAGTTCAACCAGTCGGTGCGCGATATCACCGCTTTCCTCGAGTACGCCGGCGAACCGGCCGCCCTCAAGCGCCAGAGCCTGGGCGTGTGGGTGATCCTGTTCCTGGCCGTGTTCACCTTCCTGGCCTACTTGCTCAAGAGCGAGTACTGGCGAGACGTCGAGCACTAAGCGATTTCCCCGAACGGCCCGCGCAGCGATGCGCGGGCCTTCTTCGTAAGGCCGGCCGGGATGCCGGAGTCTTTCGCGGAAGGGGGGAAACCGCATACGCTCGGGGACCGTGACGACCGCCCACACGGGGTGGGGGGCGTCTTGCGACCGGCGGATTCCGGTCGTTGGAGAGGTCGATGATGGCGGCGAGTCCACGTATGCGTAATGCCCTGACCCTGTTTTCCTCCACCGACTGCGTGCTGTGCCATCGCGTGCGGCTGGTGCTGGCGGCCAAGGGCGTCACCTACGATCTGATCGCGGTCGACCCGCAGAATCCCCCCGAAGATCTGGTCGACCTCAACCCTTACCACTCGGTGCCGACCCTGGTCGAGCGCGACCTGGTGCTGTACGCGGCCAGCGTGGTCAGCGAATACCTGGACGAGCGCTATCCGCATCCGCCGCTGATGCCGGTCGATCCGCTCTCCCGCGCGCGCCTGCGCCTGGCCACGCTGCGTCTGGAGCACGACTGGGTGCCGCAGGTGCAGGCGATCCAGCTGGGCAACAAGGCCCAGGCCGAGGCCGCGCGCAAGCGCCTGAAGGAGCTGCTGACCGCGTCGGTGCCGCTGTTCAAGGCCAGCAAGTTCTTCCTGAACCCGGAAATGAGCTTGGCCGACTGCGCGATGGCGCCGATCATCTGGCGCCTGGAATCGCTGGGCGTGCCGCTGCCCAAGGACGGCAAGGCGATCGAGGATTACGGCAACCGCATCTTCCGCAATCCGGGCTTCACCCGCAGCCTGACTGACCAGGAACGCAAGCTGCGCGAGATGCCGGCGTAAGCGGGCATCGCGGCCCTGCGCGGTCCGGCGTGGCCGGATCGCGGACGGCTGGCACGTCAGGATCGCCGGCCAGGCGCTAAACTGCCGGGCATGAGTGATGAGAACGCCTCCAGCATGACCAGCCACCGCCCGTACCTGCTGCGGGCGCTGTACGAGTGGATCGCCGACAACGGCATGACCCCGCACCTGCTGGTCGACGCCACCCGGCCGCAGGTCCAGGTGCCGACCCATGCGGTGAAGGACGGCAAGATCGTGCTCAACGTGGCCGAGCGCGCGGTGTCGCGCCTGGAGATGGGCAACGACACCATCCGTTTCAGCGCGCGTTTCGGCGGCGTCAGCCATCCGGTCTCGGTGCCAGTGGGCGCGGTGCTGGCGATCTACGCCCGCGAAACCGGCCAGGGCATGGCCCTGCCGGACGAGGCGACCACCACCGAGGGCGGTCACGACGACCCGGCCGAGGACTTCGACGAGCCGATGTCGCCGACCCACGCGCCGCTGAGCGCGGTGCCCAGCGAACCGCTGCCCGACGGCGACGACGACGGCCCGGGTTCGCACACGCCCACGCCGCGCCGCGGCGGGCATCTGCGGGTGGTGAAGTAAGGTCCTGCGGTTCGGCGCCCGCCGCCGCGCCCAGGCTTTGGGGTAGGAGCGGCGTAAGCCGCGACCGCGTCACCGCGCCTGCGTCGCGCGTCCGATTCCGATGGCCGCTCGGCGACGACGCCACCCGCCGCCTTCTGTGGGAGCGGCATGAGCCGCGATTGCTCCACCCGGGCAGCGCCGCCGCACGCATTGACGCGGTCGCGGCTTACGCTGCTCCTACAGGAGCATCGCCTCGGCAACCTGAGGCTCTGCCTTGGGGTAGGAGCGGCGTAAGCCGCGACCGCTCAACCGCGCTTGCGTCGTGCGTCTGATTCCGATGGCCGCTCGCCGACGTCGCCGCCCGCCGCCTTCTGTGGGAGCGGCGTGAGCCGCGATTGCTCCATCGAGTCGGCGCCGCCGCAGGCATGGACGCGGTCGCGGCTTACGTCGTTCTGCAGGACCGGTCGCTGCAACAGGGCTTGTTCGCCCTTCAGTGCAACTGCGTGGGCTCCCGCGTCACCGGCCCGCTGAACGCGATCAGGCGCTCGCCGCGCAGCACCATGCGGCCGATATGGCGGTCCTCGCCGTCCAGCGAATAGTCGAAGCGGAAGGTCCGTTCCAGCCCCAGCCAGCCGTTGTCGTGGCGGCACAGGCGCATGCCGGTGGCGTGCACGCTCTGGTCCAGCCACTGCACGCCGGCGGCGCGGCAGGCGTCGCGGCCGAGGGCCTCGGCGCGCTCGGCGGCGGCACGCCCGGCGCTCCAGAACGAGAACGCGGCGGCACCCAGGATCATTAACAGAATCAAAGTAGGCATGGATTTAATGTGGCCTCGGTATGCCCAACTCGCAAGGGTTATGCCCTACGCTGTCGCGCATCAGGGGAAAACGCACATTCTATGAAACTGGTCTTTCCGGATGGCGAGCATCCGCAGGTATTGCTGGGCCACGGCATCAACCGGGTCGGTTCCGATCCCGAATCCACCATCGTGCTCGACCGCCCCGGGGTCATGCCCCAGCACTGCCAGCTGCACGTAAGCGCGCAGGGCGTGATGCTGGACGTGCCGCCCGGCGCGCAGGTGCGCGTCAACGGCCGCCAGGTCGCGGCCGGCCTGATCGCCTTGCGCCCTGGCGACGACGTCAGTTTCGACGAGGTGCGCGCGCGCCTGGCGGCGATCGGGCCGTCGGCGGTGCGCCACCAGGGCGGCGTCGCCGGCGTGCTGCCGCCGTCGGCCAACGACGACCCCGGCGTGACCGCGGTGCGGCCGGTGCTGCCGCGCTACGTGTTGCGCGGGGTGTCTGGCGACCTGTTCGGACGCAGCTTTCCGCTGCTGGCGGCGACCGTGGTGGGGCGCGCGCCCGACTGCGGCCTGCAGCTGGACCAGACCGGCCTGTCGCGCCAGCACGCGCGTTTGATCCCGACCCACGACGGCCTGCAGATCGAGGATCTGGGTTCGACCAACGGCACCACCGTCAACGGCCGCCGCGTGCTGCGCGCGATCGCCCAGCCCGGCGACGAGATCGGTTTCGACCAACTGCGTTTCCGCTTGACCGGGTCGATGCAGGAGGCGCCGGTGGTGGAGGGCGAGGCGGCGACGCCGCCGGTCGGTCCGCCGATCAGGCTCGGCCGGCCGGCCTGGCCTTGGTTGGCGTTGGCGGGCGCGGTGTTGATCGGGTTGGTGGGGTTCGTGTTGCTGCGCTGAGCGCGCGCGCAGCGTGGCGATGCGGTTCGCTGCGCTCACCGCATCCTACGAACGTCTGGGATTTGTGTGGCTGCGCTAGCGGCCGCCGCCGCCGGTAAAGCACGCGGGGCTGCAATCGCGGCGTGAAGCCGCGCCAAACCACCGGTACAACCTCAACCCGGCGGCGGACCCAGCTTCAGCGACAGGTCGATCGCGCGCACGTGCTTGGTCAGGCCGCCGATGGAAATGCAGTCCACGCCGTCTTCGGCGATCGCGCGCAGGCCGGCCAGGTCGACGCCGCCGGAGACTTCCAGCGGGATGCGGCCGTCGTACGGCGCGCCCGACGCGATGCGCACCGCTTCGCGGCGAGTATCGGCGTCGAAATCGTCGATCAGGATGCGGTCGCAGCCCTGTTCCAGCGCCTCGCGCAGTTGCGCGATGGATTCGACCTCGACGATCAGCGGCAGGTCGGGGTGCATCGCGCGCGCGGCACCGATCGCCGCGGTCAGCGAGCCGGCGGCGCGCACGTGGTTTTCCTTCAGCATCACCGTGTCGTACAGGCCGATGCGGTGGTTCACGCCACCGCCCACGCGCACCGCGTATTTCTGCGCCAGGCGCAGGCCGGGAATGGTCTTGCGGGTGTCGAGGATCTGGGCGCGGGTGCCGCGCACGGCCTCGACGTAGCTGGCAGTGACGGTGGCGGTGGCCGACAGCGTCTGCATGAAATTCAGCGAGGCGCGCTCGGCGCTGACCAGCGCGCGCGCGCGGCCCTGCAGCGTGGCCAGTACGGTGCCGGCGGCGACGCGGTCGCCTTCGGCCACGCGCCAGTCGATGCGCACGTCCGGGTCCAGGGCGCGGTGGCAGGCGTCGAACCAGGGCCGGCCGCAGACCACCGCCGGCTCCTTGCACAGCAGGTAGGCGCTGTCGGCCACGTCCGGCAGCAGGGCGGCGGTGACGTCGCCGCTGCCGAGGTCTTCGGCCAGGGCCTGGGCGACGTCGGCCTCGACCTGCTCGGCCGGCGGCGGCGCGAAACGCGCGCTCATGCCGACGGGAAGCCGTCGAGCTGGGCGGTGGCGATGGCATCCTCGGTCAGCAGCACCGGGATGCCGTCGTCGATGCGGTAGACGGTCTTGCGGTCGCGGGTGATCAGCGCCTCGCGCAGCGCCTGGCTCTGCGCGTCGCCGTCGCCGCGGACCACGCCGCCGGCGGCGATCGCGGCGTTGAGCGCCTGCAGGCCGCGGTTGTCCAGGGGCAGCAGGGGCTGGCGGGTGAGGGGGCAGACCAGCAGGTCCAGCAATTTACGATCCATACGGTGCGGTGCCGATACGACGGGACAGGGCGTTAGAATACGTCTTTGCGCCAAGGCCCGACCAATGTCCGTAACCGGTACGCCCGGATCCGCTCAGGATTCCTCGCCCGCCTCCGCCGCGCCGCTGGTCGGCATCGTCATGGGCTCGCGCTCGGACTGGGAGACCATGCAGCACGCCGCGGCCAAGCTGGAGGCCCTGGGCGTGCCGCACGAGGTGCGCGTGGTGTCGGCGCATCGCACGCCGGACGTGCTGTTCGAGTACGCCGACACGGCGGCCGCGCGCGGCCTGCGCGCGATCATCGCCGGCGCCGGCGGCGCCGCGCACCTGCCGGGCATGCTGGCGGCCAAGACCGCGGTGCCGGTGCTGGGCGTGCCGGTGCAGTCCAAGGCGCTCAACGGCATGGATTCGCTGCTGTCGATCGTGCAGATGCCGGCCGGCATCCCGGTGGCGACGTTCGCCATCGGCAACGCCGGCGCCGCCAACGCCGCGCTGTTCGCCGCCGCGTTGCTGGCGCCGCAACACGCCGCGATCGGCCAGGCGTTGGATGCGTTCCGCGCCAAGCAGACCGACGACGTGCTCGCCAACGACGATCCGCGCCGATGACCACCGTCGGTATCCTGGGAGGCGGGCAGCTGGCCCGCATGCTGGCGCTGTCGGGCGCGCCGCTGGGTCTGCGCTTCCTGGTCATGGACAGCGCCAGCGACGCCTGCGCCAGCCAGTTCGCGCCGATGGTGGTGGGCGATTACACCGATCAGGCCGCGCTGGCCGAATTCGCGTCCAAGATCGACGTGGCCACCTTCGATTTCGAGAATGTGCCGGCCGAGTCCGGCCAATGGCTGGCGCAGCGCGTGCCGGTGTTTCCCAGCCCGCGCGCGCTGGCGGTGGCGCAGGACCGGCTGGCCGAGAAGACCCTGTTCCGCGAACTGGGCATCCCGGTGCCGGAATTCGCCGACGTGCCCACGCGCGCGGCGCTGGACGCGGCGATCGCCGCGATCGGCACGCCCTGCATCCTCAAGACGCGCCGCCTGGGTTACGACGGCAAGGGCCAGTTCCGCATCAAGACGCCGGCCGACGCCGACGCGGCCTGGGCCGCGCTGGGCGCGCAGGCGGCCACGGTGGGGCTGATCCTGGAAGGCTTCGTGCGCTTCGAGCGCGAGCTGTCGGTGGTCGCCGTGCGCGGCCGCGACGGCGAATTCCGCGCCTGGCCGCTTACCGAGAACTGGCATGTCGACGGCGTGCTGTCGGCCAGCCTGGCGCCGGCGCAGGTCGACGACGCGCTCGCCGACACCGCGCATGCGTATGCGCGCAAGCTCGCCGAGGCGCTGGACTACGTCGGCGTGTTCGCGCTGGAGCTGTTCTGCCGCGAAGGCGAACTGCTGGCCAACGAACTCGCGCCGCGCGTGCACAACTCCGGCCACTGGACCATAGAAGGCAGCGAGACCTCGCAGTTCCAGAACCACCTGCGCGCCGTGCTCGGCCTGCCGCTGGGCGACACCCGCATGCTCGGTCGGGCCTGCATGCTCAACTGGATCGGCGAGATGCCGGCCGCCGCGCCGGTATTGAACGAAGCCGGCGGGCATTGGCACGACTACGGCAAGTCTTCGCGCGCGGGGCGTAAGGTCGGGCATGCGACCTTGCGCGCCGACGATGCGCGGGAGCTGGCGGCGGCGTTGGAGCGCGTGGGCGCGGCCTTGGGCCGCGAAGATCAGGTCGCACCGGCGATCGAACGCCTGCGCGCTTCGTAAATCGGGCGGTCTGCGGTCGCATGCGGCGCGCTGCGCCGGCATGCGCCGCTCAAGTAAAAAAGGGGGATGCAGGGATGCACAAGCTGCTGTTGCTCGTCGTGTTGCTGGCCGGGTGTTCGGAAGCGAGCGGCGCCAAAACCGTGCTGGAACGGGCGAAAGAGGACAGCGTGACCGAGGTCGCGACCGGCGATCCCGCGATGAACGCCGCCTTCGCCAAGGCGCGCGCGTCGCTGGACGGTTTTCTGAAGCTGGAGAAGAACCCGCCGCCGCAGCTGTCGTCCTTCTCGGTCAAGGTCGGTATCGAGCAGGATGGCTACACCGAATTTTTCTGGCTGTCCGATCTGGAGGAGACCGCCCAGGGCTACTCCGCCATCATCGACAACCAGCCCGAACGCGTGCACCGCGTGCGCATGGGCCAGCGTTACGCGTTCGCGCGCGACGAGATCGTCGACTGGACTTACCGCGACAGCAGCGGCGCGGCGCACGGCAACTTCACGGCCTGCGCGCTGCTGAGCCATGAACCGCCGGAGCAGGCGGAGGCGTTCAAACAGGAGTTCGGATTGAGTTGCGACTAGGCGTGCACGCCTACGACATTGCGTTCGCGGACGTCGCGCGGCGCAGGCAACGAAAAACGGCCGGGTCTCCCCGGCCGTTTCGCTTACTGCATGAGCGAGTCGCTTACTTCAGGTTCGACGCCACGAAGTCCCAGTTGACCAGGTTCCAGAACGACTCGACGTACTTCGGACGGGCGTTGCGGTAGTCGATGTAGTAGGCGTGCTCCCACACGTCGCAGGTCAGCAGCGGGGTGTCCTCGCCGGTCAGCGGGGTGGCGGCGTTGGAGGTGCTGACCAGGGCCAGCGAACCGTCCGGACGCTGCACCAGCCAGCCCCAGCCCGAACCGAAGGTGCCGACGGTGACCTTGGTGAACTCGTCCTTGAACTTGGCGAAGTCGCCGAAGGACTTGGCGATCAGCTCGCCCAGCTTGCCGCTCGGCTCGCCGCCGCCCTTGGGGGACAGGCAGTTCCAGTAGAAGGTGTGGTTCCAGATCTGCGCCGCGTTGTTGAACACACCGCCCTGCGACTTGCGGATGATCTCCTCCAGCGACATGTCGGCGAACTCGGTGCCGGGGATCATGTTGTTGAGGTTGGTCACGTAGGCCTGGTGGTGCTTGCCGTAGTGGAAGTCGATGGTTTCGCCGGAGATGTGCGGCTCGAGCGCGGTGCGGTCGTAGGGCAGGGCGGGCAGTTCGATGGCCATTGGCGGGCTCCTTGCTGGATTCTGGGGGCTGGCTAGGGGGAGGCGTCGGCCCGCTTACCGCTGCCGGGTCGCGTGTCCGCTGCCGTGAAGGCTTACAATTGCGCATTCTATCCCCACGCCCTGTTGCCTGAACGTATACGGCGCAACAGAGCATTGCAGGAGTTGCCCCCATGTCCGTTATGGAGCGGATCCAGGCCGAAGTCGAAGGCCACCCGATCGTTCTTTTCATGAAGGGAACCGCGCAGTTCCCGATGTGCGGCTTTTCCAGCCGCGCGGTGCAGGCGCTCAAGTCCGCCGGCGCGACCGTGCTGCACACGGTCAACGTGCTGGAGGATCCGGAGATCCGCGCCAACCTGCCGCGCTATTCCAACTGGCCGACCTTCCCGCAGCTGTTCATCCACGGCGAGCTGATCGGCGGCTGCGACATCACCCTGGAGCTGTTCGAGTCCGGCGAGCTGGCGCGCATGATCAGCGAGACCCAGCGCCAGTGAGCGCGCTCGCGGCACCCGCAGGCGAGCAGGCCCTGGCCGATCGCGTCGTGCTGGTCAGCGGCGCCCAGGGCGGCCTCGGCGCCGCCGCGGCGCAAGCCTGCGCGCGCGCCGGCGCCACCGTGATCCTGCTGGGGCGCAAGCCGGCCAAGTTGAACCGCGTCTACGATGCGCTGGCCAAGGTCGGGCCGGAGCCGGTGCTGTATCCGCTGGACCTGGAAGGCGCCGCGCCGGACGACTACGCCGAACTGGCGCAGCGCATTGGCGACGAGTTCGGCCGCCTCGACGGCGTGCTGCACTGCGCCGCCGACTTCCCCGGTCTGACCCCGCTGCTGCAGACCGATCCGGCGGCGTTCGCGCGCGCGATCCACGTCAACCTCACCGCGCGCTGGTGGCTGTCGCAGGCCTGCCTGCCGCTGCTGTCGCAGGCGCCGGATTCGGCGCTGGTGTTCGCGCTGGACGACACCGCCCGCGTCGGCCGCGCTTACTGGGGCGGTTATGGCCTGGCCCAGCATTCGTTGGCGGCGATGATCGGCATGCTGCATGCCGAACTGGCCAACTCGCCGGTGCGCGTGGCCGGCCTGCAGCCCGGGCCGATGCGCACCCCGCTGCGCGGCAAGGCCTATGTCGAAGAAAACGACCGCGAGGCGCGCGATCCGGCCGAGTACGCCGCCGCCTGCGTGACCCTGTTGTCGCCGGCCGGCGCCGCCCACCGCGGCCAGGTCTGGCATCCGTTGCCGGAGCGCGTGACGCCGTGACCATTGCGTCCGCCGCGCTGTTGCTGTTCCTGATCCTGGACCCGCTGGGCAATATCCCGGTGTTCCTGAGCCTGCTGCGCGGGCTGCCGCCCAAGCGCCAGCGCATCGTGCTGGCGCGCGAACTGCTGATCGCGCTGGGCGTGCTGATGCTGTTCCTGTGGGGCGGCAAGTACGCCCTGGAGCTGATGCACTTGCGCCAGGAATCGGTCTCGATCGCCGGCGGCATCGTCCTGTTCCTGATCGGCATCCGCATGATCTTCCCGCCGCCGGAAGGCCTGATGGGCGAGATCCCCGACGGCGAACCCTTCATCGTGCCGATGGCGATCCCGCTGGTCGCCGGCCCCTCGGGCATGGCCGCGGTGATGCTGATGGGCAGCAACGAGCCCACGCGCCTGGGCGACTGGAGCCTGGCGCTGATGATCGCCTGGGGCGCCACTGCCGCGATCCTGTTCTCGGCCACCTTGCTCTACAAGCTGTTGGGCCGGCGCGCGCTGACCGCGATCGAACGCCTGATGGGCATGCTGCTGGTGGCGATCTCGGTGCAGATGTTCCTGGACGGTCTGGGCACCTATCTGCAGATTTCGCCGCCCTGAGGCCGTGCCGCCGCGGGCATCCGCAGCGCACCGCTCAGTAGCGCTTGTCGATACTCAACTGCAGGCTGCGATCGCTGTCGCCGCCGCTGCCCAGCAGCGTGTCGTAGCCGATCCGGAACGACCAGTCGTTGCGTAGAGCGAAGCTGCCGCCCAGACCGAGCAGCAGCCGGTTGCGATCGAAGTCGCCCAGCCGCGCCACGTAGTATGGCCCCGACATCAGGTCCGCATAGCGGATCGTCGCCAGGCCGTTGCCTTGGAAATCGCGCTGGTACTCCAGGCGCAGCTGCGGCGAGAACGTGCCCCAGGCCGCCTGATGGCGGTAGTCCAGGCGCAGGCCCAGGTTCGCGGTGGACGTCTTCACCGTCAGATCTTCGTAAGCCAGCGCGTAGATCGGATCGCCGCGTTCGGCGTAGGCGTCCAGCCGCGCGCGCGCCAGGTCCAGCCGCGCGTACGGCACGAACGACAGTTCGCCGCGACGCAGCTCGGCGCCCGCCGAGATCGAGCCGAACCACTGGCTGCCGTCGCGATCGCCACGGACCAGCGCGCCGTTCGCGGTCACCCGCCGGCGCAGTTCGTAGGACAGGTGCTGATAGCCCAGCAGGCCGTCGACGAAGTAGGTATCGCCCGGGGCATAGCTGGCGTACAGCGCCAAGGTCAGCGCCTTCGCCCGGCTGCGGCTGTCCTGGTCGCCGACTTCGCTGTCGTCGCGTCCGTAGCCGAGGCCGGCGCCGAAGGCTAGGTCGTCGCGATAGCGGTAGTCGGCGCCCAAGCTAACGCCGTCGCTTTCGAAATCGGTGCCTGCGCTGCCGTCGCGGCCTTCACGGTCGCCGCGGCGGATGCTGCCGGCGGTCCACAGGCCCAGCGCGCTGTCGGGCTTTGCCGCGGTGGCCTGCGGCGCATCCGCGGCGCCGGCGCTGCCCACGGCGGCGGTGGCGTCGGCCGACGAACGCGCGCGATCGCAGGCCGGGCCCGACCAGGGGCTGTCGATCTGCGCGCAAGCCGATGGGGCGCTCAGGCTCAGACCGTTGCTGAAACCGCCGGCGTCGCCGCGGTGCAGGCGCGACAGGCGCTGTTGGAAGTTGCCGATCTGGGAACTGGCGAAGCGGCGCGCGCTATCGGCCTGCGCCCGCAGCAGGCCGCGGACCTCGGCGTCCTGGCCGGGGTTGGGGCGTGGCGCCACGTTGAAGGTGATACTGCCCGGCGACGAAACGGCGGCTCCCGCATTGAGCGTGTAGCGCAGCGTCGCGACGCCGGAAAAGTAGGCGTCCGGCGTGAACGTCAGGGCGAAGCGCGCCGCCGCGCCGCTGCCGATCTGCACGATCTGAGCGCTGCCCGCTTGGGTCGGCGCGATCGACACTACGCTGGCCGCGGTGAACGGCCCGCCGGTCGCGCCGTCGGTCAGCATCACCGTGGTCGGTGCCCCGGCTACGGCGTTCACGCTAAGCGACGCGGCGGTGGCGCCAGCTTCGATTACGATCGGGTACAGGCGCGAGATCGAGGCTCCGCGCGGTCCGGACTCGACCGACAGCACCTGCAGGTAATGCGTGCCGGCCCGGGTCGGTATACCGCTCAGACGGCCACTCTCGCTCAGGCTCAATCCGTCGACCCTATAGACGAGATGGTCGGCGTAGTAGCGGTAAGGCGCGTTGCCGCCGCTGGTCTCCAACTGCAGATCGTAGGGCGCGCCGACCCGGCCTTTGGGGAGCTCGCTGGGCGACAAAGTCAGTACATGCGGCTCGATACGGATACGGACACTTTGGTATCCCCCGCGCAGGCCGCTCCAGAGCCCGCCGCTGAGCGGGCCGGTCCACCCGTTGTCCAAGACCAGAAAGTAGATGGTGAAGTCGCCGAAGGTGGTGGGCGTACCGGTAATCAGCCCGTTGGACTCCAGGCGCAGTCCTGCGGGCAACTGATTGGGCTGTCCGGCGCTCCAGAAGTTGGCGCAACCCGAGGACGGCGTACTGTGCGGGCCGCAGGCGCTGCCCACCGACACGAAGTGGTAAGGGGCCAGGCCGCCGGAGGCGACCAGCATCTGCGAATAGGGCTGGCCTTGCGTCGCCGCCGGCAGCACGGCGGGGGAGATGGCCACGGGTGCCAAACCCACCTCGATCTGATAGACGGTGCGGGTGGTCGCACCGTTGGCGTCGGTGGCCAATACAGCGAACTGCGAGGTGCCCGTATGCGGAATATCCCGGATCGTGCCGCTAATGACGCCCCCGCTGCTCAGCGTCAGCCCGAACGGCATCGCGTAAGGGAAGGGATTCTCCAGCGCGAAGGAGTAGGGCGGCGTGCCCCCGCTACCGCTCAGCGTGGCCGAGTAGGGGCGGCCCGCGGTGCCGGCGGGCAACGGGGTCAGGGACTGCGCATGGGCGCTGGCGGCCAGGCACGAAGCCAGCAGGGCCAGGGCTAGCAGCCAGAGGCGCGCAGACGAAAGAAATACGTTCACTTGGCCGATCCGCCCCCTCAGATTCGACGGGAGTATGGGGGAAGGGCGGGTGCGGCTTCACCCGGTTCGGCGCATCGCCGGGCGCGTTGCGGCGTGGCTACGCAACGTCGGCACATTTATAGCGCTTGCGTTGTGCAGATTCGCCCCGCCGCAGGGACGGGCCACTGGCCGCCGGAACCCCGGCGCCTCGGTCAGTTTCGTTCATGTTTGTGATCGGCCAAACCGGGCAAAGATCACGCTGTGACAAGGTTTGACGTTGGTCACGTCTCTGTCACATAGCCCCTCTAGCCTGTTAAACTGCTGTTAACCCGGCGGGGCCGCATGCGCTGCACCCGGGTAGGGGCGGAACACCACCAATCTTCGGCGTATGGCGCATGGCGCCCGCCGACACTCGCCACGAATTCCACGTCTTCCAAGCTCACGAGGCCATCGTAATGACCCATCCGAATAGCGTCCGGTTGTCCAAGCTCACGCTTGGTCTGCTCGCCGTTCTCGCCACCGCGCCCGTATTCGCGCAGAGCACGTCCGCCGGCGTCGCCGGTCGCGTGGTCGGCGCAGATGGTCAACCCGTCGTGGGCGCCGAAGTCACGATCACCCACACCGAATCGGGCACCGTCAGCCGCGCCACCACCGATGCCGACGGCCGCTACAACGCGCGCGGTCTGCGCGTCGGCGGTCCGTACGTCATCACCACCAGCAAGGAAGGCGCCGGCACGGGCTCGCAGGACGGCGTGTTCCTGAACCTCGACAAGGTCAACAACGTCGACGTGTCCTTGAACAACTCGGTCACCACGCTGGAATCGGTGCAGGCCGTTTCCTACGGCGGCTCGGAAGTGTTCAGCGCGACCAAGATGGGCGCCGGCTCCAACGTGACCCGCCAGCAGCTGGAATCGTTCCCGTCGATCAACCGCAACCTGCAGGACTACGTCCGCCTCGACCCGCGCGTGACGCAGACCGACAAGTCGCGTAACGAAATCTCGGTCGGCGGCCAGAACCCGCGCTACAACGTGGTCCGCGTCGACGGCATCAGCACCGCCGACTCCTTCGGCCTGGAATCCAACAGCCTGCCGACCCCGCGCCAGCCGTTCTCGATGGACACCATCGACGAAGTGGCGGTCGACGTCGCCAACTACGACGTCACCATCTCCGGCGGCACCGGCGGCGTGATCAACGCCGTGACCAAGTCGGGCACCAACGAGTTCCACGGCTCGCTCTACGGCATCTACCGCGACGGCGACTGGTCGGGCAAGAACCGCAACAACACCCGTCCGAAGCTGTTCGACAACGAGACCACCTACGGTGCGACCTTCGGCGGTCCGCTGATCAAGGACAAGCTGTTCTTCTTCGCCAACTACGAGAACTACAAGGGCAAGGGCCTGTTCACCGGTAACTCCGGTTTCGGTCCGCGCGACTCGGGCGAGGCCAACATCGTCAACATCACCCAGGCGCAGATCGATGAAGTCATCCGCCTCGCCGGCCTCAAGGGCTTCAATCCGGGCACGCTGGCCAAGCCGGCGCTGAACTCGGAAGCCGAAGAGTACGGCATCAAGATCGACTGGAACATCAACGACGCCCACCGCGCCAGCTTCCGCTACAGCAAGTCTGAGCAGAACACCGCCAACCTGCAGGGTTTCGGCAACACCACGCTTGCGCTGAACACCTACCACTACGTGCGCGACTTCGAGCTGGAGTCGTACACCGCGCAGCTGTTCAGCGACTGGACCGACAACTTCTCCACCGAAGCCAAGATCTCGTACCGCGACTACTCGGCCGTGCGCAATCCGCTGGCCGACCTGCCGGCGATCGCGATCCGCATCGGTTCGGCCACCCTGAACCTGGGTACCGAAGAGAACACCCACGCCAACGTGCTGGAGACCACCACGAAGAACGCGTTCTTCGCCGGTAACCTGTTCCTGGGCGACCACACCCTGAAGTTCGGTGTGGATTACGAAGAGAACGAGGTTTACAACCTGTTCGGCCGCCGTACCAACGGCGTCTACACCTTCGACTGCATCAACACGGCCAGCGGTCCGCTCGGTGCCGGCTGCGCCAAGTCGTTCGAGAGCGGTATCTCCAGCCGTTATCAGCTGTTCTATCCGCGCGGCGGCGACATCAACAACATGGCCGCTGAGTTCAAGCTCAAGAATCTGGGCCTGTTCGTGCAGGACAGCTGGGCGGTCAACAACAACCTGACCCTGACCTTCGGCCTGCGTTACGACGAGCCGATGGTCGATCAGAAGCCGACCTACAACGCCGCTGCGTCCACCGCGTTCGGCGTGCGCAACGACAACACCATCGACGGCAACGGCCTGCTGTCGCCGCGCTTCGGCTTCAACTACACCTTCGACAGCGAGCGCCCGACCCAGCTGCGCGGCGGTATCGGCCTGTTCCAGGGCTCGGCCGCGACCGTGTGGCTGGCCAACCCGTACGCCAACAACGGCGTGTCGTACACCGACTACTTCTTCTCCAACGGCATCACCCGCTTCGATCCGGATCCGGCCGACCAGCTGAACCAGTTCACCCCGGGTACCGGCGGTACGCAGTCGGTCGATTTCATCGATAAGGACCTGGGCCAGCCGTCGGTGTGGAAGGCCAACCTGGCATTCGATACCGAGCTGCCGTGGTGGGGCGTGGTCGGTGCGGCTGAGGTCGTGCTGACCTCGGTCAAGGAAGGCATCTACTACCAGCAGCTGAACCTCGGCAACCCGACCTACATCGGTCAGGACGGCCGCGCGATCTTCTGGAACAGCACCGGCGCCAACAACGGCCTGCGTCCGAACAGCTGGAATCAGCTGGGCGTGGGTACTGGTACGGATGCGCGTTCGGGCCGTAACCGCGGTTACAACGACGCGATCATCGCCCGTTCGACCAGCAAGGGCGAAAGCCAGCAGCTGACCCTGTCCTTGAACAAGCCGTTCAACGACAGCGACTGGTCCTGGTTGCTCGCTTACACCTACACCAACGCCAACGAAGTCAGCCCGCTGACCAGCTCGACCTCGGGCTCGCAGCTGGGCAACGTGGCGGTGTTCCAGTCCAACGAAGAGGTGTCGGCCACCTCCAGCTACGAGATCAAGAACCGCTTCACCGCGGCGATCAGCTGGAAGCACGCCTTCTTCGGCGACTACAACACCAGCGTGTCGATGTTCTACGAAGGCCGTTCGGGTCGCCCGTACAGCTACACCTTCGACAACGACGCTAACGGCGACGGCCGCGCCAACGACCTGCTGTACATCCCGAAGGATCTGACCGACGTGGTGTTCGGCAGCGCCGCCGAGGCCGCTGGCTTCTGGGCCTTCGTCAACTCGAACGACTACCTCAAGCAGCACCTGGGCGAAGTCGCCGAGCGCAACGCCGCGCGCGGCCGCTGGGTCAACCAGTTCGATATGCGCATCTCGCAGGAGATCCCGGGCTTCATGGAAGGCCACAAGGCCGAAATCGCCCTGGACATCCTCAACGTCGGCAACCTGCTCAACAAGAAGTGGGGCAGCGTCGAGGAAATGGGCTTCCCGGGCTACCGCGGCATCGTCGAGTACGGCGGCATCTGCGGCGCCGGCGGCGCTCCGCTGACCGGCACCTGCGTCGGCAATGCCGGCAAGTACGTGTACCGCTACAACGGTCCGGACGCGCTGAACATCTACGACGACAAGGGCATCTCCCGTTGGGCCGCCCAGGTGAGCTTCCGCTACAAGTTCTAAGCGGAAACCCGCCATTGCGACACCAGGAAACGGCCGGGGAAACCCGGCCGTTTTCTTTTATGGGGACCCCTGCGCTAGAGTCACTGTCCAAAATCGACGATGAACACCCAAGAGAAGGCACGCATGACCGCAACCATCACCACCGCCCTGCCGACGGTGAACGCACGTATCTATCCCAAGGGCGGGCTGGACGTCCTGTCCCGCGACGAGGTCGCGCGTCTGCGCGACGCCTCCACCGGCATGCACGACCTGCTGCGCCGCTGCGCGCTGGCCGTGCTGACCAGCGGCAGCGCCTCCGACGATCCGCGCGCGGCGCGGGAGCTGTATCCGGACTTCGACATCCAGGTCCATCAGCAGGACCGCGGCGTGCGCATCGATCTGGCGCACGCGCCGGCCATGGCCTTCGTCGACGGCGAGATCATCCGCGGTGTGGCCGAGCTGCTGTTCGCGGTGGTCCGCGACCTGGCCTACACGGCGATCGAGCTGGCGGCCGACGGCGGCCGCGACCTCAAGAGCAGCGACGGCATCACCGACGCGGTGTTCGGCCTGCTGCGCAACGCGCGCATCCTGCATCCGGCCGATCCCAACCTGGTGGTCTGCTGGGGCGGCCATTCGATCTCGCGCGACGAGTACATCTACACCAAGCAAGTAGGCTACGAGCTGGGCCTGCGCGGCTTGGACATCTGCACGGGCTGCGGCCCGGGCGCGATGAAGGGGCCGATGAAGGGCGCCACCATCGCCCACGCCAAGCAGCGCAAGCGCCGCATGCGCTACATCGGCATCACCGAGCCGGGCATCATCGCGGCCGAGTCGCCGAACCCGATCGTGAATCACCTGGTGATCATGCCGGACATCGAAAAGCGCCTGGAGGCCTTCGTGCGCCTGGGCCACGGCATCATCGTGTTCCCGGGCGGCGTCGGCACGGCCGAGGAGATCCTGTACCTGCTGGGCATCCTGCTGCGCGAGGAGAACGCGCATCTGCCGTTCCCGCTGATCCTGACCGGCCCGACCGCGTCGGCGCCGTATTTCGAGCAGATCGACCGCTTCCTGCGCCTCACCCTGGGCGAGGCGGCGACTTCGCGCTACGAGATCATCGTCGGCGACCCGGAAGCGGTGGCCAAGCGCATGTCGCAGGGCATCCGCAAGGTGCGCGAGCACCGCATCGCGCAGAAGGACTCGTTCTACTTCAACTGGTCGATCGACATCCCGGTCGAGTTCCAGCGCCCGTTCGTGCCCACGCACGAGGCGATGGCGGGGCTGGACCTGCACCACGGCCGCAAGCCGCACGAACTGGCGGCCGATCTGCGGCGCGCGTTCTCGGGCATCGTCGCCGGCAACGTGAAGGAAGACGGCATGCGCCGCATCGAGGAGTTCGGCCCGTTCGAGATCCACGGCGACGCCGACATGATGCAGTCGCTGGACGCGCTGCTGCGCGCGTTCGTCGAACAGCGCCGCATGAAGATCGCCGGCGAGTACCGGCCCTGCTATCGGGTCGTGACCTGAGGCAAGGGCAGCGACGGCCCGGTGCGATGCATCGGGCCGTTGCCGTTTAAGCCCCGTTGCCACGTGCGCGCGGGGCAGGGCGGACGCATCCGGCAAACCGTGTTGTGCCCGCAGTACATGGGCGGCACCGGTCGTTCCGCCGCCGCCGCCGCCGTTCGTGCGTGCGGCATTCTCAAGGCGCCATGAGGCGCTAACATTGCGCGAAGTCGGCACGCCACATGTGCCAGCATGATTTGTGTTTCGCAGCCACTCGCTAAGGGCGCGTGTTGTCCGCGTGCCACATTCGCGCCCTCCCCAGTCGACGGCGACCAACGGCAGCGAGCCGCGCATTTCGGGCATCGTGCCGCGACGCTTCGGATTCAGGTCGCATTTGTGCGCCGTTCGTCGTCACAAATTGACGCCGCCTGGCACGCCCATACCCACCGCTCGACCGCCTGTCCGGTCAAGACTTGCTACTTAAAAGCGCTCCTTTAGCATCGTTTTTGTGAATGCTGGGGAGAGAGCATGTCCAAGATAAGTGCCAATCGGGGCTTCACCCTGATGGAATTGATGATTGCGATCGCCGTCCTCGGCGTGTTGCTGGCCTTGGCGTGGCCGTCCTTCACCGAGGCCTTGAACAACAACCGTCTGGCCACGGCGTCCAATTCGATGATCGCCGGCGTCAATCTGGCCCGCAGCGAGGCCATGCGCAGCAACCGCGCCGGCGGCGTCTGCCCCAGTGCCGACGGCGCCACCTGCGGCAACAACTGGAGCGCCGGCTGGCTGGTCTGGAACGACGCCAACGTCGACGGCGCCAAGGCCGCCGACGAACCGGCGATCCGCTACTTCCAGGGCAATCCGGCGCAGGTGGCCCTGGCCTCGGCCGGCGCCGCGGTGCCGGTGATCGTCTTCGACCGCCGCGGCCGCATGACCGCGCCGGCGGCGAACGCCATCTTCACCTCGCACTCCGTGGACTGCGCCGCCGGTGCGGCCAACAAGCAGCGCCGCCTGACGGTCAGCCGTGCGGGCCAGGTGCGCATCCAGAAGGAAAGCTGCTCATGATCCGGTCCCTCTCGCGCGCCCGGGCGCCGTCGCGGCGCGCCGTCGGCGGTTTCTCCCTGATCGAGGTGCTGATCGCACTGTTGGTGCTGGCCTTCGGCCTGCTCGGCCTGGCCTTCCTGCAGACGCTCAACATCCGCTACACCCAGAGCGCCAACCACCGCACCACCGCGGTCAACCTGTCGCATCAGGTCATCGACATGATGCGCAGCAACCGCGTGGTCTCGCGCCAGTACACGGCGCTGACCTTCAACAGCTTCCCGACCGCGCCGGCCACCGGCGGCTGCGGCCGCGGCGCGGCGATCGACTTCAACGCCAACATGAACGTGTGGCGCTGCGAAGTCAGCTCCAGCCTGCCGGGCGGGCAGGGGCAGGTGGTGTTCAACGGCGACCTGGTGACCGTGACCCTGCGCTGGGCCGACGACCTCAGCCAGGCCGCCCTGGGCCAGGCCCAATCGACTTACGTGGTGACCACACGGCTATGACTCGTCAATCGCATATTTCCGAGCGCTCCCAGCAGGGTCTGTCGCTGGTCGAGCTGATGGTCGCGCTGGCGATCGGCATGATCCTGATGCTGGGCCTGGTGCAGGTGATGTCGGCCTCGCGCTCGGCCTACCGCCTGGCCGAGGGCATCGGCCGCGCGCAGGAGAACGCGCGCTTCGCCATGGATTCGCTGGAACGCGACCTGCGCATGGCCGGGCACCTGGGCTGCGTCAACGACACCGCGCTGCTGCAGGCGGCGGTGCCGGCCGAGGAAGGCCTGAACCTGCTGTTCCTGAATCAGGCCGACCGCATCGCCGGAAACTTCCAGAACGCGCCCTACATGCTGCGCTTCGACGTCGGCATGCAGGGGTTCGAGGCGGTCAGCACCTCGCCGGGTGACACCATCAACCTCGCCACCGGCGCGCCGGTGCTGGGCAACGTGAACCAGTGGAATCCGGCGCTGCCGGCCGAGATCGGCGGTCTGCAGCCGGTGGCGGGCAGCGACATCCTGGTGCTGCGCTATTTCTGGCCGATCGGCACGGCCATGACCAACTTCACCGGCGGCGATCCGACCAGCACGGTCACGCCGGCGACCACCGACGTCACCACCGGCGGCTCCGGTCTGTTCGGTATCGGCGACTGCCGGCGCGCCAGCGTGTTTGCCGGCGCGGTGAACCCCGGCACCGGCGCCATCACCGTGAACTCGGCGGCCGACCCGCTGAACCGCTCCAACTTCATGGGCGATCGCGACTTCTACGACGCCACCAAGTCGACCTTGTACCGCGCCGAAGTCGTGGTCTATTTCGTCGGCATCGGCGCCGGCACCGGCAATACCGGCACCACCGGCCCCTCGCTGTATCGCGCGCGCTTCGTGCGCAATGCCGCCGGCGGCCTGGACGCGGCTGGCGCAGACCGCCGCGAAGAACTGGTCGAAGGCGTGGAATCGCTGCAGCTGCTGTACGGCCAGGACCGCGTCGTGGCCGCCAACCAGCCGCCCAGCGGTTACGTCACCACCAGCTGGACCGCCAACCAGGTCGGCGGCGGCGTGGCCAATCCCAACGGCAACAACGCCGCGCTGTGGCGCCGCATCGGCACGGTCCAGGTCGGCCTGGTGATGCGCAGTTCCGAGGGCGCCGTGTCGGCGCAGATGGACCCGGCGGTGCAGCGCATGTCGGTGCTGGGCACGCTGGTGACCCCGCAGAACGACGGCTTCTACCGCACCGTCTACGAAACCACCGTTGCCCAGCGCAACCGCCTGTTCGAAAACTGAGGACACAGGCCCATGACCCGTTCCGGATTCCACGGTCCGCGCAAGCAACGAGGCGCCGCCCTCTACGTCGCGCTGATCTTCCTGATCATCCTGGCCCTGCTCGGCATCACGGGCATGCAGGTGGCGACCATGCAGGAGCGCATGTCGGCCAACTATCTGGCCACCAACGTGGCGTTCCAGCGCGCCGAAGCGCTGGCGCGCGAAGGCGAGGCGCAGGCCAACGCATCGGCGCGCCGCGAGGACTGCGGCAATTTCGATCCGGCCGTCTTCGGCCAGCAGGCCGCGATCCAGCCGGCGGGTTCTCCGGAAACGCCGGTGCGCGTGCGCAACATCGACCAATGCATCGGCGGCGGTCAGTTGAACATCGGCGAGTTCCCGGCCAGCGAGAAGGTGTTCCAGCCTTTCCGCATCACCGCCTATCGCGGCGACCGCGCCTCCGAACCGTCGTCCGACGCCGTCGTCGACACCATTTTCATCGGCCGTTGAGGGCCCAGGCCATGAACGCGAACCGCATCCTTCTTACCGTCGCCGCGACCGGCTTGGTCGTGCTCGGCATCCGCACGCCGTTCCTGAGCGCCAACACCACCACTCAGGGTGCCGGCACGCTCGCCCAGGCGCCGTTGAACCTGGGCGGCGACGGCGTGCCGCCGGCCTTCATGATGGCGGTGGACGACTCGGGCTCGATGACGTTCCAGACCATGTTCCCGGGTCAGGACGGCGAGGTCTGTTTCGGCCGCGACAGCAGCAGCGAGCCCTACGGCCTGTTCTACACCACCGGCGCCAATGCCGGTAAGCCGCGCACCGACGGCGGCTGCGACCACTTCTATCTGTTGCCCGGCCCGCGCGCGGGCGGCGGCTTCCTTGGCCTGCCGCCGCTGGATTCGCTGGGCGCGGCGCGTTCGCCGGACTACAACCCCTCGTTCTACGACCCGAACGTCAAGTACGAAGCCTGGCTGACCTCGTCGATGCCGCCGACCAAGGTGCCGTACGACTACAGCGTGGCCAACCCGAACGGCAACGCCTCGGTCGCGGCCACCAAGATCGACCCGCGCAACACCGGCACGGTCAACCTGGCGGCCAACCGCTACACCACGGCCGAAATCTTCACGATGCGCAACGGCATGTTCATGCCGGCCGGCACCAACTATCAGATCGTCAACGGCAACTCCTTCACCGTGGGCACCGGCGGCCAGACCTGGAACGGCGGCACCACCACCGTGTACATGCAGTACTACCCGGCGACCTTCTACTTGAAGACGACCACGCCGGCGGCCGAGCAGCCGGTGGGTTACAAGACCGACGCCACGTCGCGCCCGGTGATTTCCAACGCCTGCGGCACCGGCTGCAACCTGTGGAAGTACACCATCGCCGCGGGCAACTTCGACACCACCGCGAACTTCAACGCGCAGCTGCAGAACTTCGCCAACTGGTTCAGCTATTACGGCAACCGCAACCGCGCGATGGTGGCGGGCATGAGCCGTTCGCTGGCCGACATCAAGGACATGCGCGTCGGCTTCTTCCCGATCAACTCCAACGGCAGCTTCAACGACCCGATCGGCAACGCCAACGAACGCGTCTACATGCAGGACATGAGCGTGCAGGCCCGTCGCGACGACCTGTATACCAACGGCGTGTTCGCGCTCGGCGCCAGCGGCGGCACGCCGAACCGCCAGGCGGTCAGCGCGGCGGCCAGCCAGTTCCGGCGTACCGACGCGGTCGCCGACGGCAAGGGCGGCGCTCCGGTCCAGCGCGTTTGCCAGAAGAACGCGGTGATGCTGTTCACCGACGGCTACAGCAACGGCGGCACCATCACCACCGGCAACATCGACGGCAACATGGGCGCGCCGTTCGCCGACAGCAACTCCGACACCATGGCCGACATCGTCAGCCAGTACTACCTCGGCACCGAGGCCGGCGGCGTGGTGCCGCTGCGCACCGACGGCAACTTCGCACTCGGCGCCAACGGCGGCCGCGTGCCGGTGCCCGACGAGTGCAAGAACGCCTCGCCCAGCAAGAAGCTGGATTGCGAACGCCGCCTGCACATCAATTTCTACGGCATCACCCTGGGCGCGCGCGGCACCATCTTCAATCCCGACGTCGCGCAGGATCCGTTCGTGACCAATCCGGCCTGGCCCGGCTGGCAGAACGACAACCCGACCACCGTCGACGATATCTGGCACGCCTCGGTCAACACCCGTGGCGAGTACATCAACGCCCGCACGCCGGCCGACATCACCGCCGCCATGCGCCGCGTGCTGGCCTCGGTCGCCGGCGGCGCCAGCCCGTCGGGCAGCACCGGCCTGAGCGGCGCGCGCATCTCGGCCAATTCGCTGTCGGTGGTGCCGTTCTACGAATCCAAGAACAACAACACCGACTGGTACAGCCGCCTCAACGGCTCTTCGGTGAGCGTGAACGCCGCCGGCCAGATCGTCTTCACCGCCAAGTGGGAGGCCAGCGCGCAGCTGGCGCGTACCGGCCGCAACCTGCTGTTCGGTACGACCACCGGCGGCGCGATCAAGCCGGTGGTGAAGTCGTTCTCGTCCGGCAATCTAGGCGACGTGTTCACGACCCTGTGTTCGGACACGCTGGCGACCTGCACCAAGGCGGCGGTGACCACGCTGGGCGTGAGCGAATCCGAAGCCGTGGCCTACCTGGCCGGCCAGGACACGGGCGAGAAGAAGAACGGCGGCAAGCTGCGCGACCGCACCACCCGCCTGGGCGACATCATCAATTCGTCGCCGGTGGTGTCGTCGGGTTTCGACAACTACGGCTACACCACGCTGCGCGGCAACAACGCCACCGACTACGACCCGTACAACTACGAAGCCTACCTGACGGCGAAGAAGACCCGCCTGCCGATGGTCTACGTCGGCGCCAACGACGGCATGCTGCACGGCATCCGTGGCGACGACGGCGGCGAGTCGTTCGGCTACATCCCGTCGACCTCCGTCAGTCACATGGGCAACCTGCTGTTCCCGTACGACCCGGACCGCAAGGGCGATCAGATCTTCCAGCACCGCTACTTTGTCGACGGCCCGGTCACCGTGTCCGACGCCTACAGCGGCACCGGCTGGTCCACCGTCCTGGTCGGCGCCTCAGGCGCGGGCGGACGCAGCGTGTTCGGCCTCAACGTGACCGATCCCAGCCTGTTCAACTCCGGCAGCGTGCTGTGGGAGGTCAACGACAAGGTCACCGGCACCACCGGCCAACGCATCGGTCACGTGCTGGGCAAGCCGCTGGTCGTGCCGGTGCGCACCTCGGCCGGCACCCGCTGGAAGGCGATCTTCGGCAACGGCTACGGCAGCATCAGCGGCAAGGCGTCGCTGTTCGTGGTCGACGTGCTCGACGGTACCGTGGTCACCATCGAAGTCGCCGAAGCCGCCGGCACCGGCGTGCCCACCGATCCCAACGGCATGGGCAACGTGATGGCGCTGGACCGTTACGTCTACGACGCGGCCGGTGGCGGCACCTTCACCGCCGGCAGCGACGGCTACGTCGACACCGTCTACGGCGGCGATCTGCACGGCAACATCTGGAAGTTCGACCTGCGCACCAACACGGTCGCGTTCGGCGCCGACAAGCCCTTCTTCACCGCCAAGGACGCCAACGGCAAGCGCCAGCCCATCACCGGCGGCCTCAACGCCGTGGCTGGTCCGTCCAGCGGCGTGATGATCCTGTTCGGTACCGGTGCTTATTCCTTCGGTGGCGACTCCGACAACAAGGACATGCAGTCGGTCTACGGCGTGGTCGACAACGGCACCCGCGTCACCGCGGCGCGCGCCACCGCGCTGGTCCAGCAGGTGCTCAGCAACGACACCAACGACGGCATCCGCGAGGTCACGCAGAACTCGGTGAACTTCCTGACCAAGTCCGGCTGGTTCCTGGACCTGGCGGTGAAGACCGGCGCGGCGGCGCCCGTGCAGACCGGCGAGCGCATGGTCGGACGTCCGCGCATCCAGGACGGCACCTTCTTCTTCCCGACCTTCGAACCTATCGTTTCCAGCAGCGCCAACGCGGCCGAGACCGGCTGCGCGGCGGGCGGCACCAACTGGCTCTATGGCCTGAGCGCACTCAGCGGCAGCGCCTACATGAGCAGCGTGCGGCCTGGGTCGCCCACGGCCGATCCGATGTCCGGCAACTCCGGCGCCTTGAAGCTGGACGCCGACACCAGCGGTCCGATCACCGACGTGAACATCTTCAGCCCGCCGCCGCCGCCGGATCTGCCGGCCAACGCGACCGCCGCGGAGATCGCTGCGCGTCTGGGCATGCCGGCTTGTTCGCGCATCGTCCAGGCCGCCGGTGGCCCGCCGCTGTACAAGTGGGGCATGTGCGGACGTCAGTCGTGGCGTCAGGTCCGTTAACGCAATCAGGAAGCGCGCAGACATGAATCGTTCCAACGCCATCCGAGGCTTCACCCTGATCGAGCTGATGATCGCGATCGCGATCGTCGGCATCCTGGTCGCCGTCGCCGTCCCCGCGTACCAGGACAGCGTGCGCAAGGCCCGTCGCGGCCAGGCCAAGGCCGATCTGGTCGAGATCGCCCAGCTCGCCGAGCGTTTCCGCACGGTCAACAGTACCTACGTGGGCTTCGCGCTCCCGGCCGGCATGAACGTCTCGCCGCGCCAGGGCACCGCGTACTACAACATCGCCATCGCCAACCAGACCGTCAACACCTTCACTCTGACGGCCACGCCGCAAGGGCCGCAGACGCAGGACACCCTGTGCGGCAGCCTGGGGCTCAACGCCGCCGGCGTGAAAACGGCGGCGACTTCGGATATCGCGCGCTGCTGGTAAGGTCCAGGTAGACCGATACGCGAACAGGGCTGCGGGAAACCGCGGCCCTGTTTGTTTGTGGGGATGCGCCGAGCCGTGGTGCCCGGTTGAAACCGACGCGCCCGTCTTCTGAGAAGATGGGCAACATGGCGGCGATGGAGCGGGGGAGCATGGACAGCGATCAGGGGGGATGGGGCAGGGACGGCGGAGCCACGATGCGCTGTAGCTGCAAGGGCTTCGTCGCGCGTTTGGTCGCAGGCGCCCGAACCTCATGCTGACCGGCGTCGTTCTGGCCTTCGCCGGCGCGTCCTCGTCCTGGGCCGTGATCGATCCGCCGCAATCGGGCGTGGAATGGCACTGCACCAGCATGGTCCAGCGGCAGTGGAGCGCGCGCGTGAGCGGGGGCCAGTTGACGTTTACGCCGCACGAGTCCGGGGCCAAGATCCGCGACCTGGTGTGGGCGATCGGCAAGCGCGGTCAATTGGTCGGCCGCAACCACGGGCTGGCCGGCGGGTCGCTGGAGTGGGTCACCGATGCCGGGCGGCAGCGGCGCACGTTGCTGGACAGCAAGCCGGTCGCGTTCGCGCATCATCGCGGCGACATCTTCGTCGCGTCCGACCTGTCCGATCGCGCGGCCGGTGGCGGCGCCATCTACCGGCTGCGTGCGCGCGACACCGGTCAGTGGCAGATCGAGCAGGTGCTCAAGCTCGACGAGGCGCCGCTGGCCGGCTACACGCGCGGCGGCAGTCTGTATCTGGTGTCGGTGATGGGCGTGAACCGTCTGGACCTGCGCACGCTGCAGACCGCGCGCCTGCATCGCAACATGCAGTGGTGGCGGCTGATGCCGTCCAGCATCGTCGAACACCGCGGGCGCTGGTACATCGGCGCCGTGCGCGGCGTGATCCGGCTGACCCCGGACACCGAGGGTTATCGCGAGCAATGGGTGGTGCCTGCGAGCTGCAAGACTTTCGCCGGCGATTGCGAGTGCGCGTCCTGAACACGCCGAGCTGCCGGCTCTGCGATCCGGCGCCTATCGTCGCGGCATCCTGAGCCGACGCAAAAATCGGGCGCAAAAAAAGACCCGCGATCGAAATCGCGGGTCTTTCAGTATTTGGCGCCCGAAGTTGGACTCGAACAATATGGCTGGACCAGTCTCCCAAAATAGAGACTGCATCAGCCAAGAAGTCCCGCTCTTTCTGCGGTTCCCCGTCGAATTTTGGCGGTATTTTTACACTCTCGTTCCGCCTTGAATATCAGATAGTCGGTGTGATCGACTACTCCGGCCGAAGGTGCGGCTAAGTTGGGGTCATACGGACATGAAGAAACTTTGGAAGGCGGCCGGAGTGGCCGTATTACTTGCGACGGTATTCAACGGCCCGGCTAGAGCCGGCGACGGCGGCGGCGACAACTGGGAACACGAAAATCCGATTGACGTGCCGGTGTTCGAGCTTGATCGACTCTACACAGCCCAAAACGGGATAACTAGGCAGACCACGATAACAATTGGCGATGGGAGCCAATTGATCAATGTGGTCTACGATGCTCCTACGGATCGGGTGTATGTGAGCAATTCGCTCGGCGAAGCTGATGCACCTCTCCAACAGGTCGCAATGGCATACGCGGGAAACAACATTCAAGCGGCAAATGCATTTGCGGACTCCGTGCGGGCGGCCGCAAACCGTCCTGGCGGTTGGGAGCGTGTAATCGGCCCCACCGAGTGGCGCCCTCCGAGCGGTGCCGGTGGCCCTTGCGAGTTGTCTCCGTGTGGTGCCGACTACTTCAAGCCCGACTACCAAGTGGGCGATTTCTCTCGCCAAATGGGCATTCGCGGCTTCGACTATCACGACAACTGGTACTCCCTGACTTACGACCCCGGAACAATCGCGCAAGATAAGCACTACTTCGAAGTATGGCGAAGGGGCGAATGCGACACCGCCAATGATGAGGACGTAGATGGCATGCTCGCAGTGGGCGGAATTATCGCTACATGCCCGCTAGCAGAGACTGGCTTGGGCGCAGTGGGCTGCGGGCTGGCTGTAGGGGCACTAATACGCTCCGGAGGCAGCGGCCACGACCAGCGACACAGGAATTGCAATCAGAGCTATCCTGGCCCGACGCGTTGGGGGTTCTAAGCTGCCATGCCGAGAGAGATTCTATTCGCCATCATGTATTGCCTCGCGATGCTCTCTGTCGCGCTGGCCCTCTACTTCATCAAGGACAAACGACAACGCATGATTGTGCTGACGCCGGTTGTCTTGGCGATCCTGCTTCACTTTTTGAAAGGCGTCCTGTACTGACTGAGTGCAGCCGTCTGCAGTAAGCACCTTACACGGACAGTTTGCCGGCGGTTTTTTTGGTGTGACGGTGGTCGGTGTTGTTGCACCTGTCGCAGGCAGTAGTGAGCTCATGCAGCGCCGCCGCAACTGCGGGCCAGCGCATGGGCTGAGGCCATAATCGACTTGGTACTGACCATCGCCGGCACTGGCGGTGATCGCGCTGCAGCGCCGTCGACCTGCTGCTAGCCAGCGCCGCGGATGGCGGCCGCTATCACCGCAGCCACAGCCGCTGCCGTGCATCGATCGGCTGCCGGCCAGCGGGGCCAGGCGCCTGCGCGAACAGCGAGCGCGAGGGCCGGCATCTTGTAGTCGCACGAGAGCCAATGAGGCAGGAGCGAGCTTTGGCTCAAAGTCGAGCTTGAGTGCAGCGATGTCTCGTCTCTTCGTTTGTGAGACGAATTTTACGTCGGACGTAAAATTAAAGGCCTACGCATTGCTGCGTAAGTCTTTGAATTTTGGCGCCCGAAGTTGGACTCGAACCAACGACCCCCTGATTAACAGTTCTAGCCGCTGAGCTTTAAAAGCAATAGGTTAGTGGGAGTGCTTTTCCCGCCATCTCCTATGGAATGCCTGGTGCGTCGTGGTCGGTGCTCAATTTTCCCGGCTCTTAAGATCGATGCGGGTGCTGCCGTTTGCCGCCCGGGTTGCTTTCGTACACCACTTTCCCATCGTGTCAGCGTTCGACCAGGAGCACGCGCTGAGGAACGCCTGAGTTGAACGAAATGTTAGGCGCACCCTACATGTCTCCTGGACCATGCATGATCATCATGCCGTCTCTGCCTGCCCGCGTGACGTCGGCAAGGCTGCTGCCCGCCAGCCCGGGAATTGGCAGTTGAATTGCATGGGATAGCATTGAGCCATAGCCATGGTCCGTGGGGCCATCGGAATCCGACAAGCCCATGCTCGCGACACCATGCACATAGATTCCCTCATGATCAAAGATCGGGCTGCCGCTCATGCCAGGTGGCAGCGGCAGAGATGCGGAAAAGCAAGGGCCGGGAGAGGGTGATGCGCGACTAATGGCGTTGTCTGCAAAGTGTTCCAGTATGACGCCTGTTGAAATGTTTAGCTGAAACGGAAGGTCGCAATGAACTTGATCCCCATCAATCTTGAGCTGGATGTGATCTTTCATCTCGCCGTAGCCAATAGCGGTAGCATTCTTTCCAATGACGGCTCCAAAACCTCGGATTCCCTTCTGAATTAGGGCCAAAGGCTGATACGGGACTCGCGCATCTGGTTGTCGGACTTTGCAAATGGCAATGTCCGCGTTTAGCTTGAGGTGCGAACGCCGGAAAGGAAGCGGAGAGTCGGTCTTTTCAGCTAGAAAGGTGGCCCACTCAAGGTGACGAAAGACATATCCACTAGCTTCCATGATGGGGTTCGTAGGGATCATCACCCCAAGTGTCACGGCATCTGATTGCCACGTGGAATTGGACACTTCTCGGGATGCTGCATAGTCACTCTCGATTGGGTCGGCGATCACGTGTGCTGCGGTAACGAGTAGCCCAGAGCAGCTAACGAAGAACCCTGTGCCGATGCACTTCATCCACGACAGATCGTTCGACATTGCGACTATGGGAACGACGCTCTGACCCAAGTAATACGAGATCGGGCCGAAGGAGGTTTGCCCTGCAAGGTGGACACCGTCCCTGACCCGTGAAAGGCCGAACTCTTGAGCGGTTACAGGATTTGCTTGAAGCGAACCTAATGCGACGATTTGCCATTTGGCTCCCGGCTCTCTAGGGCCGTATGTCGCTTTTAGAACTTCCACTATGCGTCTTGCTCCGTGTGTGCTCTATCGCCTGAACTATGCCGACCTGCGAAGCGAGTTGGGCTTGAGTAAATTGTTAGCGGTCACCCCGCGACCTGGCGTCCACTCTTGGTAATGCCTCCAACAACCACTGTGTCGTAGTAGTCATTGCCGCTATCCGACTCTTGATGGGGAATGACATCGGTTACGTAGCCAAACTCTTCGGCTTTGAGTATCAGTGCTGCGACAAGCTGAAAGTCGCGGAGGGCTGCCTCCGAATCACTGGATGGATCAAAGCTGGTCTGGCCTGCAACGACTTTTTGTAGGAATTGCTGCATATTCATGGTGTGAGCCCAAACTACCTAATAACTAGAGCCTGGTGTCCGGCCATACGGCTTATCCGCAGCGCGCCGTATGGGGCGCTATCCCTATGTTACTAATCGATCTTAGGACTGCCGGCTACTGCTAACAAGCTGGCATATAACCGGGCTCAGCGATCAGGCGATCTGAGGGCGGCAGCGAGTCATGTCCCGAATCTGGCAGTGGATCTCGACGAGGTTGCCAGATGCGTCCGTGAGTAAGGTTTCTACGCTGGCGGCCCAGCGTACGTCACTCCAGTTGCTCGCTGTGAAGTCATTGAGTCAAACCGAATTTTCCTGCCTGCAGGCAACAAAAAAGGCCTGCGAAGATCGCAAGCCTTTGATGTATCTGGCGCCCGAAGTTGGACTCGAACCAACGACCCCCTGATTAACAGTCAAGTGCTCTAACCGGCTGAGCTATTCGGGCGGGGACGCATATCCTAGGGGGAGCCTCCCGGAGGGTCAAGCCCTGGACGCGTGTTTGCGCACCTGTTTCACGGCGGCGGGCAGCGTGAGGGGTGTTTGGGCAGCGTGGTGCGCGCCCGGCCCGCGGCGTCGATGCGCAGGGCGCCGAGCAGGGCGTCGCCGCGGCAGGCCAGCAGCAGTTGGCCGCGGCCGGGATCATTGCTGCCGCGGCCGTAGCGCAGCAGTGGGCGGCCGTACGTGGAGCGCAGGCTGAGCGTGGGGCGCGCGAACACGACCTCACGCAGCGGCGCGTCGTCGTCGGGGCGGCGATCGCCGTCGCGGTCCACGAACACCAGCCAGCCCGATTCCCAGCGCCCGTTCGGACGGCAGCGGCCGTCCGCGGCGCGTGGGCACAGCACGACTTGAGTCCGCAGGGTCGCGGCCGCATCTCTGGCATAGGCGACGTCGGCGCCGAAGGAGTGCAGGGTGCTGGACAGCGTATGGCGCTCCGGTGCGTCCTCGATGAGCGGCGCACCCAGGCCGAGACCGCCGCTGAGCAGGCCCAGGCCGAGCAAATACTCCACTGCCGCATGGCCGCGCGCACGCCGCCGTTGTCCTGTGTTCATGTCGTCCGATTCCATTCGGGGGAGACGACAGCGTCGGCGCTGGGCCGTAGCGGAACCATCGGAAATGTCCGTCGGTTCGCGTAGGAAAACCGCCCGATCGCGCCGCGCGCAGTCTGGGTACACTTGAGGATCAACCGCAGCCGATGGCCATGAACGAACTCATTCATCCCGCTGGTTTCCAACTGGTCGCGCCGTATTCGCCGGCTGGCGACCAACCCCTCGCGATCGAACGGCTGGTCGCCGGATTCGACAACGGACTGGCGCAGCAGACCCTGTTGGGCGTGACCGGTTCGGGCAAGACCTACACCATCGCCAACGTGATCCAGTCGGTGCAGAAGCCGACCCTGGTGATGGCGCCGAACAAGACCCTGGCCGCGCAGCTGTACGGCGAGTTCAAGGCGTTCTTCCCGCACAACGCGGTCGAGTACTTCGTCAGCTACTACGACTACTACCAGCCCGAGGCCTACGTTCCCTCCAGCGACACCTTCATCGAGAAGGACAGCTCGGTGAACGAACACATCGAGCAGATGCGTTTGTCGGCGACCAAGGCGCTGCTGGAACGCCGCGACACCATCATCGTGTGCACGGTCTCGGCGATCTACGGCCTGGGCGATCCCAACGAATACTTCCGCATGGTGCTGCACATGGTGCGCGGCGAGCGCATCGACCAGCGCGAGCTGATCCGCCGCCTGACCGAGATGCAGTACGCGCGCAACGACACCGAACTGCGCCGCGGCACCTATCGGGTGCGCGGCGAGGTCATCGACGTGCATCCGGCCGAATCGGAGATGGAGGCGGTGCGGGTCGAACTGTTCGACGGCGAGATAGAAAACCTGACCGCGTTCGATCCGCTCACCGGCGAGAGCCTGCGCAAGCTGCCGCGTTTCACCATCTATCCCAAATCGCATTACGTGACCACGCGCCGCACCGTGCTGGACGCGATCGACGCGATCAAGGACGAGTTGCGGGTGCGCCTGGAGCAGCTGTACGCGCAGAACAAGCTGGTCGAGGCGCAGCGCCTGGCCCAGCGCACCCAGTTCGATCTGGAGATGCTGGCCGAAGTCGGCTACTGCAACGGCATCGAGAACTACTCGCGCCATCTGACCGGGCACATGCCCGGCGAGCCGCCGCCGTGTCTGTTCGACTATCTCGCTCCGGACGCGCTGCTGGTGGTGGACGAGTCGCACGTGACCGTGCCGCAGATCGGCGCGATGTACAAAGGCGACCGTTCGCGCAAGGAAACCCTGGTCGAATTCGGTTTCCGCCTGCCGTCGGCGCTGGACAACCGGCCGCTGAAGTTCGAGGAATGGGAAGGCCGTTCGCCGCGCGCGATCTTCGTCTCGGCCACGCCCGGCCCTTACGAGTTGAACAAGTCCGAAGGCCAGATCACCGAACTGGTGGTGCGCCCGACCGGCCTGATCGATCCGGTGGTGGAGATCCGCCCGGTCGGCACCCAGGTCGACGACGTGCTGAGCGAGATCAACGAGCGCGTCGCCTTGGGCGACCGCGTGCTGATCACCACCCTGACCAAGCGCATGGCCGAGAATCTCACCGAGTACCTGGGCGAGCACGGCGTGCGCGTGCGCTACCTGCATTCGGACGTGGACACGGTGGAGCGCGTGGAGATCATCCGCGACCTGCGCCTGGGCAAGTTCGACGTGCTGGTGGGCATCAACCTGCTGCGCGAGGGCCTGGACATGCCGGAGGTGTCGCTGGTGGCGATTCTGGACGCGGACAAGGAGGGTTTCCTGCGTTCGACCGGTTCGCTGATCCAGACCATCGGCCGCGCCGCGCGCAACGTGCGCGGCAAGGCGATCCTGTACGCCGACAAGATCACCCGTTCGATGCAGGCGGCGATCGACGAGACCGACCGCCGCCGCGCGCGCCAGGTCGAGTACAACGCCGAGCACGGCATCACCCCGAAATCGGTGGCCAAGGCGGTGGTGGACCTGTTCGAGGGCGCGCGCGCCGATCCGTCGGAGACCGCGCGCGGGCGCGGCAAGACGCGCAAGGTCGCCGACACCCTGGCCGACTACGCCGCGCTCAGCCCGGCCCAGTTCTCGGCCAAGATCAAGGCGCTGGAGCAGCAGATGTACCAGCACGCGCGCGACCTGGAGTTCGAGGAGGCCGCGGCGGTGCGCGACCAGCTGCGCAAGCTCAAGGACGCGGGTTTCGCGGCCTGAGCGCGGCGCGCGGGGCGGTGCGCCCGCGGTGCCGCCGGGCGCGCGTTCGGCGCTTGTCGGCCGCGCGCCGCTGGGCTACACTGCGCGCCCCTCGCCGGGGAGTTCACGCCGGTAAGATCGGCAAGTTCGGCGACGGGCGATTAGCTCAGCGGTAGAGCACTACCTTGACATGGTAGGGGTCACAGGTTCGAACCCTGTATCGCCCACCAATTCGGTGACGAAAGGCCTGGCGCGAGCCGGGCCTTTCTGTTTTCGGCGTTCCGGGGCGTTCGGACCCGGCCTGGGCCCTGGCCCGCCCCCGCGTAGGCGCGTTCTCGTTGACTTGGCCCCGTTCGTCCCCAACTATTAGCGGTATCGACGCGGCATCCGGCCGCGTCCCGCGAATGAGGTGGCCCGCCCGACGGCTGGCCTAGCGTGCGACATGGACACTACCTGCGCCCATCGTTGAACCGTCCGAGGCTGCCGCCCACGCAGGCGCCCTCGCGGCGCTTTTTTCTTGCGTCCGGCTCGTCCGGTCCCCGTTTGCTCCATTCCGTCCCACTCCCGTAACGCAGCTCCGTCCCCGCACGTCGGGCGCCCGCGACTCAGGTCGCGTCTCCGCCGGCAGGCGACGGTTCGGCCTTAACGGGCGGCGACCTTCCCTAATCGAATCCAGATCCCGAACGCCATGATCGCCATTACGCTCCCCGACGGCAGCCGCCGCGAATTCGAACAGCCCGTATCCGTCATGGAGGTCGCCGCCTCGATCGGCGCCGGCCTGGCCAAGGCCACCGTCGCCGGCGAAGTCGACGGCAAGCTGGTCGACGCCAGCGACCGCATCGACCACGACGCCAAGCTGCGCATCATCACCCCCAAGGATCCGGAAGGCGTCGAGATCATCCGCCACTCCTGCGCGCACCTGGTCGGGCACGCGGTCAAGCAGCTGTATCCGAGCGCGAAGATGGTGATCGGCCCGGTGATCGAAGAAGGCTTCTACTACGACATCTGGTACGAGCGCCCGTTCACGCCCGAGGACCTGGCCGCGATCGAAGCGCGCATGGTCGAGCTGATCGACAAGGACTACGACGTGATCAAGAAGGTCACGCCGCGCGATGAGGTGATCGAAGTGTTCGCCTCGCGTGGCGAGGACTACAAGCTGCGCCTGGTCGAGGACATGCCCGAGGAGAAGTCCATGGGCCTGTACTACCACGAGGAATACGTGGACATGTGCCGCGGCCCGCACGTGCCCAACACGCGCTTCCTCAAGGCCTTCAAGCTGACCCGCATTTCCGGCGCCTACTGGCGCGGCGATTCCAAGAACGAGCAGCTGCAGCGCGTCTACGGCACCGCCTGGGCGGACAAGAAGCAGCTGTCGGCCTACATCCAGCGCATCGAGGAAGCCGAAAAGCGCGACCACCGCCGCATCGGCAAGCAGCAGGACCTGTTCCACCTGCAGGAAGAGGCGCCGGGCCTGGTGTTCTGGCACCCCAAGGGCTGGTCGATCTGGCAGGTGGTGGAGCAGTACATGCGCCGCGTCTACCGCGAAAGCGGCTACGGCGAGGTGCGTTGCCCGCAGATCCTGGACGTGTCGCTGTGGCAGAAATCCGGCCACTGGGACAACTACAAAGAGAACATGTTCTTCACCGAGTCGGAGAAGCGCACCTACGCGGTCAAGCCGATGAACTGCCCGGGTCACGTGCAGGTGTTCAACCAGGGCCTGCACAGCTACCGCGACCTGCCGATCCGCTACGGCGAGTTCGGTTCCTGCCACCGCAACGAGCCCTCCGGTGCGCTGCACGGCATCCTGCGCGTGCGCGGCTTCACCCAGGACGACGGCCATATCTTCTGCCTGGAGGACCAGATCGAGGCCGAAGTGACGGCCTTCCACCAGCAGGCGCTGGCGGTCTACGGCGACTTCGGCTTCGAGGACATCCAGATCAAGATCGCGCTGCGTCCGGACTCGCGCCTGGGCGACGACGCCACCTGGGACAAGGCCGAGGCCGCCCTGCGCAGCGCCCTGGGCGCCTGCGGGGTGGAATGGCAGGAGCTGCCCGGCGAGGGCGCGTTCTACGGCCCCAAGATCGAGTACCACCTCAAGGACGCGATCGGCCGGACCTGGCAGCTGGGCACGATGCAGGTCGATTTCATGATGCCCGGCCGCCTGGGCGCCGAGTACGTGGACGAGCACAGCCAGCGCCGGACCCCGGTGATGCTGCACCGGGCCATCGTCGGCTCGATGGAGCGTTTCATCGGCATTCTGATCGAGCACCACGCCGGCCAATTCCCGGCCTGGCTGGCCCCGATCCAGGCCACGGTCATGAACATCACCGACGCCCAGGCCGATTATGTGGATGAGGTCCGGAAACTCCTTGCAAATCAAGGGTTCCGGGTCCAGTCCGATTTGCGGAACGAAAAGATCGGCTATAAGATTCGCGAGCACACGCTGCAGCGCGTGCCGTACCTGCTCGTGGCCGGCGACCGCGAGAAGGAAAATGGCATGATTGCGGTACGCACTCGGGGAGGGGAGGACCTGGGGACGATGACCGTCGCCGAGTTCGCCTCGCGTTTGCAGGACGAGAGCGTCGCATAAGCGCGCAGCACGCAGTTTCAGACTCCGTCCCGGACAGTCCGGGACGGCCCGACACGGAACGCCGTGTCTATATTGGAGATGGCAACAATCAGTACCCCCGAGAAGCCGAACCGTAAGAACCAGGAAATCCGCGTACCGCGCGTGCGCGTGATCGGCAGCGATGGCGAAATGATCGGCGTGCTCACGCGCGACGAGGCGTTGCGCCAGGCCGAAGAGGAAGGCCTGGATCTGGTCGAAATCCAGCCCAACGCCGATCCGCCGGTCTGCAAGATCATGGATTTCGGCAAGTTCCGCTTCGAGCAGCAGAAGAAGGCCAACGAGGCCAAGAAGAAGCAGAAGCAGGTCGAGATCAAGGAACTCAAGTTCCGTCCGGTGACCGACGAAGGCGACTACCAGATCAAGCTGCGCAACATGCGCCGGTTCCTGGAAGAAGGCGACAAGGTCAAGGTCAACATCCGCTTCCGTGGCCGCGAAATGAGCCATCAGGAGCTGGGGCGCGAGATGGCGGCCCGGATCGAGGCCGACCTGGGCGACGAGATCGTGATCGAGTCGCGTCCGCGCCTGGAAGGGCGGCAGATGGTCATGATGATCGCGCCGAAGAAGAAGACCTGATCGCCCTGCAGTACCGGGCCGGTCCGAAAACCCCCGCCTTGCGCGGGGGTTTTTGTTGGCCGGGGCGGCAGCCGGGGGGCGGCTGGCGGGCCGGCGCAGGGCCGCGGGGCGGGTGTATCGTGGCCTTCGGAGGCCGGCGTAGCGGGCCCGGGCCGGCGCAGCGGCGAAGATGAACCGTGATGTCGTTCACGGATCGGGGCCGGGCGACGACTTGTTCCGGTCATGCCTACACGGCACCATGCGGTGGGGTAGGTGCGCGAGGGGCGCGCCGTGAGGTGCTGATGCGACTGGATCGCGCGAAGGCCCGAAGGATGGCGACCGCCATCTTGCTGTCAATCGCCGCAAGCGCGGCCTGTACGACTTGCGCCATGGAGACGAACGCAATGCTCGCAACCCAAGCGCGCCCTAGCGCGCAGGACATCTTTCCGGACCCGAAGGTCGCGGCGCTGGCCGAGGCGGTCGCCGACGGCGACGTCGCCGCCATCCGCACGCTGGCCGCGGGCGTCGATCTTTCGGCGCGCGGCGACAAGCAGGTGACCCTGCTGCAGTGGGCGCTGCTCAACCAGCGCCTGGACAGCCTGAAGGCGCTGCTCGACGCCGGCGCCGATCCCAAGCAACCGGGCGTGGACGGCGACACCGTGCTGCACATGGCCGCGGCCGCCAACGACGCGTCCTATCTGACCGAACTGCTGGCGCGCGGGGTCGATCCCAACGTGCGCAATCCCGAATCCGGCGCCGGCCCGCTGCGCGCGGCGCTGATGGGCGAGCGCGAGGCGCAGTTCCGCGCCCTGCTGGCGGCGGGCGCCGATCCCAACCTCGCCGACCGCCTGGGCAATACGCCGCTGCACATCGCCGGCCAGATCAACGAGCCGGCGCGTGCGCTGGACCTGCTGCAGGCCGGCTCGAACCCGACCGCGCGCAATGCCCAGGGCGTGACGTTCCAGCGCTACCTGTTCATGACCCGCGCGTCGTTGTTGAACGCGGAAACGCGCAAGCAGCGCGAAGCGGTCGAGGCCTGGCTGACCGGCCACGGCGTCGCGCTGGAAGGGCCGCGCTGAGCGCATAGCACACCACCGGGAACCGGCCGTGCGCGGCCGGCCCGTCCATAGCGGCAACACGCCGGTAAGTGGCAAGGGGAGCGTCAAGGATGAATGCACAGATCGATCCGGACCGCCTGCGCGATCAGGGCCCGCGGCCCTCGTTCGCCGACGAAGTGCGCGGGCAGAACGCGCAGCCGGTGGACATGACGTTGGCCAAGCTGATGCGCGACGTCTACGACTACGACCGCAACGGCCGCCAGGAAGGCGTCGGCGCGTGGAAGCCGATGGGCGAGGACGAGCTGCGCCAGGCCGGCATCGACCCGACCCTGCTCAAGAACCAGAGCAGCGGTTTCCTGGCGGTGATCTACGGCGACGGCCAGGGCCGTCACGTGCTGGCCTATAGCGGCACCGACGAGGCCAAGGACTGGCTGACCAACTTCGGCCAGGGCCTGGGCTTCGAGACCTCGCAGTACAACCAGGCGATGGCGCTGGCGCGCCAGGCCAAGGTCGCCTTCGGTCAGGACATGGTGATCACCGGCCACTCGCTGGGCGGCGGCCTGGCCGCGGCGGCGGCGGTGTCCACCGACACCCCGGCGATCACCTTCAACGCGTCCGGCGTGCACGACAAGACGCTGGAGCGCATCGGCCTGGACCCCGACGCGGTTAAGCGCGAAGCCGGCCAGGGCCTGATCCGCCGCTACGCGGTGGACAACGAAATCCTGACCGAGCTGCAGGAAAACAAGCCGATCATCCGCCACCTGATGCCGGACGCGCTGGGCCACAAGATCGAGCTGCCCGATCCGGATCCGCAGAGCTTCTGGCAGCGCCTGAACCCGGTGAAATCGATCAAGCACGGCGTCGAGATGCACTACATCGACGCGGTGATCGAGGCGCAGGAAAAGAAGTTCGGCAAGGACTTCGAAAACCGCGCCGAACACACGGCCGCGCGCATGAACGACCCCGCGCATCCGGCCAACCCGCTGTACCGGCAGTCCTACGACGGTGTGCAGGGCAGCGCGGTCGCGCGCGGCCTCAACGGCGGGCAGACCGAGCAGCTGGCGGGCGCGCTGGCGCTGGAAGCCCAGCGCGGCGGCCTGCAGCGCATCGACCAGGTGGTGTTCGGCGAGGACGGCCGGCGCGCGTTCGCGGTCGAAGGCCAGCGCCCGGAGTCGCAGCGCGTCGCCCATGTCGACGTCGCGGTCGCGCGCGAGCAGCCGCTGGCGCACAGCAGCGAACAGTCGTTGCAACTGGCCCAGCGCAATGCCGCCCAGGCCCAGCCGGGGCAGGGCCAGGAACCGCCCAGCGCCACCCGCGGCCGCTGAGGCGCCGCCGCCGCAGGGCGCCGATCCGCGCCGGGCACCGGCCCGGCAAATCCATGATTTGCATGGAAATTCGACCCGGCCGGGTTTGCAACCCGGGCCGGGTACGGGCATAATGCGCGGCCCGGTTCGCCGGGTTTGTTGTGCGCAACACTCAGGACCTGTTACTGATCTCGTTTTGGATCAATGACTTACAAGCCGGCAAGGGCAGGACGGAAAGAGTGGCTCAGCCACCGCCCAGGCCAGTGACATAACTCCGAAAGGACATCGCAATGCCCAAGATCAAGACCAATCGGGCGGCAGCCAAGCGCTTCCGGAAGACCGCTTCCGGCAAGTTCAAGTGCGGCCACGCCAACAAGAGCCACATCCTCACCAAGAAGGCCACCAAGCGGAAGCGCAACCTGCGGCAGACGAACCATGTTCGTCCCGAGGACGCAGGCCGTCTGGTCCGCATGCTGCCGTATCTCTGAGGAGGACTGAACAATGGCACGAGTCAAGCGTGGTGTTACGGCGCGCCGCCGTCACAAGAAAATCCTGAAGCAGGCCAAGGGCTACTATCACGCCCGCCGCAAAGTCTTCCGCGTCGCCAAGCAGGCGGTCACGAAGGCCCTGCAGTACGCCTACATCGGTCGTAAGCAGAAGAAGCGCAATTTCCGTTCGCTGTGGATCACCCGCATCAATGCGGCGGCCCGCATCAACGGCATGAGCTACAGCCGTTTCATGAACGGCCTGCTCAAGTCCGGCATCACCCTGGACCGCAAGGTGCTGGCGGATATCGCCGTGCACGATGCGACGGGTTTTGCGGCGCTGGCCGAAAAGGCGAAGAGCGCGCTCGCGGCGTAACCTGTTTCCATCCCCGTCCCGAGCCACGTGCCCCGCACTGGTTCGGTGCGAGGACAACGTGGTTAAGGCATGGGGAAGGGCGCAAGTCCTTCCCCATTGCCGTTTTTGGGCCTCGGTAATCCGCTCGTTGACGGGCGTTCCTACGAAAGGCGTACAGGAAGCAGATCCCCATGGGTGACATCGAACAACTCAGCCAGCATTCGCTGGCGCAGATCGCCGAGGCGAGCAGTTCCGACGCGGTCGAGGCCCTGCGCATCGCGCTGCTGGGCAAGTCGGGCAGCGTCACCGCGCAGCTCAAGCAACTGGGCGCGTTGCCGCCGGAACAGCGCAAGACCGCGGGCGAGGCGATCAACCGCGCGCGCGACCTGCTGACCGCCGCGCTCAACGAGCGCAAGCTGGCGCTGGACGATGCCGCGCTGGACGCGCGCCTGGCTTCGGAATCGATCGACGTGACCCTGCCCGGCCTGGACGCCGGCGTCGGCGGCCTGCATCCGGTCAGCCGCACCATGGAGCGCATCGCCGACATCTTCGGGCGTCTGGGCTTCGCGCTCAGCGACGGTCCCGAGATCGAGGACGACTGGCACAACTTCGAGGCGCTGAATTTCCCGCCGCACCATCCGGCGCGGGCGATGCACGACACCTTCTATTTCCCGCCTGATAACAGCGGGCCCGACAGCGCCGGCGTCGCGCGTTTGCTGCGCACCCACACCTCGGGCGTGCAGGTGCGCTACATGCTGCAGCACCAGCCGCCGCTGCGCATGATCGCGCTGGGAAAGGTCTACCGCAGCGACAGCGACCAGACCCACACGCCGATGTTCCACCAGTGCGAGGGCCTGCTGGTGGACGAGCACGCCAGTTTCGCCGATCTCAAGGGCACGCTGAGCGAGTTCGTGCGCGCGTTCTTCGAGCGTGATTTCGAGATGCGCTTCCGCCCCAGCTATTTCCCCTTCACCGAGCCCTCGGCCGAAGTCGACATCGCCTGGCAGCAGCCGGACGGTTCGACGCGCTGGCTGGAGGTGCTGGGCTGCGGCATGGTCCATCCCAGCGTGTTGCGCAACGTGGGCATCGATCCTGAGAAGTACACCGGCTACGCCTTCGGCCTGGGCGTGGAGCGCTTCGCGATGCTGCGTTACGGCGTCGACGATCTGCGCAGCTTCTTCGACAACGACGTGCGTTTTCTCAAGCAGTTCGCTTGAGCGGATGCGGCAGACGGTAAGCGCCGCGGCGACGGTGTCGTGTCGGTCCCTCATCCCCGCGTAGGCGGGGGTCCAGGGGTCGATCCGGGCATGACGCTGAAGTCTCTGGATCCCCGCTTTCGCGGGGATGACGAGCAAAGGCCGAAGCCGCACCGCTGCCATTTCCCAGTACCGAATACTGAAATCCAGCCTCTCAAACCCTAGATTCTCGCCCCCAGCCTCCCGAGCCTCTTATGAAATTCTCCGAAAACTGGCTGCGCCAGCACGTGCCCACCGACGCGAGCCGCGAGCAGCTGGCCGCGACGCTGACCGCGATCGGCCTGGAAGTCGAGGAAGTGACGGCGCTGGGCGATGGCCTGGACGGCGTGGTCGTGGGCCATATCCTCAGCGCGCAGAAGCATCCCGAGGCCGACCGCCTGCAGGTGTGCCAGGTCGAGATCGGCGACGGCGCCACCGTGCAGATCGTGTGCGGCGCGCCCAATGCGCGCGCCGGCCTCAAGGCGCCGCTGGCGACCGTCGGCGCGAACCTGCCCGGCGGCATCGCGATCAAGGCCGCCAAGCTGCGCGGCGTGGAGTCGTTCGGCATGCTGTGCTCGGCCAAGGAACTGGGCGTGGACCCGGACGCCTCCGGCCTGCTCGAACTGCCGGACGATGCGCCGGCCGGCGCGCCGCTGGCGCAGTACCTGGGGCTGCCCGACGCCAGCATCGAGATCAAGCTCACGCCCAATCGCGCCGACTGTTTCAGCGTGCGCGGCATCGCCTACGACGTCGCCGCCGCCTGTGGTTCGCAGGTGGTGGCGTTCGACGCCACGCCGATGCCGGCGCTGATCGACAGCGAACTGACCGTCGAGCTGGACGCCGAGGCCAAGGTGCCGCGCTTCGTCGGCCGCGTGATCGAAGGCGTCAACGCCGCCACGGTCACGCCGGTGTGGATGGTCGAGCGCCTGCGCCGCAGCGGCGTGCGCCCGATCAGCTTCCTGGTCGACGTGACCCAGTACGTGATGCTGGAACTCGGCCAGCCCATGCACGCCTTCGACCGCGACACTCTGACCGCGCCGATCGTGGTGCGTCCGGCGCGCGCCGGCGAACAGACCAAGCTGCTCGACGGCCGCACCGTCGCGCTGGATCCGGATTTCCTGGTGGTGTCCGACAGCCAGGGCGGCCGCGGCGCGCGCGCCGTGGCCCTGGGCGGCATCATGGGCGGCCACGACACGCGCGTCACCGACGCCACCCGCAACGTCTTCCTCGAGGCCGCGCACTGGATTCCGTCGGCCATCATCGGCCGCGGCCGCAAGCTCGGCCTGCACACCGACGCCGGCCACCGTTTCGAGCGCGGCGTGGACCCGCAGCTGCCGCGCCAGGCGGTGGAAGTGGCGACCCGCCTGATCGTCGAGATCGCCGGCGGCGCGCCCGGCCCGGTGACCGAAGCGGTGCTGCCGCAGCACCTGTCGCAGCCGCAGCCGGTGAGCCTGCGCCGCGAGCGCCTGGCGCGCGTGCTGGGCCTGCGCATCGCCGACGCCGAAGTCGAACGCATCCTCGTCGCGCTGGGCCTGACCGTCGAGAACGCGGCGGACGGTTGGCGCGTGACCGCGCCCAGCCGCCGCTTCGACATCGCGATCGAGGAAGACCTGATCGAGGAGATCGCGCGCATCCACGGCTACGACGCCATCCCGACCACGCTGCCGGGCGGCGCCACGCGTCTGGTCGCGCCCAGCGAAACCCGCGTCGAGGCGGGCGTGATGCGGCGCCAGCTGGCCGCGCGCGACTACCTGGAAACCGTCAACTACGCCTTCGTCGACGCCGACCTGCTGGCGACCTGGCAACTGCACGAGGGCGGCGTGGCGCTGGCCAATCCGCTCAGCGCCGAACTCGGCGTGATGCGCACCAGCCTGTTGCCGGGCCTGGTCGCCGCGCTGGGCCGCAATGCCGCGCGCCAGCAGTCGCGCCTGCGCCTGTTCGAACTCGGCAATGCGTTCGCCGCGCGCGCCGGCGAGGCGCCGCTGGAGACCCAGCGCATCGCCGCGGCCGCCTGCGGCGAGGTCGGCGGCGAGCAATGGAACGGCAAGGGCCGCGCGGTCGGCTTCCACGACCTCAAGGGCGACCTGGACAGCCTGGCCGCGCTGGCCGGCGCGCGCCTGGAGTACCGCCCCTCGCAGCCGGCCTGGGCCCATCCGGGCCGCTCGGCCGACGTCTATCGCGTCGATCAGGACGGGCAGGCCCGGCGCCTGGGCTGGATCGGCCAGTTGCACCCGCGCCTGCAGCGCGCGCTGGACCTGGACGTGGAGGTGGTCGCGTTCGAGCTGGATCTGGCACCGCTGTCGCAGCGCGCCGTGCCGCGCGCCGGCACCCTGTCCCGGTATCCGTCCGTCCGCCGCGACCTCGCGTTCGTCGTCGCGCAGGAGACGGCCTGGACGGCGATTTCGGCCTCCGTTCAGGCGGCCGCGGGCCCGTCCCTGCGCGATCTGGTGTTGTTCGACCGCTACCAGGGCAAGGGGGTGGAAACCGGATTCAAGAGTCTCGCTATGGGCTTGATTCTGCAGGATGAATCACGCACCCTGACCGACCGCGATGTGGAAGAAGTGGTGACGGCGGTGATGGCGGCGATCGAGCGCGACCACGGCGCCAAGATCCGCGCCTGAACGCGCATCGCGGCTGAGAACAGGGGAAACGATGTGGCATTGACCAAGGCGGAAATGGCGGAGCGTCTGTTCGACGAAGTCGGACTCAACAAGCGCGAAGCCAAGGAATTCGTCGACGCGTTCTTCGATGCGTTGCGCGAGGCGTTGGAGCACGGCCGGCAGGTCAAGCTGTCGGGTTTCGGCAATTTCGATCTGCGCCGCAAGAACCAGCGGCCGGGACGCAATCCGAAGACCGGCGAGGAAATTCCGATTTCGGCGCGGACGGTGGTGACCTTCCGTCCGGGACAGAAACTCAAGGAGCGGGTGGAGGCCTATGCTGGATCCGGGCAGTAATCGCGAACTTCCGCCGATCCCGGCGAAGCGCTACTTCACCATCGGTGAGGTCAGCGAGCTGTGCGACGTCAAGCCGCACGTGCTGCGTTACTGGGAAACCGAATTCCCCACCCTCAACCCGGTCAAGCGCCGCGGCAACCGTCGTTACTACCAGCGCCACGAAGTGCTGATGGTGCGCCAGATCCGCGGCCTGCTGTACGAACAGGGCTACACCATCGGCGGCGCGCGCCTGCGTCTGGAAGGCGAGGCCGCCAAGGACGAGTCGGCGCTGAGCTCGCAGATCATCCGCCAGGTGCGGATGGAACTGGAAGAAGTGCTGCAGCTGCTGCGGCGCTGAGTCTTTACGGCTATACTTGCCACCCGCTCGCGAGAGCGGGGACATCGCAACACGTTCGGGGCGTAGCGCAGCCTGGTAGCGCATCTGCCTGGGGGGCAGAGGGTCGTCGGTTCAAATCCGGCCGTCCCGACCATCCGATGTCATCGCAACGCCCGGCCCGTGCCGGGCGTTTTGCGTTTTGGGGTCGCGATGCGCGGCGTGGCGGCGGTGTCAGGCGCGGGCGGCCGCTTCGGCTTGCGCGGCCGGTCGCGGCGCCGATGCGGGTTTCAGCCGCAAGGCGGGTCGTTCGACGCAATGCCAGGACAGCCAGGCCAGCGGCAGGGTCGCCGTCACAGTCAGCGCCAGCATCGTCAGGTACGGGCGCTGCGCACCTAGCGCGAGTACCAGCAGTTGCTGGACCGGGAACGCGTACAGGTACAGGCCGTAGGACAGGTCGCCGTGGCGGCCGGCATGTTGCCACACCGGCCAGGCGCGCACGCCGATCTGGACGCTGAGCACGGCCGCGATCAGGGCGATGCCGAACGAAGGCTGGCTCAGGCGCCAGACCAGCGCGCCCAGGGCGAGCATGAGCAGCGTCGGCACCGGCCGCAGAAGGCGGGGACGTTCGTGCAGCAACACGCCGAAACCGAAGGCGATGCCGAAGGTAGCCAACTGGCCGTCGATCCAGGGCAGCTTCGCGAACGTGCCGGTGGCCCAGGCGATCAGCAGCAGGCCGATCATCAGCAGGCCGGTTCTGCGGGTCGTCATCGCCAGGAGCGCGAACAGCAGATAGCAGTCGATCTCCAGCGCGATCGTCCACAAGGAACCGTTCACCGCCGGCAGCGGGTTGTCTTCAAAACTCGCTATGCCCAGCCAGTACAGGGCCGCGACGGTCAGCAGTTGCAACACCACCAGCGCTGGCGCCACGCGCAGGAAGCGCCGCAGCGCAAAACGCAGCAGGTGCGAATCACGTTCCCAACTGCGTGCGATCAGATAGCCGCTGATCGCGAAGAACAACATCACACCCCAACGCCCCAAGGTGATGCCGGCCAGATGAGGTTCCCCGAGCCCGAGCACCGCGAACTGGTGACTGATCAGTACGGTCGCCGCGCCCAGCAGGCGCAAGCCGTCGAAGTTGTTGTGATGATGCATCCAGCGGACTCGCACACGCTTCCCTGCGGCCATTCTTGTCAGGCCGACGCCGCCCCTTCAAGACGGAAAATTTACGGCTCTTCTATGACATAGCCGCGCGCCTGCAGGCGCGCCAGATAACCGTCGGGCTTGAGCAGTTCGGCGATCGGCAGGCTGGCGAAGCTGACCCTGTTTTGGGTCAGGGCCTTGTCGGCGTTGCCCAGCCAGGTCTGGATCACGCGCTCGCGCAGGTCGCCGAAGCCCAGGCGCTGGGCCACGCCGGAGGCGGTCACCGCGCGCAGGCAGACCTCGTACTGATCGCCCTGCGGCAGGGCGCGCAGCGTCTCGATGTCGCCGATGGCCCAGGCGTTGGCGCGCGCGCGCATGGTCTCGATGTCGCCCTCGATGCGGCTCAGGGTCTTGGCGAAGCAGTCGGTGTCGCTGAGGGTGGTGTTGGCGAAATCCTTGAGCACCGCCTTGGGGTCCTTGATCTTCATCTCGATCGTGGACTCGGTGATCTTGACGTCGTGCTGCTTGGCGCTGCGCTCGACCACCGGCCAGACGATGCCCTTGAGCGAGAGGTCGGAACGGCGCATCGCCGCTTCGTAGAGTTCCTGCGCGGCGAACACCGGCCGCCATTTCTCGACGCCGCGGTCGCTGCCGATGTAGCGCGCCTTGAGCGGCAGCCAGCGCGCGTAGAGTTCGGCCGGCACCACCTCGCGCAAGGTCTTGTCGTCGGGGTTGCGGCGCGCCTTCAGCGCCGAGGGGATCAGCAGCATGCTGCGGAACATGCCCAGTTCGGTGCCGATCGACACCGACGGCGGTTGCAGCACTTCCTGCGCCTGCGCGATCGTCGCCTCGACGTCGCGCGACAGCCACTGCATGTTCTTCGGCACCGGGCTGAGGGTGCCCAGGATCCACAGCACGTGTTCGCCGCGGCTGACCTTCCACATCCCCGGGCCGGGTTGCACGCCGGAGACGACGACGGTGTCGATGTCGCGGATGGTTTCCTGCGCGGGCGCGATCGGCGGCGTTTGTGCGAATGCGGGTGCGACGAGCGCGAGCAGGCAGAGCGCGAGGCAGGTGTGCAGGGCAGGGCGCATCCGTTGCGTGTCCTTGGCGGGGGCAGAAGTGCGGAGCCTGCCAGATTCGCGGGCGACGACGCAGTGCGTTTCGAGCGACGCGCGCGCGCCGGTGGGGAATCCGTTCAGGCGGAGGTGACGGCTCAGTTTGCTAATGAGAACCATTAGCAATTAGACTGGCGATCCAGATTCGCCCACGCGGCGTCGGCCATGGCCGCGCGCCGCGCCGTACTTCCAGCCGGTCGCCGCATGAATACCGCCCACGCCCACGCCCCCGCCGCGCGCAAACCCAAGACCGTGCCCTTGCGCTATCGCATCGACGTCGCCGTGCGCGCGCTGGCGGCGGTGGTGGTCGGCTATCTGCTCGCCTACGGGTCGACCGCGTTCCTGACCCTGGTGCTGCCGTTTTCGCGCAGCGACCGCGTGGTCACCGCCAGCTTGTTGTGCTTCGCGGTGTGGTGCGCGGCGGCGATGTACGCGTTCGCGGCCAAGAGCGCGCTGCGCGCGGTGTTCGCGCCGCTGCTGCTGGCGCTGGCGTTGTACGGCGTGACCTTGATGTTCCCCGAATTCGCCGCCCGGCCATGAGCAAGCGCGCATGAAGAACAGCTTCTCGCAAGCGATGGCATGGCTGCACACCTGGGCCGGGCTGATCATCGGCTGGCTGCTGTTCGTGATTTTCGTCGGCGGCACGCTGGCCTGCTTCGACAAGGAAATCGGCGACTGGATGCGGCCGGCGCTGCACGATGCGCCGAGCGCGCCGCTGAGCTTCGCGCCCGCGGTGGCGGCCGCGCAGCGCGACGCAAAACCGCATGCGCATGCGTTTTACGTGCTGGCGCCCACCGAACGCGACCATGCGACCACGGCCTACGTCTATTACGACGACGGCAGTTTCGAAGAACGCTCGCTTAACCCAGCCACGGGCGCGCCGCTGCCCGCGACCGCCGGCGGCGATTTCTTCTTCACCCTGCACTACAACCTGCATGCGGGCACGATCGGCATGTACCTGGTCGGGATCGCGGGCATGTTCATGCTGGTCGCGATCGTCACCGGCATCGTGATCCACAAGCGCATCTTCAAGGACTTCTTCACCTTCCGACCCCAGGCCGGCGGCCAACGCGCCTGGCTGGACGGGCACAACCTCACCGGCGTACTCGGGTTGCCGTTCCATCTGATGATCGCCTACACCGGCGTGGCGATCTTCGTCGCTTCCTACATGTTCGCCGGGGTGCAGGTCGCCTATAACAGCGACGCGGAGAAGTTCTTCGCCGAGGCCGGCGACAGCTACGAGCGTCCCGAGACCGGCAAGCCGCTGGCCAGGCTGTATCCGGTCGACACGCTGATCGCCGATGCCACCCGCCGCCTGGGCATGGCGCCGACCTGGGTCAACGTGCATCACCCCGACGACAGCAGCGCGACCATCGCCTTCGGCGGCGATCACAGCCGCCATGTGGCCTGGAACTTCGATCAGGTCGTCTACGACGCCAACGACGGCCGGTTCCTGCACAGCTCCAAGCCCTCGGCCACCGGCTACAAGGTCTACACCTTCCTCGGCGGTCTGCACATGGCGCAGTGGGGCGGCAGCGCCTTGCGCTGGCTGTATTTCTTCATGGGCCTGGGCGGCTGCGTGATGCTGGCCAGCGGCATGCAGGTGTGGGTCAACAAGCGCGCCAAGAAGGTCGCCGAGGCCGGCGCGCTGTCGGGCTATGGCCTGGTGCAGAGCCTGAACCTGGGCGTGGTCGGCGGCATGCCGCTGGGCTGCGCGGCGTTGCTGATCGCCAATCGGCTGGTGCCGGCCGACGCGGCCGCGCGCGCGAGCTGGGAGATCGGCGCGTTTTGCGCGGTGTGGATCCTGGCTGCGCTGTACGCCTGCCTGCCGTCGGTGCGCAAGGCGGGGTGGCGGCGTTACTTCGCCTTGAATGCGATCGCGCTGACGGCGATTCCGCTGGTCAATCTGGCGACCGCGCCCAAGGGGCATCTGTTCGCCAGCCTCGCGCGCGGCGATTGGGCGCTGGCGGCGGTGGATCTGACCGCGCTGGGCCTGGCGCTGGCGTTCGCCGTCCTGGCGCTGCGCTCGCGCGCCGCGACGCGTCGTCCCGTCGCCGAACGCACGCGTGCGCGCGGCGGCGAGCGCGATGCCGCGCTGGCCGAGCGCTGAGGAGGGCGCGCATGTTGTGGTTGGGATTTTCGGTGTCGTTGCTGGCCTGGTGCCTGCTCAGCCTGGGCATGGAGAAGCATTACGCGCAGGCGTTTGCCGGTCGCTACGACCTGCGTCGCGCACGTCTGTGGCGCGGCTTGGGCTGGGCGCTGCACGTGGCGGCGTTCGCCGGTTTTGCGGCGTGGAAGGGCTGGGAGTTCGGGCCCGTCTTCTGGGCGGTGGTGCTGATGCTGTCGGCGCTGGCCTGGTCGTTGTGCCTGACGCTGTGGCCCAAGGTCAGCGCCAAGCTGGCCGTGATCGTGTTGCTCAGCGGCGTGGCGTCGGCGGTGCTGCTGGGCTGAGTGAGGCGTGGGCGATGCGGTTCGCTGCGCTCACCGCATCCTACGGCTCTTCGGCGCTAGGCTGAGGCGCCGACTTCCAGGAAGCGAAGATGCGCGATATCGATCTGATCATCCAGACATTGAAGGCGGCTCATCCGGATTTGATAGCCGAGCAGCTGAAGGTTCGGCATCCCGGTGACGACGATGGCCTTTGGTTCTTCCGTCACGCGTCCACCCCTTACGAGGTGCAATTGGAGTCGGGCGCAGGGAGTTGCCCATTTCTGTTCGAGACGGATGAGGACACCATCCGCCGCACGGCCGATACCGTCGCCGAAGCGATACGCCTGGTGGAGCGAGGCTTGGGTCTGGCCTAGATCCGGTTGCAGGTCATGCAACCCTTGCGCATGCATCGCTTCAGCGTGCGCTGCGCTGCGTCCAGCGCATCCTACGGCGCGTCGCCAGACGCGCCTGTGCTCAGAGCGCCGCGCTGCGCGGTGGCGCGTCCTGCAGCTCCGGCCAGCGCGCGAGCACGGCGCGGCGGATGCCGGCGGCGTCGAGGCCGGCTTCGGACAGCAGCTGTTCGCGGCTGGCGTGGTGCTGGAACTCGTCGGGCAGGCCCAGGTGCAGGACGGGCAGGACGATGCCTTCGGCCGCGAGCAACTCGGCCACGCCGCTGCCGGCGCCGCCGGCGACCACGTTGTCTTCCAGCGTCACGAAGCCGCGGTGGCTCTTGGCCAGTTCCAGGATCAGCGCGCGGTCCAGCGGTTTGACGAAGCGCATGTTGACCAGGCTCAGGCCGAACTCGGCCGCGACCTGTTCGGCCGCCGGCACGATCGCGCCGAACGCGAGCAGGGCGATGCGGCTGCCGTGGCGGCGCAGCTCGGCCTTGCCGATCGCCAGGGTGTCCAGGGTGGGCTGCACCGGCACGCCGGGGCCGGTGCCGCGCGGGTAGCGCACCGCGGCCGGGCCTTCGTAGCGGTGACCGGTGCTGAGCATCTTGCGGCACTCGTCCTCGTCGGCCGGCGCCATCACCACCATGTTGGGCACGCAGCGCAGGTAGGACAGATCGAGATTGCCGGCATGGGTGGCGCCGTCGGGGCCGACCACGCCGCCGCGGTCGATCGCGAACAGCACGTCCAGGTTCTGGATGGCGACGTCGTGCACCAGTTGGTCGTAGCCGCGCTGCAGGAAGGTCGAATAGATCGCCACCACCGGCTTGGCGCCTTCGCAGGCCATGCCCGCGGCCAGGGTGACCGCGTGCTGTTCGGCGATGGCGACGTCGAAGTAGCGCGTGGGGTATTCCTTGCTGAAACGCACCAGGCCGGAGCCTTCGCGCATCGCCGGCGTGATGCCCAGCAGCTTGTCGTCGTCGGCGGCCATGTCGCACAGCCATTCGCCGAACACGTCGGTGTAGGTCGGCTTCTTGGCGCCGGGCTTGCTGACCAGTCCCTTCTCCGGATCGAAGGGGCCGACGGCGTGGTAGCCGATCTGGTCGCCCTCGGCCAGTTCGTAGCCTTTGCCCTTGGTGGTGATGATGTGCAGCAGCTGCGGACCCTTGAGGGTCTTGAGCGTCTTCATCGCGCCGAGCAGGGCCGGCAGATCGTGCCCGTCGATCGGGCCGGTGTAGTGGAAGCCGACTTCCTCGAAGAAGGTCGAGGGCACGAACATGCCCTTCCAGTGTTCTTCCCAGCGGCGCACGAACTTGGCCGCCGGCTTGCGCTTGTCGCCGAGCAGCTTCTTGCCGCCTTCGCGCAGCGCGTTGAGGGTGCGGCTGCCGGTGAGGCGACCGAGCATGCGGGTGACGCCGCCGACGTTCTCCGAGATCGACATCTGGTTGTCGTTGAGGATCACCAGCAGGTTCGGCTCGGGATCGGTCATGCCGCCGGCGTGGGCCAGCGCCTCGAAGGCCATGCCGGCGGTCATCGCGCCGTCGCCGATCACCGCCACCACCTTGCGCTCGTCGCCGGCGCGCTGCAGCGCGATGGCCATGCCCAGCGCGGCCGAGATCGAGGTCGAGCTGTGGCCGACGCCGAAGGTGTCGTATTCGGATTCCTCGCGCTTGGGGAACGGCGCGACGCCGTCCTTCTGCTTGACGGTGTGGATCTCGTCGCGGCGGCCGGTGAGGATCTTGTGCGGATAGCACTGGTGGCCGACGTCCCAGACCAGGCGGTCGTTCGGCGTCTCGAACAGCCAGTGCAGGGCCACGGTCAGTTCGATCACGCCCAGGCCCGCACCGAAGTGGCCGCCGACCAGGGCGACCTGTTCGATCAGGTAGGCGCGCAATTCCTCGGCGATCGCCGGCAGTTCGTCTTCGCCGAACTGGCGCAGGTCGGCGGGCACGTGGATACGGGAAAGGCGTGGGTAGCGCTGCGGATCGATCATTACCGACGGATTCTGGCGTTCAGTCGGTCATTGTCCCGCCCCTGTGTGAGGTGGGCAAGAAGCGGCGGCATGCGGATTCAGGCGCGGCCGCTGCGGCCGCGCCTGGAGGGCTGGCGATCAGCGTCCGCGCAGGCGTCCGAACAGGCCGCCGGCCTTGGCCGGTTCGGCCGGATCGGGCTCGGCTTCGGGCTCGGCGAAGCCGGTGGCGAGGTTGGCGTTGACGAAGTCGGCGACGTCGGCCGCGGGCACGCCGCTGGCCTCGGTGATCTCGGCCAGCGTCGCCGGGCCCTTCATCATCACCGTGGCGATGCGGAAGTGCTTGGGGAACTCGCGCTCGGTCTGCGGCCACTTGACCATCTGGTAGCGGCGCTGCGGGTCGTAGCCGGGCGCCAGCGCGCCGTGGCCGGCGAGCAGGCTGCCGAACCAGACCAGGCGCGCGAGCGGCATGGCCTCGCCCAGCGGCGCGACGGTCATGGTCCAGGTCTTGTCGTCGACGGCGATGAAGTCGGCGGCGGTCGCGTTCTTCTCGAAATAGGCCGACAGCGGCTTCAGCGCCGAGGGGCCGTGGTACTGGCGCTGCTCGGCGTCGATCAGCAGCGGTTCGTCGCCGCGCAGGCGCACGCGGCCGCGCAGGCGGCCGGACGTCAGCCAGACCAGCAGCGACTCGCCGCTGGCGACGGCCGGCGCGGGTGTCGCAGGCGCAGGTGCCGGTGCGGGAGCGGGAGCGGGCGGGGCAGGTGCGGGTGCGGCAGGTGCGGCCGCGGCCACCGGTGCAGGCGCAGGGGCCGGTGCCGGTGCACGCACGGGCGCGGGCGCGGGCGCCGCAGGCGCGACGCCCAGCGGAATCTCGACTGCGCGATCCAGGGTGGCTTCGACCGGCGCGGGCGCCGGTGCCGGCTTGGGCGCGGCCGGCGCTGGGCTCGGCGCGGCGGGCGCGCTGGCGATCGCCGGTGCGGCGGATGCGGCCTCCAGCGGCTGGCCGGCCTGGGTCGCGATCTCGCGTAACAAATCGCCGATAGCCTGGGTGTCGAACGGCTGGCCGAGACGATAGTCGGCCTGCGTGCGCGGCGCGCCGGTCAGCGCGATCACGCTTTTGCCCGCGGCATGCAGACGCAGCCAGCTCATCGGGCCGTACATGCTGTCCATGTCCACGACGACGTAGTCGGCCTGGCTCTCGGGCAGCAGCTGCCAGCGGCCGCCGAGGCGGGCGTTGGCATCCTTGAAGGCCGCCTGCAGCGCGGTCTCCGTCGCCGGGTCCATGCCGGTCAGACCGAGGGTCAGAGCCATTTTTTCGTCCGTCGTTACTGAGGTGGACGAGTGTTGCGGACCGCAATGATGTCGTCAACGCGCGCAACGCGTCGCAAACCAGCGTTCTTCGGCAGGTGCCCACTCAGCTAGCCGGCAGATCGCGACCGGCGTCACGGCTTGCCGCGCAAAGTCGGCGCCAAACGCGGCTTCCGGCGCGGCCGGATCGGCTAAGGCGAACCCTGCGGATGCGGCGGTGCATGGCGCGGGCGTCACGGCGCGCGCCCGCGCGTGGCCGCGGCTCAGCCGGGCAGGCGCGAGTTCTTGGGCAGCTGGTTGCGCAGGAACGCCATCTGGTCGGCGAGGATGTTGCGGTTGGACAGGATCAAGTGCTCGACCCAGCTCGGGCGGTACGGCACGGCCAGCAGCGGCATGCCGGCCTGCTGCGGGGTGCGGTTACCCTTGCGCGAGTTGCAGTGGAAGCAGGCGGCGACCACGTTTTCCCAGATGTCGCGGCCGCCCTTGGACACCGGGACCACGTGATCGCGGGTCAGGTGCGGACGGTTGAAGTCGCGGCCGCAGTACAGGCACAGATAGTCGTCGCGCGCGAACAGCGCGGCGTTGGTCAGGGCCGGCGTGGGATCGAGCGCGTGGCTGCGCGCATGGCCGCGCGCGGCGACGATCGGATGCAGTTCGATCAGGCTTTGTTCGCCGCTGAGGCGGCTGGTGCCGCCGTGCACGCGCAGGCAGGGATCGCCCAGGGTCCAGGCCACCGCGCCGCGCACGTACAGACAGGTCGCTTCCTGCCAGTTCATCCAGTCCAGCACACGACCGTGCGCATCCAGCGACAGCAGTCGCACGGCGTTGAGGCGGTCGCTGGGAGGGCGGGGGTGCGCGTAGCGCTGGGCCAGGTCCAGGCCGGAGACACCGAGGATTTCCGGCTCACGCAGCAGTCGCTCTGCGTGGGTTCCGGTTCGGACCAAGCGTAGGTTCGCTCTATCGGTCTCCATCGGGATATCAGCTTATACCCGTTTGATGACGATTTGGGTAGCCGATGCGATGCGGGGCGCGGGTGCGTCCCAGTGCGCGGCCGTCCGTGGCCGCGCGGGTGTCGCGATGCGATCAGGCGTCGAAGGCTTCGGCGTCGAGCGCGGTCAGGCTGGACAGCGGTGCGGCGATGGCCTGCGCGTGGGCGCGGGTGCGCGGCAGCAGGCGCGCGAAATAGAAGCGCGCGGTTTCGCGCTTGCCGGCCTTGAAGCGCTCCGACTGCGACGAGGCTTCGCTGGCGGCGACGCTGCGCGCCCACCAGTAGGCCAGCGCGACATAGCCCGAGTACATCAGGTAGTCGTAGGCGGCTGCGCCCACTTCGTCGGCGTCGGCGACCGCGCGCTGGCCGATCTGCATGGTCAGCTGCTGCCATTGCGTGGCCTGCTCGCGCAGCGGCGCGATGAACTCGGCGACCGCGGCGTTGGCTTCGTTGGCGGCGCAGAAGGTTTCGATCTCCTCCAGCATCACGCGCAGGCCGGCGCCTTGCTGCTGCATGATCTTGCGGCCCAGCAGGTCCAGCGCCTGGATGCCGGTGGTGCCTTCGTACAAGGTGGTGATGCGGGCGTCGCGCGCGAGCTGTTCCATGCCGTGCTCGGCGATGTAGCCGTGGCCGCCGTAGCACTGCAGCGCGTGGTAGGTGCATTCCACGCCCCACTCGGTGAGGCAGGCCTTGACGATCGGCGTCATGAAGCCGACCCAGGCGTCGGCGCGCTCGCGCTCGGCGGCATCGTCGGCGTGGTGGGCGATGTCGACCAGCAGGGCGCCGTGGTAGCCCATCACGCGGCTGCCTTCGATCAGCGCCTTGCAGGTCAGCAGCATGCGCCGCACGTCGGGGTGGACGATGATCGGGTCGGCCGGCTTGTCGGGGAACTTCGCGCCCGACAGGGAGCGCATCTGCAGGCGCTCGCGCGCGTAGTTCAGCGCGTTCTGATAAGCGCGGTCCGACAGGCCCAGGCCTTGCAGGCCGACCGCGAGGCGGGCGGTGTTCATCATGGTGAACATGCCCATCAGGCCCTTGTGCGGCTGGCCGACCAGATAGCCCTGCGCACCGTCGAAATTCATCACGCAGGTGGCCGAGCCGTGGATGCCCATCTTGTGTTCCAGCGCGCCGCAGCGCACCGCGTTGGCGCCGCCGGTGCTGCCGTCGCGCGCGACGCGCACCTTGGGCACCACGAACAGCGAGATGCCCTTGCTGCCCGCGGGGGCGTCCGGCAGGCGCGCCAGCACCAGGTGGACGATGTTGTCGGTGAAGTCGTGCTCGCCGGCGGTGATGAAGATCTTGGTGCCGGTGATCGAATAGCTGCCGTCGTCCTGCGGTTCGGCGCGAGTCTTGAGCAGGCCCAGGTCGGTGCCGCAATGCGGTTCGGTGAGGCACATGGTGCCGGTCCAGCGGCCTTCGACCAGCGGCTTGAGGAACACCTCCTGCTGCCAGGCTTCGCCGTGGTGGATCAGCGCTTCGGTGGCGCCGTGCGAGAGCAGCGGGAAGTTGCCCCAGGCCAGGTTGGCCGCGTCGATCATTTCCTTCAGCGGCACGCCGGCCGCGTGCGGCAGGCCCTGGCCGCCGAACTCGCTGGGCGAGACCAGGCCGGCCCAGCCGCCGTCGACGTACTGCGCGTAGGCCTGCTTGAAGCCGGGCGGCGTGGTCACCGCGCCGCTGGCCTTGTCGTAGCTGCAGCCGATTTCGTCGCCGGCGCGGTTGAGCGGGGCCAGCACGGTTTCGGTGAAGCGCGCGCCTTCGTCTAGTACCGCGTCCAGCACATCGCGCGTGGCGTCGGCGAAGCCCATGCGTTGGAACGCGGCTTCGGCGCCGAGCACGTCGTACAGGGCGAAACGCATGTCGGCGAGGGGGGCTTTATAGGTGCTCATGGGCGGCGGTATTCGAATGGGAATGGGGAAGGGGCGGAGAAGAGACGGCTATCGATCAAGACGCAGCGGGATGCGAATCCCGAATCGCGGCGTTACCGCAGCACGCCGGGCAGGCCGGGCGCGGGGCTGAGCGCGCTGCTGCGGTCGATGGCGAAGTTGCGCGACTTCTTGGCTTCGTCCGGCGTCGCGTCGAGGCTGCCCTTGAGCGTGTACGTCAGGCTGCGGCCGCCGGCCAGCGCGTCGGCCACGGCCAGCTTGGCCGCGCCGCTGGGGCGCAGTTCGACCACGATCACGTCGGCGGACTCCGGGCCGATCGACAGCGCCGGCGTGCCTTGCAGGCGGCCGGCTTCGTCGCTACCCAGGCTCAGGGCCAGGTCGTAGCGGTCGAACACCATCGGGATGCTGCTGAAGTTCTCGATGCGCAGCTCGGCCGACCAGCTGCCGTCGGCGCGCACGGTGAGCTGCTGGATGCGCGCGGCCGGCTCGGACACGCGCCGCACCGGGCCGCCGATGCACGCGGCCAGCAACAGCACGCAGGCCGCCAGGGCCAGTCCACGAGTCCAACGCATCGCCTTCATGCTGCCGCTCCGCCGTATGCCGTAATGGGGCGTTGAGGATACTACGGCGTAGGGTGGGGCTGAGGGGCGGGGTGGGTTCGGGAAACAGAGACAAAAGCAAATCCCCCCTAGCCCCTCTAAAAAGGGGGGAATGCGCCGGCGAGTGCCGGGTGTTCGCGCGGACGCGGCAAACGCGAGCGGCAGGCGAAGCCACCGCAGCCGTGGTAGGCGACAAGCGAAGCAGGCGGGAAGCGAAGTGCGCGGCGAGCGAAGCAGGCGGGAAGCGAAGCGGGTGGTAGCGAAACAGGCGACCGAGCGAGGCGCGCGGCGATCGAGGCAGACGCAAGTTCGCTGCCGGCACTGCCGCCATTGCGCTTTTGTTCCCCCTTTGGAAAAGGGGGGCTAGGGGGGATTTGCTTTTGCTTTTGCCTTCCCCGCTACCGCCCGCCCCTCAATCCACCAAGCCCTTACGCAACGCATACCGCACCAGCTCCGCGGTGTTGCGCACGTCCAGCTTGGCCAGCACGCGGGCGCGGTGGTTCTCGGCGGTCTTGACGCTGATCGTCAGTTCGCGCGCGATTTCCTTGGTGGTGTGGCCTTCGGCGATCAGGTGGAACACCTCGCGCTCGCGCGCGGTCAGGCGGCCGTAGGGGTCGCCGAGGTCGCGTTCGGGGTGTTGCAACTGTTCGGCCAGCGCGCGCGCGGCCTGCGGGCCGAAGTAGCCGTGGCCGGCGTGCACGCCGCGCACCGCGGCCAGCAGTTCGGCGGCGGCGCTGTCCTTGACCATGTAGCCGGAGGCGCCGACGCGCACCGCCTGCAGCACGTATTCGTTTTCCTGGTGCATGGTCAGCACCAGCACGCGCGTGTCGGGCAGCGCTTCGCACAACCGGCGCACCACTTCGATGCCATTCAAACGCGGCATCGAGATGTCGGTGATGACCACGTCGGGCCGGGTCGCGACGGCTTTTTCCAGCGTTTCCAGGCCGTCGGCGGCTTGCGCCACGACCTGCACGTCGCCCTCGGCCTGCAGCAGGCCGACCAGGCTTTCCCGGACCATGGTGTGGTCGTCGGCGATCAGCACGCGCACGGTTTTGTTCCCCATGGTGCTTACGCTGCTCGTGTGTCCGACGCGCGTCAAGCGCCGGCGTTCAGGGTGGCGTCAACGGCACGCGCGCGCTCAGGCGCAAACCTTCGCCCGGCGCGCTGCGCAACTGCAACAGGCCGCCGTACAGGCGCAGGCGCTCGCGCATGCCGCCCAGGCCGCTGCCGCCGGTCTGCAGCGCCTGCTCCGGTTCGCAGCCGCGGCCGTCGTCGTGCACGCGCAACTGCAATCCTCCGTCGCGCGCGGTCAGTTGCACGTGAATATGCGCGGCCTGGGCATGCTTGGCGGCGTTGTTGAGCGCCTCCTGGGCGACCCGGAACAGCAGGGTCTGCAATTCGCCGTCCAGCGCCGGCAGCGGGTCGATGTCCAGGTCGATGCGCGCGCCGCAGGCCTCGGCCTGGCTGCGCACCAGCCAGCGCAGCGCCGCTTCCAGGCCGAGGTCGTCGAGGATGGGCGGACGCAGCAGGCGCGAGAGCTCGCGCGTGTCCTGCAGGGTGTCGCCGCACAGCGCCAGGGCGGTGGCCAGGGCGGCGCGGGCGTCGTCGCGGTCGGCGGGCAGGGCGTCGTCGAGCTGGCCCAGGCGGTGCTTGAGCACGGTCAGGTTCTGGCCGATACCGTCGTGCAGCTCGCGCGCCAGGCGGCGGCGTTCGTCCTCCTGCACGCGCCAGACCGCGCGCCCGAGACGGCGAAATTCGCGCTCGTTGCGCTCCAGCCGCTCCAGCAGTTCCTGGTATTGCCTGCGCAGGGTGGCCAGCTCGTCCATGGTGGCGGGGTCAGGGTTTGCGTACCGGATCGAGGCGGGCGATCTGCGGGGCGCTGTCGAAACCGCCGCGCAGCGGCGCGGGCAGGCGTTCGCGCACGCGCTGCAGCGCGGCCACGGCGTCGTCGCGCGCGCGCGCGGCGGCCGCGGCGTCGCCGGCCTGGGTCAGCGCCTGCGCGCCCAGCTCGTGCAGGCGGAACGCGCCGGCGTAGTCGCCGCGACGCAGCAGCGGCTGGATCTCGCGATAGCGTTTGACCGCGGCGCCGGCATCGCGCGCGCCCAGGTCCTGGACGATCGCGGCCTCGGCCCAGTCCAGGCGCAGGGCGACGTTGCCCAGCGCGGCGACTTCGGCGCCGATCGTGGCGGCGCCGGCGCCGGCCTTGATCGCTTCCAGGCCGACCTGCAGGCGCAGCAGACGCACGCCGGAGGCGTCGGCGTAGCGGCGCGCGGCGGCCAGGTGCTGCGCGGCGGCTTTGCCGTCGCCGCCCTGGCGCGCGAGTTCGGCGCGCAGCAGGGCATCGATGCCGCGCTGTTCGGCCGGGGCCTGCGCGACCGATGCGGCGATCGCGTCCAAGGCCTTGCCGGCGTCCGGCCGCGCGCCGGCCGCGATCAGGGTCTGCGCACGCAGCAGTCCGGCGTCGGCGATGCCGCGCGGATCCTGGCGCTGGCGGAACAGCGCCTCGGCCTTGCCGGCTTGATTCAGGGCCTCGTCGTAACGGCCTTGCAGCAGCGCCAGTTCGGCCAGATTGCGGCGGCTGACTGCGGCCTCCTCGACCATCTGTTCGCGTTCGGCATCGGCCAGCGCGCGCTGCAGCCGCTGCTCGGCGGCGTTCCATTGGCCGCGCGCGACCGCGAGCAGGCCCAGGTTCTGCGAGGTGCGGATGCGCCCGGTCTGGTCGCCCAGCTTGTCGTACGCGCCGGCCGACTGCGATAGGTAGGCCTGGGCGTCGTCGTAAGCGCCGAGCTGGTAATGGGCGAAGCCGATGTCGTTGAGCGCCTGCGCGGTGCCCTGGTCGTCGCCGGTCTGCTGCCAGCCCTGCAGCGCGAGCTTGAACGCGGCCAGCGCCGCCGGGTAGTCGCCGCGCTCCTCGGCGAGCAGGCCCAGTTCGCTGTCGACCGCGGCCAGGCCGTGGCGGTCGTCCAGCGCCAGGTGCAGTTTGCGCGCCTGTTCCAGGCTGGCCGCGGCTTCGTCGTAACGGCCCGACAGCGACAGCACGTTGCCCAGGTTGCGCAGGCTGGTCGCCAGGCCGCGGCGGTTGCCGACCGCGCCGCGCAGTTCGACCGCCTTGCGGTACTGCTCCTGGGCATGGTCGTTCTGGCCCAGACGGCTGTAGCCGATGCCCAGCGCGTTGACGGTTTCGGCCTCGCCGTAGCGGTTGCCGCTGCGCTTGTACAACACCAGCGCGCGCACCAGGTAGTCGTCTACCGCGCGCCGCGCCTGGCCGTGCAGGATCGAGAACTTGCCCAGTTCGTACCAAGCGCGCGGATCGTTGGCGTCGCGCGCGGTCAGGGTCTGCAGTTGCTTGACCGCGCCGGCCAGGTCGCCGCCGGCGCCGAGCGCGCGCGCCAGTTCGAGTTCGGCGCGGGTGTCGTCGGGCGTGGCCTGCAACTGCGCGCGCCATTCGCGCGCGGCGGCCTCGGCGTCGCCGTCGAGCAGGGCGCGTTCGGCAACGAAACGGCGGCGCAGCGTGGCCGGCGCGCCGGCGGTTACGCGCTGGCCGCGTTCGATGGCGTCGTAGGCCGCGTCGATGTCGCCGATGGCCTGCGCGGCTTCGGCCGCGCCCCACCACGCCGGCGCGAATTCCGGCGCCTGGTCGACCGCCTTGCGGAACGCGGCCAGCGCCTCCACCGGGGCGCTGTCCTGGCGTGCGCGCAGGCCTTCGCCATAGGCTTCCAGCACGCTCTCGGCGGGCAGGTGCAGCGGCAATGGCGCGCTCAGGCCGAGGTCGCGGCGGAACCCCGCATCGGCGGGCAGCGCGGCGAATGCGGCCAGCGGCGTGGCCCCCTTGCCGGCGCTGCGATGGGCGACGCCGCGCTCGTCGTCCAGTTCGGCATGGGCCAGCCAGTGCGCGCCCTCGCGGCGCAGCGCCACGTGCAGCACGCGATCGGCGCCGACGGTGCGGCGCAACGCGGCCGGATCGAGGATCGCGGTGCCGGTCGGGTCGAGCTGGCGCAGCGCCTGCTGGGTGCGGTCCTCGTCGACCACGGCCAGGCCGGGCGCACCGGACAGGGCGCCGCGCAGTTGCGCGGCCAGCGCGGCGCGGTGGGCGGGCATGAGATCGGCATCGTCGGGCGCGTACACCGGTAGCACCAGCAGGCGGTGCAGCGGCGCGACCGCGGCGACGCCCTCCGGCACCGGCGGCGTTTGCGCGCGCCACCACCACCAGGCGCCGCCGGCGGACAGCAGCGCGAGCATCGCCGCCAACGTCAGCCACGCGCCGCGGCGCGGGCGGTAGTCGCGCGCCAGCTTGCGTAGTTCCAGCGCGCGCACGACTTCGTCGGCGCTGCGCAGGCGGTGCGCGGGCTGCGGGCGCAGCAGGCGGTCGGTCAGGCGCGCCAGCCAGGCCGGCGTCTGCGGCCGCTGTTTGGTGACCGGCGCCGGCGCGCGCAGCATGCGTTGCGCCAATACTTCGTGCACGGTGCCGCCGGCGAAGGGCAGGGCGCCGGCGAGCATTTCGTAGAGGATCAGGCCCAGCGCGTAGAGATCGCTGCGCGCGTCGACGGTGTCGCCGCGCGCCTGTTCGGGCGAGAGATAGTCGGGCGTGCCGACCACGGCGCCGGATTGGGTCAGGCCGGTGCTGGCCAGCGAGCGGGCGACGCCGAAGTCGGTGATGTAAGCGTCGCCGGCGCGATCGATCAACACGTTGGCCGGCTTGAGATCGCGATGGATCACGCCGCGCGCGTGCGCCGCGCTCAGGCCCTGGGCGATCTGCTGCGCGATCCGCACCGCGTCGTCGATCGGCAGCGGGCCTTCGCGGTCTAGCTTGCGGTCCAGCGATTCGCCGTCGATGTAGTCCATGCCGATCAGCCATTGGCCGTCGTGCTGGGCGAGGTCGTGGATGCGCACCACGCGCGGGCTGGACACCTGCCGCGCCATCAGCAGTTCCTGGCGGAAGCGCTCGAAGGCGTCGGCGCGCGTGGCCAGTTCCGGGCGCAGCAGCTTGAGCGCTACCGGTACGTCCAAGGTGAGATCGGTGGCGCGATACACCACGCCCATGCCGCCGACCCCCAGCACCGCCTCGATCCGGAAGCGGCCGGCCAATAGCGTCCCCGGCGCCAGCCGCTGCTGTGCGTATAGCCCGGTAGCGGTGGCCGCGGAAGGATCGGTCATGGTGTGCTGCCGTGCGGGCCCGCCACTATCGTGCTCCAACGCGGCGCATCGTCCAATGCCTCCACCGCGCTGCGCGCGAGCAGCCACAGCGCGGCGCTTTCGGCGAACGCGCTCAGCAGCTCCAAGTCGAACTGGGTGATCGGCTCGCCCGGCGTGCGGCGGTCGGCGTAGATCGCGCCCAGGGTGCGCGGGCCGTCCAGCAAAGGCAGGCAGATCAGGCTTTTCAGACCGCTGTCGACGATGGACGCGCGCTCGGCCGCCCAGTCGCTGCGCGCGACCTCGTTGACCACCACCGGCTGGCGCTGCGCCAGCGCGCGTTCGACCGCGCCGATGCTGCCGGAGAACACCCGCGAGCGCAGCGCGGCCGGGTCCAGCACCACGCTGGCGCGCACGACGTAGTCGCCGCCGCTGGCCAGCAGCAGGAAGCCGCGGCTGCAGTCGGCCAGTTCGACCACGCCGCGCAGCACCTCGTCGGGCAGACGGGTGTGGTCGGCCTCGGCGCCGACGCGGCGGGTCAGGGCCAGCGAAAAATCCCGGCGTTGCTGCTGGCGCAGGCGCAGGCCGTTGCTCTGGGCGTCGTTGAATTCGGCCAGATCGCAGTGGACGTCGCCGAAGCGCAGCCAGCACGGCAGCGCCAGGGCAGCGTCGTCGATCGCGATGCCGTCGATGTGGCTGCCGTTCTTGCTGCCCAAGTCGCGCAGTTGCCAGCGCTGGCCGTCGTGGCTGAGTTCGGCGTGGACGCGCGACACCGAGGGGTGTTCCAGCACCAGGTCGCAGTCGGCGGCGCGGCCGATGCGCAAGCGTCCGCCCACTGCGATCCAGCGCGTGATCGCGGCGGTTTCGGGCGGGTAGGCGATCAGGCGCGCCGGCATGGGCGCATCTTAAGCGCGGCCGGCGGTCCTATTGCGAATGCGCATCACTGTCCGTAATCGCGCTGGTAGATCACGCTGAAGCGCAGGGTGGCGGCGCCGGCGATCAGTTCCCCAGCGTGGTTGGTGGTGCTCAGGTCGGCGCGCCATTCGTTGGGCAGGGTGGTGCCGGCCTGGGACTGGGCCAGGCTGCGGACGCCGTCGACGGCGGCGATCGCGGCCGGGTAGTCGTCGTTGTCCAGCGCGTCCTCGGTGTCGTCCAGCAGCGCGGTGTAGGCCGCTTGCTGCGGCGCCGGCAACAGGGCGACGCGGTTGCGCAGGCGCTGGATCTTCTCGTCGATGACCATGCCGGTCGGGCGCAGGTCGATCAGGATCAGGAACTGCGAGAAGCCGCCGTAGGTGCCGCGCGCGCGCACGCTGCCCTGGGCGATCTCGTCGGTGATGTCCTGGAACGGGCCGCCCAGCGGCGCCTTGAACAAGCGCAGCGAGCTGCCCAGCGCGTAGGGCAGCACGTGCGTATGCAGCTCGACCCGACCGGTGCCGGTGAAGCGCAGGCCGCCGTTGGCCGGCGGCTGCACGGTGATCAGGATCGGCAGGGCCGCGGTCAGCGAGGTCAGGTTGAGGCTGGGCAGCCGCCCCTGCAGCAGCGGGCTGAGCGGGCTGACCACCTTGGCGCCGATGCCCAGACTGTTCGCGTTCAGGCCCTGGGCGTTCTCGAACTCCAGGCTCAGGTCCAGGATGGTCAGGCCGGGCAGGCCGACGTAGGCGTTGGCCTCGTTGCCCGACACGGTGACGTTCACCGGCAGCGATTGCGCCCGGGCCGGTTCGGCCCCGCACCACAGCACCGCCGCCAGCAGCGCGCTCCACGCCCACTTCGCCATGTCACACCCCCCGTGGACCGTGGCCCAGGTCGGCGTCCGCCGTGGGCGCAGACAGAGCAACGGCATGCGCCGAGCGTACTCCGCGTGACCCGCCTGCGTCTCTAGGGATTTTCCCCCAGGGCGTTTGGGCGTTCATCCGGATGGCTGGACCCCGAAGCGGCCGGCCAAGGTGCGGGTGCCGGTCCCCCGCATCGCTCCGGCGCCGTTCGCAGACCCATGGAGAACCCACTGCATGCATCGCACCCGCCGTAACTTCCTCAAGCTGTCCGCGCTGGCCGTGGGCATGATGGCCAGCGGCATGGCCCTGGCCGGCGCTCATATCGATTCGGCCCTGAACCGCGTACTCGGCACCGTCGGCGCTCTGGACAAGCTAGAAGTCGTGGTGTCCTACGACCAGCGCAGCCCGGTCAGCGCGACCCAGCTGCAGGCGCTGCGCAGCCTGGGCATCGGCAAGGGCATCAGCATGCGCAACCTGCCGATCGCCGGCGCGCTGGCGACGCCGGCGCAGATCCGCGCCCTGGCGCAGCGCAGCGACGTGCGCGCGATCCACCTCAACCGCAACCTGGAGTACTACAACCAGGAGGCGCGCGAGCTGTCCGGGGTCAATCGGGTGCAGGCCAATCCTGGCGATTTCGGCCGCACCACGCCCTACACCGGGCGCGGCGTGACGGTGATGATCAACGACTCCGGCATCGACGCCACCCATGCCGACCTCAAGTACGGCGTGCGCGTGGTGCAGAACGTGCAGGCGCTGACCAACCTGCATTCGGTGCTGGATTTCCTGCCGGTGGTGGTGCTGGAGAACCAGCTCAACACCGATCTGGGCTCCGGCCACGGCACCCATTGCGCCGGCACCGTCGGCGGCAGCGGCGCGCAGTCGGCCGGCCTGTACCGCGGTGTCGCCACCGGCGCCGACCTGGTCGGCTACGGTTCCGGCGCGGTGATCTCGATCCTGGACGCGGTCGGCGGCTACGACTACGCGATCAGCAAGCAGAACAGCTTCGCCGCGCCGATCCGGGTGATCTCCAATTCCTGGGGCACCTCGGGCGCGTTCGATCCCACCGACCCGGTCAACGTCGCCAGCTACGAGGCCTACAAGCGCGGCATCGTCAGCGTGTTCGCGGCCGGCAACGACGGCCCCGGCGCGAATACCCACAACCCCTACGCGCAGGCGCCCTGGGTGATCTCGGTCGGCGCCGGCAACAAGGACGGCACCCTGGCCGACTTCTCCTCGCGCGGCAATCCGGGCGAGACCGGCAGCTTCAACATGGCCGACGGCAGCACCTGGACCTACACCAACCAGCCCAGCCTGGTGGCGACCGGCGTCGACATCGTCTCGACCCGCGCCTTGACCGGTGTGCTGCCGCTGCTGGCCGCGCAGCAGGATGCGTCGCTGGGCGCCAAGGCGCTGTTCTATACCCACATGAGCGGCACCTCGATGGCGACCCCGCACGTGGCCGGCATCGTCGCCCTGCTGCTGGAGGCCAATCCGGCGCTCACCCCGGCCGAGGTCAAGCAGATCCTGACCGCCACGGCCAATCCCATGGCCGGCCGTCTGCCGTTCGAGGTCGGCAGCGGCCATGTCGACGCCTACGAGGCCGCGCAGGTCGCGCAAGGCTATTGAATCCCCCCGGCTTTCCCGGCCAAGGACGGCACGGGAAGGCCAGTAGCGCTCCGGTTTCTTTCTCTCCGCAAGCTCTCTGCCGATTTATCGGGGGCATCCGGGTCGTAGCGGATGCCCGTTTTTTTGGCAGATCGTCCCGCCGCTCGCGTTCCCGCACCGCGTGGCCGCTCGTCGCGGCCGGCCGCGTTGGGGCCTTTAGAGCAGGCAGTGGAACTCACCGCATCCCCCTCGCCGTTCCGGCGAGACTGGCCCGGCCTTCGCCGGGCCCTCTTTTTGCCCGGCAACCGGGTTTCAGGGCGCGGCGGGCTCCGGCCAGACCTGCGGCACCTTGCGCAGGCCGTCCAGGGAGTAGCCCAGCTCGCGCAGGCGCGCCAGATGGGCCTGGTAATCCGCCTCGGACAGGGTCGGGCCGCGCGCCATGATCCAGGCGTAGTCGCGCTTGCTGCGCCCGATGATGGTCTGGGAGTAGTCAGGGCTCAGATAGACGACCACGTATTCGGCCTGGATCGGCCACACGAACTGCATGCCCCAGACCGCGTTGCCGGTGCCGGCCTTGACCGTGCCGACCGGGTGCATGGTCTCGACGGGACGATCGAATCCGCCGTCGCGATAGCGGAAGCGGGTCAGGATCCTGCCGTCGTCCGCGCGCCGGTAGTTCTCGATCGCGTTGTAAGCCTCGCGCTCAGGGCGCGAGGGGATATGGGCGATCACGTACCAGTCGCCCATGAAGCGATCCAGATCGACCTCCGCCACCGGTGCGATCGGGCGCACGTTGCCCGAGCAGCCGGCGATCAGACTGGCGAGGATCAGCGCAATTCGGTGTGCGGCCATGTCGACAGGCTCCTGGGCTCAAGCGGAGGGATCGCGTACGAAGCGGTAGTGGGCCACCAGCCATTCCTGCCCATCGGCATAGCCGAACATTTCCGCGCAAGCCATCCAGAACATGCGCCAACGCTGAAACCACAGTCCGGCCTGGGCGCCATAGGCCTCGCGCAGGACCGTCATGACCTCTTCGCGGCGCTGGTCCTGGTTGCGCAGCCAATGGTCGGCGGTGCGCTGGTAATGGCGGCCGTCGACCTGCCAGCGCTGTTCGATACGCAGCTCGTCCTGAAACCACAACAGGGTGTCGGCGGCGGGCATCAGACCGCCGGTGAAGAAATGACGGCCCATCCAGTTGTCCTCGCCCTGGGTCTCGAACGGATACAGCAGTTCGCGGTGGGCGAAGATATGCACGAACAACTTGCCGCCCGGCGCCAGCCAGCGCGAGATGCGCCGCATCAGCAGCTCGTAGTTGCGCATGTGCTCGAACATCTCCACCGACACGCAGCGGTCGTAGCGCTGCTCGGGCAGCTCCAGCCGGTTGACGTCCTGGGTCAGCACTTCGACGTTGAACAGCCCGCGTTGACGGCACTGCGCCTCGATATGCGCGCGCTGCGCCTGCGAGTTCGACACCGCGGTGATGCGCGCGTGCGGATAGCGCTCGGCCATCCACAGCGTCAGCGACCCCCAGCCGCAGCCGAGTTCGAGGATGCGCTGGCCGTCGCGCAACTCGGCGCGTTCGCCGTACAGCGCCAGCATGGCGTCCTCGGCCTGGTCCAGGCTCTCGTCGCCGCGCGCGTAGTAGCAGCCCGAGTACTTGAGCCGGCGTCCCAGGCACAGCTTGAAGAACGCCGGCGGCAGTTCGTAGTGCTGAGCATTGGCGGCATCGGTGTGGATGGCCACCGGACTGCGTCGCAGTTGTTCGATGCGCTGCTGGTAGCGATGCGCGCGTTGCTCAAGGCCGCCGCGCCGTTCCTCGCTAAGGCGCTGCGCGCACAAGCGGCGGATGCCGGCGCGCAGCAATGCGTCGGGCACTTTGCCGCGTTCGGCCCAGCCCAGCACGCCCGGGGCGGGCAGGTCGTGTTCGAGTTCGTCGGCGACGGCGCTGCGGTTCATGGGGCGGTCCTCTTGTCGTTGGCGTCGTTGCGCGGAAACCAGGGGATCAGCATCGGCGTGCTGCGTTGATAGGCGCGGTAGTCCTCGCCGCGCGTGCGCAGCGCCTGCGCTTCGGTGTAAGGCACGCCGCTGATCCAGCGCAGGAACAGGTACATCACCAGCGGGCCGCTCCAGGCCAGCCAGGCCCAGGGCGATCCCACCGCCAGCGCCACATAGGCGAACCAGTGCGTCCATTCGAAGAAGTAGTTGGGGTGGCGCGAGTAGCGCCACAAACCGGTCCGGCAGGTACGGCCGCGGTTGCCGGGATCGGCGCGAAAACGCGCCAGCTGGCGGTCGGCGATGGCTTCGCCGGCCACGCTCAGTCCCCAGATCGTCACGCCCAGCGCTGTCCACAGCGTGGGCGCGGCCACAGGATTGCGCGCCACCGCCGCGAACGGCAACGCGAACAGCACCACCAGCACGGCCTGGAACTGGAAGAACAGCCAGAACTTGCCCTGATGGCCCTGCCAGTGCGCGCGCAAATGGCGATAGCGGCCGTCCTCCGCTTCGCCGCGCACGCGCCGCCACAGATGCAGCGCCAGACGCAACCCCCAAACGCCGCCGAGCAGCGCGAGCAGCGCGCGCGGCAGCGGCGCGCCATCGCCCAGCACGGCCAGCAGCACCGCACTGCCTCCGACGCCCGCGGCCCAGATCGCATCGACGATGCCCGCGTTGTGTCGCTGGCGCTGCCAACGCCAGCCCACGCTCATCGCCAGCGCCGCGCCCAGCCAGACCATCGCCAGCGACCACCAGGGGTTCATCGTCGACTCCTTAGCACCGGCGCGGTGACCGCGCCGTCGGTGCGCCCCATCCGCTGGGCCAGGCGCGCCAACAGCGTCAGCGCCACGGCCCAGCCGATGGCCAGGGCCAGTACGCCGGGCCAGACCGGGGCGGCGAAGCTCACCGCCTGCCAACCGCGTGCCGCGCCCAGGTAGGCCAGCGGCGCGCCGATCGCGCCGAGCACGGCCGCCAGCCAGAGGCGTGCGCGCAGGGCCGACAGCGACTGGGTCAGGGTCAGCGCGAACGCCGACCACAGCGCCAGGATCCACAGCGGCGCGCCGCCGCCCGGCAGCGCCGGCCGCGCGGCCGCGTAATGCGCCAGACCCGACCAGGCCAGGGCGCCGTCGACCAGCGCCCCCGCGGCCACGGCCGCGACCAGCAAACGCCATTCGCGCGCGCGACCCGCGGACGACAGCTGCCAAGCGACGAACAACGCGGCGGCGATCGTGCCCGGCCACGGCGTGCCGCGCCCGGCGCCGATCACGGCGGCGAACCAGACCAGTTGATAGCCGATCAGGTTGCTCCAGAAGCTCACGCCGAGGCCTCCGTGCGCGCCGCGTCCGCGCCGATGCCCGGGCGTGCGAACAGCAACTGGGCGACGCCGATGGAGGCTTCGCGGAAACCGCCTTCGCAATAGACCAGGTAGTGCTCCCACATGCGGATGAAGCGCTCGTCGTGGCCTTGCGCGCGCACCTGCGCGAGCTGCGCGAGAAAGCGCTGGCGCCAGGCCTGCAGGGTGCGCGCGTACGAACTGCCGTAATCGTCCAGGCGGATCAGGGCCAGGTCGCTGGCGCGTGTCTTGGCCGCGAGCAGGGCCGCTATCGAAGGAATGAAACTGCCTGGGAATACGTGGCGCTTGATGAAGTCGACAGACTTCAGGGCCTGCGTATAGCGGTGATCCTCGATCGTGATGGCCTGGATCAGGGCGCGCCCGCCCGGGCGCAACAGCCGCCCGATCTGTGCGAAGTAGCTGTCGAGGTAGCTGGCGCCGATGGCCTCGACCATTTCGATCGAGACCAGCTTGTCGTATTGCCCGCGCAGATCGCGATAGTCCTGACGCAGCACCTCGACGCGATCGCCGAGGCCGGCCTCGGCGACGCGCGCCTGAGCCAGCGCGTACTGCTCGCCGGAGATCGTGGTGGTGGTGACGTGGCAGCCGTAGTGGCGCGCCGCATGCACGGCGAAACCGCCCCAGCCGCTGCCGATCTCGATCACGCGGTCGCCGGGGCGCAGATCCAGCTTGGCGCAGATCAGGTCCAGCTTGCGCCTGGACGCGGTTTCCAGGGTGTCGTCGCCGCCTTCCCACACCGCCGACGAGTACATGAGGTCTGACGACAGGAACAGGGCGAAGAATTCGTTGCCCAGGTCGTAGTGCGCGGCGATGTTGCGACGGCTGCCTGCGCGCGTGTTGCGGCGCAGGGCATGCCAGGCGCGCATCGCCCATCCGCCCAGACGCGCGCCGCCGCGCTCCATGGCGTCCAGGCGTTCGCGATTGCGCAGCAGCAGCCGGATCAGCGCGACCGGATCGTCGCAGTCCCAATAGCCGTCCATGTAGGCCTCGCCGGCGCCGACGCTGCCGTTGCTGGCGACCGCCTGATAGAAGCGCGGATCGCGCACGCTCAGATGAACTTGCAAAGCCGGGCGCTGCGCCGCCGGCAGGCCGAACTCGACCCTGCCGCAGGCGTCCTCCAGCACCAGGCGGCCGTGTTCCAGACCGCGCAGTCGCGCGAGCAGGCGCTTGCGCAGAAAGCGTACGCCGGCGCCGTAGCCCGCGGCCGGGCCTGCGAGTGCGGATGCGGTGGTGTTCATGGCGGTCCTCGTTGCAAATCGGGATGGTCGTGATCGGGATGGTCGTAAACCGGATTTCGCTTCAGCCAAAGGCGCAGGGCCTGCCAATGGATCGCGCCGACCACGCGCGCGGTCATCAGCGGATAGCGCCACAGCACGCGCGCGAGCGCGCCCGCGTCCAAGGCCTGGCGCTGCAGGTGCAGGCCGGCGTCGAACTCGACGCCGTGCGCGTCGCGTACCTGCATGCGCACGTGCAAGTCCTGGTCCGGCGGCGTGAACCGCCAGTCGTAGCGGCGCCGCATCGGCATGAAGGGCGAGACGTGGAAACGCTTGTCGAAGCCCCAGCTCAAGGCGCGCCCGTGCCGGCGCGCCTCGCGCACCGGCAGCACATAGGCGTGGCGCTCGCGCCAGGGCGTGTTGGTGATCTCGGCCAGCACGCAATCCAGCGCGCCGTCGGGGTCGTGGCAGTAGTAGAAGCTGACCGGGTTGAAGACATATCCGGCGTAACGCAGGTGGGTGAGCAGGCGGATCGGACCGAGCGGACGACGGCCGCTGATGTGCTCGACGCGCTGGCGCACCGCTTCGTCAAGCGGCAGGGAGGCCGGTCCGAGGTAATCGCTGCGCCGGAATTCGGCCAGATTGGGGCGGTCCACCGACCACAGCCGACGGCCCGCGAACACGCGGTCGAGTTCGGACAGGTCCAGATAGAGCTGGGCGATGCGGTACTCGAAGCGATGCGCATGCGGCCGAAAACGGCGATGGCGTACCACGCCCTCGTAGACGGCGCTGTGCAGCGGCGCGTCGGCGCGGTTCACGCGACCAACTCCGCCAGGCCGGGCGCTATGGCCGCGACCTCGGCCGCGGGCACCGTCGCCGTTTCCCAGGGGGCGTCCAAGGCCTGCGCGACCTCGACCGCGCTGCGCATGCCGTCCTCGTGGAAACCCCAGCCCCAGTAGGCGCCTGCGAACCAGGTGCGGCGCCGGCCCTGGATCTCGGGCTTGCGCGCCTGCGCGGCCACCGAGGCGTGACTGTAGACGGGATGCGCGTATTGCAGCCGGCGCAGCACGCGCGCGGGATCGATCGCGGCGGCGCGGTTGAGCGTGACCACGAAGGGGTCGGGCGCGTCGATGCCCTGCAGCAGGTTCATGCAGTAGCTGACGGAGCAGGCCTCGTTGGGATCGCGCGACACGCAGGCGTTCCATGCCGCCCAGGCCTTGCGCTGGCGCGGCAGCATCGCGGCATCGGTGTGCAGCACCGCTACATTGGCCTGGTAGGGAATCGCGCCGAGGATCTCGCGCTCGCGTGGATCGGCATCGGCGAGCAAGGCCAGCGCTTGATCGCTGTGGCAGGCCAGGACCGCGTGATCGTAGCGTTCGCTGCCATGCGCGCTCTCGATCTCGACGGCCTCGGCGTCGCGACGCAGCGTGCGTACCGCGCAGCCCAGGCGTTCCTGCACGCGCCAGCGCGCGCGCAGGGCATCGACGTAGCGCGCCGAGCCGCCGCGCACCACCGCCCATTGCGGGCGTCCGGCGACTTGCAGCATCTGGTGGTTGGCCATGAAGCGAACCAGGTAGCGCGCGGGGAAGGCCAGCACCGCGGCGCTGGGCGCCGACCACAAGGCCGATGCCATCGGCACCAGATGCTCGTCGCGGAAGGCGGCGCCGTAACGGTGTTCGCTCAGGTAGTCGCCCAGCGTGGGCCCGTCGCCGTCGCCGTCCAGCAAAGCCGGCGCCTGGCGGTAGAAGCGCAACAGGTCGGCGACCATGCCCAGGAAGCGCGGCGACGCCAGATTGCGGCGCTGGCAGAACAGCGCGTCCAGGGTCGAGGCGTTGTACTCCAGCCCGCTGGCCTCGTTGCGCACCGAGAAACTCATCGTGGTCGGCTGCGTCGCCACGCCGAGCTCGCGGAACAGGCGGGTAAGCAGCGGATAGTGACGCGGGTTGTGAACGATGAAGCCGCTGTCGATGGCGTAACGGCGGCCGTGCAATTCGATGTCGTGGGTATGGGTATGACCGCCGAGATAGCCGTTGCTCTCGAACAGGGTCACCTCGTGCCGGCGCGACAGCAGCCAGGCCGATGCCAAGCCGGCGATGCCCGATCCGATCACCGCGATGCGCATGGCTCAGCCCCGCGCCTTCGCCGCGACCCATTCGGGAATCGGCTTGAGATCGCGCACCAGGCCCAGCACGGCCATCGCGCGCAACGCGTACCAGGTCAGATCGACCTCCCACCAGCGGAAGCCTTGCCGGACCGTGCCGGGGAAGAAGTGATGGTTGTTGTGCCAGCCTTCGCCGAAGGTGATCAGCGCCAGCCAGAAATTATTGCGGCTGTCGTCAGCGGTATCGAAACGGCGCGTGCCGTAGCGGTGGGCGAGCGAGTTGATCGTCACCGTGCAGTGGAACAGCACCGTGGTCGAGACGAAGAAGCCCCAGACCAGCATCTGTCCGCCGCTGGTGCCCAGGGCCGGTGCATAACGCTCCAGCAACACGCCCGCGCCGTAAAGCGAGGCGGCCAGCGCGACGGGTACCGCGGTGTCGTACCGGTCCAACCAACGCAGTTCCGGATAGCGCGCCAGATCGGGCACGCGCGACAGATCCGTGCGGAACGCATGCGGGGTCAGGAACCAGCCGACATGGCTCCAAAGAAAGCCATGCACGCTGGGCGAATGCGGGTCCAGCGCGGTCTCGGTATGGCGATGGTGGTTGCGATGGTGCGCGGCCCACCACAACGGTCCGCGTTGCACGCAGGACGCGCCGATCAGGGCGAACAAAAATTGCACCGCGCGCGAGGTGCGGAACGTGCGGTGCGAAAAGTAGCGGTGATAGAACGCGGTCAGGGCGAACATGCGCAAGGCGTACAACGCCGCCGCCACCGCCAGCGCGATCGGCGACACGCCGACCCACAACACCGCCACGCAGGCCAAATGCATGGCCAGAAACGGCGAGGCGCGCAGCCAGTCGATGCGTTCCTCGTTGTCGCGCATGCCATCGCCGGGCATGCCGTCGTCGTCGCCGGCGCGGGTATCGACCCAGCGCCACAGCACCGACCAGCGACGGCGGCGCACGGGCCCGGCCGCCGCGACCGCGCTGGCGGAGGAGGGCGTGGACGGCGGCTGCGGCATGAAACTCTCCCGATGAGCGTGTCATCTGGAGGTACGGGGCCACGCCCGCGGCGGATGCACCGCCGCGATCAGATCGTCTGCAGACCGCCCTTGGCGACGATGGGGCCGGTCGGGACGCCCTGCGGCGCGCCGCCCGCGGGCTCCAGGGTGATCGCCAGGGTCGAGCCGGCCTTGAGCGCGCGCAGCAAGTCCTTGGGCACCGCGACCGTATGCGCCTTGTCGATCGACACCAGGCCCAGGGAGCGCGGCGCTTCGCCAGCCGGAATCAGCCACAGCTCGGGCACGCGGCCCTGGGCATCGGCGGGCGCGGGCACCGGCACCATCAGAACCTTGCCCTGTTTGATGTCCAGCGACGCCAGCCAGCCCGGCGTGCCGTCGTCGTGCGCCAGGGTGGTGACCGGCTTGGCCTGCTCGGCCGGTTCCACCGCGATCGGCGGCGTTACCGGCGGTGTCGGCGTCGGCGTCTGCGGCAGGCGGCCCACGAACACCGCCGCCAGCGCAGCCGCGGCGGCGACCGCGGTGGCGGTGCGCCAGAAACCAAGGTTCTGCCAGATCCCGCGAGCGGGCTCGCCTACCGGCGACCAGCCCAAACGGGTGCGCAGGCGTGGCCACAGATGCGCGGGCACGTCGACGGGCGCGATTTCGTCCAGGAGCGCGGCCAGGCGCCGCTCCCAATCCGTCACCGCGCGCGCGAACTCGGGATCGGCGGCGATGCGCGCCTGCGCCTGCAGACGCTGCCGCGCATCGAGCACGCCCAGCACGTACTCGGCGGCGTGCGTATCCGAATCCGGCGGCTCGGGCCCGGTCTCGTCGTCGAAGCGAGGGTCTTGGGCGCTCATGATTCCAGGCACGCCCGCAGTTGGCTCAGACCGCGACGGATCCAGCTCTTGACCGAGCCCAGCGGCGAACCGATCCGGGCCGCCAGTTCTTCATAGGTCGCGCCGTCGAAGAACGCGGTGCGGATCAGCGCGCGTCGGCGCGCTTCCAGACGCTGCATGCAGATTTCCAGCCGACTCTGATCGTTCGCGGCCTCCGCTTGCTGCAGCGGTGTGGCCGCGTGATCGGCGATTTCGTCGGCGAGCTCGATCGAGGCGGTGCGCTGCGGCGCCGGCAAGGCGCGGGCGCGATCGATGGCCTTGTTGCGCGCGATCATCGCCAGCCAGGTGATGGCGCTGGCGCGCTGCGCGTCGAACTGCACCGCCTTGCGCCAGACGCTGGCGTAGACCTCCTGCAGCACGTCCTCGGCCTCGGCGCGGTCGGGCAGCACGCGCAGGCATACGCCCAGCAGCTTGCCGGAAGTGGCGCGGTACAAGGCTTCGAAGGCCCCGCGATCGCCGCCGGCGACATCGCCCAAGAGGCCATCGAGGCGTTCGCTTTCCGGAGTGCGCTGGCGTTGCGGAGACTCGGGCATTCCTGCACCTGTGAGGACCAAGCGGGTAGGAGTCGCGGGGACGGCGGCAAGGCCTGACGGCATGCGACCCCAACGCGCGGCGACTATATGCCATCGGCGCCGCGCGCGTGGTGAAGGCAGGGCGGAGGGATGCGCCGAGACCGCGGACATGCGCTTCATACCGACGGCGATCCGGCGCCGCAGTTGCGCGCCAGCGGCATCGTGGTGGCGCGTTCGACCTCGGCGCGCGTCGCGTCATGGCTAACCGCATCGGCGGGGAAGGCGATGCGTACGTCGAGATGACGGCCGCGACGATCGCGGATCGTGCCTATGCCGCGGAACTCCAACAAGCGCCGGTCCGCGTCCGCGTAGGTGAGCTCGATGGCCGGTATCGCGAAGCCGTACCAGCGGTCCAGCGACATGCGCAGGCGTCGCGCGCCTCGGCCGTCCACACGCGCCGGTGCGGCCGCGGCGAGTTTCAGATCGAGGAAGTCGAAGCGGCTGGGCAGCAGGAACGGAACGGCGATCGCGCGGCCTGGCGAGAGCGCGTCCCAGCGTGCGCGCACCATGGCATCGAAACCGGCATCGATGACCGCGTCGCGCGGCAGGCTCAGGGCGCGGCTGCGCAGCGGCGCGCGCGCGCCGTCCTGCACGTAGACCTCGCGCCCGTCGCCGCGGCTGCGCACGCCTTCGCGGTAGCCGTCGCGGCCGTCGCTGAAATCGAAGTCGGGCGCCGCCGCGCTGGCGCCGTCGACCACGCGCTTGCGCGCGAACGCCTCGCCGCCCGGGCAGCGATAGAGCACGAGCCGATGCCCCACGCCCTGCTCGGCGTAGCGCCAATGGGTTTCCCGGTAGAGCAGGCGGGCGCCGTCGCGGGCATAGGCCAGGCCGTCGTAGCGCTCGACCGGGCCCGCGCCGGCCGCGCCCCAGACGCAGCACAACAGGCCGAACAGGGCGGCACGCCCGGTGGGGTGGGATTGACGGGCCATGGGCGCTCGCACGGTGGATGCCATGCGGACCTATACGAGGCGGGACCGGAAATTGATGCAGGCGGCGGGCAGGGCACCCGGACCGCGGATCGAAACAGGCGTCGCGGGCAGGCCGCGGGCCCTAAACAGAAAACCCCGCAGGGCGGGCGCCATGCGGGGTTGACGGTTCAAGGCTTGCGAAATGGTGGCCGGGGAGGGAATCGAACCCCCGACACGGGGATTTTCAATCCCCTGCTCTACCAACTGAGCTACCCGGCCATTTCACGGCAGGCCGTGATGAGGAGCGGGATGATACGGAGCGCCGAACGATCTGGCAAGCCGCCTGTGCGCTGAACGACGCGCGGCCGGGACCGCGCGGTGTGCCGGCAGCGGCGCATGATGGTGCCGGAGCCCATCGGTATGCACTCGCAGGCATGGACTGTACGCCTTCCTCAGGAGCCGTCATGAAACGCTATGTATTCGCCGTATCCGCCGCGCTGGCGCTGTTCGCGATGAGCGCCTGCGCGACCGACCCCAAGATGCGCGACGCCGACCGGCTGGCCTTGTACCGCGCCCACGCCGGCGCGCCGGTGCCGGCCTTCCAGTACTACGGCCGGCTGGACGGCTGGACCCCGCTGGGGGACAGCGCGCTGGCGGTGTGGACGCGTCCCAATCAGGCCTATCTGCTGGAACTGCAGGGGCGCTGCTCGGACCTGGATTTCGCCTCGGCGATCACGGTCAGCAATCAGGCCGGCCGGGTCTATGCGCGCTTCGACAAGGTGATGGTGCTGGGCCAGGGCGCGCTGCCGTTCCCCTGCCACATCGGTCAGATCCGTCCGCTGGACGTCAAGGCGATCAAGCAGGCGCAGCGCGACCGGCGTGAGGCCGGCACGGTGCCGGAATCGCGCGACGACGGCGTGACGCCGCAGGACGGCAAGTAAGCGGCTGCCGCGCCGGTCAGCTCTCCGGCGCGACGTAGCCGGCCGGCTTGTCGGCGCCGCCGCCGAACAGGAATTTCTCCATCTCCGTTTCCAGAAACGCGCGGTGCTTGGGGTCCAGCGGCGACAGCCGGTTCTCGTTGATCAGCATGGTCTGGTGCGCCAGCCAGGCCGCCCAGGCGGTCTTGCCGATGTGCGCGTAGACGCGCTTGCCCAGCGGGCCGGGCCAGGGCACGAAGTCCAGGCCGTCGGTGTCGCGGTGTTCGTATTCGCAATGGACGGTGCGGGGCATCGGAGTTCCTGTTGGCGGCTCGCGAGGTAAGCCGCGAGCGTGAAGTGTGGGCGATACGGAATCGCTAGCGGCTGCCTTCCAGCAGCTTGCGGATCGGCGCGGGGATGCCCAGTTCGGACAACTCCGCGCGCGCGACCCAGCGCAGGTCGGCATTGTCGCCCACCGCGTCGCTCAGGGCGATGCCGCGCCAGCGCAGCGGCTGCAGTTCCAGCTTGTAGTGGCTGAAGGCGTGCGCGATCGGCGCCAGCGCTTCGGCGGCGGCGAAATCGGCGCGCGTGTGCGCGCGCAGCCAGGCCTGCGCGGCGTCGGCGTCGTCGGCTTGCGGCAGGGTCCACAGCGAGGCCCAGATGCCGGCCGGCGGACGCTTCTGCAGCAGCACGCGGTCCTGCGCGTCGATCAGCCACAGCACCTGCGCATGACGCTGCGGCGCGACCTTGCCGGGCTTGGGCGTGGGCAGGTCGGCGACGCGGCCTTCGCGGCGTGCGACGCAGTCGTCTTGCAAGGGGCACAGCACGCAGGCCGGATCGGCGCGCGTGCACAGGGTCGCGCCCAGGTCCATCTGCGCCTGGGTGTAGTCGGCCATGCGCGCGTCGGGCAGATGCGACTGCGCCAGCGCCCACAGCTGTTTTTCGACTGCGGGCAGTCCGGGGTAACCGGCGACGCCGTGGTAGCGCGTGAGCACGCGCTTGACGTTGCCGTCGAGGATGGCGTGGCGGTCGCCCCAGGCCTGCGACAGGATCGCGGCGGCGGTGCTGCGGCCGATGCCGGGCAGGGCGGTCAGCGCATCCAGGTCGCGCGGCAGTTCGCCGCCGTGCAGTTCGACGCAGCGCTGCGCAGCGGCGTGCAGATTGCGCGCGCGGGCGTAGTAGCCCAGGCCCGACCACAGCGCCAGCACTTGGTCCTGCGGCGCCGCGGCCAGTGCGGACAGCGAGGGCAGGGCGGCGACGAAGCGTTCGAAATACGGCGCGGCGGTCTTGACCTGGGTCTGCTGCAGCATGATTTCCGACAGCCACACCCGGTAGGGCGTGCGCGGATGCTGCCAGGGCAGGTCATGGCGGCCGGACACGTCGAACCAGCGCAGCAGGCGGCTGGCGAATGCGTCGGTGTCGGTGTCCATGGTCATGGCGGCTGGCGCTTTAGCGCTGGCGGTTCGGCTCACGGCAGGTCCTCGTCGCCGAGCTCGACTTCCACACCTTCCAAGGTCGCGCCGGAGATTTCCAGCTTGGGCGTGCGCAGGCGCGCGCGCAGCGGCGGCAGCGGCGCGCCGCGGTTGCCGGTGTCGATCCAGGCCAGCATCGCGGGCAGGCGGAATTCGCTGTCGGCCTGGGTCTGGTCTTGGCTCAGGCGCAGGCCGACGGTTTCGGACAAATCGGGGCGGCCGACATAGCGCAGTTCGAACGGCAGCGGCGCGGTGGCGTCCAGCGGTGCCGGTAGCGCAGGCCAGGCCTGCGGCCAGGACGCGAGCCGGCCGTCCAGTTGCAGCACCAGGCGCCGGCCCAGGGCGAGCGCGCCTTGCGCGTCGAGGCTGGGAATCGGATTGTCCGCCGCGCCGCGCGCGCGCAGCGCCAGCGCGACCGGCTCCAGCGACCACACCGCTTCGTCGAACTTCAGCGGACCGTGCAGGCCCAACGCGAACGGCAGGCGGGTGTCGCCGGATTCGTAGCTCGCCGCCGCGCCCAGCCGCGCCGGCACGATGGTGAGTTCGTCGTCGCCGATGCGCAGCGGCCCGGACAGCGCCACCGTCGCCGGCAGGCGCCAGCCGGATTGCTCGATCGCAATGCGGCCGTTGGCGCCGAGCCCGGCCGCCGGCGCCGGTCGCGACAAGGCCACCGCCAGATCGAACGGAATCGCCAGCGGCGCGTCCAGATAACGGCCGCGCAGGCGCGCGCGCACCGGCCGGTCCGGATACAGCGCGGGCAGGTCGGCGTGGATGGCTTCGATGCGCCAGTCGTGATTGATCAGGCGCCCGTCGACGATGCGCAGGCCGTCGGTCAGCGTGGGGATGCGCGTCTGCGTCGACGGCGGGCGGCTCGCCAGCCAGTGCTGCAGCGCCGGCAGGTTCAGCAGCGGCGCGTCCAGTTCCACGCGCTCGACGGTGAGCGCATCGCCGGCGCTGCGGATCGTCGACCACGGCAGCGACAGCTGGATGCGGCGCGCGCTGAGCAGCGGCGTGGCCGCACCGGGTTCGCGCACGACCACGTCGCGCACCAGCAGCATCGGCGTGCCGCGCAAGCGGTACTCGCTGGCGCCGGCGGCGCTGATCTCCAGGCCCAGCGCGGCGCCGGCGCGGTCCAGGATCAGCGCGGCGGCGCGGTTCGGGCGCGAGACCCAGGCCAGCGCCAGTACCGCCAGCACGCCCAACAACGCGAGCGTCTTCAATAGCCGGCGCGCGCGTCTGCGCGGCGCCGGTCCGGCGGGCGTGGCGGTGTCGGCGACCATGCGCGCGCCGGCGGCCGGGATCAGGCGCCCAGCGCTTCGGGCAGCAGCGCGTCGACGAAGGCTTCGGCGTCGAACACGCGCAAATCTTCAGGGCGCTCGCCGATGCCGGCGTAGCGGATCGGGATGCCGAACTCGCGCGCCAGCGCGAACACCACGCCGCCCTTGGCGGTGCCGTCCAGTTTGGTCACCACCAGGCCGGTCACGCCGACCGCGGCATGGAACTGTCGCAGCTGCGACAAGGCGTTCTGGCCGGTGGTGCCGTCGATCACCATCAGCACTTCGTGCGGCGCGTCGGCATCGACCTTCTGCAGCACGCGCTTGATCTTGCCCAGTTCGGCCATCAGGCCCTGTTGGGTGTGCAGGCGGCCGGCGGTGTCGGCGATCAGTACTTCCATGCCGCGCGCCTTGGCCGCCTGCAGCGCGTCGAACGCGACCGAGGCCGCGTCGGCGTTTTGTCCCTGGGCGATCACCGGCACGCCGTTGCGCTCGCCCCAGGTCTGCAACTGCGCGACCGCGGCGGCGCGGAAGGTGTCGCCGGCGGCCAGCATCAGCGCGCGGTTCTCGTCGCGGTAGCGCTTGGCCAGCTTGCCGATGGTGGTGGTCTTGCCGACGCCGTTGACGCCGACGGTCAGCAGCACGAACGGGCGCGCGCCGGGATCGATGCGCAGCGGCTGCGCGACCGGACGCAGCAGCGCGATCAGCTCGGCGCGCAAGGCGGTGAGCAGGGCGGGCGCGTCGGCGAACTCGCGCGCCTTCATGCGTCGGCGCAGGCCTTCGACCAGTTGGCTGGTCGCGGTGACGCCGACGTCGGCGGTGATCAGCGCGGTTTCGATTTCGTCCAGCAGGTCGTCGTCGAGCTTGGGATTGCGCGAGAACAGTCCGCCCAGGCTGCGCGCGAAGGCGCTGCCGCGCAGGCGTTCGCGCCAGCCGGGCTTGCCGGCGGGGGCGGGCGCCGCTGTGGGCGCGTCGGCGACGAGGGCGTCGGCGGCCACGGCCTGTGCCGCTTGCGCATCGACCTCGAACGCGGCGGCGATCACCTCGGCCGGGACCGGTTCGGTGGCTGGAACGTCGGCCGGAAGCTCGGCGGCGGGCGATTCGACGACGGCTTCGGTCGCAGCCGGGGGCTGCGCCGACGGGGCCTGCGCCGATGGAAACGCGGCGGCCAGTTCCTCGGTGCTGAGGCGGGCTTCGCTGGCGGGAGTTTCGGGCTTCTTGCGGCGGAAAAAACCGATCATCAGGGGGAAGCGTCACGAATGCGCGAGAATGCGCACATGCTAGCACCGGCCTCGCCACGCTCCCGATGAACAAACCTTCCGCAGGCCGCACCGCCACGGCGCCCGGGCGCATCCGCATCATCGGCGGCCGCTGGCGCGGCACCCGCCTGGACGTGCCCGACGCGCCCGGCCTACGTCCGACCTCCGACCGGGTGCGCGAGACCTTGTTCAACTGGTTGATCCCGGCCCTGCCCGGCGCGCGCGTGCTGGACCTGTTCGCCGGTACCGGCGCGCTGGGGCTGGAGGCGCTGTCGCGCGGCGCGGCCGCCGCGACCTTGGTCGAACGCGACCCGGCCCTGGCCGCGGCCCTGCGTGCGACCGCTACGCGCCTGCCCGGCGGCGAGGCCGCGCAGGTGGTGCAGGCCGAGGCCCTGAGTTGGCTGGGCGGGCAGGCCGATGGCGGCTACGACCTGGCCTTCGTCGATCCGCCGTTCGCGGCCGGTCTGTGGGACGCGGTGTGGCCGGCGCTGTTGCCGAAACTGGCCGCCGGCGCCTGGCTCTATGTCGAGGCCCCGCGCGGCACCGTGCCGGCGCTGTCGCCGGACTGGCTGCGCCACCGCGAGGGCGGTACCCGCGAGGTCGATTACGCCTTGTATCGGCAGCGGCCGGCCGTGCCCTGACGCGCGGTCCGGGCCGATCGCGACCGGGGGCCGGCACGGCGTCGCAGCGGGCCCTGCGAAAGCGCGCGACTGCTACACTGCGCCCCGTCCCGACGGACACTCGCGACGGCAGCGTGACCCCTGGTCCGCGCCGCCGCCGGTCCGCCGCCACCCGCCAGCAGACGCGAACGATCACTCCATGAGCGTGGCCCGTACTCGAATCGCCGTCTATCCCGGCACCTTCGATCCGATCACCAACGGCCATATCGACCTCGTCGACCGTGCCGCTCCGCTGTTCGAACGCATGATCATCGGCGTGGCCGCCAGCCCCGGCAAAGGGCCGGCGCTGTCGCTGGAATTGCGCGTGGAACTGGCCCGCCAGGCCGTCGCCCATCATCCGCACATCGAGGTGCGCGGCTTCGACTGCCTGCTGGCGCATTTCGTCGACGAAGTCGGCGGCGGCGTGCTGCTGCGCGGCCTGCGCGCGGTGTCGGACTTCGAGTACGAGTTCCAGCTGGCCAGCATGAACCGGCACCTGATTCCGGAGGTGGAGACGCTGTTCCTCACCCCCGCCGAGCAGTACGGCTTCATTTCCTCGTCGTTGGTACGCGAGATCGCCCGCCTCGGCGGCGACGTCTCGGGGTTCGTACCCACGGCGGTAGCCGAAGCGTTGCAGGCCGAATGGCAGCGCAATCAGAAACGATGACTTCCAACACACGGGGATCCCGATGAACACCACCTCCCGCCTGATGCTGATCGCCTGCCTCGCGCTGCCCTTCGTGGCCGCGTGCAAGAAGGAAGAAGCCGCGCCGGCCGCCGCCGTGCAAGCCCCGCTGACCGCGCCCACCACCAGCGGCGACGCCGAGTGGAGCAAGTACCTGACCGACGTGGTCAAGCGCAAGGTCGACGCCGAAGGCATCACCGTCAGCCCGTACCTGTACTACCTGCCGGCCGAGAGCAGCGCCGACTTCCAGGGCTACTTCGAGCGCCAGACCGACAAGGCCAAGCTCGACGTCGCGCGCGGCATCGTCGAAGGCACCCTGCTGGCCTACGGCTCGCCGGCCTCGGCCAAGATGGCCGACCTGATCATCGCCGCCTTCCCGGCGCCGACCAAGGAAACCCCGCCGATGAAGGGCGTGAAGGTGCTGTTCATCGGCGCCGCCGCCGACAGCGAACGCGTCAAGGCCGCGGTCACCCCGTACGGCGTCGAGTATTCGTTTATTGAAGTGAAGTGACGATCCGGCGCGTGGCCGCCATCGGCGGCCACGCCTTTGCCGGATCGTCATCCCCGCGTAGGCGGGGGTGAGCGAGCGCGCTTACGAGCCACTGGCTCGTGCGCTCGCGAACGCCCTAGCGCTATGCGCTAGGGCTGGGCGGCCCAAATCGCTGGCATGGTCTCAAGCCAGCGACTCCGCGCAATGACAATACCCCTTAAAGCCGGTGCGCAAGGCGCGGCCACATTGTCGAGTCGCCGACGCCAGACGGTCATCGCCGTCCTTGGGCCTACCAGCGCCCATCACAGCATCCGCGCCCCTCTAGCAATACAGCATCCCGCCACGTCACCCGCCGGCCACCGCCCAAACGGCCCCAGCAATGCGAAAATCCCCGCATCGAGTGGCATAGTCCCCCCAATGTCCCTGCGCATCAACGAACTCTGCGTCAACTGCGACGTCTGCGAACCGGCCTGCCCGAATCAGGCGATCGCGCAGGGCGAAACCATTTACATGATCGATCCGGCGCGCTGCACCGAATGCGTCGGCCATTACGACGAGCCGCAGTGCGTGGTCGTCTGTCCGGTCGAATGCATCGACAACGATCCGGCCCATCCCGAATCCCACGAGCAGCTGCTGGCCAAGCTGCAGCGTTTGCAACAGGAGTGAACACGATGCGCAAGGCGTCCGCGGTGCACGCAGGTCTGTGGTCCCTGGTGTTGGCGAGCGCGGTCTCGCTGTTCGCGCCCGCGCAAGCCGCGCAGGCGCCGCAGACCGGCGCGGCGCATCCGCCGGGCGCGGCCATCGCCAGCGCGCACCAACTGTCCACCGACGCCGGCCTGGAAATCCTGCGCCAGGGCGGCAACGCCTTCGACGCGGCGGTCGCGGTGTCCTCGACGCTGTCGGTGGTCGAGCCGATCAGTTCCGGCATCGGCGGCGGCGGTTTCTTCCTGCTGCACGACGCCAAGAGCGGCCGCGACGTGTTCGTCGATGCGCGCGAGACCGCGCCGGCCGCCGCCACGCCGGCCGCCTATCTGGACAAGAACGGCCAGCTCGATCGCGACCGCGCCACCAACGGCCCGTGGTCGGCCGGCATTCCCGGCCTGCCGGCCGCGCTGGTGCATCTGGCCGAGCGCTACGGCAAGCTGCCGCTGAAGACCTCGCTGGCGCCGGCGATCCGTATCGCCAATGAAGGCTTCCCGATCTATCCGCGCCTGGAAAAGGGCTACGCCAGCCGCCGCGAAGTAATGGAACGCTACGCCGGCACGCGCGCGGTGTTCCTGGCCGACGGCGATCCGCCCAAGGCCGGCGAGATCCTCAAGCAGCCCGAACTCGCGCATACGCTGGAACTGCTGGCCGCCAAGGGCTACGACGGTTTCTATCGCGGCGAAGTCGCCAAGAAGCTGCTGGCCGCGGTCAAGCACGAGGGCGGCCAGTGGCGCGCCGACGAGCTGTCGGGCTACCAGGTGCGCGAACGCGAACCGCTGCGGCTGAAGTACCGCGGCTGGGACATCACCACCGCGCCGCCGCCGTCTTCGGGCGGCGTGGCCCTGGCCGAAATCCTGCAGATGCTGTCGGGCTGGGACCTGTCCAAGCTCGACGACGCCCACCGCGTGCACATCGTCGCCGAGGCCATGCGCCGCGCCTACCGCGACCGCACCCTGTACCTGGGCGATCCGGATTTCGTGAAGGTGCCGGTCGTGCGCCTGACCAGCCCCGACTACGCCGCCGGCCTGCGCGCCACCATCCATCCGCAGAAGGCCACGCCCAGCGATCTGCTGTCGGGCGAACCGGCGCCGCTGGAAGACGACGAGACCACCCACTTCTCGATCATCGACGCCGACGGCAACCGCGTGGCCGCCACCCAGACCGTGAACCTGCTGTACGGCTCGGGCATGGTCGCGCCGGGCACCGGCGTGCTGCTCAACAACGAAATGGACGATTTCGCGCTGCGCCCTGGCACGCCCAATGCGTTCGGCGTGATGGGTTTTTCGGCCAACGCGCCGGCGCCGGGCAAGCGCATGCTGAGTTCGATGACGCCCAGTTTCCTGGAGTCCAAGGACAAAGTGATCGCGGTCGGCGCGCCCGGCGGCAGCCGCATCATCACCCAGGTGCTGCTGGCGATCCTGGCCTACGACGCCGGCCTGGCGCCGCAGCAGGTCGCGGCGCTGCCGCGTTTCCACCACCAATGGATGCCCGATGCGATCTCGGCCGAGGCCGGCGCGCTGGCGCCCGACACGGTGACGGCGCTGCAGGCGATGGGGCACAAGGTCAACGCCGGCGAGGCGACCTGGGGCAATCTGCAGACGGTGATGTGGGACAAGACCGCGGGCACCTTGTCCGGCGGCACCGATCCGCGCAACCCGGTCGGCAAGGCGGCGGTGCTGGCGCAGCCCTGAGGCGGGAAGCGGGCAAGACGCGCGCCACGCTAGAGCCGTAGCGCGCGGTGCAGTAGATTTCGCCTACCACGGGCGATGCGATCAACAGGGGCGGACGGTGAGCGATCAACAGGACAAGCCCTGGTACACGCGTGTGCCGGCGATTTCGGTCGCGGTGCTCGCGTTTCTGGTCGGCCTGACCACGCTGGTCAACAACGTGCGCGACTGGATCGGCAGCGACGCGAAGACGCCGGCCACCGCTGTGCCGGCCAAGCCGGCCGCCGTGGCGCCCGCCTCCGCGCCGCAGGCGCCGCGCAAGACCGCGGTGCTGCTGACGCTCAAGCAGATCGAGGTCATCGACGACGGCACCGGCGGCAGCACCGCCTGGTCGTTCGAGATCGAGGGCGGCGGCGAAGGCCTGTTCTCGCTGGCCTCGCGCGATTACGTAGACACCGGCCCCGAGGCGATCGCGTTGCCGCGCCCCAGCGATCCGTCGATCGCGCGCGTGGTGCTGGTGCCGGGCCAGGAGATGCGCATCAAGATCACCGGGCATACCTCGGGCCTGATCAGCCGCAGCAGCGCCAGCGGCAGCGCCAAGCTGCGCCCCGACGGCAGCCTGGCGCCGATCCGGGTCACCGGCGACAACGGCAAGGCCGGCGAATTCGTGTTCCATTTCGCCACCGTGGCCACGCCGCAGGATTGAGCGGCGCACGCGTCGCGGCGCCGGCGCGCAAGCCGCGCAACGCAGCGTTGCCCGCGCTATCGCGGCGCTAACGCCGGCGGAGTTACCCTATAGCGGCGGCGCGCCCGGGTTTGCGGGATCGCAACGGCGCCCGCATCCGTGTCTCGTTCTTCCTGGGTGACGGCGATGAAACTTTGGTCGGTATTGGGTAACAGCCAGAAGCTCGACGGCGGCGCCATGTTCGGCAACGCGCCGCGCGCGATGTGGTCGAAGTGGTCGCCGCCGGACGAGCAGAACCGCATCGAGCTGGCCTGCCGCGCCTTGCTCGCCAGCCCGCTGGCCGGCAAGACCGTGTTGTTCGAGGCCGGCATCGGCGCTTTCTTCGAGCCCAAGCTGCGCGAGCGCTACGGCGTGGTCGAGGAGCGCCACGTGCTGCTGGATTCGCTGGCGCAGGCCGGTTTCGCGCCCGAAGACATCGACGTGGTGGTGCTGTCGCACCTGCATTTCGATCATGCCGGCGGCCTGCTCGCGCCCTGGGCCGAAGGCCAGGCGCCGCGGCTGCTGTTCCCCAACGCGAGCTACCTGGTCGGGCGCGCGCATTACGAGCGCGCGCTGCAGCCGCATGCGCGCGATCGCGCGAGCTTCATACCGGAGTTGCCGGGCCTGCTTGAGGCCACCGGCCGTCTGGAACTGGTCGAGGGCGAGTACTCCAAGACCCTGGGCCAGAGCGTGCGTTTCCATTACAGCGACGGCCACACGCCGGGGCTGATGCTGGCCGAGATCGTCGGGCCCGACACGGTCGCCGGGCATCCGCACGGCGGGGTGGTGTTCTGCGCCGACCTGATTCCGGGCCGGCCCTGGGTGCACGTGCCCATCACCATGGGCTACGACCGCAACGCCGAGTTGCTGATCGACGAGAAGAAGTCCTTCCTCGCCGACAAGCTGGAACGCAACGTGCATCTGTTCTTCACTCACGACCCGGGCTGCGCGCTGGCGCAGGTGGTGCGCGACGACAAGGGCAAGTTCGGCACCGCGCACGAAGTTCCGGTCCTGTACGCGCGGGCCCTGGCTGCATGAGGTCGATGCGGGCGGCGCTCCTGCTGCCGATCGCGTTGTTCGTCGCCGCGACCGCGGCGCAGACGCCCGCGCCCGCGCGCGACAGCGCCGCCCCGCCGGTCGCGACCGAGCCGGTGGGCGAGCCGCGCACCGCCGCCACGTTGCGCGACCGCGAGTTCGGCGTGAGCACGCGCCAGTTCGGTCTCGACCGCCAGGTCGAGATGTACCAATGGCGCGCCACCGCCGCCGGTTACGAGCGGGTGTGGAACGCCGGACGCATCGATTCGCAGGGCTATGCGCCCGGCCACGAGAATCCGCCGTCGCTGCCGCTGGAGAACCGGCGCTGGTGGTCGGACTCGGCCAGCCTGGACGGGCGACCGATCGAAGCCGCGGTGCTGCAGGGGCTGGGCGAGTGGCGGATGTTCCGGCCGAATTTCTCGCGCCTGCCGGCCAATCTGGCGGCGACGTTTCAGCCCGAAGGCGACGGTTTGGGCAGCGCGGAAAATCCGCTGGATCCGCAGATCGGCGATCTGCGCGTGAGCTGGCGCGAACTGCGCCTGCCGCCGCTGGAAGGCAAGGTGGAACTGGTCGACGGCCGCTGGCGGATGTCGGCGGCGACCGCGGCGGCGGCCTTGAACGCGGCGCCGGTGCCGGCGCCGGTGGCCGCCCCCGAAGCCGAGGGCGCGCATCGGATCTGGCCGTGGTTCGGCGGCGGCGCGCTGGTGATCGCGATCGCGCTGGTCGGGCGGCGCAGGCGCCGCGCCAAGGCGCGCGCGCTCGGGTCCGACGATAAGACGGCTTAAGACCGCGCGGCCATGCGCCGCGCACATCCCGCATCTCACCGCAGGAACGGCGCAAGCCGCGACCGCGTAGTAGCCATTCGCGGCGCAACCTGGGCTTTCTGAGGGAGCGGCGTGAGCCGCGATTGCCGCATCTGTGGTTAGAGCCGCGATCCCTTGTTCCGCGATTTCTGTGGGAGCGGCGTAAGCCGCGATTGCCGCGGCCTAGGTTGGAGCCACGGTCCATAGCGCGTCGGCCCATGGCAGGCCGACCGTGAGCGAAGCTCATCGCGACTCAGGTCGCTCCCACAGAAAGCAGGCGCTGCGGTGCTTGCGCGCTGCGTCGTAGTCGCGGCTTACGCCGCTCCTACCCCAAAGCCTTGGTGCTGCGATATCTGTGGGAGAGGCTTGAGCCTTGCGTGCCCTAGCGGTCCGGCGCTCAAGCCTCGTGCTTGGTGCCGAAGATCTTGTCGCCGGCGTCGCCCAGGCCGGGCAGGATGTAGCCGACCTCGTTGAGGCGCTCGTCGACCGAGGCGGTGTAGACCTCGACGTCGGGATGGCGGGCTTCCAGGGCGCGCAGGCCCTCCGGCGCGGCGACCAGGAACAGGCCCTTGATGCGGCGGCAGCCCGCGGCCTTGAGCATGTCCACGGTCGCGATCAGGGTGCCGCCGGTGGCCAGCATCGGGTCGAGGATCAGCGCGGTGCGCTCGTCCATGCGGCCGGTGAGTTTTTCGTAGTAGCCGACCGGCTGCAGGGTGCGTTCGTCACGCTGCAGGCCGACCACGCCGACCTTGGCCGAGGGGATCAGCTCCAGCACGCCGGTCAGCATGCCCAGACCGGCGCGCAGGATCGGCACCAGGGTGACCTTGGCGCCCTTGATGCGGCGGATGGTGACCGGGCCGGCCCAGCCTTCGATCACCGCTTCCTCGGTTTCCAGATCGGCGGTGGCTTCGTAGGTCAGCAGGGTCGCGACCTCGGATGCGAGTTCGCGGAATTCCTTGGTGCTGTTGCCGGCGCGGCGCATCAGGCCGAGCTTGTGCTGGACCAGCGGATGGCGGACTTCGACGATTTTCATGGGCGGCCTTGTTTGTGTTGCGCCGGCGGGGGCATGGCGCAAGCATTGACGGTAGTGCGACGCGAAGCAAGCCGCGCTTGGGTTGCGCCCTCAATAAAGGGGGAGCCGCGCGGCGCTTGGATTGGCCCCCTTTGGAAAAGGGGACGGCGGCGCGTAGCGACGCGGGGGGTGTTTTTGCTTTTGCTTTTGCGTTCGACGGTGGAGCAAAAGCAAATCCCCCCTAGCCCCCCCCCATTTTCAAAGGGGCAAGCTGCTCAATCGGCGCAAGCGTAGAGGTTATCGCCGTCGGCGAACGCGGCTTCCACGAAGTCCTGCAGCGCGCGCACCTGCGCCGGATCGGCGCAGCGCACGGCCACGCGCGCCAGTTCCGCATTCAGATCGCGCAGTTCGCCGAGCAGGAACGTGGTGTCGGCGTAGTAGTCGCGCATCTTGTGCAGCAAGGGATAGTCGGCGCGCGGTTGCGCGCCGGCCAGCAGCTGCGCGTGCAGGGATTCGTCGATGGCGAAACTGCGCTGCGAGTAGGGCGCGTCGCGGTCGTGCCGGGCCTGGATCAGATCGAGCGCCATGGGCGTGGCGAGTGTTCGCGAAGGACCGCGGCGTCGCCGCCGCGGCCGCTACGCGCGTCGGCTCAGGCCGTGCGCACGTACTGGATTTCGACGCCTTCGCCGCTGCCGATGGCCGCGCGCAGCACGGTGATCAGCGAGCCGGCGTTGAGATGGTCGATCTCGATCATGTCGACGGTGGCGTGGTCGATCCAGTAGTTCTGGTCCTTGCTGTCTTCTTCCTCCAGCGCGGCGACCAGGATCTGCAGTTCCTCTTCGCTGATCTCGCCGATGTCGGCGCCGGTGTCCTTGTTCGACAAACGGATCATTCCGCGTACTCCCATCAAGTCAGCGCTGAGTGTAGGCAAGCCCGCGGCGTGCGGGAAGCGGCCTGCGCGCGCTTTCCGCCGTTTGCGAGGCTCAGGCCGCGGCGGCCTGCTGCGCGCGCGGGCCTTCCTTGAGCGCGCGGCCCACCATCGACACCAGCAGGTCGATCTCTTCGCTGGTGATGGTGAAGTTGGGCGTGAAGCGCAGCGAATTGACGCCGCCGTGGATCACGCCGATGCCGCGCTCGCGCAGCCATTCCTCGGTGGAGCCGGCGCCGAAGCACTTGAACTGCGGCGCCAGCTCGCAGGAGAACAGCAAGCCGGTGCCCTGGACCTTGGTGATCAGGCCGCCGAGTTCGCCCTTGAGCTTCTCCAGCTTCTGCAGCGCCTCGGCGCCGCGCGCGCGGATGTTCTCGCGCAGCTCCGGCGTCACCTGCGACAGCACCGTCACCGCCACGTCCAGCGCGCGCGGATTGGTGGTCATGGTGTTGCCGTACAAACCCTTGCGGTACAGCGAGGCGGCGCGTTCGCCGACCGCCAGCACCGACAGCGGGTACTGGCCGGCGTTGAGCGCCTTGGAGTAGGTCTCCATGTCCGGCGCGTCCAGGCCTTCGAAGCCCGGGTAGTCGATGATCGACAGCACGCCGTGCGCGCGCAGGCCGGCCTGGATCGAGTCGATCAGCAGCAGCGAGCCGTGATCGCGGGTGAGCGCGCGCGCGGCGGCGTAGAACCCCGGCGGCACGCCGCGGCCCGGGTCGCCTTCGCCCATCACCGGCTCCAGGAACATCGCCTCGATGAACCAGCCGTTGGCGTCGGCGTCGGCGAAGACCTTGTTGAGCGCGTCGATGTCGTAGGGCTCGACGGTGATCACCGAGTCCTCGTTGCGGAAGCTGGCCAGGTACTGCACGTAGGCCTTGCGCGAGGAATCCGAATACAGCGCCGGGCGCTCGGTGCGGCCGTGGAAGCTGCCCTTGACCACCACGCGCTTGATCGCGCGGCCGGCGTACTTGGCGCCCGGGTCGGTCATCAGCTTGGTGTTGACGTCGGCGATGCGCGCGGCCAGCGACACCGATTCCGAACCCGAGTTCAGGCACAGGAAGCGCGCGTAGGGGCAGCCGCCGCGCTCGACGCCGATGGCGCCGCGCAGGGCGCGCTCGAAGCGCAGCTGCGACAGCGACGGGGTCATGATGTTGGCCATCGCCTGCGGCTTGGCCATGGCCGCGATCACCGCGCCCGGGGTGTGGCCGAAACCGAGCATGCCGTAGCCGCCGGAGTCGTGCAGCACCGCGCCCTTGAGGGTGACGATCCACGGGCCGCGCGCGACCAGCGCGACGTAGGGGTTGACGCCGTCGTCGGTGTAGAAATTGACGTAGCCGCCCTGGATGGCGCGGATCTGCGCGTCTTCGTCCAGGTCCAGCAGGTCGGCGATGTCGGCGCGCACGGCCTCGTATTCGGCGGCGGCGGCCTCGATGGCTTCGATCAGCTCCGGATGGCTGGCGGCGAAGCGCGCCACGGTGGCGTCGTCCAGGCCGGTGGTGCGGCGCGCGCCGGCATGGGCACGCAGCGGCGCGAGAGGGCTGAGCAGGGTCATCGCAAGATCTCCAATGGTCGTCGGCAGTCCGGCCGAAGCATCGTGGGATGAAGAACAGGCCCGGCCTCCGTGGCCGGGCGCTCGCAGTTGCAGCGCCCCGGGTTTGTTGTCGGGTCGCCAAGCGCCGCCCTTCATGCAGGTCGAAACACGCATGGGCTGAAACGAGTAAACCCGCAGCGGCCTGCCAAGGCAGGCGGCGCCGTGAGTGTTTTTCGTTTCAATTCAATAGCTTGGGTGAGTTTACCACGTCCGCGGCACGGCGATAACCCCCTAAGCGCCCGGGCCGGGTGACAGCTGTCATGGGGCCCCGGTGACGGCGTCCACTGCCGGGCCGCGGGGCGGATCGCGACAGTGAGCGCACCCCGAAGCCGGCCGCGCCGGCCCCCATGGAGCTGCAGATGAACCTTCCCAAACCCCGTTGGCTGAGCGTGCTGGTGCTGGTCGCCCTGAGCGGCGCCGCTGGCGCTGCCGAGCCGGCCGGCGACGGCGGCGACGACGTCGCCATCCGCGACGTGCGCGTGTTCGACGGCCAGCGCATGCTGCCGACCACCACCGTGCTGGTGCGCGACGGCCGCATCGCCGCGATCGGCCCGAAGCTGGCGATTCCGGCCGGCGTGCCGGTGGTGGAGGGCGCTGGCGGCACCCTGCTGCCCGGTCTGATCGACGCCCATACCCACAGCTACGGCGAGGCGCGCCGCGATGCCCTGCGCTTCGGCGTCACCACCGAGCTGGACATGTTCACCGACCACCGCCTGATCGCCGAGGCGCGCAAGGAGCGCGAGGGCCACGCGCGCAGCGACCGCGCCGACCTGTGGTCGGCCGGCACCCTGGTCACCGCCAAGGGCGGCCACGGCACCGAGTACGGCCTGGCGATCCCGACCCTGGACGATCCCGCCCAGGCCGAGGGCTTCGTGCGCGACCGCATCGGCGAGGGCTCGGACTACATCAAGCTGGTGGTCGACGACGGCGCCGCCTACAGCGGCAAGCCGCGCATCCCGACCCTGTCGGACGCGTCCGTGCAGGCCACGATCGCCGCCGCGCACCGGCAAAAGAAGCTGGCGATGGTGCACGTGGCCCAGGTCAAAGACGCGCAGAAGGTGATCGATGCCGGCGCCGACGGCCTGATCCACGTCTACAGCGACCGCGTTGCGGACGAGACCCTGGTCGCGGCGATCAAGCGCCGTGGCGCCTTCGTCACGCCGACCCTGAGCGTGATGGCGACCCTGTCGCGCGCGGGCGAGGGCGCCAAGCTGGCGGCCGATCCGCGTATCGCGCCGATGCTGCAGCCGGCGCAGAAGGACGCGCTGAACCAGACCTTCCCCTTGCCCAAGGACATCGACCAGCACCTGCCCAACGCGCTGGAGAACGTGCGCCGTCTGCATGCGGCCGGCGTGACGCTGTTGGCCGGCACCGATGCCGGCAATCCCGGCACCACCCACGGCGCCAGCCAGCACGCCGAACTGGCCCTGTTGGTGCAGGCCGGCCTGAGCCCGCTGGAAGCGCTGCGCGCGGCGACCTCGGCGCCGGCCGAACGCTTCGGCCTGAGCGATCGCGGCCGCATCGCGCCCGGGCTGCGCGCCGACCTGGTGCTGGTCGACGGCGATCCCGGCACCGACATCACCGCCACACGCGCGATCCGCACGGTGTGGAAGAACGGCTACAGCGTGGCGCGCGTGGCCGACAAGCCGATGCCGCGCGTCGGCGTCGGCGCGGTCGAGCTGTCGCGCGACGGCCAGCCGTCGCCGAACTGGTCGGCGACCACCGACCAAATGATCGGCGGCCGCTCGCAATCCAAGCTGGCCGTCGGCCGCGGTCGCGACGGCGGTGCGGCGCTGGAAGTGGCCGGCGAAGTCGTCGCCGGGTCGCCCAACGCCTGGGCCGGCGCGATCCTGTTCCCGGGCGTCGAGCCGATGGCCGCCACCGATGCCGGCGGCGTGCGCGAACTGGTGCTGCGCGTGCGCGGCGACGGCAAGCCGCTGACCCTGCTGGTGTTCTCCGGCGCCGACATGTACGGCCGCCCGGGCATGCAGCAGGTCGAAACCGGGAGCGAGTGGCGCGAAATCAAGGTGCCGCTGGCCAGCCTGCCCAACGTCGACCTGAGCCGCTTGCGCGGCATCTCGCTGGCGGCGGCCGCGCCGGGCCCGTTCGCCTTCGCCATCGAGGCGGTGGAACTGCGCTGAGCCGTGGCACCGGTCGCGCGCGTCGGGTCCGCCTCCCTCGGCCCGCCGCGCGCGACCGGTTTTTTGCGTTTCGCAACGCGCCACCCTGAACTTTTGGCGCCGGATTACTTACAGTCGCGGCAGCGAAGGAAACACCGAATGCGCATCAAGGCCCTGATCCAAGCCCACGAACACCCGCCGGTCTGGCGTTGGGTGTCGTTGCTGTATCTGATCTTCGCGTTCGTGCCGTTGTTCTATTGGCCGGTGGTGCCGCTGCGCGCGGTGGCCGTCTTCGTCGGCGCGGCGCTGGTGTTCGTGGCGCTGTACTTCGCCCATCACTACGCGGTCTCGCGGCGCCGGCGCCTGGCGCTGACGCTGGCGGTGGCGGCGCTGGGCTTCCTCACCATGCCGATGGGGTCCGGTGCGGCCTACGTGATCTACGCCGTCGGCATGGGCGCGGCCAGCCTGCCGCCGGTGCGCGCGCTGGCGCTGACCGTGACGCTGATGGCGATCGAGGGGCTGTGCTTCTACCGGTTCCTGCCGGCCGAGGCGATGCCGGTGTCGACCTACGTGATCAACGTGATCGTGGCCACGCTGGTGCTGGTGGGCGTGGTCAGCATCCGCAACCGCGAGCTGCGCAACGCCGAGCTGCGCCTGACCCAGGACGAAGTTCGGCGCCTGGCCAGTCTGGCCGAACGCGAGCGCATCGGCCGCGATCTGCACGACGTGCTCGGCCACACCCTGTCGCTGGTGGTGCTGAAGACGCAACTGGCCGCGCGCCTGTTCGAACGCGATCCGCAGGGCGCGCGCGCCCAGATCGGCGAGGTCGAACGGGTCGCGCGCGAAGCGCTGACCCAGGTGCGCGAGGCGGTGGCCGGGATCCGCGCCAGCGGCCTGCAGGCCGAACTGGCGGCCGCGCGCCTGGCGCTGCTCGGCGCCGAGATCAGCCTCGACCATCGGCTGGCGCCGGTGGAGATTCCGGAAAAGCTGGAGACCGCGCTGACCCTGGCGTTGCGCGAGTCGGTGACCAATGTGCTGCGCCATGCCGGCGCGACCCGGGTCGAGGTGGAGCTGATCGACGAGGCGCGCGGCGGCCTGAGCCTGCTGATTGCCGACGACGGCCGCGGCGGCGCCGGCCGTGAAGGCCACGGCCTGACCGGCATGCGCGAGCGCCTGCGCGCGGTCGGCGGCAGCGTCGAAGTCGACAGTCCGCCCGGCGCCGGCACGCGCCTGCGCCTGGTCCTGCCGCGCGAGGCGTTGGCCGCCGCGCGCCGCGGCGACGACGCGCCGGCGCTGGCGCGCACTTTCAACGAACGGGGAGCGGCATGATCCGACTGGTGCTGGCCGAGGATCAGGCGATGGTGCGCGGCGCCCTGGCGGCGCTGCTGAACCTGGAGTCCGACCTCGAAGTCGTGGCCGCGGTCGGCGACGGCGAAGCGGCCTGGGCGGCGGTGCAGCGGCTGCAGCCGGACTTGCTGGTGACCGATATCGAAATGCCGCGCATGACGGGCATCGAGCTGGCCCAGCGCATGCGCGAATCCGGCCTGGACACGCGCGTGGTGATCGTCACCACCTTCGGCCGCAGCGGTTACCTGCGCCGCGCGCTGGACGCCGGCGTGCGCGGTTACCTGCTCAAGGACGCGCCGGCCGAACAGCTCGCCGACGCTCTGCGCCAGGTCCATCGCGGCGGCCGCGCCATCGATCCGCAGTTGGCGGTGGCGGCCTGGGGCGAGGAAGACCCGCTGACCGAGCGCGAGCGCCAGGTGCTGCGCCTGGCGGGCGAGGGCGTGACCACGGCCGAGATCGGCCAGCGCCTGCACTTGAGCCAGGGTACGGTGCGTAACTACCTGTCCGAGGCGATCGGCAAGCTCGGCGCCGGCAACCGCATCGAGGCCTATCGGCAGGCGCGTCAGAACGGCTGGTTGTAGGGCCAGACCGGTTCCGGCTATCGCGCCTATCCGGCTCCGATGGCCTTCAAGCTCCTGCGTCGCGCTTTTAGCTCCCTCCTTTGGAAAAGGGTGAAGCCGTGCGTTTACGAACCGTAGGTTCGTGTACGGCTAAACGCCGGCAGGCTGTGCCTGTTGGCCAGGCGGGTTGGGGAAGATTCGCTCTTGCTGTTGTTTCTGCTGCTTCTGACCGAAGGTCGAAGGCGTCCGCCTGCTGCGCATGCACGCCCCATTCTCTTGCTCGCGCTCTCTGTAGGAGCGGCGTAAGCCGCGACCGCGAATCCCGGCTATCGAGCCTATCCGGTTCCGATGGCCTCCAGATCCCGGCGTTGCGCTTTTAGCTCCCTCCTTTGACAAAGGAGGGTTGGGGAGGATTTGCTGTTGCTGTTGTTTCGCTGCTTCTGACCGAAGGTCAACGGCTTCCGCCTGCTGCGCATGCGGGTCACTTTCTCTTGCCGGCGCTCTCTGTAGGAGCGGCGTGAGCCGCGACCGCGAATCCCGGCTATCGAGCCTATCCGGTTCCGATGGCCTCCAGATCCCGGCGTTGCGCTTTTAGCTCCCTCCTTTGACAAAGGGTGAAGCCGTGCGTTTACGAACCGCAGGTTCGTGCACGGGTGAACGACAACAGGCTGTGCCTGTTGGCCGGGCGGGTTGGGGAGGATTTGCTCTTGCTGTTGTTTCTGCTTCTTTTGACCGAAGGTCAAAGGCTTCCGCCTGCTGCGCATGCGGGTCACTTTCTCTTGCTGACCCAAGAGAAAGTAACCAAAGAGAAGGGTCCGAGCCAGGAGCTCCCGTGTGGCTTCGGTTCTGGCGCCGGGATTTTTCGATAAGACATCCCTGTCTTATCGAAAAACGGCGCGCGTCCTGCGCGCCGCCCTTCGGGTCTGGGAGTGGTCGTGTGGCTTCGGTTCTATGGACTTCAATGCCGGAGCAAACTCAACGGCAACGGCAACGGCAACGGCAACGGCAACGGCAACGGCAACGGCAACGGCGTCCGTCAGGCTTGGTCAGGGCGGCTCGCCCTCCTCAGACTCCCCTCATCCGCTCTGCCTGGCCGCTGTCCAGGCGCGCGGGCGGGCGTTTTTTGCCCCCAGGCCCCTAAGCGGCCGATAATGGCGGTCGCGACGCCGGTGCCTGCCGTCGTCCCTGGCGCCCGGCCGGCTGGCCCGGCCGTACTTCTTCCCCAGACCCGATCGCGGCCTACGCCGCCGACCGAGACGACCCGTTTGAAAAAATCCGATTTCCATTACGAGCTGCCGCCGGAACTGATCGCCCAGGCCCCGCTCGCCGAGCGCTCCGCCAGCCGCCTATTGCAGGTGCCGCGCGCGCCGGCTGCGTTCGAGGACCGCGCCTTCGGCGAACTGCCGCAGTTGCTGGCGCCGGGCGACCTGCTGGTGTTCAACGACACCCGGGTGATTCCGGCCCGGCTGTACGGCCACAAGAGCAGCGGCGGCCGCGTCGAGATCCTGATCGAGCGTCTGCTCGCGGGCGCCCAGGCGCGCGCGCAGCTGGGCGTGAGCAAGTCGCCCAAGGCCGGCGCGCGCATCGCCCTGGACGCCGGCGGCGAAGCCGAGGTGCTGGGCCGCGAGGGCGAGTTCTATCTGCTGCAGTTCCACCTGCACGATCAGCCGCATGGCGATTCGCTGGAAAGCTGGCTGCTGCACGCCGGCCGCCTGCCGTTGCCGCCTTACATCCAGCGCGAGCCCGGCCGCGACGACGACGAGCGCTACCAGACCGTGTTCGCGCGCGAGGTCGGCGCCGTGGCCGCGCCCACCGCCGGCCTGCATTTCGACGAGGCCCTGCTGCAGCGCCTGCGCGAACGCGGCATCGAATTCGGCCACGTCACCCTGCACGTCGGCGCCGGCACCTTCCAGCCGGTGCGCGTGGACAGCCTCGACCAGCACGTGATGCACAGCGAGTGGCTCAACGTCGGCGCCGGTCTGGTCGAGCAGGTGCGGCGCACGCGCGCGGCCGGCGGCCGGGTGATCGCGGTGGGTACGACGGTGGTGCGCGCGCTGGAATCGGCGATGCGCGACGGCGAACTGCAGCCCTACGCCGGCGAGACCCGGCTGTTCATCCTGCCGGGCTACCGGATCCGTTCGGTCGACGCGATGGTCACCAACTTCCATCTGCCGGAAAGCACGCTGCTGATGATGGTGTCGGCCTTCGCCGGCCAGCAGCGCGTGTTCGACGCCTATGCGCATGCGATCGCGCAGCGCTACCGCTTCTTCTCCTACGGCGACGCCATGCTGCTGTGGCCGCAGGCGTGATGCGGCAGGCGTCCGACGCATTCGTTCCGATACGCAGCCCGGACGCCATGGGCCGTTCCGGAGCGCGGCGATACCCCCATGACGGGATAGGGGAGAGGCGTTACGAAATCGCCATGTTCCATCAACCCGCACGCGCCGACCTGCGCATCACCTACACCTCAGGAACCCGCGCATGAGCCGCATGTCTTTCCAACTGCTGGGCAACGACGGCGCCGCGCGCCGCGGCCGCCTCACGTTCCCGCGCGGCACGGTCGAAACGCCGGCCTTCATGCCGGTCGGCACCTACGGTTCGGTCAAGGGCATCATGCCCGAGCACGTGCGCGATCTCGGCGCCGAGATCATCCTCGGCAACACCTTCCACCTGTACCTGCGCCCGGGCCTGGACGTGATCGGCGACCACGGCGGCCTGCACGGCTTCGCGCGCTGGAACGGCCCGATCCTGACCGACTCCGGCGGTTTCCAGGTGTTTTCGCTCGCGCACCGCCGCAAGATCACCGAGCAGGGCGTGACCTTCGCCTCGCCGGTGGACGGCAGCAAGGTGTTCCTGGGGCCGGAGGAGAGCATGAATATCCAGCGCGTGCTGGATTCGGACATCGTGATGATCTTCGACGAGTGCACGCCGTACCCGGCCACCGAGGAGGTCGCGCGCAAGTCGATGGAGCTGAGCCTGCGCTGGGCCGAGCGCTCCAAGAAGGCCCACGAGGGCAACGACGCGGCGCTGTTCGGCATCGTCCAGGGCGGCGTGCACCACGAGCTGCGCACGCGTTCGGCAGCCGGTTTGAAGGAGCTGGGCTTCGACGGCTACGCGGTCGGCGGCCTGGCCGTGGGCGAGCCCGAGGCCGAGCGCAACGCGATGCTTGAACACACCTGCCCGCAGCTGCCGCAGGACCGTCCGCGCTATCTGATGGGCGTGGGCCGGCCCGAGGACCTGGTGGAGTCGGTGGCGCGCGGGGTCGACATGTTCGACTGCGTGATGCCGACCCGCAACGCCCGCAACGGCCACTACTTCACCGCCCAGGGCACCGTGCGGGTGCGCAACGCGCAGTACGAACGCGACCTGCGCCCGATCGAGGAAGGCTGCGACTGCTATGCCTGCGCCAACGGCTTCAGCCGCGCCTACCTGCGCCATCTGGACCGCTGCAACGAGATGCTGGGGCCGATGCTGGGCACCCTGCACAACCTGCGCTACTACCAGCGCCTGATGGCGCAGATGCGCGCGGCGATCGAGCAGGGAACCTTTGCCGCCTTCCGCGACTCCTTCTACGCCGCAAGGCTTTAAGAGATCGTCCGCCCGCATAGCGGGCGGACTCTTTGCCCCCCTCTCCCGCGCAGCGGGGTGAGGGGCCGCGTTTGCGAGCCACTGGCTCGCGCGGCACCGAACGCCCGACCGCTCTGCGGTCGGGCCGGGGTGGGCAGGGGTGAGGGCCCCCGCGCAACCCCGACCTTTCCGTTCGGGGGCGCACGCTCTGGTGCCAAAGCCTATTCCAAGGCCTTCGCACCCGAGCCGGCCAGGCTCTCCACCCCAAAAACCGTGCGCCAGGGCCCATTCCGGGCCCGCCCATGGCCCCGATCCGGCCGTGGCATAATCCCCGGCTATTTTCGTTTCAGGACTTTCGTACATGAACCTGCTCGACCTTCTGATCGCTCCCGCTCACGCCCAGGCTGCGGCCGGCGCGCCCGCCGGCGGCGGACTGTTCGGCGGCGGCCTCGGCGGCCTGCTGATGCCCATCATCCTGATCGCGATCATGTACTTCCTGATGATCCGCCCGCAGATGAAGCGCGCCAAGGAACACCGCGGCATGCTGGAAAAGCTCGCCAAGGGCGACGAAGTGCTGACCAACGGCGGCATCGCCGGCACCGTGACGGACATCGGCGAGAGCTTCATCACCATCGAAGTCGCCGACAACGTGCGCATCCGCGTGCAGAAGGGCGCGATCGGTAACGTACTGCCCAAGGGCACCTTGAAGTCGGCCTGAGCCGGCGCCACGACACTTTGAAGCACGGCGGCCGGGGTGGCCGCCGCAGGGGCAATCGATGCTGACTTACTCGCGCTGGAAATATCTGGCCATCCTCGTAGTCTTGCTGCTCAGCGCGCTGTATGCGTTGCCTAACGTGTTTCCGCAGGATCCGTCGGTGCAGGTCACCTCGGCCCGCGGCGCGGCCGTGGACGAAGCGCTGCGCAAGCGCATCGTCGACACGCTGGGCAAGGCGGGCGTGCCGACCAAGTCGGTGGCGATCGAAAAGGAAGGCAACCTGCTGGTCCGCCTGACCAACAACGACAGCCAGACCAAGGTCGCCGACTTGCTGCGCGATCCGCTCGGCAGCGACTACGTGGTCGCGCTGAACCTGGCCTCGACCGTGCCGGGCTGGCTGGAGACGATCAAGGCCAAGCCCATGCAGTTGGGCCTGGACTTGCAGGGCGGCGTGCACTTCCTGATGCAGGTCGACCAGAAGTCCGCGCTGGACAAGCGCCTGGACGCCACCGCCGAAGACGTGCGGGTCAGCCTGCGCGACGGCCGCGTGCGTTACGAGTCGGTCGAGCGCCGCGCCAACAACAGCATCGTCGTCACCGTCGCCAATGCGGCCGACGCCGACAAGGCGCGCGAGATCGTCGCCAAGGGCCAGCCGCTGCTGGTCCAGAACGTGGTCGGCAACACCGTCGAGATCCAGGTGCCGGAGGCCGAGCTGCTGCGCATGCAGGCCGAGGCGGTGGAGCAGAACGTCGGTACCCTGCGCAACCGCGTCAATCAGCTCGGCGTGGCCGAGCCGATCATCCAGCGCCAGGGCAACGACCGCATCGTGGTCCAGCTGCCCGGCATCCAGGACACCGCCCAGGCCAAGCGCATTCTCGGCGCCACCGCCACGCTGGAATACCGCGGCGTGGTCGAGGGCGACGCCCAGGAAGCCCTGCGCAGCGGCAGCGTGCCGCCGGAAGCGCGCATCTACTTCCGTCGCGAGACCGGTCCGGACGGCAAGCCGATCCCGATCCTGCTCAACAAGCGCGTGATCGCCTCCGGCGACCAGCTGATCGGCGCCACCGCCGCGTTCGACTCGCAAAGCGGCACGCCCGCGGTGCAGATCCGCCTGAACGGCGTCGGCGGCCAGCGCATGTTCGACTACACCACCGAGCACGTCGGCAAGCCGATGGCGGTGGTCTACATCGAGCGCATCCCCGAGGTGCGCACGGTCGACGGCAAGGAAGTGCGTTCGACCCGCATCAGCGAGGAAGTGATCAACGTCGCCACCATCCAGGGCGTCTTCAGCAAGGAATTCAACACCAACGGCCTGGGCAGCCAGCAGGAAGCCTCCGACCTGGCCCTGCTGCTGCGCGCCGGTTCGCTGGCCGCGCCGATGGACTTCATCGAAGAGCGCGTGGTCGGCCCCAGCCTGGGCGCCGAGAACGTCGCGCGCGGCTTGAAGGCGGTCAGCTTCTCGTTCGCCTTCGCGCTGATCTTCTTCCTGGTCTACTACCGCATGTTCGGCGTGATCACCTGCCTGGCGCTGCTGATCAACCTACTGATGGTGGTCGCGCTGATGTCGCTGTTCGGCGCCACCATGACCCTGCCGGGCCTGGCCGGCATCGCGCTGACGGTGGGCATGTCGGTCGACGCCAACGTGCTGATCAACGAACGAATAAGAGAGGAGTTGCGTGCCGGCCTGCCCGCGCAGGCGGCGATCGCCAGCGGCTACGAACACGCCTCGGGCACCATCATCGACGCCAACGTCACCGCCTTCCTCGCCGGTCTGGCGATGGCGGTGTTCGGCACCGGTCCGCTGCGCGGTTTCGGTATCACCCTGATGCTCGGCATCGCCACCTCCGCCTACACGGCGGTATCCGTGTCGCGTGGCATCGCGACGCTGATCTACGGCGGTCGTCGCAAGCTGAAATCGATCGCGATCTGACGGAGCACGCGACATGAAACCCTTCAACGTGTTCCCTTACGGCAGCAACATCGATTTCCTGCGCCTGCGCTGGGTCTCGATGGTGGTCGCCGCCCTGATGATGTTCGTCGCGATCGGCGCCATTGCGGTCAAGGGCTTCAACTTCGCCCTGGACTTCACCGGCGGCACCAGCGTCGAGCTCAGCTTCGCCAAGCCGGTCGACGTCGACGGCATCCGCTCGCGCCTGGACGCGGCCGGCTACACCAGCGCCCAGGTGCAGACCTTCGGCACCGGCAACGAGCTGCTGATCCGTCTGCAGCCCAAGGGCGGCGGCGACGGCAAGGTCGCCGGCAACACCATCAACGAAGTCCAGTCGATCGCGTCCACGGCCGACAATCCCGGCAAGATCAAGGGCGGCGGCTACGTCGGCCCGCAGGTCGGCCGCGACCTGGCGGCCAACGGCATCTGGGCGCTGCTGTTCGTGGTGGTCGGCTTCCTGATCTACATCTCGTTCCGCTTCGAGAAGAAGTTCGCGGTCGCCGCGGTGCTGACCACCCTGCACGACGTGATCGTGGTGGCGGGCTGGTTCGCGCTGTTCGGCCACGAGTTCGACCTGACCGTGCTGGCCGGCATCCTGTCGGTGATGGGCTACTCGATCAACGACACCATCGTGGTGTTCGACCGCGTGCGCGAGAACTTCCGCACCATGCGCGCCGATCCGGAAACCATCCTCAACAAGTCGATCAACCAGACGCTGTCGCGTACGGTGATCACCTCGTTCGTGGCGTTCCTGACCGTGTTCGCGCTGTACCTGTACGGCGGCGGTTCGCTGGAAGGCATGGCGATTTCGCAGATGCTGGGCATCATCATCGGCACCCTGTCGTCGATCTTCGTCGCCTGCCCGCTGCTGACCATGGGCTGGCTGAAGGTGAGCAAGCAGGACTTGATGCCCAAGGCCAAGGACGAGGCGGCGCTGGCGCGCCGTCCCTGAGTCCGGTCGCTTACGGGGCTACGGCCCCGGGCACGAAGAGGCCGCGCGATGCGCGGCCTTTTTCGTTGCTGCCGGGTCCGCCTGTTTTCGCTTTCTGTGGGAGCGGCGTGAGCCGCGATTACCCCATTCGAGCCAGATCCCGCGAGTTCGGAGCGAATCTCGGCTCACGCCGCTCCCACAGAAAGCTGAGGGCTCCCCAGCAAAAAGCCGCGCATGAGCGCGGCTTTTTTTGACGCGGCCTGCCGCCGGGGAGGCGACTCCACTCAGTCGAACGCGGCCGCGTACCCGGTGTTGACGATGCGGTTCTGCAGCGCATCGCAGACCTTGAGGTTGCCGGCGACCAATTGGCGGCCGGCGAGGCCGCGCGAATCCATGGGGCCGGTGCCGCGGCCGCGGAAATCGCTGACCTTGCCGCCGGCCTCGCGCACCATCAGCGCGCCCGCGGCGATGTCCCAGGGCTTCACTCCGGCTTCGAAATAGGCGTCGGCGCGGCCGCAGGCCACATAGGCCAGGTCCAGCGCGGCCGAACCGGTGCGGCGGATGTCCTCGGCCTCGGTCAGCAGCGAATCCACGCACTTGAGGTGGGCGCTGGCGCGCGGGCGCTCGCGCGGCGGGAAGCCGGTGACGATCATGGTGCCGTTGAGATCCTTGCGGTCGGCCACGCGCACGCGCTTTTCGTTGAGCTGGGTGCCGCTGCCGCGGCTGGCGGTGAACAGCTCGTTGCGCAGCGGATCGAAGATCACGCCGTGGACCGGCTCGCCGGCCTCGACCAGGGCGATGGACACGCAGAAGTGCGGAATGCCGCGCAGGTAGTTGCTGGTGCCGTCCAGCGGGTCGATGACCCAGGTGAAACGGCCGCTGCCGATCGAGCCGTTCTCCTCGCCCAGGATGGCGTAGTCGGGCGTGGAACGGCGGAATTCCTTGATGATCTCGGCCTCGGCCAGGCTGTCGACTTCGCTGGCGTAGTCCATCCGGTCCTTCTCGACCACGTTCAGCGCGTCCAGGCGGTACATGTGGCGGAGCAACACGTTACCGGCGGCGCGGGCGGCCTTGACCATGAGGGTGACGGCGGGTTTCTGCATGGCGAACGGCCTCGGAACGGAGGTGGGGGACGGGCTGGCGGGCTGAAAGAACGAACCGGCGCTATGGCCGGGGCGGGGAGTTTACCATTGCGCATGGCGAACGATCCCAAACCCGACCCAACCGACCTCTCGCGGCTGCGCATCGTGCTGGTGGGCACCCAGCATCCCGGCAATATCGGCTCCGCGGCCCGCGCGATGAAGACCATGGGCCTGTCCCGGCTGTTCCTGGTGGCGCCGGAGAAGGCGCCCAACCACGAATCGGCGGCCCTGGCCGCCGGCGCCGACGACGTGCTGGCGGCCGCGACCATAGTCCCGACCCTGACCGAGGCGCTGAGCGACTGCCGTCTGGTGCTGGGCTGCACCGCGCGCAGCCGCCGGGTGCAGCTGGAGCAGCACGATCCGCGTGAGGCCGCCGGCCGCCTGCTGGCCGAGGCCGCGGGCGGGGCCGAAGTGGCGCTGGTGTTCGGGCGCGAGCGCACCGGCCTGGAGAACGAGGAGCTGCAGCTGTGCCACGCGGCCGTGCACATCCCGGCCAATCCCGACTACAGCTCCCTGAACCTGGCCGCGGCGGTGCAGGTGCTGGCCTACGAGCTGCGCATGAGCGCGCTGGCGGCCGCGCCGGCCGCGGCGGCGCCGGTCCGCGACGATCCGCCGGCTTCGCACGCGCAGCTGGAGGGCTTCTTCACCCAGTTGGGCGAGACCCTGGACGCGATCGACTTCCACAAGGGGCGCGCGCCGGAATCGGCCATGCGCAAGCTGCGCCGGCTGTACCTGCGCGCCGAGCTGGACGAGCGCGAGGTGCGCCTGTTGCGCGGCATCCTCGCCGACGCCGAGCGCATGGCGATGCTGGCCGGTCAGCGCCGTTGAGCGCGTGCGGCGGGGCGCAACGCCCGGACCGTGCGAAGTGGTATCGGCCGGCCCCGGTTTCGATTACGCTGCGGCGGGCAGTCCCGACGAGTCACTTTCTTGATCGCTAGCGCGCGTTGCATCGCTGTCCTGCTCGGGCTCGCGCTGGCGGCCGCGGGGCTGTCGGTGCCGGTCCCGGCGCAGTCGGCCGACAGCGATCCCGGGGCGGTGCTGGTGCTGGGCCGGATCAGCGACGATCCCAAGGCCCATTACGAACAACTCAAGCCGCTGCTGGATTACGTGGTCCCGCGCATGGCCAACGTCGGCATCCGCGAAGGCCGGATCCTGATGGCCAAGGACTCGCAGCAGATGGCCAGCTACCTGCGCCGCGGCCGGGTCGACTGGGTCACCGAGACCGCCGGCACGGCGATGCTGCTCAAGCAGCGCGCCGATGCCCAGCCCTTGCTGCTGACCGAGCGCGACGGCACCAGCCATTACCACAGCGTGTTCTTCGCCCGCCGCGACAGCGGCCTGCGCTCGCTGGACGATCTGCGCGGCCACAGCGTGGCCTTCCAGCGCCCGTCCTCGACCAGCGCCTACTTCGTGCCTGTGGCCGAACTGCTGGACCGCGGCCTGAGCCTGGAAATCCTGCTGTCGCCGACCGACCGCATCCAGCACGGCGAGGTCGGCTACCTGTTCGCGCGCTCGGAGCTCAATATCTCCACCTGGGTCCACAAACGCCTCGTCGACGTGGGCGTGATGAGCAACCTGGACTGGGACAATCCGCGGCGCATGCCGCCGGCGTTCCGTCGCGACATGATCGAGATCGGCCGCACCGGCGACTACCCGCGCGCGGTCGAGGTGGTGCGCGGCGACATCGACCCCAAGGTCGAGGCGCGCTTGCGCGAAGTGCTGCTGGACGCGGCCGGCGACCCCGACGCGGGCGAGGCATTGTTGCGCTTCTTCAAGACCACCCGCTTCATGCCGATCGATCCGGCGTCGGCCAAGGCGCTGCAGCGCATCGGCACCGGCGTCGCCCAGGTCCGGTCGGAGGTCGAATGAAGCTGCGCTTCGGCTTGCAGGCCAAGTTCCTGGCCATGATGGCCGTGGCCCTGCTGGTGGTGCTGGCGCTGATCGTGCTGCTGCTCAACCGTCAGGAAAGCATGCAGCGCGAAGTGGTCGGGGTCAGCCGCCAGGCCATGAGCGGCATGATCGCCGACAACCTCAAGCGCCACAGCGAGGGCATGGTCTCGCAGCTGGCCGAATCGCTGGCCAACCCGCTGTACTACTTCGATCTGGACGCGGTCGGCGTGCTCAGCCGCGCGACCCTGCGCAATCCCGGGATCAGCTACGTGCTGGTCTACGACAACGAAGGCAACATCGTCCACGACGGCAGCGAGGAGATCCCGAGCTACGGCAAGCGCATGGACGACCCGATGGCGTTCGAGGTGATCGCCGCGCGCAAGCTGCACACCCAGTCCAGCGAGACCGTGATGGACGTGTCGGCGCCGATCATGATCGGCGACGAGCGCCTGGGCGGCGTGCGCGTGGGCTACGACCTCAAGACCGTGCACCAGTTCCAGGACCAGGCGCTGGGCAGCCTGCGCGGCCGCCTGGACGCGCTGGCCCAGCAGCACATGCTGTGGATCGGCCTGCTCGCCGCCGGTCTGCTCGCGCTGGGCGCGCTGATGGTCTACCTGATCCAGCGCTTCCTGGTGCAGCCGATCCGCCAGCTCGCCGACGCGTCGATGGAAATCGAGGCCGGCCATTTCGATACCAGCACGCCGGCCAGCAACCGCCACGACGAAGTCGGCGACCTGATGCGCGCGTTCGGGCGCATGAGCCAGAGCCTGGCGCGCCACGACCGCGACATCCGGCGCATGGCCTACACCGATGCGCTGACCGGCCTGGCCAACCGCCTGGCGTTCCGCGAAAGCCTGGACCAGCGTCTGCTGCAGTTGCGCGGCGCCGGCCGCCAGCTGGGGCTGCTGTTCGCCGACATCGACGATTTCAAGCGCGTCAACGACACCCTCGGCCACGACGCCGGCGACGACGTGCTGCTGCAGTTCGCCAACCGCATCCAGGAAACCGTGACCCGCCTGGGCGGCGAGGACGCGCTGCTGGCGCGCTTCGGCGGCGACGAGTTCGTGATCCTGGTGCAGGACGGCGACGGCCACGAGGGCGGGGTGCGCGCGCGCGCCAGCCATCTGGCCGACGTGCTGGTGGCCGAGCTGGGTCAGCCGATCGTGGTCCACGACCGCCAGGTGTTCCTGGGCACCTCGATCGGCGTGACCTTGTTCCCCGAGGACGCGTCCGGCGCGACCGCGCTGATGAAGAACGGCGACATCGCCATGTACCAGGCCAAGGTGGCCGGCAAGAACTGCTACCGCTTCTACAGCCGCGCCATGGACCAGGCGGTGGAACGCCGCGTGCATCTGGAGCACGAATTGCGCGGTGCCTGGGACCGCGGCGAGCTCAGCCTGGTCTACCAGCCGGTGTACCGCCTCGGCGACGGCGCCATGGTCGGCGCCGAAGCATTGCTGCGCTGGAAGCATCCCGAGCAGGGCCTGGTCGCGCCGTCGGTGTTCATCGACGTGGCCGAGCAGAGCGGCCTGATCGAAACCCTGGGCCCGCAGGTGCTGCGCGCGGCCTGCCAGGACGCGGTGACCTGGCAGCAGGCGCGTCCGGGCGCGGAGCCCTTGTTCGTGTCGGTCAACGTGTCGCCGCGTCAGCTGCGCAGCGGCGACCTGCCCAACGTGGTCGCGGCCTGCCTGCACGAAACCGGCCTGACCGCGAACCGCCTGCATCTGGAACTCACCGAGACCGCGGTGATCGGCGACGAGGCCCATGCCAGCAGCCTGCTGGCGCGTCTGCGCGCGAGCGGTGTGAAGGTGTGGCTGGACGATTTCGGCACCGGTTTCTCCGGCCTCAGCCACCTGCGCCGGGTGCCGGTGGACGGCGTGAAGATCGACCGCAGCTTCATCGCCGACGTGCTGCGCGATCCCGACGACCTGGCGCTGACCACGGCGATCATCGCCATGGCGCATTCGCTGGGCATCACCGTGGTCGCCGAGGGCGTGGAGAAGGAAGGCCAGTACGCGGTGCTGCGCGAGCGCGGCTGCGACCTCGCCCAGGGCTATTGGCTGGGCCATCCGGTCGCCGGCGAAGAGTTCCTGACCCTGCTGGGCTAACGCGTCGTTCTGCCTTGGGGTAGGAGCGGCGTGAGCCGCGACCGCGAACCTCGGCATTCCGTGCAACTGCCTATCCCGTCGCCGCCGCGGCCGCGACGTCTTGCCGAGGGCTCCGCCGGCCCTTCGTTGGCGCGGTCGCGGCTCACGCCGCTCCTACCCCAATGCACGGGCTTCTGTTTTCTGTGGGAGCGGCGTCAGGTCAGCCTATCGATCCAGCCGCCGATCAGGGTCGCCAGGCTGCCGGACAGCACGCCGAACACCGCCACCGCGATCGAGCCCACGCCCCAGGCCACGGCCATCAGGCGGCCGTCGCGCTCCAGCAGGGCGAACGCGAACAGCAGCAGCAGCGCGCCGAACAGGAAGTTGGTGAACGGGATCGGCAGCGACAGCAGCACGCCCAGCAGCACCAGCAGCAGGCCGGTGAACGCGCTGGCCAGACGGTGGTCGAGCAGGGCCGGCGAGCGCGGGCGCACCAGCTTTTCCAACCGCGTCAGCCACGGCGAAAGCAGATTGCGGAAACGCGCCATGGCGTGGCGATGCGGGCCGCGCCGGGCCAAAAAACCGGGCAGCCAAGGCTTGCGCAGCCCGACCAGCAGCTGCAGGCCGATCAGGATCACCAGCGGGCCGCTGACCGCGCCACCGACGCCCGGGATCGGGATGAAGGCCGGGATGGTGGAGACGAACAGCAGCATGCCGAACGAGCGCTCGCCCAGGCCCGACAGCACGTCGCCCAGGCGCAGCACCTGCGTCGGGTCGCCGGAGGCGAACTCGTCCAGCAGCGCGCGTGTGCCGGCCTCGGGCGCCGGCGGCTCGCGGTCAGCCGGAGGCGTCATCGGCCACCGGTTCCTGGGCGTCCTCGCGCGGCGCGGCGATGCGCTGCAACAGCAGCTTGTCGATGCGCGGTCCGTCCAGGTCGACCACCTCGATGCGCCACACGCCGCTCCAGTCGAAATGCTCGCCCACGTGCGGGATGCGGCCGAAATGCGCGATCACCATGCCGGCGGCGGTGTGGAAGTCGTGCTCGTCCTCGTCCGGCAGACGGCCGCCGCCGACCAGTTCGCGCAGGTCTTCCAGCGCCAGCGAACCGTCCAGCAGGTAGGAGCCGTCGGCGCGCTCGACCACCGGTGCGGCGTCGTCGTCGGTCTCGTTGGTCTGGATGCGTCCGATCACCGCGCCCATCAGGTCGTTGACCGTGACCAGGCCGGTGACGTCGCCGTACTCGTCCACCACCAGCGCCAGCGACTGCTGCTCCTCGCGGAAGATCTCCAGCAGCTTCAGCGCGTGGGTGGACTCGGACACGAACAGCGGCGGGCGCAGGTCGGGGAACAGGTCCGGCGCGGTCTGGTCCAGACGGTCCAGCAGCGACTTCACCTCGAGCACGCCCAGCACGTCGCTGTCGTTGTCGCGATAGACCGGGTAGCGCGAATACGCGTGCTCGCGCATGGTCGCCAGGTTCTCGGCGAAGTCCACGCCGGCGTCCAGCCAGGCGATGCGCGTGCGCGGCGTCATCAGGCTTTCGGCGGTGCGGTCGCCCAGGCTGAGCACGCGGTTCATCATCTTGCGTTCGTCGGCGTCGATCACGCCCTGCTCGTGGCTTTCGGTCACCAGCAGGCGGATTTCCTCTTCGCTGATCTCGCTGCGGGCGTCGTCCTTGATGCCCAGGATGCGCAGCACCAGGCGGTTGATCGACCCCAGGGCGGCCACCACTGGTCGCGCCACGCGCGACAGGCCGTACAGCGGGATCGCGACCGCGCTGGCGATGCGTTCGGGATTGGTCAGGGCCAGGCGCTTGGGAATCAGCTCGCCGAAGATCACGCTGGCGGCGGTGATCAGCGTGATCGCGGTGCCGATGCCGATGGTGCGCGCGTATTCGGCCGCGCCGGGGACGATGTGGCCGATCCAGCCGGCGATGGCCAGACCGATCGATTCGCCGCCGAAGGTGCCGGTCAGCACGCCGATCGCGGTGATGCCGATCTGCACGGTCGACAGCAGGTTGTCCGGGTGTTCGGCCAGGGCCAGCGCCATGCGCGCGCCGCGGCTGGTCTCCGCCATCTGCTTGAGGCGCAGCTTGCGCGAGGTCATCAAGGCCATCTCCGACAGCGCGAAGAAGGCGTTGAGCACGATCAGGCCCAAGACGATCAGCAGTTCCAGCATGCGGACTGCTCCATCGGGTTGGACGTGGGGATGCCAGGGGCGTGAGCGGTGTGCCGCGGGCCAGGCAGGGAGGCCGCGGTAGCGCGGGCGGGCGAAGTTGGGTCGTCGTCCATGGAATAGGGTGGCGGGGGGATGCGCGGTGCCGATCTTAACAGGCGCCGCCGCGCCGGCCGCGTGAGTGGCGGCGCCGGGGCCGGAATCGGAGGGGGAGCGGTCGGTTTCGGGCCCGGAATGGCCGCAAGACGGGCGCAGCTGACACCAAACGGTCATAATCTCGCCCGCAGATCCACCCCCGGACCGTCCGCGGCCGGCACCTAGAGGCTTTCACGCATGTTTTCCCTGCAGACCATCTTCGGCTCCGGCCAGCAGTTCTACACCCTGCTAGACGAGGCCGCCCAGGCCGCCTACGACAGCACCAAGGCCCTGCACGGCATGATGAAGGCCAGCGACCGCCAGCCGGCCCTGGACGCCTTCAAGCTGGCCCGCCAGCGCGAGCGCGCCGCCTCGGACAAGATCGGCCACGCCCTGGTCGACAGCTTCATCACCCCGATCGAGCGCGAGGACATCGAGGCGCTGGGCTCGGCCCTGTACAAGATCCCCAAGCAGGTCGAGAAGTTCGCCGACCGCTACTCGCTGGCCGTCCAGCACCTGGAAGGCATCGACTTCGCGCCGCGCGCGGCGATGCTGGAGCAGGCCGCCTCGGTGGTGGTGGACATGGTCCACGATCTGCGCAACATGAACATCGATCGCATGACGGCGCTCAACGAAAAGCTGCGCGCGCTGGAGAACGAGGCCGACCGCCTGATGCTGGAGCTGTACCGCGACATCTACTCCGGCCGCCTCGACAACCTGCAGATGTTCCTGCTCAAGGAGTTCTTCGAGATCCTGGAGAAGGCCATCGACCGTTGCCGCGAGGCCGGCGTGGTCGCGTACCAGATCGTGCTGAAGAACAGCTGAGGTTCGCCAGATGCTGACTCTGGTCCTGATCGTGATCCTGGCTGCGCTCGTCTTCGAGTTCATCAACGGGTTCCACGACACCGCCAACTCCATCGCCACCGTGGTGGCGACCAAGGTGCTGACGCCCGGTCAGGCGATCATGCTGGCCGCCAGCACCAACCTGATCGGCGCGTTCATGGGCACCGCGGTCGCCAAGACCATCGCCTCGGGCCTGGTCGACACCGACGTGGTCAACGTGACCTCGCAGGTGCTGATCTGCACCCTGCTGGGCGCGATCATCTGGAACCTGATCACCTGGTGGCGCGGCCTGCCGTCCTCGTCCTCGCACGCGCTGATCGGCGGCCTGTGCGGCGCGGCGCTGGCGGCGTCGCAGAACAACTGGACCGCGCTGATCTGGTCCAAGGCCGGCGATGCCGACTGGACCACCAACAAGGGCCTGCTGTGGAAGGTGGTGCTGCCGATGATCACCTCGCCGCTGGCGGGCTTCCTGCTCGGCATCGGCATCATCACCCTGCTGTACCTGATCATCGCCTCGCTGATGAAGGCCGGCGGCCCGCTGGCGCGCATGGCCAAGCCGCGCTGGGTCAACGCCTTCTTCGGCAAGGCGCAGCTGGTGTCGGCGGCCTACATGGGCTTCGCCCACGGCCGCCAGGACGCGCAGAAGACCATGGGCATCATCGCCCTGTCGATCTTCGGCGCGCAGTCGGCCGGCATCCTCGACGACCTGCCGACCTGGCTGGCCTTCCTGCATCCGGACGGCGGCAAGGACGACATCGACAAGTGGGTGATCGCGACCTGCGCCCTGGTCATGGCGGCGGGCACCGCCGCCGGCGGCTGGCGCATCATCAAGACCCTGGGCCACAAGATGGTGAAGCTGCAGACCATCGACGGCTTCGCCGCGGAAACCGCCTCGGCGACCATCCTGGTCACCGCCGCGCACTTCGGCATGCCGGTGTCGACCACCCACAGCATCTCCACCGCCATCATGGGCGTGGGCTTCGCCAAGAACCCGCGTAAGCTCAAGCTGGGCGTGATCGAGCGCATCGTGTGGGCGTGGATCCTCACCATCCCCGCCGCCGGCGGCATCGCCTACGGCCTGTGGCGCCTGATCGACGCGCTGGGCTGGTCCTGAGACAAGCGCAAGCGCCCAATAAGAAAGCCCGCAGCGATGCGGGCTTTTTTGTTGTCTGCACATCGACGAGGTTGCTGCTCTCTGCTTTCTGTGGGAGCGGCGTAAGCCGCGATTGGCTCCGATCTCGCGGAGTACCTCGGTGTGTGGGGTAATCGCGGCTTACGCCGCTCCCACAGAAAGCCGCTCCGACAGATCGTAGGATGCGGCGACAACCGCATCGTCGCGGCCCTGCACCTGCGCCGCGCTGGCACCGATCGCACGCGACGGGAACCTGCCCCGCCGCGCGTCGCTGGCCTTGCCTTACAGCAAGTCCCCATCCGCCGACAGCATGCGCTCCATGCGATCGCCCAGGCCGCCGATTTCAAGCACCAGCCGGTCGATTTCGGCCGCGGCCAGGCCTTCCAGCGGACGGTTCTCGCACAGCTGCAGGTAAGGCACGCCGTCGAGGTCGCCGATGGCCAGATAGCCGACATGGCTCTGCCAGTTGAAGATCAGCGCGCGGCGCGCGTCCAGGCCGGTGGTCGGCGCGATCGCGGTGCTCACGCGCAGGAACGGACGCTGGTCGTCGTCCTCCAGCTCGGACAGGAAGATCGCCTGATGGCGCGTGCCCTGTTCCAGCGACAGTTCGATGCACAGCACCCCTTCGTCGTGCAGGGTGAGGTGGAAGCCGGACTGGGTAAGGTGCTTGCGGATTTGTTCGAATTTCATGGGTCTGCTCCCTGCGGGCTTCTTTGTTCGTACGGCCAGATAGCGCGTCGTGCCATTGGCGGGTAAAAACGCTGCAACGGACACGACAGCCTCTATGCTAACCCCCATGGACTCCGAGGTCGCCGCCCAACGCATCCTCGCCGCGATCCGCGCCATTCCCAAGGGCGAGGTCGCTGGCTATGGCGAAGTCGCGCGCCGCGCCGGCCTGCCCGGGCGGGCGCGCCTGGTCGCGCGCCTGCTCAGCCAGAACGAGGACCGCACGCTGCCCTGGCATCGGGTGCTGCGTTCAGACGGCCGCATCGCCCTGCCGGAGGGCTCCAAGGGCTACCGCGAGCAATGCCAGCGCCTGCGCGCCGAGGGCCTGCGCGTGGAAGCCGGGCGGGTGCTCGGCGTTCGCGCCGCCGCGACGCTGGACGCGCAAATCTGGGGGCCGCCGGACTGAATCCGGCGCTGCGTGCGCGCGCCGTTCCAGGACGCCGCGCGCGCGCAACGGCTACCATAGCCGCATCCCCCGGGAGTACCGATGTTCTCCAATCTGCCGCCCGTCACCAAGGCCTTGTTGATCGCCAACGGCCTGATGTTCCTGTTGCAACTTGGACTCGGCGAAGCCGCCTTCGCTCCTTTCATGCTGTGGCCGCCAGGTGCGGAGAGCGATCCCTACGCCGGCTACGGTTTCATGCCGTGGCAGGTGGTGAGTTACGCCTTCCTGCACGGCAACTTCCCGCACCTGTTGTTCAACATGCTCACCTTGCTGATGTTCGGCGCGCAGCTCGAGCACGTGTGGGGACCGCGTCGTTATCTCACCTACTACCTGGTATGCGTGGTCGGTGCGGCCTTGTGCCAGCTCGCGGTCGGCTACTGGAACATGGCGCAGGGCGGGCAGGCGTATCCCACGCTGGGCGCTTCGGGCGGCATCTTCGGTCTGCTGCTGGCCTATGGAATGCTGTTCCCGAACCAACGCGTGATGCTGCTGATTCCGCCGATCCCGATGAAGGCGCGCACGCTGGTGATCATCTACGGCGTGGTCGAGTTGATGCTGGGCATCACCGGCCAGCAGCCCGGCGTGGCCCATTTCGCCCATCTGGGCGGCATGCTGTTCGGCTGGCTGCTGATCCGTTACTGGCGCGGGCAGCCGCCGTTCGGCAAGCCGAAACCGCCACGGCCGCGGCTGGTGCGCTGACCGCAGGGCGATGGCCCGGCAAAGAAAAACGGCGCGGAATCCGCGCCGTTTTTTTATGTCGCCGCGCCATGCCGGCGCCGCGATCGATCACGGGAAAATCGTGATCCGCTGTTCCGGCTTGGCCTGCATCGGCTGGCCGGGCTTGCAGGTGTAGGCCTCGCCGAAGCTGGGCTGGTTGAACAGCGGCCCGTTGGTGCGCCACTGGCCGGGCGCGTGGACGCTGGTCGCGGCGCGCTGGGTGTAGACCTCGTTGGTGGCCTGCTGCGCCCACAGCCCCGCCCAGGCGCGGTAGAACGACTGGTCGGCGTCCTTGGACGGGGTCGGCACTTCGTTGCGGAAGGTCTTCCACGCCAGTTCGACGCCGGCGATGTCGGCGATGTTCTCGTCGCGGGTCTGCTGGCCGTTGACCTTCACGTTCTTCAGGCCGGGGTACTCGTACGCGCCGTACTGCGCGGCGACGCGGTTGCCCAGCGCTTCCCAGGCCGCGGTTTCGGTCGGGGTCCACCAGTCGCGCACTTCCTGATTGGCGTTGACCAGGCGGCCGCGGCTGTCGAAGCCGTGGCTGAGTTCGTGGCCGACCAGGGCGCCGAAGGAACCGTATTGCGAGGCGGCGTCCTTGCTCATGTCCAGCACCGGCGCCTGCAGCACTGCGGCGGTCACAATCAGGCGGTTCTGGGCGATGTCGTAGGCCAGCGCCGGATCTTGCGGCAGCACGTCCCAGCGGCGGTCGGCGTTGCCGCGGCCGATGCGCTTCATCTCTTCGCGATGGCGCCAGGTCGAGGCGATCAGCATGTTGCTGCCGAAGCTGCCGCGGCCCATCGGCTGCACGGAGTAGTCCAGGTCGCGGTGCGGGGTGCCGACTTCGATCTTGAGCTTGGCCAGCTTGGCGCGCGCCTCGGTCTTGGCCGATTCGCTGAAACGGGTTTCGGCGTCGATCGCCTTGCCCAGCGTCGCCAGCACCTGCGAGGCGATTTCCTCGGCGCGCTTGTCGGTGGCGGCCGGCAGGTACTTGGCGGCGTATTCGCGGCCGATCATCGGGCCGGCGGCGAGGTTCATCGCGTCCAGCACGGCCTGCTGACGCGACGGCGGCGCGCTGCCGCGCAGGATGCGGCCGTGGAAGTCGTACTGGGCGTCGCGGAAGGGCTTGGCCAGGTAGGGCGCCATCGAGTCGCCGACGCGCCAGCGCAGGTAGACCTTCCACTGCTCGGGCTTGAGGGTGCCGACCAGGTTGTCGAGTTCGGTGAACAGCTTGGCGTTGCCGATCGAGACGCTGTCGTCCTTGACGCCCTGGGCCTTGAGGAAGTCGCCCAGCTGCAGGCGCTTGTACTGCTTGGCCAGCGCGGCGACCTGCACCGGCGCGTAGTGGCTGCGCAGCTGGCGCAGTTCCGGCAGCGACTGCGAGGCGCGCGCGATGCGCGTCTCCAGGTCGATCACCAGCTGCGACTCGGCCGCCAGCTGCGCCTGCGGCGTGCCGGTCAGGGCCAGGATCTTCTGCACGTAGTTGTTGTAGTAGCCCAGCAGCTGGTGGGTCTCGGCGTCGCTGCGGGTGTAGTAGGCCGGATCGGGCAGGCCCAGGCCGCCCTGGCCGAAGTAGCCGATGTGGCGGTTGAGATCCTGCAGGTCGACGTCGGCGGCGAAGCTGAACGCCACCGGGATACCGACCTGGTGCAGGGCGGCGATCGAGGCCGGTACGTCCTTGGCCTTCTTGATCGCGGCGATGCGCGACAGCAGCGGCGCGATCGGCTGGGCGCCGTCGCGTTCGACCGCGACCTCGTCCAGGCCGCTGGCCCAGAAGTCGCCCAGCAGCTTCTGCACGTTGCCCTGCGGCGCGGTCATGGCGCCGTTGAGCAGGTCCAGGGTCTGCTGGCGGGTGCGCGCGTCCAGCAGCTCCAGGGCCGACACCGAGCCGGCGCCGGAGGGCAGGGGGTTGCCGCGCAGCCAGTCGGCGTTGGCGTTGGCGTAGAAGTCGGTGCAGGCGGTGGCGACGGCGGCGGCCTTGGGCTTGGCGGGTGCGCGCTTCTTCTTGGCGGCGTCGGCGGTCGGCAGGGTCAGGCCGGCGATCAGGCTGAGGGCGAGGGCGCAGGTAAGCGGGCGTAGGGTCGTCATCGCGGATTCCGTCCTGGTGATCGGGCCAGTTTAACAAGCGCCCGGCGCTTGCCTATGAACGGGTTTCGCGGTTGCGGAAGCTGGCGGCGGCCTGGGCGCGTTCCGGCCCGAAAAAAGCGAAGGCCCGGGAAACCCGGGCCTTCGCGCCTGCCGACGAGGGCAAGTACCACGTACCGGTGCCGCCGCGTACGGCGGCGCCGGGATTTACCAGATCACGACCTGCTTATCGCCCTCGCGCACCATCGGCGCGCCCGGCTTGCACGAGAACGCCGCGGCGAAGGCCGGCAGGTTCGACGGCGCGCCGATCGCGCGGAAGTTGGCCGGCGCGTGCGGATCGGTGGCCAGGCGCACCTTCAGCTCTTCGGGCTTGAAGTTGCGGCGCCACACGGTGCCCCAGTTGAGGAAGAAGCGCTGGTCGCGGGTCAGGCCGTCGGTCTTCGGGTCCGGCTGGCCGGCGGTGGCCTTGACCATCGCGTCGTAGGCCGTGGCCAGGCCGCCCAGGTCGGCGATGTTCTCGCCCAGGGTCAGCTTGCCGTTGACCTTGGCGCCTGGCATGGCTTCGTAGCCGTTGAACTGCGCGATCAGCTTGTCGGTACGGCCGGTGAAGCCCTTGGCGTCGGCCGGTTGCCACCAGTTCTCGAAGTTGCCGGTTGCGCCGAAGCGGCTGCCCTGGTCGTCGTAACCGTGGGTCATCTCGTGGCCGATCACCGCGCCGATGCCGCCGTAGTTGGTGGCGTCGTCGGCGTTGGGGTCGAAGAACGGCGGCTGCAGGATGGCGGCCGGGAACACGATCTCGTTCTGCAGCGGGTTGTAGTAGGCGTTCACCATCTGCGGCGGCATGCCCCACTCGGTGCGATCGACCGGCTTGCCGACCTTGCTCAGGTTCCACTTGTAGTTGAACTCGACCGCGGCCATCACGTTGCCGTAGTAGCTGTCGCGGTTGGTCTGCAGGCCGGCCCAGTCGCGCCACTTGTCGGGGTAGCCGATCTTGGGCGTGAAGGCGGCCCACTTGTCCATGGCCTTCTTCTTGGTCTCCGGGCTCATCCAGTCCAGCTTCTCGATGCGGACCTTGAGCGCCTCGCTGAGGTTCTTGACCAGGGTCTCCATGCGCGCCTTGGACTCCGGCGAGAACGCGACCTTGACGTACATCTGGCCCAGGGCTTCGCCGACCTGCTCCTCGACGGTGTCGAGCACGCGCTTGCTGCGCTCCTTCAGCTCGGCCTGGCCGCGCAGCGTCTTGCGGTAGAACTCGAAGTTTTCCTTGACGAAGTCGTCCGACAGGTAGGGCGAGGCGCTATCGACGGTGTGGAAACGCAGGTAGCTCTGCCACTGCGCGGCCGGCACGTCGCCGAGCATGTTGCTGACTTCCTTGTGGAAGTCGGGCATCGCCAGCGAGAACATCTTCGGCACGGCCACGCCCTGCGACTCGATGAACTTGGTCCAGGGGAAGTTCGGCGCCAGCTTGTCGGCGTCGGCCGGGCTGACCGGGTTGTAGTACAGGCCGGCGTCGCGCGAGAGCTGCTCGCTGGTCTTGGAGACCTTGGCCAGACGCGTCTCGAACGCGATCACGTCCTTGGCCTGCTTGGCCGCGTCGGCGGCGGCGATGCCGCTGAGCTGCAGCACGTTGGCGATGTGGGTCTCGTACGCGGCCAGCTTGTCCTTCTTCTCCGCCGAGGTGTAGTAGGTCGGGTCCGGCAGGCCCAGGCCGCCCTGCGAGGCGTAGGCGATGTTGTTCTTGGAGTCCTTGAAATCGGCCTCGGCGCCGAAGCCGAACAGCACGTTCTGGCCCTTGGCGGCGCTGCTGCGCAGGTAGTCGGCGATCTGGTCCTTGTTCTCGAGCTTGGCGATCGCGTCGAGGTCGGCCTTGATCGGGCTGATGCCCTGCGAGTTGATCTTGCCCGCGTCCATGCCGCTGGCGTAGAAGTCGCCGACGATCTTGTCCACGCCGGTGGCGTTGGGCAGCTCGGCGGCCTTCTCGGCCAGCTGCTTCTGCACCGCGGTGGAGCGCTCGTCCAGCATTTCGAACGCGCCCCACGAGGTGCGGTCGCCGGGGATGGCGTTGGCGGCCAGCCACTTGCCGTTGACGTAGCCGCCGAAGTCGGTGCACGCGTCCTTGCTGGTGTCCAGATCGCTGACCTGGAAGCGGTTCACGCCCGGCAGCTTGCTGTCGTCGATCTTCACCGCGCCGGCATCGGCGGTGGGCTTGGCGGCGTCGGCGGCCGGCGCGGCCTCGTCCTTCTTGGTGCAGGCGACCATCGCGGTGGTGATGGCGAGGGTCAGCAGCAGAATTTGGGGTTTCTTCAGGGTCACAACGGGCTCCGGCCTGACGGCGTTTGGGAGTAGGGCAATGGCGACCGCCCCGGCCGGGGCGTGGCAGGACAATAGACCCCTTCGGCGCCGCAAGGGGGTGTCGAAGGTCATGGCGGGGGCTTGCGGCGTCCTGCGTTGCCGCTGGCGCGGGCCCGCGCGCGGCCGCCGCCGTGCCGGCCCCGCCGGCCGCCAGCTTCGGCATAACTTTTGCTCGCTCCCCGGCATACTCTGGCCCGGACGCGATCAACTCGCGGCACCGGGCAGGGAGCCAGGGCGGTTCCCCCCCGCGCGTCGCGCCGGAGGGATTCGATGAAGAAGCTGATGTTCACCGCGGCGGCCGTAGCGCTGGCCGCCCCTTTGCTGTTGGCGGCCGGGGCCGTGCGCGGCGCCGATGGCGAGGGCTATTCGCCGCGCGGCGAGCTGGTCTATCGGATCGTGCGCAAGTGGGGGCCGCACGTGCAGGAGGCCTACCGCACCGATCTGGGCCAATGGGCGCGGCAGATGGGGCCGGTATTCGCCAAGTCGCCGATGAGCGCGCTGCAGCGAGCCGCCGACGCGCGCGATTTCGAAAGCATGAACGACGCGCTGCTGGGCAAGGCCGGTCTGCGCTCGGCGGGCCAAGTCACGCCCACCGCCATCGGCAACCCTACCGCCGATCTGACCTTCGTGCCGATCGCGCCCTGCCGCATCCTCGACACGCGTCTGGCCGGCGGTCCGATCCTGGCCAACAGCACGCGCGACTTCGATGTCGCCTCGGTGGTCGACTACAGCGGCCAGGGCGGCGCGGCGGGCAACTGCAACGGCGTCGGCGCGGTCGGCGGGTTCGCCGCGGCCATGGTCAACTTCGCCGTGGTCACGCCCGGTTCGGCCGGTTACATCACCGCGTATCCCTACCAAAGCGCGCGCCCGGTGGCCTCCAACGTCAACTACGCCGGCGGCGACATCGTCGGCAATCTGGCGGTGGTGACCTTGGATACCAGCGCGGCCGCCGCCGACATGACGGTGTACTCGTATGCGCAGACGCATCTGGTGGCGGACATCGTCGGCTACTTCATCGCGCCCACGCCGACGCCGCTGCAATGCACGACGGTGCAGACCATCAGCACCATGAACGGCAGCGCGTCGTTCACCGGCACCTCGCCGGTCTGCCCGGCCGGTTACACCAAGATGGGCGGCTACTGTCAGGCCACCGGCAACGCCGGTCGCGTGGTCGCGTCCTATCCCAACGGCACGCTGCACCAATGCGTGTTCACCAACGAAAGCCCCACTGCCATGCAGGTGATCGTGTACGCGGAGTGTTGCCGTCTGCCCGGGCGTTGACCGGTTGCGGCAGGATTTTGCGTGTAGTCGAAAAGCCCGCCGCGTGCGGGCTTTTCGCTTTCGTAGGATGCGCCGGCACGCTGTGAGGGTAATCGCCTAGGCCGTCCTATCTCAGCGATGCGCGTGTAAGCGATTTTTCGCCTCTTTGCGCTTCTGTCGTTAGGCATTACCCCTAAGAAGTACGCGAGCGATTCCTCCAAGTGATGCGGCTGAAAGTGTGACGTGTGTCCTATTTCGCCACGGGTTCTCGTCCTTCTCGATAGTCGGCGATCGAGTCCACGGGGGACCCGGCCCGCGAATCTAAAGGGGATACACGATGAACAAGTTGATTCTGGCCGCCGGTCTGTTCGCGCTTGCGCCCATGCTGTCGCAGCCGGCCGATGCCGCCGGTCGCGGCGCGCGCGGCGAACTCGTCTATCAGGTCGTCAAGAAGTGGGCGCCGCACGTGCAGGAGGCCTATCGCGCCGACATGGGCACGTGGGCGCAGAACATGGGTCCGACCTTCGCCAAGGCCTCCATGGATCAGTTGCAGCGCGCCGCTGACGCGGACAGCTTCGATGCGATGAACAGCGCGCTGACGCCGCAGTCCGGCGTGGCCAAGGCCAAGGCCGACGTCTCGCCGATGGCGCTGGGCGATCCCGCGACCGATCTGGTGTTCGTGCCGGTCTCGCCTTGCCGCCTGTTCGATACCCGTCTGGCCGGCGGCGCGATCGCGGCCAACACCGTACGCAGCTTCGACGTCACCGCGGTGTCGGACTACAGCTTCCAGGGCGGTAGCGCCAGCAACTGCAATGGCGCGGGCGCGGCCGGTTCCTTCGCCGCGGCGGTCATCAACCTGACGGTGGTGACGCCCTCCGGCGCCGGCTACATCACGGCGTTCCCGTTCGGTGGCACCCAGCCGTTGTCGTCGAACGTGAACTACACCGCCGGCGCCATCGTCGCCAACCTGGCCACGGTGGCTTTGGACCAGGGCGCTTCGGCCAATGAGATGTCGGTGTATACCTTCGCCCAGACCCATCTGATCGGCGACATCGTCGGTTACTTCATCAACCCGCAGGCGACCGCGCTGCAGTGCGTCGAAGTCGACGGCTCGGTGCTGAACCTCGCGGCGGGTGCTGCCGGCAATGCCTTTGCGGGTACCTGCCCTGCAGGGTATACCGCGGTCGAAACGCAGTGCCGTCCTTCGATCTTCGGCATGCGCGTGGCGGGCAGCTGGACCTCGCATTGCAATATGGTCAACGACAGTGCCTCGGCTGGAACGGTCACCGCGACGGCGCGTTGCTGCCGCGTGCCCGGTCGCTGAGTCGACGCTCCCAGGCGTAATCTCCGAAGGCCCGCCTCGCGCGGGCCTTCGCTCTTGTGGAGCCCGCGCGCATGCGCGAAGGTGCGGACTTGGGCCGGACACGGCCGCCGCTATCGGAGCGTCGCGATGAAGGTGCATTTCCACGGAGCCGCCGGCGAGGTCACCGGTTCGCTGCACGAGGTCGAGGCCGCCGGCCATCGCCTGCTGCTCGACTGCGGCATGATCCAGGGCAGTCCCGAGGCCGAGGCGCGCAACGCCGATCCGTTTCCCTTCGACGTCGCCACGCTGGACGCGCTGGTGATCAGCCATGCCCATATCGACCATATCGGCCGCGTGCCCTTGCTGGTGCGGCGAGGATTCGCCGGTGCGATCTACGCTCAGGCCGCGACCGCCGAACTGATGCGGATCATGCTGCTGGATTCGGCCCATATCGCCGAGAGCGAGGCCGAACGCGGCAACCGGCGTCGCCGCGCCGGCGAAGCCGAGGCGGTGCCGCTGTACACGCAGGCCGACGTCGAAGCCGCCATGGCGCGCGTGCGGCCGCTGCCTTACGACCGGCGCGAGACGATCCTTCCGGGCGTGGAGATCGCCTTCCGCGAAGCCGGACACATCCTCGGCTCGGCCTCGGTCGAGGTGCATGCCGACGGCCGCGCGCTGGTGTTCTCCGGCGACCTCGGCCCCAAGGGCACGCCGATCCTGCGCGATCCGGCGCGCATCGAGCAGGCCGACCTGGTGCTGATGGAGTCGACTTACGGCGACCGCCTGCACCGCGATCGCGCCGAGACCATACGCGAGCTCGGGCGCATCCTAGACGAGACCTGGCGCGACGGCGGCAACGTGCTGATTCCGGCGTTCGCGGTCGGGCGCAGCCAGGAGCTGCTGTACTGGTTCGCCAAGCATTGGGACGAGTGGCAGATGGCGCGCTGGCAGATTTTTCTGGACAGCCCGATGGCGGCCAAAGTGGTCGGCGTGTACGACCGCCATGCCGACCTGTTCGACGAAGACGCGCAGCAGGTCTGGCGCGACAAGCCCAACCCGTTCCGCCTGCCGAACCTGCGCCTGACCGAATCGAGCGAAGAGTCGATCGCCATCAACAGTGTGGAGCGCGGCGCGATCGTGATCGCCGGGTCCGGCATGGCCAACGCCGGCCGCATCCTGCACCACTTCCGTCATCGCCTGGACGATCCGAAGACGCGCGTGGTGTTCGTCGGCTACCAGGGCGAGGGCACGCTGGGGCGGCGCCTGGTGGACGGCGCCAAGTGGGCGCGCATCCACGGCCGCGACGTGCGCGTCAATGCGCAGCGCCACACCGTCGGCGGCTTGTCGGCGCATACCGACCAGCGCGGGCTGATGGAGTGGTACGGCGCGATCGCCGGACATCCGCCGCTGGCCTTGGTGCACGGCGAGGACAAGGCGCGCGAGGCGCTGGCGGGCGAGGTCGGCGAGCGTTATGGCGTCAAGCCGGTGCTTGTGCGGCCGGGCATGCGCCTGGACGTGTAGCCCACGGTCTGGCGCATCGGCGCGCGCGGCGCCTTGCCGCCCATGCCCCGTTTGCGTAGCGTGGCGCCGGAACCTGGGGAGCCGAGTATGCGTATCGTGTTGGCGGCCTGCGTGGCCGCGGTGTGCGCCTATGCGCCGGTGCAGGCGCGCGAGTTGCTCAAGAGCGGGCCGATCTGGGAAAAGAGCATCCTGGCCAAGTCGGGCCAGGAACGCGGCTGCTTCTTTGCCACGGTGTCGCGCAGGGAGGGCGGTGTCTACCTGGTATCGACCTTGAATCTGTACTTCCGGCGCGAGCCCGAAGATAAGCGCTACTCCACCGCGCAATTTTCCATGGATAGCTACGACCGCAGGCTATTGGTATGGGGAAAGAATGATTTCGTCGTGGAAGGCGATACCGGCGACGTGCTCGAAGCCTGCGTCGCGCCGGGCCGTTACGCACTATCCAATTTCAGCTTCTACGCCGGCTCCACGATCGTCACGCCTATCGCGTTCGAGCCGATCGCGTTCGAGGTCGAAGCCGGGCGCGATTATTACCTGGGCAACTTCCATATGGAGCCGGGTAAGGAGCGGCGCGTGCTGGTGCGCGATCGCTTGCAGCGCGACGCGGCGCTGATCCGCCAGCACGCCAAGCGCGCGCCGGCGACCGAACTGCTGGCGACCGTGTTGCGCGGAAAGCACGGCGATGGCGGACTGATGCCGAACCGGCTCGAGGTGCTGCGCCGGATTCTGGATGGGTCCATGGACGCGGGCTTGGTCCCGGGCACGCCCTTGCCGGTGCCTCCGCCTCCGCCTGCGCAGTACCGCCGTCCGGCCGCGATCAGTGCGCCGCCGGCGGCACCGCGCGCCGCAGCGCCAGCCACTCCCACAGCGCCACCAGCACCAGGATCGCAGTGGTGGCGACGCCAAGCGCCAGCGCCGACAGGTGCAGGGGATGCGCCGCCGCCGTCAGCGCCAGCAGCGCGGCCAGACCCGCCAGATGCGACAGAGGCGGCGTCCGACGGTCGTTCGTCGTCCACTTGAACAGCGCGTTGCCGAGCAGGTACAGGGCCGGTCCGCCCAGGATCGCGGCGAGGCCGGCTTGGTCGACGTGGCCGGGATGCATCAGCACGATTTCGTCGGCGACCGCGCAGACGATGATGCCGCCCACGATCAGCAGGTGCTGGTAGGTGTAGGCCATGCGCGCCTGCCGGCCCGGATCGGCGGCCTGGGCGATGCGATGGCTGGCGCGTTCGGCGCCACTGTCGAAGTAGATCCACCACATCGCCACGCTGCCGACGAAGGCGCTCACGAACGCGGCGCCGTGCACGCCGTCGAAGGGCAGTTGCGAAAAGGTAGCGCCGGTGACCAGGATCGACTCGCCCAGGGCGATGATCACGAACAAAGCGCAGCGCTCGGCCAGATGCCCGCCGTCCACGTCCCAATCGGCGATGGTCGAGCGACCCAGTCCCGGCACCCAGAAGAAGGCGAACGGGCCGATGTACTCGATCAGCAGCGCGCCCAGCCACCAGGCGTAGCGTGCCTCGCCCTGCGCCAGGCCGCCGGCGATCCATAGCGTCGCCGAGACCAGCAGCCAGACGCCGATACGGGCGAAGTTGCGGAACAGGGCGGCGTTGCGTCCGCGCAGCGCATACATCATGAAAGCGGTGCGTCCGACCTGCATGGCCGCATAGGCGCAGGCGAACAGCAGGCCGCGTTCGCCGAACGCCCGTGGCAGCGAGCTCGACAACAGCAGCCCGCCCAGCATCAGCGCGAACAGCATCAGCCGCACCGGCGGGGTTTCCGGGTCCAGCCAGTTGGTGCACCAGGAGGTGTAGATCCACACCCACCACACCGCGAAGAACAGCAGCAGCGTCTGCAGCGCGCCGGCCGGGGTGAGGTGTTCGAGCAAGGTGTGCGACAGCTGGGTGACCGCGAACACGAACACCAGGTCGAAGAACAGCTCGACCATGGTCACGCGGCCGTGCTGGTGGCCGCTGCGGTTGCGCAACAGGGTGCGGGCGGAAGCGCTCATGTGGCCCGCTCAGCGTCGCGGCGGGTGGCCGGCGTGGGCGATCAGCAGCAGCAAGCCGCCGATCAGGCCCACGTTCTTCATGAAATGCAGCAACTGCGCGCCGCGCTCCGCGCCGGCCAGGCTCCAGAACGGATGCGACATCGCCGCGTCCACGGTCATCAGCAAGGCGGCCAGGCCGGCGGTCCAGCGCAGTTTCCAGCCGCTGGCGATCAGCAGGCCCAGCACTAGCTCCACCGCGCTGAAGGCGAGGGTCGCCGGCGGTGTGGCCACGCCGCTCCAGGCGTTGAGCAGGCGATACAGGCCCAGCACGATGAAGACGCTCGCCATGAGCGTGCGCGCGGTGGTGGCGAGATTGCGGTTGTCCATGGCCCGCTCCCCAGGCTGGTCGGATGCGGCTGCGATGCGTCCGGCCGAGACGGATCCCGCAGCGATGGATGCGCTCGTCTTGGCGTGGCCGCGTGCCCGCCGGGCGCTAAGGCCCTTTCTACCAGCCCGCGCGCGATCCTGCATGGCCCTGCACGCTGCGGCGCCTACCGGTGCACGACGTACCCGGCGGCGGAAAACCGGCCGATCGCGCCGGCGAGCCTCACCGTCGCTGGTGCTCGCCGACCCTCGGAATTTAGGGGGCATTCAAGCCGGAGGCGCGTCTGCCCCGCAGGCGGCAGACCCGCGCGGAGCGGGTCGGGCGGACGCCGGGCCGCATCTACGGCGGCAGAACCGGCCTGAAGCTCCTCGCGGGCGCGTCTCGCCGGGTCGGCCGTTTTTTCCTGCCCACACAATAATTTAGCTGGCGGAACCCGACGCTTTCGCGTAAAGTGGCCCCTGTTCAGCGCACGGCTGCCTCCCCCGCAAGGGGTACGTTTCCCAGGTTGCCTGCCGCATCGCAATGAGTCCCAAGACTCGCCGATCGGCTTTATCCCGCACGTCTTTCGTAGCGCCGACACGGTCCGGAGCATCCGGTACCGTCATTTCGATTACTCGCAGCGCGGTTTTAGGGAACGCTCCGAGTGACTCCGCGACTTCGGTCGGCGGATCATCAGTACTTGGAGTTTCACATGACGTTTGAATCCCTCGGGCTTGCGCCCGCGTTGCTGCGCGCGCTCGCCGAGCAGAATTACGACACCCCGACCCCGATCCAGGCCGAAGCGATCCCGCTGGCCATGGCCGGGCACGACCTGCTGGGCGGCGCCCAGACCGGCACCGGCAAGACCGCCGCGTTCGGCCTGCCGCTGCTGAACCGCCTGTCCAAGCTCACCGCCGCCAATGGCCCGCGCAAGCCGCGCGCGCTGGTGCTGGTGCCGACGCGCGAACTGGCGGTGCAGGTCAACGACAGCCTGCGAAGCTACGCCAAGCACCTGCGCCTGAGCATCTGCTCGATCTACGGCGGCGCCGGCATGGGCCCGCAGGTCGACATGCTGCGTCGCGGCGTCGACGTGCTGGTCGCCACCCCGGGCCGCCTGATCGATCACATGGAGCGCGGCACCGCCAAGCTCGACGCGATCGAAGTGCTGGTGCTGGACGAAGCCGACCGCATGCTCGACATGGGCTTCCTGCCCGCGATCAAGCGCATCCTCGGCCGCGTCCCGCCGCAGCGCCAGACCCTGCTGTTCTCGGCCACCTTCGAGGCCGAGATCAAGAAGCTGGCGCTGGAGTTCATGCGCGAGCCGCAGCAGGTGCAGGTGGCCGCCAACAACACCATCGCCGACACCATCGCCCACAAGGCGCATCCGGTCGACGGCGGCCGCAAGCGCGACTTGCTGATCCGCATCCTCGGCGAGCGCAGCACCGACCAGGTGCTGGTGTTCGGCCGCACCAAGCACGGCTGCAACCGTCTGGCCGAACAGCTGGAAGACGCCGGCCTCAAGGCCGTCGCCATCCACGGCAACAAGAGCCAGGCCCAGCGCCAGAAAGCCCTGCGCGACTTCAAGGCCAACAAGGCCCGCGTGCTGGTCGCCACCGACGTCGCCGCGCGCGGTCTGGACATCCCCAACCTGCCGCTGGTCATCAACTTCGACCTGCCCATGGTCGCCGAGGACTACGTCCACCGCATCGGCCGCACCGGCCGCAACGGCGCGACCGGCGAAGCCCTGTCGCTGGTGTCGCCGGACGAAGGCGGCCTGCTGCGTCAGATCCAGCGCATCCTCAAGGACGACATCCAGATGGTCACGGTGGCCGGCTTCGAGCCCAGCCGTCCGATCCGCATGGGTTCCGATGCGCCGGGCGCGCGCCGCCCCGGCGGTCAGCGTCCGGGCGGCAACAACGGCCCGCGCAAGCCCTCGCACCGTCCGCACGGCAAGCCCGCTCCGCGTCACGCCCACGCCGGTGCCCAGCACCGCGGCGGCGGCCGCAACGGCGGTGGCGGTCAGCGTCGCGGTGAAGGCGCGTAAGCGTTTCGCAGCGTCGATGAAAAAGGCCGGCCATCGCCGGCCTTTTTTTTTGGCGGTGACCAAGTTCCGGCGCTAGGATGGTCGCGACGTCGGGCTTGGGGGAGTCATGAAGTTTCATCTTGCGGCGAGCGTCGCGGTGCTCGCCTTGAGCAGCCTTGGTGTTGCGCCAGCGACCGCCGCCAGGCGCGCGATGACCCCGGTGCCCGCGAACGCGGGTTATTGCGCCAACCCCGGCGACGGCAGGTGCTACGAGTGGAAAATCGAGGCCGATCCCAGCCTGCGCGTGATCGCCTACGGCTTCGAAGACGGAATCGACTATTCCTTCTATCGGCGCGACCGCAAGGGCCGTTATCGGCGCATCGTCGATTTCCATCCGGCCATGCAGGATTCGACGCGTCCGGGCCAGCTGTTCTGGGGCTATGCCTGGGATGTCCACGACATCGTCCTGGCACCCGACGGCAAGTCGTTTCAGGCGACCTTCGACCACACCATCGTCATAGATGGCAACGGCGATCCGATGCCTGGGCAAAAGCGCACGCCGGCGGTGCTGTTCGTCGGCCGCACCACGCAGCCCGATATGAAGGTGGAAGCGCTGCGTTTCCAAGACAACTCCATCGACGCCCTGCGGATCGGTGCGGGCTTGAGGAGTCGTTAGGCGCGCCGGCGCGCCGCGAACCGCGCCGAGCGTTCAAGGGCAAGCAAAAACGAGGGTCGCATGGACTATCTGTTCCCTATCTTGTTTCTCGGGATCGTCGCCTACCTCATCCTGCGCTACGCGCGTAGTGGCAGTCTCACCGGTGCATTGCTGGGCGGCACCATCAAGCGCGAAGTGGGTAAGGTCGAACTGACCGCAGGCACCTTGACCTCGCAGACGCTCAACGTGATCCGTATGGAGGACTCCGATGGGCAGGGCTTCGTGGCGCTGTCGGTGGTATCCAAGGCGCCGCTGGCGATCAGCATGGTGCCTTACCGGCTGACTAAGTCGCAGGCCCTGGAAGTGGCGAAGTTGCTGCAGCAGGCGGCGCTTTAAGCCCGATACGGCCCGCATATCGATCCCACGCTCGCGTCCGATCAGCGCAGGCAGGGGCAAGGCCACGATTCAGCAATCGCGTTCGAATATGGACCAATTCTTGCGCATGCTACTAGGATAATCGCATGACCAATCTCGTCGCCATCGCCTATCGCAGCATCGCGGCGCGGCCGCTATCGGCTTTCGAGCTGGACGCCCTGCTGGTGGACGCGCGCGTGTTCAACGCCGCGGTGGGCGTGACCGGCGTGCTGTTCCATCACGACGGGCGCTTCTTCCAGTACATCGAAGGCGAGGCGGCCGGCATGAATCAGGTCTACGAGCGCATCCGCGGCGCGCGTGCGCATCAGGAGCTGGTCGAACTCTTGCGCGGTCCCGTGAGCCAGCGTCAATTCGAGCGTTGGCACATGGGCTTCTGCCAGGCGCCGGAGAGCACCTTGCAGGAACTGTCGAACGCGGCCTGGATCGAGGCCATGCCGATCACCCGCGTCAGCGACAAGGCGTCCGAGGGCGTCGGCCTGGCGCTGTACCACTGGAGCAAGTGGCTGGCGGAGCAGCCGGGCGGCGTTTCGGTCTCGGGCTAGCCACGCGGCTGGCGGTTCGTCGTCATCCATCAGCCGCTTGGCCTGCGATGCCGCGCCAGCGCGGTTTCATTCTTCCGCTGCCGCCGCCTCGCGCCCCTGCTGACGGATCAGCGCTTCCTCGCGCGCATCGTTGATCGCATCGCGCACGCTGCCCAGGTCCACCGTCGATTCGTCGTGCACGAATATGCCGGTGAGTTCGCTGTCGGGGTGCAGGTCGCCGGCTTCGAACAGGGCCCACATTTCCTCGGCGTACCAGGTATCCAGCAGGTCCGGCGCCCAGGCGCCGAGGCTGGCGGTGAGGTTGTTGACGTCGCGCAGCAGCATCTGGCGCGCGGCGTTGTTGCCGGCGGCGCTGACGACTTGCGGGAAGTCGATGATGACCGGGCCGTCGGGCGCGACCAGCACGTTGTATTCGGACAGATCGCCGTGGATCAGGCCGACGCTGAGCATCTTCACCACCTGGCGGACCAGGAAGCGGTGGAAGCCGCGCGCCTGATCGGGCGCCAGCTCGACCTCGCCCAGGCGCGGCGCGGAGTGGCCGTCGGCGTCGGTCACCAGCTCCATCACCAGCACGCCGTGGAAGTAGCCGTAGGGTTCGGGCACGCGCACGCCGGCTTCGCGCAGTTGGTACAGCGCGTCGACCTCGGTGTTCTTCCAGGCGATTTCCTGCTGCTTACGCCCGTACTTGCTGGCCTTGCCGATCGCGCGCGCCTCGCGGCTGCCGCGCACCTTGCGGCCCTCCTGGTACTGCACGCGCTGCTGGAAGCTGCGCTGGGCCATGTCCTTGTAGACCTTGGCGCAACGCACCTCGTTGCCGGAACGGACCACGTACACCGCCGCTTCCTTGCCGCTTTTCAGCGGACGCATCACTTCGTCGATCACGCCGTCGTCGATCAGCGCCTGTAGTCCCGCGGGAGTCTTCATGTAGTCCTGTATCGAATCGGTCCGGCCGGGGTGCCGCCGGATAGGGGCGTATCTTTACACTTACCGCCTTTCCCGCCGACTTTTCCCATGTCCGAGCCCCAACGCCTAGATAAATGCGTCGCAGAATCGACGGGCTGTTCGCGCGCGCAAGCCCAGCAGTACATCGAGGGCGGTTGGGTGCGGGTCGACGGCCAGACGGTCGAGGAGCCGCAGACGCCGATCACGAATCAGCGCGTCGAGCTGGACCCGGAGGCGCGCCTGGAGCCGGCCGAGCCGGCGACGATGCTGCTGCACAAGCCGGCCGGCGTGGAGTTCAAGGACGCGCCCGCGCTGGCGCTGGCCGCGGCGCACGCCGAAGGCGATCTGTCCGGCGTGCGCATGCTCAAGCGCCATTTCCAGCATCTGACGCCGTTGATGCCGATCGACGCCGAGGCCTCCGGCCTGATGGTGCTCAGCCAGGACGGCCGGGTCTGGCGCCGCCTGACCGAGGATTACGCGCAGATCGAGCAGGAGTTCGTGGTGGAAGTCGCCGGCGAACTCGGGCCTTACGGCCTCAAGCGCCTCGCGCACGGCTTGGAGTACCGCGGCCGGCCGCTGGCGCCGTGCAAGGTCAGCTGGCAGAACGAAACCCGGCTGCGCTTCGCGATCAAGAACGTGATGGGCGGGCAGCTGCGGCACATGTGCGCGCAGGTCGGGTTGGAACTCGTGTCCAGCCGGCGCCTGCGCATCGGCCGCATCCCGCTGAGCAAGATGCCGGTGGGCGAGTGGCGCTACCTGCCGGTCGGCGAACGCTTCTGACGGCGCACACGTTGGCGATGGCCCGCGCGCGTTCGCGGCCGTCGCAGCGCCGCGCATCGGGTTATTCGGCATCCACCGCGCGCGTCGCCGCGTAGCCGTCGCGGCCGTTTTCCTTGGCGCGGTAAAGCGCCGCGTCGGCGGCATCGAACAAGGTGCGCTCGCGCGTATGAATGCCGGGGACGCAGGTGTGCACGCCGATGCTGATGCTGACCTTGGCGCCGCCCAGGGCCTCGCCGTGGCGCAGGTTGAGCGCGCGCATGTCGGCGAGCAGGGCCTCGGCCACCAGCGCCGCGCCGTCGGCGGAGGTGTCGGGCAGGACGATGGCGAATTCGTCGCCGCCGAAGCGCGCGGCCAGATCGCGCGGACGGCGCGCGTGCGCGGCGATCAGGTGGGCGACCTGGCGCAGCACCTTGTCGCCGGCGCGGTGGCCCTCGCCGTCGTTGTAGGCCTTGAAGTGATCGACGTCGACCAGGGCCAGGGTGAGCGGCGCGCGCGTGCGGCGCGCACTGGCGAGCTCGCGTTCCAGCACAACGTCGAAGCGGCGGCGGTTGGCCAGCCGGGTCAGCGTGTCCAGGTGCGCCTGACGACGCCAGTGACGCAGATGGACGACGGTCCAGGCCAGGTACGACAGCGCGATCGCGACCACCGCGGTGGCCGGCGCGAACCACACGTTGCCCAGGCGCAGCAGGGCGATGCTGGCGGCGAGCGTGGCGATCGCGGCGGCCGAGGTCAGCAACAGCGGGCGCGGAAACCCGGGGATCAACACGCACAGCGTCACCGCCAGCACCATCACGCCGGTCAGCGCGGCCTGCCAGCGCGGCGCCAAGGGCACGATCGCGCGGCCGTGCAGCAGCATCTCCAGCACGTTGGCCTGGTACTCGGCGCCGGGCATGCGCAGTTCGTCGGACATCGGCGTCAGGAACGGCGGCGCCAGTCCGGCCGCTGTGACGCCGACCACCACCCAGCGCCCGCGCAGCAGTTCGGCCGGCACGCGGCCGGAGATCACGTCGGCGTAGGAGACCTGGGCGAAGCTGCCGGGCGGGCCGGCGTAACGGATGCGCACGTAGTGATCGCGCGTCCATTGGTAGGGCGAGCCGCCCAAGCCGGTGGGACGGCGCAGGCCCGGCAGCGGCAGGCGCGCGTACGCCGGGTCCAGTGCGATCGTGGCCAGGGCCAGCGCGGACCAGCGCGCTTCGCCCAGACCGGCGCGCAAGTACATGCCGCGCGCGGCGCCTTCGGCGTCGAGTTCGATATCGGTGTGTCCCAGCGTGGTCGCGGCCGAGGCCAGCACCGGCGTCGGCAGCACTTCCACCGGCGGTCCGTTCTGGCTGGGCGCGGCGGCGATCACCGGCAGGGCGACGCGGCCGTTGCGGCGCAGGGCCTCGGCGAGCCGCCGATCGTGCGATTCGCCGCTGCGGTCGGGTTCGGCGAACACCAGGTCCAGCGCCACGCCGCGCACGCCGGCTTGGCCCAAACGGTCGAGCAGCTGCGCATGCAGATCGCGCGGCCAGGGCCACTGGCCGAGTTCGGCCAGGCTCTGGTCGTCGACGGCGACCACGATGACGTCGTCGTCGGGCGGGTAGGTCCACGTCGCCAGATGCTGGTCGTAGAACGCGTCGTCCAGCCACCAGGACGCGCCGCTGACGCTGATCAGCGCCGCCAGGCCGGCGGCGGCCAGGGCCACCATCAGGCGCAGCGGCCACGACGGCGCGCGCAGGTTCATAAGGCCAGCAGCAGCAACGCCGCCGCCGCGCCACCGGCATAGCACAGCCGGCAAGGCAGACGGATTTCCTGGGTGGGGCCGAACGGCGCGGCGTAGCCGTCGTCGTCGATGGTCTGCACGCGCACGTACCAGCGGCCGCCGCGCGGACGGTCCAGGCTGAGCTGCGGTTGCTCGACTTCGCGGTCGATCAGCGGTTTGGCGAAATCGGCGCGGCGCGCGAGCTGCACGCGGAAGCGCTGCCCGGGCGCGGCGTCCTTCCAGCGCAGGGTCAGTTGCCCTTGCGCGGTCTGCGGCGCTTGCAGGCCCGGATCCACCGGCGCGTCGCTGACCTCGAACGGCAGCGCATCGCCGTAGGGGCCGCTGCGGCCGTCGCCGTCGCGCGACGCCACGCGCCAGTAGTAGCGGCCCGGGGGCAGGGCGTCGGCCACGCGGTAGCGCTGGCCGTCGATCTGGGCCTGCACGCGCGGGCGTTCGAAGCCGGGATCGTCGGCGAGTTCGAAGCGGGTGCCGGCGGCGTCCTGCGTGCGCGCCCATTCGAAGCGCGGACGCGGCGTGTGCACGGTCTGGCCGTCGCGCGGTTGCAGGGTCAGCGGCGGCAGCGGGTGTTCGCTGACCTCGAAGATGCGCTCGGCATCCTCGCCGCCCAGGCCGCTGTCCGCGACCGCGCGCAGTTGCAGCCGGTGACGGCCGGGCGGCAGATCGGCGATGCGCACGCGGGTATCGGCGGTGACGGTTTCGTACAGCAGCACGTCGGGCGCGTCGTCGCGCACCACCTCGACGCGGTAGGCGACCGCTTCGGGCTGGGCGCTCCAGCTCAGGCCGATCGGCAGCGAAAGCAACTGGCTGTGGGCGTCGTCCAGCGTGGGCGCCGGCAGCAGACGGGTCGGCGCGGACGTCGCCGCGCCGGCGGCGGCGACGGAGCCGTAGCCCGGGCGCACCAGCACGTCGGCACCTTGCGCGCCGCCGACCTGGACCTTGCCTTCCAGCACTTCGGTGGCACCGGGCGCCTGCGCATCGCCGGCGCTGACGCGGAAGCGGGTGCCACGCACGCTGGAGGTCGCCGACGGCGTTTCGATGATGTAGCGCGAGGCCGGGCCGCGCGCGGGAATCACGCGGTTGGTGGCGCGCCCGCGCTGCAGGCGCATGCGCGTGTCGACCATGCCGGTCTGGCCGTAGGCGCTGAGGCGGTCGAACACGATGCGGCTGTTGTCGGTCAGCATCAGGCGCGAACCGTCGGCGAATTCGAGCGTGGCGCTGGCGCCCGGCCCGGTCTCCAGCCAGCCGCCGATGCCCAGGCGCAGGCCCTCGCTGGCGGCCAGCACGCTCGCGCGCGAGGACACCTGCGCGCGCACGGCGCCGCGCAGCGCGACCAGGCGCGCCTTGGCCGGCTCGATGCGCAGCCACGACACCGGGAAGCGCAGCAGGGTGCCGGGCGGGAGACGGTGCGGATCGGCGACCTGGTTGAGCCGCTGCAAGCGCCGCCAGTCGACGTCGGCGCGCAGATGGCGCGCACTGAGTTCCCACAGGTTGTCGCCCGGCCGCACGCGATACGTCCATTCCTGGGCCGAGGCCGTGGCGGACAGTGCGAGCGCGATCAGGAGGGTGGCGAAGCGTTGGCCCAGCCGGCGCCAGCGCCTGGCATGGTGGGGCTGCACTGCAATGGCGAACATCCGTCTTCCGTGGCTGGCGATGGCTGGCTGGGGCCGGGGCTAAGCCCAAAATGTGACGGGCAACGCACTATTATGAGGCTTGCCGGTGCCGTGTGGCGATTTTTTCGCCGTTTTGGGGTGGGCGGGTGGCACGCCTGCTCGGCCCGACGGCTCCGAAGGGCCTCTCCAGACTAGGGGGCGGGGCGGCGCCGGCCGAGACCGGACAGGTGACGTGGCGGCGGCTGACGCCGAAGCGCGGCCGGGCGGCCGCAGGGGCTGCGCGCCTGAGCGGTGCGCCGGTCCGCTATCGATACGGGGCCCAGCGGACGCGTAGCGACCACGGAACGCGGTCGCACCGCCGCGTCCGGCGCGCGGTAGGGACGAATCGATCCGGGCCGGATATCGCCGCACCCGCTCGACCGAGCCACGGTCCGGACCGATCCCGCGCGCCCAGCCAAAGAAAAAGCCGGGCAAGCCCGGCTTTTTCTACGTCGCCCTGCGCGGCGATCAGCCCTTCTTGCTGGCGATCCAGCGGTCGATCTTCTGCTCCAGCACGTCCAGCGCCACCGAGCCGTCCTTCAGCACTTCGGCGTGGAACTCGCGCACGTCGAACTTCGTGCCCAGTTCCTTTTCGGCCTTGCGGCGCAGTTCCTGGATCTTCAGCTCGCCGATCTTGTACGCCAGCGCCTGACCCGGCCAGGCGATGTAGCGCTCGGCCTCGGCGGTGGACTGGGTTTCGCTTTCGGCGGAGTTGTCGAGCATGTACTTGATCACCTGCTCGCGGGTCCAGCCCTTGCTGTGCAGGCCGGTGTCGGTGACCAGACGGATCGCGCGCCACAGCTCGTTCTGCAGGTAGCCGAAGTAGTTGTAGGGATCGGTGTACACGCCCAGATCCTTACCCAGCGATTCGGCATACAGGCCCCAGCCTTCGATGAAGGCGGTTTCGCCACCGAAGCGGCGGAACGCCGGAATACCGGTCAGCTCCTGCTGCAACGCGAGCTGGAAGTGGTGGCCCGGAATCGCCTCGTGCAGGTACAGGTCCTCGGCGTCCCAGGTCTTGCGCGTGGGCAGGTCGTAGGTGTTGACGTAGAACACGCCCGGACGGCTGCCGTCCTCGCTGGGGCTGCGGTATTCGCCGCCGGCCGCGGACTGGGCGCGGAAAGGCTCGACCGCGCGGATCTCGAACGGCGCCTTGGGCACCAGCGAGAACTGCTGCGGGATCTTCTGGTTGATCTTGGCTTCCAGCGCGCGGTAGTGCGCCAGCAGCGCGTCCTCGCTCTTGAAGCCGAAGCGCGGATCGTTCTGCATGAACTTGAAGAAGTCCTGCAGCGAACCCTTGAAGCCGACCTGCGTCATCACCTTGCGGATTTCGCCGTGGATGCGCGCGACTTCGTCCAGGCCGATCTGATGGATCTGCGCCGGGCTGAGGTCGGTGGTGGTGCGCTGGCGCGCGTTGAACGCATACCAGGCCTGACCGTTGGGTAGCTTGTCGATGCCGACGCTGTCGCGGGTGGCGGGCAGGTACTCGTCGTTGATGAAGGTGCGCAGCTTCTTGTAGGCCGGCATCAGGCGCACGGCGATCATCTCGCGGTAGGCCGCGGTCAGGCGCTGCTTGTCGGCGTCGGAGAACTCCTTGGGCAGGCTGGTGATCGGACCCCAGAACAGCGTCTCTTCCGGCTTATCCTTGATCAGCGCGTCCAACTGCGGGATGACCTTGATCATCAGCGCCTTGGGCTGCACCACGCCGGCCTTCATGCCCTGGCGCATGTTGTCGATGGCGGTGTCGAACAGCACCGGCAGCTTGTTGCCGCGCGCCAGCCAGTTGTCGTAGTCCTGGACGGTCTTGAACGGCTGCGGGCCGGTGCCCGAGCCCATCTGCACGGCGAAGCTGGCCATGGAGCCCATCTGGTTGATCGGCATCATCCAGTCGGGGAACTGCTCGGAATCCAGCGAGCTCTTGGAGTCGCGCACGAAGGTTTCGTAGCTCAGCAGATCCTGGCCCTGCAGGCCGGCCGGGCCGATGTCCTGCACGGTCTTGAGCCAGCGCACGGTGAAGTCGTGCGATTCCTTGCGGTATTGCGCGGTGCCGAAGTCGGGCAGCTGGTCGTTGTAGCGGTTGTCGCCCTGGAACGTGGCCTGGACCGGGTTGAGCTTGAGCACTTCTTCCCAGTACTGCGCGTACAGGGCGGTGAGCTTGGCGGCCTTGGCGGTGTCGGCGACGGCGGCCTTGGGCGCTTCGGCGGCGTAGCCGGGGGCGGCGGTCGCGGCGGCGACCGTCAGGGCGAGTGCGAGAGCGAGCGGACGCAAGGTCATTACGGGTTCCCCGAAGCGATGAGTCCCCCAGCATGGCCGAGCGCCCGGGCGGCCGCCCCGGTCGGAAGTCACGGATGGTGGGGCTTGCGCTACAGATCGAGAGCATTCGCGCTGCGCGCTCATCCCCTCACGCCAACGCCTCTCCCGCAAGCGGGGGTGAGCGGCTAACAGCTGGCGTCATCACCGCCGACTTCAACCGGCGCCCCGGCCCGACCGCATAGCGGTCGGGCGTTCGGTGCAGCGCGAGCCAGTGGCTCGCAAGCGCTGCCCCTCACCCCGCCGCTTCATCCCGCAACTGCTGCGCGCGCGCCGCGCCCAGATAGCGCACGATCGCCGCGCGCACCAGGTAGATCAGCGGAATCATCGCGATCGCGGCCAGCATCTTGTAGGCGTAGTTGACCGTGCTGACCGCCAGGAACAGCGAGGTCGGCCACTGCTGCGGCCCCAGCACGAAGGCGATGTACAGCACCACGAAGCTGTCCACCAGCTGCGACACCGCGGTGGAGCCGGTCGCGCGCAGCCAGATGTGCTTCTCGCCGGTGGCGTTGCGGATGCGGTGGAACACCGCCACGTCGATCAGCTGGCCCAGCATGAAGGCCACCAGCGAACCGGCGATGGTCCACAGGCCCTGGCCGAACACCGCTGCGAACGCCGCCTGGTAATCGGCCACGCCCTGCGATTCGGCGGCCTTCACCCACCAGCCCGCCGGCGCCAGCGAGATCGCCGCGAACGCGAACACGAAGCCGTACACGATCAGCAGCGCGGCCAGCCAGGAGATGGTGCGCACGCCGCGGCGACCGAAGAACTCGTTGATGACGTCGGTCATCAGGAACACCACCGGCCACAGCAAGGTGCCGGCGGTGAAGCTCAGCGAGCCGCTCTGGCCGAACAGGTTCCACTGCAGCGGCGCGATGCCGAGCGTGTCCTCCAGCGCGAAGATCTTGACCCCGATGAACTCGGCCAGCACGGCGTTCACGCAGAAGAACGCCGACAAGACGATGAACAAGCGCAGCGCGCGATCTTCCAGCGTCTTGGTGATGATGCCGGCCGGAGCGGTGGTCATCGTTTCGGTCTCACGTAGTAGATGACGCCGTACTTGTCGTCGGTGAACAGGAACGCGTCGCGGCCCATGCGCAGCACGCCGCAGGGCCGTCCGTTGACCTTGCCGCCGTCGAGGAAACCGGTGATCAGGTCGCCGCCGTTGCTGCCGTCGGCGTTGACGCGCACCAGCTTGTAGCCGTGGCCGATCTTGGCGTTGGTCGAACCGTGCAGGGCGACCACGTATTGGCCGGACAGGATGGCGTCGCCGGCCGGGAACCAGTCCACGCCCAAGGCCGAGGCATGCGCGGGGAACCAGCCGAACGGGCGCGGCACCTTGGCGCAGCCGGCCGGACGCGGGAACTTCGGATCGGCGTAGACCTTGCCGCGGCTGTGGTAGCAGTGCGGCCAGCCGTAGTCGGCGCCGTCGGTGAGTTTGAAGAAGGTCTCGTCGGGCTTGTCCAGGCCCAGGTGATCGGAACCCTGGTTGGTCGCGATCAATCGGTCGTCATGGGCGATCAGGCCGACCGCGTTGCGCAGGCCGCGCGCGTACACGCGCGCGCCGCTGCCATCGGGGTTGTATTCCATCACCGTCGCGCGCACCGGCTCCTTCTCGATGCAGGCGTTGCAGCTGCTGCCGACGGACACGTACATCTTGCCGTTGTTGGCGAACGCGACCGTGCGGGTCAGGTGCCAGCCGCCGTACTTGTAGCTCAGGCCGTAGTCCGGGTAGGTCGCCAGCGTCTGCGGCGGCGAGCTGGGCGCGAGGTCGCCGGCGCGGTAGCGGTAGCGCACCAGCTTGTCGGTCAGCGCCAGGTACAGCCACTGCTGGCCCTGCTTGTCGGTGTAGAAGGCGAGGTTGTTGGGATTGCGCTGGTCGGTCAGGTAGGGCGTGATGCGCGCGAATTTGGCCTTCTTCTCGTCCCAGCCGTCCAGGATCAGCACACGGCCTTTGCGATTGTCGCTGAGATCGCGCATGTCGGTGAGGAAGATGCGGCCGTCGGGGCTGCGTGCGAAGAAGCGGATGCGCTTGTAGCCCTGCGCCACCGGCACGACTTCGAGATTGGCCGGCAGGGTGAGCTTGAAGCTGCGGCCGTCGTCGAGCTTGATCGTCTGCGGCAGCAGCGCGACCGATTCGGTCGCGGCGGCGGGCAGGGTCAAAGCCGCGGCGAACAGCGCCAGGGCGATGCGGCGAAACAGCGAAGCGGGCGTGCGTCCGTGCAGGGTCATGAGGTCAGTTCGCGGGCTGGGTGTCGTTGACGACGGGAACGGAGAAGGGAATCGTCTCGGGCGATACCGCGCCGCCGGAGATGATGAAGCTCATCGCCTGATCGACGCTCCAGTCGGTGGGCGTGATCTTCTCCACCGGCACGATTTCCAGATAGCCCGAGGTCGGGTTGGGCGTGGTCGGCACGTACACCGCCGCCAGTTCGCGGCCCGTGCCCTGTTCCTTGAGCACGCGGGTGACGAAGCCGATCGACTTCATCTCGGTGTGCGGGAAGTCGATCAGGACCACGCGCTGGGTGCCGTCGGGCTTGGTCTGCAGGATGTCGAGCAACTGCCGCGCGCTGGAGTAGATGGTGCTGGCCAGCGGGATGCGCTTGATCAGCGATTCGAAGCCGCGCAGCAAGGTCTGGCCGAACACGCGCCGCGCCATCACGCCCGACAACAGGATCACGCCCAGCGTCGCGGCCAGCGCCAGCGCGGTGGCGAACCAGCGCTCGGTCAGCCAGCCCAGCGCCTGCGGATTGGTCGCGGCCAGGTTGGCCAGCAGCGGGTCGATCAGCGGCCGGCTGGTGTCGGACAGCAGCACGAAGACGAACTTGACCACGACCCAGGTCAGCCAGATCGGCAGCAGGGTCAGCAGACCGGTGAGGAACAGGCGTTGCAGGTTGGACATGCGCATGGCGCCAGATTGTAGGCGAGCGCGGGGCCGGGCGGCGGAGGGACGATGGCGGCGGTCAGGCGGCGTGCGGTGACGCAGGCGGCCACGGGGTGCGGCGATGCGGTTCGGCTTCGGCTCACCGCATCCTACGGGAGGGTTGTAGGGTGCGGTGGAAACCGCACCTTCGTCATCCGTCGGGGCCGCGCGGCGATGCGCTTCGCCTTTGGCTCACCGCATCCTGCGGGCAGGTCGTAGTGTGCGGTGGCAGCCGTACCTAGTTTCGTTCGCGCGTCAGCGCTCGCGCACCAGGCGGAAGCCGACGTCGTCGTAGCCGCGGGCGGCGGACAGCGGGCGCTGGGTCTGGCTGCTGCGCCAGGAGGCGCCATTGGCCTTGCGCTGCTGGCAGTCGCGGCCGCAGTCGCGCAGCCACATCGACAGGGCGCGGCCGGGGGTGTCGTTGAGGTTCTCGGCTTCGGCGGCGCTGGGCAGGCGGTAGTGGCGGCCGGTCTGCTGGCTGTACCACTGCGCGTAGGCCTCGGCGTCGGCTTGCGATACGCAGACCACCGGTTCGCCGTCGGCCTGGGTGAAGCCCGGCGATTGCCAGTTGCGCGGCGACAGCACGCGCAGCAGCGAGGCGCGTTCGCGGCACAGGGCCGGGCTGCGGTTGCTGGCGCTGGCGAAGCGCGCGTACTCGGCGCGGCTGACCGGGCGCGGGCTCAGCGCCACGGTGACGCGGCTGTTGTCCTGGGTGACGCTGCCGACGGCGACGGTTTCGCCGGGGCGCAGGCCGCCGATCGCGCGGGCCTGGGCGATCAGGCGCGCGCTGGTGGCCTTGGGCAGGCCGAGTTCGGCCGCCAGCGCGGCCGAGCGCTGCGCGTCCTCGCGGTCGTTGCGCTTGGCGTCCAGTTCGATGCGCGCCTGCAGCGCGGTCGCGGCCTGCTCGCGCAACGCGCCCATCGCGGCCGAGTCGGCGCTGCCGGTCTGCTGCGCCAGGGTGGTCGCGTTGAGCAACTGTTCGCGCACGCGCTGATCGTTGCGCTCGCGCACTGCGGCGGCGATCTGGTCGCCGAGCGCGTGGGTGAGTTCGGTCACGCCCGCGCGCACGTCGGGGCTGGTGCTGTCGGCGTGCCAGGCGGTCAGCAGGCTGTTGTAGGCGTTGCCGTCGGCCGGCGCGGTCAGCTTGCCCTGGCGGATGTAGCGCCGCGCTTCTTCCAGCGAGCGTTGCAGCGGCGCTTCCGGCAGCGGCGCCAGCATGGCGTCGGTGGGGTCGTCGACCGCGGCGGCGGGCGCGGCGGTGGATGCCGCGGCGGCGCGTTCGACGCGGAAGAATTCGTCGTCCTGGGCGTTGCTGAGGCCGAAGCCGATCGCGACCACGGCCACCGCGGCCACGGCCAGGCCGGCCCACAGCGGCATCGCCCACTGGCGCAGGCGGCTCGCGCGCGGCACCAGCCGCTTGAGTTTGTGCACCATGCCATTGCGCTGCAGGTCGGCCAGCGCCTCGGTCATTTCGGCCGCGTCCTGGAAACGCTGGCCGGGTTGTTTGGCCAGCGCGCGGTTCATGAAGCGCTGCCAATGACGCAGGTGCTGCGGCAGTTTCGGAATCGGATCCTGCGCGTGCATCACCGCCATCGACAGCGCGTCGGCCGCTTCGAAGGGCAGGCGGCCGGTCAGCATTTCCCAGCCCAGCACGCCCAGGCTGTAGAGATCGGCGCGGCCGTCCACGTCTTCGCCGCGCGCCTGTTCCGGCGCCATATAGGCGGTGCTGCCCACGGCCAGTCCGGCCGCGGTCACGCGCGGGCCGAAGCCGCGGCGCAGGGCGATGCCGAAGTCGGCCAGCAGCGGGCGTTCGGCATCGTCGAACAGCACGTTCTCGGCCTTGACGTCGCGATGCACGACGCCGCGCGCGTGCGCGTAGTCCAGCGCCGACAACAGCGTTTCCATGATCGAGATCGCGCGCGGCTCGTCCTTGCTCAGATCGCGCTGGCCGAGGTGGCCGCGCGCCAGGTACGGCATGGCGTAGTAGGGCAGGCCTTCGCGGGTGCGGCCGACTTCGTGGATGACCACGACGTTGGGGTGTTCCAGGCGCGCGATGGTGCGCACTTCGTTTTCGAAACGGCGGCGGCTGACTTCGTCCGACAGCGCCAGCGGCAGCATGACCTTGATCGCGACTTCGCGCGCCAGCGCGATCTGCTCGCCCAGGTACACGGTCGACATGCCGCCGTGGTTGATCACGCGGCGCAGGCGATAGCCGGCGATCTCCGGCAGAGGCGCTGTGTTCTCGTGCGGATTTTGTGTAGTCCTGGACATCGCGGCCCCCTGTCGCGAGTGCCCAGCATACGCCGATGCGTGCCGGGACTTGCCACACTTACATCACGCAAACTGCGTGAAGACGCGCCATCCATTGTCGCGCACGCCTATTGTGCCTCGTTGCAGGCGCAAGGCGACAGGCGCGATCGGGTCGTGTGCCTGCACCGTGTCGAAAGTGTGTCGTAATTGGCCGCGTTGCGTCATAAACCGACCGTTGCCGGTCTTCACATCGACGTGATCGCCGCCGCGCGCGATGTGAAGACGTCAGTCGCGGCCGGGCTTGCGGCGCACATACAGCTGCTTGCGCACGCGTGCGACCACATCGCCGGCGGCATCGGTCACGTCGGTGTCGAACCAGTGCAGGGTCTTGTCGCCGCCGGCGGTGGCCGCGCGCAATTGCGCCAGCACCTGCTCGTCCAGCGCGAAGCGCGCGTGCACCGTGCCGCGTCCGGGCTTGACGAACTCGATCGTGCCGGCCTTGTCCCAGACGATGTAATCGCGCCCCAACGCGTTGAGCGTGAGCAGCATCCAGAACGGATCGGTCATCGAGAACAGGCTGCCGCCGAAGTGGGTGCCGACGTAGTTGCGGTTCCACGGGCGCATGCGCAGCTCGACCCGGGCATGGCGGTAGTCGGGCGCGATCTCGCGCACCCGGATGCCGCTGAACAGGAACGGCGGCCACAGGTTGAGGCCGAGTTGGAGGGTGCTGGCTTTCATGCGCGATCGCGGCGGGCGGGGTGCTCAGCCTGCCATACGCATGCGTATAGTCAAGGGCGGCGAGCGCGTGCATGCCCGCCGCCGTGCCTTGCGATGGGCTTAGAACAGCAGCGACGACATCTTGCGGCGGTAACGGCCGACCAGGTCCTCGTCCTCGACCACGCGGAAGGCGTCGATCAGGGTCTTGCGCGGCAGGCCGTCCTGGTAAGCGCGGTCGCGGCGTAGCATTTCGATGAACTGCTCCAGTGCGGCCTCCGAATCGCCGGCGACCAGGCGGTGCGCGCCCAGCAGGTGGCGTGCGCGCAGATCGCCCTCGTCGGCGGCGATCGCCGCGCTCAGCACTTCCGGTGCGGGCGCGTCCTTGAGCAGGGCGGCGAAGCCCAGGCGCGCGCGGGCGCGCAGGGTGCGGTCGTCGGTGGCCAGGTTGGCGGGCAGCGCGTCCAGCAGTTGTTCGGCTTCGTGCGCGGCGCCGGTGCGAAGCAGGGCCAGCGCGAGTTCCAGCTTGCGCTCGTCCTGTTCGGGCTCGGCGGCGACTTCGGCGCGCAGGCGCAGCACTTCGGCGTGCGGGTCCAGCGCGGGCGCGGCCTCTTCGGTCGCGGGCTCTTCCGCGGCGGCGGCCGGTTGGATGCCGTGGTGGCTGAGGAATTCGCGCAACTGGCCTTCCGGCAGCGCACCCGGGAAGCCGTCCACGATCTGCCCGTCCTTGACCAGGTAGACGGTGGGGATCGAACGGATCTGGAACATGCCGGCCAGTTGCTGCTCGGCCTCCACGTCGACCTTGGCCAGCACGAAGGCGCCGTTGTACTCGGCGGCCAGCTTTTCCAGTACTGGGCCCAGGGTCTTGCAGGGCTCGCACCACTCGGCCCAGAAGTCGATCAGCATCGGCGTCTGCAGCGAGCGCTGCAGCACCTCGGTCTCGAAACGGTCGGTGGTGGCGTCGAAGACGTGCGGCTGCGGGGCGGAAGCGGGCATGGGCGGTCCTGCGTAAACGATCAGCCGGACATGGTACCGGCGGGTGGGGAATCCAAGTCATGTAAAAAATACTTGACATGCCCGAATCGCAATGTAACGTGCAGCGTACATATTGTCTGGCGGGGAAGACACCATGATGACGCGAGGTTGGGGCTTGGCCGGTTTGCTGGCGGTGGCGGGACTGTCGTTGTGGCTGCTGATCGCCAGCCCGTCGGCGCTGCTGGGGTTCGACGGCGGCAAGGTCGGTGTGGCCCTGCTGGTCACCACCGCCTGGGTGTCGCTGTGGACGCTGCAGCGGGTGCCGCGTTCCGAGTTCGAGGGCCGCGCCGCGCTGGGCGAGTGGCGGGCCTGGATCGGGCTGGGCTTCATGGCGGTCGCGGTGGCGTATTACCTGGCCAAGGTGCAGGTGTTCCAGGGCGCCGAGGTCTGGCGCAATCCCGAGGCCGGCGCGGTCGGGCGCAAGCTGGTGCTGCTGCTGATCGCCTGGGCGGTGCTGTCGCAGCTGTTGCGTTCGCGCTGGAAGGGCGCGGTGGAAGAGGACGAGCGCGACCGCGAGATCGCGCGCCACGCCGCCGACTGGGGCCATGGCGCGCTGATGTTCGGCACGATCGGCCTGGCGGTGACGCTGGGTTTCAGCCCGGCCTCGCGCCTGGACTGGGCGACGCCGGCGATGATCTCCAGCCTGCTGGTGGCCGCGCTGATGGCGTGCTGGCTGTGCGAGTACGCGGCCAGTGCGGTCTACTACTGGCGCGACCGGCACTGAGCGCGCGCATGGTCGCCACCCCGATCCAGAACCGCATCCGCCGCCTGCGTTTCGAGCGCGACGAGATGACCCAGCAGGCGTTGGCCGATGCCTGCGGCGTGACCCGCCAGACCATCATCGCGTTGGAGGCCGGACGCTACGCGCCGTCGCTGGAACTGGCGTTCCGGATCGCGCGCGCGTTCGGCGTCGGCGTGGAGGACGTATTCGTATGGGAGTCGCTGTGAAGTCCTGGAAATTCATCGCCGCGGCCGCGGCCCTGCTGTCGTTCGTGCTGGCCGTGGCCTGTTACGGCGCCGCGCTCGACGGCTACACGCACACGCGCCATCCGGTGGCGTGGCTGGGCGGCGCAGGCGCGCCGCATGCGCTGTGGTTCAACCTGTTCGCCTTCGTGCTGCCGGGCCTGCTCGCCGCCGCGGTGGCGCTGGGCTTGCGCGAAGCGCTGGCCGGCACGCGCTGGAGCGTGCGCGTGGGCGCGCAGCTGGTGCTGCTGTCGGCGCTGGCGTTCGCCGCGCAGGGACTGCTGCCGTTGGACACGCAGGACTTCGATGCCGCGGCCAGCCGCCTGCATGCGACCGTATGGCTGCTGTGGTGGCTGGCCTTCGCCGCCGGCGCGCTGGCGATCTCGGTGGGCAGCCGCAACCGCGCGCGACCGGAGCTGCGCACGCTCAGTCAGGCCAGCCTGATCGCGGCGGTGGCGGTGCTGCTGCTGGCGCTGGTGCTGCCGTCGCTGATGCCGGCAGGCCTGGCGCAGCGTGCGGCGTTCGTGGCGTGGCTGGGCTGGTGGCTAATCGCGGCGCGCGCGCGGGCGGCGGTGCGCTGATCGGAGCGTGCCGACCGAGGCGTGCGCGCCTCAGCCGTGCTTGATCTTCAGCACCAGGATGGTCGCCGCCAACGCGAAGGTGATGGTGTTGGACACGATCATCGGCCACGAGCGCAAGGCCAGGCCGTAGCCGAACCAGAAGCCCACGCCGATGGTGAACACCACGTACATGCCCAGCGAAATGCCGCGGGTGTCGCGGCTGCGGATGGTCTTCACCGCCTGCGGCACGAACGACAGCGTGGTCAGGGTCGCGGCCACGTAGCCCATCCATTCCAGATCCATCGCGGCGCTCCTGCATGGCCGGCTGCTGCGGACGCGGCATCGGCGATGCCGCGGCGGATTCGCGCCGCGCCGGCGGCGCGCATGCCGCCACCGGCGTCATCGGGCGCAAGGCTCAGTTCGTGGCGCCCGGCTGGCGGTAGACCTTGCCGTCCTTCATCACGAAGTCGACCTTCATCACCGCATTGATGTCGGCGATCGGGTCGCCCGGCACGGCGACGATGTCGGCGCGCTTGCCGGCTTCGATCACGCCCTGGTCGTCCACGCCCAGCACCTCGGCGGCGCGGATGGTCGCGGCCTGCAGCGCGGTCGCGGCCGGGATGCCGGCTTCGACCATGTAGAGGAACTCGCGCGCGTTGTCGCCGTGCGGGCCCACGCCCATGTCGGTGCCGAACGCGATCTTGACCCCGCCGCGGTAGGCGCGGCCGGCGGTGTCCTGGATCTGCGCGCCGATGCGCGCGGCCTTGGGGCGCACCACTTCGGGGAAGTAGCCGTCGATCTTGGCCTTGTCGGCGACGAAGCGGCCGGCGTAAATGGTCGGTACGTACCAGGTGCCCTTCTGCTTCATCAGCGACATCACTTCCGGGCTCATGTAGGTGCCGTGTTCGATGCTGGTGACGCCGCCCAGCACCGCGCGCTTCATGCCTTCCTCGCCGTGCGCGTGCGCGGCCACGCGATAGCCGTAGTCCTTGGCGGTGTCGACGATGGCCTTCACTTCCTCGACGGTGAACTGCGGTGCGTCGCCGGACTTGGCGTAGGACAGCACGCCGCCGGTGGCGGTGATCTTGATCACGTCGCTGCCTTCCTTGTAGCGCTGGCGCACGGCCTGGCGCGCGTCCTCGATCGAATTGATCACGCCCTCGGTGGGGCCGGGCGGGCCGATCAGGTGCGACAGCGCGTCGTTGTAGCCATTGGTGGGATCGGCGTGGCCGCCGGTGGTCGCGATCGACTTGCCCGCGGCCCAGATCCGTGGTCCGTCGACCAGACCCTGGTTGATCGCATCGCGCAGGTGCGGACTGACTTCGCCGCCGAGGTCGCGCACGCTGGTGAAGCCGGCCAGCAGGGTCTTCTTGGCGAAACCGACCGAGCGGAACGCGAAATCGACGTCGTCGAGGCGGAAGCCTTCGGAATAGCTCTGCGGGCTGGACTGCGAAGCCAGATGCACGTGCAGGTCGGTCCAGCCCGGCGTGCAGGTGTGGCCGCTGAGATCGATCGCCTGCGCGCCGGCCACGTCGGCGCGGCCCGGCAGCACCTCGGCCACCTTGCCTTCTCGCACCACCACCGTACGGGCATCGAGCAACTGGCCGCTGCGCGCATCGAACAGCTTGCCGCAGTGCAGCGCGGTCGGCGCTTCGGCGGCCAGGGCGGGCGGAGCGAGCAGGGCGGCGAGGACGAACGATACGGCGGCGGACGGACGAGTCATGATGGATTCCGGCTGTGCACGTGAAGTAATCGGTGCGCCATACGCTGGCGCACCGGCAAAAAATGCGACTGACTTCGCACATGTCGGTCCGAATGCGGCGACAATCGCCCGCGCGGTCCGGGAATGGGCCGCCGCAGCATGCAAGCGAACCTTTGCGGAAATCAACAGGAGTTCGTCCATGAAACTGACGTTCTGTCTGCTCCTCGCCTTCATCGCCCTGTCGTCGGTGCCGACCCCGGTCGACGCAGCCACCCAGCCGTTGCTGCTGTGCCCGATCGGGCAGAAGGCGACGCCGGTGCGCGACGCCGAGGGCAAGGTGGTCGGTTGGGTATGCACCAAGCGCTGAGCCCTTAAGTCGGCTTGAACGCGCGCCGCGGCCGTCACGGCCGGTCGCGGCGCGCGCAGCGTTGCCACGCGCGCGAGGCCCGTGCACCGCGCCCCGAACGGGGGCGCGGACGGGCCTGGCGCCGCTGCCGAGCACCCAGGCTTGCCCCTGGGAAGGCCGCGCGACGGCGTCGAACGCCCGTAAACAGCGGCTTCCGGCGCGTATTCACCGTAACGGGGCCGCCGCCATGGCGGCCTTTTGTGCACTGCGGTAGGCTTTCCGGTCTTCCTTAGCCCTGCCAGCCGCCTGTGTCCAGCGACGCCGCCCAAGCCCCCATCGACAGCAACGCCTTCGACCCCAAGTCCGTGGAGGTCGCCGCCCAGCGCTTTTGGGACGGCACCCGCGCCTTCGAGGTCGGCGAGCATTCCGACAAGCCCAAGTACTACTGCCTGTCGATGCTGCCGTATCCCTCCGGCGCGCTGCACATGGGCCACGTGCGCAACTACACCATCGGCGACGTGATCAGCCGCTACAAGCGCATGACCGGCTACAACGTGTTGCAGCCGATGGGCTGGGACGCGTTCGGCCTGCCGGCCGAGAACGCCGCGATCAAGAACAAGACCGCGCCGGCCAAGTGGACCTACGCCAACATCGAACACATGAAGGCGCAGCTCAAGACCATGGGCTACGCGATCGACTGGTCGCGCGAGTTCGCGACCTGCCGTCCGGACTACTACGTGCACGAGCAGCGCATGTTCGTGCGCCTGATGAAGCAGGGCCTGGCCTACCGCAAGAACTCGGTGGTCAACTGGGACCCGGTCGATCAGACCGTGCTGGCCAACGAGCAGGTGATCGACGGCCGCGGCTGGCGCACCGGCGCGCTGGTGGAAAAGCGCGAGATCCCGCAGTGGTTCCTCAAGATCACCGCCTACGCGCAGGAACTGCTGGACGGCCTGGACGCGCTGCCGGGCTGGCCGGAAGCGGTCAAGACCATGCAGCGCAACTGGATCGGCCGCAGCGAAGGCCTGGAAATCCGCTTCGACGTGCGCGACGAGGCCGGGCATGCGGTCGAGCCGCTGACCGTGTTCACCACCCGTCCCGACACCCTGATGGGCGTGACCTTCGTGTCGATCGCCGGCGAGCATCCGCTGGCGCTGCAGGCCGCCGAAACCGATCCCGACCTGGCCGCGTTCCTGGCCGACCTCAAGCGCGGCGGCGTCACCGAGGCCGAGCTGGAGACGCAGGAAAAGCGCGGCATGGACACCGGCCTGCGCGCGCTGCATCCGGTCACCGGCGAGGAACTGCCGGTGTACGTGGCCAACTTCGTGCTGATGAACTACGGCACCGGCGCGGTGATGGCGGTGCCCGGCCACGATCAGCGCGATCACGAGTTCGCCCTGCGCTACCAGCTGCCGATCAAGATGGTGATCGTGCCCGACGAAGTGCGCGACGCGCTGGACGAGATCGGCCGCCACGTCGCCCGCCACGACGACCCGATGCGCAGCGCGCTGGGCGAGGCCGGCGCGGTCGACGTCTACGACACCGGCGCCGCGGTGCAGGTGGTGGAGGAATTCCAGCGCCGCATCTTCGAGGAGGCCGCCTACAACGAGCGCGGCTGGCTGGTGAATTCGGGCGAGTTCGACGGCCTGGATTTCCAGCAGGCGCTGGACGCGATTGCGGCCCAGTACGGTGCCGACGGCCGGGTGGTGCGCCGGGTCAATTACCGCTTGCGCGATTGGGGCGTGAGCCGCCAGCGCTATTGGGGCTGCCCGATTCCGGTGATCCTGTGCCCCAGTTGCGGCGACGTGCCGGTGCCGGAGGACCAACTGCCGGTGGTGCTGCCCGAGGACGTCGCGTTCAGCGGCGTGCAGTCGCCGATCAAGGCCGATCCCGAGTGGCGCAAGACCGTGTGCCCGAGCTGCGGCGGCGCGGCCGAGCGCGAGACCGACACCTTCGACACCTTCATGGAGTCGAGCTGGTACTACGCGCGCTACACCTCGCCGGGCGCCGCCCAGCAGGTCGACGAGCGCGCCAAGTACTGGACCCCGGTGGACCAGTACATCGGCGGTATCGAGCACGCGATCCTGCACCTGATGTACTTCCGCTTCTATCACAAGCTCATGCGCGATCAGGGCCTGGTGACCAGCGACGAGCCGGCGACCAACCTGATGACTCAGGGCATGGTGATCGCCGAGACCTTCTATCGCGACCTGGAAGATGGCGGCAAGGACTGGATCAATCCCGCCGACGTCGAAGTCGCACGCGACGAGCGCGGCCGCATCGTCGGCGCGACGCTGAAATCGGACGGCGCGCCGGTGCATATCGGCGGCACCGAGAAGATGTCGAAGTCGAAGAACAACGGCGTCGATCCGCAGCTGATGGTGGGCAAGTTCGGCGCCGACACCGTGCGCCTGTTCTCGATGTTCGCCGCGCCGCCGGAACAGTCGCTGGAATGGAACGAGGCCGGCGTCGAAGGCATGGCGCGCTTCCTGCGCCGCCTGTGGGCGATGGTGCACAAGCACGCCGCCGACGGCCCTGCGCCGGCGCTGGACCTGGCCACGCTGGACGCCGCGCAGAAGACCCTGCGCCGGCAGCTGCACGAGACCATCCAGAAGGTCGGCGACGACTACGGCCGCCGCCACAGCTTCAACACCGCGATCGCCGCGGTGATGGAACTGCTGAACCATCTGTCCAAGTTCGACGACGCCAGCGGCAACGGCCGCGCCCTGCGCCAGGAAGCGCTGGAAGCGGCGGTGCTGCTGCTCAATCCGATCACCCCGCACGCCAGCCACGCCCTGTGGCAGGCGCTGGGCCACGCCGAAACCCTGCTGGAAGACTTGAGCTTCCCGCAGGCCGACGGCTCGGCCCTGCAGCGCGACGCGGTGACGCTGGCGGTGCAGGTCAACGGCAAGCTGCGCGGCACCATCGAGGTCGCGGTCAACGTCGCCAAGGAAGAAGCCGAACGCCTGGCCCTGGCCGAACCGAACGTGCTCAAGTACCTGGAAGGCCTGAGCGTGCGCAAGGTGATCGTGGTGCCGGGCAAGATCGTCAACATCGTCGCGGCCTGAGGCCGCGACAAATCCCCCTCGATCCCCCTTTTCCAAAGGGGGAAGACCCGCGGGTTCGACGCGCCTCCTCCTACTCGAAAAAGAGGAGAGCAGCGGATGCGACGCGCGCGGCCACTTCAGCGCCATGCGCCTCCCCCTTTGGAAAAGGGGGATTGAGGGGGATTCGCTTTTCGCTGCCACCGCCGTTCAGCCCCAGCTATTGCTGCCCGCCGCCGCCTCGTCCAGACTTCGCGCATGACCCGTCGTCCGTTCATCGCCGCCGCTGCGGCTGCCCTCGTGCTGGCCTTGTCGGCTTGCGGTTTCCAATTGCGCAGCGCGCTGACGCTGCCGCCGGACCTCGGCCCGGTGCGCGTGGTGTCGGTGGACCGCTACAGTCCGCTGGCCGAATCGCTGGCCATGGCCTTGAGCCGCGCGGGTGCGGTACCGGCCACGCCGGAAACCGAATCGGCGGCAGTGCTGGACCTGCTGTCCGAGCGCTGGGGCGACACCCCGGTCGCGCTGGACGAACTCGGCCGCACCCAGGAATACAGCCTGCGCTACGCGGTGATCTTCGAGCTGCGTCGCGCCGACGGCACCGCCATGGTGCCGCGCCAGACCGTCGAGCTCGCGCGCGATTACGTCTCCAACCCGGTCAACTCGCTGGGTACCGAAGGCGAGCGCGAAGTGCTGCAGCGCGAAATGCGCCGTGAGATGACCGCCTCGGTGCTGCGACGCATCGACGCGGTGGTGAAGAAGATCGACGGCGGCACCGCCGCGGCATCCACCGAGCGCGCGATCGCGCCGGATGCCGCGCAGGCGGCGATGGAGGCGGCCGAATCGGTCGCGCCGGCCAAGGCCGAACCGGCGCCGCCCACGCCGCGCTGACGATGGAACTCAAGCCGGAACAGCTGGCGGCCCAGGCCGCATCCGAGCCGCTGCGTCCCGCTTACCTGATCGCCGGCCCCGAGCCGCTGCGCGTGCTCGAAGCCGCCGATGCCGTGCGCGCCGCCGCGCGCCAGCAGGGCATCGCCGAACGCGAAGTGTTCGAAGCCGAAGGCAATCAGCGCGAACCGGACTGGAACGCGCTGGAAGCCAGTTTCCGCGCGCCCAGCCTGTTCGCCAGCCGGCGCCTGGTCGAGCTGCGCCTGCCCACGGGCAAGCCCGGCAAGGACGGCGCCGAGGTGATCTCCGGCTTCTGCGCCGATCCGCCGCAGGACGTGACCCTGCTGGTGACCTGCGGCGAGTGGAGCAAGCAGCACGGCGGCAAATGGAGCGAGGCCATCGGCCGCATCGGCCGCGTCGCCATCGCCTGGCAGATCAAGCCGCACGAACTGCCCGAATGGATCGAACGGCGCTTGCGCGCGCGCAATCTGCGCGCCGACCGCGACGCCGTGCAAAGCCTGGCCGACCGCGTCGAGGGCAACCTGCTGGCGGCCGCGCAGGAAGTCGACAAGCTCGCGCTGTTGTCCGACGGCGAGGCCATCGATCTGGCGCGCATGGAATCGCTGGTCGCCGACGCCGCGCGTTACGACGTGTTCCGCGTGGTCGATGCGGCCATGAACGGGCAGGGCGCGCAGGTGTCGCGCATGCTCGCCGGCCTGCGCGCCGAAGGCGAAGCGGTGCCGGCGCTGCTGGGCATGGTGGTGATCGAGCTGCAACGCGGCGCCGCGCTGGCGCGGGTCAACGCGCGCGGCGGCAATCTGTCGGCGGAGTTCAAGGCGCAGCGCGTGTGGGATTCCAAGCAGCCGATGTACCGGCGCGCGCTGCAGCGTCACGACGCGCGGCGCTGGGACGCCTTCGTCGCCCAGGCCGGCCGCGTCGACCGCATGGCCAAGGGCCGCGAAGCCGGCGATGCCTGGGTCGCGCTGGAGCGCCTGTTGCTGGCGGTGGCCGAGCCGCGCGCGGCGCGCCTGCTGGCGTCGGGCGGCGCGTGAACGCCTGCGCTCTACGCGATCGCCGCGGCTTCCTGCAAACGCCGCCGCGATGAGTTTGCTGGTTTTCTACGGCGGCACCTTCGATCCGGTCCACGACGGCCATCTGGCGATCGCGCGCGCCGCGCGCGACGCGCTGGACGAGACCGTGCGCCTGATGCCCGCGGCCGATCCGCCGCATCGTGCGCCGCCGGGCGCCAACGCCGCGCAGCGCGCGCGCATGCTCGATCTGGCCGTGGCCGGCGAGCCGCGCCTGGTCGTGGACACGCGCGAGCTCGCGCGCGCCGGCCGCTCCTACACCGTCGAAACCTTGCGCGAGCTGCGCGCGCAGATCGGCGCCGACGCGCCGGTCGCGCTGCTGGTCGGCGCCGACAGTTTCCTGGGCCTGCCGCAGTGGCACGAATGGGAAGCCCTGTTCGATCTGGCGCATTTCGTGGTCGCGCAACGGCCCGGCAGCCCGCTGGAGCAGGGCCTGCCCGCGGAGCTGAACGTCCGCATCGCCGGCCGCGAAACCGACGACGCGGCCGCGCTGCGGACCGCGCCGGCGGGCCGGGTGCTGCGCCTGAACCAGCCCCTGCAGGCCGAATCGGCCAGTCAGGTCCGCCAGCGCATCGCGACCGGCCAGCCCTGGCAGGACCTGGTTCCGGCGCCGGTGGCGGCCTATATCGAGCGCCATGGCCTGTACGCGGGCCGGGCCGGGGCCGGCGCTCCGCTATAATCTCCGGGCAAACCCCGCGAGCCGCCCCAGAGTCCCCTCCTTGACCAGCCAAGCCCACGTCATCAAGACCCGCATGCCGACCCCGCCGCCGTCGACCGACGCTCTGTTGAGCACGGTGCGCGCCGCGGTCGAGGAACTCAAAGCCAAGGACGTCGTCGAGATCGATGTGCGCGGCAAGAGCAGCGTCACCGACTACATGGTGGTCGCCTCGGGCACGTCCACCCGCCACGTCAAGTCGATCGCCGACGAAGTGGTCAAGTTCGCCAAGAACCTCGACGTCATGCCGTTGGGCGTGGAAGGCGAGCGCGAGGCCGAATGGGTGCTGGTCGACCTGGGCGACGTGGTCGTGCACGTGATGCTGCCGCGCGTGCGCGAGTTCTACGCGCTGGAGCGCCTGTGGACGGTCGGCGACCAGCCGCCCAGCTACGACGACGAGTTGGAGACGGATGGGGAGGATCGGCTGTAAGGCCGCTCTTCATTCGCAAGGAAACGGCGCCGATGGGCGCCGTTTTTTTTGCGCTACCGCAAAGCAAATCCCCCTCAATCCCCCTTTTCCAAAGGGGGAAGACCAGCGGCCGCGACGGCTGCCGCATGGCGGTTCCCCTCTTTGGAAAAGGGGGGGGATTTGCTTTCGATCGCGGCGGAACTACAGCGGCCCACACTCCCGCAAGGAAACGGCGCCGATGGGCGCCGTTTTTTTTTGCGCTACCGCAAAGCAAATCCCCCTCAATCCCCCTTTTCCAAAGGGGGAAGACCAGCGGCCGCGACGGCTGCCGCATGCGGTTCCCCCTTTGGAAAAGGGGGGTAGGGGGGATTTGCTTTTGATCGCGGCGGAACTACAACGGCCCACGCTCCCACGGCCCCGTGATCGCCACCGTGATCCCCGGCGTCTGCATGTTCACGAACAGGGTGCGCGCGAACGGATCCCAGCAGGCGCCGCAGAACTCGGTGTCGCGGTAATCGCCCTCGGGCACCGACTTGCCGGCGTCGGCGATCTGCTGCGAGGTCAGGGCGACGTTGTTCTTGGCGAAGTAGAACGATTCGCCGGCGCGGGTCAGGCCGATCAGGCGCGCGCCGGGGCCGTATTCGTCCGGGCTTTCGCCGCCGTCCTCGCACAGGATCACGCCGCCGCGCGCGCTCACGCTGATGTTGTCGGGATTGTGCGCGGCCAGTTGGTTGCCGCTGACGAACAACGCGCGCAGGCGCTGGCTGCCCAGGTCCAGTACCCACACCGCGCCGTTGCCGCGGCCCTTGCGGCCCTGGCTGTCGACGCCGGTGCTGGTGTCGACGATGAACATCTTGCCGTAGCTGTACCAGATGCCTTCGCCGCGGCTCATGCGCAGCGCGCCGTCGGCCCAGGCCTGGGCGAAGGTGCCGCTGAGCGTTTCGCCGGCCGAGATGTCGGGGAAACCGGCCGGCGCCGCGATCGAGTCCAGATCCGGATCGGGCACGTCCACCCATTCCAGCGCGTACTCGGTACCGATGCTGGCCACGGTCAGATCGGCGTTGCGGCGTCCGCGCACGCGCGCGGCCTGCAGGCGCCCGCCGTGCTCCAGCGAGCCGTTGCGGCCGGCGCGGTCGTTGGGAATGAAGCGGTACAGGCCGGCCTTGTTGCGGTCGTCCTCGGTGAGATAAACGATGCCGGTGCGCGGATCGATCGCCACCGCCTCGTGACTGAAACGGCCCAGGCCGATCAGCGGACGGCCGCTGGTGCGTTCGCTGCGCGGATCGACCTCGAACACGTAGCCGTGCTTGCGGCCGGTGCTGGAGACCGCGTCGCTTTTGATCTCCTCGCAACTCAGCCAGGTGCCCCACGGCGTCGGACCGCCGGCGCAGTTGACCAGGGTGCCGCCCAGGCTGGGTTCCAAACTGCACCATTCGCCGTTGCGGTAGCTCAGCGTGGTGGTGCCGCCGCCGGCGCGCGCGCCGCCGCCGAGGTCGCCGGTGTCGTACATGCCCGAGGCCTGGATCGGCGCGGCGGCGCCGCGTTCGTGATTGCGGATCAGCACGTATTCGGGCCCGTGCGGACGCCAGCGGCCGGCGCCGATCTCGTGCGGACGGCGCCCGCCCGGACGCACGCCGACCACGGCCATGCCGTCGTGGCGGTCGGGGCAGGGCTGGCCGTCGTCCATGCGGTCGCCGCTCCAACCGAAGGAGCGGTAACTGAAACCGCGCGGCAGCTGCAGCAAGGGCAGGCCGGTGCTGCGGTCGGCCACCGGGGCGAGCGGGCCGTAGCGGCTGGGGACGGGGGCAAGCCGGGTCGGGTCGTGGGCGGCGAGCGCCTGGCGCGAGTACAACGCGCCTAGCGTGCCCATGGCGCCGACCGCCATCGCGGCGGCGCTGCCCTTGAGGACCTGGCGGCGGGAGGGATCGAAAGCATCCACGGTGCGGCTCCTGCTGGCTGGGGGAACCTGCACGCTAGGTCGGCGCGATAACCGTTCGATGACATCCGCGCGTCATCGTCCGTGAATGCGACGCAGGCGCGGTTTGCGCCGTGCATGCGTCGCGTACCGCTACCATGTCGGCATGAAAGCGAAACTGATCGCCGTCGGCGAACGCGCGCCGCGCTGGGTCGCCGAAGGCTTCGGCGAATACCAGAAGCGGCTCTCGCACTGGCTGCCGCTGGAGCTGAACGAGATCGAGCCCGGCCTGCGCGGCAAGGGCCGCGACGCCGCGCGCGCGACCCAGGACGAAGGCGCGCGCGTGATCGCGGCGCTGCCCAAGAACGCCTGCGTGGTCGCGCTGGAAGGGCGCGGACGGCTGTGGACATCGGAACAACTGGCGCAGCGGCTGGAGCATTGGCGCGGGCAGGGCCGCGACCTGGCGTTCTTGATCGGCGGGCCGGAAGGCCACGCGCCCGACGTGCTCGCGCGCGCCGACGAGCAGTGGTCGCTGGGGCCGCTGACGTTGCCGCACATGCTGGTGCGCCTGGTCGCGGCCGAACAGCTGTATCGCGCGGCGGCGTTGCTGGCCAATCATCCGTATCACCGGGCTTGAGGGAACGCAAAAGCAAATCCCCCTGCCCCCCCTTTTTCAAAGGGGGGAACACATACGGTGCTTCCGACGCAGCTGCGCTCTTGCCTGGCTCCCCTCTTTGAGAAAGAGGGGTTGGGGGAGATTCGCTTTTAAGCTCTTTCAGCGAAAAAAAACGGCCCGGCCGTACCGGCCCGGGCCGCCCCTCGCCAAGGGACTCAACGTTCCAGAGTGAATTCGATCGGCACCCGGCCGCGCGCCTGCACCGCCTGACCGGCCTGCATCGCCGGCTCGAAGGTCCAGCGCTGCATCACCACGCGCTTGGCGGCCTGGTCGAGCACGCGGTGGCCGCTGCTTTTGACCACCGTCACCTCGATCGGCTTGCCGTCGATGCCGACCAGGATCTCTAGCATCACCGTGCCGGTGAGCTGGTTGCGCACCGCTTCGCCGGGGTAGGTGGGGGCCGGGTTGTTGATCACCTGCAGGCTCATGCCGGCGATCATTTCGCCGCGGCCCAGATCGGCGCGGGCGAAGGTCTCGGGCTGCGGCGGCGTGTCGGGCACGACGATGCTGTCGGTGGCGATCGGATCGACGATCGGCGGCGTCGGCGGAATTTCGATCGGTATCGGCTGCGGTGTGGACGTGCGCGGCCGGATCTGTTCGATCTTGACGGGCGGCGGCGGAGGAGGCGGATCGACCGGCTTGGGCTTGTCGAAAATCGGAATGACGGTCGTGATCGTTTCTTCGATCGTCTCCTGCGGCACCGACATCGGCACCATCAGCAGCATCAGCAAGGCGACGTTGACCGCGATCGCGCCGGCCGTGCCGACGATGCGGTTGCCGTCCAGTTGACGTTCGGGGTGTGGGATCGCGTGCGCCATGGAAGCTCTCCTGGAGTGGTCTGCACGAATCGAAACGGGCCGGGATCGCGGCCGGGGTTAAGCCCCGCGAAATTTTTTTTAGAGGGTGTTTTCTGGGCGCCGGTGCGACCCTATCGGCGGGCGAACCGGGTGCGCGCATCCGCGCGGGCGGGCCCGTGGCCGGCGGCGACCCTGGCCGGTAGAGCCCCGACACGGCCGCCGACGGACCAAACAGAAGGCCCGCTCGCGCGGGCCTTCTTCAGTGCAACGGATGCGACGCGTCAGTCTTCGTCGGCGGGGTCGGGGTCGGTGCGCGGTTCGCGCTCCAGACCGCCCTCGTCCGGATTCGGCGGCCGCTGGGGGTGCGGCTGGCGCGCGTCGTCCGGGTTGCGCGGCTGCGGCTCGGGGTAACCGGGCGCCGGCTTGCGCGGGTCGGGGGCGGTCATGGCGCTTACTTGCCCAGCTCGAACACCACGTCCAGGTTCACCGACAGCGCGCTTTCGCCGGGCGAAATCGAGGTGTCGGCGGCGGCGCCGGCCTTTTCCATGCGCGCCATCGCCATCATCGGCACCGGCGGGTTGAAGCGGCCGCCTTCGCTGATGCTGACGATGCGGCGCACCTTCATGCCCAGGGTCTTGGCGTACATCTCCGCGCGCGCCTGCGCCTTCTCGACCGCGCCGCGGCGCGCTTCGTCGTAGGCCACGGCCTTGACCTTGTCGTCGATGTCGAAGGTCGGGCCGTTGATCTGGTTGGCGCCGGTGGCGACCAGGGCGTCGAGGATCTTGCCGAGCTTGGCGATGTCGCGCACGGTCAGGTTGACCGTGTTGCTGGCCTGATAGCCGGTGATCACCGGCGGCTGGTTCTCGGCGTAACGGTATTGCGGGTTGAGGTTGACGCCGCTGGTCTGGATGTCGCGGTCGGCGATGCCGGCGGCCTTGATCGCGGCCACGACCTTGGCCATCTGGTCCGCATTGGCGCGCATGGCGCCGTTGGCGTCGGCGGCCTGGGTGACCACGCCGGTGGAGATCACGGCGATGTCGGGGACGCGCTTGACCTCCGACTCGGCCGACACCGAAAGCAGGGTGCCGTCGGTGGCCACGTAGGCCGGGGCGGTCTGGGCGTTGGCGGACATGGCGGTGACGGCTCCGAGAGCGAGGGTGGCGGCCAGCACCAGGGGGCGCAGGGCGAAGCGGGAGGTACGGGACAGCTGCCGGCTTGGCGAGGACGACATGTTCAACTCCTGTTGAGTATGGGAACTAGGGTGTTGCCGATCCAGTGAACGAATCGTGATCCAGGACGGGGTTGTGCGAACCCGTGTGGGGCGGCGCTCAGTCAGCGCGGGTTATGCTTCGCAGGATGCTCTATCTCGCCTCCAAATCGCCACGCCGCCACGAATTGCTAAGCCGCCTGGGCTTGCCGTTCGGGGTGCTGGACCTGGATATCCCCGAACACCGCCAGCCCGGCGAACCGGCCGAGGACTACGTGCGCCGGGTCGCGCGCGAGAAGGCCGGCGCCGGCCTGCTGAGCGTGGTCGGCAACCCCAGCGCGCTGGTGCTGGGCGCCGACACCGAGGTGGTGCTGGACGACGAAGTGTTCGGCAAGCCGCGCGACGGCGAGGACGCGGCGGCCATGCTGCGCCGCCTGTCCGGTCGCGGCCATCGGGTGATTTCGGCGGTGTCGCTGGTCTCGCCGGCGCGCGAATCGCAGGCGGTGTCGGTGTCGCAGGTCGAGTTCGAAGTACTGGACGAGGCGCGCATCGCCGCCTACGTCGCCAGCGGCGAGTGGCAGGGCAAGGCCGGCGCGTACGCGATCCAGGGCCGCGCCGAGGCCTTCGTGACCCGCCTGAGCGGCAGCTATTCCGGCGTGATGGGCCTGCCCCTGCACGACACCGTGCGCCTGCTGCGCGAGGCCGGCCTGGATGCGTGACCCGCGCGTCTCGGCCACCGCGCGGCCTTCCCCCACCGTTGACGAACCGCAGAGCGCCTCCACGCCATGACCGAAGAAATACTCGTCAACGTCACCCCGCGCGAAACCCGTGTCGCGGTGGTCGAAAACGGCATGCTGCAGGAGCTGCACATCGAGCGCGGCTGGCGCCGCGGCGTGGTCGGCAACATCTACAAGGGCAAGGTCCAGCGGGTGATGCCGGGCATGCAGGCGGCGTTCGTCGAGATCGGCCTGGAGCGCGCGGCGTTCCTGCACGCGGCCGACATCGTCAAGCCGGCGCAGGTCAGCGAGGGCGAGGGCGACGAAGCGCCGCTGCCGCCGACGCCGACCCGGCCGATCGCCGAGCTGCTGCGCGAGGGCCAGGAGATCATCGTGCAGGTGGTCAAGGACCCGATCGGCAGCAAGGGCGCGCGCCTGACCACCCAGCTCAGCATTCCCTCGCGCTACCTGGTGCTGCTGCCGCGCACGCGCGTGGTCGGCGTGTCGGCGCGCATCGAGGACGAGACCGAGCGCCAGCGCCTGAAGGCGCACGTGACCGCGCTGGCGCCGGCCGGCGAGAACCACGGTTACATCGTGCGCACCAACGCCGAAAGCCAGCCCGCCGAGGCCCTGGCCGAGGACGTGGCCTACCTGAGCCGCGCCTGGGCGCTGATCGCCGAGAAATCGCGCAGCTCGCGCGTGGGCGAGCGCGTGTACGAGGATCTGAGCCTGCCGCTGCGCGCGGTGCGCGACCTGATGCGGCGCGACGTGGAGAAGGTCAAGGTCGACTCGCGCGAGACCTGCGAGCGTTTGCGCGTGTTCGCCGCGCAGTACATGCCGGGCCTGGACGAAAAGATCGAGCACTACACCGGCGCGCGCCCGATCTTCGACCTGTACGGGGTCGAGGACGAAATCCAGCGCGCGCTGGACAAGCAGGTGCCGCTGAAGTCCGGCGGCTATCTGGTGATCGACCAGACCGAGGCCATGACCACGGTCGACATCAACACCGGCTCGTTCCTGGGGCAGCGCAACCTAGAGGAGACGGTCTACCGCACCAACCTGGAAGCGGCGCAGTCGGTGGCGCGCCAGCTGCGCCTGCGCAACCTGGGCGGCATCATCATCATCGACTTCATCGACATGACCGATGCCGAGCACAAGCGCCAGGTGCTGCGCCAGCTGGAGAAGTCGCTGGCGCGCGACCATGCCAAGACCACGGTGTACGAGTTCTCGCCGCTGGGCCTGGTGGAGATGACGCGCAAGCGCACCACCGAAAGCCTGGAGCGCCAGCTCAGCGAGCCCTGCCACGAATGCGGCGGCCGCGGCACGCTGAAAACGCCGGAAACGGTGACCTACGAAATCTTCCGCGACATCGTGCGCCAGGTGCGCCAGTTCGACGCGCCGCGGCTGCTGGTGATCGCATCGCCCAAGGTGGTCGCGCGCATCACCGACGAGGAATCGGCGGCGGTGGCCGAGCTGGAGGAGTTCCTGGGCAAGTCGATCCGGTTCCAGCCGGACGATCAGTACGCGCAGGAGCAGTTCGATGTCGTGCTGCTTTAAAAATATGCTTCTTGCAGCGCCCCTTCTCCCGCGAGCGGGAGAAGGTGGCCCGCCGGGCCGGATGAGGGCGCGCGCAACCGCACTGTCGCCGCACCGCTCCATTGCCTCGCACGCCCGCACGCGGGAGATGGGGATCTAATGCCCACCCCGTTGCGCCGCCGTTTGCGTTTCGCCCGCCGTAGCGTCGCCTACACGGGTGCGGTGCTGCTGGTGTTGCTGGCGGTGCTGCTGGGCGTGGCCAGCCAGATCCTGCCGATGGCCGAGCGCAATCCCGAGCGCATCGCGGCCTGGCTGAGTCAGCGCGCGGGCCGGCCGGTCGCCTTTGATCGGGTCGAGACCCAATGGACGCGGCGCGGTCCGCTGCTGCGCCTGGACGGTTTGCGCGTGGGCGAGGGCGCGCAGGCGTTCGTGGTCGGCGACACCGAGATGCTGGTGTCGATCTACGCCGGCCTGCTGCCCGGGCATTCGTTCTCCGAGCTGCGCTTGCGCGGACTGGACCTGACCCTGGAGCGCGCCGACGACGGCCGCTGGAAAGTGCGCGGCCTGCCCGGGCAGGAGCAGCCGAGCAAGGATCCGCTGGCGGCGCTGGAAGGCTTGGGCGAGCTGCAGGTGATCGACGGCAAGCTCGCCGTGATCGCGCCCAAGTTGGGCGTGAATGCGCGCATTCCCAAGATCAACCTGCGCCTGCGCGTGGACGGCGACCGCGTGCGCGCGGGCCTGCGCGCCTGGCCCAGTGTCGGCGTCGCCGGCGCGCCGGCGTCGCCGCTGGACGCCGCGCTGGAGTTCGATCGCAAGCGCGGCGATGGCCGCGCCTATGCCGGCGCGCGCCGCGCCGATCTCAGTGCCTGGACGGCCTTGCTGCAGGTCGCCGGCATCGGCGCGGAGAGCGGCCAGGGCCGCGCCGAGGCCTGGGCCGAGCTGCGCGGCCATCGCGTCGCCATGGTCACCGTCGATGCGGCGCTGGAACGCGTCGTGCTGCGCGGCGCGCCGCTGGGCGCAGGCGACGAAGCCGTGCCGCGCGTGCGCTTCGACAGCGTCGAGGCGCGTGCGCGCTGGCGCCTGGACCAGGGCGGCTGGCGCTTCGATGCGCCGCGCCTGCGGATCGGCGCGGCCCCCAAACAACAAGTGCTCGACGGTCTCGCGTTCGCCGGCGGCGAGCGTTACGCGCTGCTCGCCGACCGCATCGATGCCGGTCCGCTGCTGCAGGCCGCCGCGCTCAGCGATCGCGTGCCCGCGGGCCTGCGCCGCTGGTTGCACAACACGCGTCCGCAGGCGTCGTTGCAGCGCATCGCCGTGAGCGGCCGCCGCGACGGCCCGCTGCGCGCCAGCGCGCGCATCGATGGGTTGGGCTTCGCCACGGTCGGCACCGCGCCGGGCCTGAGCGGTTTGTCGGGCGACTTCGAAGGCGATGCCGACGGCTTCAGCCTGCGCCTGGACGCGAAGTCGCCGATGCGCTTCGACTGGCCGTCGGGCTTCGGCGTGGTCCACACCGTGAGCCTGGACGGCACCGTCGCCGGCTGGCGCGAGGGCGCGGGCTGGCGCATCGGCACGCATGCGCTGACGGTCAAGGGCGACGGGTTCGGCGCGCGCGCGCGCGGCGGCATGTGGTGGCAGGGCGACGGCACGCGGCCGTGGATCGACATCGCCGCCGACCTGGACGAAGCCGCGGTGCCGGTGGCCAAGGGCTTCTGGATCCGTCACAGCATGTCGCCGGCGCTGGTGCGCTGGCTGGACTCGGCGCTGGTCGGCGGCAGCGTGCGCAACGGCCGTGCGATCGTCTCCGGCGATCTCGACGACTGGCCGTTTCGCGACCGCAACGGGCGCTTCGAGGCGACGGCGAAGCTGCACCAGGCCGTGGTCAAGTTCCAGCCCGAATGGCCGGCGGCCGAGGGCCTGGATGCGGACGTGGCCTTCATCGCCGACGGCTTCAGCGTCGACGGCAGCGCCAAGCTCGCCGGCGTCGGCGTGCAGCACATCCAGGCCGGTATCGATCACTACAAGGACGGCGCGCTGACGGTAAACGCGCAGACCGCGTCCGACGCCGCGCAGCTGCTGAGCATGCTGCGGCTAAGCCCCTTGCAGAAGCAGCACGCCGATACCTTCGCCAACCTCACCGCCAGCGGACCGGCCCAGGTCGGTTTCGAGATGAAGCTGCCGCTGAAGCCAGGCAGCGTCACCGCGATTTCCGGCGCGGTCGAGCTGCAGGGCGCCAAGCTCGCCGACGCGCGCTGGAAACTCGCCTTCGACGAGGTGCGCGGGCGCGCGGAGTACGCGCGCGGCGGTTTCGGCGCCAACGATCTGACGGTGCGTCACGAGGGCCAGCCCGGCAAGCTGTCGCTGCGCGCGGGCGACTACGTGCGCGATCGCGGCAACGTGTTCGAGGCCGGACTGGACGCCAGCGTCGGCGCCGCGTCGCTGATCGAGCGCGCGCCGGAGGTGGCTTGGCTCAAGCCCTATCTGGACGGGCGTTCCAACTGGACCATCGGCATCGCGATTCCGAAGGCGCTGGACGGCGCCACGCCGCCGACCTTGCTGCAACTGCATTCGAATCTGGTCGGCACCGCGCTGGAACTGCCGGCGCCGTTGCGCAAGCCGGCCGCCAGTAGCCTGGCGACGACGGTGGAAACGCCGTTGCCCGTGGGCAGCGGCGATATCCGCGTGGGTTTCGGCAACGTGATGGCGCTGCGCGCGCGCACCGTCAACGGCCGCACCGGCGTGCGCGTCGCGCTGGGCGCCAACCGCGTCGACGAAGCGCCGCCCGCGCACGGTCTGATCGCGAGCGGCCGCACCGGCACGCTGGATGCGATCGAATGGATGGCGTTCGCCTACGGCGGCGGCAAGGGCGAAGGCGAGGGGCTGCCGCTGCAACGCGTCGACGTGACCGCGCAAAAACTGCAGCTGCTGGGCGGCGTGTTCGCCGACACCCGGCTGGTGGTGGCGCCGGCGCCGCGCGGGGCCACCGCGGTGCGCGTGGAAGGCCCCGCGCTGGAAGGCGCGGTGCTGGCCCAGGCCGACGGCGCCGCGCCCTTGGCGGGCAAGTTCGAGCGCGTGTACTGGCGCGCGCCGGCCGCAACCGCGAGCGCGGGCGCTGGCGCCGCGGTCGTCGCACCGGCAGCCACGACGACCGCACCGGCGGCCAACCCGATCGACGCCAGCTTCGACCCGGCCAAGGTGCCGCCGCTGACCATCGACATCGCCGACCTGCGCCTGGGCGATGCGCGCATGGGCAGCGCGCGTGTGCGCACGCGCCCGACGGCGACCGGCATGCGCCTGGAGCAGATCCAGACCCGCGGCGACAAGCAGGCCATCGACATCAGCGGCGATTGGAGCGGTCGCGGCGCGGCGGCGCGCACGCGCCTGAGCATGAACATCGACAGCGGCGACACCGGCGCCTTGCTGGGCAGCTTCGGATTCGGCGGTCTGGTCGCCGGCGGCAAGGCCAAGATCCGCTTCGACGCCGGCTGGCCCGGCAGTCCGGCCGCGTTCGCGTTGGGCTCGCTGGACGGCGGCCTGACCCTGGACGTGCGCGACGGCCGCCTGCTCGAGGTCGAGCCCGGCACCGGTCGCGTGATCGGCCTGCTCAGCATCGCCCAGCTGCCGCGGCGCCTGGGACTGGACTTCCGCGACCTGTTCTCCAAGGGCTTCGCCTTCAACCGCGTCGGTGGCCACATCGCCATCGGCGGCGGCAGCGCGCGCAGCGACGACCTGGTCATGGACGGGCCGGCTGCGACCGTGAACATCCGCGGCGCGACCAATCTGCGCGCGCAAAGCTACGACCAGACCATCGAAGTCCGGCCCAAGACCGGCAACCTGCTGACCGCGGTGGGCGCGATCGCGGCCGGCCCGGTCGGCGCCGCCATCGGTGCGGCCGCCGGTACCGTGCTGCAGAAGCCGCTGAGCGGCATCGGCGCCAAGACGTACCGGGTGACCGGGCCGTGGAAGGAGCCCAAGGTCGAGGTGATGACGCGCGAGCAGAGCCGCGCGGCCGATGCGGCCTCGGGCGGGACGGCGGGGCGCTCGGCGCTGTAGGGCGCTTCGGAAAGCGCGGTGGCCTCGAGTCGTGGGAGGGGCTTCAATCCGATTCAGCGATAGTCTGATTCAGCGACCTCTCCACGCTCCCCAAAAGCTCAACAACCGTCATTCAGGCGAAAGCCGGAACCCATTTTGGTCGGCTCTTTCGGCGGCAATCGCGGACTTATTGGAGCCAAAGTCAAAATGGGTTCCGGCTTTCGCCGGAATGACGGGGTGGGAGGCGCGCTGTTGGCCAGCACGGCTGGGCCGCGGCCGACTTCGCATTGCACGGAGAGGCGTAAAAGCGGCCTTGCAGCCCGGCGCCGGCTTGAATCGCAGTCGCGCCGGTGCCATCTAGTGGAATACCCCTCACCGCCGCCCCAGAACGCCGCCGGCCGGCGCCGGTTAGCATGTTCCTGAGCCCTTACCCGGACGCCCCATGACGCTGCCCCTGCAACTCGCCGAAACCCGCCTGCTGCTGCCCTCCGGCCTGGACGCCAGCGGCCTGGAACGCACCTTCGGCACCCTGCTGGGGCCGGGCGTGGATTTCGGCGACCTGTATTTCCAGCACGGGCGGCGCGAGAGCTGGACGGTCGAGGACGGCATCGTCAAGGACGGCTCGCACTCGATCGAGCAGGGCGTGGGCGTGCGCGCGATCAGCGGCGAGAAAACCGGCTTCGCCTATTCCGACGAGATCAACAGCGAGGCGCTGCTGGCCGCGTCCAAATCGGCACGGGCGATCGCACGCGACGGCGCGGCGCACAGCGCGCGCGCGCTGGTGCGCGGCGGCGGCCGTGCGCTGTATCCGGCGCAGGATCCGATCGACGGCATCGGCAACGAGGACAAGGTCGAACAGCTGCGCAAGCTCGACCAATGGGTGCGCGCGGCCGACCCGCGCGTGCAGCAGGTCACCGTCAGCCTGTCCGGCGGCGTCGACACCATCCTGGTCGCGCGCAGCGACGGCGTTCTCGCCGCCGACGTGCGTCCGCTGGTGCGGCTCAACGTGCAGGTGATCGTCGAACACAACGGCCGTCGCGAGAGCGGCTACGCCGGCGGCGGCGGACGCTACGGTTACGCCGAGCTGTTCGCCGGCGGCAAGCCCGAGTCGCTGGCGCGCGAAGCGCTGCGTCAGGCGCTGGTCAACCTGGAGGCGATCGACGCGCCGGCCGGGGTGATGCCGGTGGTGCTGGGCAGCGGCTGGCCGGGCGTGTTGCTGCATGAAGCGGTGGGCCACGGCCTGGAAGGCGATTTCAACCGCAAGGGCACCTCGACCTATGCCGGCCGCATGGGCCAGCGCGTGGCCTCGCCCGGCGTGACCATCGTCGACGACGGCACTCTGCCGGGCCGGCGCGGATCGCTCAACATCGACGACGAAGGCACGCCGACCAACTGCACGACCCTGATCGAGGACGGCGTCCTGGTCGGTTACATGCAGGACACCCTCAACGCGCGCCTGATGGGTATGGCGCCGACCGGCAACGGCCGCCGCGAGTCGTTCGCGCATCTGCCGATGCCGCGCATGACCAACACCTACATGCTCGCCGGCCAGCACGATCCGGAAGAGATGATCCGCTCGGTCAAGAAGGGCCTGTACGCGGTCAATTTCGGCGGCGGTCAGGTCGACATCACCAGCGGCAAATACGTGTTCTCGGCCACCGAGGCCTATCTGATCGAGGACGGCAAGATCACCGCGCCGGTCAAGGGCGCGACTCTGATCGGCAACGGTCCGGAGACCATGCAGAAGGTGCGCATGATCGGCCACGATCTGGCGCTGGACGAAGGCGTGGGCGTGTGCGGCAAGGACGGGCAGAGCGTACCGGTGGGCGTGGGCCAGCCGTCGCTGCTGATCGATGGGCTGACGGTGGGTGGCACCAGCGCGTGATATCCGCATCGGCATGCTCCAAAACGGAGCAGGCATTCGCGAGCCGTCCGTTCTCCCGCGTGCGGGAGAAGGTGATGAGGGGCGCGGGCGAGGTTGGAGTGGCGCGCTCGCGTCGCGCCCTCAGCCCAACCCCGCTCGCGGGAGAGGGGCTTAAGAGCGTTGGCTCAGGTTTCGTCGTCGCTGGCGAGTTCGTCGGCTTCGTTGGCGCCCAGCACCAGGCTGCGCAGCTCGCGGTACAGCTCGCGGAACGAGTGCGGCGGTTTGTTGCGCTTGCGCTCCTCCAGCGTGTTGCGCACCAGTTGGCGCAGACGCTGGCGGTCGGCTCCGGGGTACTCGTCCAGCAGCGTCGCCAGCGCGGTATCGCCGCCTTCGAGCAGGCGCTCGCGCCAGGCCTCGACCCGGTGCATGGCCGCGACTTCGCGCCGGCCGGCCTCGCCGTTGACGTCCAGCGCGTCGCGGATCGCTTCCAGGGTGGCGTCGTCCTCGCGCCGCATCTGCTTGGCCAGGTAGGCCAGCTGGCGCTTGTGGGCGATGTGCGCGGTGATGCGCCGGCATTCGCGGATATGCGGCAGCAGGCCCTCGGGGATCGGCAGCCGCCCCAGCTGGGCATCGGTCAGCTTGGACAGCTGTTCGCCCAGGGCCAGCACCTCCAGCGCCTCGCGCCGGTTCTGGCTGCGGCTGGGGCTGAAAAATTCACCGGTTTCCTCGTCTCTGCCGCGCATCGCACTCCACCTCGCTTACCGTCAAACTGAATCGAATTCCCGCGGCGCACGGCGCCGCGGCAGACAAGGATAAGACATTGAACGCAGTCGCCCTCCGCCCGTCCGCTCCGGCCCACGTCATCGCCGACCCCGAAGCGCGCCTGGACGCCCTGTCCGAGCTGTCCCAGCGCCTGCTCGCCTCGGCGCGCGCGCGCGGCGCCAGCCAGGCCGAAGTCTCCTGTTCGGAGGAGACCGGCCTGAACGTCAACGTGCGCATGGGCGAGGTCGAGACGGTCGAGGCCACCCGCGACCGCGGCATCGCCATCACCGTCTACTTCGGCCGCCGCAAGGGCAGCGCCAGCACCGCCGACCTGCGCGACGACAGCCTGGAGGCCACCGTCGAGCAGGCCTGCGCGATCGCGCGCTACACCGAGGACGATCCGGCCGCGGGCCTGGCCGACGCCGAACTGATGGCCCCGGCCCAGGCCGAGGGCGGCTGGCGCGCGTTCGACAGCTGGCACCCCTGGATGATCGAGGCCGACCGCGCGGTCGACCTGGCCCTGGCCTGCGAGAGCGCCGGCCGCGAATTCGACGCACGCGTGGAGAACTCCGACGGCGCCTCGCTCGGCACCGGCGCCAGCCTGGGCGTGTACGCCAATTCCCACGGTTTCATCGGCCGCGAAGGCAGCACCCAGCACAGCCTGAGCTGCGCGCTGATCGCCGGCCGCGGCGAGGCCATGCAGCGCGACGGCTGGTACAGCATCGCCTTGGCCGAGGGCGACCTGGAGGCGACCGCGGCGATCGGCCGCCAGGCCGCGCAGCGCGCGGTCTCGCGGCTGGCGCCGCGGCAGATCGCGACCGGCGAGTACCCGGTGTTGTACGCGGCCGAATCGGCGCGCTCGCTGATCGGCCAC